>JANOZM010000016.1:0-670077 GCA_031429355.1 Betaproteobacteria bacterium | reverse complement strand
TGGTGGCTGCCGTTGACTCGCGCTTGAGTCCAACCGGAGGCCTTTAATTTTGCAATGACGGCTTTACCATTCATATCGCCAATAGTATATCAATAATAGTCTAATTGCAATCGTTCATGCGACGCAAATAAATATAACGACTGAGATCCGCGGCGTTTGAGGCCGAGCGGAATTTGCGGCAGCAAATTTTGTTCGGGGTCAAATGTCCGCTGCATCCATTAGTTAGAAAAATTAGCTGCATTTATTTTGACATTCCCATTCGACCTGTCCGTTTACGTCGCGCGGATAGCTATCGTGTATATTTTCGTGAATAACAGTTTGGCCTCGCATGACTTTAGTTGCATACCTCCAAGACCCATTTACTCGACGGAACCTTAGATACTGCGTAAAGCTACCATTTCTTGCGGCATAAAAAACGTTAAAAGAACAACGTTCGCCTGTACCTAAATCGAATGTGATCCCTGAGCTGACCGCCTGAAATGGCAAGACCGTACCTAAAGGGAATCCTGCATAACAAGCTAGCAAATTTGCAACAGGCGGATTAGTTTTGAGTTCTTTCAACGCCTCAAGTTGCGCCACAGTGGCATGAACGTCATGGATTGGATATTTCCCGATGTGCCCTAGATGCGGAATAAATAGGTTACCCGTTATTGGAGCACCGTAGAGATAGCATGCACTATCTCCGCCCGAAATGAGACCAACAAGGTCTGAGGTCTTTTCTTCTAAATCAACAAGGGTTTTCTTTACATTTTTCTCAATTGCAAAAAGTCCTCCATCAACTTTTTGCTGTTTGCGAACCCGAAAAACCTGAGAAATCAACCAACTCGATAGAAAAAAAGTTGGTCCGAATAAGTTGATGATGGTCTTGAGGTCTAGTTGACTACGCGGTAGCTCGTAGATGTTGTAGGCGGTCCAAATCAATGCCACTAACAAAGGCAAGAACAGCTCTTGAAGGAGTTGTTTTAGTACTTTGAGCATGCGCTTTCTAACTGAAAATTAGACAGCAAGAATTAGGGATAGGTTTTTCGCCGCAAGTTTTCGTACACGTTGGTAGTACATTAGCAGAGGCTAACTTGTTTTACAAGGCAGTTAAAACCACGAGTTTTGCTTTTCCAAGCCAGTACGGACTAATCCATTCGTGCAATGGTGTTTCGGGCGTTCCGGGCTCTCACTAGATTGATGACAAATAGCCAATATTCTCTGTCGAACCCAGCAAGTATGCCATTGGGAAATGCTGCAAAGCTTTCGCAAACACAAACGAGCGATAACCACTCAATTCGTAGAACGCAAGGCGGGCGGGCGCTTCGTACACGGTTATGCAGTTACATTACCCGCCCAGCGCTGTTTAACGATCGCGTCAAGATCAACGCGAAAGGGCAGGTGGAGCTAAAATTAAAAACCCGTGGCTTGACGGCTCCCCGCATCATTTGATGTCGCCGTTGGAGTGCGTGCAAAGGCTAGCAGCGTTGGTGCCAAGACCCCGATTGCATCTAATTCGATTCCATGGCGTATTAGCTGTTCAAGCTACTTGACCTATCGTCCGCACTGTGGCGACGAATTGAGAATCATTGCAACGATTGTGCATCGCCAAGCGATCGCGACGATACTGAATCACTTTGATTTAGCTGCGCAACCGCCGCCACGAGCACCAGCGCGGACAGATGGCGTTCTAAAGCGTCAGGTGTAAAGTGTTGGGATGTTTCTATCAATCCAATATGAGCCGACAAATGGCGCGCTAAAGCAGCGAAAGGATAAAACCGACGCCTACAACCAAAGACTTTTGGCCAAAATGTATTGGTTGTGAAGTAGGTAAGCGTTTCAGATTCGGTCGTGCCTAGTTCAAGTAAGACACTCCCAAGTGCCGTAAAAATGGCAGTTACAAGCATGTGACTGATTTTTATTTGTTGTCGCTTGCGCAATGTACGTAAACGCGGCGTTTACCAAGCGCTATCGCACCTGTGGCGCTAAAAAGTGGGCGACTAGTTCAGTCGATCTTACAATTTCGCGCGAAACTCTAAAATCTGCCCATCAAGTTTTTCAAGAGTCTCTTTTGATAACTTGGTCTTTAGATTGTTTTGTGCCGCTTGCGCTAACATGTTTCTATGGTTACTTGCTAAGCCGTACCAATAATAAGCGCTTTCAATTGCAGTTGGGTTGTCGTTTTGCGTTTCGAACAAACGAGCCAATAAAAATTGTGACCCGCTGTGTCCTTTGTTGGCGCCCACTGCATACCAGGTTTGGGCCTCTTTCAGATCAATCGTAACGATGTGTCCAAATTGATAGGCTCTGCCTAGATACCATGCAATGCGCAATCGCCCTTCGTTCACGAGTGCAATCGATATGCGGCCCGAGCGAATTACAATTGTTGGTGGCTCACCATTACCCAGTGCAAAGTCTCGCATCGCGTTGACTTGTTTTGCGAGGTATTTTTCCCGCGCTGCTAACTTCAATGCAGTGTCGACATCACCATCACGTGCGAACACATCAGTAAGCACACCAATCGCCTCAAGTGGTGTCATCCCCGCCGTTATCTTGGGCGTATACCAAGCGCGCAGCATGACTTGATCAAGCGGCAAAAAAATATCGCGCCGACCTTGAAAGTAGCCCAGCACCGTTTTACCCGTTGGGTGACCTTTCACGCCCATCGCGTGCATCATTTCATGGAAAATGCAGCGATAAGCACTGTCGTCGCGCATTCGCAAAACCACACGTTGTAGCTCCCAATTGCGCTGTGCTTGCGTTTGCACATAACAAGGCATATTAGGCTCTACATTACCGTTATTCGCCACCACTTCAATATGCAGTTGACCCACTTGGGCGGCATCTGCTTGATCAGAAATATCTTCGAACTTCACGCCAGAATATTCAGTAGCCGCGGCCAAGGCTTTAAATACATACGGGCGATGTAAATTCAAATTCACGCCAAAATAGCGAACCTTCACAACCCCACTGGGCCATCGAACGATCTCTTGAGGTGAGCCGCCTTGCGACCACAGGCTTTCCCAAAGCGTGTTGAACTCGTCGTCGTAGTTGCTACTAGCGGCGTGGTTCGAAAAGAGGATGCAACAAATGAGCAGTAGCGGTTTCATTGAATGGTTTATTTGTAGACTAAGGCAGATTGCAATGACTTTGCCCTAGCGAAACTAAATGGGCGAAGTTTTGATACTACATTTGGAGAACCGTCCAAATCAAAATGCAGTTAAAACTGCGGCTTAATTCGGAAATATACAACACGTACGTCAACAAAATTTTGCGTCGGTTGCCTACTTTTCGATTGCTGATTGTGGGGCGACGTTAAAAAGAGCAACGTTCAATTTTGCTTACTGGAACCGCTACTAAGGCAGGCGCTCAGCTTGGCCCTCAAAAACAACCTTGCTGCAGGCAAGTATTGTCGTAGGCGCAGCAATATTTAGTGTGGCTCCGCCTGCCTATGCGCGTGGCCTAAAAGGTGGTTCTTCCGTTAATCGTCGGTTTTCCGCGTTGCTTGTTTCTTTTTACTGGTCATTGCCAGAGGATTGCGATTGTTTGTAATCACACGGTCGTCAAACACACTCGATTCACTTGGGTTTAGATGCGCAATCGCCGCCACGAGCGCCAACGCGCGGACAGATGCCGTTCGAAAGCGTTAGGTGTAAAAAGCCAACCAACAACTCAATACTTCAGCCAAAATAGTTTGGCTGCGAATGCAGCTGCATGAAATACGAATTGGGGTCTATTGATGCGGATTTTTAGCGATACTTTTGAGCTTGCAAAGCCGTTTCACTGACGTAGTCACTCAGACCAGCAGTCATGCAATCAAGTCAGACGCTAGTTTGATAAAGTACAACGTTTGCAGCGGCAACCGCGGAGCGTTGCTAAAATTATTTCCGTAGTTGTATTTTTATTAATATCTATCGAGATGTCGGATGCCATGCGGTTTAGGCCCGATAGTATCGTCGTTAAATATGGCGAGACAATACGGTTTGTTGTAGCCAATAAAGCGCTAGCTGCCAAAGGCTACTTTCGGCGCAGTACCCAAGCGGTCTTATTTCAGCTTTAATTCTCAGTTAAAACTACTACCGCGGAAAACTCGCGCACAGTCCACAATTCTGTTTTGTGATTACTTTACTAAGGTGGGCATTCGCAAAAACAAAATAATGACCTCTTGCATGCAAGTGCTACCTGTTTTCGACAAAAGACTTTTAATATGGGAGCGCACCGTTGATTCGGTGCGATTTGTCAGTTTGACGATCGCCTTGGGTGGAGAGCCGCGCAGTAGCAGTTGTAATATTGTTTGCTCTGCCGCAGTTATTCGTAAGCTATTGCAAGCTACCGCAAAAGTGTCGGCCGCAATCATATCGGCGGTTTGCAGGCGAATGTTCATTCGACCTAGCTTAGGTTGCACGAGCACCGGAATTTTTATACCAATGCCGTTAATACATAAAATTGTCGGAGTCTGCCTGAGCCATACGTTTGCGGTTGCCTTTAACCAAGGCGTTTTTTCTGCCGTAACAATCGGCATTAACCGATTGTCTATGACCTCAAACAGAGATTTATTCAGAAGTAGTTCGGTCGCTAGCTTATTGCAGTTTTCAATTGAGTTGTCGATTTTTAGTTCGAACTCACTGTAGCGTTCGCAGGCGGTTAAATCGACTGTTTGATAAGCCGAATTATTGGCCGCTTGATCTACCAGCCGTAGATGGGTTCCTAAAGGGAGTTTGGTCATTAATGTTCGATTGATTTCTACTGGTTATCATTTATACAGAACGAGCACTGACTAAGTAGTAACACAAGTAACACTTAAAAGAATTCGGCTTTATCGAACGATAGACGTGTTCGATAGGTTAGGATCAAAAAATCTGACCAACTGGTTACAACGAGTTCGAATGTTCGCGTTAAAGTTAAATCTGCTTAAAAATACGGTTTCGTGGCAAACGCGAACCGTTGAGTTTCGCCGCGCCCATACGGCCTCTTTTTTGCATCGATTACTAATTAACGGGATTCACGGTTTAAGTACGCGAGCCAGTGATGTCCATTTTGCGGCGGCGGGCACTTTACTATCGTCAGCGTACGGTCGGCAACAATGGGCGCGTTTGGTTGACGAACTGACCAATTTTTTTCAGGCTCACCCCGAACTGGGCATCGCTTTCGAGCATGCAGATCGTAAGGTAACAGTAGGGCCGTGGCGTTTAAAAATGATCCATCCATTAAGCGTGTCTGCCGCGGATGATGAATCGGAGAACAGCTGGCCGTTCCCGGTCTTAATCGACAACGCATCTTCTGAACAATTACGCGAATTATTGGCCGGTTGGCTAACTTTCGAAGGTTTCGGTGCTTACGCTGAGCATCGCCCCGCTCTTGAAATGATCCCTAGCTTGCAAATTATCGGATTAACGTTCGAAGCTAAGGCTTTATTGCAAATGCGTCGAATTTATTTTTTACGTCGGTTGGACGAATACGATAGTGCGCTCGAGTTGGCCGCGAATTTACTTCAAAGCGCAGCGCAATCCAAAGATACGCGCTTGGCGACTCAGACTCAAATGATTCTGGCTCGAATCGAATACGAGCGCGACCCGGCTACTCGCTGGCGTAGTGCTCAAGCACTATTGGCTCAACCGCCAATCATTGTTGCGCCTTGCCCGATGACTCATGCCGAGTGGCACAACCTAAATGCCCTATGTTCGCGCCGCGCAGCGTTAGAAGCTTTCGAAGCTGGTGACAGGCAGTTAGCACTTAAACAGCACGAATTGGCGATAAAGCATTTTCAAAGTGCGTTGTATTTCGCCTTGAGCTTGCAATCGTGGGATCGGGTACACGCGTACATCGATAACCTTTGTTACCACTTGCAAAAAATGTACTTGCACCAAGTGGTTTCGATTCAAGAAGCGTTGGGTTGGTACTCGTTGGCGCTGGCTTGCGCAGACAAACTAGATAGTGGTCATGACGATTCTTGGGATCTCATCTATTTTGCCGAGTTCTACTTAGATAATCGTGATCAAATCTTTCAAGCGCAAAAGCAATTCGCTCATCGTTCGGGTTTATTAGAGGACGCCAACTCTCCCGATAAACAAGGCTTTTGGGACGGAGCATTGAAACGTGCGCGTTCAGCAGGAAGCAAGCGCCAGATGGGCATTACTTTGGTTTTGTATTTGCGCTGGAGTTTGCAATATCATCAAAACGCTATTTGCCCAACCAACGTACGAGACTTAAAGCTCGAACTGAATCAATTGCTCGAACTTAACCCAGAGCTAACCGCCCAGCTGTGCGAAGACGGCTACGACGGTTGGCTCCAAAGAGTTAGTCAAATTTAAGCCTAGTTTGTTTATATGCAAATACGGCTGCGTGAAATACGAATTGGGGTCTATCGATTCGGATTTTTAGCGGTACTTTTGGGCTCGCAAAGCCGTTTTACTGACGTAATCGCTCAGACTAGCAGTCATGCAATCAAGTCAGACGCTCTTTTCGTTAAGTAAAACGTTTGCAGCGGCAAAGAGAGGGCTTTTAAAACGCCTATACTCGGCGCTGCGGGGCTACGGGAAAGAGAAATAGCCGGTAAGGCGCTAAACGATATCGCGGGCGCAAATGCGGTCTGAATAATCAGTTGCCAACAAAACAATTAAGATCAGGGGTTAGATGAAATGGTAAAAGCGCTATTACGATGCTTAATAGTCGTCGCAATGAGTACCGCTACATACGCACGCGCTGGCTTTTGCGATCCCGCACATACGCGTCAAATTCCAGATGTCAATAAAACCCAATGCAGCGTACATCTGTATGCAATTTTTCCAAAAATTACAGAATATAAAGGGCAATTATGGGAGGCTGGTCCCAGTTGTCTTTACAACGGCGGAACATCGAAATCCGATTTGAGCGTTCAATACTGCAAATCAGGGCATACGCGAAGTATGGACTCGTCGGGTAAAGTTTTGGGCGAGAATTTAAATTTTACGATGGCAATCTTGGATTTAGAAGGTCCCGAATATCAATCAAAGATAAACCAATCGCTGTTGAAAGGTGTACTCTCGATTTTTGATGAACGCATGTTGTCGCCAATGATGCGTCTACACCAAAGTAATAACAAAAATTTTGACAAAGACATGGCACGTATTTCCATGCCAAGCGACAACAACGATGCGTATGTATTTACTGCGTTACACAGCAAAAGATACCTAATTAAAATAATTATCAACGGTAAGGGTAGATTCAAAGAACCGAAGGATGTTGATGGATTTATCCTCGAATACACAGAAAAGATGAGCTTTCCAAAGTGATGAAATTAGCTAAAAGCTTTTTTTGTCGCCCTTGCTTGCATTAGCACTGATTAGCGGTTTTTGCATTTCCGCAGCTTATACGTTTAACAGTGCCGCAAAATATAGGACCGACAAAAAGTAATTTTTGCACGGGTTCAGTGGGGAAAACCATGGCGCAACACACCGCAATTTGGTAATTCTTTTTCTATCACTGCAATACCTTCTCAGATCGTATTTCACAACGGGATTAAAGTCGGCGGATTTGACGGTAAGCCGCAAGACCGGAACGTGATTTATAAAGCGATGAACGAAGCTTTTGAAAAAACTGGGGGCAAGTAGTCGGTTGGCGGCAGGCATTAGGCTCTGAATTTGACTACCCTTACGTCGATTCACAATGCCGTTTGCGCTACAAATAGCGCCTGAAAAGGCAACTTCCTTTTGAAAACTGGCCCTATCTGCGTCGAGCGCTCGGTCGGGCAACACCTCTCCCGTACGCACTGCCGCTGGCCCGCAAAAGGCGGTCAGGCGCAGTAGCGCAATAATCGAGCTGGCCGTAGTTCCGATAGCGCTACTAGCAAATATACCCTCCTAGGGTATATACTCCTCATATGAAACAATATCTAAAACGGTTTGCCGTAGGCCTATGTGCTCTTTGGGCCAGCTCCACCTACGCTGGGCCTCCCATGGGCTTCAAAGATGCCGCTATGGTGATGGGTGAATCATCTTCCAGCACCAAAGACTGGATGGTAAATTATTCGTTCACACCTTCAGATGCGTTAGGCGTTGGCTACCATTTGTGGAAAGGTGATGGCAAGGTGCCCGGGATGCGGGTTGAACATACTGGCGTGTCTTACACACGCCTTTTGAAGCGCTGGAATACGCCAGGATCGCAAGCTAATATTTGGTTCGGGATCGATGTCGGAACGGTGACCGATTCGCTGAATTTTGTTGGGACTAAGTCCGGCGTAATGCCCAGTATTCAAGCCGATTGGGAAACGACCCGCCTCTATGCGCTGGCGTTTGCTAGTACGCTACGAATTCGCGGCGGCCCGCAATACGATACCTTTAAGGCACAAGTGGGATTTAGCTTTTTCGAGGCTGAATACGATGAATGGCAACCGTGGTTCGTGGTCGAAGTCAAACACATGCCCGGTATGTATGTAAAACCCGAAGTCACCCCCTTTTTGCGCGTTATCAGCAATTCGCTTTACATCGAACTGGGGGCTAATCTTCAAGGAAAACCGCGCTTTGGCCTGATGAAGGTTATCCACTTTTAGGAAATCAATCATGAATAACATACAAATTTTTAAAATAGCTGTTTGCGTTTTTCTTCTTGGCTTCTCATCAATGGGATTTGCAGAGCCCACATCAATCAAAGCCGAAGTTAACGGTATGGTGTGCGCGTTTTGTGCACAAGGCATTGATGCTAAGTTGCGCAAAAACGCAGCGACAAAAGACGTCTACGTTAACCTTAAAAACCGGGTCGTTGCCGTCGAACTAAAAGAGGGAACAACGTTTAGTTTGGAAAGTTTTAAGGCAGATATTCAAGAGTCAGGTTATGCGGTGTCTAAGGTCGGCTACGTTAGCGAATCGGTTTCTACTATCAAGGCTGCGGTCAAAGCCAATAATAAGAAATAATGTCAAAGTTAGTACCCCACACTTCATTGGCTACTTTGCTAAGTGGCTACGTATCTTTGTTCGCCAGCGGGTCAACACTGCTTTGCTGTGCTTTACCGGCACTGCTGGTCGCAATTGGTGCGGGCGCTGCGTTGGCGGGACTGGTGACCACTTTCCCCGCGTTAGTTTGGCTGTCAAACCACAAGGAGGAAACCTTTAGTTTTTCTGCAGCGATGCTTTTCTTATCGGGCTGGTTGCAATGGCAAAACAGATCAGCCCCTTGCCCGATCGACCCAACGCTGGCCAAGCAATGCATGCAATCAAGGTTAATTTCACGCAGAGTTTATATTTTCAGCGTCGGCCTTTTTTTTATTGGTGTTTTATTTGCCTTTGTCCTGCCCTTTTTTAACACAACGACATGAGCGAACCAACACAGTTTCCAGACCATAGCAAGCAGTTAAACCGAGTCGCCCGGATCAAAGGTCAGCTAGACGGTGTGGTCCGAATGATTGAAGAGCAGCGTTACTGTGTCGACATTCTTACGCAGACCGCAGCAATTCGCGCCGCGCTAAAGTCCCTTGAGGCTTTGATACTCGAAAAGCATATCGACACTTGCGTCCGGCAAGCGTTAGTAACAGATGAGGATGCTGAAGAAAAAATAAGTGAATTACTCAGGCTTTATAAGAACGCGTAAACAGAAGCCTTGACGCATTGTCGACGAATTGAGAATCATTGCGGCGATTCTGCAGCACCAAGCGATCGCGAAGATACCGAATCTTTGGGTTTAGAGGCGCAACCGCCGCCAAGAGCGCCAGCGCACGGTCAGATGGAGTTCTAAAGCGTCAGGTGTAAAAAGACCAACCAACAACTCAATACTTCAACCCAAATAGTTTGACTGCGAATGCGGCTGCGTGAAATACGGCTATCTTTAATTATTTGCGCGACGCGGCGCCTTGCATTTGTATTAATGCTTTTAATTGCCCCCGAACCTCTGCAAGTTCGCGCTGTTGACTCAACATGATTCCACGCATTTCTCTCTGCTGCTGAATTAACTCGGTGACTTGGCTGCGCAACGATGAAATATCGGTCAGCCGGTCCATCACGTCAGTTAATACGCTCACACAAATTCCTTAGCGGCTGCTTTTTGCATTTTCGCTATTTCGCGCATAAACGAAGTGTGTTCGCTGGTGTTTTCTTTGAGGTCAACCAACATGGCACTGATATCGGTTTGGGCACGCTGAGTACCCATGTCGAGGGTTTGAATTTCCTCTAAGGTAACGCCAGCGATTGCAGCATCTACGGCGTCACGCATGATTTCTGATACTTTGCGCCCGGTTTTTTTAGCTTGATTTGCTAAGGCTTTTTTTTGCGAGGCTTCTAGGTAAACTTGAGTAAGTACCATTGAACTCATCTTTGTTTCCTTATGGTTTTAAAGCTAGATGTATGTAAATATATATCAACATATAGTTTCCGTCAAACTTCGTTCAAACTAGCCTTCAGGTACTAACACGGCTACAAATCCCAATATTGAGCTACCCTTTAAGCGTTTTGAGACGCAATAACCTCTTCGCGCACTTGTTCGGTCAACATCGATTTTAGTTGACTAAATTCAGGTGAAGTTTTAATCGAATAGTGCCTCGGATGGGCTAAATGTACGGGCACATCGCTTTTAATCTTTCCAGGTCGTCGGCTCATGACTACAACACGATTGGCCATAAAAATGGCTTCATCAATATCGTGGGTGACAAACAGAATAGTTTTTTTCTCCGCTTCCCAAATGCCCAGTAACAGCTCTTGCATTAACTCGCGGGTTTGATGGTCTAGGGCACCAAAGGGCTCGTCCATTAACAAAATACGGGGGTTGTTTGCTAACGCCCTTGCAATGGCGGTGCGTTGCTGCATACCGCCCGATAATTGTTTTGGGAAATGATCTTCAAAACCAATTAGGCCAACTCTTGCAATAAAGTGTTTAGATATTTCATTTTGCTCTGCTTGCGGCAACCCTTTTTCACGCAAACCAAAACAAATGTTTTCACGAATCGTTAACCACGGAAATAGGGTGTAACTTTGAAATACCATACCGCGATCGGGGCCGGGTCCGACGAGTTTTTTGCCGTCTAATAATACTTGGCCCGCGGTTTGTGTTTCTAGGCCAGCCACAATGCGCAACATGGTGCTCTTACCGCAACCGGAGGGCCCCAAAATGGTAATGAAATCGTTTTCAGCTACTTCGAGGTCGGTTGCTTGTAAAGCTAGCGTGCCTTTATCGGATTCGCCAAATTTTTTTTTAATTCCTTGGATAGATAGAATGCTGTTCATAGTCTGTTCGCGCTTAGCGCCCTAAATTGGCCCAAGGAAACAATTGCCGATTGAGGCGTTTAAAAAACAGATCACTAAGCAATCCAATTAAGCCAATCACAATAATGCCAAAAATAATTTGATCGGTTGCCATCAAGGCCTGCGAGTCGGTAATCATGTGGCCAATGCCGCTTGAAGCGCCAATTAGTTCGGCAACAATAACGTAGGTCCATGCCCAGCCTAAGACCATGCGTAATATTTCTGCGATTTCGGGGGCTGCGCCGGGAATTAGTACACGTGTGACCAGAGACTTATTGTTAGCGCCTAAAGTGTAGGCCGCTTCAATTAAATCGCGCCTGGCGTTACCGACGGCCACCGCGATCATCAAGACTAAATTGAAAAAACTTCCAATAAAAATTACAGATAATTTTTGTGCTTCGCCAATACCAGCCCATAAAATTAATAATGGGATAAAGGCACTCGCGGGTAAGTAGCGGGCAAATGATACAAAGGGTTCAAAAAACGCTTCAATGGGCTTATAGGCGCCCATTGCTACGCCGAGGGGTAGTGCAAGCGCAGCGGCGATCACAAACCCTCCAAAGACGCGCCAGACCGTCATGCCAATGTCTTTAATGAAGCCGTGGTTCATTAGCAAGTCGTAGCCCGACTTCACCATTGTTAGTGGGTCGGCTAAAAATGTTTTGGAGACGAAACCACCAAAGGTGGCTACGCCCCAAACAAAAAAGAACAGTACAAAAAAAGCCACCCCAAGCACTACGCGTGCTTTGGGGCTTACAGGATGCATCGGACGCATGGAGCCTATTTCAAAAAGCGGGTGTCGGCCAACTTAGATAAATCTGGAATCGCGCGAATAATGCCAGCCTCTAACAATAAATCTGCGGCTTCTTTACTAAACTGCGCGTGCTCACCGGCAAAAAATTTGTCGTTAGCAGCACGATCTTGCCAGCGTAAATACTTTTGGCTGTTCTCAAATTGTTCGGCTGTTTGCTTTACATCGGCACCCATGATGGTAAAGCTGGCTTTTGGATCTTTTTTGATCATATCTAGCGCATCAAAGTAACCATCCGCTAACGCTTTTGCGGCTTTTGGGTTTTCAGCCAAGAACTTTGGTGTGCAACCAAACGTATCCATGATCATCGGGTAGTCGAGCGTGGTCGCCAAAATTTTGGCGGCTTCGGGTTTCGAGCGCACAGCACTAAGGAAGGGCTCGTAAGTTAAAGCTGCATCAATATCGGCGTTGCCAGCTAACATTGCATTGGCAGCCGCTTGTGGCTCTAGGCTAACGATTTTAACGTCTTTGGGTGAGAGACCATTTTTCTTAAGCATCCAAACCATCGTGAAATACGGTGCGGTTCCTGGTGCGCTAGCGGCAATAGTCTTGCCTTTCAAATCGCTAATTTTAGTGATGTTATTTTTGACGACCATGCCGTCAGCACCGAAGCTTTTATCCAATTGAAAAATTTGGGTGGTTGGCACACCGTTCGCGTTCCAAGCAATCCAAGTTTCTACGGTGGTCGCGGCGCATTGCACGTCACCCGAGGCAATTGCTAAATGGCGATCTTTTTGCGGAATTTTTTTAATCGTTACGTCAAGTCCGTGCTTTTTAAAAATACCGGCTTCTTTGGCTAATGTCAGTGGTGCAAAACCGGTCCAACCCGAAATCGCGAGGGTGACTTTGGTTTCTTGGGCTTGAGCACTTAATTGAAATGCTCCGCACAGAACAGCTACGGACAACGCTAAACTTTTTTTCATGACGTATTCCTTTATAGATGATTTAAAACAAACAATGGTTTGAAACAAGAACTGTGATGGCCACCATGGTAAAGCATTCGCCACTGCCTATTGCAAGCGCAGGGCCTGTAACTCCGGAATAATCACTTCGATTGCGTCGCCGATCTCGCCACGGGCAAGTAATTGATACACCGCTTCAATTTCATTGGCTAAACTGCGGTCTTCTTGCATCGGTAATGAAACGGAGCGAATTAGCCCCATCACCCGTTCAAGTGCTGGCGCGCTTTTTAAAGGGCGCAAAAACTCGATACCTTGGGCCGCTGCCATTAATTCGATGGCAACAATACGGCCCGTATTTTCTAGCATCGTGGCTAAGCGACGTGCCGCAAACGTTGCCATGCTGACATGGTCTTCTTGGTTTGCAGAAGTTGGTAGGCTATCAACGCTGGCGGGATGCGCTAGCGATTTGTTTTCGGAGGCCAATGCAGCGGCCGTAACATGAACAATCATAAAGCCCGAATTTAGGCCCGCATCGTAGGTTAAAAAGGGCGGCAGACCCGAGACCGCAGTATCGACCAACATTGCAATGCGACGCTCGGCAATTGCGCCAATTTCGGCTATTGCAACGGCCAAGGCATCGGCAGCTAGAGCAACCGGTTCGGCATGAAAATTACCGCCAGAAACTAAGCACAAGTGTGGGGCTGATTTATGCTCGCTATTGCCCGCAAATACCAACGGGTTGTCAGTAACAGCATTTGCTTCGCGAATTAAAACTTGGTTTGCATAGCGTACTTGGTCTAGGCAAGCGCCCATGACTTGGGGTTGGCAACGCAGGCAATAGGGGTCTTGTACGCGGTCATCACCAATTAAATGGGATGCACGAATTTCACTACCTATTAACAAAGCGCGATAGGCTGCTGCACAATCAATTTGCCCCGGCTGGCCGCGTACAGCATGGATGCGCGGATCGAACGGGCCATCGCTACCACGGGCGGCATCTAAGGTTAGTGCGCCGGCGATAACCGTTGTTTCGATTAATCGATCGGTAGCAACAACCGCAAATAATGCTAATGCCGTAGAAACTTGCGTGCCGTTGATTAAAGCTAAACCTTCTTTTGCTTCTAGGGCTAGGGGTTTAATATTGGCGGCACTTAAAGCACGCGCGGCGGGCATTCGTTCGCCCTTAAAAGTCACTTCACCTTCGCCAACTAAGGGTAAGCAAAGATGCGCTAAAGGTGCTAAATCACCTGACGCACCGACTGAACCTTGTGCGGGAATAATTGGAATGATATCGGCGTTATACAGCGCGATTAATCCATCGACTACCGCAACCCGCACGCCCGAATATCCGCGCGCAAGGCTAGCTGCTTTAAGCACTAAAATTAATCGAACGATAGCGGCGCTTAAGGGCTGGCCAACCCCAACGGCGTGTGAGCGTAAAAGGCGTAATTGCAGCGCTGCTAGGGCGTCTTTAGCAATACGTGTGGAAGCTAGTTTTCCAAAGCCGGTGTTAACGCCGTAGACTGCTTGATCGGATTGCGCTGCCGCATGCACTATTTTTGCACTGGCACTAATGCCTGCATAACAGTTTGCGGTAAATGCAATTGTGTTTGCAGTGCCGTCCAACACTTGGCGAATTTGCGCAAGTGTTAGCTGACCGGGTTCGATAATAATAGTAGGCATCGCGTTAAAGCATCGGCAAATTAAGTTTGTTTTCTACTGCACATGCTTTGGCTGTTTCGTAACCCGCATCGGCATGGCGCATAACGCCAGTAGCAGGGTCATTAAACAAAACGCGTTCAACCCGTTTTGCAGCCTCGGAGGTGCCATCACAAACAATAACAACACCCGAATGCTGCGAATACCCCATACCAACGCCGCCGCCATGATGTAGGCTAACCCAAGTTGCACCGCTGGCTGTGTTCAGCAACGCATTAAGTAACGGCCAATCACTGACCGCATCACTGCCGTCAAGCATCGATTCGGTTTCGCGATTCGGCGAAGCCACCGAGCCACTATCTAAATGATCGCGTCCAATAACGATGGGCGCTTTTAGTTCGCCGGTGCGTACCATTTCGTTGAATGCTAAACCGGCAATGTGGCGCTCGCCTAATCCGATCCAGCAGATGCGTGCGGGTAGACCTTGAAACGCAATCCGCTCCGAGGCCATATCGAGCCAACGATGCAGTGGTTTATTGTTTGGAAACAACTCTTTCATTTTTGCATCGGTTTTACGAATATCTTCGGGGTCTCCCGATAAGGCTACCCAGCGGAATGGGCCAATACCTCGGCAAAACAGGGGCCGAATATACGCAGGCACAAAACCTGGAAAATCGAAGGCGTTTTTTAAACCGTAATCAAGCGCAACTTGGCGAATGTTGTTGCCGTAATCAACTGCGGGAATGCCCATCTCTTTAAAGTCGAGTAGGGCCTGTACGTGTTGCACACAAGACTCTCCTGCAGCTTGTTTTAATTCGTCGTGTTTAGTGACATCTTTTTGGGCTGCATACCAGCGCGCAACATCCCAACCTGCTGGCAGATAACCGTTAATAATATCGTGAGCCGAGGTTTGGTCGGTTACAAAGTCGGGACGGATACCACCGACTTTTGCGCGGCGCACTAATTCGGGTAATAGCTCGGCGGCGTTTCCACAAAGACCGATAGAAATAGCTGCTCGTTTTGCTGTGTGATGCGCAATCATTTCAAGCGCTTCATCTAAATTAGCGGCTTGTTTATCAAGGTATCTTGTGCGTAAACGAAATTCGATATGGGACTGTTGGCATTCGATATTGAGCGAGCACGCGCCCGCAAAAGTGGCGGCCAAAGGTTGTGCGCCGCCCATGCCACCGAGACCAGCAGTAAGAATCCAGCGTCCGCCCCAATCGCCGTTAAAGTGTTGGCGACCGGCTTCTACAAAAGTTTCGTAGGTGCCTTGTACGATGCCTTGGGTGCCAATATAAATCCAGCTGCCCGCCGTCATTTGCCCGTACATCATTAGGCCAGCGCGATCGAGTTCGTGAAAGTGTTCCCAAGTGGCCCATTTTGGGACAAGGTTTGAATTGGCAATTAAAACGCGCGGCGCGCCTTCGTGGGTGCGAAATACGCCAACGGGTTTGCCCGATTGCACCATTAAAGTTTCGTCGGGCTTTAGCTCGCGCAACGATTTCAAAATACCTTCGAAGGCGGGCCAATTTCGGGCGGCTTTGCCAATGCCTCCATAGACAACTAATTCGTTAGGGTTTTCGGCAACAGCCGGATCTAAGTTGTTTTGAATCATGCGATAGGCCGCTTCGATTTGCCAGTTCGCACAGCTTAATGTCGTACCAGTGGGGGAGGCGACCGCGCGTGCGCGGCTTTCGTTTAATGGATTTTGGGCCAAGTTCGACATTTCAATCTCTCGTGCGTTAGGACAATTCGCTGCTATCGTAGTTGTATAGACAACTAGAGTCAATTACTATTAGGCAAAACTAACGCTTGGAAATAATGACCGAAGCAACTATTTTGCCGGGCTACGAGCAGGTAAAAACTTTTATCCAAGCCCATATTCGCAATGGGCAATGGCGGCCTGGTCATCGCGTGCCAAGCGAAACCGAATTAGTTAAACAGTTTGCACTTAGCCGTATGACGGTTAACCGAGCGTTGCGTGAGTTAGCTACGCAAGGTTTAATTGTTAGGGTACGTGGTTCGGGTACTGTAGTGGCGAACTTAAATCGGGTGTCGGCCCGATTGGAAATTCGCGACATCCACGAACAAATTCGTGAACGTGGGCATTTGTATGCATCCACTTTATTGCACAAAGCACGTGAACGTGCACCACTGGGGTTAGCCAAGGTGTTAGGAGTGCGTACCAATTCGTTTGTATTTCACACGCTTGTGGTGCACAGCGAAAACGGTGTGCCCTTACAATTTGAAGATCGCTACGTAAATCCAGTGGCTGCGCCCGGTTATTTAGACAATGATTTTTCAAGCATTACGCCCACGCATTACTTGTTGCAACATGCGCCATTGACCGAAGCGCATTATTCCATTGAGGCGGTATTGCCGTCGACTCAAGAAGCTCAAGCTTTAAATATTGGACAACAAGAACCATGTTTAGTAATGACGCGTCATACACTTAGTGGCGCAAATGTAGCTAGCATTGCGCGCTTGGTTTATCCAGGTAGTCGTTACTGTTTTGATGGAGCGATTCAGCCGTGACTCAAATTGAAATTAACTGTGAATCAATTTAACAAGAAACCTAACAACGTCACGAATAGCCTTCCAGTTTTATTGGACGCGACTTCGGCAATTGTTTGGTCAACAATACAGCTGGCTGAGGCGCCCGCAGTGCCGTGGAGAAACGGAGGCGGTGTTACGCGCGAATTGTTAGCTTATCCCAATGCCACTAATTGGACCGTGAGGATATCAGTCGCGCATATTGAGCAAGATGGACCTTTTTCAGTCTTTGAAGGGGTTACTCGATGGTTTGCTGTGTTGTCGGGGGCGGGCGTGCAGCTTGAGATTTCGCCCGAAGTTTCTGAACCAACCGGTGTTAGTGCCAATGCTAAGTTAGCCACACAATTTGTGGAGCTGTCGACCGAATCACCACCGCTTCAATTTAATGGTGCCGATCAAACCTATTGCAATTTAATTGATGGGCCGACGACTGACTTTAATTTAATGACAACCCAAAGTAATGCCCGACTAGAACGGGTTCAAGGTGAGCTTATGTTGCAATGCTCTCCCTTATTTAAAGCTTCTGGCGCGACCCGATTGTTAGCAGTTTTTTCGCAAGAAGCGGGTCAACCTAGTCAATTGTTTTGGGCGGTTTGTAGTAACGCGAATCCGCTGCATGTTACTTCGGAAAATGCGCTTGTAATGGAGGTGTTGCTATGAGTTTCACCGTTTGGAAGAACTGCACACTAGCCACAATGGATAGTAATCTTAGCCAAGCTTATGGCCTTATTGCTGATGCGGCGATTGTTGCAAGCAACGGCACAATTGTTTGGCTTGGCGCGCAGCAAGATATGCCCCAGCAATGGGGCGATTTAAACAAAGACGCTGCAATTAACGCGGCCATTGACTGCGCCGGTCGACTAATAACCCCTGGCTTTATCGATTGCCATACCCATTTAGTTTACGCCGGTGATCGTGCGGCCGAATTCGAGGCTCGCTTAAACGGTGCAAGCTACGAGGAAATTTCTCGAGCTGGTGGCGGAATTAATTCGACAGTACGGGCTACGCGCGAGGCAACGCCAGAAACCTTAAAGGCGCAAAGTGCGGTTCGCTTAAAAGCACTACTATCCGAAGGTGTCACTACCGTCGAAATCAAATCGGGTTACGGCTTGGCGTTAGAACACGAACAAAAAACGCTGGTTGCTGCGCGCGAACTTGGGCGCGAATTTCCGGTTGATGTAATGACCACGTTTTTAGGGGCACATGCGATTCCACCCGAATATGGTGGGCGAGCTGATGACTATGTTACAGCCGTTATCGATATGCTAATTGAACTAAATAGAAACGGTTTGGTTGATAGTGTTGACGCCTTTTGTGAGCGTATTGGGTTTACGTCAGCGCAAGTGCGGCGGGTATTTGAAAACGCAAAAGCGCTCGGGTTGCCAGTGAAGCTGCATGCCGAGCAACTAAGCGATAGCGCCGGAACCGAGCTTGCTTGTGAGTTTAACGCCCTTAGCTGCGATCATCTCGAATGGTTAAGCGATGCCGGAATAAGTGCAATGCAAAAAAGCGGAACCGTAGCGGTTTTGTTACCCGCTGCGTTCTACTACTTACGCGAAACCAAGTTGCCCCCGATAGAGGCGCTACGTTTAGCAAAAGTGCCTATCGCTATATCAACCGATTGCAATCCGGGAAGTTCGCCATGCACGTCGGTTTTGTTGGTTTTAAACATGGCCAGCACTTTATTTCGGTTAACGCCAGAGGAAGCGGTTGTTGGAGTTACCCGCAACGCTGCGATGGCTTTGGGGCTAAATGATCGCGGTGTTTTAGCAATCGGCAAAAAAGCTGATTTTGCGATTTGGAACCTACAACAACCGGCGCAGTTAGTGTATGCCTTAGGGGCAAACCCATTGCACAGTGTCGTAAAAAATGGTGTGCTGGTGCGTCAGGCAAGTGATCATGTTTAAGTTTATACAAGGCAACTTACCACTGTTAATTAGTATGCCGCATATTGGTACCGAAATTCCTGAAGACTTAAAGGGACATTTTTGCGAACGGGCTTTGGCTGTTGAAGATACCGATTGGCATTTGCAAGCGCTTTACGATTTTGCAGGGCGCGACGTTGATAACGATCTTAATAGTGCTTTAAACAGTGGTTTAAATAATAGTTTAAACGCGAGCATCTTAATGCCAACTATTTCGCGATATGTCATTGATTTGAACCGGCCTCCTAACGACGAACCAATGTATCCCGGTGCCTCCAACACCGAGCTGTGTCCAACCCGTTTTTTTACCGGTGATTTATTGTATCGGGACGGCTGCGAACCAAATTCGACAGAGCGTGTTCGCAGACGGCAATTGTATTGGCAGCCATATCACGATCAATTGCGTAGTGAATTAACCCGCCTGCAAAATAAACATGGTTATGCTTTGTTATGGGATGCCCATAGTATTCGTAGCGAGATCCCTTGGTTGTTTGAAGGAAAGTTGCCAGATTTAAATATTGGTACGGCAAATGGGGCCTCGGCGCATGAATCAATAACCCAGGCTGTGAGCGCCTCGGCCAAAGACAGCGAAGCGTTAAATCCGTTTGCAAGCAGCATTGTTAATGGGCGTTTTAAAGGTGGCTACATTACTCGGCAATATGGCGACCCCAAACAGAATATCCATGCGATACAACTAGAAAAATGCCAATCGTTATACATGCAAGAAATTGCGCCATTTAGTTACGATAAAGCGAAAGCAAATCTGTTGAAGCCAGTTTTACTTAAAATGCTATCGAGTGCTTTGGCTGCGTCCCAAGCGCTGTATGGCGGTGTGCAATGAAGGCTTTTTGGGCAGAACGCGCATGGGTCAATGGGCAATGGCAAGACAACGTATTGCTTGAGGTGGATGCTGTAGGCAATTGGAAACACATTGAGGCGGGGGTTAGGGAAGGTGATGCCGCTCAGCGCTATCTATCTAGTACTAATTTATCTGACGGGTCGCTACAAAAAAATCAAGTTGGATTGACTAAAATTTGCGGCGCGATTGTGCCTGGCTTAACCAATACACATAGCCACGCTTTTCAAAGAGCAATTGCTGGCTTAACCGAACGCAGTGAATCGGGTCATGACGATTTTTGGAGCTGGCGGCAACGCATGTATTCGGTTGCAGTACAAATTAGCCCTGAACAATTGGAGGCAATTGCTACACAGCTCTATCGCGAACTTTTGGCTGGTGGTTACACCCACGTGTGCGAATTTAATTATTTACATCGCGATGAACAAGGGCGCGCCTATGCTGATCCACTAGCGTTCGCTATGGCCCTAGTACGCGCTGCAAATACAGCTGGTATTGGGCTCACTTTTTTACCAACGCTGTATATGCGCAGTGGGTTTGCGCAAACAGGGCTGCGCGATGATCAAAGGAGGTTTGCGTCAACCCCTGACGAAATTATTCGCCTAGCGGAATCAATTAACGCTCTTGGTTCTAATCAACAACTGAACAGTGAAACTAAATACACTGACGTTAACGCGGGCGTTGCATTGCACTCGCTACGGGCTGTAGACGAACATGCTGTTAAAGAAATGGCAACATTTGCAAACAAACAAGCGCTTTCGGTTCACATTCACATTGCCGAACAAACCAAAGAAGTTGATGATTGCTTAGCACAGCATGGCCGCAGACCTATCGAGTGGCTGTTAGACAATATTGAAATTGATGCGCGTTGGAATTTAGTTCACGCAACCCACACAACAAAGGATGAATTAACCGGTTTAAAGCAACGTGATGCCGCAATCGTCATTTGTCCAACGACCGAAGCAAATTTAGGCGATGGTACTTTCGATTTGCCGACTTGGCTCACCCTAAAAGGTAACTGGTCGATAGGCTCCGATTCGCACGTAACGCGCGATTGGCGTGACGAGTTACGGCTACTCGAATACTCACAACGCTTACATCTAAAGCAGCGCAATATTGCAGCGCGGTTTTCAAATGTTGGTAGCACAGCCGCTGCACTGTTTCAAGCATCAATAGGCGGTGCTAGTGCGGCTACACAATTGCCCTTAAACGGAATTGCAATTGGGCAACGCGCCGATTTTTGCGTGGTCGATTTAGATTCGTCAGCGTTAGCTGGAGTCCCTAAAGAATACTTGCTAGATGCGCTGGTTTTCTCAAGTCCAAGCAGGCCGTTTAAAGCAACTTATGTTGGCGGGTGTTGTGTTTATTCGGAAGATACTAGTGAGAAAAAGACCGCCGATAGCTTTTTGCAAGTAATGGGTCAACTCTGGGGTAAATAACGTGTGATTCAGTTTGAAGTCAGTAGTGATAGCTATTTTGGTAGGTATCATTTATAATTCGGCAATAGCAAACACAAGGAGCTCCAGATGACATCAACAGCGAAGCTTTTTATGACCGGACGCTCGCAAGCGGTTCGCCTGCCGGCCGAGTTCCGGTTTGAAGGTTCCGAAGTTTTTATTCGTCGTGATTCAGCTACTGGGGAGGTCATTCTTTCAAAGCGTGCAACCAGTTGGGCCCAGCTATTTTCGACCTTAGACAGCTTCCCGCCTGTTCCCAAACGGTTTATGAAAGACCGCGTTTCCGAACCGGCGCAAAAACGTGCACTTTTTGAGGACTAGAGCGTGGCGATCTATTTGTTGGACACTAACATTGCTAGCTTTGCGATTAAGAACGAACCTATTCACGTCCGTAATCGCTTAAGTAAGTTTCCAATTACAGATGTTTTTATCTCAGCAATCACCGAAGCCGAGTTGCGTTTTGGGGTAGCTCGAATAAGCAATAATCTACAATTATCGAAGTCAGTAGATGCTTTTTTAAACATGATGCAAATAGTGTCTTGGACTAGCGAATCAGCTAAAGCCTACGGAACGCTGCGGGCGCATCAGGAGCGGATCGGCAAGACAATTGGCAACATGGATTTGTTAATTGCTGCTCATGCAATAAGTATAGAAGCTGTCTTAGTTACCAATGATGCAGCCTTTTCGCAGGTGAAGAACTTGCAGATTGAAGACTGGACTGTAGAAAGTTGATAAGTTGAGACCCTGTTAAGCCCCCAAAGACTTATTTCCCACAATAACCGGGTAAGTAGGCCGTCCCGTACCGACCCAATCCACAATATTTCTAGCCGCTTTGCTGCGTAGCTCAATTTCAGACTCAACCGAATAAAACGCCGAATGCGGTGTCAACACGACTCTTGGATGCAAACACAAAGGGTCGTTAGGTAATGCGGGTTCGTTCGGTAAAACATCCAAACCAGCCGCAAACAATTGCCCGTTATCCAACGCAGTTAACAAATCAGAAATATTGATGATCGCGCCGCGCGCAGTGTTTACGATAAAACTGTTTGGTTTCATTGCATTGAAACAATCGGCGTTTATCATGCCCTTCGTTTGTTCGTTCAACAGACAATGCGGCGAAACAATATCTGCGCGTTCAAACAATTCTTTTAATGTTTTAACGCGCTGCACATGGACCGGAAAATCACCTTCAATTAAGTTGGGGTCGTAGGCGATGACTTGGCCAAAAATATCGCGCGAAATTTGTGCCATGCGTTTGCCAATGCGGCCAAGGCCAACAATGCCCAAAGTCATTTCTCGCGCACGACGACGTTTGCCGTTGGACTCGTAATGCCATTTACCTTGACGAATATCGGATGTGTGAAACGTTGTGCCGCGAATAATATCGAGGGCTAGCGCTAACGCATGGGTTGCTACTTCACCAACGCCGTAATCAGGCGAATTGGCGACCCATACGCCTGCTGCTTGGCAATCGGCAGTGTTGATGGTGTCAAAGCCAGCACCAATGCGCGAACACAAGCCTACGCGGGGTAGCGCGGCTAATACTTTTGCTGAAATTGGAGCGTACTGAATTAGTAGCGCATCGGCGTTACATTGTTTTGCAGCAGCGATGACTTCGTCTTCGGTTTTGCATTGCGCTTCGATTAGGGTGATTCCGGCGGCTTTAAAGATATCGCGTTCTAGGGTGAAGTCGGGAGCGTCAAAGTCGGTTAGGAGGGCGGTGGGCATTTTTTTGGGCCGATTAAATTAGGGTTCGGATAGGGTTTCACGTCTATTGTAGAGGCTGTGCATTGAGAAAGGTCAACGGCGGTTCTGCGTTGCGCGGAGGACTCGGCCACCTCGATGTGCTGCGCACATCTCCTCGGCCCCGGTTGGGCTGGTAGGCCCAACCTTTCAAATCCTCGCGTAAAGTCCATTTGGACTTTACTTTCTGGGCGCAAAAATAAAAAAACCGGCCAAGGGCCGGTTTGTTTTATTATGGTGCCCAGAAGAGGATTTGAACCTCCACAGTGTTGCCACCGCTAGGACCTGAACCTAGTGCGTCTACCAATTTCGCCATCTGGGCAGTGCTGGCGCAGTCGCCTGAGTCAGCAGAGCGGCAGATATTAACCGGACTAACTCGTTTGTCAAATCAAAGTAAAAATAATTCCACTCCACCCACTCGCGAAGCGATACTGGGGATGCTGCGTCAAGAAGACCAGCCAATGTCTCCGGACAGCCTAGCAGCAAAGCTTGGTGTGCTCGGCGAAGCACGCAATTTGTTCGAACGGCGCTTGGCCGCGATGGAGCGCGACGGGCAAGTGATGCCAAATCGCAAGGGCCTGTTATTGGTTGCTAGCAAGCTAGACTTTACTGCGGGTCGAGTCTTAGGGCACAAAGATGGCTTTGGCTTTTTATTGCCGGATGACGGTGGCGCAGACCTTTATTTAAACTCGCGCGAAATGCGCAAAGTGATGCACGGTGATCGTGTATTGGTCAAGCAAACCGGCTATGACAAGCGCGGTAAACCCGAAGGCACTATTGTTGAGGTTACAGAGCGCACTAATCGTCAGCTAGTTGGGCGCTTTTTAAATGAGCGTGGTGTTGCTGTGGTGGTACCAGAGGACAGCCGAATTAAACACGATATTTTAATTCCGCCAATCGACAGCTTAAATGCAAAGCCTGGCCAAGTAGTGATGTGCGAAATTATTGAGCAGCCCAGCGGCTACACCGAGCCAATTGGGCGAATTACCAAAGTGTTGGGTGAAATTGACGACCCCGGCATGGAAATTGAAATTGCAGTTCGCAAGTTTGATGTGCCACATGAATTCTCTGAGGCTGCTTTAGCGCAGGCGAAAGCGTTGCCTGAACAATTAAAACCCGCCGATTTTAAGGGCCGCGTCGATTTGCGTGACGTACCGCTGGTAACGATTGACGGCGAGGACGCGCGCGACTTTGACGACGCAGTGTATTGCGAACCTATTTATGCACCGGTCGGCAAAACGGTAAAAAAGAAAACGCAAGGCGAAAAGTCCACAGACCAAGCGGCCAGCCCCGTACCCGTTGCTTGGCGAGTTCTGGTAGCCATTGCCGATGTATCGCATTACGTCACGCCGGGCACGGCTTTAGATGACGACGCTATCGAGCGTTCGACCTCGGTGTATTTTCCGCGCCGCGTTATCCCCATGCTGCCCGAAAAACTATCTAACGGTTTGTGCTCGTTAAACCCCGCAGTAGATCGTTTAGTACTGGTTTGCGATATGGTGGTTGCCGATAATGGCGATATAACGGCCTATCAGTTTTATAACGCCGTAATGCATTCGGCAGCACGTTTAACTTATAACGAAGTGTGGGAAATTTTGTCGGGCCAAAACGCCGTTGCGGCTCGTAAACGCGAAGCGATTCTGCCTCAACTGCGCCATTTGTATGAAGTCTTCCAAGTGCTACTAGAATCACGCGAGCGACGCGGAGCGATCGACTTTGATACGACCGAAACAAAAATAGTCTGTGATGCTAACGGACGGATCGAAAAAATAGTACCGCATACCCGGAACGACGCGCATCGCTTAATTGAAGAATGCATGTTGGCCGCTAACGTGTGTACGGCAAATTTTGTATTGCATCACAAGCAGCTTGCGTTGTTTCGAGTGCATGAAGGACCGACACCAGAAAAGCTCGGTCAATTGCGCGAATTTTTAAAAGTGCAGGGGCTTAAGTTAGGTTCATCGCACGGCGATCCTTCGTCGTCTGATTACGCAAAGTTAAGTTTGTCGATACGCGATCGCCCAGACGCAACCCTTTTGCAAACGATGTTGTTACGGTCGATGCAACAAGCAATTTACACGCCCGATAACGCAGGTCATTTTGGCCTTTCGTACGAGGCTTACACACACTTTACTTCGCCAATTCGGCGTTACCCCGATTTGTTGGTGCATCGTGCAATTAAGGGCATCTTAAGTGGTAAGCGGTACGAGCCTAAGCAAGTGGATATTTCACGTATTCCGGTGCGCCGTCCTTCAAAGGGTTCGGCTAAAACAAAAGCGGTCGATCCATCTAATCAAACCGCTAGCCCGGTGGTTAACACCAAGGCACACAACAATTGGTTGCACTACGGTATGTTGTGCTCGGCCAATGAACGTCGTGCCGACGATGCGTCGCGCGATGTAGAAGGTTGGTTAAAGTGCCAGTTTATGCGTAGCCGCATCGGCGAAGATTTTCTGGGCCGTGTAACAGGTGTTGCCACATTTGGTTTGTTTGTGACCTTGGATGATTTATATGTCGAAGGCATGGTGCACGTATCTGAATTAGGCACTGAATATTTTCAGTACAACGAAGCGGTGCACGAGTTACGTGGTGAGCGCACTGGTATTCGTTACAAGCTAACCGATCCAGTAAGAGTGCAAGTTGCGCGGGTCGATTTAGAAGCGCGTCGTATCGAATTTACTTTGATGGATGACAAACCAGTATCGCAAGCTTTATTGAGCAACGGCTCTGGAAATGCTGACGAAAAAACAGGAAAAAAAGGTGTCAAGCAGGACACAACACAAAATGACGGCAAACGCGTTGGAAAGACTCGGCAACGTTCTAAAAAAGCTGCGAAAAACGCAGCAATTGCAACCGAAGTAAAAGGTGTCCGTGACGAGCGTTTAGCGTCCCGTAAAAGTGCCAATCCGGCAAAAGCGAGCAAGCCTAGCGAAGCAAGCAAACCGGCAAAAGCTAAAGGAAAAAAATCGAATGCCAAGGCCAAATCGGGTGTGTTGCCTACTTCGCCTGTAACTCCAGTTAGCGCAACGCGCGGAGTGAAGTCTGGCCATCGAGGACGTCGTTAATTTAAGAGTCGTTTTTTTCACCGTATTATTGTAAAGAATTTTTATGCTTATTTATGGTTTTCATGCGCTATCGGCGCGCCTCAAGCAAAGCCCCGAATCGATTCAAGAAGTGTATGTTGATGCAGACCGTATGGATGGCCGTATGCGCGATTTGCTTGCATTGTGCAAAGTTAAAGCGACCATTGTTCACCAAGTAAAATCGGGTCGCTTAGATTCAATGTGCCCCGGTCGCAAACATCAAGGCGTGGTTGGAAAAGCGACCGAGCAAGTATTAACCCGCGACTTAGATGAATTGCTTGATTCTTTAGAAGTACCGCCGTTTTTGTTACTGCTAGATGGCGTAACTGATCCGCGAAACCTAGGCGCGTGTATGCGGGTCGCCGATGGCGCTGGTGTACAGGCAGTCATTGCACCCAAAGATAAAAGCTGCCAGTTAACGGATGTTGCGATCCAAACCTCGAGCGGTGCTGCTGAATCAATCCCCTATATTTTGGTGACCAACTTAGCGCAAACAATCGACAAGTTGCAAGAGCGCGATATTTGGGTCATGGGAGCCGCCGATGAGGCGGAGCATTCGATTTATCAAGTCAGTGTGCCCAAATCGGTTGCTTGGGTTTTAGGTGCCGAAGGCAGCGGGTTGCGCCGTCTGACAAAGGAGCGCTGCGATCAATTAGTCAGCATTCCGATGCGGGGGCAGGTCTCTAGTCTTAACGTGTCGGTCGCCACTGGTATCGTTCTTTATGAATCGGTGCGTCAAAGTCTCTGATTATTTGATGAGATAATTTCTAAAGCCCCCAAAATTGGCGTGCAACAGCCAATGTCGATTTTTTTGACATTTGTCACGCTAATTCGTTCACAGACATTTAACGAACTCTCCGCTAACATCGTTGTATTGGTTAAGGGAATGTGACATTTGTCACATTCTGGTGAGGCCTTGTCGGAGATTTTTGCAGTCGTGGATCGTTTTTCTTTATTCAGTGAGTCACGTGAACGAATGGCCAGCGCCTTAGGCGATGCTGTTAAGAGATTGCTGCCTACTTTGTTGATGGTACTTTCACGCAATGCAGAGCGTGCGATTGATTTAAAAGCGCGTGTCGAATTGCAAGAGGCTCATCACGAACTGCACTTGCGTAACGGAAAATTGACTAAAGATGTAGTTAAGCGTTTTAACGAGTTAGTTTTTAAGCGCCTAGAAATTGAAAGTAGTTCGCCACGTGAAGACCTTGCCGGTGGTCTGTTAGCGTTACTGCCTGAGGCAGATTTAGACGAGCAAATTTATGCAGACGACCTTGCTCAGCGGATTCGCGCTGCTGGTGGTGAGGAATACGCTGCTTTGATTCATCGCGCACATGTTCTTACGGGTTTCTCTCATCAAGAAGATCGTTGCCCTTTATCGGCGGGTATTTTTGCTGCGGCCCTTATTCAAGCATTGCGCAGCGTTACCAAAGATAGATTAGTTTGGGCGGCGCTGCGGCCCGAGCTCAGTATCGATTTTCCTAACGATCTAGCCATTGCGATGGCAGATGTAAATGATTATTTGCGCGCTAATAAAGTATTGGCTGATATGCCAAGATTTATTGCAAAGGTCGAGGTAACCAAGCCGCGCTTTGAGCCTATCGAGCAGCAAAGTGCAGCAAACGCTACTCCACAAAATAGCCCGCAAAGCGCAAGCATCAATTCGTCGTCTCAGGCATCTACGGGTAACTTAATGCTGAGGGCAAACAGTGCTGTTGATCAAGCGCTAAGTGCAGCCCGAAGCGCTAGCCCGCACACGTTACATCACGCAGAAAAACCAGTTCAACGTGCGATGATGGCCTCGCGCATGATTCCGATTGCTGGTTTGGAAGCTGAAGGAACCGCCTTTGCAAACTCGGTTAGTCTACCGGCTTACAGTCGTGCTGCGCGAGAACAGTTTTTCGTTAAGTTGCGTCAAGCTATTCCGAAGCAGCAATTAGATAGTTCACAAGGTGCCGTAATCGACGTAGTGCAGTCGATGTTTGATTATGCAGTGGACGACAACCAAGTGCCAGACGCGGCCCGTCCTTTGCTGTGGCGATTGCAGCTGCCCTCTGTTGTGCTGTCCTTGCTAGATGCACGCTATTTGGGTGACCAACCTAATTCTGTGCGGCGCCTAATCGAAAATTTATCAGCAATTGTTATGGCGTTTCCTGATGACGTGTTTAAGGGCAGTGAGTTGTTCACGCGCCTTGAAACTGCTGTGCGCGCCGTCGAAGTTGTAGCCCATACGCTTCAAACGCGTGCTGGTGTGTTGGCGGATATGCTTAATAAGCAATTCAACGAAAGCGCTAAAGGCATCGCAATGATTGGGCAGAGCGTAAAAGCCCAATTGCAATCGTTAGAAAGTATGCCCGAGCGCCGGAATCGGCGTGACTATCGTCGTCGCCCAAGCCGAGAGGCTGAGGCTGAGATAACCGAAAAACTGAATCAATTACTAACTCAAAAATTGGCAGGTAAAGAGCTGCCTGACAGCGTTCGGCACTTTTTGAATACGGTGTGGATGCGCCGCCTGCGCACTACTGCGTTACGCGACGGACAAGAGTCACAAGAGTTTTTGGTATCACTACAAATTGTAGATGATTTGCTTTGGAGTTTGTCGGACAAAAACAAACGCGCCGAACGCCAGCAATTAGCGGTACAAATTCCGCCGCTTATAAAACAATTAACGAATGGTGTTCGCAGCGTTGGGATTGACGAGAAAGAATTTGATTCATTTTTTGATGAGTTGTTTCTAATTCATTTACGTCGCATGCAACGTGAGCATCTAACGTTGGTTGCACCTCTGTTGCAACAAAAGACTTTGCCGACCGTAATTGAACGCGCTAACCAAAGAAATCAAAACCTAATTGCGCGCGAGGGTTTTGAAGCAAAAGTTGCTCCTACTTTTAAAGTTGCGCCAAAACCAGTTGCGCCTCAGGAACTGAAAAAACCGTTGGTAAACGGTAAATCCGTTACTGAAAATTTCGACGACGCCGATTGGCCTGTTTTGGGCACTGATTTAGTTTTACCTGAAGCTTCGCCCTTGCCACCGAAACCACTGCAAAAACCGCTACAAAAATCGCCACCTAAAAGTGCCTTGGTGCCAAACCGATTTGAATCGACTTTAACCGGTAAAGAGCCGACGACTTTAAAAGTAACTTATGTGCCAACGGCTCCGGTTATCCCTTCGATGACTGATCTAACGCCGTCACAGTTTAAGCTTGACAATATAAATCGGGTGAGCCTAGAAAAAACAATTCGTACAGCGAATGCAACCCGCGTTGGCATATCGACAGCAAAGTTTCCAATCAATTCAGAACTTGGACCTATAAAAATTAGCGGAATGGATCAGTTGGCTGCAGCTGCA
This sequence comes from Betaproteobacteria bacterium, assembly GCA_031429355.1. GTDB lineage: Bacteria > Pseudomonadota > Gammaproteobacteria > Burkholderiales > Burkholderiaceae_E > JANOZM01. Next base: position 640,556 of record JANOZM010000016.1, on the reverse strand, counting down.
TCGATTAATTTATTGACAATTCCGGGTAGTCAAAAAAAGCGTAAGCCGCGTGATGAAAGCGATCGTGGCGTCCGTTCAAACAATCAAAATTCTATGCCCGTAAGTTTGGACCCGATGCGCAATTTGCCATCGTTGACTATGCCTAAAAAAAACGCTCCTGATACGCATAAGTCTGCAGTTCAGTCGGAAGCAACGCGCTCGGTTTTAACTCGGCCAGCGCAACCAAGCTTAAAAGTTACCGCGGAAACCCCTGCTCAAACAATGCCACAACTTTCCGAATGGGAAGCCTCCGCAAGTGAGCGTAAATTGCTCGAACTACTGGATACTGTTGAGATAAGCGACGGCCACGTTGACTATATTCGCCGCGACTTAGGGAGCGAAGAGGCGATGGAATTATTGCAGATTGGGACTTGGCTAGAACTGTTGGCAGGCCCAGAGGGGTCGCGGTTTGGCAAAGTTGCTTGGGTAAACGAGCGGCGCACCGTAGTGTTGGTTGTACGCGAGCCAGATCGTAAGGCCATGTCATTGCGCTCAGGCGAATTGCTCACCCGTTTTGCCGAGCGCCGCGCCTTTTTACTTAAGCCCGCAGTGGGAACACCACGACGTGATCAGCGTTAAACCGAATGCCGATATCTTCACCGATATCGTGATTATGGTGGCTTGGAACCAGCGCTAATAGTTCTGCGCCGCTAGGCAAGCGCAGCGTGTAAATAAATTCTGCACCGCGAAATGCTTTGCGTAAAACTTGGGCCCGCACGGGGCTGTCGTCGTCATGTTCGACGTCATCGGGCCGTAACAACACCCGTAATTGACCATCGACATTGGCCGCTTGTTTGGCTGCCATAATTTCTACGGTGTCGTGCATGGGTAGCGAGCCCAATTCCACTTTAATCGAGGCTTGCGTTGAAGCACCTTCCGCAACAGTAAATTGGCCGCGTAATAACACGCCTTGGCCCACAAAGTCCGCAACAAACTCGCTGGCGGGTTGGTGATACAAAGCGTATGGCGTGTCCCATTGTTCAATTCGACCAGAGCGCATCACGCCAATTCTATCGGCCATTGCAAAGGCTTCATGTTGATCGTGCGTTACTAATAAGGCTGTGGTTTGGGCCGCCTTTAATAGGGTACGTACCTCTTGGGCCAAGCGCTCGCGTAAATCGGGATCTAAGCTTGAAAATGGCTCGTCCATTAGTAGTAAGGCGGGCGAGGGTGCTAATGCTCGCGCTAACGCGACACGTTGTTGTTGGCCACCAGAAAGTTCGTGCGGGAATCGATCGGCAATGGCTTCAATATCAGCCAAGGTTAGTAATTCTTCGATCCTATGATTTGCGTCGATCTTAGCCGCTTTGCTCAAACCAAAGGCAATGTTTTGCCTAACGGTTAAATGCGGAAATAAAGCGAAGTCTTGAAACACTACGCCAACACCGCGGTCCTCGGGATCAATTTTTTGATTGGCGGCCGATAACAAACGACCATCCAACAAAATTTGCCCTGAATCGATGGGCAGAAAACCTGCAATTGCCCGTAAGGCGGTGGTTTTTCCACAGCCCGAAGGTCCTAAAAGACAGCCGATTGTGCCGCGCTCTAACGAAAAACTAAGCCCATTTAAAACCGGAGCGTCTGATTGGTGCCTTTTTGCAGCAAACCCAAAGCGGCTGCGCGGCCGTTCGTAACCGGCAGCGACACTGTTAACGGTTAACAACGAATCAGCAGATACGCGCGAATCCGTGAATAAAACGGAGGGCGTGGCAAGGTTCCTTAAACTTTCCAAATGCGTTAAACTTTCTAATTGCGAATGACTATAATTTGCATTCTCATTATTGTAGCGGGCCTTCCCTTTTGAGTACAGGTAGCAATTCACCACGACCGTCATATGGCGCATTTGCGCGTCGCAAAGCCCTCGGCTGGGCGGCTGCAATCGTCGCCCTCGTCATTGCTATGCCATTGCTGGCCGTGGTTGCCCGCGCACTGCTGGGCGATCCCGGCGTTAACAGCGGCGGATCGGCGCTTGGATCAGCATCCTCTAACACCCCAATAAACGATCAGATCGATTCGGCGGCTAACTTAGCGCACTTGGTATCCACTGTTCTACCAGGGTTCGTCCTAAATACTTTTGGCTTGGCAGCAGGCGTCTTGTTAGTTGTATTAGTAGCAGGGGTGGGCTCGGCCTGGTTAATTGCGGCTTACGATTTTCCAGGGCGTTCTTGGCTGGCGCGCCTTTTAGTTTTGCCTCTTGCAATGCCCGGTTTTGTGATGGCCTACGCTTACACTGATTTTTTTGATGCCAGTGGTTGGTTACAGACGGCGCTGCGTCAAATGACTAGTCTCAAAATTGGCGAATATTGGTTTCCAGAAATTCGCTCGGTGCCCGGCGCAGCATTAATGCTGGGGTTAGCGCTATTTCCGTATGTCTATATGTTGGCTCGCCCCGCATTTGCCGAACGCAGTGCTTCGTTAAGCGATGCTGCCAGAACCTTGGGAATGAAGCCGCACAAAATTTGGTGGAAAGTGACATTGCCTGTTGCGCGCCCCGCGATTGTTGCGGGTTGCGCGTTGGTGCTAATGGAAACATTGGCTGATTTTGGAACCGTGTCGTATTTTGCCGTGGATAGTTTGGCAGCTGGTATTTATCGGGCCTGGCAAGGGTTGGGCGATCAAACTACAGCGGCGCGATTGTCATTAGTGCTTCTTGCCATTGTTGGTTTATTGCTGTGGTTAGAAAAAGCGCAACGTGGACGAATGGCGAGCCACGGACGACAGGTACAACCAGCCCCGCGTGTAGCGTTGCGCCGCAAACGAGCCATCGCGGCGGCACTGTTTTGTTTTGTCTGGGTTTTTCTGGGATTTTTGTTGCCTGTCGGATTGCTATTTAAAGGCCTGATTTCGCAATGGCAAGCCGGAGAATTATCGCAAGGGTTAAAGTTTTTTTCTTGGTCTATCAATTCAGGCTTGTTAGCCATTGCAGGTACGTTAATCATTGTGCCCAGCGCCTTACTAGTGGCCTACGCCTGCCGCTTAAATAGCAAAGCTTGGGTGAGGGCGGTCGCGCTATTTGCAACATCAGGTTATGCAGTCCCTGGCCTGGTTTTAGCCGTCGGCCTACTATTAATAGCCCGTCAACTAGATGGTCTGGGTTTGTCATGGGTAAGAGCCACAATTATTTTGGTTTTGCTTGCTTACCTAGCACGTTTTTTTGCAGTCGCTTTTCAAGGGCTACAAGCTGGGATGCAGCGTATCGCACCCACCATGGATGACAGCGCGCGTAGTCTTGGAGCTTCTCCAGCTAAAGTATTTACCAAAATTCATTGGCCGATGCTAAAGCCCAGTATTGGGGCCGCAACTTTGCTAGTGTTTGTTGATTGCCTAAAAGAATTACCGGCTACTCTTGTGTTGCGGCCATTTAATTTTGATACGCTGGCTGTTGTTGCTTACCAATACGCCTCTGATGAGCGCTTAGCTGCGGCTGCAGCGCCCGCTTTAGGTTTAGTTCTAATAGGACTAATACCAACAATATGGTTGGCGCGCGGGCAAAAATAATCGCGCTTTGCTGCCAATTGTCTCCCTTTGTCGGCTAAGGGGCTTGCAGCGTTTGGGAAGTTTTAACACCCAAGCTATACTTTGGCTTGTAGTAATGAAGGCGCGTAGCTCAGCTGGTTAGAGCACCACCTTGACATGGTGGGGGTCGTTGGTTCGAGTCCAATCGCGCCTACCAGTTTTTAAGTCACTTAAAAACTGGAGCACAGTCGTTAAGCTGACATTACTAAATTGCTTTAAACAATTGCATTTATAAATTAAATTTAAATAGGACTCTATACGAGCATGGTTATGACACCGCGAACTACGAAAGTTGTTACTGATTGACCGCATAGGTCAGGCTCGCGAACACTCATATCTTTCATTCTTGAAAAGAGTTCAATAAAGTGCGGCCTTGACCGCACTTTTTGCTTTTTAGGGTTCTATAAATAAAAGCGCTACAAAACGATTGCTTTGGAAAAAATTATGTCTGTACAAGCCCCTGTAAAAATTACCCTGCCTGATGGCTCCATTCGCCCTTACGACACTGCCGTTACCGTCGCTCAAGTTGCTTTATCTATCGGTGCTGGTTTAGCCAAGGCTGCACTGGCCGGCAAGGTCAATGGCGAGTTGGTCGACACCTCGTTTTTAATTGAAGCCGACGCAAACTTAGCCATCGTTACCGAAAAAGATGCGGACGGTTTAGAGGTTATTCGTCATTCGATGGCGCACTTATTGGCCTATGCAGTTAAAGAACTGTTTCCCGATGCACAAGTCACTATTGGCCCTGTGATCGAAAACGGATTTTTCTATGATTTTTCATATAAACGCCCATTTACGCCCGAAGACTTAGCCGCCATCGAAGTGCGTATGGCCGAGTTAGCTAAAAAAGATGAGCCAGTAACGCGTGAAGTTTGGAATCGCGATGATGCGGTTAAATTCTTCGAATCGATTGGCGAAACATACAAAGCCGAAATTATCGGTGCGATTCCGGCCGATCAAAAAATTAGCCTCTATCGCGAAGGTAACTTTGTCGATTTGTGTCGTGGCCCACACGTACCGTCTACAGGCAAACTTAAAGTATTCAAGCTGATGAAGGTTGCTGGTGCCTATTGGCGTGGCGATAGCAAAAACGAAATGCTACAACGCATTTACGGCACCGCTTGGGCGAAAAAAGACGAGCAAGAACAGTATTTAAAAATGCTAGAAGAAGCCGAAAAACGCGACCACCGTCGCCTTGGCAAAGAGCTCGATTTATTTCACATGCAAGACAATGCTCCGGGCTTAGTGTTTTGGCATCCAAAGGGCTGGGCTATCTGGCAAGAGGTCGAGCAATACATGCGCGATGTGTATCGGGATAACGGCTACCAAGAAATTCGTACACCGCAAATTTTGGATCGCAGCCTATGGGAGCGTTCGGGGCATTGGCAAAATTACAAAGACAGCATGTTCTCGACCGAAAGCGAAAAACGCGATTTCGCCATTAAACCAATGAACTGCCCAGGCCATATCCAAATATTTAATACGGGTTTGCGTAGCTACCGCGATTTACCTTTGCGCTACGGTGAGTTTGGCGCTTGCCATCGCAACGAATCGTCGGGTGCCTTACACGGCATTATGCGGGTGCGTGGCTTTGTGCAAGACGACGGCCATATTTTTTGCACCGAAGATCAAATTCAAGTCGAATGTTTAGCGTTTACTAAACTGCTGCAAAAAGTGTACAAAGACTTTGGTTTTACCGAAGTGATTTATCGTTTGTCGACTCGACCCGTTGCCCGTATCGGCACCGAAGAAAGTTGGGATAAAGCCGAGGCCGCTTTAGCTAACGCGTTAAACGCAGCGGGTGTCGAGTGGCAAGAACTAAAAGGCGAGGGTGCTTTTTATGGCCCCAAAATTGAGTATTCGTTAAAGGATGCGTTAGGCCGAGTTTGGCAATGCGGCACCATGCAAGTCGACCCCAATATGCCCGAGCGTTTGGGTGCCGAGTACGTCGCGCAAGATAACGCCCGATACACACCAATTATGTTGCACCGAGCGATTGTCGGATCGCTCGAACGATTTATAGGTATTTTGATTGAAAACTGGGCGGGTGCTTTGCCCACTTGGTTGGCACCAGTGCAGGCTGTGGTCATGAACATCACGTCCGATCATGCTGATTACGCTCAAAGCGTCGCAGAAACCCTTAGAAAACAGGGGTTTAGAGTCGAAATTGATTGTCGTGGAGACAAGATTGGTTATAAAATTCGGGAACATAGTTTGCAGAAAATTCCGTACTTGCTCGTGGTTGGTGATAAAGAGCGCGAATCAGGTACAGTTTCAGTCCGCGCCCGTGGTGGAATTGACTTAGGTAGTTTGTTACTTGCCGATGTTTCTGCCAAGTTGGCCGACGATGTAGCTCACAAAGGATTAGTTTAAAAATTAAGCCTTTAAGCTACGCAAATGAAGTCCCAGTGATAAAAAGCTTGGCGGGATCTTAAGATTCCCAAAGTTTATTTTTGTCTTGGTTTTAGTGAAGATTTAGGAGATCGCAGATAGCTACTGAACGTGAACATCGTCTGAATTCTGAAATTACGGTTACAGAAGTCAGGTTGTTGGGAGTTGAGAACGAACAATTGGGTGTAGTCCGATTGTCCGACGCCTTGAAAATGGCCGAAGAGGCCGAAGTTGACTTAGTCGAAATTGCACCGACGGCCAAGCCGCCCGTGTGCAAGTTAATGGACTACGGCAAATTCAAATATCAAGAACAGAAACGCGCCCACGACGCAAAAATTAAGCAAAAAGTGATTCAGGTTAAAGAGATCAAACTCCGACCTGGCACTGACGAAGGTGATTACCAAGTTAAATTGCGTAACCTAATTCGTTTCCTTGAGGAAGGCGATAAAGCGAAAATTACGCTGCGATTCAGAGGTCGCGAAATGGCTCATCAAGAATTTGGTATGCGCCAGCTCGAGCGAATTCGAACCGATGTAGAGCCTTATGCCCAAGTCGAAACGATGCCCAAGCTTGAAGGGCGTCAAATGATTATGGTGTTGTCGCCACGGAAAAAGAAGTAAGCAGTAGAAGTAAAAAGCAGTTCAGTGCGCTGCAGGTTTTAAAAGTATTCGGTGTTTTGATCGAATCACCTTGGTAGCGCTACAAATAAAACAGGTTAGTTATGCCTAAAATGAAGACCAAGAAAAGTGCTGCAAAGCGCTTTCGTGTTCGAGCCTCTGGTTCGATCAAACGTGGACAAGCTTTTAAGCGCCACATTCTTACCAAAAAAACGACCAAAACTAAACGCCATTTGCGTGGTGCCGTGACGGTTCATGAATCCAACGTGGCTAGTGTCAAAGCCATGATGCCCTACGCGTAAAGGAGCACTAAATGCCTAGAGTTAAACGCGGCGTCACAGCAAGGGCCCGTCATAAAAAAGTTATCGCACTAGCCAAAGGTTATCGCGGTCGTCGTAAAAACGTTTACCGTATTGCCAAGCAAGCAGTTATGCGTGCTGGTCAATATGCTTACCGCGATCGTCGTAATCGCAAGCGTGTATTTCGCGCTTTGTGGATTGCTCGTATCAATGCAGCGGTACGCGAACAAGGACTTACCTACAGCCGTTTCATGAACGGCGTTTTGAAAGCCCAAATCGCAGTCGATCGTAAGATCTTGGCTGAACTCGCAGTTAACGATAAACCTGCTTTTGCAGCGATCGTTGCGGCGGTCAAGGCTAAACTAGCGTAAGTTGTAATAGACGCAAAAGATAACGGAGCCTTAGGGCTCCGTTGTTGTTTTAACTTTTAGTTTGAATCCCCAAATTGAAAACAGTCATGGAACATAAGCATGGATGATCAACTTCGATCAATTGTAGGGCAGGCCGCCGAGGCCTTTGGTTTAGCCAACGATGCAGCTGCACTGGCGAATGCGAAGGCCCGCTTTTTGGGTAAAGAAAGCGAACTTACCGCGCAAATGAAGAGCCTGGGCAAAGCCACGCCCGAAGAGCGTAGTGCAATGGGCAAACGCATTAACGAAGCCAAGCAAGCCATTGAAGCGGCATTGACTGCACGTCAAACCGCACTCGATTCGGCTGCGTTAAACGCCCGGTTAAATGCCGAAACAGTTGATGTGTCTTTGCCTGGCCGTGGTTTTGGCGGTGGTGGATTGCACCCCGTTTCTTTAACCATCGAGCGCATTGAAGCCTTGTTTCAATCGATCGGTTTTGACATTGCCGACGGCCCCGAAATCGAAGAAGATTTTTACAACTTCACGGCCTTAAACACCCCCGAAAATCATCCGGCGCGTTCCATGCACGATACGTTTTATGTCGAAGGTGGCATGCTGCTGCGTACCCATACCAGCCCGATGCAAATTCGCTATGCGCGCGCGCACAAACCGCCTATTAAAGTCATTGCTCCGGGTAAAACCTACCGCGTCGATTCTGATGCAACCCATTCGCCGATGTTTCATCAATTCGAAGGCATGTGGATTGATAAACATATTACGTTTTCTGATTTAAAAAGTGTGTTTACCGATTTCTTGCGCCGCTTTTTTGAAGACGACGGCATCGAGGCGCGTTTTCGCTCGTCATACTTTCCGTTTACTGAACCTTCGGCCGAAATTGATATGCAATTTTCGGTTGGCCCATTGAGGGGCAAGTGGCTAGAACTAGGCGGTTCCGGCCAAGTTCACCCGAACGTGGTGCGCAACATTGGGTTAGACCCCGAAGAATATATTGGCTTTGCATTTGGCGTAGGGGTCGAACGTTTGGCCATGTTGCGCTACGGCGTAAGTGACTTGCGTTTGTTCTACGAAAACGACTTACGCTTTTTGCGTCAGTTCAGCCAACAAGGTTAGGAGATTTAAATGCGTGTATCAATGAATTGGCTGCGCACACTTGCAGACAGCCCATTAAGTAACGAAGCGCTTGGTTTACGCTTGACGATGGCAGGGCTTGAGGTAGAAGAAACCGAAGCCGCAGCGCCTCCATTTAGTCATGTGGTTGTAGGCCATATTGTGGCAATGGAAAAACACCCCGACGCTGACAAACTAAATGTCTGTAGCGTGGATGTAGGCGATGGTACCAACCGTCAAATTGTTTGCGGCGCGCCCAATGCAGCCGTGGGCTTACGCGTGCCCTGTGCTTTGCCCGGTGCCGAGCTACCCGGCGGCTTTCAAATTAAAGAGGCCAAGTTGCGTGGCGTACAAAGCCAAGGCATGTTGTGCTCGGCCAAAGAGTTGGGTATTTCGGTTGATCACGGGGGCTTGCTAGAACTAGAAAACGATGCCAACGGCCAGCCTCCCAAAGCCGGTGCCGACTTTAGGCAATTACTCGACTTAGACGACTCGGTTATTACCTTTAAAGTTACCCCCAACCGTGCCGACTGTTTGTCGATGCTGGGCGTGGCGCGGGAAGTGGCGGGCCTAACTGGCGTGCCGTTAAATGCACCCGAAATGAAAGTGCCCACCGTTAGCCTTACCGAAACAGTGCCAGTGCGGATTGAAGCGCCCGATTTATGTGGCCGCTTTTCGGGACGCATTATTCGCGGTGTTAATGCCAAGGCAGCAACGCCGTCGTGGATGAAGCGTCGCCTCGAGCGGGCAGGGCAACGGTCTATTTCGGCGCTAGTCGATATTTCTAACTACGTCATGTTGGAATTAGGTCGGCCCTCGCATGTATTTGATCTGGATAAAATTCATGGCGGCTTAACGGTACGTTGGGCCAAGCAAGGCGAAACATTAAAGTTACTGAATGGGCAAACCGTAGAGCTAACTAACGATGTCGGCGTTATTGCCGATAGCACTGGCGTAGAAAGTTTGGCCGGCATTATGGGCGGTGATTCGACAGCGGTTTCGTTAGACACCACCAGCGTTTATGTAGAAGCTGCGTTTTGGTGGCCCAACGCAGTAGCGGGTCGCGCGCGCCGATACAACTTTGCAACCGATGCGGGTTACCGCTTCGAGCGTGGTGTGGACTTTGCCACCACGGTGGAACACGCCGATTACATTAGCTACTTAATTCAAAGCATATGCGGCGGCCAGTGTGGCCCAATGGACGACCAAACAACTGGCTTACCAAAGCGCGATCCAGTAAGGATGCGTTTAGCACGTGCCGAAAAAATTATTGGTGTTCAAGTGCAAGACCCGGTTGGCAAACTAACCAAGTTAGGTCTTGACGCAAAACTTGATGGTGATTGCATCGTGGTGCAGCCACCCAGCTACCGTTTCGATTTAAACATCGAAGAAGACATCATCGAAGAGTTAGCCCGTTTGCATGGCCTAGAAAACCTGCCCATTAAGCCGCCAATGGCCTCTGCCGCCATTAGCGCCCGCAGTGGTACACGTGTAGCCCAATGGGAGCTGCGCCGTGGCATCGCGCGTCGCGATTACATGGAAGTGGTCAACTTTAGCTTTGTGCCGAGTGGGCTAATGAAGCAACTAGTGCCCAACGACGAACCCGTCAAGGTGCTTAACCCTATTACTGACCAAATGGACGTAATGCGGACTTCGCTTTGGGCTGGTCTAATTTTAAATGCCCAACACAATTTAAACCGCAAAGCCGAACGCATTCGTTTGTTTGAAATTGGTCGCAGCTTTCATCGCAACGCAGCTGCCAAAGCTGGGCCATTAGCCGTAGAAGGCTTCGATCAACCTTGGCGTCTGGCCATGTTGGCGATGGGGCCGTTATTGGCCGAGCAATGGGGTGCCAAGGCAAGTGTCGTCGACTTTTTCGACCTAAAGGGCGATTTTGAGGCGCTGTTGGGTGGCGCAGTACGCACCGTAAAGGCCAGCCATCCGTGCTTGCATCCTGGTCAAAGCGCGCAAATTGAAATTGAAGGGCAAGCTTGCGGCTGGATGGGGGCGCTGCATCCAGCCTTAGTACAGTCTTTAGAATTACCGTTTACGCCCGTATTGCTGGAATGTCTGTTAGACCCTGTAATTGCCCGTAAATTGACGGCTTATAAAGATATTTCCAAGTTTCCGGCCGTTACGCGCGACTTGGCCTTGGTCGTATCTGACGAAATTGCCGCACAAACCGTGTTGGATGAGATCAAAAAATACTGTGGTGAAAATTCAACAACGGCTTACGTGACAAATGTAATCCTTTTCGACGAATATCGCGGTAAAGGATTGGAAAATAAGGAAAAAAGCCTTGCCTTTAGAGTTTTGATGCAAGATACTTCTAAGACGTTGAGCGATCAAGAAATCGATTTAGCAGTCAGTTCCATCATCGAAGCCATGAGGGTCAGAGTAGGGGCAAAACTGCGCGGTTAAGTTAAGAGTTACAGCAAAAGAGCGATGGCAGAACAAGAGTTAAACCAGGGATATGACGCAGCGCGTGCGCGCCGGTTAGATGCGGAAGATACGTTAGAGCTCGTAGAGTTACGAGCCGGCGACGGCTTCACGCTGACAAAGGCCGAGCTAGCTGAAATGTTATTTGAAAAAGTCGGGCTCAATAAGCGCGAGGCTAAAGACATGGTGGAAACCTTCTTTACCGAAATTCGCGTGGCCTTAGAAACCGGCGACGTCGTTAAGTTGTCGGGCTTTGGCAATTTTCAGTTGCGCGATAAACCACAACGGCCAGGGCGCAACCCCAAAACCGGCGAGGCGATTCCAATCTCTGCACGTCGCGTCGTTACATTTCATGCAAGCCAAAAGCTAAAGTCGTTAGTTGACTCGCAAGCCGAAGAATCGGTTGCCTACGATCCTAAGCTGTTTGATTCTAAGTCGTATAAAACTTAAAACGGCAAGGCCCTTGTAGATGAACGCTCCTGCCGTTATAGCGCCCGAAGAACGTATCCAGCTGCCGCCCATACCGGCCAAGCGTTATTTCACCATTGGTGAAGTCAGCGAGCTGTGTGGGGTCAAACCCCACGTGTTGCGGTATTGGGAACAAGAGTTTACCCAGCTGCGCCCAATGAAACGTCGCGGCAATCGCCGTTACTACCAACACCACGAAGTGCTGCTAGTTAGGCGAATTAGAGAATTATTGTACGACCAAGGTTTCACGATTAGTGGTGCCCGCAATCGTTTGGGCGAAACATTGCATGGTGGTCGTGGTAAAGATGCGGTTGAAGCTGCAGTGGAAATTCCGGTCGATACAATTTTAGAAATATCCGAGACGGATATTCGGTCGGTGGTTGCTGAATTAAGAGCGGCGCTGACTTTGTTGACTGACCCAATTGGGCGGAGTGCCGGTGGAAAGACTGGGCAGCGGTAGGTTGTATTTGTTTAACAGGTTCGCGCGCTAACTAGCCATTTGCTCGTTTCGCCAGTTCTTTTGCTACACAATCAAGTGCGGGCTGATGCTGGGGAACATGCGTTCTCCCAGCAACTATAAAAACTCTTTTGCCGTCGACCACAAGACGGGCAATTTTCTCGTAAGCAACTCGATTGCGAAACAAATTTTCTCGGCGATTTATAAAGTTATATAACTCCCAAGGTTGGCCCTTTGTCCAATTAAACGGGTTGAACCAATTGTTGCGTACTTGTGACCAAGTAATGGTTGGATTAACTTCTTTAGTCGCTTTTTCTAAATCCTCCAACGTACGCATCGGATAGTCAATGCCTTCGCTGCGCGCAAACTCGGCAAGCATCTTCATTTTCCATACTGCTCGGCGTTCAAGAGCGGCGCCTGTATGGCCTCCAAGATCCTTTTCAGCGGACACGAATCTCAAGGTGTAAAAACCTTGTACTAAACGTGGTGGGTAGTACTGATTAAGGTCAGCTATCGTTTCGGCTAATTCTGAATCCCAACCAGAAACAGCAACTTGTGCTCGAAGCCCAAGCCAAATTGTAAGACCGACCTCGTAACGATCTTCGATAGCAGAATCGCGCGGCGAATTTATGGTAATCCCACGCCCGATGGTCGTACCTTCAAACAGTACATGCGTTGGTCTGAATGCATAAAATGATTTTTCAATTTCCGCATACTCAGGGTGTCCTAAAGGGTGGTTGTGGCTGCTTACGCCAAAGTAGCTAACTGCGCCGCCACCAATGTAATCACTTTTGTTGTAGCGATACTCGGTAGCAGCTGTTTCTTTAAGGAAAAAAGGATCTACTACATCCCGAGCGCAATAATTAATGATTTCATTTTTAGCTGTTTCGTTAATGTCGAAATTCTTTTGGGGCTTAGCCTTGGTGTTTAGGCATGTTCCAACAAGCATAAAAAACACAACTGTCTTTGTAACTAATTGCACAACCGCCTTTGATTCTTCTTGAAATATTTTCATAAAGTCCAAGGCATAACAATCTGTACGCCGGTCCCTTTAAAGTCTTTCGCGTTTCGCGTCACCAAGCTAATTCCTCGGCGCTCTGCAATGGCCGCAAGCACAGAGTCGGCAAATTCTATGTCGTTTCCAGCGCGACGCGACTTGGCAACAATTTTTGCAAATTTGATCGCATCGTTTTGCCCAAACTCTAAAATTCGATCATCAAATAGCGGTAGCGTCATATCGACGACATCGCGACGGATCATTTCTTTGCGCTTTCCGGCGGGCAATGTTTCTATGCCAAGCAGCATTTCAGCCAGTGTAACTGTAGTGGTAAACAAAGTACCCGGTGTTTGTTTGCGTAGCCACGTCATGTATCGGGGGTTGGGCAGGGGCTTTAGCGGCTCCGACACTGCATTGGTGTCCAGAATAATCATTCGAAAGATGCGGAACGTAGAACACTGCGCTGTCGGGTAAATTCAACTTCTAGGCCACCGAACGATTGTCCGATAGCCAACATAGCATCAGCAAAATTAGTTGTGGGCTTAACAGATTCCCCAAGAATTGAACGCACTTCTGCTTCTATGCTCCGTCCTGCATGAGCTGCTCGAACTTTAAGCGCTTAATGCACTTCTTCGGGTAATTTGCGGATTGTTAATGTAGACAATTTGGCTGCGTTATCTGTAAAACTTAAGTGATCGCAAACCACGAAAATTGAAATTTATAAGTTTAATTTTCATAAAAAAAGAACAAAATTCGGCAGTGTAATCCCACCGGTTAAGTTCATTATTAGCCTAGGATGGACACTTTTTTCGATTAAATCATTCGTAAGTTGGTAGAGGATGTCGTCAACATGCGGTGGTTAATAGTTACTTGTAAAGGGTAAGTCGTTATTAGTGATGGCTAATTGGATTTACTTTTGCGCTGCCTTTCGCGCGTTCGAATGAGATCAGAATTATTTCAATCCCCTGTCCTCGACGGGATCCCATATTCGCCCAACATCCTCTGCGGTTATTTTATCTCGAATTTCCAATTGGCTGCTTGGATATGGATATTCAGGTCACGAATTTTTTTTGAATAATCGTCCATGCGTTTTTGATAATCCGACACCTTGATGGTCGCCACCCATTTGATCTCTTTTAACCCATAACGATCGGGCTCTTTGTTGGCTCCATCGAGCGCGCTGTTTACAAACGAGTGTTGACGAATAAGATCGTCTCGTTCGGCTAGCGCATCGGCCAGCAAACGCCCATCGGCTGTCTTTGCAATTTGATTGGCCGCCTCTATTTTAATGACAAGTTCTTTTAATTGCGTAGAGGCACCACAAGCTTCTTTAAAAATAGCGGCCGGGTCTTCGTGGGCAATGTTGCCTTCTTGGACAACCGCGTTGCGTGCAATACGTTCTTTAAGTGATTGAATTTTTTTATTCAAATCGGAGCGCATAATCAAGGCTTCGGCTAGAGTCATGGCGGGCTTTCTAATGGTTGATTAGTTAAATTTCGTGTAACGCTAGATCGCATTGCGTTGCTCAAACGTTAAATACTTTTTGCGGTTGGCCTAACCAATCCATGTTTCAAATTTAAGGCCCTCGACGCGCTCAAATTCTTTTAGATTGTTGGTGACCAACGTTAGGTCATGCTCGAGCGCTGTAGCGGCAATTAACAAATCAAAAGGACCGATTGGCGTGCCTTTTAACTTTAACTCAGCACGCAAATTGGCTGCGCGAGTCCACACAGCTTGAGTAGTCGGCAATGCGTGCAAGCCTTCGAACAGCATGGTGTAGATGGGTCGTAGTTTTAGTGCAATGGCTGCATTGGCGGCCAAGCCAAATTGCACTTCATGCCAAACCACGTCACTAGTGCATAAATGCGCGCGCGTTGTTTGAACAAAGCGCTTTGTTAATTCAGCGGACTTTCGGGTTGCAATTGCACTTAGAACATTGGTATCTAGCAAAAACTTCAAAGCTCAATCTCCTTTAACTGCAATAGATCGCTCGTGTCGTCAAAGTCGGGGCACTTAATTGGCGCAGCCTTTTTTAAGTGATCGATTAATGCCTTGGGCCAACCATTGTTTTTATCCATCAGTTGCTGCTGCTTTACGTATTGCTTAAACGCTTGGGTTAGCAAAGCGCTGCGGCTCAAGCCCTGTGCCTGAGCGGCTTGAGTGAGTTCGCTTAACGTTTTCTCGTCCATGTGTACGCTGAAGTTCATAAAACAGCCTTTTGGTTGCTAGTTATAATATAATAACAGACTATAACATGTTATAAGACGCATCTGTAGCGAAAGATCAGATCTAAGCGGCAACCAATAGCTATTCTTTAGACATCAACAGTTGGTGCTAAAAAAGCCAGCAAAGCCGCGCTAAATCTGGAGCTAAAAAACCACATAACTTAAGTAACATCGCGCAGCGGACCAGTTGGCGCTACACCACAAGCAGCCACTTTCTCACCATGCTCACGAACTGAAACCCAGCCACTAACAGTTTTGCCAAACTTTGCAATCATGAACATGTTAAAAAAGTGCATGGCGCCTAGGGCTAAAACCGAAAGACCTATGCGCGAACCCACATCGGGAATCATCCCAGCTTCGCTTACATTCCAGCCATCAAGCCGATAGCAAATTAAGCCAACGTTCACTAGATAAAACCCGATGACTAATAAGCGGTTGGTCGATTGCGCCAACTCTTTATCTTGTCCAAAGCACTTAATTAAAAACACGCCACCGGTTTCGGATAAAACGCGCGCCACCCAGATGGTCATGGCAATTGAGATTAATAGGTAAGCGGCATAAGCTAAGTTGGTCATTGCAAAATCTCCTGTTTAAATCACGTCAGCCAATTGCTGATGTAGCCAATTTAGCGATGTGTTTTGTTCAGGTCTTCCGGTTTGATCTTTTAGGCAATGAAATAATGGCTAATTTTTTTAATCCAATAAAATCAATTGGTTACAAAGTTCTTAAATGATCATTCTGGTATCGGCGCACTGATATTTTGTGAATCAGCACCAAATTGTTTGCGAAACTGCCCCGGCACGATGCCGGTTAGCTCTTTAAATGCCACATAAAAATTAGATTGCGAGGTAAACCCTACCGATAATCCAACCGATAAAACGGAGGCACGTGGTTCATCAATTAACATTTTTTTAGCGGCCTCGACGCGATAGCGGCGCACCAGCCGTGAAAACCCCATATCAAACTCTGTGTTGATTAACTCCGATAGTTGGTGCGTCGATAGTTGGGTTAGCTCGGCTAACTTGTTAAGGCTTAGGTTTTCGTTTTGGTAGATTTTTGCTACATCAAATAGTTGCTTAATTTGCGCTACTACCTTGGCGCAATCTACGCTGTTAAGGGTCGACGCCGCGTACGTACTCGCCACCGCTTCTTGTGTTTTGCTGGTGACGTCAGGAAACCGTAATAACAAGTACAACACTAAGACAAAGCTAAAGGCAATTAGCAACGAATAAACAGCTGCAAAGTTGCGCCAACCTAGCCAATGCACCGCCAAACTAGCGGCTGCTATTAAAACCGCCATTAGGGCAAATAAACCCAGTACCCTAAATTCCAATAAGAACCAACGCCGTTGCGCTCGCAGCTTAAATACCAGCCAGCCCAAATGCGCAGTAAAACCAATGCCAAACACCATGACAAGCACAATCGCAGCATACAAAGGCTCGAATGCTGCAACAAGAAGCGCCAATGGCAATAGTGCCCATTGCCATTTGCGCCACGCTTGCTGTGGAGGGCGCAATAGGCCCAGCAACAACCAATAAAAGCCAATCGATTGCAGCAGCAATACGATTACATAACTACGGTTGATGAGTTGGGCATCAAGGCCTATTAAAAAACGTGCATGAAAAATTTGGGTGGTGGCTAGTCCAAGCAACATAACGTAACCAGCTATGCGCGATTGCACGGGTAAAACCATGCCGTTGTAAATGCGGGCAAAGGCTAACGCTAAAAGTAGGGCTGCCCCGACGGAAAAACCGGTGGGTAGGGTAGTGGCGATGAGCATTGTTAGTTACGCAATATTGGAACCAGCTGGATCAAGTTCCAAGGATAAACTACTTCAACCGACAATCCGATGGAGGCGTTTCAATTCGTGTCGATCAAGTAGCTCAAAGCTCAACCGCCCGGGTTAGAGCGCTTTCGCGCTCAAAAAAAGCGAGCGAAAGTGACAGTGCATTCAGCCCAACACGTCAGGGATCTCGTCAAGACCCAGCCAGAATTTTTATAAAAAAACAGCGATGCATGCATTGCATCGCTGTTCCCAAGTTGCAAACTTTAACGTGAATATTTACTCAAATTTTACTTCAGTAGCGACTAAAAACTCGCCTCGCATTTGGCCTTTTACTTCTACATTTTTGTCTTTGGCAAGTAGCGTTGCAGTGCCGTTTCTAAACTCGGCATTTGAGGCGTTTATGCGTACATTGCGCACTGTAAAGTCAGCTTGTGAGGTGAAGCTTGAAATAAGCCCCTTGACTTCGAATTTACCGCTGTCATCACCACCGCCGGAACCACCAAGGACAGTTTCTACTTTAAGAACTGCAGCTTGCAGTGCTGTGCCGTTATAGCTTCCTTTGGCTTCGACGCGTGCGCCGTTTTTAAGTAGTGCTGCATTCCCGCGCTCGAACAAGGCTGCGCTACCGTCAACACTGACACCATTTATTTTAAATGATGCCGTGCTAACAAAATCTGAAACAATTCCTTCTACTTCTGCGCGCCCAATTAGCGGCGCGCCAATACCTGTTATTGAAAAAATTCGGGCAGCAGTAACGACTTGACCATTGACCGATTGTGCTTCTGCACGTACTAGTTGACCGTTCGCTAAAACAGTACCAGTTGGTAGTAACGCTGCATTGGAAAAATTGATTGTAGTAGGCGAGGCGATGGAACCTAAATTAAAGCTGGAGTTCGTACTATTTAAATTACGAATTTGACCAACTAAAAACGGGTTGTTTTCTAGGCCAGTTTTTCGTTCGATGCGTGTTGCAATGAGTGCCTGTGTAGAGGGATCCCGTAGTCCATGCACTTCGACAACTTCATTAAGTGCTAAACCAGCCAAGCCTGCAACATTGGCGTAACTAGTCGTTGCTGACACGGTAACTGTTACGCCCAAAACCACAATGCGCCCACCGGTTAAATCAATTTGCGTGACCGCGCCTTGTAACTCGGAAATTAGGCGCATTTGACTGGCGACTGCGGTGATCTTGTCATCCGAGACTCTTCCAGTGACTGCCACCATCATACCCAAGCGCAGGCTATCTTTGGCTATTGAATTGTTGCGATCGTCCACGAGACTAGAAGAGTTGTCGTCGAATTTCACGCCATTAATAATGACGCTGCCAAATCCAGTGATTGGTCCAATTACTGTGGCCGCCGTTGAGGTAGGCGTTGGAGGCGTATTGCCAGTGCCGCCGCTGCCGATATCAGCCCCACCTCCGCCACAAGCGGTCAATGTAGCAAAGGTAATAAAAACGGAACTAAACAAACAGCGTTGAATAAATTGCAGTGTAGAGTTTTTCATAATGCGTCCTTCGGTAGTTTTGATTCACTGTAAAAATAAATACCCATACGAAACCGCTCGTTGGCGTTGGTAACTTTGTGATCTTGTTCTTCTAGCTGCGTTGCAGTTTGTACAAATTCGTTAAACATTTCTTTCCAAAGGTCGCGAGCTTTTGCTTGCAATAAAGTGATTGTTTTTGGCGTTAAGCCCTGGCCGTAAACAGATTGTTCTAAAAAAGGATTGTTCTGAGGGTTCATATTGCTAGTAGCCGCTGCGCTGTGATCACTCAAGTTATGCGCTAAAAAATCCAACATTTTTTTCCGCTCTGGTTGCGGAACAAAAGCCTGTGCTCGAAGCGTTATGAGTCCTGCAGAATTTTCTTGCACTAAGTTCAAGCGCAACATACTGTCGAGCACTGCTCGTGGATGAATGTCTTTGGTAACCGTGCGCGCCAGCATATCAAACGAGGGCTCATCCGTTTGCCGTCCTACTCGCAAAAGTTCAAGCGGCTGACTATGTTTGTCGCGAAAGCGGGGGTCGGTAATCCAGCGCGTAAATACTTCGGCTTCTAATGGCGGTTCGGTAGGAATAACTTCGTCATCGGCTTCGTCAAGAAGCCTTGTAATGTCTCGACGATGTAAGCCGGTTGCAACGCTTAACTGACTGACATTAACGCGCTCGTTTTCTTGATCAGGCAATTTACGAGCTTGCTCGACATAAATTGCTTTGAGCAAGTCACTTAGGGATTGAAACTTCAAACCATTAAGTAAAGCAAACCGCACTAATGGCCGAAATATTTCTGCCATTGCACTGTTTATCTCGGTTTGTACATCTTCGGGAATGGGGATGAAATCGTTCATAGCACCTCGCTTAAATGGTACTTTATCCCATTTTATAGAAATGTGCAACTATTCCATTTATTTGTTTAGTGCGTCCCTTAAAACTAGGGAGGGTTGAACGTAAATCGTTATTAAAGGTTTTGCCTGCCCCAGCGTTACAGCTTTTTAACTACGTGGCGGAATCGTCAAGTAACCTCTTGTAGATCCGGTCTTTAAGATTCAGTCGCTTTTTCTTCAGCACCTCTAATGCATCGTCGCTGATTACGGCGCCGCCAAGCTCATACTTTTTAATCGCGTGATCGTCTTTATCGTATTCATTAAATAGTTTGGCAAAATGCGCGTCCGTGCTTTTTAATAACCGCATCTTTTCTAAGTGCTCAGGAAATTCATGCGCAATGTCGTGATTAAGTAAATCCATATCGGCCCTTTCGTGGAACTTGAATCGTGAGTGAAACGATTGGGTTCGTCTGTGCGTGAACGAACAGACAGTTGTGGCGATGTTTTGCAACACTTGACCGACTAACTAGCCACTTAGCACCGGATCGCACCTGTTGCTAAAGCTTGGTATCGCAGGAAATTAACTTTGAGCAAAATTTTCTTTGCCGGTGACTAAAGGATAGGTTCTAAATGGCGCGCAAACTGAACCCCGAAGTCCTAAAACTTGGCTTAGTTAGTTTTCTAACAGATCTTAGTTCGGAAGCTATCTTCTCTGTGTTTGCAGTATTTTTCACGACCGTTGCGGGGGCCTCAAGTGCGCTATTGGGCTTGATAGAAGGCTTAGCCGACTTTTCATCGTCGGCTCTAAATTACGTCGCTGGCCGATTGTCAGACCGCAGCGGTAAACGAAAGATATTTGCTATAGCAGGTTACGGATTTTCCACGCTGGCAAAGACCATTCTTTTGGTCTCCACATCCATCGTCGGTTTAAGTATATTTAGGGTAATTGAACGGCTTGGAAAAGGTTTTAGAGGACCCCCCCGAGATGCTTGGCTCTCGGCATTGGCTGACCCAGCAACGCGCGGCTATTCATTCGGGGTACATAAAGCATTTGACAAAGCTGGCGCTGTATTTGGCCCGCTAGCAGCTTACGGTTTGCTGCGTTTCTTGGGCGAGTCTGCAGATGCTTATCGAACGCTTTTCTGGATAGCGTTTGTGCCCGCAGTACTCAGCATCATCGTGCTCGCGCGAATGACGGACCAACCCGGTAAACCGCAGGCGCGCGAAAGTATATTTGCCAACTGGAAAGCGCTTAGCCCCGGTTTTAAGCGCTTTCTCTTTCCGGCCGGGGTCTTTGCTCTGGGCTATTACAGTTTGGGATTTCTGCTAGTGAAGGCTCACGCGGTTGGCTTTAGCCTAACCGATACGGTCTTGCTATACGCTTTATTCAATTCGGTCTGCGTTATCACCGCGCCGCTAGTCGGTAAATTGGGGGATGTAACAGGCCGCAGTCACATTGTCGTTCTTGGCTACCTGCTGTACGGCGCAATAAACTTAGCCTTGATATGGGCCATAGAAAGCTGGCAGATAATCGCACTGTTCGCTTTGTACGGAGTTTTTTTTGCGGTGGAGGAGTCCCAAAGTAAAGCCTTTATTGCGGATCTAGAACCAGAAAGACGTGCTACGGCGATAGGTGCGTACAACTTCGTCACCGGGGTGCTTTACTTACCTGCGTCCTTGATTGCAGGTGCATTGTTTACAGTCGATGCTAAGTGGGCTTTTATGTTAGCGACGGCCTTAAGTGTTGCCAGTATCTTAAGTTTTATTTGGCTTCGACCCGCATCTAAAGCAACACCTTTAACATGACTGCGAGCAATTTCTACGCCAACGCTATTTCCAATTGAGCCTTGTTCATTTTAGAACGACCTTTTATTCCATGCTGCCGAGCTTCATTACGAAGTTGTGCCAGCGTGCGTCCCCCTGGACCTTGATGTGACCTTAATCCGCCGCGTTGACTCGAAGATATATCGTTTATAGAAGAAGCACTTGCAGTGACTGATTCACCATGTTGTGCTCGTTCTTTGTTAACCGTTCGAGCGGCGATTTCTTCTGCTTGCAGAACCGGCTCTCCGCGGTCAACAAGACTCTCTTTGATATGTTGATACTGACGTTTGCGCTTTGCGCTCCATTCGGTAGAAGGCATATTGGTTCCTTGTAGTGCGGCTAGTGAAACGCATTTTGTGCGGCGCCGTCTGTGTGCGCGCGCACAGATTTGCTTTTTATAAAGCGATATAAAGATCGTTGAAACCGGAGGGCACTGATGCCTATTAAAACCAATTCAATTTCTGTTGCGGATGTGCAGCCTATCGATACCGCAAACTCGGAACAAGCGGTGCACACATTAGCGCTGTTGAACCGTGTATTTCGCAACTTTAACGGCGTATTGGCGTTTCGCCTTTGGAGTGGCGTTACGCTACGGCTTGGCAATGCAACTGTCGACACCGCCGAGCCACGCTTTACATTAATTTGCCGAAATCCACGCGTCATTGGCGCTATGATTTTTGGTCGTGATCGTTTGCGTTTAGCCGATGCATACTTTCGCGGCGATCTTGATATTGAAGGAGACTTTTTTGCGGCCCTTAGTTTAAAAGACCATTTAAATAGCCTGCGTCTTCGTTTTCAAGATAGGTTATTTACGATATTAAGCGCGGTTCGATTGGTAGCGTTAACCAATCAGTCGCCCCCGCTTGCTGCGATTGCCGTGAAGGCTCATTCCAAAATTGAGAATCGCTCTGCAATTGAATTTCATTATGATGTTTCAAACGAGTTTTACAAATTGTGGCTTGATGAAGCAATGGTTTACTCGTGTGCCTACTTTGAACATTCTAATGACACGCTAGAGAAAGCGCAGTGGGCTAAGCTTGACCATATTTGCCGAAAGCTCCGATTGTCGAATGGTGATCGATTTTTAGACATTGGTTGCGGTTGGGGAGCGTTAGTGATTCACGCGGCGCAAAATTACGGCGTGTATTCGCACGGTATTACGCTAAGTCAAAAACAATTAGACCTTGCGAACCACCGCATCAAACAAGCAGGACTTCAGGACCGAGTAACGGTCGAATTGCTTGACTATCGCGAACTTCCACAACAATGTGTTTATGACAAAGTGGCCAGTGTCGGAATGTTTGAGCATGTTGGTTTAAAGAACTTGCCGATATACTTTGCTGCTGTACATCGAGTACTTAAACCCCAAGGCTTATTTCTCAACCATGGCATCACCCACGACGTTGAGGGTTGGGAAACAACCAGTTCTACCGAGTTTATTAATCGCTATGTATTTCCGGACGGGCAGCTTGATACCGTGAGCAATATCCAGCGTGCAATGGAACGCGCTCATTTCGAAATTGCAGATGTTGAATCGCTTAGGCCACATTACGCGCTAACCTTGCGGCATTGGGTCGAACGCCTTGAACGTAACCACGATGAAGCATTAAATTACGTGAGTGAATCTACCTACCGAGTATGGCGTTTATACATGGCTGCTTGTGCGCTCGAATTTGAGTCCGGCGAAATTGGAGTTTACCAAGTCTTAGCAAGTAAACGTGCCGTGGGCGCAGCACGATTACCTTTGACAAGGAAAGATTTGTACGGTTAACCAGTTAATTGAAGACCGCAGCTACCGCGTTGTGTTGTGTGCTTTGTAGTTCCGTCGATGTCGGCTTACGCTTAGCTAACTCGCTATCGCACTTGCGCAGTATTTTTTAATCGTTCGTTTGCCCAACCGAGCAAAAACTCACGGTGCTTGATGCGGCGGCAGTCTCTTCGAGCACGCTCAGCACACGCAGGCAGCGCCCTGTGCAGAGCGGCGATGCTTTCAATTTGTCGGCGCAGCGCCGTTTCCTCAGTGAGAAGTTTGTTGCGTGCATGGTGCTACTCGGCGCTCTCGCTAGGCATAGTCAGTTGATGAAAAATTTGGTTACTCATCGTTGCTCTCCCGTTGGTTGGTTTCATTGGCTGAAGAAGCCCTGCAGTTCGTCATCGTGATCGCCTTAGTATTCACTGCTGCAACGGATTGCACTAGCGTTTTAATTGCCCATAACTGTTGTGGTAAACCTTGTTCTTTTTTGGATAGGTGAACTTGAGGCCCGACCAAGTGGCGTCTATGCTGAGGCACGTGCTTTCCACCAAACCATGGCTGTAACCTATCTTGATCACAACAGGAAGCGCAAGGTCGGTTTCCAGCTTTTTGCCTTTTGGCCACGACAGCCAGAGCATGCCTGCGGGATTGAGATGCCGTTTGAGTTTGGGAAATTTATCGTCCATCTCAGCCTGCGTTTTCGTGAAGAAATGGATGTAGTCGATCTCGCCGTGAAGTACGCAGTCAACTTCAAGGCTCGGCAGGTTAATGGTTTCAAGTGCGGATTTCGGAGCGTGCAAAAAGAATGCCCGCATTCCCTCTTTGACGCCCATCTTTTGCGAAACAGTCCTCGAAGTTGTTGGTGTCTTGATCGTCATCATGGTCTTTCGCAATAGGCGGACTAAAGCCTGAATCAGGGACATACAGGTAAGTTGTTATTGGGCGGGCTGGTCTTTAGAAATGTAGGTGGGGGTTTCGACGAGAATTGAAATTGCAAGGGCACCGAGCGCAATGATCTGCAGAACGGCGCGCGCTGCGTGTGTGTATTCCCATTGATCTCGCAACCCCATCCAGTCAGCTGGTAGGGTTTCAGGTGTGAGCACCGCAATCGTTGCATTCACCGGTGCAAGCCATATCCAGAAGGCTGCATGGGTAAGGGCGACACAGACGGCCGCCAGAATCGTCCATTCGAATGCTGGCCGTCGTTGCCGCACCAATATTGCAAGACCCAAAGTTGTGATGACCGCGCCAACTTCGAAGGCGGCACCAACTGTGCCGAAGGTCGCATAAAGCGTCTTCGAAACCGTCAGCCAAAGTGCGCTGTCGTAAATCATTTTGGCTGGCAGCTCCAGCAGGTGGCCGAGCGCTGGCCCCAAACTCAATGCAGTGAGCATGATCGTCAATAGTCGCCAAGTTTTTATAAACATGATCACCTCTAAATTGTTTGCTGATACCCCCGCACCAGCGTTAGCTTTATCCAAGGCTGCCAGCCCACTTTCTTGTCTTTGAGTTCCCATAAGCCAGTCAATTTAAGCTGTCTTGGGTCAAACTTGCCGCTGAAACGTGCGGTGTCGCCTTTAATGCGCCAGCGCAATCCTTTCAACGCAACCTCAAAAACTTCCGATACCCCTTGATCGTCATATGAGTGGGCAAGGTATTTCTTGCCTACATGGTCATAGCCGATTACTTCCATAGATCGGGTTACATCGTCACCAAATCGGGCGTCTGCTTCATGGGCGATGAAATGCCCCCCAGAAAGCCACCGATAGGTATCTGTAGCCGACAACTTTGCGGCAGGCGCACTGGCCGTCTCCAGCACTTCGCCGCTCGTGTTCCAAGTACCAATGAATATCTCAAAGCGGGCCATTCGGTTAGTGCTCATGACGGTCGTCGGGCAAATAGGATTTATGTTTTCGGGTTCTCAGCGCAAATATCGCTAACCTTGTTCCGTGCGACTGAAAACCCCAATGCACAAACCAAGCTAGCGTCCAGTATTTCCTCGCCTTGACTGGGTCTGGTTACTACTTCCTAGGTGGGCTTCGCGGTCGGTGCGACTTTTCACTGTGCGTTTCCCTTCATTTTTCTGTGTCAGGGGTTGCTCGCCAAGTTTGTTGTGGTCATTGGCCACCTTGCCTGTATGCGGTTCCTGTTCGTCGCGTGTGTTTTGCGTTTTGCTCATGAGTTGCTCCTTGAGTTTCTTGAAAACTAACAATGTCCTTCTATCTTGAATTGGCATCTATTGCACGTATGTCGGACAAAGCCGCTAATGATCATCAGCCATCCGGCCCCACCCTGCAAGCACTGCCTTCAAGGCGTAACTTGCGGCGTGTTGCGCATGGTCAGGCACGTGAGCCATTCCAGCGGCTTGCCCCACGGCGCGCGCGGCAAAGACCGATGCTGGAGTTAAAGCAGCTCGAGCCTACGGCGCCATCAAAATCGTGAAACAACCGCGCATTGACGCTAATGCGGCGCGTAGTTTGGTCCCAGCTACCATCTGGATCCGCCAGTTTGGTGTTCCATCGGTAGACCGCGTGGCGTTTACATGGCTCATCACGTGGAATTGATCGGGTTTGAAGTACGCCCAGAACCGGCCGAGCTTTGAGCAAAACGAACAAGTGCAGCGGGTCAGCGTTGCAGGCATATCGCCGTTGATCTGAAAAGTGATTTGCCTGCAATGGCAGCTGCCTGAAATCATTGCGCACGCGTTGCCGCTTCAATTGCAGCGACATCGATTTTTGTCATGTTCATCATGGCAGCAAAAGCGCGCTTGGCTTCATCGCCGCCGGCAGCCATTGCATCGGTTAACACACGCGGCGTGATTTGCCAGGAGATGCCCCACCGGTCCCTGCACCAACCGCACAGGCTTTCCTGGCCACCATTGCCGACAATCGCATTCCAGTAGCGGTCGGTTTCTTCCTGGTTATCTGTTGCGATCTGGAAGGAAAAAGCTTCACTATGCTTGAAAGTAGTGCCGCCATTCAGGCCGACGCAGGCAACACCTGCAACGATAAATTCGACGGTCAGAACATCGCCTTTTTTTCCGCCTGGATAATCGCTGGGTGCGTGGTGAGTGGCCGTGACTGAACTATCTGGAAAGGTCTTGGCGTAAAAGTGCGCAGCAGCCTCGGCATCTGTGTCGTACCAAACGCAAATTGTGTTTTTACTGGTCATTTTCAATCTCCTTATAGTTAACTAATGAATCAAATATTCTCGGCATGTCGCTGCGTTTCCGCTTACATCGGCCTACTCTCGTTCTCCGAAGGTATGGACATCCGGTTCGGGCTGCGCTTCAAGGCCACCGAAGATCCAGCCGCCGCCATATTTAGTGTTTTGCTCGCTTCGCTTGCATCTCCGATTCGGTATGCAAAACGCACTGCCAGCGCTTGCCCACGTGCACCCAAGTAGAGGTATCCGACATGTTCCGGGTAGTGCTTTTAACGCCTTCACGCGCTGCAACGGTCTGCTGCACCTGGTATGTCAAAACAGCGGTCGTTTCCGTTGGGAACACGACCTCAACATGGCTCAAGACAAAAGCCGTCACGACATAGCCTTGCTCCGCCATTTTTCGATAGCCCGCATGGTCGAACTTCATCGCGCCATGTGCAGTTGCCATCATTGCCGGATCGTGCAACAGCTGCAGCGCAGCGTCTGTGTCTTGGTCAACCACGGACTGCCAGAATTTCGTTTCCAGCTCGATCAATGTTTTGGTCGGTGTTGTCATTCAATGCTCCATTCATTATTGAAAATTTACGCTGGTGCTTTCCCGAGCTCTTGTGCGAGCCCGATAAGAATTCCTTCTGGGCCACGGATGTAGCAAAGTCGATACGCGTCTTGGTACTGAACCACGTCGCCGACGAGCGCCGCCCCGCGTTTGTAGAGCCGCGCGAGCGTGTCGTCGATATCGGTCACGGTGAACATGACTCGCAGGTAACCGAGCGCGTTCACTGGTGCGCTACGGTGATCGGAAACCACAGGCGGCGCGTCAAATCGAGACAGCTCAAGCTTACTATGACCATCCGGCGTACGCATCATCGCAATCTCTACGCGCATGCCGCGCAGTCCAGTCACGCCATTTGCCCAAGCTCCTTCGATTGGGGCGCGCCCTTCAAGCTCTAAGCCAAGCTCGGTGAAAAATTCAATTGCGGCATCAATGTTCGCTACCACGATGCCGACGTTATCCATGCGCTTAATGGTCATGATGTTTCCTTTATTAATTGGGGTTAGTAGGACAACAACAGCGCCTCGACCGATGGGGCTGGGCCTTTCCTTCGCCATGCCTCAGCTAACGTCCCTTGGAAGCACCACGAAGCGATCATCCCGCCGGAAAGCGCCGCGATGGCGGCGTCGCCAGCGTACCGTTTGGATTGTCGCTTAGCGCATGGAATACGGCTGCGACTGCACTGTCTGGAAACGTCTTGGCGAAGAAGTGCGCAGCGGCCTCGGCATCTTTGTCGAACCACAGACAAATTGCGTTTTTGGTCATTGATAGTCCTGTCGATGGTTGTGGGGGAACTGTTAATTCGCGTTTGCAACTAAACCGCCGACGGCCGCTTTGTGCGGTAGGTTCCAGCCAAAATAAACCTCCACTTCGACAATCTGCAATCCTCGCACCGTGACGATTTCTGTATTTTGAAAGCGATGTCCGCCCGCCCCACGTGCCTCGTAGGTAACAAACACCCGCTCCCCATCTGGCACAAGATGGATAAACTCAAAGCCTTCGGTGGTCTTGCTGTTGGGCCAACAGCGGGCGAAATAGGTCGCTCGGTCAATGCGGTTATCCAGCGGGCTTGTAAAGTGAAAGTCATCGGCAATCAGTGCTTCAAGGGCTGCGCGATCTTTTGATACATAGGCTCCGTAGGCTGCCTTTGCAATCGACACTGTATCTTTCGGCTGTGACCACGGATCGTAGCTGCCAAAGCTCCACAGATGACCTTCAACATCAAAGCAGCTGAAACCGCGACCACCATAGTCTTCGGTCCAGATCTCCATAGCGATCTTGGCACCACCAGCTTTGGCGTGTGTGTAAGCAGCATCGGCGTCGGCCACCACCACGTACGCTGATTGGGTTTGAGCGTCTCCAACTTCATCAGGCTGGCGCATCAATCTGCCAAATTCAGTCTCGTTTTTCATCACCGAACCTAGCATGATCATGCCGTTGCCGAAGCTCAGCTGCGCATGAGCAACTGTGCCATCGTCATTCGGCACAACCAAGTGTTTTTCAAAGCCAAATGCGTGGCACAACCATTCGATGGCAGCGGGTGCGTCACGGTAACGAAGCACGGGGATGAAAGTTGCCTTCGTGTTCTTTTCAGACCCAACCGCCATGATCAAGTCGGCTCTGCAAGTAGGTAGCAAACTTCCGTGCGTAATTCTGATGGGTCGTTACTTGGTCCGTAGCGTTCCCAATTGGGACCAACAAGCGCCCGACCAACCGATTTCACAGCCCGATGAAGCGCAAAGTGCGTCTCCAGCATCCGCTCATACGCTCCATGATGAACGAGCATCGCAATGGCCCCGCCAAGGGTCCAGTTAAGCAGGAGTCCGGCAGGTGCGTCAAGCGGCGCAGTTAGTTCGCGCCCTAGCCAACATGGCTCCCCATCCGGTCCGAACGGGTCACGACCTTGCGGGTGATAAAGGGCGACTTGTGGTCCTAATCCAGCAAGACCGGTTGACGCCAAAGCAAACCGCTCAATCAGGATGTTCATGACAGAAGGAATGTTGTCTCGGCGGATCACACCGCTAAGGCAAAGAAAGGGGCGTGGGGGATCGCGCCTAATGTGGAGTTCGCTCGTCAGCTCGCGGCCGTCGACTGAGGTAGCGGCAGCCGGAGAAGTCATGATGCTGATTCCGTCATGACCATCCAAGGCACGCCGAATTTGTCGGTCAGCATGCCGAAGGAAGACGTCCAGAATGTTTTGGCCAGCGGCATTTGCACGGTGCCGCCGTTGGCCAGTGCATCAAACACACGTCGCGAGTCGGCATCGCTGGCCGCACTCAGTGCCAACGTCATGCCTTTGAACTCTGGCGTTGCTGGGCCCATACCGTCGTCAGCCATCAGGTCCGTTTCGCCAATGCGAAACATCGCGTTCATGACTTTTTCTTCCCAGCCGGGCGGCGGCTTCATGCCTGCGTCTGGGCATTCTTTCCAGCGCATCAGGCCAGTGACTTCAGCACCGATGGACTTTTTGTAGAACTCCAGCGCTTCTTCACAGCGGCCGCCAAAGCTTATGTAGGCTTGAACTTTCATGATGAACTCCTTCGTTAAAAATGTAACGCCAACAGTGGTAACTCGTCTGTGCGTTGGCTCACAGATAAAGCTCCCAACGCTTACTTTTGAGACAGAAAATGCGCCACCAATGCATTTGCATGCCCATGCCCCATTTTATGTTTTATCTTTAGCAGGCTGACCAGCTCCATGTGCTTGAGTGGACCGGCTTGCTTTAACATCGCCATCCAATGTGAAACCGGTTCACCATAAGTCTCCTCAATTGAAGGAAAATAGGAGGCTGGGCCTTTTACATTTTCGTTGCTCATCGTTTTGCTCCCAGCATCGGCATGATGACTTTAACTGCCAAGTTGACAAGGGATTTAGTGATCGTCATATTACCCTTTGATGTGAAACGTCTAGCCTCACACGTGCAGCGTGGGCCGGTAGATCAGCTCTTGAATATTGCCGTCAAGCGTGCGACTTTCGATCAGCTTCAAATCAAAATCCGCAGCGTCTTTGAAGATAGGATGGGTACCGGTTTTGCCAGAGATAACCGGAAAAATCGAGACCCGCACTAGGTCAACAAGACCAGCCGCCATCAACGCCCGGTTCAACGAGATGCTCCCGTGTGATCGCAACGGCACTTTGGATTCCTTCTTGAGCCGGGCGACGATATCCACGGCGTCGCCGTTCACGATCGTTGCGTCTGACCAGTCTTGCGGGCCTTTCAGAGTAGAAGACACCACCGTGGCTGGCATGTTTATCATTCGGGTGACCCACGGATCCCGCACGTCAGATTTTTCGGTGCTCGTTGCAAGAATCTCCACAAATAGTCGGAAGGTGGTGGCGCCAAAGACCATTCGCTGATCAGCATCGAATGAAGTGAGGCGGCGGCTAAGCAGTTCGGGGCCTTGCTTGCCCCAGTACCCGCCCCAGTTCCCATCTGGGCCATAGGAGCCGAAACCGTCTAGCGTAGAAAAGATGTCGAAAGTGTAAGTAGCGGTCATGATGCATCCAGCAGCACTTCAAAGCCACCGAAAATCATGCGCTTTGCATCGAACGGCATGTCGCCCAACTGCTTGAACCGAGGGTCGTTCATAAATTTTTCATTGCCCGTATCGCGCGCCTCTTTTGAGGGCCACTCGATCCACGAGAACACCACTGTCTCGGTATTTTCTGCCTTGACTGCCATTTTAAAATCAGTCAGCTTGCCGTCGGGCACATCGTTGCCCCAACATTCAACAACGCGAATAGCGCCATGTTCCTTGAAAATCGCGGCGGATTCGGTCGCAATTTTTCGGTACTCTTCTTTCTTGTTGCTTGGCTCGGCGAGTACAAATCCATCGATATAACTCATGTCGTTTCTCCTTGTAAGATGACTGATTACACTGGGTTTTTTACGGCACGTTCTTTAGGCCTGAAAGAATGACAACAACGCATCGTTAAACGCCTGCGCGTGGGAAACATTTAATCCGTGCGGTGCATCTTTCACAGTCACTAATTGGCTGTGAGCAATTGCGCTATGTGTTCGCTGGCCAGAGCCTTCAAAGGGCACTATAGCGTCTGCTTCACCGTGAATAACCAGCGTGGGCACAGTTACTTTTTTCAAGTCATCGCGAAAGTCCGTAGTGCTAAATGAGTCCATGCAGGCTAACGCTGCATATTGGGCTGATTGATGACAAAGCTTGATCGCCTCTTTGCGTTGCGTCTCTGTCACTTGCAGCACGCTATTTGCCGAGAAAAAAGCTTGCGTGAACTCATCGAAGTAACTGTCTCGATCCTTCACAAGCCCGCTCTTTTTTTCTTGCGCCTTCTCGGGCGTTAGCGGCCCATCGGGGTTGTCAGCTGTTTTCATCAAGTAGGGCGGAACTGCTGCGGCAAACACGATGCTACGCAAGCGTAATTCGCCGTGTCGAGCGATATAGCGGGCTACTTCACCGCCACCCATCGAGAAACCCACTAGCGTCACGTCCTGCAGACCGCATTGATCTATAACGCTTTTCAAGTCATCGGCCAGTACATCGTAGCTGTAACTTGATTCCGGCTTGTCCGAGCGCCCGAAACCTCGGCGGTCGTAAGCTACAACACGGTAGCCAGCGGCTTTTAGGACTGGCACCTGCGCTGCCCAAGCCTCGGCAGACAGTGGCCAGCCATGAATGAGCACCAAAGGTCGGCCATTGCCTCCACTGTCCTCGATGTGTAAGCGCACAGCGTCTTTGGGCGCTCTGCCTAAAGACGCCGTAATGGTGCTGCTCGAACCCTCTGTTTTACTTAAAGCCCCAACGGCGACTCCGCCCATTGCGCCAGTAACAGCACCGACAGTGGCCCCAACCAAAACACCCACTGGGCCAGCAATAGTGACACCAATAGCGGCTCCGGCGACCACACCTGCCATCACGCCTCCGCCTACCATTACCGAGTTGGCTTCGCGTGCGGCTTCATCGGGTCTTAGCGGGGTCTGAGCTGCCGCATCCGGATCCTGAGACGGGATGCCGTGTCCGGGCTTGGCTTGCTCTGCAAGGTCCTCGTCGACAACTGCAGTGTTGGAAAGCGGTGGGGTCAGTGGGTTCATATGCGTCTCCTGGTTCGGTTGAATATCTAAAAAGCAAAAGGCTCAATTTAGAAACTAGGATGCGATGCTAGGCACTTGACTATCGACTTGTCTGTTCGATACCGAACCCAGGGTGTGAGATTTTTATTTGCTCGAAAAATTATCTTTAAAGTATTGCTATCTGTTGGTGTTGATCGGGGCGAGGGTGGTTGCTTCTTTGCCCTTTCCAAGCCATGCACGGGGTCTTCAACAGCGACGCGGTCTTCAACAGCGTCGCGGGTAGTCAGCATCGACACAGGTGTCGTGCTGCCTTAGGCGCAAACGCCGTAAGGTTTTGAATCCATCGATTCGGGCCAGGCCAATATCCAACACAACGAGGTCAATTGGGTCTTACTTGACCGACGCTGCTACCGGCTCGCACAGTGCAGACCAGTCTAACGTTCAACCCTGTCCCTTGAAAGCGCGGGTTGTGGCGTCCGCTGAGGCGGAATCATCTTCAACTAGAAGGCTGCGCAAGAAATGCTCCAAAGGCGCAAGGTAGAACGATAGCGGGGTGAACCAATTCTGAGGGTAGAATTTTTTCTGTGAGCCGAACCTAACCGAGGCATCGCGTGTAGCCGTATAGTCCGACACAGCCTTAACTGCTTGACCTATTGAATCGCCGGTAATTTAGCCGCAATAGCATTAGGCAGCGCATTAACAATCGGTTTTCTAGCCCGATGCCAAAACGCACTAAGGACCAACAAACCCGAACCAATCAGCATCCCAACAATGGCGAATCCAGTCGCAAAGCTTGACTCGCCTTCCGATTGTTTAGCGATTTATTGCGTTAGTAAGAACAGGATAAAACTGAATCGTGCACCAAGTCAAAAAGGGGGAGGCAACCAAACGCGGCGAGGACTTTAGGCCGCTTTGCTAGCATTATCCGCTGCACGCCGCCTCTGCTATACTTTGGGTCATTCGGGGCGTAGCGCAGCCTGGTAGCGCACTTGCATGGGGTGCAAGGGGTCGAGAGTTCAAATCCCTCCGTTCCGACCAAAAATTAGTTGTAAATTCAAAGGGTTAGAGACTTACTGTTTCTAGCCCTTTGTTGTTTCCGTTAGAGTTTTCTTAAATGCCCCACCTAATGCCCCAACCTCTATTTTTGCTTGCATAGCCGAGCCACGAGCAACCAATTTATTGCCCGTCAGGCCAAAGCCAAGAACACACTCAACAGCGATGTGTTCTTGGACTATAAAACGGACTGTTGGGTTTGCTTTACCGGATTATTGCTAAATCTATCGCCGGGTGATATATTGCCAGCGATATGAAATACGTACTCGATACGAATGTAGTGGTTGCCGGAATTCGAAGTCCTTTTGGGGCCTCAGCGGAAATTCTTAAGCGAACGCTCTCAAAATCAATTGAAGCAGTGTGTAGCGTCCCGTTGTTTTTGGAATATGAAGAAGTACTGTTACGACCCAAACATTTAAGCGCGGCAGGCATATCGAGAATTGAAGCCACTAATTTTTTAGATGTTCTGGCGAGCGCAGTAATTCCCGTTGAAATTTTATTTCTTTGGAGGCCTCAATTGCGTGACCCTGACGATGATATGGTTCTTGAATTGGCGGTAAACGCACTTGGCATGGGCGATAATGTCTGTGTTTTGACGTTCAATAAAGCAGACTTTCTGCCCGAGGTTAATCGATTCGGAATCGAACTAAAAACGCCTAAAGAGTTTTTTGAAAGGAATTAACATGGGCTCACAAAGTAACTATGCACTAAGACTTCCCAGTTCGCTCAAAGCCGGTGCGGAAGTCGTTGCTCGTCAAGACGGAACAACACTGAATCAATTTATTGTCAGCGCTGTGGCGGAAAAACTTGCTGCGCTGAAAACATCTGAATTTTTTATAGAGCGTGCTAAGACCGGCAATATGAATTCTGCATTGGCGTTGCTTTCACGAGTTGGTGGAGAGGCTCCTGCTGACGAAGATCAACTTCCTGAAGGGGCTTCTAAGGCATAGATTTGGCCTTAGCGCTTTCGTTTTATTGGGGCAAACAGTGCAGGGGTTAGTGCTCCATCGGGGCCGTCTGGTCAAGCTTACAACGTGGCATTTGAAACTAAATTAAGTACGGTTCGTACCCTGGCTTCGATCTTGATCTGCATTTCAGTGAGGCCAACGAAGTGTTATTAAAAGCGATAGATGCCGACGTAGCTTTTGCAAAAAGCATCAAGGATTTAGGATTTAGGATTTAGGATTTTGCGTGAATCGAGCTCCAACGGGATTGGCTTCTAGAACATCGCCGGTTGACTGGGCCAGATAAGCGCTGAGAGTGCGGTGTATGAACCAAGAGCGAGTCGCAATACGAATCTCAGCGCGACGAGCGTCAATCTCAGCGTGAATCTCATCAGGACTCATCGCGGGTATGAGGTTAGTTTCCAAATATCAAAAGCCTGTGACATCCGATCAATTCGATCTGTGCGTAGAGCGGCAATTAAAATGCGCTCAATGCCTGTCTCTGAAAGAAGACCTGCACGCAAGGCTTGTTGTGCGAGTTGATCGGGTAACTTAATCAATAATTTGGTAATGGTGTTGATCCTTTAACATGAGTTTTTTCGGAATTGCGTTTGAGCTCACCGCGTTCGACGAAAGCATTAAGCAGTGTCGTTTTGCCGATTTCTTGTACACCCGTGAGCAGCAAAACAGGAAATGTTTTACTAGCATTTAGCAAAAATTGCGTGCTTTCGCGAGGAAGATCTCTTGGTAAGTCCATAATTTAATTGAACAATTTACGTATTCGTCTAATTCACTTTGTGGCGTGGAATTGGACGGTTTTACTCTATTTTCAATATCCGCAGCTGTTTTGTTAAAACGTGGATTGCTACACACGGTTAGCCAGCCAAGGTAATTAGGCGCAAACCTCAAACACCAATTTCCTTCTGATTAGTCCTGCCGCAAACACTCAATAGGCGAGAGTTTCGACGCACGCCGTGCCGGGTAAAACCCAAAAAACAACCCTACAGCTGTTGAAAATAAAACCGCTATGACTACGTGTTGAGTCGACAGCACCATCGTAATTTTATCGAATTGATTAATACCCCAAGCCGCCAGCATGGCAAGGCCCACACCAATTAATCCACTGACGATACACATTGCAACGGCCTCAGCTAAAAATTGCAACAACACATGAATTGGCTTTGCTCCTATGGCCATACGAATGCCAATCTCGCGAACCCGTTCGCTAACGCTAACTAGCATAATGTTCATGATGCCGATTCCACCCACTAGCAAGCTGATTGCACCAATTACTCCTAAGGCTACGGAAAGTCCCGTCCCAATCGCAGCGCCAGTTTGTGCAATCGAGGCTAAGTTGGTAATTTGAAAATCGTCTGCTTTATCGCCGGTTATTCGGTGGCGGTCGCGCAAAATATCTTTAATATCCGCATCGGCTTCGGCTAACGATTGGCCATCACGCGCTTGAACAATCGCGTAGTGAATGGTGCGCGGTGCGGGCATCGTTACAGGTATTGCAGTAATAGGGGTCAGCAACATCTCGCCTAGATCGGAGCCATCGAGTTGGCGACCACCGCCACCCAGCACGCCAATGACGGTAAATGGGCGTCCCTCGACGCGAATAGTTTTACCCAGCGGGTCTTGTTTGTAAAAATACTGTGAGGCGATGTTGCTACCAATCACCATAACCTTGGTGCCAGAGCGTATATCTGCATCGGCAAAACCAACGCCTTTTTCTATTTTCCAATTGCGAACGCGCAGCACATTTTCTGCAACGCCAAAGACTAGGCTATTCGAGTTATCGGTGCCGTAGTTCACTTGGAAATAGCCCTGCATCATCGGCGTTGCGCCTTTAATGCTCGACAATTGATCAATCGCTTGCACATCGTCAATCGTTAAGGTGGGTAACTCGCCCGAGCGACGGCGCACGCCGCCTTGAGTTCGCGTACCGGGTTGAACAATTAATTGATTGCTACCCAACACCGATAGCTCGTCATCAATAAAGTTGCGCACTGCATCGCCTACGGCGAGCATAAGAACGACAGAAGCAATTCCAATAATAATGCCCAACATCGTTAGCGCTGTGCGTAGGCGATTTGCGGTTAAAGAACGAAACGCTTCAATCACGATCTGTAAAAAACTCATAACCTCGCCCCTTCGGAAGGCGGCCCATCAAAAACCACAACGCCGTCTTTTAATCGCAATAAACGTTTAGCGTGCTGCGCTACATCAGGCTCGTGCGTTACGATAATAATCGTTAGGCCTTTTTCGTCATTTAAGTTTTTTAGAACCGCTAATACTTCTTCGGTAGTACGTGTATCTAAATTGCCGGTTGGTTCATCGGCCAATAATAAGGGGCAGTTATTTACCAGCGCGCGCGCAATAGCGACCCGTTGTTGTTGGCCGCCAGAAAGTTGGTTGGGCATTCGATGGCCCAATTCACCAAGGCCCACTTTATCTAGTAATTCTTTGGCCTTTGCTCGCGCTTGCCCGCGTCCTAGGCCGCTGTAAATTAAAGGCAATGCAACGTTTTCCACTACATTCATACGTTTAAGCAAATTAAAACTTTGAAACACAAAGCCAATGGTTCGATTGCGAACTTCTGCATGTTGCGCGGGACTTAACGTCGTGACATCAACATCGTTAAGAACATATTGCCCTTCATCAGCGCGATCTAACAAACCCAATAAATTCATTAAGGTTGATTTGCCAGAACCTGACTGACCCATAATGGCTACGTATTCCCCGTGTTCAATTTGGATAGAAATGCCGTGTAAAACTGGCGTAACTACATCGCCAGTACGATAACTTTTTGTTAAACCCTTCAGCGTTAAAAGCATTACTCGGGACCTAATGGATTAATGACTAAACTACGTGTAATTAGTTCGTCGCCAGCTTTTATCTCA
This sequence comes from Betaproteobacteria bacterium, assembly GCA_031429355.1. GTDB lineage: Bacteria > Pseudomonadota > Gammaproteobacteria > Burkholderiales > Burkholderiaceae_E > JANOZM01. The sequence goes on along the minus strand of JANOZM010000016.1, from coordinate 604,287 downwards.
CCGGTTAACATCTCAGTAAACTTGGTGTTAGAGATACCGATCGTGATGTCTTTTTGCACCGGTGCATTGTCTTTACCGACAACGTAAACGCGAAATATTTTTACGCCATCTTTTGTTTTGTTGTCGTCGTCATTGCCGTCACTAGCTTTTTTAGTTTCTTGTGTAGCCTTTGCTTCACTAGCATTTTTGGCCTTTTTAGCTTTGGTGTCTTCTGCGGGCTTAAACCGAAGGGCTGCAGTTGGTATACGCACCACATCTGGCTTGTTGGCCACCACAATACGGGTTTGTGCGGTCATACCGGGTTTTAAAAGTTCTTCGGTATTGGCAACGCTAATAACAATGTTGTAAGTCACAACGCCCGAGGCGCTGTTGGGGCTTAACCGAAATTGTTTTACTAAACCATCAAACTCGCGACCGGGATAAGCATCGACAATAAAGTTAACTTTTTGACCTTCGCGAATGAGCCCAACGTCAGCCTCTGATACGTTTGAATAAATCACCATATCTTTTAAATCTTGCGCAATTTGAAACAAGTCGGGCGTTTGAAAGCTTGCCGCAACGGTTTGCCCAACATCGGTGTTGCGCTTAATCACAATGCCATCAATCGGTGAGCGAACGATACTGTTGTTTAAATCGGTGTTGGCCGTTTCTAAAGTGGCTTTTGCAACTTCAACATTAGAATTGCCTACATCTAATTCTCGTTTAGTTTGCTCTAGCGCAGCGCCCGAGATAAACCCCGACGCTTGTAAACGCATATTGCGCTCGTGGTTTGCACTGGCCAGCGCTAGCGAAGCCTGTGCCGCCTTTAGTTGCGCGTTTGCTTGGCGAATTTTTGCTTGAATTAACGCAGGGTCGATTTTTAAAAGTATTTGGCCTTTTTTTACACGGTCATTAAAATCAACTAAGCGCTCGGTCACTGTGCCCGATACTTGAGTACCAATGTTCACGGTTGTTACCGGTTGCAACGTACCGCTTGATAAAATAACTTGAGTAATTGGCCCTTTATCAACTGCTGCAGTTCTAAACTTAGGTGCCTCAGGTTCGGTTTTCCGATTGACCGAATAAAAGTACCCTCCGGCACCAAGGCTACCCAATATCAATACCGCTAAAATTATTTTTGTTGATCGTTTCATGCGCTTACTTTAATAAACCTTTGGGTTGTGAAATTGCAGCAATTCTTGAATGCCTAGGCCAGGCGCATCGCATAGGGTTATGAAGGGACCGTCCATACGAAGGCCACCTGTGATTGCCGAACCGGCGCACAATTGCGGTCCATCTAAATCAATGTAACGAATGACGTCTTGGTTCGCTACGGCGAAATGCGCTGCAGCGGTAACACTAATAGCACCTTCAAGCATACAACCAATCATGCAAAAGCGATTGGCGCGGCGCGTGAGGTTGGCTATTTCGATGGCTTGGCTTATGCCAGCGGTTTTCATTAACTTGATGTTAATAATATCTGCCGCTTGAATTTGCAAAATATGTGCTGCATCCAATGCGCTAAAAACAGCTTCGTCGGCTAGTACCGGTGTTAGGGTATTGTCAGTTACAAATTTAAGTCCAGCTAGATCGTTTGCTTTTACCGGTTGTTCGACAAAATTTATTACAATGTTTTGCGCTTCTAGTTGCCTTAATATCTGCACTGCCTGTTTGGGCAACCATGCTTGGTTGGCATCCAAGCACAATGCAATATTTGGGCCGACTGCTTTGTATATGGCTAGGACTCGATCTACGTCATCCTTCCAGTTGGTTGCCCCCAGTTTTATTTTAAGCGCATCGAAACCTTGCTTAACCGCAGATACACAATCGCTCACCATGGTGGCGCTGTCGTTTAGGCTTATGGTGATGTCGGTCTTTAGACGCGGCTGGCCACCGCCCAGCAATTGATACAGTGGCACTTGCATGCTTTGGGCGCGCAAATCGAATAATGCAATTTCTAGCGCGGCTTTTAGGCTGTTGTGGTGAACCACGCTGCGTTGAATTTTTAGCAACGTTGCATTAAAATCATTTAGCGAGACGCCAATTAGTTGCGGTGCTATTAAATCTAAACCCGCCCGCATCGTATCGATTAAATCACCCGTAATAACGGCCGTTGCAGGGGCCTCACCATAGCCTTTTAAACCGTTATCGGTATCTATAATCACTACAAGTGAATGCACTTCGTTAACGGTCCGCAGCGCTGTTTTAAACGGTTGCTTTAAAGCGACTTTGGTTTCGCCGACGGAGATTTTTTGTATTTTCATATTTTTTTGTAAATTTGCGTTTACTAATTTAACTGTAGGCCAGACGGAGCCCGTACTTCAAATTTAACTTGGGCGATTATTTGCCCAGCTTCATCAACTAAAGCTAATCGGTGTTTTCCAGGGTAAAGTCGCCAACGGTTTGAACTAGATTTCCCGTTAAGCAACCATACGGCTTTGGTCGGTGCCGAACTGGCCATCGAAAAATTAAGAATTTGTTTTGCGTGGGGTATGTCGGGATCGATTGCGAATATTGCACCGTCGGTAGGGTATTGAATTAAATTAGCGGCTCTTTGGTGGTTATTTGCAAGTTCTACAATTGCTACTTGAGTATCTTGTAAAAAGTACTCGCTGCGTGCTGGTTCATTAACGCCACTAAATGCAATCGTTTGTTTAACAACCCTGTTTGGCAGAGCCGGTGTTGATATTCTGTAGCCCTGATGTAGTTGCCGCATAATGCTGTTCCAAATCGGGGCTGCGCCAGTTACGCCCGAGACTCCACGCATTGGTGTGCCGCTTGCATTGCCTACCCATACCCCGACTGTGAAACGATCGCTAAATCCAATGCACCAGTTATCGCGCATGTCTTTACTGGTGCCGGTTTTAACCGATGCGCGAAACGGTAAGCGCAAGGCGCTGTCAAGTCCGAAGGTGAGGGCGCGGGCCTCGTTGTCGGCCAGAATGTCGGCAATAATAAACGCCGCCTCTGTAGTAATTTGTCGGGGTATTTCGGTGGATGGAGAGTTTTTAATTAAATTTGAATTTAAGTCTACGTTCGAGTTTGAGTTCAATTTAAAATTTTGATATTGTTTTGGTAAAAACTGTACTGGTGCCCATTCCCCCCCGTTAGCTAGTGCCCGATAAGCATTGGTTAAATCGATCAATCGAACATCGGCACTGCCCAAAGCTAAGCTGTACCCATAATGGCCGCCACTTTGATTCACAGTGCTTAAGCCTAATTGGCGCAAAGTATCAGCAAACTCGTCTACGTCCAGCATCGCTAAGGTGCGTACCGCTGGCACATTTAACGAACTGGCCAACGCCCGCCTAACGGACACCCAGCCTTTAAAGTCTTCGCTATAGTTGCGAGGAATGTACTGCGCGTCAGCCGTATTAATTGCCAGAGATGAGTCGTCAACCAAAGAGGCCGCTGTAAGACGTTTTTTATCAATTGCCGCCGCATACAAAAACGGTTTTAAAGTCGAACCTGCTTGGCGAGGAGCGTTGGCAGCATCGAAAAAACTTGCGCTCGAAAACTCACCACTAGAACCCACATAAGCCAATACTTCGCCAGTTTTGTTATCCAGTACGACGATTGCACCATCTTCTACTTGGCGGCGCATAAGTTCGCGCATTTGCTCGGCTAGGGCGCGTTGGGCAAACTGTTGAATTGATAAATCGATACTGGTTATTATTCTGCTGGGTTGATTTTTTTGATCTTGATTTTCCGAATTTAAATTTGTTTGAACTAATTTTTCTTTAATTAAGTACTGGGCGTAGTGGGGCGCCCATTGGTCTTGCCCTATACCGAATGCTGGTTTGTTTAAGCGCATAACTGGCAGATCTAACGCGGTGCAAGAATATGTTGTGTCGGCCGTATTTAGTTTGCTTAACAATTTGCACGAGCGTTGCACTATTTTTGCAACAGGGGCTTGTGGCGAAGCGAGCATACTCGCCAATACGACGGCTTCTTTTTGAGTAATTCCAATAGGTGTTTTTACAAAAAAGCCCTGCGCGGCAGCGGCTATGCCACGTTGTTCACCGCGAAAGTAAACAGTGTTTAAATAGGCCTCAAGAATTTGCTGTTTAGTGCTGTTTTTTTCAAGAGCCCAAGCCGCTCGCATTTGTGCAAGCTTGTTCACCCAATTGCGCCGCTGTTGTTTGTCCTCAATTAATCCAGCTACTTGCATTGTGATCGTGCTGGCGCCTCGGCGCTGTCGTTCGCCCTTAATAATCGCTTTCGTATTTTGGATAAGGGCCGCAAATAAAGCACTAAACTCAACGCCCCCATGTTGGTAAAACCGTTGATCTTCGGCCGCCAAGACCGCTTCTATTAGGGCTGGTGATGTTTGCGTTAATGGTGTCCATTGCAAGCGGCGCTCGGTTGGATCAGTGCGCACCACTTGCAAATTGGCTCCGTAACGATCGCTAAACCAAAGCGCTGGGCTGGGGCTGTTTTGTTGGCTGGGCAATTGTAATTGGCTTGGTTGCGTTGTTAGTACGAGGCTACAAAAAGCAAGACCTAAAAAACCAATAGAAAAGTAGACCTTACGACAACCGCGATTAAGTTGTCGTTCTGGTAAATAGTTCGCCAATAGTTTTAAAAGGCCTGAACGCATTAGAACGATTTCATTTGTTAACTACCACCCAATCGTTATTGGGCATTGAACCCGAAACGGTTGGTTTGTACATTGCCTCGGCGCGTGAAGGAGATACTTTTAAAGTACCTGCTTGAGAAACTCTAAAGGTGTAGGAAAGCGTAGTTGTTCCCGCTGGCATAAATTCGTAGAAAGCACGATAGGCATCGAAGCGTTGTTCTTCGTAGGCGAGCCAAGCCCAACTCCAGTTGTTTACCCCCGACGCTTTGCTCGCTACACTTTCACTTTTTTGTTTTTCAATTTCGCTGCTGCGTAAGTTACCCAAAATACTAGCGCCTGCTGGAATAGCATCGCTAACCGCAACCCATGTCATGCTTTGCGCAGCGACAATCGTTAGCTCAACCCGAAACACGTCGCCAACGGTTACTTTGCCAACTTGCGCTTGCGATACCGGTATCAATTTTTTGCTTAACTTGTACCCTTGATCTAGTGCCTCTTTTATTGGAATTGCGGCCTCTAAGCTGACGGTGGCGTAGGGACGGCCAGTTCCGCTATGTTTTAGCTCGAGGTTCGATGTAGAGCCTGTATCAATTTTTAGCTGAACGGGTTTGGCTTGGCCATTTTTCCAAACGACATTAGTGCTTTGAACCGTGGTTGTTCCTTCAACAGGGTCGCGCTCAAAATTTTTGCCGTAACGCTCGAGGGCAAGACTGCCCCATAAATTAGCGGTCGTGGTACTCCAGTGCGCTTGCTTCTGACGCGCCACTAGGCCATTAACCAATCGCGGCATGTCTTGCAACCATTGAGCCAACATCGCAGATGATTGCTCGCGACTATCCATAATATTGTATAAAAGACGCGCGGCATTAGTATCTGCATTGCTCATCATCCACCACCAATCATCACGCGATTCGTTGTCGAATGTAATGTCGGTTCCCGATAATGTTAGCCGGTTGCGCAATAATGAATAGCCTTGCTCTAGCCATTGTTGCTGTTGGGCCTGTGCCTTGGTTTCGAACTTTATGCGAGCTACTGCAGACACCCAATCAATCATTTGCGAGGTAGGCCACAACGCCATAGCCTGAGGCTTTGCATCAATAACACTAAGCATGGCGGGCGTGGCACGGTCGTAAAGCGACAGTGCTTCAATTGCTGTCATAAGGCGTGCCGAATCGGTGCCGGGTTTTGGGCTATACAAATCGCGACTCAGTTTGCCTTGTGCAAAGAGCGCTAAGGCATTGAGCATTTTAGTTTTTGATTCTTCGGGCAAGGTCCATTGGGCTGCATGTGAGGTACTAAGCACATAGGCTGTTAGAACATCGCTACCTTGCGTTTTTTCTGACGGAAAATAAGCGGCTAGCCCATCAGCATCTAAATACGTTGGCAGCGTTTCGGTAATTATTTTCCATAGCGCTGGGTCGCGTAAACCAACGGCTTTAGAAGTTCTTTGCTCTAGGCAGAAAAACGGATATTGTTCAAAATAACGCCGCACGCCGCTAGTGCTGCTAGAAAGCTTGTCCGAAAAATCAACGCGGATTGAGCTGCGGTTGGGTAGGGCATTTGTTGGGTCTTTTAACGTGCTCAGTAAAACCCCATCAAGGCGCATCAATTGCGATTGAACAATTTGGTTGGGGGTAATGGGTTTGAGTTGTTGGCTTACGGCTAACTGATCTGATTGTTTGCCACTGCTCGCGCTAAGCTGCCATTGCAGTTCGGCTTGCGCGGCATTAAAAGAAAAACCGGTTTTTTCGTCGTAGGCAACCGGCCACACGATTTGGCGGCTCGATTGTGCGGGCAATTCAAGGGACTGTTGATAATTAATTGCCGTAGCCAAACCGGCTGAGTTGGCGGTCGCTTTAAACAGCACCACCATTGCAGCGTCCGTAGTGTTCCGTAACGTTGCAGCGGCTAAAATTTGATCGCCTTCGCGCACGATAGGTGGCAGTCCAGAAATAATTTGCAGGTCTTTTCTGACGTCAATGGTTGCAAACCCAGTACCAACTAAATCGTCATCGGCGTCTGCAATAACGACCACTTTAAATCGGCTTAAAGAGTCATTCATTTTAAAACTAATTTGTGCCCGTCCTTGCGCGTCTAAAGCAACATCGGGGTTCCAGTAAGCAAGGGTCTCTAAAAGCTCACGGGTGGCGCTACGTCCGCCGCCGCCGCCGCTGGCTTGGGCCTTCAGTCCAAAATGACGTTTGCCAATGACCTGCATTTGTGCGGTCGATGTTTGTACCCCATGGCCGCGTTTGCGCCACAAAGCGGTTACTAAATCCCAACTGTCATTTGCTTTGAGCTCCAATAGGGCCTCGTCGATTACTGCAACAGCAACGCGCTGTGGGGCAGCGTTGCCAGCGCGCAAACCAACCACTTGAATACTAGCCGTCATAGCCTGTCGGGGCGCAGCAATTGCGCTAGATGGGTTTACTGTTACTTTTAAAGCTGCAGTTGCCGGCACTTGAATTTCTGCCAAGCCTAATTTAAAACTAGGCTTTGCTAAATCGACCAATGCGGTTGGTTGGCTTAATGACATTTTCCGTGACTTCCACCATTGGAAAGGCGAGCGCCAGCCCCACTTAAAAAAGCTACCCCAAGATAAGGGTTCTAATCGCGGCCGAATTGCCAACACAGAGACCATGACATTGGGCGCATCTTGCGCAGAAATAGGCACTTCGATTACAGGATTGCCGCGTTCGAGTTCAGTAACAAACGCCTGCACAATGCCTTCGCGTTCAACACTCACTAAAACAGTGGCTCGTTCGAAAGGCATCAAGACATTAAAGCGTGCTTTTTCACCTGGGTTGACAATGCGTTTCTCTGGAATTAAATCGATACGATCGCCGTCGCTTTGTTCAAACCAAGCATCGTTACTAGCACTGGTATTGGCTTCATTTAACTCATAACGGTAAATTTGCTTTCCGGCTACGGCCTCTTGGCCTTGACTATCTTGAGCGCTGGCTAAAAGTATTAAATTGGCGTCTTTGATCGATGCTACTTTGTTCGAATCGAGTGCACAATTCATAACCCCCAACGCACTGGTTTTGCCAGAACAAACTTCGCCTAAGGTTTCAAAATCTACAGTATTTTCGTAGCTATAAAACCCGCCAACAGTTCGGGTTCGGGTGCTGGTTAAACTACGCGAAAAACCTTCTACTTTGATATTCACTTCAGCCATCGGTTTGCCGCTATTTGATAGCGCAATGATTTGTTGTATCTTTTTGTTGCTAGTCGTGCCGAGTGCTTGCTTAAAACCTAATACGACTGCACTAGGCCAAAGAATACTCGAATCCGAGATGGTTTGAATTTCGCCGTTGGGGTCAGGGTAGTTAACCTCGATACGCAAGCGTTGTGGCTCGGCAAATTTTTTATAGTTTGCCAAATCGACTTTGCCAGCCCCTTCGTTGTTTAGCGTCAGATCTTTTTTGTCGAGTAAAAGCTTGTTGTCCAGTCCTGCTTTAAACGCGGTGAGCCGCGTTGGTGCTGGTTTTCGTACAGATGTGTAATCGTCATTGTCGTACTGCAAACCAACACTACTGGCTACCGAAGCAAAGCTATAGTCAGAATATTGCTCAAAATTCGCTGAATAAAAAGAGGCTAAAGCACTGACGTTGGTAGCGAGGCCCGACGCTGCTCCGCCGTTTAAAAAACTCATTTGAACTGAAACTTCATTGCCTTTTGTTTGTATGTTGCCGCGTATTGTCGGCAATCGAAACTCAGCGACCTGAAATGTGCCTAGGTCTAGGCTGTAGTCATTATTCTGGCTATCCTCAGCGCTTGCAGCGCGCCCGGTAACCGGAACCTTAGATGGAATCTTCGCTTTGGCCCGCACGCTATACAAACCCAACTTCGCTTGGGCTGGAATTTTCCATTCAGAAATTGCCGTACCACTTTTAGGGTCGTGCGCTAACCAGGTTATTGGCACTTCAAAAGTTTGCTCAGATCCTTGGTGAACAATTTCAACTTTGTTAATGCGTTTGCTGAGCTCTGCTCCAGGTTTAACTAAGCCCGAAACCGCAGCGCGCCGAAACAAATGTTTCATCTGAACTAGCTCGCCTTGACGCAATAAGTTACGAGCAAAAACGGTATGGCCAATTAAAGTGTCATCGGTAACGTTATTAAAACTGGTGTTGACATTAAAGCGCCAAGGTTCGATGCCTTCAGTCCAAGTGCTCGCTACAAAAGAAAAATCTTGGTCTTTGCGAGCCGTGGCTAAAAACCAATTCGAGCCTGCGGGCTCGTCGTCGCTCATATCACTCGAATTGTTATCACTTCCAGCGCTAGTGTTATTGGTGTTTCTAGCTCCATTTTCTTTTGCTTTAGAAGGTTCGCTAAAAATCGCAGAAATTTTCTTGGCCGATGCAGCGCAGGTGGTCGTTGAAGCGCGCGGGAGTGGTTTGTCGATTCGCGCTAGGCCTTGTTGGTCGCTAGCTCCACTCCAAACTACTTTGCCAGTGCAATCCAAAATATTAATTTTTGCATCGACAATCACTTTGCCAGTTTCTAGTGAAGTAACCCACACTAAGGCGTTTTCTTGGCTTAATTTCATATGCACGGCCATACTGGTAACCAACGCGTACGAACGAACATACATTTTGCGATCACTGCCGTCGCGGTTTTTTTCTAAGATGGCTTGGCCAAGGGCTTGGCTTTCAATTTCTACTTGATGCAGACCAGGCTGAGTGAGTGGAATGCCAACCACTTGCATTTCTTGCGTTTTTGGCCAGTCAGCAGCGTTGATCGTTTTTGCTGTTTTGTTTTTGCTAATTAACCCAATTTGGCGAGTACTAGTTTCGTTACGCGATTCGTAGTCTGCCATACGCAGCCAGCGAACTACGGTGGCATCATCTAAAGTGAGTTCGGAACGAATAGCAAGCCCGTTCGCCTGCGCTATATTGCGAATGGTTACGGGCAACGCACCAACTTGTTTTTCGACGATACCAAATGATGCTGCAAATTTGGCTAAAGGTGGCGCAGCGCCCGTAGGAACTTTAAAATTGTTAAGGCTGCGTTGATCAAAGGTTCTGTCGTAAACGTCTTTTAAGCCGGCCCCAACCGATAAAGTATATTGACCGTTTTGCTCAAACGGTGGGTGAAACTCGACAGCGCTCAGTTCTTCACTATCTTTAGCCTCTACTTTTGGTTTAACCAAAGCACCAGTTGCCGACTTTAAGCTGAACTGCTTAGCCGCCGATGCCAAAATAGGCGTAGTTAATTTAATTGTGATTGGACGAACCGGAATACAAGGTTTGCCACTTTGCTCACGTTCGCATTGGACCGAAGCGCGAAATGCTGGGTAGGTCGTGAAGTTAAATGGTCGCCCCCAAAATAAATTTACCTTAGCATCCTCACCCAAAGGCCGCGCGCATTTAATGACTAGTAATCGGCTTTGATCGGTTTGATTAGAAATTTCTTTCGTTATTGCCTTGATAACTTTTAAGGCTTCGTCTTTAGAGACCAGCTCTAATGCGAGTTTTTCGCCAAACTTGGATGAGCTGCAGTAAGCGCCGCTCGATTTAAAGGCGTCAACCGGCAAGATATTGACCGGCGCGTTGGTCTGCAATACGAAATGTTGATTTTCGTCAATCAATTGCCCGTAATCGGGCCAAATTCTGATGACGCTTATGGCGCCGCTAGAAAAACTAAACTTGCGCGTCTTAAAATTGGCATTGCCGTTTAAGCTAACAGAAGCTTCACATTTACTTTGAGCGGGTAAGGTATTTTTAAACCTTGCCTGCCATTCCCGTTCGTTAAGCCATCGCCCGCTGACAAGCTCGACACTGCTGCCGTTACAAACCACCGATACCGGAACCAAACTGGTTTCGCCAATCGCTGCAACGTTGCGATTAAAGCGTACCGAGGTACGGTCTACTGCAGAGTCAGACCCCTTGGGAGAAAAAGCTTCTACAGTGATTTCTTGGTTTGTGCTTGTGCTTGCACTTGCATTAGCGGCTGTAGTCGCCGAATTATTTTGCGCCTGGACAGTTTGAAAATACCAAAGAAAACTTGCCATCGTCATGGCGACAAGCGCGTAAAAAAACTTGCTAAAAACGAATTTAAAGTAGGGCGTGGCGAATTTCAAGCATCGATTCATGGCAACCTTGTAGACATACGAGTTTGCTCGGTTTGCGCGCTAAAAAGTTAGCAACTCTGACCGAGTAGTTACAAGTATTCTACGCTGGAATTTTTGCTAAAAAACTAAACGATCAAGCCAATTTCGCCATGATTTACAACTAAGTTGCGACCGGTTTCTTTAGCTCGATACAGGCGTTTGTCGGCAACGGTTAGCATTGACTCGAGTGTTGCATTACGCTCTTGAATGACCACGCCAATACTAATCGTAATGCTAATGATGTGTTCGCCATGCAAAAACGGTGTTTCAGCTACATTTTTGCGAACTCGTTCCGCAACAATTGTCGCGCCTGCCATTGATGTAAAAGGAAGCACTACGCAAAACTCCTCGCCACCATAACGACCGACAATGTTGCTCGGTAGGTTCTTTTGCGCTTCGCTATTGTTAATCACGCGATCGCTGGATCGAATTACATTTTGGATGCGGCCTACCGTATGTTTAAGAACTGAGTCACCAACAATGTGTCCCCATGTATCGTTGATCGTTTTAAAGTGATCAATATCGATTAAAAGTAAGCTTGTGGCCTCATCAGGTAAACGATCCTTCGATTTATCTAAAATTTGAGTGGTTTTCTCAAACAAGTAGCGTCGACTATGGGCTCCTGTAAGCACATCTAAATTGGCTGAATCGCGTAATCGCCGGGCAATTCTTGAGAAAATAACGCTAATAATGCAGGCATAAACAATCGAAGGCGACAATGCCCAAAGAAATGCTTGGCTTAGCGCACCTTGGCTGTTGCGATCAGCTAACTGAACTACAGCATCTGCCGGCAATTGATGCAATGCAATCAATTGTGGGCCCATGCCAACGATGGACAATGCTGGAATTAAAGTGGCCAACCATCGTAATCCGGGGGCTTCGTTATCTTTTGCAAAGAGCATAAAAAACGTAACGTAACTCAATATCGCGATTCGAGCTGTATGGTTCCACATGTAAAAGGTGCGCATGTCGGTAAACACAAAACAACCAAGCAACCAGATAACGACCAATCCAATCTGGATATCCTTCCGCAAATCAGGTCGATAGAGATGGGCGAAGCAGCTCATTGCCGCGATGTAAGTTAATGTTCCGATTACATTTGCAGAGACCATACGTAGGGGATTATTGACTCCTGAATCAGCTACAACCAGCCCAAGTGCTAACGCTCCGCCCCCCAAACAAAGAGCGAGCAAAAGCAATACGTCCTCAAAACCGTCCATTTTCCCCACCTGTGATAGCAACATCACAGCTGTGAAAAAGCACATTAGACCGCCGGTAATCATGACGGAGTTAGGATCGAGTTGTGAAAACAATGGTTACATCCAGTGTAAGTTCAACAAAGTTCGCCTGATTATGAAAGCCTGGCGGCCTTAACTCCACTGAATGCTGACTGACTGGCTAATCAGATTGATAAACGGTTTGCACGAACGAGCGCGACCGATTGGTCGCGCTGCATAAACTTATTAGCCGTTAAGCTGTCGACAATTGGCGAAAATACAAATTTACGGTAACTTTCAACAATGCGAATCGACAACTCCATCCCGAAGTTAAATGCTGCTCGTAACGTTGCCCCAGTGCAATGGCGATTTGTTTGGATATTTGCAATTTGTTTTGGGCCTGCTTTGGTTTGGCCTTTTTCACTCAACGGCGCTAACCCCACTTGGGCTTTGATTTCTGCTTGGGTACCCCTGCTATCAATTCACGCTTTAATTCCGCTATTAGATTGGCTCATACCCAAAGATGAGCGACCACCAGTCGTAGGCGAAACCCATTGGTTTAACAGAGCATTACCAGTATTGTGTTTGCCACTTTGGTTAACCGCGTTGCTTGTAGCCAGCTTGCAGTTAACCGGCAACGATTTTTTACAAGCGAACCAAGCCTATCCCGTATGGTTGCGTAACTTAGAGATTATTGGCGCAATTCTTTCGTTGGGTGCTATCGGCGGGGTCTTGAGTATTAACCCTTCGCACGAATTAATTCATCGCAACAGCACGCTCGAGCGCAACGTTGGCGGTTTGTTGCTTGCCACTACTTGTTACGGTGCGTTTAAAATTGAACATGTCCGTGGTCACCATTTAAATGTAGCAACTGATAAAGACACGGCTTCGGCAAGGCGCGGTCAAAATGTATTTGCGTTTGCAGTTCGGTCGATGATTACAACAATGTTGCACGCACATCATCTAGAAGCGAAACGCCTAGAACGAAAAGGCGTGAAACCATGGTCGCTACGCGGCTTCATTGAAAACGAATTGTTGCTACTAAATTGCGTATCGATTGCGCTTGGTTTGGTGTTTTGGCTGATTGCTGGCTGGCTTGGCCTGGCTATGTTTATCGGTGCTTCGTTGGGCGCAATTTTTCAATTAGAAGTTATTAACTTTATTGAGCATTACGGCCTAGAGCGCAAAGTTGATCCAAAAACTGGTCGCCCCGAAACAGTTCAACCCATTCATTCATGGAACACCAGTACAGCAGTGGGTAACGTATTTTTATTTAATCTACAACGCCATTCAGATCATCACGCTCACGCGGGTAAAGACTATTTGCACTTGGACAATTGTAAAGACGCTCCGCAATTGCCTTATGGCTATGGCGCAATGTATCTAATAGCCTGCGTGCCACCACTATGGCGAAAAATTATGCATCCACGATTGGATGCACTGGCAGCGCAATCTAGTGCCAGCTAAACCTTGGCTACCGGCTTAACTCGCTGGCGTAGCAACAGGTTGTTTGTTACTAAAGCGGCGACCACAATTAGTGCGCCTAACAACTCGTACAAATTAAATTTGGCACCTTCAAAAGCGCGATAGGCGAATGTAATTACTGGCATTAAGCTCAGTAATAAAAGTGAATCTAACGAGCTGATTAACTGAGTGCCTTTATTCCACAGCAACATGGCGAGCAATACCCTCGCCAACGAAACATAGGCAACTTGCCAAATAATTTGCGGATAGGCTTGAGCTGTGGGTAGGCGAACTTGCCCAAAAGCATAGGCGATTAACCACGTGACAAAAATAAGTGCCAAGGCAGGTAGGCAAGTTAGCGTAGTAGCTTTCCAGCTAGACCAACCAACTAGGCGCGAACACAGCAAGGTGTAAATTACCCATGCCAAGGCGCCCAGTAAAACCAAAACTTCGCCAAGCAACTGGTTTGAATTGCTTTTGATTAAAAAATCGAGTGATTGGCCCCCACGAGTGACCACCAGTACGATGCCCAAAAAAGCGAAAAGCATACAAACAATCGTAATTGTAGGCGGGCGTTTTCCAACAACAAACCATTGGATAACAGCTGATAAGGCAGGCTGCAATGCCAAAATAATAACGGCCACTTCGGGGGTTGTTAGATTAATGCCGTTAAAGACCAACAACGCCGAGCCTGCCATGCCGAGAGTGCCTGCCAATAGAGCCAATTTGCGCTGTTGGCCAAAATTAAAAGCCGCTTTGCCTTCTAAAAAAAGCAAGATTGCAACGAAACCAACACAAGCAATGCCATAGCGCAATAGCGTTAAAGTAAAGCCGTCCATCGAGCCCATAGCGTTTTTTGAAATGGGATGCTGCATGCCCCATAAAACAACCGCGCACAGTGTAAGTATTAAGCCTTTCGTTGATGCGCTTGCGTTCAGAGCCATGATGTTTTCGCCATAGGCTATATTCTAGCTTGCCGCGTTGCTACTAAACTTGAATTACACTATGGGAAGTCTTGCGACGTGAGCACGAGAAAGCAAAATGCCTGAAGGTCCAGAAATATTCTTAGCCGCGCGTGAAGTCCATGATGCGATTGCGGGTCAATCCGTAAGTGTTCAGTTTTTGTACTCTAAGTCGCAGCCTACCCAGCGGCAATGGCCGAAACGGGTGCAAATAAATCGGGTCTATGCCCGCAGCAAGGCAATGCTGACCGAGTTTGGCCATGGTGCAGTACTTTATTCGCACAACCAATTGTATGGCCAATGGGTCGTTCACAAAAAGTCTGAGTCATTGCTAGCAAAACAAGTGCGCCTAATCTTTGAAACCGACCAAGCCAAAGTGGTTTTGTATAGCGCAACGGATTTTATGTGGTTAAAGCGAGGGCAAGAACACGAGCATCCCTACATTGCAAAGCTTGGCCCCGAAGTGTTGGAAGTTGCAGTAACGGCTGCACAAATTGCGCAACGCTTAAGTACGTTTCCTAAACGCGTTATTGCAGATGCTTTATTAAGCCAGCAAGTGGTAGCTGGTTTGGGCAACTATTTGAGGGCCGACATATTGTTTTTAGCTAAAATAAATCCACTATTAAAGATTGGTGCGCTCACTCAAAAACAATTGCAATTGATTGGGCGAGCGGCCAAGCAACTTACTCAACGCAGCGTCAAAAATAACGGGGTTGTTCGTCCAATGTCCCAATACCTTCAATCATTGCGCCAAGGGGTAGACTACGAGCAAGCGCGGTTTTTTGCCTTTGATCGAGAGGGTTTGCCTTGTTGGGACTGCGGCAACTCAATTGCCCGTGTCGAACAAGGTGGGCGAGGGCTGTTTTACTGTCCAGCCTGTCAAGCTTAAAATTACACAATGACTGAATTTTTAAACGCTAATAGCGGCTGGCTGCTGATCTCAGGAATTTTTCTTGTAGCCATTTTGTACTCTAGCGTCGGACATGCAGGTGCATCGGGCTATATTGCCGTAATGTCGTTACTTAGTTTGGCGCCATCATCGATAAAACCTACGGCCTTAGCGCTCAATATTTTAGTCGCGTTAATTGGCAGTTTTCAGTTTATTAGGCGCGGAAATTTTTCTTGGCCACTGTTTTGGCCTTTTGCGCTTTTAGCAATTCCCGGCGCATACCTTGGTGGCTACGTTAATTTGCCTGTGACATGGTTTAAGGGGCTGTTGGGTCTAGTGCTGTTGTATTCGGCTTGGCATTTAATTGCGCCTACATTTAAAAAAGATGCACTTCAAAACGCCGTCGCGTTAGCGTCTAAAAAACCACCCATAGTGCTGGCACTATTGATTGGTGCAGCTATCGGTCTTTTATCCGGCCTAACTGGGACAGGGGGAGGAATCTTTTTGACGCCTCTATTGTTGATGATGAATTGGGCCAAGCCCAAAGTAGCCGCGGGTGTCTCAGTGCTATTTATTTTATTTAATTCAACCGCGGGTTTGCTGGGCAACATTGCGAGCACGCAAGCCTTACCGAGCACAATTATTTGGTTGTTGGCGGCCGCGGGCTTTGGTGGACTGATTGGCAGCACTTTGGGTAGTCAATTTATTGCTCCGCAAACGATTAAGCGTCTACTTGGAGCTGTTTTAATTATTGCTGGATTAAAACTGGTTTCGGGGGCTGTAATCGTTGCTCCAGTGCAGGCACAAACGCAAACGCAAACATCAAATCAATCGGCATCTACTGTTCAAACCGCGGGCCTAAAACCGAGGCTACAAACCGCCACCGATTTATCGCAAGTAATTGGGAAAGAACCGAAGGCTTTAGGCGTAGTTGTAATTGTTTTTTCCACTACTGGATGCCCGTATTGCGAAATTTTACGACGCGCTTATTTACCTGGAATTCCCCTAGAAATTGATGGCGTAAAAATTCATTTGCGCGAAGTGTTCTTCGATCGCGAAACCTCTTTAATTGATTTTCAAGGGCGCTCTACAAGTTTTCGTCAATACGCTAAAACGCTGAAAATAAATCGATCGCCCACTCTCATGGTTTTTGATCGCACCGGTCACTCGTTGGGCGAACCGCTAGTTGGTATTGGTAATGCTGATTTTTATGACCACTATTTGCAACAACTGATCCTAACGTCAGCTCAGACCGTCCGTCGCCGCGAAAACAACCCTAGACCCTAGTGTTGTAAGGGATAATTTGGGTTGACGACTGCAATAGCTGTGTGCGTTTACGTTATCTACAATTAGTCGGCGTGTTTGGTTTGGTTACTCCCTAAAATGTTCTTTTGGAATCGATCTCGGAATAGTTTGTGAAAATTAAAAAAGTAGTTCTGGTTGTTATTGCTTTGTTGCTCGTTTCTTTGTTCTTTCAACAAGGCTGGTATCAGTACTTCAATCTGGAGTCGATAAAGAACCAGCAAGCTCGATTCGCAACGGCCTACGCCGAAAACCCAAGCAAAATTATTTTTGGATTTCTTGCGATTTACATCGCGATGGCGGCTTTGTCCATTCCTGGCGCGGCTTTTCTCACCTTGTTAGGTGGTGCGTTGTTCGGCTTAGTCAACGGCACAATTATCGTTTCGATCGCGTCCACTATTGGCGCAACCTTGGCGTTTTTAGGCTCACGCTTTTTGTTGCGTGATTGGGTGCAAACTAAGTTTGGCAGCAAACTTGCGGCCATTAATGAAGGGATCGACAAAGAGGGCGGTTTTTATTTGTTTACCCTTCGCCTAGTGCCCGTGTTCCCATTTTTCGCTGTCAATTTATTGATGGGCCTGACCAAAATTAAAACCTTCACTTACGCGTGGGTCAGCCAATTGGGGATGTTGCCAGCGACGATTGTGTACGTTTTAGCGGGTACCGAATTAAGCAAAATTAGTTCGCTCAAAGGCATTGCCTCACCCGGTTTGTTGGGTGCATTTGCAGCGCTAGGTTTGTTTCCCCTAATTGCTAAAAAAATATTAGACATCATAAAGGCCAACAAGGTTTACCAAGGTTGGAAAAAACCTGCGAAATTTGACACCAACATGGTTGTGATTGGCGGCGGAAGCGCTGGTTTGATTACAGCCTTAATTGCAGCAGCAGTTAAAGCCAAGGTAACCTTAGTTGAAAAAAATAAAATGGGCGGCGATTGTTTAAACACTGGCTGCGTACCCAGCAAAGCTTTAATAAAAACGGCCCGCATCGTTTCGCAAGCCAAGCACGCTGAACGCTACGGCTTGGAAGCAATTGATGTAAAGATGGATTTCGCAAAAGTAATGGAGCGAATTCAGCATGTCATTAAAGAAATCGAACCGCATGATTCAGTCGAGCGTTTTACCGGTTTAGGTGTAGATTGTTTGCAAGGTGCGGCTACGATCAAATCGCCTTGGGAAGTGGAAATCGCCCTCAACGACGGTAGCAAAAAAACAGTAACAACAAAGAACATTGTTATTGCAACGGGCGCTAGACCCTTCGTTCCGCCAATTCCAGGTATCGAAAACACTGGGTACTTTACTTCGGACACTATTTGGGAAATTCGTGAACAACCCAAGCGCTTGCTCGTTTTAGGCGGTGGTCCAATCGGTTCGGAGTTAACTCAAGCGTTTGCCCGCTTAGGGTCAACTGTGACGCAAGTTGAAATGGGCTCACGTTTATTGGCTCGCGAAGATATTGAAGTATCCGACTTAGTTTTAAGATCATTTTTGGCCGATGGCGTTGATGTTCGTTTAGAGCATAAAGCCTTGCGGTTTGAAGTTGAAGGCGGGGAAAAAATTCTAATTGCCGAGCATCGCGGCAGTGAAGTAAAAATTGCGTTCGATATGTTGTTGTGTGCCGTGGGCCGTTCTGCGCGGGTTACTGGTTTTGGTCTCGAAACATTGGGTATTGGCCTGGCAAAAACGCGTACAGTTGAAATAAATGATCGCTTACAAACAAAGTACCCAAATATTTTTGCAGCAGGCGATGTAGCCGGTCCTTATCAATTTACCCACATCGCCTCACACATGGCGTGGTATGCGGCCGTAAACGGATTGTTTGGTAAGTTTAAGAGCTTTCCGGTGGACTATCGTGTGGTGCCTTGGGCAACTTTTACCGAGCCCGAGTGCGCTCGTGTAGGCCTTAACGAGCAAGAAGCCAAACAGCAAGGTATTGCTTACGAAGTATCAAGCTACGGTATCGATGATTTAGATCGAGCCATTGCCGACGCAGTTGCCCACGGTTTTGTAAAAGTTTTAACCGTACCTGGTAAGGACAAAATTCTTGGCGTGACTATCGTAGGTGAGCATGCGGGTGATTTGATTGCGGAGTTTGTTGCCGCGATGAAGCACGGGTATGGCTTAAACAAAATTTTGGGAACTATTCATATTTATCCAACCTTGGCTGAATCGAACAAGATGGTTGCGGGTGTTTGGAAAAAGGCGCATGCACCGCAAGGTTTGTTGAAATGGGTCGAAAAGTTTCATCGCTGGCAGCGCGGTTAAAAAATCAATTTTAGGTAATAACCTTGGCAACAACACGTTTAATGAAAGTAGGTCAGCAGAGCATGGAATCAAGTTTAAATCTTCAACGGCGTCGTACTTTATTAGCCATCGGTGTCGCTGGTTCTTTGTCTTTAGTTGCCGCGCCGGTATTCGCACAAAGCGGCTTTGATCATACGCACGCGGCATGGGATGCTTTAATTAAAAAGCATGTGTCGTGGAACGCAGCGGGAACTACTAGCGCCGTTAACTACCGGGCATTCGCCGCAGAACGAGCCGCTTTGAAATCAGTCCTAGAGCAATATTCGGCAGTGACTAAAGCCCAATACGAAGGGTTTAAACGCGATGAGAAATTAGCGTTTTTAATCAATGTCTACAACGCTTTTACAGTCGAGCTAATTTTAACGAAATTCCCTGATTTAAAATCGATCAAAGACATTAGCGGCGTATTTAGTAAACCTTGGAGTATTAAGTTTATAAAGCTTTTGGGTGAAGACAAGCACCTAGATAACGTAGAGCACGACATGATTCGCGCTAAGGGTGTTTTCGACGAGCCGCGCGTTCACTTTGTGGTTAATTGCGCTTCCATCGGTTGCCCCGCTTTACGTCCTGAAGCGATTGTTGCTTCTAAACTAGACGCACAGTTAGAAGACAGCACGCGGCGTTTTTTGCGGGATCGCACACGTAACCGTTTTAATGCCCAAGAGGGAAAACTTGAAGTCTCGAAAATTTTCGATTGGTTCAAAGTCGATTGGAGTTCGGGCTACAAAGGTATTAGCAGTCGCGAACAGTTTTTTGCAAAGTACGCCGACATAATGACTGACGATGCGGCGGGCCAACAGATTGTTCGTGATAGCAAAGCATCGATCGGTTTCTTAGAATACGACTGGAGCTTGAACAACAAGCGCTAAATTTTTATTAACTAGCCTAGTGAGTCAACATACCAGTTTTTTCAAACAGCTGGTCGATTGGTTCGGGCATCCCTACCAGTGCGCCTTGAATACAGTCAATTCCTAAATTCGTTAGTAAATCTAGTACAGACTGTTGGTGTACATGTTCCGCAACCGTTGTTACGCCTAAATGTTTCGCAACCCGAATAGTGGCGCGAACAATTTCTTCATCAATTGAATTAGCTTTGAGCGTACGGACAAAGCTGCCATCAATTTTAAGATAGTCGATAGCGAATCGTTTTAAATACTCGAAAGTCGCCAACCCAGTTCCAAAATCATCTAGCGCGATGCCAAAGCCTTCGGCTTTGAGCGAATCGACTAAACGAGAGGCCGCTGCTGGATTACGAATTGCTTCGCTTTCTGTAATTTCGAAGACGATTTTATTGGCGGGTATTTCATTTAATACGCGTTGCGAAAAAATAAACGAAGCAATACTTGCGTCGCCCAAAGTTAACCCTGACAAGTTAATAGAACACTTAGATGTGCGCTCTAATGCAGCGCGATTGCGACCAAGCCATTCGAATGTTTTTTGCACAACACTACGATCTAGCGCAACGCTCATCTGTGCCTGAACCGTAAGCGGAATAAACTCCGGTGGCATCATTAACTTACCGTCGCGCTGCCGCAAACGAGTTAACACTTCGTAGCTAAACTCGTCAGGGTCGCCCTTTAAAGTAACAATGCGTTGCGCATACAGCTCTAACCGTTGTTCACGTATTGCGTCACGCACTTGTTCGATACGTTGCTGGTGCGAGCGACGTGCATCGATCATGGTTTGCGATAAAGGTTCAACAAATAATTGCGGCTCGCGTACGCTTGCCGCAATTGCCATTGCGTCGGCCAAAGCAGAGACGGACTCTTCGCTATTGATCGCAACATTGCGATCGATCAACAATCCACCAACGCAAGCTTGCAAGCGCAAATTACCATTTTCGGTGCGAAACGATTGTGCTGTCATTTGAACGTAAATTTCGCGCGCGATAGCTCGAACATTTACTACGCTATCGGATTCGACCACAATCGCGTAGCGACCTGCGGACATGCGTGCCGCCATTTTAGACTGGGGTTGGCGACGCAATAACTCGGCCATTGATTGTTCTAAATGCAGGGCCTGCATGCTGCCGCACAAATCACTTAAAGAGTCGAAGTTAGTCAGGTGTACGCCAATTAATCCGTAATGGCCTCGCAAAGGTCGCGAGAGTACCTCTTCGAGGTCTTTTAAAAGGCCGCGGTCGTTTAGCAAACCGGTAGACATATCTTCGCGAGCCTGCCGCGCTACGCGCGCTACTGCCAAGCGTCGATCAATAGCAACTGAATGCAGCAGTAGGCCTAATAGACAAGCGGTAAACACTAAAACTGAAATATCTAACGCACTGTTGGCATTTAAATTGGGACCGCTAAACGCTTCAACAATTCCCGTCGCCTGTGTTTTAGTATCTGCGATTCGCACTTGTGCAGCGCGCGAAGCCAGTAGTGGCAAACTTGCAAACAAGACCGTATTCGCAAAAATATAGGTGTGGTTGTTAATAGCCACCCAAGCCATTAACGGGAAAAAAATGAAACAAACTGCATTGGCGTGAAATGGTAGTTCTAGCCATGCAAACGCAAGGCTAAAACTGGCAATCAGCAAACCGCCAATAACGCCAAACGAGTTCACTGCGTAAGGTTGCGCTAATGGGTTCTTACTTGCAATGCCAGGGTTGCCAAGCCATCCTAATAAGGCGGGTGCTAGTAGTAGTTGCCCGACGCTATCGATTAACCACCAGTGCAACCAAAAATGTCCTGCACTGGTCCAATCGCCCGGTATGAATTGCGCAGCAAGCAATGCAATCGACGCGCCAACGGGTGCTGATATAGCAAGCACCACAAAAACAAAACGGCCCATGCGGTCAAGCGAGTGTTCTACTGGCTTCCAGTCAGCGAACCGACGCAGCACGAACCGTGCGGCCAGCGGGCCAGCGATCGTTATTAAAAAAGCAAACACAGCAAGCGCTGGGCTGCGATAAAAGACAAAGGCCCAAGTCGCGCTACCAACTGCGGGTCCTAAAACAACTTTAGGGCCGTAGTGCCAACTGGCCGCCAAAGCAATGCCAGCTGCAGGCCAAATTAACAGACCCGCATGGGCCCCATGGGAAACAAATTGCGCAACTGTGTTGGCTACTAATGTCAGTAGTGCTAAGGCAGCCCAGATCACCCAAATAGGTGTTGTGGTCTTAGATTCAAAAACTTCTGTTTGCACGCGGTTAGTAAGCAAGGCTTATTTGCTCAAGTAATTTCTACGACTCGATTCTAACTGTTTGATTGATAAGCACAAGTGAAAAAAACGGATGGCCCTGTCTAGAATGACTTTCGTTGTACTTAAACTCAACGAAAACATCTAGTCAGGGCCAGCCGTTCACGATTATTGAATATTCAATCTTTAGTCGTGTGTTCGGATTACAAAATACTTAGGCTACTAACTCGCGCAACACAAACGGTAAGATACCGCCATGCTTGTAGTAATCGACTTCGATAGAAGTGTCGATACGCGAAAGTAAGGTTACTTTGCGCTGTTCGCCTTTTGCGTTAGTAATAACTAAAGTAACGTCTTGTTGTGGCTTGATTTGCGCGGGCAAAACGACATCAAAGGTTTCGTCGCCTTTAATCCCTAAACTCTCCCAAGAATCTGTGCCTTTAAACTGCAGTGGCAACACGCCCATTCCCACTAAGTTCGAACGATGAATACGTTCAAAGCTGCGGGTAATAACCGCCTTAACGCCCAGCAATTGTGTGCCCTTAGCGGCCCAATCGCGTGACGAACCAGTGCCATATTCTTCGCCGCCAAAAATAACCGTTTGCACGCCATCTTTGATGTAGCGCATTGCTGCATCGTAAATGTACATTTGCTCACCAGTTGGTTGGTGAATAGTTAAGCCACCTTCAGTACGGCTGCCGTCTTTATTAAGTGGCAACATTAAATTCTTGATACGCACATTGGCAAAGGTTCCGCGCATCATTACATCATGATTGCCGCGGCGCGCGCCATACGAATTGAAGTCGGCCTTAATAACTTTGTTGTCCAACAAATATTGACCTGCTGGGGATTTTTCTTTAATTGAACCGGCCGGTGAAATATGGTCAGTCGTAATTGAATCGCCAAACAAGCCCAAAACGCGAGCGCCTTTTATAACTGGTACTGCACCTGGTGTCATTTCAAAGTTATCAAAGAACGGTGGCTCGGCGATGTAGGTCGAACCTGGCCAGTTGTAGACTTGGCCTTTGGTGGTCGTTACTTTTGCCCAAAGCTTGTTGTCTTTCGTGAAATCGCTGTATAGACGTTTAAAGGTTTTTGCATCCATTGCAAACTTCATCAGCTTGTAAATTTCATCGCTTGTTGGCCAAATATCGCCAATAAAGACGTCGCGGCCTTTTTTGTCCTTGCCCAATGGCTCGGTCATCAAATCCACTTTCATGTTGCCGGCAATTGCGTAAGCAACAACTAAGGGTGGCGATGCTAAAAAGTTTGCCCGCAAGTTCGGATGGATACGGGCTTCAAAGTTACGGTTGCCCGACAACACAGCAGCGCAAACTAAATCGTTGGCGACGATGGCTTCATTCATTTCGGGTGTTAAGTCACCGGCATTACCGATACAGGTTGTGCAACCGTAAGCAGCAATGTTAAAACCCAATTTTTCTAGGTAAGGCAGCAGGCCTGCTTTGCGTAAATAGTCGTCTACGACGCGGCTGCCCGGAGCCAGTGAAGTTTTAATGCGCGGCGAAACTTTTAATCCGCGCTCAACGGCTTTTTTAGCAACCAAACCAGCGGCTAACAGCACGCTTGGGTTAGAGGTATTGGTGCAAGAGGTAATAGCGGCAATTAAAATATCGCCGTTGCTAACTTCGACGCCGTCGGCGGTTTTGTAAGACTTGTCTAGATCTTCGGATTTCTTGGCAAACCCGTTATCGGCCACAGGTTTAACAAATAATTCAGCGAAGCTAGATTTAACATTACCAATTTCGATACGATCTTGTGGGCGCTTTGGTCCAGCTACAGACGGTGCAACTGAAGTTAAGTCGAGCTCGACCACTTTGCTATAAGTCAATTCGCCAGCCTTCGGAACGCCAAACATGCCTTGCGCTTTAAAATAGCTTTCAAATGCATCGATCTCTGATTTACTACGACCAGATCCCTTGAAGTAATCAATAGTCTTTTCATCAACTGGGAAAAAGCCCATTGTTGCGCCGTACTCGGGGGCCATGTTGGCAATTGTTGCGCGATCGGGCAGGGCCAAACTTGCGGTGCCTTCACCAAAAAACTCAACAAATTTGCCAACTACTTTTTCTTTACGCAGCATTTCGGTGATAGTTAGCACTAGGTCGGTTGCAGTACAACCTTCACGTAGGCGACCTGTTAAATTAACCCCAACCACATCGGGCGTTAAGAAATAAACCGGTTGGCCCAACATACCTGCCTCGGCTTCAATACCGCCAACGCCCCAACCAACCACACCAATGCCATTAATCATGGTGGTATGGCTATCAGTACCAACTAGGGTGTCTGGGTAATAAATGTTTGCCTTGCCTTTGGCTTTGTGTACGCCACGGGCCAAGTACTCTAAGTTTACTTGGTGAACAATACCAATGCCGGGTGGTACTACTTTGAAGGTATCAAACGCTTGCATACCCCACTTCATAAACTGGTAGCGTTCGTTGTTGCGCTGGAACTCAAGTTTCATATTAAGGTCGAGTGCGTTCTTTGTGCCGTAATGGTCAATCATTACCGAGTGATCAACAACTAAATCAACTGGCACTAAAGGCTCGATAATTTTTGGGTTTTTACCCATTTTTTCGGCAACGCCACGCATTGCGGCCAAGTCTGCCAAAAGCGGCACCCCCGTAAAGTCTTGCAGCACTACGCGCGCTACAACAAAAGGGATTTCGTCGGTACGATTACCGTTGGCGCTCCAATTGGCTAATTGTTTAACGTGCTCTTCGGTTACTTTTTTACCGTCGCAATTACGCAATACTGATTCCAATACGATGCGTACCGAAATAGGCAATTTTGCAATGTTAGGGAACTGTTTTGTTAATGCGGGTAATGAATAAAATTGTCCCGATTTTCCGCTCTGGAGCTTAAAGCTCTTGAGGGTATTAAATGCATCTGCCATTTGAATTTCCTTCCCTAGGTATTTTCTGAATTGTTGTTACGAGTTTGTATGTTTGTATTGCGAATTTGGTTGCGTTGTTTACTTGCGTTGTTTACTTGAGTTGTTTACTTAATTACGCACTCAATAATTATGCGCTCAAAATAGCGACTTATTTTTTACGTTTTGCTTTTGTTTTTGGTTCTTGGATTGGTCGAACGGAGCCGTCTATCATGCTGATGTAGCCCATCCCCGGGATAAACATTTCACCCACTTTTTGTCCCGGTCTGCAATCGCCTAAATAGGTTGCGACAAGGGCTTCCTTGTCCTCGCGCTTACCACTACCAAGCGGTGGGGTATAGGAGACGAAAGTATCGATACGGTAGTCTTTTTCAAAATCGCCGGATGCTAATGAGCGGCTAACAATATTGACGCGACCTTCCTTGCAAACTGATTCGGATAACCAACCGTTACCAACGCGTTGAAAGCCTCCGAATTTGCAAGATCCTTCGGTGCTAGATTGGCGGTCGAGGCTCATTTTGGCGTTGTCAGTTTCTTCGCCAACGCAAAACAAAGTAGCTGGTAGGCCTGCATTCTGGCTCGCCACAGTTTTTACTTCCCAAAGTCCAGGCTTACGCTTAGGGTAGGGGAGTTCTTGGGCAAAAGCGCTCAGAGAACTGATCGCGGCCGTTGCCGCAACCAGTCCGTAAATCATTAAAATCTTAAATTGCACGTCGTTTTATTTCGCTTTAGAACTTCGCCGAATTACTCAAGCTTAGATTAATGAGGCCTTAAATTGTTGAGTTTCGCCAACCTAAAAAATTACAAAGTACACTTATTGGCAATACGATTGCCACGCTTGGTGTCCAGTAACAAGGCGCTACCAACTACTTGAATCCACGCATAACCTGCTTTTGCATCTTCGTATCGTAATGCACCGGTTTGTGTAATTACTTGGGCAAGTTCGAAGTCTTTGCCCTTGTAACCAACAACAATTGACTTGCCGCCATTGTTAATTCGTTTAACAGCAACGGTTTGCTGTTCTTCGCACCGATACATACCGGTTTCTAGTTTGAATTCCCGTACGGGTGCTGTTGCTACTGCAACTGGGGTTGGTTCGGGTGCTTTTGCAACTGCCGGGGCTACAACCGCTACTGGGGCTGCAACGGTCGGCGTTGAACGAACCGGCGCTACCGCTACTGGCGCCGGTGCGTTTGCGCCTACGACAACACTGACAGGCTTAGCACTGGTTTCGGGGGTGGCTTTGGGTGCAGATCCACAAGCAGATAATGCAATAACAGTGGTACCTAAAACTACAGAGGTTATTAATTTTGTTTTCAACATGCGCGGCTCCTTTTGGGTTTATTACGGTAAAGCTACTTACGTTTTTCAATCGGGACAAACTTCTGATCCTCTGGGCCGACATAATTCGCGCTTGGGCGAATAATTTTATTATCAATTCGTTGCTCTACGATATGCGCGCTCCAGCCCGATGTTCTTGCTATTACAAACAATGGGGTAAACATGGCCGTAGGTACGCCCATCATGTGGTAGGACACTGCGCTAAACCAGTCTAAGTTGGGGAACATTTTTTTCGCGTCCCACATCACTGTTTCTAGGCGCTCCGCGATGTCGTACATTTTTAAACTGCCCACATCTTTGGATAGTTTATGCGCTACCGATTTAATTACTTTGTTGCGCGGGTCTGAAATGGTGTACACCGGATGACCAAAGCCGATGACCACTTCTTTGTTGGCAACCCGTTGTTCAATATCGGCTTGCGCTTGATCGGGGTTGTCGTAACGCTTTTGTATTTCGAAGGCCACTTCGTTTGCACCACCGTGCTTGGGGCCGCGTAGGGCACCAATGGCGCCAGTTATCGCCGAATACATATCCGAACCTGTTCCAGCGACGACGCGCGCTGCAAATGTAGAGGCATTAAACTCGTGCTCGGCATATAAATTAAGGGACACATGCATTGCATCGACCCACATTTTTTTAGGCGACTCGCCATGTAATAAATGCAAAAAGTGACCACCGATAGAATCATCATCGGTTTCTACTTCTATGCGTTTACCGTTATGGCTATAGTGATACCAATACAGCAGCATCGAACCCAAGCAAGCCATAAGTCGGTCCGCAATGTCTTTTGCGCCGGGCAAATTATGATCATCTTTTTCTGGCAACTGGCAGCCTAGCGCCGACACAGCAGTACGCATGACATCCATTGGATGACTAGAGGCGGGCAGGGCTTCTAAAATCGTTTTTACGTTCGCCGGAACGCCGCGCAGCGCCTTTAGTTTGCCTTTATAGCTAGCAAGTTCAGCTTTGGTGGGAAGCTTTTCATGAATTAACAAATGCGCGATTTCTTCGAACTCGCAGCGCTCGGCCAATTCCAAAATGTCGTATCCGCGATAGTGCAAATCGTTGCCAGTACGGCCCACTGTACAAAGCGCAGTATTGCCAGCGGTTACGCCCGATAAGGCGACAGATTTTTTTGGTTTAAAGCCAGGTGTTACATCAGTCATGCCGACACACTCCATGCGAATGAGAGTTTAAAATAATGCTTACTAGTTGTTTTTGTTTTGCGCAAATAATGCATCAAGCTTTTGTTCAAAACCCCAATAACCAATTGCGTCATACAGTTCTTTGCGGGTTTGCATTGTTGCTACTACGTTTTGCTGCGTACCATCTTTGCGGATTGCCTCGTACACAAGCTGAGCTGCTTTGTTCATGGCGCGAAATGCCGATAACGGATATAGCACCATCGCTACCTGCACTGCCGCTAATTGCTCTGTTGTGAACAAAGGCGTCTGACCAAACTCGGTAATGTTTGCCAAGATAGGCACCTTGACCGCTTTGGCAAATTGCTCATACATTGGCAGCTCAGTAATCGCCTCTGGGAAAATAGCATCTGCACCTGCCTCAACACAGGCAACTGCCCGATCAATGGCCGCATTGACACCGTAAACGGCAATTGCATCTGTGCGCGCCATAATTACAAAGTTGGGATCGGTCCGAGCATCCACGGCGGCCTTTATGCGGTCAACCATTTCTTCTTGCGAAACAATTTCTTTGCCGGGGCGATGGCCGCAACGTTTTGCGCCCACTTGGTCTTCAATGTGCATAGCACCAGCGCCCGCTTTAATTAAGCTACGGGTAGTGCGAGCAACATTAAAAGCGGACGAACCAAAGCCTGTATCAACGTCGACTAACAAAGGTAAATCGCAAACATCAGTGATACGGCGTACATCGGTTAAAACATCATCTAAATTAGATATGCCTAAGTCAGGTAAGCCTAGCGACCCAGCCGCAACACCACCACCAGAAAGGTAAATGGCGTTGTAGCCAGCACGCTTAGCAAGCAAGGCGTGGTTGGCGTTAATGGCCCCAACAATTTGTAGGGGCTTTTCGGCGGCTAAAGCTTGACGAAAGCGTAACCCGGCACTTAATGAAATATTGGACATAATCAATTACGCCAACAAGTGTTTGACGCCTTCCATTTCGTCCTGCAGCTCTTTGAGCGTGAGGTCCATTTTTTCGCGGCTATAGTCATCAATTTCTAGGCCC
The DNA here is from genome assembly GCA_031429355.1 of Betaproteobacteria bacterium. GTDB lineage: Bacteria > Pseudomonadota > Gammaproteobacteria > Burkholderiales > Burkholderiaceae_E > JANOZM01. The sequence goes on along the minus strand of JANOZM010000016.1, from coordinate 575,879 downwards.
GTTACTAATTCGTATTCGCCGTTAGCGCAAATAACCGGAAAGCCGTACATAGTGTCGGCCGGAATGCCGTAAGCACCGTCTGAAGCAATGCCCATCGTGACCCACTTGCCGTTTGAACCCAAGGCCCAATCGTGCATGTGATCGATTGCTGCGTTAGCGGCCGAAGCTGCCGATGATAATCCGCGTGCTTCGATAATGGCTGCGCCGCGTTTACCGACGGTGGGTAAGAACACATCATTGTTCCAAACGGCATCGTTAATCATATTTTTTACAGATGCGCCGCCGATGGTGGCAAAACGGTAATCGGCATACATTGTTGGCGAATGGTTGCCCCAAACTGCTAAGCGCTCGATGCTGCCAACTGCTTTGCCAGTTTTGGCAGCCAATTGTGACAAAGCACGGTTGTGATCAAGGCGCAACATTGCAGTGAAATTTTTCTTGGGTAAATTAGGTGCCGACTTCATCGCAATGTAGGCATTGGTGTTAGCAGGATTGCCCACTACTAAAATTTTGCAATCGCGGCTGGCGTGGTCATTGAGTGCTTTGCCTTGGACCGTAAAAATGGCACCGTTGGCTTCTAGCAAATCTTTGCGCTCCATCCCTTTGCTGCGCGGGCGGGCGCCTACTAAAAGGGCGTAGTCGGCATCTTTAAATGCAACATTGGGTTCGTCCGTAATAACAACGCCAGCTAGCAACGGAAATGCACAATCTTCTAATTCCATTGCAACACCTTTAACCGCGCCTAATGCAGGGGTGATGTCGAGCAATTGCAAAATGACGGGCTGATCTTTGCCCAACATGTCGCCATTGGCGATGCGGAACAATAAGGAATAGCCGATTTGTCCGGCTGCGCCGGTAACAACAACACGTTTTGCGGGTTTGGTCATGATGCGTCCTGGATTTGGAGAATTAAAAACTGCAGGGGATAGAGTTGTAAAAACGAGTCGGATTGTAAAAGTGTTCGACAAAAAAGTCAAGTCGTTATCATGTCTTATATAAGATAAAAAACACTTGAATCATTGTGCGTTCTCGGTTTAAATAAGGGCATGGATCAATCATCAACTCGCTCGTTAAATGCCTTGCCGCGATTTAACCCGCTTTATTTGCAGGTTAAAGAGGCTTTGCTGGCTCGCCTAGGCTACGGCGAGTGGCAGCCGGGCACGGTATTGCCCAGCGAAATTCAGTTAGCCGAACAGTTTGAGGTAAGCCAAGGCACGGTGCGAAAAGCCATCGATTCTTTGGCGATGGAAAACATTGTCGTACGGCGTCAAGGCCGAGGCACCTATGTAGCAACCCATGCAGAAACAGTCGCACAATTTCGGTTTTTAAAGATGCGGCCCAATCAAGGCGAAGCCGTACAACCAGAAAGTAAAATATTGTCCTGTGAACGGGTGCGGGCTCCAGCCGAAGTTGCCGTTGCACTCAAGCTGCGCCCAGCAGAACAGGCGTATTTAATTCGACGCTTGTTGAGCTTTGATGGGCAACCCGTTGTACTAGATGTTATTTGGGTGCCAGCGCAACGGTTTCGGGGGCTAAGCCAAGAGCGTCTTAGTCAATACAAAGGTCCGCTTTACGGTCTGTTTGAAACCGAATTTAAAACCCGCATGATTCGTTGCGAAGAACGTTTGCGTGCTTTGCCAGCCGACGCTGCCGTGGCAAAAGCCTTAAGTATTGAAGTCGACAAACCAGTGCTAGTCGTTGAGCGTGTCTCTTACAGCTACGATGACGAGGCGGTCGAAGTGCGATTAGGGTATTGCGTTACTAAGCATTTTCATTATGCAAACGAGTTAAGTTAGATAGTTAAATTAGGCGCGTTAAGTTGAGTCTGAGTAGCATCTTCGTATACCGTTAGCGGCCGATTCGAAGACTCGGGTTTATCCGCTTGCTTGCACAAATAGGTTATTGGCATCATCCTTCTACAAGCATGTGCTTGGGTCACTCGGATGCGTGTTCTCACCGTCCTATTATATGAACGCACTTCGTTTACATTCTGTTAGTTCACCATTTAAAAACGCTGCGCTTAAAACTACCGCATTAAAGGTATTGGGTTTAGTTGTCGTTGCTAGTTCATTAACTGCTTGTTACGTCGTACCGCTTAATCATCCCGGTTATCCGCATTCGCAGAGCCCTAATCAACCTGTAATGCAACCAATAGTGATTGCCCCTCCTGCTCCGATAACAATCGGCGCTCGTCTTTACCCAACCAATGATCAAGCAAACCCTTATGGCGTCTTGATTGCATCCGTAACCAACGATTTAAATGGTCGTGGGCAGTTCTCGGTCAATATTGGCGGCGAGTCGTTCGTCGGAGAAGCAACACGTATTAGCAACAGCCGAAGTGGAACAGCAAACGGCGCTGGAAACCGCGGAAATTACATTCGCTGCAGTTATCAAATGAATTCAACGACTCAAGGGACAGGGCGCTGCGAAATGTCCGGCGGTGCTGTTTTTAGCATGCACGTTGGCTCTTAAACGCTGAACTGATGTAGTTTGGCGTCAATTGCGCGACTCGTCGGTCGCAATTGACGCCTTTGAGTGTAATTTGTCTTGGACGTTTTTGCCTCGAAGCTTTAAAATCCAAAGTGTCGAGTTCGGTTCATTTGGAACTCAAGGAGCCAGACCTAGTTTTTTGTTCGCTAACATGGGGCGAAAATTAACTTTGATTGGTGCAATGCAATAAAATAGGTCAAAATTACGCTTTTGGCGGTTTCAGATCCGCCTAAAATTTAATTTAAGACTAATAAAAAAGAGGTATTTACCCATGGCTAACGAGGCTTCACGCTCGGCCCCACGTGTTCGTCCGCAGTTCCGCAACATTCACGTATCGCAAATTTTGCATTACCGCCTGCCATTGGCCGGCATCATTTCCATCCTTCATCGTGTTTCGGGTGCTGCTATGTTCTTGGCTGGCATCCCATTTGTGTTGTACTTGTTTAGCCTGTCCCTAACATCCGAACTAAGCTGGTTGGAGTTACAGAAAATCGGTGGCTATTGGTGGGTTAAGTTAATTACACTGGGTTTCATTTGGTCGTTCTGTCACCACATTTGTTGTGGCTTTCGCTACCTAATGCTCGATATGCACAAGGGCTTAGAAAAAGGCCAAGCCAAAAATTCGGCAGTTGTCGTTATGGCGGTTAGTTTGCTGCTAACGGCGTTTTTCGCCTACAAGCTATTTTTGGGTTAAGGAGCGAAACAATGGCTACCAATAAAATTTTTACTGGCGCGCGTTACGGACTTCGTGACTGGCTTGCGCAGCGCATCACAGCAGTTGTCTTATCCGTTTACGCAATATGGTTAGTCGTTCGTGCGTTCATGATTGATGGCAAAATTACTTACGGTACTTGGGCGGAAATTTTTGTTCCGGCTTATGCCAAAGTGTTTACTTTGGTTGCGCTAACGGCATTGCTCTACCACGTGTGGGTAGGTGTGCGTGATATCTACATGGATTACATCAAACCAACCTCGATTCGCTTGTTGATGCAAGTGCTAACGATTGTGGCCCTTATCTCATACGCCTATTGGGCGATTATTATTATCTGGAGAGTTTGACAATGGCTGACGTACTGAACCATCTTGCCAATAACCTACCGCGTCGCAAATACGACGCCGTGGTAATTGGCGCGGGGGGCGCGGGCATGCGTTGCTCGTTACAACTGGCCCAGGCCGGTTTAAACGTAGCCGTCTTATCCAAAGTATTTCCAACCCGTTCGCACACAGTCGCGGCGCAAGGGGGCATTGGTGCATCGTTAGGTAATATGTCGGAAGACAATTGGTACTGGCATATGTTTGATACCGTAAAGGGATCAGATTATTTAGGTGATCAAGACGCCATCGAGTACATGTGCCGTGAGGCACCGAAAGTGGTGTACGAGTTAGAGCACTTTGGTATGCCATTCGACCGTAACCCCGATGGCACAATTTATCAGCGTCCGTTTGGTGGCCATACTGCTAACTTTGGCGAAAAAGCCGTACAACGAGCTTGCGCAGCAGCAGACCGAACTGGTCACGCTTTATTGCACACTTTGTATCAACAAAACGTAAAAGCCCGTACTCAGTTTTTTGTAGAGTGGATGGCGCTCGACTTAGTTCGCGATGCCGAGGGCGATATTGTTGGTGTAGTTGCCTACGAGATGGAATCTGGCGAAGTAATGATCATTGAAGCTAAAACAACTGTTTTAGCCACTGGTGGTGCAGGGCGTATTTGGGCGGCTTCAACCAATGCCTTTATTAATACCGGCGACGGTATGGGTATGGCCGCGCGTGCAGGCATTCCACTTGAGGACATGGAGTTTTGGCAGTTCCACCCAACCGGGGTTGCTGGTGCCGGCGTATTGGTGACCGAAGGAGTGCGCGGTGAAGGCGGGTACTTATTGAACAAAGATGGCGAGCGCTTTATGGAGCGCTATGCACCGACGCTTAAAGATTTGGCGCCACGCGATTTTATTTCGCGCTCGATGGACCAAGAAATTCAAGAGGGTCGCGGTTGTGGACCTGACGGCGATCACGTTTACTTAAAGTTAGATCACCTCGGTGCCGAAACGATTATGAAGCGTTTGCCTTCAATTCGTGAAATCGCGATTAAGTTTGCCAACGTCGATCCGATTAAAGATCCAATTCCAGTTGTGCCGACAATTCATTACCAAATGGGTGGTGTGCCAACGAATATTTTTGGTCAAGTTGTTGCGCCGAAAAACGGAGACTCTAACGCGATTATTAACGGCTTGTATGCGATCGGTGAGTGTGCCTGCGTTTCAGTGCACGGCGCTAACCGCTTAGGTACCAACTCGTTACTCGACTTACTGGTGTTTGGTCGTGCTGCAGGCAACCATATTGTGAATAGCAATTTGAAGGCGCGCAGTAACAAAGACTTGCCAAGCGATGCCGGCGATAAAACCTTAGCGCGTTTGGCTTTGTTGGATGGCTCGACCTCAGGTGAAAATAGCCAAGAAGTTGCGAACGATATTCGTAAGGGTATGCAGGCCCATTGCGGCGTGTTCCGTACTTCGGAGCGCTTAGCTAAGGGCGTTACATTGATGACCGAGCTTGATCAACGTAGCCGTCATATCCATATGAAAGATAAATCCAAAGTATTCAACACAGCACGCGTTGAAGCCTTAGAGCTCGATAACTTAACCGAGACTGCCAAAGCAACGATTGTGTCGGCCGAAGCGCGTACCGAAAGCCGTGGTGCACATGCGCATCGCGATTATTCGGAGCGTAACGACGAGAAGTGGTTAAAGCACTCACTTTGGTATAGCGAAGGCAATCGCCTCGACTATAAGTCAGTCAATATGAAGCCACTAACAGTTGAAACATTTAAACCAAAAGTGCGAACTTTCTAAACCTTTGCAAACACAAATGTTAAGACTCGAATTTTTGAAATTTATTAGGTATTGTCGTCAATGAACACAGCAACTATTGCACCACCCGTTAGCGCCAACGCTCCCGTAGCGACGCGCACAATGCGCTTTTCGATTTATCGCTACGATCCGGATAAAGATGCCAAGCCTTATATGCAAGATCTCACTGTAGAGTTATTGCCCACCGATAAAATGCTGCTTGACGCGCTAATGCGCATTAAGCAAGTGGGCGATGATTCTATTTCGTATCGTCGTTCGTGCCGCGAAGGTGTGTGCGGCTCGGATGCAATGAATATCAACGGCAAAAACGGCTTGGCTTGTATTACAAATTTACGTGATTTAAAAGAGCCGATTGTTTTAAAGCCTTTGCCTGGTTTGCCAGTTATTCGCGACTTAATCGTGGATATGACGCAGTTCTTTAAACAATATCATTCGATTAAACCTTTTTTAATTAACGACGCGCCGCCGCCCGAAAAAGAGCGTTTGCAGTCGCCAGCCGATCGCGAAGAGCTAGACGGTTTATATGAGTGCATTTTGTGTGCTTGCTGTTCGACTAGCTGCCCGTCATTTTGGTGGAACCCTGATAAGTTCGTAGGTCCAGCCGGTTTGTTACAAGCCTATCGATTTATTGCGGATTCTCGCGATCAAGCAATTTCGGAGCGTTTGGATAACTTAGAAGATCCGTATCGTTTGTTCCGTTGTCATACTATTATGAATTGCGTAGACGTTTGCCCTAAGGGTTTAAACCCAACCCGCGCAATTGGTAAAATTAAAGAGTTAATGGTCAAGCGTGCGGTTTAACGAGTATGACTAAACCAGATTTGGCAGCTGCGGCAGTGCCAGCAATGTTTGATACAGCAGCCAGTGGTTTTCCAGTAATCGATCCATTGCGTAAAACTAGGTTGCGTTGGCGTTCACGGCGCGGCCTGTTAGAAAACGATTTGGTTTTAACGCGCTTTTTAGATGCACAACTGGAAACGATGACTGATGGTGACGTTTCTGGCTACGATCAATTACTAGAGTTAACTGATAACGAACTGCTCGACTTGATTTTAGCGCGTACCGAGTTAGGCGAGGGCGAGCACGACGCCGATGTTCATCGTGTATTGGGCTGGTTGCGGTTAGCGTAAAACCGAACTGAAGCCAGGTTGTAATGCTCAGCCGTAGGAATTAGATAGGCTCAGCGCAAATTAGACCAACAAAATTGTGCAATAAATGTTGGTCCGGGCCGAAAACCCATAAGGTCAAGCTTTACAATGTGGTGCTGCAAATTATTGAGTAAAAACAATTACAGGACTGTTTAAATGAGTGATAAAAAAGCTACATTGTCGTTTTCGGATGGCACTCCCAGCATTGAATTTCCGATTCATACCGGATCTGTCGGCCCCGACGTTATCGATATTCGTAGTTTGTACGCTAAAACAGGGAAGTTCACTTTCGACCCTGGTTTTATGTCAACAGCGGCCTGTAATTCGCAAATTACCTACATTGACGGCGACAAAGGCGAATTGCTGTATCGCGGTTACCCAATTGAACAATTAGCCGTTAGCTGCGATTACCTTGAAACTTGCTACTTGTTGTTAAACGGCGAGCTACCTTCGCCACAACAAAAGCGTGATTTCGTTGGCCGTGTAACCAATCACACAATGGTTCACGAACAGATGACGCGGTTTTTCCAAGGCTTTCGCCGTGATGCACATCCAATGGCTGTCTTGGTTGGTTGCGTTGGTGCGTTGTCAGCGTTCTATCACGACTCAACTGATATCAATAACCCCGAGCATCGCCAAATTTCGCAAATTCGCTTAATTGCAAAAATGCCCACATTGGTTGCCATGGCCTATAAGTATTCGGTCGGCCAGCCGTTTATGTATCCGCAAAACGACCTAGGTTACAGCGCGAACTTTATGCGCATGATGTTTGGCACGCCTTGTGCAGAATACAAAGTAAATCCAGTAATCGAGCGCGCTATTGATCGTATTTTAATTTTGCATGCTGATCACGAGCAAAACGCTTCTACCTCAACCGTACGTTTGGCAGGTTCTTCTGGTGCGAACCCGTTTGCTTGTATTGCAGCGGGTATTGCAACACTTTGGGGCCCAGCACATGGCGGCGCAAACGAAGCTTGTCTGCATATGCTAGAAGAGTTGCAAGCTGCCGGTGGAATTGCAAAACTAGGCGAGTTTGTTGAGAAAGTAAAAGACAAAAACTCTGGTGTTCGCTTAATGGGCTTTGGACATCGCGTTTACAAAAACTACGATCCACGTGCTAAGTTAATGCAAGAAACTTGCAAAGAAGTTTTGAGCACATTGGGCCTAGAAAACGACCCGTTACTAAAACTAGCGATGGAGCTCGAGCGCATAGCGTTAGAGGACGATTACTTCGTAAGCCGCAAGCTATACCCGAACGTCGACTACTACTCGGGCATCGTGCAACGCGCTATCGGCATTCCAACTTCGATGTTTACTTGTATCTTCGCCATGGCCCGCACTGTTGGTTGGATTTCGCAGTGGAACGAAATGATCTCGGAACCGGATCAAAAAATTGGCCGTCCACGTCAGTTGTTTACCGGACATGACCGCCGTGACGTACCGGCATTAGCGCGCCCGAAGTAAACTTTTTAAAATGAATTGCCGAAGCGGCCACGTTAAGTGGCCGTTTTCAATTGCAAAGGCGCATATTTAATTAGCGTTCTGTAGGGCGATTCAAATATGGGAATAGTGGATTCACTTGCAGCCGTACTAACGTATTGACAGTATGGTAGTACGGCACTATAGTTTTAACATGAAAACGACGATCAATTTAGACGACCAACTGTTGCAAGCCGCCAAGCAGCGCGCGCTGGATACCAACACCAGCTTAAAAGACGTGATGGAGCAAGCCTTGCGTCAGCTGTTGCGCCCAACAATCCCGACGGGCGTTCCGATTCGAACAATAACTTTTGGCAATGCAAGTGAGGCTTGGCCGCTTTCGCCCGAGCAATTGCGTTCAGCGGCTTACCCCGATAAAAATGCTGATCAATGGAATAAAGAAATGGGTCTCGAACCGTCTAAAGTGGATGGCTCTAAATGATTGCTATCGACACTAATGTTTTGGTTTATGCGCATCGGCAAGACTCGCCGTTTCATTCAGCAGCTTTGGCAGCATTAACTCAATTGGGTTTAAGCAAGCGCGCATGGGGCATCCCCTGGCCTTGTATTCATGAGTTTATTTCAATTGTGACCGGCCCTGCGTTTAAAAAAGACGCAACCCCCTTAGCGCAAGCTTTGGACACGGTACGAGCATGGATCGAGCATCCAAATTGCAGCGTGTTATGTGAAACCACAAATCATTTCAGTCTACTAAGCGGCCTTTCGCAACGCGCGCAAGTTAGTGGTGGTGGAATTCATGATGCAAGAATTGCAGCAATTTGCATCGAACATCAAGTCGAAGAATTTTGGACCCTCGATCGCGATTTTCATCGCTTTCCCGATTTGCGTTCACGTAATCCGTTGGTGGCTGCTTTACACGAACCTGTGGCTGTGTATCGTTAAGTACTTTGAATACCGAACGCGCACGGATAGAACATCCAAATTGCAGCGTAACTACTTTGGCGTCAATACAATCGCCCTGGGTTTGCCCCCGACTTGTATGTTTGCAAGAATTTGTCCCCGATTATTGATTTTGATTGCTGCAAATTGCTCAGGGCTAGAAAAGCGAAACCCTGCTATTCGGTTTAAATCGTACATTTTTCCATCCTTGTAAATAAAGTAGCCTCCGCTATAGGATGGAAGTGGGATAAAGGGCAGCATATATCGGTTGTGCCGTTTGCCAATGATGTCGCCAGAATTATTAATACTAATCGCCTCCGAATCATAACCTTCGGTTTGTAAATCCAATAACTTGCCATCCTTGAAAACAAAAGCTTTGAAACTGTCATTCGATAGGCGTTGTCCAACAATGTCACCTTTGTCGTTGATAGCATATTCTTTAAGAGGGCTCGGTATTGGATTGATAAAACTGACTTGGCCGACGTTGTTTATGGCAGTTGCACGTTTGAAATTGGGCCCAATAAGTTTCTCGGTCAAGCGGTTTCTCTCAATATATGTAGATGGCTGCTCGCACTCGCCCATTTTTCTTGCAATTGGTGCGGGTGGTGGTGCGGATGCTGCTAAATCGAAAACTTCGCACGGGACCTTTTCTGTCCCCTCGGCAACAACAAAGCCCTCATCGTTAATATCAAGCGCTAAATAATTGTTAGACCAAGGCATATCGGTTCGCGTTTGTCCATCGCGATGCAAAAACGAAACTAGTTTCGAGGGGCCGTGCTTTGGGCGAGTTTGAAAGCCTCCAACGATATCGCCTCGATTGTTGATCGCTTTGGCGTACAGATATTGAATTTTTTCGGGATAGTTTGGCAATTTTATTTCGCTCAACCGTCCGTTCGAAAAAACGAATAAACCTTCTTGGTATACGTGATCAGGATTTGAGCTAGGGCCGTAATATTGACCGATGACTTGGCCCTGATCGTTGATATCCGTACCAATTGTTTGGTAGGTTAGGTTGGGTTGATGAATTTCTGTGATGTGATACCGGGGTCCATCAGCAGGGTAAAAAAACCAAATAGCTATAGCGGCAGAAAGCGCAGCGATTAGCCGAATCGAATGCTTATATGTCAATTTCAGGATATTTTTTCGCTGTTTTCAAAAAAGGGTGCTGCGAACGGAAAATCGCATCGCACCCTAAGTTACTTTTTCAAAGTTTAAAAACTACTCAGCCAAAATAAAAGTTACTTTCATTGCCACTCGATACTCTACGATTTTGCCTTTATCAATTACGCAGCTTTGGTCTTTAATCCAAACGCCCGTTACGTTTTTAAGGGTTTTATTGGCTCGATCAACACCTTGTTTTACAGCGTCATCGAAACTCTTCTTTGATCCCGAGATAATTTCAGTAATGCGTGCAACGGCCATAACGTTCTCCTTATAGAAAGTGGCAACAAAATCTTAAACCTTGGTGCGCCGTTTGTGTAACTATTTCAACCAAATACGCCAGATCCTTGCGGTCCCATAGAAAATAGTTGGCAAAGCGAGTACTATTCGCCGGTGTCGTGAAGGGGCTGCGCCTGGTGTTGTGCGAGCTACCTGCCGGGCGCGGCTGTAAATTGCGGAAAGGTCCGTAACTTACAGGCAAGGGAAACCTTGCGCCACTCCAACGAGAAGCTCGTTTCGAGAGAGGTCAGTGCCATGATGAAGTCCTTCCAAACGAACTCATACCTTTTCGGGGGCAACGCGCCCTATGTCGAAGAGATGTATGAGTCGTATTTACAGAACCCCGGTTCTGTGCCAGAGCAATGGCGCGCCTATTTTGACGCCATGCAACACGTTCCTGCGTCTGACGGAAACAATAATACCCGCGATATTGCCCACGCACCAATTGTGCAATCGTTTGCCGAGCGCGCTCGCGAAGGTACTTTGCAACCACGCGTGATGGGTGGCGACGCCGCTACAGCCCGCAAGCAAGTGTTTGTACAGCAACTCATTGCAGCCTATCGTTTCTTGGGTTCGCGTTGGGCCGATTTAGATCCATTAAAGCGCCAAGAACGGCCGGCAATCCCTGAGTTAGAGCCAGCGTTTTACGATTTTTCCGAGGGTGATCACGCCAATATTTACTCGGCGGCCAACACGTACTTTGGCTTCGAATCCGCAACGTTGCGCGAAATTATTGCCGCACTAAAAGAAACCTATTGTGGTTCTATCGGTGCCGAGTTTATGTACATGACCGATCCGGCGCAAAAGCGTTGGTTGCAAGAGCGTCTAGAGTCGAGCCGCGCCAAACCACAATTTAGCGCTGCTAAACGCACGCGTATTTTGGAGCGCTTAACAGCCGCCGAGGGTTTAGAGAAATACCTGCACACTAAGTTTGTTGGTCAAAAGCGTTTTTCACTTGAAGGCGGCGAGAGCTTTATCGCTTCAATGGATGCCGTCGTTCAACATGCCGGTAGCCAAGGCGTTGAAGAAATTGTTATCGGTATGGCACATCGCGGCCGCTTAAACGTATTAGTGAACACGCTGGGTAAAATGCCGCGCGATTTGTTTGCTGAGTTTGAGGGCCAACATGCCGATGATTTACCTTCCGGTGACGTGAAATATCACAATGGTTTTTCAAGCGATATTTCTACCCCTGGCGGTCCAGTACATTTGTCGTTAGCATTTAATCCATCGCATCTAGAAATTGTGAACCCGGTTGTTGAGGGCTCTTGCCGTGCGCGCCAAGAGCGCCGTGGTGATAAAGATGGTGCCCAAGTCTTACCAGTGCTAGTGCACGGCGATGCTGCATTTGCAGGGCAGGGCGTTGTAATGGAAACCTTAAACTTAGCGCAGACACGTGGCTATGGTACGGGCGGTACATTGCATATCGTCATTAACAACCAAATTGGCTTTACGACTTCTGACCCACGCGATTCACGTTCGACCTTGTATTGCTCGGATGTAGTCAAAATGATTGAAGCACCGGTATTGCACGTTAACGGAGATGATCCGGATGCCGTTGTGTACGCAACCGAAATGGCCTTAGATTTCCGTAAACAATTTGGTATGGACATTGTGGTCGATATTATTTGCTTCCGTAAGCTAGGTCACAACGAGCAAGACACACCATCGGTTACACAACCATTGATGTATTCCAAAATTGGGCAGCATCCCGGAACACGTAAGCTGTATGCAGAAAAATTAGCGACGCAAAGTGTGTTAGATGCTGCGGGTTCTGAGTTGCTAATTGCAAATTTCCGAAAAGCCATGGACGAAGGCCGTCACACAGTTGATCCGGTGATTAGTAACTTTAAAGGCAAATTTGCAGTCGATTGGGCGCCGTTCTTAAATAAGAAGTGGACTGATGCGGCCGACACTGGTGTGCCGATGGCCGAGCTAAAGCGCATTGGTCAAAAAATTACGACTATTCCGCCTGAATTTAAAGTGCATTCGTTAGTCGAAAAAGTAATTGCTGATCGTCGTAAAATGGCTGCTGGCGATCAGGCATTAGATTGGGGCATGGGCGAGCATTTAGCGTTTGCTTCTTTGGTTTCTAGTGGTTACGCCATTCGATTGTCAGGGCAAGATTCGGGCCGTGGAACCTTTACGCATCGGCATTCTGTTCTGCATGATCAAGCGCGCGAGCGTTGGGATTCAGGAACCTATATTCCGTTGCAAAACGTATCCGACAAACAAGCACCGTTTGTAGTGATCGATTCGGTATTGTCCGAAGAAGCCGTTTTAGGATTTGAGTATGGTTATTCGACGACTGAGCCCAACACTTTAGTGATTTGGGAGGCGCAGTTTGGCGATTTCGTGAACGGTGCTCAAGTGGTTATCGATCAGTTTATTTCTTCAGGCGAAACAAAATGGGGTCGCGCTAGTGGTTTAACCATGATGTTGCCGCACGGCTACGAAGGGCAAGGCCCCGAACATTCATCGGCACGTTTAGAGCGCTTTTTGCAGTTGTGCGCCGAGCACAATATGCAAGTAGTGCAACCGACAACACCGGCACAAATTTTCCATGTGCTGCGTCGTCAGATGATTCGCCAGTTCCGCAAACCCTTGGTGATTTTGACGCCGAAGTCTTTGCTTCGCCATAAAGAAGCGGTTAGCGATTTAAAAGAGCTATCTAACGGTCATTTCGAAACTGTTATTGCAGACACAACAGTGGATGCGAAGAAGGTTAAGAAAGTTGTGGTTTGTTCGGGCCGCGTCTACTACGATCTAATTGCTGGTCGTCGCGAACGCGAGCTAGTAGATACCGCGATTATTCGCGTTGAACAGTTGTATCCATTCCCGCACAAAGCCTTTGAAGCGGAAATGAAAAAATACCCTAACGCAACACAAGTCGTATGGACACAAGACGAGCCACAAAACCAAGGTGCGTGGTTCTATATTGGTCATCACATTGCAGTCTTGCTCGGTGAAGATCAAAAGCTAACCTATGCGGGTCGCCCGGCTAGCGCATCGCCTGCGGTGGGTTATTACGATAAGCATTACGCGCAATTGCGCGATTTGTTGACAGCGGCTTTGGGCGAGTCAAAAGCTAAACCGAAAAAGTAGTAGATTGATCGATCTAAAAATAACCGATGCCGCCTATAGATTGGCGGCATCACTTCAAAGAATAATTGTAAGAAAGTAGTTTGATATGGCCTTAATCGAAGTAAAAGTTCCGCAATTGTCGGAATCAGTTGCTGAAGCAACCCTTTTGCAATGGCACAAAAAAGTCGGGCAAGCCATTACCCGCGACGAAAATTTAATTGATGTCGAAACTGACAAAGTCGTGTTGGAGTTACCCGCACCAAGCTCTGGTGTTTTGACCAAAGTGATTAAGGGCGACGGTAGTACCGTCGTTGCTGGTGAAGTCATTGCGATGATCGATACCGAAGCTTCTGCAAGTGCCGGAGCGCCCGCGGCAGCCGCGGCACCTACAGCAATTGCCCCAGCGCCCGCAGCAGCGTCTGCCTCGGTCTCAGGCTCGTCCAGTTCAGTAGCGATGCCTGCCGCTGCAAAAATGCTTGCCGAAAATAATTTGTCGGTTGCGCAAGTCGCTGGCACTGGCCGTGATGGTCGCGTTACTAAAGGCGACGTGATTGGTGCCTTAAATACACCAGCACCGGCCGCAACACCCGCTGCAGCTGCGCCAATGGCGGCTATTCCAACAGGGGTTTCTGCAAATAGCTTGCCAGCTGTTCTGGCGCCAATTAATCCAAGCAAATTAACCGAAGGGCGTGCCGAGCAACGGGTTCCAATGTCTCGTTTACGTCAACGCGTTGCTGAGCGTTTATTGCAGTCGCAAGCGACCAATGCGATTTTGACGACCTTTAACGAAGTCAATATGCAGCCCGTGATGGAAATGCGTAAAAAGTACATCGACAAGTTTGAAAAAGATCATGGCGTACGCTTGGGCTTTATGTCGTTCTTTGTTAAAGCAGCGGTTGCAGCGTTAAAAAAATTCCCGGTTGTTAACGCGTCAATTGATGGTAACGACATTGTTTATCACGGTTATTTTGATATCGGTATTGCGGTTGGTTCGCCACGTGGTTTGGTAGTGCCTATTTTGCGCAACGCCGATCAACTGACGTTTGCGCAGGTTGAAAAATCGATTGCCGAGTTTGGTAAAAAAGCGTCCGAAGGAAAATTGTCGTTAGAAGATTTAACGGGTGGCACTTTCTCAATTTCTAACGGTGGCGTGTTTGGCTCGATGCTTTCGACACCAATTATTAACCCGCCACAGTCGGCAATTTTGGGTGTGCATGCAACTAAAGAACGTGCTGTAGTCGAGAACGGTCAAGTGGTTGTGCGCCCAATTAATTACTTAGCCTTATCGTATGACCATCGCATTATTGACGGCCGTGAAGCGGTATTGTTTTTAGTTGCCATCAAAGATGCCTTGGAAGATCCAGCGCGCCTGTTGTTGGAAGTGTAATCATGGCTGATTCCAACTTAAAAGAGTTTGATGTCGTTGTCATCGGCGCTGGGCCGGGCGGATACATTGCAGCAATTCGCGCGGCACAGCTAGGTTTTAAAACCGCTTGTGTTGAAAAATGGTTAAACCCCAAGGGCGAGTTAGCTTTGGGTGGCACTTGCCTAAACGTCGGTTGTATTCCGTCTAAGGCTTTGCTGGCTTCGTCCGAAGAATTTGAGAACATTGCACATCATGTGAGCGATCACGGTATTAGCGTGTCTGGTGCCAAGATGGATATCGCGAAAATGCAAGTCCGCAAAGACGCTATCGTTACCAAAATGACCAAGGGCATCGAGTTTTTGTTTCGCAAAAACAAAATTACTTGGTTGCAAGGGCACGGTAGTTTCGTGGGCACTGCGAATGGTCTAACCCAAGTAAAAGTTACTGGCAAGACTGAAGAAGTGGTGTCTGCGAAGCACATTATTATTGCGACTGGTTCCAAAGCACGTCACTTGCCTAGTATGACCGTTGATAACAAACTAATTTGTGATAACGAAGGCGCACTTACCTTCGATCAAACGCCAAAACGTTTAGGCGTAATTGGTGCAGGCGTTGTTGGCTTAGAGTTAGGATCAGTTTGGCGTCGTTTAGGTTCCGAAGTCACTGTCTTAGAAGCCATGCCAACATTTTTGGCTGCTTGTGATGAAGGCGTTGCCAAAGAAGCCCAAAAGTTGTTTACCAAGCAAGGCTTAAAGTTTAATTTAGGCGTAAAAATTGGTGAAGTAAAAGCGGGTAAAAATAACGTAACAGTGAAATACACCGATGCAGCGGGCGCTGCACAAGTGTTAGAAGTGGATCGGTTAATTGTCTCAGTGGGGCGTGTGCCTAATACCGACCAGCTCAATCTTGAAGCCATTGGCCTAAAGACAGACGAGCGCGGCTTTATTACGGTTGATGATCATTGTGCGACTTCGATCCCTAACGTGTATGCGATTGGTGATGTAGTCCGTGGGCCAATGCTGGCGCATAAAGCCGAAGATGAAGGCGTTGCTGTTGCCGAAATTATTGCAGGCCAAAAACCGCATATCGATTACAACTGCATTCCTTGGGTTATTTACACATCGCCAGAGATCGCTTGGGTTGGTAAAAACGAGCAACAATTAAAGGCCGAAGGCCGCGCTTACAAAACCGGTCAATTTCCTTTTGCTGCTAACGGGCGGGCTTTGGGCATGGGCGCCTCCGATGGTTTTGTGAAAATGCTAGCCGACGCAACAACCGATGAAATTTTAGGCGTGCATATTGTGGCGTCTGCAGCGTCGGACTTAATTGCTGAAGCTGTTGTAGCAATGGAATTCAAAGCCTCTGCAGAAGATATTGGACGCATTTGCCATGCGCACCCTTCGTTATCGGAAGTCATGCGCGAAGCTGCGTTAGCCGCTGACAAACGCGCCTTGAATATGTAATTGATGATTCCCCTTGATGATTCGAGGGGATCAACAAAGATGAGAAATTCAAACGCATGATGCTCGACAATGAGTGATGAAGGTGCCGTGATTGCGGGGCCGATCAATGCCGCCTACCAGGCGGCATTGTTGCGTCGCGGGTATCAAGCAGACGCGGCCCAATTGGCAGCAGTTGATCGCTTAAATCAATTGGCATTAGAGTTCGCAGACTACAAACAGCAGCGCTCGAATGCGTTTAAGCGACTAATTCATCGCCCTGAAGTGCCACGCGGTATTTGGTTGTGGGGCGGTGTCGGGCGCGGCAAAAGTTTTATTATGGACACGTTTTACGACAACGTGGATGTGCGGCGTAAACAGCGTGTGCACTTTCATGAGTTTATGCGCTCTATTCATCACGAACTAGAATCGTTAAAAGGGCAAGCTGATCCATTAGATGCCGTGGCCGAGCGCGTTGCAAGCCGGGCGCGTTTAATTTGTTTTGATGAATTTCATATTTCAGATATTGCCGACGCTATGATTTTAGAGCGCCTGTTACGCAGTTTGTTTAAGCGCGGCCTGTGCTTGGTTTCGACGTCGAATTACGAACCCGATTTACTGTATCCCGATGGACTGCATCGAGACCGAATTTTGCCGGCAATCGATTTGCTCAAAGAACATCAGGACATCGTGCGTGTTGATGCAGGGCAAGATTATCGACGTCGCGCTTTGTCAAAAGCAAAAGTTTACTTTCCGCAACTCAATGCGGAAACCGATAAAGCGTTACGCAGTTTGTTTGATTCGTTGGCCGAGCGTGCAGATCAAAGCCCAGTGATTACGATTGAGCACCGACAAATTTCGTCGTTACGACGAGCCGGTGGCGTTATTTGGTTCGACTTCGCAACCTTGTGCGGAGGCCCAAGATCGCAAAATGATTATTTAGAAATTGCTAAACAGTTTCACACACTAGTGTTGTCTGGCGTCCCGATTATGTATGCAACCATGTCGTCGGAGGCACGCCGTTTTACTTGGTTAGTTGATATTTTGTATGATCAAAAAGTAAAATTAATTGTTGGAGCCCAAGGCGAAGTCGAGACCTTGTATACGTCAGGAATGTTAGCAAACGAGTTTCATCGGACCGTGAGCCGTTTAATCGAAATGCAAACCGATGAATATCTTGCAACGCCAAAACGGACTGGCGCGGGTTAATTAAAACGTACCAGGGTAACTCCCACCGTCGAGCAAAATGTTTTGTCCGTTTAAGTACCCAGCATGCGCGCTACAAATAAATGCGCACATTTTGCCAAACTCTTCTAAGTTACCTAAACGCTTTCCGGGCAATGCTTCAATACGTTTAGCCCTGACTTGTGCAACATCGAGACCAGCATTTTTTGCTTGCGTTTCAAAATTGCTTTGTAGGCGCGCCGTATCAAAAATACCCGGTAACAAATTATTAATGGTGACGCCCTTAGCGGCGATATCGCTACGGGCTACGCCAGCCACAAATCCAGTTAAGCCAGCACGTGCCCCGTTTGATAGACCTAGTATGTCGATAGGCGATTTAACTGCACTAGAGGTGATGTTGACGATGCGACCAAAACCTCGCGCGCACATGCCATCAATTTGCGATTTAATTAATTCAATAGGTGTCAGCATGTTTGCATCAATTGCTGCAATCCACATGTCGCGATCCCATTTACGAAAATCGCCAGCTGGTGGTCCGCCTGCATTGGTGACTAAAATATCAAAATCGCGACGCGCAGCAAACACAGTTTCACGTCCGGCTACAGTCGTAATATCAGCAGCAACAGGAACAACTTGTGCCACTGCAACATCAACCGCATCAGGATTGATAAGCATGTATTGCTTGTGTGATTGAGCCGCTATTTGGCGAAGTTTGTCGGCGGCTTGATTGAGAGCCTCTTGGCCGCGCGAAACGATGACGACGTTCACGCCATCTTCGACTAAGGCCATTGCACAGCCAAAACCCAAACCTTTGCTTGCACCACCAACTAGGGCCCATCGGCCGCGTATTCCAAGATCCATAGAACTTTTCCTAAACGAAATGCGTTAAAAGATAAGTTAAGAGGATAGCTCGGGTTTGTTTTCTACGCCCATTAATACTAAAGAACAGTTATCACCGTGACCATTCGCACGGGCTCTGGCGGCAGTAATTAGCTGTTTTGAATTATCTTTTAGATCTGCAGGGCGGGTTGCTCCGGCCAACTCAGCATCGAGGAAGTAGCTCCAAAGACCATCAGAGCAAAGTAAAAAGCGATCACCGTGCTGCAAACGTTCGACTCTATCCATCGAAGCTTCGGGTGGGCGCTCGCCGCCTAGGGTATGCACCAAATGCATTGCATTGGGATGAAGCACAGCGCGCTCAGGAGTCATTGTTCCTTCAGCAATCATTTTAGCTGCCAAAGTATGATCGGCCGTGCGGCCATATTCAATGCCGTTTCTAAAAAAGTACAAACGGCTATCGCCCACATGGCACCAATCGGCTCGGTCCGGCTGTAGAAGAAGGGCGACCATCGTGCTGTGTGGATCGGTTTTAGTGGTGTACGCGGAAAGTCCTAAAATCGTGTGAACCTCGTGGACCAAAGTCGCAAAAAAGCGTTCAACCGAGTCATGTTTTGGACTAAATTCATCAAACAGGCGTTGCGAGGCCATCATGACGTTCTCTGCGGCAATTGCTCCGCCGCTGCGACCGCCGACACCGTCAGCAAGCAAAGCAAGAACGCAACGAGGCGCGGATTGGCTTCTTAGAATGCCAACTCGGTCTTGTTGCTCGCGTCTATCCCCCAAATGTTGGGCAGTACAACCCAAAAATTGAAATTCAGCCTTTTGTGTTTGATCGATCACCATGATGTCCGTTATTATCCTTGGCTTCGGAGTTATTTTAACGATTGAAGTCGGTCATGCGTCGGGATATAGAAGCCATTCAGCAAAGAATCAGCGATTTACAGTTAGAGCATCGAGATTTGGACCTCGCGATTGCAGCGATTGCTGCTAACGCCGAGAGTGAAGAGCTGGCTTTACGCCGTCTAAAAAAACGTAAATTGCAAATAAAAGATGCAATGGTTTTATTGCAAATGCAATTAACACCCGACATTCCCGCCTAATTGATTTTGAAAGTTTTAAAATGGTAAAAATATTTATTGATGGCGAAGCTGGGACGACCGGTTTGCAAATCCGTGAACGGTTAGTAGCAATGCCGCAAATTCAATTGCTAAGTATCGATCCGTCAATGCGAAAAGATCCGAACGCAAAGCGAGGTTTGTTTGAGCAAGCCGATTTAGTCGTGCTGTGTTTGCATGATGATGCTGCACGCGAATCAGTTGCCATGATTGACGCAATGCCCGTTGCTGCTCAACCAAAAATTGTTGATGCAAGTACCGCTTATCGCATTGATCCCAATTGGGTTTATGGTTTTGCCGAGCTAGATAGTGCGCAAGAAAAAGCAATTAAAAACGCACATCGCGTAAGCAACCCTGGCTGTTATCCCACTGGCGGTATTGCATTATTGCGCCCTTTAATTGCCGCTAGTTTGTTGCCAAAAGATTATCCAATTGTAGTGCAAGGTTTTTCCGGTTACTCGGGCGGTGGTCGGCAAATGATTGAAGCTTATGAGCCAATCGATTTAGCCGCTTCTATTGCCCCGCCACTAGATGTCTATGGCCTAGGGTTAAAGCACAAGCATGTGCCTGAATTGCATCGTTATTCGGGTTTAACACGCCGGCCAGTTTTTTTACCCAGCGTAGGCAAATTTCATTCGGGCATGATTGTTGAAGTGGCGCTGCATTTTGATTTGTTAAAAGGCGTCACTAAAACCGCGCAACTAGATGCTTGCTTGCGAGCCCACTATGAACAGTCGACTTACGTCAACGTGGTCGAGGCAACTAGCAATGGTCGAGTCGAAGCTGAAGCGTTAAATGGTACTAACCAGATGGAGCTAAGCGTGTTTGGCGCCGATGATCTAGGTCAAGCGGTACTGATTGCAAAGCTCGATAATTTGGGTAAAGGGGCTAGTGGCGCCGCGGTACAGAACCTGCGTTTGATGTTGGGTGTCTAATTCGTTTGCCGACAATGTCGGCCAGTTTTTTATGGCCGATGGTGGTCTGTCTAAAGCTTTTGAACAGTTCACTCCCCGCAGCGATCAAGAAGAGTTAGCGCGTGAAATCGCAAAAGCAATCGAGGGCAATACGCGATTAGTGGCCGAAGCAGGAACGGGCATTGGTAAAACGTTTGCCTATTTGGTACCCGCGCTGTTGTCGGGCCAAAAAGTCATTGTAAGCACTGGAACCAAAACGCTCCAAGACCAATTGTTTACGCGTGATTTACCGCGTTTGCAACAAGCGCTTAAACTCCAAGTACATGCTGCGCTGTTAAAAGGTCGTAGTAATTATGTGTGCCATTTTCATTTGCGTAGGCATATTCAAGAAGGGCGTTTTGAGCGGGCGGTTGATGGCGCTCAGTTGCGCAAAATCGAATGGTTTGCGGCCCGCTCCGCCAGTGGTGACAAAGCCGATTGCCACGAAGTAGAAGAGGGCGCAGAGGTTTGGGGCCTCGCAACTTCAACGCGTGATAATTGCTTGGGGCAAGACTGCGCCGATTGGGATCGTTGCTTTGTTGTGCGCGCGCGCAAAGAGGCACAAGCCGCGGACATCGTAGTAATTAATCATCATTTGTATTGCGCCGATGCAGCTCTGCGGGACGAAGGTGTTGCTGAAATTTTACCGAGCGCGAATGTACTAATTTTTGATGAAGCCCATCAATTACCCGAAACCTGCGTGCAGTTTTTTGGCACCACAATTTCTACTCGCCAACTGCTTGATTGGTGCCGCGATACATTTGCGGCTGGCTTAACCGAAGCACGCGATGCACTGAATTGGCAAGATGAGCTTGGTCCTGTTGAACGAGCGGTGCGTGACTTGCGGTTGGCTTGGCCAAACGGCGCACCACGTTTGGCTGGTGCTGCGTTGGGCGAGCATCCTGATTTTGCCGTTGCCGTTGGGCATTTGTTAGAGTGTTGGCGAATTGCCGGTGAAGCACTAGCGCCGACGGCTGTCCGGGGCCCAGTATTGCAGCGTTGCGTCGAGCGCGGCTGTGAACTAGCCGAACAAATTCAAGCATGGAGTGCAGCTTTAAATGTGGCTACTACAGCAGCCAAGCAAGTAGTCGGTAGCAACGAAGATTCGCAAGACCAAGAACAAGCCGCTTGGGACGACGGTGATGGTCCACAAGTCTGTTGGGCGCAGGCCAGTCACCATCACTTAAGTTTGCATTTGACACCACTTTATATCGGCAGAATTTTTGCGCGCCGATTGCAAGAATCTGGTCAACAAGCTGCAATATTTTTAAGTGCTACGTTAGCAGTCGATGGCAAGTTTGATTTTTTTAAACGTCAATTAGGTTTGCAAGATGCGTTTAGTCAAGCTTGGTCAAGTCCGTTTGATTACCAAAATAATGCCTTGCTTTATCTACCGCAACAATTAGGCGACCCAAACCACCCTGACTTTACCGTGCGTTTGTTGCAAGACGCTTGGCCATTGATCGAAGCCAACAAAGGCCGCGTGTTCTTATTGTTCACCACATTGCGCGCCGTAAAAAAAGCCGCAGATTGGTTGCGAGTAAAACTAGCGAATGCCTCGTTTGATGCTCAACTTCTTGTGCAGGGTGAGCTAAGCAAGAATTTACAGCTCGAAAAATTTCGCACCGCCAAAGCCCCCATTTTGGTCGGCAGTGCCAGCTTTTGGGAAGGTATTGACGTTGTTGGCGCACAGCTTAGTTTGGTGGTGATCGACAAGATTCCGTTTGCACCGCCAGATGATCCAATGCTGCAAGCGCGGGTCGACTCGTTAAAGAAACGCGGAATTGATGCATTTTCGACATTGCAACTTCCAGCGGCAGCGATCAGCATGAAACAAGGCGCCGGGCGACTTATTCGAAGCGAAAGCGATCAGGGTGTGCTGATGATTGGCGATGCTCGGTTAACCCAAAAGGGTTATGGCAAACGCATATTGCGAAGCTTGCCGCCGTTTAAGCAGTCGACCAGTCCGAAAGTTGCGCTTGATTTTGTCAATGCGACATTCGGTCTCCTAAAAATTGATGAGAATCCGTTCTAACTAGTCGACTTTGTTCGAGCGTCTACCGAATTTTTGGTATGTTTCATTATTGCCAATCGAAAAGATTTCGAACATGGTCGCACCGACCAAACAATTCGACGAAGTTCCTGCTTTTACCCAGATTAAACCGGTTGCCAAGGTCCGGGAACGTTTGCTTTTTTCATCTTTATTGCTCTTAGGGTTAAGCGCTTGTGGCCCGGCGGATGAGCCAACGATCATCAAGCAAGAAATGCCTGTTGCCGTAATTCCCAGCTCGTCCAATCCAGTTCTTAATATCACTGCAAACTCGACATCGCAAAGTTTACTACCCGCTACCCTTTTGGACTACCCGATAGGGTCCGAAGAAAAAATGGTTTTTGATGCAATTAATGCTGCGCGTATTGCCTGCGGCTTTGGGGCGGTTTACCGTAACGAGCCATTAGACTTTTCCATTCGTGGGCATATGGGCTATTTACTGCAAAACAATATGTGGGGCCATAGCGAAACCAAACAAGCGAACGCCGCTAGCTTCGTTGGTGCAACGCCGCAAGATCGTGCCCGAAGTAAAGGATATTTAGGTTCAGTCGGCGAAGCTTTAGTTGGTCGACTTACTACGTACCAAGGTGGCGGATTGCGAGGTTTAGGTGGACTAACGACAGCGGCTTATCATTTAGTGGATTTGTTTCGGCCCTACGGCGATATTGGCTTGGTTGTAGCCGAGGCAGGTACGAGCAATATTTTTTCGGGCAACATTACACTTGGCATTCAGTATGGATACGCACGAAAGTCGGCTGCTGTGGGCATTCGTACTTACCCTTGCGATGGCATAACTGTTTTAGAAACGAAAACTTATGCAACCGAATGGCCCAACCCGTTACCTAATCGCGATGCGGGCCTGCAACCGCTGGGACACCCTGTGTTTATTCGAGGCACAGAAAATAGTCGACTAATATTGACTCAAGCCGAAATTCGCAAAGCCAGTGATCCGCAACCGATTGAAGTTGTGATTTTGAATTCAAACAACGATCCCAATAAAATTTTGCAAGCTTGGGAAGCGGTGGTTATACCGTTACAAACCTTACAACCGCGAACTGTTTACGAAGTTAGGTTTGTTGGGTCTGACAATAGTCTAAGTTTCGAGCGACGCTTTACCTTTGAAACTGCTGCGCTTTAATTCAGCGCAAAAATTAACGATACTTTAAATCAAGCCCTCCTAACTTAACGGGATTGATTGCCAAGTCGTCAAATAATGGTAAGTTCAGGCAATGTCACTGCGACCTGTACCAGCTAGTACTTCTGTTTAGCAAGTACTAGTGTTCAGCACGTACTCGTGTTTTCATCCTGCTTCCATTTCTTTCTTTCTTGCCTATGACTCTACAATTTTTTGGTCCGACAATTCGCGCTACTTTCCTTGGTTTTAGTTTGTTCGCTTTTTCAAGTGTGTTTGCTCAAGAAGGCAAACCCGCCGACAAACCTTTGTGGGAGCTTGGCGTTGCAGGTGCTGCTGGGCAGTTACCCGCCTATCCAGGATCGTCAGACCGCGTTTCACGATTTTTGATATTGCCCTACGTGGTCTATCGCGGTGAAATTTTTCGTGCCGACCGTGAAACAACCGGTGCGCGTTTAATAAAGACCGACGACTTTGAATTTGATATTGGCTTTGGCGGCTCCTTAGGTGCATCTAGTAAAGAAGTGTCGGCCCGTCAAGGCATGCCTAGCCTAGGCACCAGTGTTGAGTTTGGCCCTCGAGCCAAATATACTTTAGCCCGCCCAACCGCCGATTCGCGTCTAACGTTTTCTTTACCCATTCGAACCGTCATCGAATTTAAAAGCGGTCTAAAACAACGCGGTATCGTTGCCGAACCCGAGCTTAGTTTTAATAAATTTAATGCATTTGCTGGTTGGGGTTTGTCGGTAACGGGTAGTGCGTTGTTTGGCAACGAACGTTTGCAAAACTACTTGTACGGTGTTCCATCGCAGTTCGCAACAGCGACGAGGCCAGCCTACCAAGCCAAAGCTGGATTTGTTGGGACCCGCTTTACAGTTGCAACTTCACGTAGTTTGTCGCCTGAATCAACTGTTGCATTGTTTGCACGGTGGGATAACAGCTCTTCAGCCGCTAACGTAGACAGCCCGCTGCACCTTAAAAATAACGGCTTTAGTGTTGGAGCTGCGCTAACTTATACGTTTGCTAAATCGAGCCGATTAGTGGGTAACTAAACCTCTAGTCGATGCACGTTGACGCCAATTGCAAAAACTCTTGCTTTTGGTTGACTCGTGTTTTGCTGTGTATCAACATACTTTACGATGCGAATTTTATTGACATATCGTCCAAAGTTAAAGGCGCTCCAAGTTAGTCCGCCGTCAAGGGTTTCAAACCCCGACGTGGCGGCGCCGACCCAGCCCTGTTTTTCGGAAATAAAGGCAATACCGAATTCGCGCGATTTAATATCGTTGACTAGGTTTAGTTCTTTCCATGTACGTCCACCATCCATTGTTTTTATGACAACACGTTGGGATGCTTTTGGATCTTGGTCGTAACTTTGTACGGTCGCATAGCCCGCTTGGCTTGTCGGGAAACTCATTTTCCAACAATTTTCAGTAGCTCGGCCCGAGCGATAAACTGATGTCCACGTTTTCCCGCCATCGGCAGTTCGTAGCATTTGTGCTTCGGTCGGCTGTTCGCCGTCTTTGTTGGGGGGCGCATTCGTCATTTCGACGTTGCTACAAACTAAACCATTCATTTCGTCAAAAAAATGGACGTCTAAGATAAATTTTGCTTGAGCAGTTAAATCTAAAATTGTCCAATTGCGGCCGCCATCGATTGAACGAACAATATAGGCAGGCCCGCCGACTCGCCCGGCTGCATGAATAACTGGAACGTTTTGCATATTGCCCTGAAAAATACGCTGACGTGACAAAATATGAATGCCGCAAATACCTTTTACTTTGTCAATGCCCTCAACAACCACTTTGCTCCAGGTACTACCGCCATCGGCAGTTTTATACAGCGGGTAAGGGTCTTTTACATCGGGGTAATAATCGGTGCCAACATTGCCTAAGTAACCGATGTTTTCGTCAACAAAACCCAATGCGCGAATAAAAGTTCCGGGCATGTTTGCTTTTAACAGCCAAGTGTTGCCGCCGTCGGTGGTTTGAAACAACTTGCCAAGCCCATTGCCGTACCAACCAATATTTTGACTAACAAAACTAATGTCGTCTTGTTTGCCGCGAAAATCTTCGGTTGCTAATTTTTGCCAACCGTTCGAGGGCAAGGGTGCCGCTACGTTAACAGCAGGGTTCGCTTGCGCATACGCTAAAACAGGGGCAATCGCCGCGCTAGTACCTGCGGCTGCAATCCCAAAATTAAAAGCCCGTCGGTTTTTTTTAGGCGCTATTTCCAAACCTGCCACCAGCGACGGTCGTTTAAGTCGACACCTTTAGCGTATAAATCGCTCTTGGGGAAATTTTGGCGCATAACGCGCTCAGTATCATCAGCCAAATCGTTAACCCCCATGGCGGCATAACTGCGCCATAAAATGTACAAAGCCTCTTCGATAGCGGGCGCATCACTGTACCCACGCACAACTTCTTTTGATCGATTGACAGCAGCAACATACGCACCCCGACGGAAGTAGTAACGAGCAACGTGCACTTCGCCCGCTGCAATGCTGTTGATGAGGTAATTCATCCGTTGGCGTGCTTCGACTGAATATTTGCTTTGCGGATATCGAATCGTGAGTTCTTTAAATATATCGTAGGAATCACGCGCTGCTTTCATATCGCGCTCGGCAAGATCTTGTCCTCCAACTCGTTGAAACAAGCCTTGGTTTTCATTAAAGTTAATCAGGCCTTTTAAGTAAATTGCATAATCAGTAGCCACGTGATTTGGGTACAAGCGCATAAAGCGATCGACGGCAATTAACGCATCGGGCATTTCTTGTTGCTTATACTTAACGTAGGCAGTATCTAACTGGGCCTGCTGGGCAAAGCTACCAAACGGAAACCGTGCTTCAACACGAGTAAGTATTTTTAAGGCTTCATCGTAGTTGCCAGAGTCAATTTCAGCTTTAGCGCTTGCATACAACTTATCGGCGGGCATCGTTTTTGCCGCCTCCTCTTTATCCACGAATGTCGAACAAGCGGGCAAAGCGAGTAGGACGACCACAGCCAATACAGCTGACGCGGCAACTGAACCTAAGCGATGAAGCGAAGAAAGCGAAAAGTTTGTGGCAAGCTTTGGCAACATATGATAAATCCCCTAGTTTTTCCTGAAATAACCCATGGATTATAGCTTCGAGGTAGACCCCAACTACGCAGGCCAGCGTTTAGATAAGTTCTTAGCGCTGCAATTGCCCAATGTGTCGCGCACCCGCGTGCAACGCTGGATTGATGTTGGCGCAGTCACTGTCGACGACTTGATTCGAATGCCCAAGCATAAAGTGCGGGTCGGTGATACCGTTTGCGCAACCGAAATGGCAACCGACGAAGCCAATGCGTTTAGTCCCGAGCCAATGGATTTAAATGTGGCGTTTGAAGATACCGATTGCATCGTGATTGATAAACCGGCCGGTTTGGTCACGCATCCTGCGCCTGGTAATTGGAGCGGTACTTTGATGAATGGGCTATTGGCCCACCGTATTACTTTAAAAGGTTTGCCGCGCGCTGGTATTGTTCATCGGCTTGACAAAGACACCACTGGTTTAATGGTTGTGGCTGCTAGCGAAGGCGCAATGTTAAGCCTTACAGAGCAACTGGCTGCACGTACCATGGGACGGCGTTATTTAGCGGTTGTTCACGGCAAAGCGTATGACACCGGCTTTGTTAATAAACCCATTGGACGAGACCCCGCCAATCGCTTACGGATGGCCATTTCTTCTCGCGGAAAAACAGCATTAACTTTTTGGCGCTGCTTAGATCGCGTTGAGTACGAGCGTCGCTGGTTTAGTTTAATTGAATGCAAGCTAGCTAGTGGCCGAACCCATCAAATTCGCGTACACATGCAAAACGCTGGCTTCGCTCTAGTTGGCGATACAGTTTATGGCATCAAAGCGGGTGCATCTAACGATCCGAGTCATGATTTTATCCAACGTCAAGCACTGCACGCTTGGCGCTTAGAATTCAATAACGTCGAGGGTGATTTTCAGCATGCTTTCAAAGCTGTACCACCGCCTGACTTCGTTAACCTTTGCGAGCAACTAGGATTAGTCGAGCCGTTTGAGGCCGTAAATAATTCCGATCACTTGCCTTGGGGCGAAGGGCCCGAAGATGAAGTCGAAGAAGATTTTTAATTTAATGTGGTTTTAGGAATTACTGCGATGACTGACAATCCGTCTTTGCAATTTTTAAAGTGCACGGAGTTTAGTAATCCAGCAGTTCGCTCCCTGCTAACGACTCGTTTTGTTAGCAGATCTAGCGATTTAGCTACTAACCAAAAACATAGCTCAAAGCGTCCATTTAATTTAGCAACGCACGTTGGCGACGATCCTAATTTGGTCGCTAATAACCGCGTTTTACTGCGGCAGCATTTGCCTCAAGAGCCATTGTGGTTGAATCAAGTTCACGGCGTAGCTGTTGCAGATGATTCGACTGCAACTGTCAATGCAATTGGCGATGCAATTGGCGCGTCGCAAATCCCGATGGCCGATGCCGCAATTACGATAAAGTCCAAGCGAGTTTTAGCCGTTTTAACCGCCGATTGTTTACCTGTTGTGTTTGCCAGCGTACCGAACCCACAAACGCCCTACGAATCGCAATTACACGGCGTTGCAGCGGCCCATGCAGGTTGGCGCGGGTTGGTTAACGGTGTGTTGGAAAATACAGTGGCAAGTCTGCGGGCGCAGCTTGCACCGGGGACGGCAATTGAGGCAAGTTTTGGTGCAGCTATTGGGCCTTTGGCGTTTGAGGTCGGCGCCGAGGTATTTCAAGCGTTTTGCGACCAAGCAAAAAACGCCGAGCAATTGCAAAAGATTCAGGCTGCGTTTAAACCGCAGCTTGCTCCATCTAAACAAAACCCAGTAGATCTTGCGACGGTGCCGGAAAAATGGCTTGCCGACCTGTATCAGTTGGCGCAAATTCGGTTAGAGCAAATTGGTGTCAAAGTGTTGGCTCGGCCAGACTGGTGTACCTACCGTGATGAGCGGCGCTTTTTTTCACACCGCCGCGATACTGTGCAACAGCGCGAAGGCTATTTGCCGGGCCATTTTATCAACAGCACATCGGTAGACCCTGAGGCTAAATTTAACGCTCCAAGCTCTTTTCAGCCGGGACGTCAGGCGACTCTGGTGTGGTTGGATCGCTAGTCTCGTTTGGTTGCTCCGCAAGGTGCTGTTTATTGCGTCTGCGTTGCGGCGTTCCTACCAAAAACAGTAATAAAGCTAGGGGAAGAAGACCGGCCCCAAAAAACGTTAGTAGGCCGCGAAACACAGTGGGCTGCAAAAACGAAACCATCATCACAACATACATCCAAGCAATGGCCACAATGTACATACGCTTTACTCTCGCTTTTTGTAGGAATAATCGTTAAAAACTGCTGAACTAAAGATGATTGATTTGACCGCAACAAGGCCGCAATGCAAAATTCGTCTTTGGCTCGCTTTTTTAAGAAAGAACCACTTTCGTGATTAACCCGTTTCAGGCTTCTTTCCTTGGTGCTGCGGCCGACGGCGCAGATAAACTCCCAATCGACAAACAAATTTTAGAGCGTGTTCAGAACGAATGGGTGCATCAGCTGCAAAGTTTGGGCGAACTGTGGCAAGAAGGTAAGCAACTCCCACTAGCTGACAAACGATTTTCTAACCCCGCTTGGGCGCAAGATCGTATGGCTGGGTTTCAAGCCTCTAGTTACTTGGCGCATAGCTCTGCAATGATTGGCTTAGTGGACGCGTTAATGGTGGACGATGCTGTTAAGCAAAAAATTCGTTTTTCAGTTCAGCAATGGCTTGATGCGGTTTCTCCATCAAACTTTTTGGCCAGTAACCCCGAAGCTTTGCAATTAATGCACAAGACGCAAGGTAAAAGTTTAGCTGCTGGCTTGCAAAACCTAATGGGTGATTTGCAAAAAGGCAAGCTTTCGCAAACCGATGAGCAGGCTTTCGAAGTAGGGCGCAATGTGGGCAGTAGTGTGGGCGCTGTTGTATTCGAAAACGAATTGGTGCAACTTATTCAGTATCAATCTAGCACTAGCAAAGTGGGTGAGCGGCCAATTGTTTTGGTGCCGCCTTGCATTAACAAATTTTATATTTTGGATTTGCAACCCGAGAACTCCTTGGTTCAACATTTGGTTACCAATGGGCACACGGTTTATATGGTGTCTTGGCGCAATGTGGCCCCTGAACAAGGGCACCTCACTTGGGATGATTATTTGCAATTGGGTGTAGTTGATTGCATCCAAGCGGTACAAGCAATTTCGCAGCAAGAAAAACTAAACTTACTAGGGTTTTGTGTTGGTGGCACTATTTTGGCAACTGCCTTGGCTGCGTTAAAAGCCAAGGGGCAAGACCCTTGCGCTAGCTTAACCTTGCTAACTACCTTTTTAGATTTTTCTGATACTGGTGCTTTAGGTTTAATGGTTGATGAAAACTTTGTGGCTTATCGCGAAAAATC
The DNA here is from genome assembly GCA_031429355.1 of Betaproteobacteria bacterium. GTDB lineage: Bacteria > Pseudomonadota > Gammaproteobacteria > Burkholderiales > Burkholderiaceae_E > JANOZM01. The sequence continues at coordinate 545,951 of JANOZM010000016.1, read as the reverse complement.
GATTGGGCAAGGTGGTTTGTTAAAAGGACAAGAATTAGCGACTACCTTCTCGTTTTTGCGTCCCAACGACCTGGTCTGGAATTACGTGGTTAGCAATTACCTAAAAGGCGAGGTACCACCCGCGTTTGACTTGTTGTACTGGAACGGTGACTCTACAAATTTGCCTGGGCCAATGTACGCTTGGTACTTACGCAATACCTATTTCGCAAATTTACTGCGCCAACCCAATGCACTGCAAAGTCTGGGTCAGCCGATCAATTTAGCCAGCCTAAACATGCCGGCCTACGTGCTGAACACGCGCGAAGACCACATTGTGCCGTGGAATGGCGGCTATCAAACCACGCAAATTTTAGGCGGCCCGATTCGTTTTGTTTTGGGGGCCAGCGGGCATATTGCTGGCGTCGTTAATTCGGCGATTAAAAACAAGCGTAGCTACTGGGTTAATGAGGGCCTTGGTGGCCAAGTAGGCGCTAATGGTAATGCCAAAGCAGCCAAATCGAGCCGCCGAGGAAAAACTTCTGCTAACAGTACAGGGCAACCAGTGTATCCTGCCCAATCGCAGCAATGGCTGGCTTCGGCGAATGAAACGGCTGGTAGTTGGTGGCACGATTGGACGCGCTGGTTAGATGGTTTTAAGGGCGCCTCAGTAGCGGCTCCTAAAACCTTAGGCAACAAACGTTTCAAAGTTATTGAGCCAGCACCTGGGCGCTATGTAAAGGCCAAAGCGAGCTAAAGGTTTTTGACAGCAAGGCTACTTGCCATGAATTTGTAGTTAACAAAAAGCAATACAAAAAACGTTTTACAAAAAAGAAGTACAAAAAAGAATTAACAGAGACAGTAGTACCAATCAACAATAAGGGGAATGAAATATGGGTCAACGCGTTGCGTACGTTACGGGTGGCATGGGCGGCATTGGAACGGCAATTTGCCGAAAATTGCACGATCACAAGTTTTTAGTCATTGCCGGCTGCGGGCCAAGTCGTGACCCAAGTACTTGGATTAAGGAACAAGCAGCGCAGGGCTATCACTTTGAAGCTTCAGCCGGTAACGTTAGCGATTGGGACTCAACCGTTGTCGCTTTTGACCAAGTACGATCCAAGTTTGGCAACCCCGATGTGTTGATTAATAACGCGGGAATTACCCGCGATGGTATGTTTCGAAAAATGTCGGTCGAAGACTGGAGTTCAGTGATTAACACCAACCTAAACTCTTTGTTTAATGTGACCAAACAAGTGGTCGAGGGAATGTGCGAAAAAGGCTTTGGCCGCATCATCAACATCTCCTCCGTAAACGGACAAAAAGGCCAATTTGGGCAAACCAATTATTCGACCGCCAAAGCTGGTATTCACGGTTTCACTATGGCCTTGGCGCAAGAAGTTGCGGCTAAAGGCGTGACGGTAAATACGGTATCGCCTGGCTACATTGGAACCGAGATGGTACGAGCCGTGCGGGCTGATGTACTCGAAAAAATTGTTGCATCGATCCCTGTCAAACGACTAGGTACTCCGGATGAAATTGCTTCAATGTGCGCCTGGCTCGCATCGGATGATTCTGGCTTTTCCACTGGTGCAGACTTTTCGCTTAACGGCGGATTGCATATGGGTTAATGATAATGGCCGTTCGCTTAATAAAAAAATATCCTAACCGTCGCCTCTACGACACACAGGCCAGTGCCTACATTACGCTTTCTGATGTAAAGAAAATGATTGTGCAGTCGTTGCCCGTTAAGGTTCTTGATGCAAAAACGGAAGAGGATCTAACGCGCAGCATTTTGTTGCAGATTATTTTAGAAGAAGAAGCTGGCGGCCAACCCATTTTTAGCGAGGCCATGCTTTTACAAATGGTACGGTTTTATGGGCACTCGATGCAGTCAATGATGGGTTCTTACCTAGAAAAAACCATGCAGGTTTTTGTCGAAATGCAAGATCGATTTGTTGACCCTTCGCGTGATGCCGCTACGGGAATGGCCAGTGCGCCTTTTGCTGGCGCTAATGCCAACGCCTTGCCTAACGGCTTTCCGCCGCCTGAGCAATGGGGGCAGTTTTTATCGATGCAGGCCCCGATGATGCAAGGCTTCATGAGCAACTACATGGAGCAATCAAAAAACATGTTTGTTCAGATGCAAGAGCAAATGACTCAACAAACCGCTAGTTTGTGGCCCGGCTTTCCGTTTCCTGCGGGTAGCCAACCCAGTGCTGCGAGTGCCGCTGCCAAAGCCGCTACCGAAGCGGCTGAAAAAAGTGCCGATTCTGGTAAATCGTCAAATAATAAACCCGTAGGAAAGTCTGCGGCTGGAAAGTCTGCTGCTAAAAAAACCAAAACCTCGCCTTAATCGTAATAAATGATTTCGCCTTAATCGTACCAAATGCTTTCGCTTTAATCGTAGCAAATGCTTTCGCCGTAATTGCTCTAAACCTCTTTTAAATAAATTTGCACACAATGAATCAAACCGTAGCGCTAAAACGATCAACCACTCAAACTATTACTGTTAAAAAATCTAAAGAACCAACCGTTGGATTTGTTTCTTTGGGTTGCCCCAAAGCGCTTACCGATTCAGAGCAAATTATTACGCGTTTGCGTGCCGAGGGTTATGGCATTAGCAAAGATTACGCGGGAGCCGACCTCGTAGTAGTCAACACATGCGGATTTATTGACGACGCCGTACGCGAATCGCTAGATGCGATTGGCGAAGCCTTAGCCGAAAATGGGAAAGTCATCGTAACCGGTTGTTTGGGAGCAAAAAGCAACGAAGCGGGTGACAATTTAGTCAGCAGTATTCACCCCAAAGTGTTGGCAGTTACCGGCCCACATGCACCAGACGAAGTAATGGATGTCGTTCATAAATATTTACCGCGCAAACACGAACCGTTTTTAGATTTAGTGCCCGATGCCGGCATTAAGCTCACCCCAAAACACTACGCCTATTTAAAAATTGCCGAAGGTTGTAATCACCGTTGCAGTTTTTGTATTATTCCGTCGATGCGGGGTGATTTAGTTAGCCGACCCATTGGCGAAGTACAGCGCGAAGCACATGCTTTGTTTAAAAGTGGCGTTAAAGAATTGCTGGTAATTTCGCAGGACACCAGTGCGTATGGCGTAGACATGAAATACCGCTTAGGTTTTGTCGATGGTCGCCCGGTAAAAACTAAATTTATCGATCTAGCACGCGAATTAGGCCAACTGGCCAACGATTACGATGCATGGGTTCGTATGCACTATGTATACCCGTATCCACACGTTGATGAAGCGGTCGAATTAATGGCCGATGGCAAAATTTTGCCTTACCTCGATGTGCCGTTTCAACATGCCCATCCGACCGTATTAAAAGCAATGAAACGCCCCGCATCGGGCGAGAAAAATATTGAACGTATTGCGGCTTGGCGCAAGCTATGTCCCGACATTACACTGCGTTCTACCTTTATTGTTGGCTTTCCCGGTGAAACCGAAGAGCAATTTGAATACCTGCTCGATTTTCTGGACGAAGCGCAACTAGACCGTGTTGGTTGCTTTGCGTACTCGCCGGTTGATGGCGCTACCGCCAATGCAATCGCTGGTGCGTTGCCAGAGGAAGTAAAGCAAGAACGTCGCCAGCGCTTTATGGAAAAACAAGCGCAAATTTCTGCGAATCGGTTGCAACGATTTATTGGCCGCGAAATGCGCGTACTAATTGATGCCGTCGGTAAAGATGCCGTTATTGGCCGTAGCGCTGCCGACGCGCCTGAGATCGATGGCGTGGTAGCAATTGAACCGCACAAGAGTTTGAAGGTGGGCGAGTTTGCAACCGTGTTGATTAATGATGCGAGTGAGCATGATTTGGGTGGCGTGGTTCGGTTGTAGATGTTGAACCGGTCGTGAACACTAAGCCCGTCGTGGACACTAAACCCTAAGCCACTCCGCTAAAGTATCCAAGCCCCCATGATGTATCGCTGCATTGGCTCGTGCATGCACCGCGGGTTTGGCGTGATAGGCCACTGAAAAGCCTGACACTGCCATCATTTTCATGTCGTTGGCACCGTCACCAACGGTAATGGCTTTGGTAGCTGCAACACCGAGTTCTTGGCAGCGAAATTTCACTTCTTGCGCTTTTACAGCGGCGTTTACAATTTCGCCGACAACGCGGCCAGTTAAATGGCCGTTTTCAATTTCTAATTCGTTAGAACGAGCAAAGTCAATACCAAGTTCTTGCTGAACCCGGCTAGCAAAGTAAGTAAAACCACCCGAAACTAATAAGGTTTTTAGGCCGTGCGCTTTTGCAGTGTCGACTAATTGTTTTGCCCCGCGCGAGAAACGCAAACGGTCGCGATACACTGCGTCAAGCGCTTTGGTGCTTAGACCTGCCAGTAGGGCCACACGTTGACGTAAGCTAGTATCGTAATCGGTAATTTCTCCGCGCATGGCGGCTTCGGTAATAGCCGAGACTTCGGCTTTTTTTCCGCAATAATCGGCTAGTTCATCAATGCACTCGATGGTAATTAAAGTGCTGTCCATATCCATGGCCATTAATGCATAGTCGTTAAAACTTTGACCCATTTTTAACCATACGCAATCGGTCGCATATTTGGAACAGACCGCTTGCAACTCGATGCGACTATCCAGCGAAGGTTCGTCTAAACCGAGCCACGCAATGCGATTGCCACGCTCTTTCATTTGCACTGAACCTAAGCGATTGGCAATTACGTCGATTAATGCAATCGAGGGAGCGCGATCGTTAGAGTAAATAATAAACTGGTACATAGGCGTCTTAATTGTTGGGGTACAGCGCGTTAAATTTTAAGCGTAATATTTTAAAAAGACAGTGGTAAGTACTTGAATTACTTTTGCTTGCTTGCGCCGGCGTTATGCGGGTTCGATTTTTCCTTCAACTGCTTGTTTAATTTTTTATCCGGGTTTTTATCCGCTGGCTTATTAGTACTTAACTTCTCTACAATCGGTGTCGGCGCTTTTGGGGTTACAAAAGTCATCATGCCTTTTAAGCGTTGCAAACGGGTTTCAACATCCGCGTCGTCGAGGGTAAAGCGTAACTTATCTTGGCCTGCAAATCGCACATCGCGCACACTATGCATGTATTGAATAATACGTTCGGCAGGCACGGGCGTATTGCTGCTAAATTGCACAATCATGGCGTTAGGCGCCGCATCAATTTTGGTAATGCCAATGGCGGTGCAACGAATTCGCAAGCGATGCGTTTCTATCAATGCAGTAGCAGCTGGCGGGCATTTGCCAAAACGATCAATAAGTTCTTCTTGCATGCGAATTAAATCATCTTCGCTGTTGGCATTGGCAAGGCGTTTGTACAACGTCAGTCGTTCGTTAACGTCTGGGCAATAATCTGTTGGCAGCAGTGCAGGGGTATGTAAATTAATTTCGGTTACGGCGGCTAACGGGGCCGACAAATCGGGCTCACGGCCCGATTTCATGGCCTTTACTGCTTCGTTAATCATGTCGTTATACATTTGAAATCCGACCTGAATAACCTCGCCCGATTGTGATTCACCGAGTACTTCACCAGCACCACGAATTTCTAAATCGTGCATTGCTAAGAAAAAGCCCGAGCCAAGTTCTTCCATGGCTTGAATGGCTTCTAATCGTTTGGTAGCGTCTTTGGTAATCGCGCCTTCGTCAGGAATTAGCAAATACGCATACGCCTGATGGTGCGAACGTCCCACGCGGCCGCGCAATTGATGCAATTGGGCTAAACCAAACTTATCGGCACGGTGCATTACGATGGTGTTAGCGGTCGGAACGTCGATGCCGGTTTCGACAATCGTCGTGCACAGCAACACGTTAAAGCGTTGCGTAGTGAAATCGCGCATCACGCGCTCGAGTTCGCGCTCGGGCATTTGGCCGTGCGCTACAGCAATGCGAGCTTCGGGAACTAATTTTTCGAGCATCAATTTACGGTTTTGAATGGTGTCTACTTCGTTATGCAAGAAGTAACACTGACCACCACGTTTTAGCTCGCGTAACAAGGCTTCCCTAATTGCACCGTCTGATTCACGACGTACAAAAGTTTTTATTGCTAGGCGTTTTTGCGGCGCCGTAGCAATAACAGAAAAGTCGCGCAGACCTTCTAAGCTCATTGCTAAGGTGCGCGGTATCGGCGTTGCGGTCAAAGTCAAAATATCCACTTCGGCACGCATGGCCTTGAGTGCTTCTTTGTGACGAACACCAAAACGATGTTCTTCATCAATGATGCACAAACCTAGGCGACTAAACTTTACATCCTTGCTAAATAATTTGTGAGTCCCCACCACAATATCAATTTGTCCGCTTTCAATACCTTCCATTGCAGCAGCAATTTCTTTGGCATTACGAAAACGCGACAGCTCGGCAATTTTTACAGGCCAATCGGCAAAGCGATCTTTAAAGGTCTGAAAGTGTTGCTCGGCCAATAGCGTGGTGGGGCACAGCACGGCCACTTGCTTATTATCGGCGATGGCTATAAAGGCTGCCCTTAAAGCCACTTCAGTTTTGCCAAAACCAACGTCGCCACAGACCAAGCGGTCCATCGGTTTTTCCGAAATCATGTCTTGGATGGTGGCATGGATTGCAGCCAACTGATCGGGTGTTTCTTCGAACGCAAATGAGGCCGCAAATGCTTCGTAATCGCGCGCGCTAAATTTAAAGCTATGCCCCACACGTGCCGCGCGGCGAGCATAGAGATTTAATAATTCTGCAGCGGTGTCGCGCGCTTGCTCTGCCGCTTTGCGTTTAGCTTTTTCCCATTGGCCTGACCCAAGGCTATGCAACGGCGCATCATCGCCACCAGCGCCGCTATAACGGGTAATAACATGCAATTGCGAAACTGGAACATAAAGCTTAGCTTCAGCGGCATAACTTAAATGCAAAAACTCGGTTTCGCCATCGCCAATATCTAAACTAATTAAACCTTGGTAACGACCTACACCGTGTTGCACATGCACTACCGGATCGCCAATACGCAATTCGGACAAGTCTCGAATAATCGCATCGACATTGGTTTGCACGCCGCGCGAAGCCCGTCGGCTGCGCTTTGCATTACCACCGAATAATTCGCCTTCGGTCACTAAGGCTAATTGGCTGCCATCAGGTAGAGCCGCCATGAACCCTTCGTACAACGGGGCGGTCATTAGCATCAAATTCGCCTCAGCGGTTTGGGCGCTTTGCCAATCGGCAACCGGATGGGGTTTGATGCCCAATTCGTTAAGGTATTGCAACAGCGTTTCGGTACGACCTGCCGACTCTGAAATTAAAACGGTGCGCGCTAGGCCACCATTTATCCACGCGCGTAGGCTAATGACTGGGTCTTCGGCACGACGTTCTATCGCTACATCGGGCAGGGTGTTGGTTGGCTCTGCGGTACGGCGTAAAGACAATCGTCCGCGCGTATTGGCTTGGGCAAAAAAGTCTTCGTCGGACAGAAAAATATCTTGCGGCGCCATTAAGGGGCGTTCGCTATCTTTGCCCATAAAGCGATAGCGTCCCCGCGCGTCATCTAAAAATCCATCAAAGGCTTCTTGCAAAGGGCCGAGAGAAACAACTAGTGCTTCCTCGGGAACATAGTCAAACAAGCTAGCGGCTTGCTCAAAAAATAATGGTAGGTAATACTCGATGCCACCACTAAAAATACCGTTGCCGATATCTTTGTAAACAATCGAACGGCTTGGGTCACCATCGAAATAATCGCGCCAACGGCCGCGAAATTTGACGCGGGCTTCTTCGTCGGTAGGAAATTCACGTCCGGGCAAAAGTGCAATGGAATCTACTGCATACAACGTACGTTGTGTATCAGGATCGAAGGTTCGAATGGATTCTAATTCGTCACCAAACAAATCGAGGCGAAATGGAAGGGTGGCACCCATAGGGTATAAGTCGATTAAGCTACCGCGAACCGAATACTCACCCGGTTTAACGACTTGCGAAACATTTTCGTAGCCGGCGGTGACTAATTGATCGCGCAATAAATTTTCGGCAACACGTTGCTTCTTTTTAAACGCAAAACTATGCCCAGCTAAATAGCTGGGCGGCGCAATTTTTTGTAATGCAGTTGAGGCCGACACAATGACGGCATCTAATTCACCGCGCTGCAATCGCCATAAAGTCGATAGCCGCTCGGAAACTAAATCGACGTGCGGGGAAAACGTGTCATAGGGTAGGGTTTCCCAATCGGATAGCAGCGCTACTTTGCTGTTAGGACTAAACCAGCTCAATTCTTCAATTAAGCGATTGGCATCCGCCGGATTGGCCACAACGCATAACAGTAGTCGTTTCGCTTGCGCGCAGCGGCTAAGCAGTTGGGATAAAACTTGAGCGTCGCTAGAACCGGCGCCAAACTCTAAAGTGGTTTGCGCGCCGGGTGCGGGTAATTGAAACGAGCTGGGAAGGGATGACGACACGGAGTGTGGGGCGCGGGCTTTGACGTAAATCAGCCTATAATTTTGAATCTCCTGATTTTAAACCCTATGTCTCTTAGCACCGCTATCAAACCACTCTTGAACCAAGGCAATCTTGCCGCAGAACAGCCGCGAATTTGGGCCGTCATTCCCGCCGCTGGGGTTGGTGTTCGTATGGCAAGCGCGGCCATGCCAAAGCAATTTTTAAAAATTGGTGAGCAGACCATCCTAGAGTGGGCCGTTCGTGCGCTGTTAGCTGATACGCGAGTGCTCGGTGTAACCGTCGTCGTTTCGTCGCAAGATACCTTAAGCCAAAATGCCCTAATGGCCGTTTTAAACGAAAGCAGTCGAATCAGTCTGGCCTTTTGCGGTGGCGCTAGCCGTGCTGCTTCCGTAGCCAATGGGTTAGCGCATTGTTTAGCGCAGAAAGCCCAAGCGAATGATTGGGTGTTGGTTCATGATGCCGCGCGCCCGGGCTTAAGTACCAATGCCTTGAGTCGGTTAATTGATACCGTATTGTTGCAAGCGCAAAGCAACCCAAATATTGGCGGTTTGTTGGCCATTCCAGTAGTAGATACGGTAAAGCGCAGCGCACGCAATAATAGCAGCGCTGAATCAGGCGCGAAAGTTCAAACAACTTTATCGCGTGACGGGTTGTGGCTAGCCCAAACCCCGCAAATGTTTCGCATTGGTTTGCTGCAATCGGCGCTAAAACAATTTGCTGATGTGACCGACGAAGCCAGCGCAATGGAAGCCGCCGGACACTCGGTAGTGTTGGTTGAGGGTGAGCGCGAAAATTTTAAAATTACTTTGCCCGACGACTTGATTTGGGCCGAGCGGTTGTTGCGAAAATAAGCGCTCCCGCTACCAAAATAAAAATAGAAAGTACACAATGAATATTCGAATCGGCCAAGGTTTTGATGTGCATGCCCTAGTACCGGGGCGGCCGTTAATTATGGGTGGCGTTACCATTCCATACGAGTTTGGATTATTAGGCCATTCCGATGCCGATGTGCTACTGCATGCAATTACCGACGCTTTACTTGGCGCCGCTGGTTTAGGCGATATTGGTAAACATTTTCCTGATACAGACGCAGCTTACAAAGGGGCTGATAGTCGAGTACTACTGCGCGCTGCAATGCAATCGGTTACGCAAGCGGGGTGGCAAGTGGTTAATGTGGACGCCACAATTGTTGCGCAAGCCCCCAAAATTCGCCCCTATGTGGACGCAATGATTGCAAACATCGCTAGCGATTTAGGTGTAGATGTGGCGCAAGTGAATGTAAAAGGTAAAACGACCGAATGGTTGGGCTTTACCGGGCGCGGCGAAGGTATCGCCGCGCAAGCTGTTGCATTGCTGCAAAAATAATTTACTCGTGAAACTCCGCAATAACACTGCGGTTGTCTTTCGCGCTCCAAGTACGCACTGCAATTTTCTCTTGATTAAATTCGGCGATGACGGTTCTGTAGCCCGCCGTCATTACTTTAATTTTTGATGACGATAGCCCAGCAATGCCGGCTGTAATTCCGGGTGGTGGCGAAATTCCATCCAAGCTCATGCGGTCGCGCCCGACACCAAAATAGCCACGTGGCCGAGTCATTGTTACGACCGAAGCCCCGTCACGATCGCTATCAGCCAACTTTACGGGTCGCATATTCACGACATCACTAGAACGCGCAAATGGCGAGCGGTAAATATGGGTTGTGGCAAAGCCAGATGCTTCAATAACAAACTCGTAGCTCACATCCGAGCGACCTTGGAAGGGCCCCCAAAAACCATCTCGTCCAATTGTTTTTTGATGCACAGCACCGCCTAAACGTTCACCCGTTTGCCCGTTAACTGCGTAAATACTTAAGCGTGAATTTGGTAACGGCAAATTAGTTAGCTCCCCCGAAGAGCCGCCAGAAAGCCCAGCAATTTTTCCGTTTAAAACAATTTGCTCTTCGCGAGCAATAGTTGTTCTGCCGGGCGCGTTGCCAGTTAAAAATTTATAAGTGGCTGCAAATGCTTCGTGGTGAAATGATGTTTCGCGATGGTCGCGTTTTGGCAAAACAATGTTTGTTGCTCCGCGTAGTGCCGGGCTTTCATAAGTAACGCCCGTGGGCGTGCCGGGCTGACCAATCCAACGGCCATCGGGTTGGGCAAACTTATCGTTATTGTCCGATAAAATAGTGGCAAAGAAAACGCCCGGCGTTATTTCAGCACCGTCGTTAGTTTGCGGCGAATTTAAAGCCGTTAAAAAGCGGCTCATGCCATTAAATTCACTTTGCGGGTTGAACGTAGCGCTGCGCCAAACGCCATGGTTGGGTGTACCGCCCATCACTGCAGCTAATACGGTGCTGCGGCCATTGCCATTACGAATGTAATTGCGAATCGCAAAGCCACCGCGCGAGTTGCCAATTAAAATAACTTTGGCAGCGCCAGTAATTTGCTTAACCCGGTCGACCTCGGCAGCTAGCTCGCGTAGTTGATCGGCTGAGCTAGAGCGACCTTCTTGGGCAATACCGTCATCGGTACGCGCTTGTGGGTAAGCAAAGTCAACTGCAAATAAACGATTGCGCGGCCATCCATTAGTTTCGAAGCGCCACATTGTAGTAGTCCAAAGCGCGGCCGTATCGCCATTGCCATGTACAAAAATGATGGGCGGTAAATCTGCCGCTTTTGCAGCCGACACGATGGCTGGGGCCGTTGGCGCTGTAGCTTGCTTTGGAGGGGCTTGAGTAGGTGCAGTTGGCGCTTTGGGCGACGATGAACAAGCCGCTAACAGTGCTAAAGAAGTAAGTGCAGTTAAAGCGGGCGCAATAATTCGTTTAACCATTAAACCAGTATTAACCGCAGCAGCTTGCCCTAAAAATTTACGGCGTTGCTGCAAACTAAATTGCTTAAGTCCCATGATATTGCCTCCAGTTTCTTTATTGTTCTAACAATGTAGCAGACCTTAGGTGAATATTTTTACAAACCTATTTTTTCAGTTTGGCAAACGCTTCAGCCATTGCACTATTTCCCAAAACAGCTTTACCGCCGCCTGCATTTTGCCCACCGCCGCCTTGGCTCGAACGGTTGCCTGCACCACTTCCAGCACCAAACGAACCACTCTTTTGCGAACTACGTTGACCACCGGTATTGCTCGCAGTTTCGCCCGGTTTTGGTGCTGTATCCGTTAATCGCATGGTTAATGCCACGCGCTTACGTGCCAAATCGATTTCTAGCACTTTAACTTTTACAACCTCACCAGCCTTTACAACAGTGTGTGGGTCGCTAACAAATTTAGTCGATAGGGCAGAGATATGAACCAAACCGTCTTGATGAACCCCAATATCCACAAACGCGCCAAAGTTAGTCACGTTAGTTACGACACCTTCTAAAATCATGTCAGGGCGCAAGTCGCGCAGTTCTTCTACGCCTTCTTTAAAACTGGCGGTAACAAATTCGGGGCGCGGATCGCGGCCGGGTTTTTCTAATTCAAGTAATACGTCGACTACTGTAGGTAATCCATACACTGCATCCACCACGGATTCTGGCTTAAAGCTTTTAACGACTGAACTTTGTCCCATCACTTCGGGCAACGGCTTTTTGAGTCGCTCTAAAATACGTTCGACTAAAGGGTACGATTCGGGGTGTACCGCAGAACGATCCAATGGGTTGTCACCGTCGTTAACGCGTAAAAAACCAGCAGCTTGTTGATAAGTTTTCTCGCCAAGGCGTGGTACTTTTAACAACGCAGCCCGATTTGCAAAGGCTCCATTTTTTTCTCGCCAAGCCACAACGTTCTCGGCCAAAATACTGTTTAAACCCGAGACGCGCGCGAGCAGGGCGGGCGAAGCGGTATTTACATCGACACCGACCGAGTTTACGCAATCCTCAACAACTTTATCTAAGCTTTGCGCTAGCTGTCGTTGGTCAACGTCGTGCTGGTATTGGCCTACGCCAATTGCTTTTGGATCGATTTTTACCAGCTCGGCCAACGGGTCTTGTAAACGACGTGCAATCGATACCGCTCCGCGAATACTAACGTCTAAATCGGGGAATTCTTTGCTGGCTAACTCGGAGGCCGAGTACACCGAGGCACCCGCTTCAGAGACTACAATTTTTTTAATGTGGCTTAACTTAAATTGCGTAAAAAAGTCGAGTACTAATTTATCGGTTTCACGCGAAGCCGTGCCGTTACCGATGGCGATTAAATTTACTTTATGCAAAGCACAATGTTGGGCGATTCGGTTAATCGAACCATCCCAATCTTTTCGTGGTTCGTGCGGGTAGATAGTATCGGTGGCCAATAATTTTCCGGTGCCGTCGACTACCGCTAATTTAACGCCTGTACGAATACCTGGGTCTAATCCCATCACAATTTTTGGGCCGGCCGGTGCAGCTAGCAATAAATCTTTTAAGTTCATTGCAAATACTTTTATGGCTTCTGCTTGGCCTTGCTCGCGCAGCCGCATTAGCGCATCGCTTTCTAAAGACCACGACAATTTAATGCGCCATGTATAACGACAAAGGTCTTGCAGCCATTTATCGGCAGCACGATTTAGGTTTTTAATATTGTTAAAGTTCGCTATGCGGCCTTCGCACGGATGGGCTGTGCCTTCTTCGTGTTCAATCACTAATTTGATGGTTAGGCTGCCCACTTCGCGACCGCGCAATAGCGCCAAGGCACGATGCGAAGGCACTGTACGAATGGTCTCAGAAAACTCAAAGTAGTCGCGAAACTTTTCGTCGGGTGTGCCCCCTTCGGTATTGGCGGCTGATTGCAACACACCGGTATCCCAAATATAGGCACGTAGTCCGGCCAGTAAATCGGCTTGTTGTGCAAAGTCTTCGGCCAAAATATCACGTGCACCTTCGAGGGCTTGCGCGGTGGTTTCAATATTTGCGGTTGGATTTAAATACTTACCAGCTTCGGTCGTTGGGTCGAGCGTTGGGTCGTTTAAAAGTCCCATTGCTAAAGGCTCTAAGCCAGCTTCACGGGCTGTTTGCGCTTTTGTTCTACGCTTGGGTTTGTAAGGTGCATAGAGGTCCTCTAAACGTTGCTTAGTGTCGGCTTGATCCAATTGCGAAAACAACTCTGGGGTTAGTTTGCCCAGTTCTTCAACCGATTTTAATATTGCAGCGCGGCGATCTTCTAACTCGCGCAAGTAGGCCAAGCGTTCTTCTAACAAACGCAGTTGCGTATCGGTTAATCCGCCCGTTACTTCTTTGCGGTAACGCGAAATAAACGGCACCGTTGCGCCTTCATCCAACAGTTGTACCGCGGCATTTACATCGCGGGCCGGTGCGGCCACTTCGGCGCTTAGTTGGGTCAAAATTCGTTGCGATAGTGCGGCGTGTGCTGTTGTTGTGCTCATCAGGTGTGCTTTAGATTTGTGCAGGCTAAAAACGGTCTTGGGCGCGCATTCTGACAGAAAACGAAATGGGCCATTTTTAGCGCTCCAAAAGCGCACAGGCTACAAGTGCAATTAAAAAATTCGATCCTGTCTATTATCATCACGGCATGAATGACGATAAAAAAACTCCGCAAGCCTCCTTGTTTCCTCCAAGCCCACCAAATCCGCCGGTTAATGCGGGTTCGAACACAGGTGGTGTAGACCCAGACTCCCTTGCCTTGGCGGCTTACGCAGAGCGCGCTTACCTCGATTACGCCGTGTCTGTTGTAAAAGGGCGCGCGCTACCGGATGTCGCAGACGGCTTAAAGCCAGTACAACGGCGCATTTTGTACGCGATGGATGCAATGGGTTTAGGCTCGACCGCAAAGCCAGTTAAATCGGCACGCGTGGTCGGCGACGTGTTGGGCCGGTTTCACCCGCATGGTGATCAGGCTGCCTACGACGCGTTAGTCCGTTTAGCGCAAGATTTCAACATGCGCTACCCGTTAATTGATGGGCAAGGTAACTTTGGTTCACGCGATGGTGATGGCGCTGCAGCGATGCGCTATACCGAGGCCCGTTTAACCGCGTTTAGCCGATTGTTGTTAGACGAAATTGATCAAGGCACAGTCGACTTTATTCCTAACTACGATGGTTCTACCGAAGAGCCAGCGTTATTGCCCGCGCGTTTGCCTATCGTTTTGTTAAATGGCGCATCCGGTATTGCAGTGGGTATGGCTACTGAAATTCCTTCGCACAACTTAACCGAGGTCTGCGCCGCCACGATTGCGTTAATTAAAAACCCAAAAATCACTTTGCCCGAAGTGTTAACCGATTTACGCGGACCTGATTATCCCGGCGGTGGCCAGATTATTTCTAGCGGCGCTGAGATCGAAGAAATTTATCGCACTGGTCGTGGGTCACTAAAGGTAAGGGCGCGTTACAAGTTAGAAGAAATGGCGCGCGGGCAATGGCAGTGGGTGATTTACGAATTACCACCAGGTGTTTCAACGCAGAAAGTCTTAGAAGAGATTGAAGAAATTACCAACCCAAAGATTAAATTGGGAAAAAAGGCTTTAAGCCCTGATCAATTGTCGAACAAGCAATCAATGCTGTCTATTTTGGATAGCGTCCGTGACGAAAGCGGTCGCGAAGCGCCCGTGCGCATTGTGTTTGAGCCTAAAACATCCAAGATTGACCAACATGAACTAATGCAAGTGTTGCTGGCGCAAACTAGCCTCGAAAGCTCAGCTTCAATTAATTTGGTAATGATAGGGCGTGACGGTCGCCCTGCACAAAAAGATTTGCTTAGCATTTTGCGCGAATGGATTGAGTTTCGCGTTACTACCATTGCCCGACGCACGCAACATCGATTAACAAAAGTGCTAGACCGTATTCATATTTTAGAAGGTCGCCAACAGGTACTTTTAAATATTGACGAAGTGATTCGCATCATTCGCGAATCCGACGAGCCAAAAGTCGCTTTAATTGCCGCCTTTAAATTGAGCGATCGCCAAGCCGAAGATATTTTAGAGATTCGCTTACGCCAGTTAGCGCGCCTCGAGTACATCAAGCTAGAGCAAGAACTAAAAGAGTTACGCACCGAGCAAAAAGGTTTAGAAGAATTGTTAGGTTCCGACAGTGCTTTGCGTCGTCGCCTCATTAAAGAAATTGAGCAAGATGCCAAAACATTTGGTGATGCACGCCGTACTGTTATTGAAGAAGCTGCGCGGGCATTAGTCACCATTAAAATTATTGATGAACCCGTTACAGTCATTGTGTCGGACAAAGGTTGGGTACGTGCACGGCAAGGGCACGGCCACGATGCAAGTCAATTTGCGTTTAAGTCGGGTGATCAGTTATCGGGCACGTTTGAAGTACGCACTACTGATACCTTAATTGCCATCGCTTCAAATGGTAAGGCACTTTCGGTACCGGTTAATGCGCTGCCTTCGGCGCGTGGTGACGGCGTGCCGATCACAACCCTAATCGAACTAGAAGCTGGTGCACGTTGCGAGCATGTAATTGCCGGCGCAAATACGCAAACTGTTGTGCTGGCAACAGCGGGTGGTTTTGGCTTAGTTGCGCAACTGGGCGACATGGTTAGCCGCTTAAAAGCCGGCAAGCAGTTTATGACCTTGGAAGACAAAGATCAACCTATTTTGCCGCGTGTGGTGGGGGCCGGTGTAAAGGATGTCTTGTGTGTAACGACCGATGGCAAAGCGTTACTGGTACCGTTGGATGAAATTAAAGTTTTAAAAAATGGTGGTCGTGGCGTTACCTTAATGGGGCTTGATAAAGGTGATTTTTTAAGCGCTATTTTACCGGTGGATAAACGCGGCGCAGCCGTTAGCGGAATGGGTCGAGGTAGCAAAATGCGAGAAGACGTATTTACCTTGCGCCAGCTAGCCGAGTGGCGCGGCGCGCGCGCGCGCAAAGGTAAATTGCTGGAACCACGTATAAAAGACGCAAAATTGTCAGTGCCAAAGTTAGGCGCTAACGATAACGAAAGTTAAGTATGGTTAGTTCGAAAAAGTCGGTCCGCGTTGGTGGTTCGAGGGTACGTGGGTTGGCTTGGTTTGTTGGTCTTTTTTTAGCGGCGGCATCGATTGGTGCCGTTGCGATTTCTTCGGGTTGTGCAACCACCAATACGTACTACAACGCAACTAAAAAACACCACACCGAAAAAGGCTTTGTAAACAACTATGGCCCTGCCGGTGGCAAACCACTAAGCGAATTATTGCAATGGCAGCGCGAGGCTTCTAAACGAGGTGACCCCAAAATACCGTCGCAAGTCTATAAAGGGTACGAGGGCTTTCCGTTAGTTAAACCCGATTTGGGGTTTCTTAAAAACAATCGCAGCGAGATAACTGTAACTTGGATTGGGCACGCCACTGCTTTAATTCAAATGAACGGGTTAAACATTCTGACCGACCCGGTGTTTAGCGAGCGCGCTTCGCCTGTTAGTTTTAATGGCCCAAAACGTAAAGTGGCTCTGCCGGTGCAGTTAGCGGAACTACCGCGAATTGATTTGGTGCTAATTAGCCATAACCATTACGACCACTTGGATCGACCCACTATTTTGCAGCTAAAAGCACAAGCCGGCGGCGAACCTTTGTTTCTCGCGCCTTTAGGTATTGATGCATGGTTAAAAAATGAAGGTGTCCAAAAAGTGCAAGCTTTCGATTGGTGGGATCAACAAACGGTGCTTGGTATGAATGTGCATTTTGTTCCGTCGCAACATTGGTCTTCGCGCTCGCCGTTTGATCGTAACGCTACATTGTGGGGTGGCTGGGTTGTAGAACATCAGGGGTTTAAAGCCTACTTTGCGGGAGATAGCGGTATCTCTAAAGACTTCCAAGATATTGGTGCAAAATTTGGTGGTTTTGATGTATCGTTAATTCCAGTGGGGGCTTACGAGCCACGGTGGTTTATGAAAGATCAACATGTAAATCCTGCTGAAGCAGTACAAATTCATCAAGATGTGAAATCGAAGTACAGCATTGGTATTCATTGGGGCACGTTTGAATTAACCGATGAAGCGCTAGACCAACCTTTAGTAGATCTGCCTATTGCATTAAAGCAAGCGCAAGTTCCTGCAGAACAATTTGAATTATTTAAGCACGGCCAAACGCGAATTTTTAAAAAGTGAGTTTTGAAATGAGTGCTGTCGAAAACGAAGTGATTTTTTCCGAACTTGCTTGCGTCGGCAATAAAAAGATTGGCATTGCTAGTTTAAATCGGCCGCGTTCTTTAAACGCGCTTAATTTAAACATGTGCCAATTGTTGTTGGATCAATTGCGTCGTTGGCAATCAAATACCGACATTGTGGCCGTGTTGCTTAAAGGCGAAGGCGATAAAGGTTTTTGTGCGGGCGGTGATGTCGCTGAAGTAGTACGCCATGTGCGTAGCGGTCAAGCCAACTGTTTTGAATACGGCGATAGTTTTTTCGCAGTTGAGTATGAGCTTGATTATTTAATTCATACCTATGCTAAGCCTTTTATTACCTGGGCGCACGGCATTACCATGGGCGGCGGTGTTGGTCTTAGTGTGGGTGGTTCGCATCGCATTATTTGCGACCGTGTAAAAGTAGCCATGCCCGAAATTCATATTGGTTTATTTCCTGATGTGGGCGGCGGTTGGTTTTTAAACCGCACACCGGGCGGAACCGGTTTGCTTATGGCGTTAACCGGAATAATGATTAACGAAGCCGATACGCTGTTTGCGGGCTTGGCCGATTACTACATACCTCATACCGAGCAAGCCCGCTTTGTAGAGTCGCTCACCCAAGTAAAATGGGGTGCAACGGTAATAGACCATCGCAACCAACTGACCTTGCACTGCCGTGAATTTCGCGCGCCGTTTATGGCCCACGACAACGTGCAACCTACAGCGTCTATTTTGTATCAACAGTTTGCAGCTATTGCTGAAGCGGTTGGTCGCGCCAAAGTAAATGGCGTCATCAAAGGGCTAGATGCTTTAGCTAAGCAAGACGATCGTTTTACGGTTGCGGCTGCCAATTTAAGCAACGGCTCGCCTACCGCTGCTAGCGTTGTGTTTGAATACATGCAACGCACCCGCCACATGAGTTTGCGCGAAGTGCTAAACCTAGATTTAGTGTTGGCCCAAGCGTTTAGCCGAGGTCACGATTTCCCTGAAGGGGTGCGGGCACTGTTAATAGATAAAACCAAAGATGCCAAGTGGGTGCCCAGTGAATTGGGCAGTGTTGATGCGGCTTTAATTGCGCGGCATTTTTAATCAACCGTTACGCCCGCACTTTTAACCAACTTCACCCAAAATTTTGCATCTTCTGTCAAAAAATTACCAAACTGCTCTGGCGATTTGGATAGGTCGACGTCGGTGGCTTCCCGGGCTAAGGCTGCTTTAACTTTTGGGTCGCCTAACGCAATTTGCACCGATTCGAAAATCTTTTTCATGATTGGCTCTGGCGTGCCGGCTGGTGCAAACAAACCATACCAAAACTCAATTGCATAGGCTGGTAATCCAGCCTCTTTTGTACCCGGCACACCAGGCACATGGGGCGAACCTTCGCGCTGCGTAACGACCAGTGCTTTAAGACGTCCAGCTTGAATCATCGGCAACACTGAGGGCGGTGTGCCAAAGGTCAATTGGGTGTCGCCCGCAATAACCGATTGCACGGCAGGGGCGCCGCCTTTAAACGGAATGTGCACCATTTCAACTCCGGCGATTTGTGAGAACAACGCCGCCCCTAGATGCGGCGCAGAACCGTTGCCGGAGGTCGCGTAATTCAACACGCCTGGTTGGCGTTTTGCGCGAGTAATTAAGTCCTGCAACGAGTTAATACCCAAACTAATGTTGGCAGCAACCACCAGTGGTGAAGCAGTGATTTTTGTAATAGGCGCTAAGTCTTTGGCTGTGTAACCAATTTTTGGGTTAAGCGTAGGGTTTACGGAAATACTACTGGGGCTGGCAATTAAAATGGTGTATCCGTCTGTCGGTGATTTTGCAACGCTGTTAGCCGCAATACTAGAACCACCGCCTGCTTTGTTTTCGATGATTACATTTTGACCAAGCGCGCGGCTAAGTGGTTCACTAATTGCGCGCGCTACATAATCAGCAGCACCTCCAGGCGCAAAACCGACAACGATTTTTACCGGTTTGCTTGGATAGGCTTGGGCTAACACCGTACCACTTGCAACACATAAACCAACAGCGATTACTGCACTTTTAATGACTTGCATTTGGGGTTCTCGTAGTTGAAATTAATGCGTGATCTCGACGACAATTTTTCCGTTCTGCTGGTTGCTTTCCATGAGCGCTTTTGCCTCTGGGAGCTGCAAAAGTGAAAGTTTTTTATAAATTAACGGACGAATGCGGCCATCATTAAATGCGGGAAATATTTCTTTAATGAACTGAGCGTTACCACTGGCCCGTTGCTCTGGGTTGCGCAATTTGTTCGAAACGCCATAAACGCACAATCGTTTTGCGTGCAAGGCGTTTAGGTCTACGGGCGCATCGAGCTTGCCATCGACATAGCCAACAATACCCATACGGCCTTCAAACGCTAGGCAACGAAGATTCTCGGCAAAAACGCCACCGCCCACGGTGTTAACAGCAAGGTTTACGCCCTTGCCACCAGTAGCTGCCATAACCGCATCGAAGTAATCCGGCGCACGAGTGACAAGGCCGACATCTAAGCCGAGCGCCGTTAGTTCATTAATTTTTTCTTGCGAACCGGAGGTGCCGATTATTTGCGCGCCGAGCACTTTGCCCATTTGTAAGGCGGCCACGCCAACGCCCGATGAAACGCCATTAATTAACATCCATTGATTCGCTTTTAAATGGCCCTGCAACACCAGTAAATCAAACCCAACTAAAAAGGTGAGTGGAATTGCCGAGGCCTCTGCCATGCTAAGCCCCTTAGGTACGGGCATTGCTTCGCGTACATCCATTACGGCGTACTGAGAAAAAGCCCCGCCACAGCGCCCCATAACGTTGTCGCCGACTTTTAGTGTGTTGACGCCTTCGCCAAGCGCCACAATTTCGCCCGCGCCTTCCATGCCCGCAGCTTTGGCGCTGCCAGTAGCGTGAAGGCCGTGTCCGTGAATAAATTCACCCCGATTAAGGGCCGCTGCATGTAGTTTTACAAGCACTTGTCCTGGCCCCGCAGTGGGCTGGGCAACTTCGCGCAGTTCTAAGCGCGCGCCGTGATCGTCACTAACTAAAAAATATGATTTCAACTGTTATTGTCCTTTAAACACAGGTTGGCGTTTTTCCATAAATGCAGTGCGTCCCTCGGCATAATCTGCGCTATCAAAACAGCCGCGAATTAATTGCTGGCATTTTGCAAGATCGGCGTCGTGTGGGGTTTTTAAAACTTCGCGCGTAATTGCCTTTGCTGCTTGAATCGTTAAAGGCGCATTGACTGCCAACGCTTCGGTATATTCTGCAAGCAATAAAGGTAGGTCCGTAGTAGCACAAAAACGGTTTATCAAGCCTAGTCGATGTGCCTCGATGCTATCGATACGCCGTGCGGTAAAAAACAAATCTTTTGCAGCGCCGGGGCCAATTAAATCGACCAAGTTTTTCATTGCCGAATAACGGTAACCCAAACCTAAGCGCGCCGCTGGAACCGAAAAAACCGAATCGGCAGTTGCTATGCGCATATCGCAACTAATGGCTACATTTAAACCGCCGCCAATACAATAACCTTGAATGCAGGCTAGGGTGGGCTTAGGAAAATTGTAAATACCCATCAGCGCCGCTTCTGCCATTGCCTCGTAGCGTGTTACGGCTTCGCGCGCGGCACGCATATCTTCAAATTGAGAAATGTCTGCACCGGACACAAAAGCTTTGGTCCCTGCGCCTTTAAACACCACCAGCCGAACCCGAGTATCTTGTTCTGCTAAAGCCAATAACGTAGGCACCGCTTCCCACATATCAACACTTAATGCGTTGTGACGAGCTGGATTGTTAAATTCGATAAACAGCGATGAACCATCTAGCCAAGCATTTACTTTTTCGGTGGGCGATTGATAAACAATTTCAGTCATTTAGTAAACTCCGTTAGCCTTGAGTCGGGTTAAGTCTTGAGCGCTCAAGCCTAACTGCCCTAAAATTTCATCGGTATGCTCACCTCGTTTTGGCGTCGATCTAGCGATAGTGCTTGGCGTGCGTTCTAACTGCACTGGTTGCCCAACTAGCCGTTGCTTGCCGCGATGTGCTGAGACCACTTCTTTCACCATTCCAAGATGCTGTACTTGCGGTTCGTCAAACACGGCGTCCATGCTGTTGATTAATCCGCATGCAACGCCACCATCATTAAGTTCTTTAATCCAATAGGCGCGGTCTTGCGCTGCCAAACGGGCATTAATTTCAGCATTTAGCGCATCGCGATTGACTGAGCGGCCAGCTTTATTGGCATAGCGCGTATCGGTAACCCAAGCCGGAGCGCCAAGAATAGTGCAAAAGCGTTCCCATATTTTGGAGCCAAATACGGCAATGTTCATGTAGCCGTCGCGCGCTTTATAAACGCCGGTTGGAATACTGGTTGGATGAAAATTTCCGGCTTGTTTAGCTACTTCGCCGTCAATTAACCAGCGTGATGTTTGAAAATCCATCATGTACACCATTGACTCTAGTAGCGAGGTGTGTAGCCATTGACCTTGGCCCGATTTTTCTCGTTCAATAAGCGCCACTAAAATACCTTGCGCTGCAAAAATGCCGGCGCAAAGGTCAGCAATAGGTATGCCCACGCGCAACGGTTCGCCATCAGGTTGCCCTGTTACTGACATTAAGCCACCCATGCCTTGGGCAATTTGGTCAAAGCCAGGGCGTTGGGCTAAAGGACCCGTCTGTCCAAAGCCAGAAATACTGGCAAAAATTAAGCGCGGGTTGTCCGCCTTTAAACTCTCGTAATCGATACCAAGTCGAAACTTAACGTCGGGTCGAAAGTTCTCGACCACTACATCGGCACCAGCAATTAAACGTTTTAATAGAGCGATTCCTTCAGGCTCTTTTAAATTAAGCGTGATCGAGCGTTTATTGCGATGTGTGTATTGGTAATCGGAGCCCTCTTGCCCGCCTAGTGTATCGTCACCCCGCATGTGCTCCGGCATTTGCACTTGCACAACATCGGCTCCCCAATCAGCTAATTGACGGCAACACGTAGGGCCAGCACGCACTTGGGTAAGATCGATCACTCGCACATGCGAAAGCGCAGCCGAGGCGGGAAGGTGGGGCATAACGGGTATCCAATGATTTTAAGCCATTGAAGTTTACCTTGGTGTTTGTTCGACGTTAGTGCTGTCGTCCCACGGTTTAAGTACAGCTGGCACCAAACCAAAAGTAATAAATATAGCGTGCTGTTTGTATATGCGATTTCTATTTGTAAGAAAAACGCCAGGCCGCCAATGCAAACAAGGTAGCCATAAATAAACAAACGAATGCAAGGGGTAAGGCATAAGCAATTGCGGCCGCTGCATACAAACCAACTACGCTGGCTAAAATCGCAAAAAATAATGCTGCTGCACTAGCTTGTTCTTTGCCTGAAAGAATACGGAACGCTGCACCGCCAATCCAAACGCTGCTTAGGGCAATAAAAAAACTACCGGACGCCAATTTTGTTGATTTAAACAGGTATAGAAAAACCGCTATCGTCGATACAACAAGCAATAACAAAGCCGCACTTTTAAATGTTTTTGCTACTGCTTGATCGAAGACGCCGTTGTCTTGACTAGGATCATAAAATACGTTTTTAAATGGCATGTTGGTCTTTTGATTGTGAATTTTTCTCTACGTTGCGCGTGACATAAATCACGTAATTATTTGGTTAGTATTTTAAAACGAAACTAAAAAATGTCGGCCTTTTTTCCACTGACTTCCTAGATTTGTATCTAGATTAACGTACTAACAGGGCGAACGGGGGTTTCTCAATAAACTCAAAGGCTTGAGTCAGTATTAAACCAATTGGTCATGACTGGCCTAATTGTTGCTTTGTAAATTTCAGAAATTTTATTTCCAAAAAACAATTAACTTTTAGGACTTACATGATGTTGAAGACTTTCACCCTTGCTGCCGCCATAACACTAGTTTCAATTAACGCTGCCGCTGCGCCGCTGATGCCCGATTTCAATGATATTACGCCAACGTCAGCCACTCAATTTGCTGCAACAGGTTGGTATACAGATCGTTATGAGCCAACGACATTTGCTAACGTTGGCACTTACCAAGGACGCGATGACGTGCTTGGTATTGGAATTACTTCCGCTGGTAGTACAGCCAACCGTCCAGCAGGCTTTTCAGGTGCGTTCTACAACACCCAAGGTCGTCAACATTTAGTTTCTGGTGGTGCTGGTTCGTCAATTGCAGCCGACTTGTATATACCGGAGTCTTGGAGTAGTGGGACTGCCGGAAATGTACGTACAGACATTTGGGGCATCATGGCCAATACGGCCTTCGATCCTTCAAACGTGTATGCAGGAATAACCAGTTACCCAATTTTCGGATTTACAAACTACGGCGGCGTTGCCCGTTACCGTGTTTTTGACGGTGATTTGGGTGCTTGGATCGACTTAGTAACACCCGTAGAATATAACGATTGGACCTCGTTCAAAATTCAATTTACAGGAAGTGCTTTCGAGTTTCTACTAAATGGTGATTTGGTCTACACAGACAGAACAATTAACGGAACCACTGGTTTTAGAGGAACTATCATGCAAGCGTATAACTTTGGTGACGCCGTCGCCAATCCAGGCGCTGTTGCAAACGATTACACCGCGCATTGGTCTAACGCTGCTGCTCATGCGGTTCCAATTCCGGGCTCGCTTGCTTTGTTTGGCTTAGGGTTAGTTGGCTTAATTGCAACACGTCGTCAAAAGGCATAGTGCGTTTGCTTTGAATCTTTGTATTAATCGAGCTGCGTAATGAAAAACGACGTAGCGCGATTTCTAGTAGATCGCTAATTTTAGGTAGGCGGTCATTACAGCTCACAAGGGGGGGCGCGGTTGGTTTAACGGATACCCAATTACCGTTTTACCGAGCTGCGCCGCCCCATCATCACCACAAAAACGACCAACACGCCAACCATTAAAGTACGTATTTCAAATGGCTCTTTGTTTACAAGATTCGCAAATGCAATCGTAAAAAACGGTTGCAGTAATTGTATTTGCCCAACCTTTGCAACGCCGCCAATAGCCAGGCCGTTGTACCAAAAAAAGAAGCCGATAAACATCGAAAAAACACTAATATAAGCAAACGCCAGCCAGGCCTGTGGGCTAGTGGTCGTTGGTGGTATTGTTGTTAGACAAACCAGTAGGGCGTTTATTGGTAGACTAAGCACTAAAGCCCAGCAAATCGTGTTGATGCCACCTAATTTTGCCGATAACCGCGCGCCCGCTGCGTAACCAATCGCGCCTAAAATAATAGCGGCAAACATTGCGAAGTTGGCTTTGAATCCGTCACTATTACTAAGCAGCGCAAAGCCGATAACAATCGCGCTACCTAGCAGCGCCCATATCCAAAAAACTTTTGCAGGGCGCTCTCGGTTCAAGACAACAGCGCAAGCAGCTGTTGCTAATGGCAATAAGCCCGTAATAATGGCCCCATGGCTGGCACTCATGCCGCGTAATGCTTGCGTAGAAAAATACGGAAAACCAAATACAACGCCAAAAGCCGCTATGGCAATCCAAGGCCACTGTTCGCGGGTAGGGAGAGTTGCTTTGCGCGCCGCTAATACGACTACTGCAAGCAAACCGGCCACCAAAGCGCGGCCAAACGCAATAAAGTTAGGTGTCATTTCTACGACGGCAATTTTTGTGGCGGGCAGGGTCATACTAAACATCACGATGCCTACTAAGCCCAGCGCATAGCCTTTTGTTGTGTTGTTCATTTTTCAAACACAATCGGAAGTAACGAAGCCACTAGCAATACGGCCATAGTGTAGTTAAAGAGCATTAGTTTTTTGGGTTCGGTAAGCCAGCGGCGCATTTGGGTTCCTAAAAATGTCCATAGCGAAACGGTTGGAATGTTGATGACGACAAATATCAGGGCCGCTATTAACAATAAAGACATTGATGGATTTACCGGTAAATAGGCGCTGCTCATAGAAACTGCCATCCACCAAGCTTTAGGGTTGATCCATTGAAAAGCTGCCGCAGCAAAAAAGCTCATGGGCTTTAGTTTTCTGTTGCCTGCGTTGTCAGCCAAACCGGATTGTTGCTGGTGTGCAGCTCGTACCAATCCCCACGCCATCCATAACAAGTAAGCCACACCGGCCCACTTCATCAGGGTGCGAAGCAACGGTACAAGGCCAAACAATTGCATAAAACCCATTGCAACACCCAATAACATTAAGCCAAATCCAATGCCTATCCCCAACATGTGCGGGATGGTGGCTTTGAACCCAAAGTTAACGCCACTAGCAAGCAACATTAAGTTGTTGGGACCAGGAGTGATTGAGCTAACAAATGCAAAAAGGGTTAGCGCTACGAATGATTGATTAATAAAATCCATAGCAGCGGAGGGTAAAAGTATTCATGCGTGTAGCTTATCATTGGCTACTTTACAAAAACGATACAGTACCAATACAATAAGTGATATTAACAGTTGGCTGTATTGGCAAACCTTCCGGCACAATTGTAAAGTAAATGGCCGGTACTTGCGAGTGTCTAGGTTATCGATTTCAAATTGTGCAACATCAATATAGGTTTATATTCAAATTGGAATTATTCACAAGTAATGCTAGTCGCGCTGCTGAATCTAGCGCTTTAGGCTTCACGGTTCCGCAATTTGTTCCGCAACTAGAGCAAGGCTCTGAGCGTACTTTGGTTGAACAAATTGTAGAGTGGTACGAACGCCGAATAGAGCAAGGGGTATTTAGATCCGGTAGCCGCATTCCGTCAATTCGCCAATTTGCTGTGGACGCACAAGTTTCGCGCTTTACGGTCGTCGAAGCTTACGATCGTTTAATAGCGCGCGGTCATTTAGAGTCGCGCCGTGGTAGCGGGTTTTTTGTGCGTCATCGCAACGTCGATGCGTCGTTAAAAAAAGCACGCGCTTGGGCTGAATCGCCGAACCCAAACATCGATGTTGTTTGGTTGTTACGCAATATGTTTCGCCAGTTACCAGCCGGTGATGCACCTGGCGGCGGGGTGCTGCCAGCGCAGTGGTTAGATGCCGAATTAGTTAGCGCCAGTTTGCGTTCTATTGGCCGCCAAAACGGTGCTGCATTTTTAGACTATGGGCAGCCGCAAGGTTACTTACCATTACGCCAGCAATTGCAAATGAAATTGTCGGCAATGGAAATTGAAGCGCAACCCGAGCAAATTTTAACCACTTGCGGCGTAACTCAAGGGCTAGATTTAGTCGCTCAATCTTTATTAAAACCGGGCGATACAGCGTTAGTAGATGACCCGAGTTGGTTCTTGCTATTTGGCAGATTATCGCGCTTGGGTGTCAAAGTTGTTGGCGTACCGCGCCTGCCTGACGGCCCCGATTTAGATGCGCTTCGCAACTTAAGTCAATTGCATAAACCACGCCTGTACGTAACCAGTAGTGTCTTGCATAACCCTACCAGTACAGCGCTTAGTGCGGCCAAGGCGTTTCAAATGTTACGCATTGCCGAGGAGCACGATTACTGGCTAGTAGAGGATGATGTTTATTGCGATTTGCACTTTGGACAGCAGGCGCAAAACTGCACTCGCTTAGCTAGCCTAGATCAGCTTAAACGCGTCATTTATTTGGGCGGTTTCTCGAAAACATTAGCACCTAATTTGCGCGTCGGTTTTATTGCGGCAGACCCCGCGTTGGCGCGCGAATTTACCGATACTAAAATGCTAGTCGGTTTAACTTCTTCCGAATTGGGCGAGCGCTTAGTCTACAAAATTTTGTCCGAGGGCCACTACCGCCATCATTTAGAGCGCCTTCGTACGCGGCTTTCACAAGTGCGCGAGTCGGCTACCAAGAGCCTAGAGCGTTTGGGATTGCGCGCCTACGCCAATCCTGGCGTGGGTATGTTTTTATGGATGGATGCCGGCAAAAATACAAATGCGCTCGCCCGTCGCATGCTAGAGCAGGGTTACTTGCTAGCACCGGGCAGTTTGTTCCACCCCGATCAGCGTGAAAGCAGGTTTTTGCGGTTTAACATTGCGGCTTGTTCAAAGCCCGCCATGTTGAATGCTTTAGGCAAGGCTTTGGATCAAAAGAATTAATGCTTGAAAAATCCGATTTCATCCCAATATTTGCTCCAACTTAATTAATCATTGCAGCCATGACCGCCACTACCTCTGAAAAACAAACCCTAGGCTTTCAAACCGAAGTTAAGCAATTGCTTAGCTTGATGATTCACTCGCTGTACAGCAACCGTGAAATTTTCTTGCGCGAGCTCATTTCAAATGCTTCCGATGCTTGCGATAAATTGCGTTTCTTGGCGCTTAATCAGCAAGACTTGTACGAAGGCGATGGCGATCTACATATCGACATTAGTTTTGATAAAGCGGCGCGAACCATTACCATTTCGGATAACGGTATTGGCATGAATCGCCAAGAGTGTATTGACAACTTGGGAACCATTGCGCGCTCGGGCACAAAAGAGTTTTTTAAGACTTTGTCGGATGACAAGAACGGCGATAAGTCCAAAGACAGCAATTTAATTGGTCAGTTTGGCGTTGGTTTTTACTCGGCATTTATCGTGGCCGATAAAGTAACGGTTCGTACCCGCAAGGCCGGTGTTGCTGCTAATGAAGCGGTCGAATGGGAATCAGACGGTTCCGGTGAATTTAGTATTACTCACACCGAAAAAGCGGGCCGCGGAACAGAAATACAATTGCATTTACGCACCCCCGCTAGTGACGCCGAAGGCGAAGACCCGGCCGATTTGTTGTCGGGTCAAGCGTTGCGCCGCATTGTGCGCCAGTATTCCGATCACATCGGTTTGCCGATTCGTATGCACAAAGAAAAATGGGATGCAGAAAAAAGCGGTTACGTCACCGATGAAGAAGTTGAAACCGTTAACCAAGCAAGCGCTCTATGGACTCGCAGCAAAAGCGAAATTACCGAAGAGCAGTACAACGAGTTCTACAAAGCCATTAGCCATGATTTTGTAGACCCTATCGCCCATACCCACAACCGGGTTGAGGGACGCACCGAATATACTCAATTATTGTTTATTCCGGCAAAAGCACCTTTTGATTTATACGACCGCCAACAAAAGCACGGCTTAAAACTCTACGTTAAACGCGTCTTTATCATGGACGAGGCCGAGCAGTTAATGCCTGGCTACTTGCGTTTCGTGCGCGGTGTAATTGATTCCGCTGATTTACCGTTAAATGTATCACGCGAAATTTTGCAAGAGAGCCGCGATGTAAAAGCGATTCGCGAAGGATCGACTAAGCGCGTGTTAAGCATGCTCAAAGATTTAGCTGAAAACAAAAAAGAAAAGTACGAAGAGTTTTGGACTCACTTTGGTTCGGTACTAAAAGAGGGCGCTGGTGAAGATTTTGGTAATCAAGAGCGCATTGCAAAGTTGTTGCGTTTTGCCTCAACCAATGCCGAAGGTGACGAGCAAACTGTTTCGTTAAGCGATTACGTTAGCCGTCTTAAAGAAGGACAAGACAAAATTTATTACGTCACTGCCGAGAACACCAAAGCGGGCCGCAACAGCCCGCACTTAGAAGTATTTCGTTCGAAGGGCGTCGAAGTTTTATTGATGACCGATCGAGTTGACGAATGGATGTTGTCTTACCTCAACGAGTTTGATGGCAAAGAACTAGTGTCGGTAGCCAAAGGTTCGGTCGATTTAGGCGCACTATCTAGCGAAGAAGAAACCAAGCAGTTGGACGATGCTAATAAAGCCAACGAAGATATTTTAGTACGCATGAAAACCGCTTTAGCCGACAAAGCCAGCGATGTTAAAGTAACCAATCGTTTGGTCGATTCGCCCAGCTGCTTAGTGGCTAAAGACGGCGACGTTAGTGGACATTTGCAACGCTTATTAAAGCAAGCCGGACAAAAAGCCCCCGATAGCAAACCGGTATTAGAAATTAACCCTAGTCATCCGTTTATTGCACGTCTAAAAGCCATTGATGCAGGGCAAGAGGCGCAGTTTAATCAGTGGTGTCACTTGTTGTTTGATCAAGCGCTACTGGCCGAAGGTGGCCATTTAGAAGACCCAGCGGCTTACGTTAAGTCCGTCAATACATTGTTGCTTGGGTTAGCGTAAATTAAAACAGCAAAAACGGCAGCGCAACTGCGCGCAAAGATAAAGCCGGATCCCCAAATTTCTTTCTCAGAAGTTGGGGGCGTCCGGTTTTTACATTTTGCATCCGAATGGGTGCAAGGCGCCATGCGCCTTAGCAAACCCGATGCCCTAGAGCTTGATTATTGCAAGCATATGATGGCGTGGTTGCTGTTTTTAGCGCCGCCGGAACGTCAACTGCAAATGGGACTGGGTGCAGCTGCGCTTTCGAAATTCGTGTTGCGGCACATGCCCCAATCGGAACTAACTGCTGTCGAAATTAGTAGCTCGGTGATTCAAGCCGCGCATGTTGCATTTCGCCTACCGCGCGAACATCAGCAACTCGTTTTAGTCAACGACGACGCAAACAACTACATTGCCCGGCCTGCTATAAAAAATCGCTTCGGTGTGATTCAAATCGATCTGTATGACCAACACGCACGCGGTCCAGTATGCGAAACCGTCGAGTTTTATCAACACGTATTTAACGCAATGGACCCTAAGGGCAGCGTATTAGCAGTGAACTTGTTTGGCGAGCACGCCAGCTTTGAGCGCAACTTAAAGCGCTTAAAACAAGTGTTTGATGGACGCGTTTTGGCCTTACCGCCGGTTGAAGCCGGCAACATAATTGCGCTCGCTTTTAAAGGGCCAGTATTTGACCAACCAATTGAGAGCTTGTACGAACGTGCTGCAATTGTTGAGCAGCAGTATGGGTTGAAGGCTAGAGGTTGGGTGAATGCACTAAAAGCTGGTGATGGGGTCGGTTTGTCGGTTTAGTTTTACCCGTTCGATAAAATACAACGCCCCCCACCGTTCATACCAAGCACGCAGCCGCCCAGCCGCGCACCCATCCTTTTGGTTCACGCTTCTAACACCTAGACAGCTCCTCGGCTTACAGTGCTCGTTGCGTTATTGGATCGCCCTTTTTGGAGCCTGATTTTGAACACAGCTGTAGCGGATAACACAATGAATGCCAACACGATTTCAGAGCAGCCTGCTGCGATGAAGCCGGTGGGCGTTCGTGGGCAAAAAGTTAAGGTCGAAGACATATTGCGCGCCTTGTATCACGACCGCGTGATTGAGCGTTCTGAGGCCAAGCGTATCGCCGAAAGTATTAACCTGTCGTCGTCCAGCGATCAACATGCTTTGGTACAAATAGCAACGCGCTTACCCAAGCGGTTTAAGCCGCCACAAATTGTTTTAGATCTAGAATTTTTAGTAGAGTGGTTTGCTCGTAAAGCAGAGATGCAGTATTTTCATATCGATCCAATGAAGATCGAAGTGGCTAAGCTAGGCGAGCTAATGAGTTCGGGCTATGCCGAGCGCTTTGGAATTTTGCCGGTTGATGTAAAACCACACGAAGTTGTGGTTGCAACAGCTGAACCATTTTTAACCGATTGGGTGAAAGAATTACAGCAAATGCTACGCCGCGATATTCGCGTGGTGGTGGCTAACCCTATTGATATTCAGCGCTACATTGTAGAGTTTTTTAATCTTGCCAAAACGGTACGTGACGCTACTAAAAGCGGTATTAATAACAACCAGCAAAACTTGGAGTCGCTGGTTGAAATGGGCAAGACAGGCAAAAATTTTGATGCCAACGATCAGCATATTGTTACGATTGTTGATTGGCTTTGGCAATACGCCTTTGACTCACGCGCCAGTGATATTCATTTAGAGCCGCGCCGCGATAACGCGAGCATCCGTTTTCGTATTGACGGTGTATTGCACAATGTCTATCAAGTACCCATGGCCGTGTTAGCTGCGATGGTCAGCCGAATTAAATTGCTGGGCCGCATGGACGTGGTTGAAAAACGCCGCCCATTAGATGGTCGCATTAAAACCCGTACAGCAGCGGGTCGTGAAATTGAATTGCGTTTAGCCACAATGCCCACTGCTTTTGGTGAAAAAATGGTGATGCGTATTTTTGATCCCGAGGTACTGGTAAAGAATTTTAACGAGCTTGGTTTTGAAAAAAACGAAGAGATAATTTGGGCCGATATGACTTCGCGCCCCAACGGTATTGTTTTGGTAACAGGCCCCACAGGCTCCGGTAAAACGACCACGTTGTACACCACATTAAAAGGCTTGGCCAACGAAGAAGTGAACGTGTGTACTGTCGAAGACCCAATTGAGATGGTCGAGCCCAGCTTTAACCAAATGCAAGTCAATGGCAATATTGATTTAAGTTTTTCTGATGGCATTCGCGCGTTAATGCGCCAAGACCCCGACATTATTATGGTTGGCGAAATCCGCGATTTGGAAACCGCGGAAATGGCGATTCAAGCGGCGCTGACTGGGCACTTAGTCTTGTCAACATTGCATACCAACGATGCAGCCAGCGCGGTAACGCGTTTGCTCGATTTAGGTGTGCCACCGTACTTGTTAAGTGCAACTTTTATTGGCGTCATGGCCCAGCGTTTAGTGCGCCAGTTATGCCATCACTGCAAAGTAGCCGAAGGCGAAATGACCCAAGAAGAATGGGATCATTTAATCAAGCCGTTTACTATGCCTAAGCCCGAGCGTATTTATAAACCAGTGGGCTGTTTAGATTGCCGTAACACTGGCTATAAGGGCAGAACTGGTTTGTATGAAATGCTACCAATGAGCGACGAGCTTCGCCAAATGGTGTCAGACAAAGCTGAACTGCGTGATTTGCGTAAAGCTGCGTTACGCCACGACATGAAACCCATGCGGATTACCGGTGCCGAGAAAATAGCGGCCGGTTTAACGACAATGAGCGAGGTGCTAAAAGCAGCCCCGCCCATTTTGGGATAACGCTTTAAAAGTACAGCGTTAAAAATGCTGGGTTAAATTAAGTGTTGTAGGGGTTATCGCTACGCATCGTATCGCTACGAACTGCTTCCGGCGGACTTGATCTACGGGGCTTTACGTATTGCGCTTGCGAACCCTGTGGAGCCGTCCGAATATCAAACTGATCGCCAACCGTTAAAGCAGGGCGGCTAGAAAAATTAAAATTACGAATTGCGCCATCAGGCATACGAACCGTTGCAACATAAGTCGTAACAACGCGTTGGCTTTTCTCAATTTCGTTACCAATTAAACCGCCGCCAATGGCTCCCAAAATAGTGGCTGCAACGCGACCATTGCCTTTACCCATTTGGTTGCCCAAGGCACCGCCAACTGCGCCGCCTGCAATAGCGCCTACGCCCGAACCTTGGCTCTTGCGTTGGTCTTCACGAATGCTGGTGACGGTACCAATATTAGGGTCGATGTATTGCGTTTGTGTTGTTTGTTGCGGTGCAGGTGCCGAGCGATAATCCGGTACAGGAGCCGATGCTATTACAGGTGCATTTTGTACTGGGGGATTACCAACGGGATAACTAACGGCGGGATAACTAGCTGGGTTGTCTTGCACAGGTGGAGTCGGGTTTTGTGCAATCACTGGATACGACGGCTTCGAAGCGGTAATTGGAGTATTGACCGGACTTGTGGCACTTGCTGTGCGAGTTGTCGCAGGGCGAACTGGCGTCGCACTTGCGCGGCTTGCAGTTTCGGAACCCGCAGCGGGCAATTGAATTGCTTTAGAAGCCGATGGTGCAAGAATAATAGGCGTTTTAACTGCCTCAGGTGAAACAGAAGAGGCCGCCGGTAAAGTTGCCGAAGTCGCCGCGACGGAAGCTGCTACTGGAGTTGCATTGGCCGACGAAACTGGCGCTATCGAACTTGTAAGGGGCGTTACCGTTGTTGCTTTAGGCGCCGACGACCCAATCAATCCAAACATTGATGCCATTGCAGTAGCGCTGGCAAAAATAACGGCAATAGAAGCCGCCAAAATTAATGGATGGGTCTTGGGTAGGGTAGTGGGAAGGCCAGAAGGGTGCATTGCGTTCATCGAAAACTCCTTTGCGAGATCATTTCCGTATTAAACGCGCCTGCCTTGAAACTAACCGACCGCAGGGGTGCAACAAATGTAAAAAGATGTAAGCGAAATCTGAACTATTTGGATAGATCCCGCATAGCTTTCTCTAGCCCTTGCAAAGTAACAGGGTACATTCGGTTGTTCATCACTTGTTTGATCACGGATACAGATTGCCGGTAATCCCACGATGCTTCGGGTTCGGGGTTGAGCCATGCAAACTTAGGAAAACGTTCGACCAGGCGTTGTAGCCAGACCGCGCCGGCTTCTTCGTTGTTGTATTCGACCGAGCCGCCGGGTTGAAGTACTTCGTAGGGGCTCATGGTGGCATCGCCAACAAAAATTAAGCGATAGTCGCTATTAAATTTGCGAATTAAATCCCATGTGGGTAAGCGTTCGGATTTGCGGCGATAGTTGTTTTTCCAAACAAAATCGTACACGCAGTTATGAAAGTAATAAAACTCCATGTGTTTAAATTCTGTTTTGGCAGCCGAGAACAATTCTTCGGTACGTTTAATGTGGTCGTCCATCGTACCGCCCACATCTAACAGCATGAGCACTTTTACCGTGTTGTGGCGCTCGGGTACCAATTTAATATCTAACCAACCCGCG
The DNA here is from genome assembly GCA_031429355.1 of Betaproteobacteria bacterium. Classification (GTDB taxonomy): domain Bacteria; phylum Pseudomonadota; class Gammaproteobacteria; order Burkholderiales; family Burkholderiaceae_E; genus JANOZM01. The sequence continues at coordinate 512,008 of JANOZM010000016.1, read as the reverse complement.
TTGCGAGCAGTGCTGGCAATGGTGTCGTTCATGTCCAACTCAAGTTCGGCACCTTCGCGCGCAAACTTGCGTAAGCGGCGCATGGCAATTTTAATATTGCGCGTACCTAGTTCAACTTGGTCGTCGTAATCGCGGTAAGCGCGTTGCTCCCAAACTTTAATAGCCGTGCGATTACCGGCAGAGGGGCCGCCAACGCGAATACCTTCGGGGTTGTAACCACCGTTACCAAATGGCGATTTACCGCCCGTACCAATCCATTTGTTGCCGCCCTCGTGACGCTCTTTTTGTTCCTCTAGTAATTGCTTAAAGCGTTCCATTAATTTGTCGAGACCGCCCATAGCCTCAATGGCTGCTTTTTCTTCAGCGGTAAACTCTTTTTGCATTTTGCGTTGCAGCCAATCGAGCGGGATTTCTGCATTAATGCCCACAAGGTTTTGCACGCCTTTGAAGTACTCGCCAAAAGCGCGATCGAACTTATCAAAGTTGCGCTCGTCTTTAACTAAGCACGCGCGCGAGAAAGTATAGAACTGATCAACCGATGGTTCGATGACGTGTTTTTGCAAACCTTCTAAGAGCATTAAATACTCTTTTACCGAGACCGGTAATTTACGTTCTTTGAGGTGAAGAAAAAAATCGATCAACATAAAAATAGCCTTAAAACAATTTTGTTAAAACAGTCACGTTAAAGCTTCGCAGGAATGCTAAGGCGAAGCGCGAACACGCCCGAAATAATAAGCACGATACCGAATAAACGCATGGCTGTGAGCGGTTCTTTAAAATACATAAAACCGATTAATGCTGTGGCCGCCGTACCAACGCCAGACCAAATAGCGTAGGTCACCGACAAATCAAGTTTGCGTACCGCAATTGCATTGCATGCAAACGCACAGGCATAAAAACCAAACATGGCAATGGTGGGCGTGAGGTTACGCAAACCATCAGATAACTTCATTAAGGTAGTGCCAGCCACTTCGAACGCTATAGCGGCGCTTAAGAACCACCATGGCGAAAATGCGTTTGAAATAAAATTTATAAAATTGGAGACTGCAGACACTAGGCGGGTACTTTCCAAATCATTTGCGCTTCCTCATCTTCAATAACGCCCGTGGCAACAAACCCTAATGATTCGTAAAAAGGCTTAGGGTTGTGCTCGATCATTTGATGGCTAAGTGCAACTTTAGTTATTCCCGTCATTGTCGACGCCATCGCTTGAACCTTTCGCAGCGCTTGCGCACCGTAGCCTTTACCCTGATGTTTAAAGTCGATCATCAAGCGCCAAACATACAGTTGATCGACAGGTTGTTTGGTTTGCTCGTGCAGGCTAGGGTCCCAAAGAAGCAAGTACCCCACCATGACCGCGGGTTGATCCCCTTGCGCTGCGCGCTGAATGCCAAATTGACGAGCGTTTTTATTGTAAGTTGCTTGTGCAATTGAGGTCCCGTTGGTAGCAACCATACGAAGACCATTTGCACCAGCTTCAAGTTTTAGAATTGAATTAACGTTGTCTTCGGTAATATCAACGAATTCGATTGGTGCAAATACTTCGTTTGCAGTTGTGGGTGTTATTGCGGGTGTTTTTGATAACCGCGCAAGCAGTTGCTCTTTAGCTTTTGGCCAAGCTTCTAGCAACATGCTGTACATCACAGTATCGCGAACAGTTGCATCGCGGCGTAACGCATGATGGCGCACAATGCCATCACGTTTTGCGCCCAAACGTTCGATTGCCCGTTGGGATGCAAAGTTAAAAATATCGGTGCGCCAGCCAACGACTTTGCAACCTAAGGTGTCGAAGGCATGCTGCATCAACAGTATTTTACAAACGGTGTTTACAAAGCTGCGTTGCACCGATTTGCGGTACCACGTGTAGCCAATTTCAACCCGATCAACAGCCACCAATATGTCGTGATAGCTGCTCGAACCCAATACGCGGCCAGAGGCTTGCTCTTTAACGACCCAAGCTATACGGTGACCCGCAGCCAAGCCCGCTAGTGCGGTTTCGATGTACTCAACTACTTTGTCTGGCTCGGGGACTGACGTAACACGCAGGTTCCAAAGTTCACCGTCGCAAGCTGCTTCGCGTAGACCAGCTTCGTGCGCGAAAGCAATAGGCTCTAAACGCAGCCCGTAGCCTTCAATAACGATGGGTTTTGGATCGATCATCGCTAATTACCGATTATTGCGATTCATAAACATTAAGCGCTCAAATAAATGAACATCTTGTTCGTTCTTTAACAACGCGCCATGTAATGGCGGAATCGCGTTTTTAGATTCGCTGGCATGTAGCGCCTCTGGGCCGATATCTTCGGCCATTAACAATTTTAGCCAATCAATAAACTCGGAGGTCGAGGGTTTTTTCTTAAGGCCTGGCAACTCGCGAATTTTGTAAAACGTTTCCAATGCCGCTTTAAGTAAATCTTTTTTAAGATTCGGATAATGCACGTCCACGATCGCTTGCATTGTGTCCCTATCGGGGAACTTAATGTAGTGGAAAAAACAGCGCCGTAAAAATGCATCAGGAAGCTCTTTTTCGTTGTTAGACGTAATGATAACGACTGGGCGATGTTTGGCTTTAATGAGCTCGCGCGTTTCGTAGACATAAAATTCCATCTTGTCGATTTCGCGTAGCAAATCGTTAGGAAACTCAATATCGGCTTTATCAATTTCGTCGATTAACAAAACGGCTTGTTCTTCGCACGTAAAGGCCTGCCAGAGCACGCCTTTAATGATGTAGTTTCGAATATCTTTTACGCTTGAATCACCTAATTGCGAATCGCGTAAGCGGCTAACCGCATCGTATTCGTACAAACCTTGTTGGGCTTTGGTGGTTGATTTAACATGCCACTGATACAAAGGCATCTTTAAAGCGGCCGCTACTTCTTCTGCTAACATCGTTTTTCCGGTACCCGGTTCGCCTTTAATTAATAAAGGGCGTTGCAGGGTAACTGCGGCATTCACGGCTAAACGTAGGTCATCTGTGGCTACGTAGTTGGTTGAACCTTCAAATCGCATTCAAGTTCTCTTAAAATTTGGTGTCCCATTGTCGCAGAATCTATGCGCTTGTCATGCGGAGTAGACGGCTTAAACGGGGCTTCTGTAAAATTAGGGTCGTTCAGGGAAATATCTCGGTACTACAAACTGCTTGCATGAGTCTGCATCCAAAAACACAAAACGGCAAATGCCGAGTTCGCAATAATGAAAAATATCCGTTTTAATTCTCGTTTGTTGGTTGCCGCCGCTTTTGGTTTGGCATTGGCCTCAACAAACGCTCAAGCCCAAGCTGTTGTTGGTAACGCCAAGGCTGCCGAAGCGAAGGTTTCGATGTGTATTGGTTGCCACGGTATCGCTGGTTATAAAGCGTCGTTTCCGGTTGTTTATTCGGTTCCAAAAATCGCCGGCCAAAACGCAAAATATATGGAAAACGCGTTGCAAGCTTACAAAAAAGGCGACCGCAGCCACCCGACTATGCGCGCTATAGCTAGCGGCTTAAGCGATCAAGATATGGCCGATTTAGCTGCGTACTACGCTGCTGAAAAGCCCGTTGCTACCGCGGCTAAATAATCTAAGAATATTGAGTAATGAAAATGATGCAATCACTAAACAAAGCCGCCGTTGTAACTGCCCTAGTTGTTGGGCTTTCAAGCGTGGCAGTGTCGGCCCAAGCTGCGGACATTGCTGCTGGGCAAGCTAAAGCAGTCGCTGCTTGTATTTCGTGCCACGGTGCCGATGGCAACAAAACAATTGACCCAAGCTACCCGAAGTTGGCTGGTCAGCATAAAGATTTTTTAGTTCGTGCTTTAATGGATTACAAAAGCGGTGCTCGTAAAAACGCGATTATGTCTGCACAAGCAGCGCAGTTAACCAAAGCCGATATGCAAAATATTTCGGCCTACTTTGCTTCGTTGCCAGGTCAAATCGAATCACGTAAATAGTCGTTTTGCGTTTTTGAAAAACAAGTCGCCGTCGCAATGACGGCGATTTAAAAACTCTGCCGTTAAATTAGCCGTTCAAAATCAGCCAACGAATTAATATTCGCAAAGTTGTTTTGGGGTGATTCTTCCATTGGCACATAAGCAGTTTTTTGCTGCTCGCTTTTAGCGAAGGCCAATAAGCTTCTCCCTCCCGTATCAAAATAATTCTGCAATGCTTTTGTTATGCTTATTGGCAGCAAAGCAAACATGGGCTGTTGTTGATTGTTGGCAGTGGTGGGCATCCTAATGCTTGTATCGAATCGTTCGTTGTCCCCAAAAGTCGGTTTAACCAATAGCTGTTTTACTAAGTTTTTGGGCACATTGGGCGCATCGCAAGGCACTATCTGCAGCCAATCAGCTAGATCGTTGGTTTGGCAATAAATTAGGCCCGCTAAAATCCCTGCTAAGGGGCCTTGTTTCGAAGCCGTGCTGGGCGCATCTGCCGACGATTCGTTACTAACTTTGGCATCAATATCGCCCAGTAAGACGACACCTAAGCCCTCGTACGATGCACGCGTTTTATCAGTTGGCCCAGCGTTGACCATTAAGAAATTAACCTGATCTTGTAAGCGTTGAATGGCGTGTTTAATTAACGCTTGGCCTTGCCAATCCACCCATGCTTTATCGGTTTGCTCTGCGTTAACAATCATGCGCGAGCTAGTGCCACCCGCTAAAACTAACCCAGCAACCCGCGGTGAGTTCATAATTTAACCGCCGATGTACGACATCTCAACTTTGGCACGCGCGGCTTTTAGTTCGGGAGTTTGTTCGCTGCGAATTTCTGAATAGCGGTCACCGCGTCGTTGCCAAATTAAAGCTACGGCAGAACTAATTTGTTCATCGCTATAGCCTTGGCGTACTAGCGCACGTAAATCTTGGCCCTCGGTTGCAAATAAGCAGGTAAATAACTTGCCTTCGGTACTTAAGCGCATGCGGGTGCAGTCGTGACAAAAAGTTTGCGTTACCGAGCTAATAAAACCAATTTCACCTTGCCCATCGCAATAGCGCCAACGTTCGGCAACTTCGCCGGTGTAACTTGGGTCAATAACTTCGATGGGGTATTGTTGGTGAATTAGGGCGGCGATATCTTCGCTTGCCAGAACGTCTTGCATTTGCCAACCGTTACTGCTGCCAACGTCCATGAATTCGATAAATCGCAAAATATGGCCCGAGCCACGAAAGTGTTTTGCCATTGGCAACACTTGATGATCGTTTACACCACGCTTGACAACCATGTTAATTTTAATTGGGCCAAAGCCATGTTTGTCGGCCGCTTCAATGCCTTTTAAAACATCCGACACGGGGAAATCGACATCATTCATTTGACGAAAAATAGCATCGTCTATTGCGTCAAGACTGACCGTAATGCGTTTTAAACCAGCATCTTTAAGTGCTTGTACTTTTCGTGGTAGCAAGGATGCGTTAGTGGTTAGTGTTAAATCTAACAATCGACCCGATGGCGTTTTGATTTGCGCTAAACGTGCAATCAATTGCTCTAAATTTTTACGGAGCAACGGCTCGCCACCAGTTAATCGAACTTTTTCGACTCCGTGTGCTACAAAAATATGTACGAGGCGTTCAATTTCTTCGAAGCGCAATAGGGCGTCTTGGGGGAGAAATGCATAGTCTTTGTCAAACAAATGACTGGGCATGCAATAAGTGCAGCGAAAATTGCAGCGATCAGTAACGGAAATCCGTAAGTCGTGCAGCGCACGGCCGCGCGTGTCTGTGATTAACCCTGTAGCAGGGATTGCCGACAAAGGTACTTCGGGTAAGCCGCCAAAATAACGGGCATCGGCTATTGGAATAATGCGCTCAGACATAATGTAAACATCATACCTGAGCGCAGTTTTTCTGCTAAATCAAAGCCGGCAAATTAGCTTGGATCGCCCGGTTTTGTTTCCACCATTTGCATCGGTTCGGCCGCAGTATCAGCTTTTGGCTTACGTTGGCGTGGGACGCGTGGCTTGACAACGACAGGCTCTGCTTCGGCCGGTGCTGCGTTGCCAACTGTTTGTACCCAAACCAAACCAGCGCCTTGAACAACGTTGTCCAAGTTAGCCGGGGTTGGTGCAAGAGCTGCTGGTCTTGCAACAACAGGAGCCGGTGCTGGCGCAACTGCAATTGGCGCTGCTACCGGAGCGCTAACCACTGGCGCTGCAGCAACTGGGGCTGATACCGAAGCGTTAACTACAGCTGCAGCAACAACTGGCGCTTGAGCAATCGCTACCGGTGCCACCGGTGCGGCAACTGATGTTGGCACCGAAGCAACTGGGGCAGCAACAGGCGTTGCAACAAACGCTGGGGCCGATGTAACTGGCGCTGCATTTTGCATATCTGAATTAGCAACCGGAGCCGCTTGAACCGCATTACTAGCGGTGCTTGTTGCAATCGCGGCACCGGCCGTTGCAGCGGCAGCAGTGGCGGCTAGCAGCGTATCGGTACTGGTAAATTTACCTTCAGGCGATTCATCATTGCCTTGGGCTTCATTAGCATTACGCGCGGGGCGATCTGCGCGATCACCACGACCACGGCCACGACGATTGCGGCCACGACCGCGTTCACCACGCTCGGTTCCGTCACCACGTGCCGAATCAGCATTTTGATCGCCGTCTTGCTCCGCACCATTAGCCGATGCATTTGCCTGGGTTAAACCTGCTTGCGTCGTACCCGCCTGATTCGAACCAAAGTCCAAATTAGTTTGGCTTAAAGAAACCGCATCAGCCGAAGCATCGCCGTTGTCTGTTGCATCAATGGTTTTACCTTCAGCACCATTAGCATTGCGTTCGCCACGCTCACCACGTTGACGGTTGCGATCATTTCGACCACGTCCTCCACGTTGGTTGCCTTCAGCTTTACCTGTTTCTGCACCTTCATTTTGGTTGGCATCCAATGCTTTAGCGTCGACCACTTTGCCCTCAACTGCCTTGGCATCGTTTAGCTGCTTATCGTTAGTCCGCGGCTCGCCACGACCTTCGGCCTTGTTGCGATTTTTATTGCGGTCGTTGCGATTGCTTGGCTCGCCTTCAGGACGATCCGCGCGCTCGATCTTCTCGCCACGTTCGGCTTTCTCTGGGCGCTCACCACGCTCGTTACGATCACGACTATTGCGGCTGTTACGATTGCGGCCGTTTTCACGTCCAGCAGATCCTTCGCGTGCAGGACGACCTTCGCGTGCTTCGCGCGGCTTTACTTCAGTAGTGGTTGCACTAGCAACCGAAGCAACCGGTTCCGCAGGTTTAGACTTAAACATATTCAGTAAGCGACCAAAGAAACCTTCGCGGGCTTCTACTGCAGCGGCACTAGGTGCTGCTGCAACGGCTTGTGCTACTGGCATTGGTGCTGGTGGCGCAACGACTTCGACCGGCAAAGGTGCTGGCTGCGAAGGTGTAATTCCTTTAACCATTGCTGCTTGACGCACGGGCTGTGGCTCTAGGCGACGCGCTAAATAGCTGTCGTCTTCATCGGGGCTTTCGGCCAATGTGTAGGTTGCTCGGTAGCTCGCTAAACGATCATCGTCGTGCTTCAAACGCTCTAGCTTGTAGTGCGGCGTTTCTAAATGACGATTTGGAATTAGCACGACTTCAACTTTGCTACGTGCTTCCAATTTAGTAATTTCAGCGCGCTTTTCGTTTAGCAAATAGGTTGCAACATCAACCGGTACTTGTATATACAAAGAAGCACTGTTTTCTTTCATCGACTCATCTTGAATCTGACGCAAAACATGCAACGCGGTCGATTCGATATCGCGAATTACACCGGTGCCGCCGCAACGTGGGCACGGCAAATGCGAGCCTTCGTTTAGGGCAGGGCGTAGACGCTGACGCGATAACTCTAGCAAGCCAAATTTGGAGATTTTGCCGTACTGAACGCGAGCGCGGTCGTAATGCAATGAATCACGAATACGTGATTCGACTTCGCGTTGGTTTTTGCTGGCTTCCATATCGATAAAATCGATAACAATTAAGCCACCTAAGTCACGCAAACGCATTTGGCGAGCCGCTTCTTCAGCAGCTTCGCAGTTGGTACGAAACGCGGTTTCTTCAATATCGGCACCCTTAGTCGAGCGGGCCGAGTTAACGTCAATAGCGACCAAGGCTTCGGTATGGTCAATAACAATCGAACCACCGGAAGGTAATTGCACTACGCGCGAATGCGCGGTTTCAATTTGGCTCTCAATTTGGAAGCGCGAGAACAATGGCGTGTCGTCACGATAGCGCTTAACGCGGCTAACGTTAGCGGGCATTACGTGCCCCATAAACTGACGCGCTTGCTCGTAGATTTCTTCGGTATCAATTAAGATTTCGCCGATATCAGCCGTAAAGTAATCGCGGATTGCACGAATAACTAAGCTTGATTCAGCGTAAATTAGGTAAGCACCTTCTCCACCTTTGGCACCATCAATCGCGGTCCAAAGTTGCAGCAAGTAGTTTAAATCCCACTGCAATTCTTCGGCGCTACGGCCAATACCGGCCGTGCGAGCAATCATGCTCATGCCGCCAGGTACTTCGAGCTTGTCCATCGTTTCGCGCAGTTCTTGGCGATCCTCGCCTTCGACGCGACGCGATACACCACCACCACGCGGGTTGTTGGGCATCAAAACAAGGTAACGACCAGCCAACGAAACGAAGGTGGTTAAAGCGGCGCCTTTGTTGCCACGCTCTTCTTTATCCACTTGGACCAACATCGTTTGGCCTTCGGAAATAACGTCTTGAATACGGGCGCGACCAACATCAACACCTTGTTTAAAGTATTGGCGTGAAATTTCTTTGAAGGGTAAAAAGCCGTGGCGTTCTTCGCCGTAGCTTACAAAACAAGCCTCTAAACCGGGCTCGACGCGGGTAACAACACCCTGGTAAATATTGCTTTTGCGGTTTTCGCGACCGGCAGATTCAATATCGATATCGATTAGTCGTTGACCATCGACAATTGCAACGCGCAACTCTTCCGAGTGGGTTGCGTTAAATAGCATGCGTTTCATGCAGACTCCAATACACATGGACGGCAAGCAGCGTAGTGCTCGCGACACGGTAGGAGCGAAACTTAAATGAACCCAGTAAAACACTGGATTGCGCTGTACTAAACAGACTGCGCGTTGAATCGATGAGTGCCAACAAAACAACTAGAACTAAAAACTTTAAAGCAAAACAGAAACGGTTCTGGCTGCTTACAACGGATTATTTCGGCTTTAACTGCGTTAGCAGATTTACAGGATTTAGCTAAACCAAATCTGGCGCGAAATGTACGGCTTGAGTTTTAAATAATTCGGGTTTAATGGCGCTCTTAATGCAAAGTTAGAAAAACGGTAAACATTGACATTAGGGTTCGAGAACGGATGACTATTTAGTTAGATTGGACCTCGGTTGTTATTCGATTGTCTTTAAATCACTGCAGCACAGGTTCACGGCTACAGAGCGGTATTCACTTAATTTCGTTTCCCCGCGTCGTATAAGTTGGCTCTAGCAAAGCAAAACGAGTGTTTAAAACAGTCTTTTGCCCGCGTGCTACAACCTATACCGCATCGGGTTATCGTCAGCAGGGCGCTTCCGGCCGGGCATTTTTAGTTGTTAATGGGAGTATCGAATTAAAATACTCTAAACAAAATGCCGCGCCATGTTTGACCCTTGACGTTGTAAAGTATAGCAGGATGAATAACTTACGTGCAAAACCTCAAGCAACATCCAAGGATTCTGTGCCAAAAGCACGACCAATGATGGGCCAATCGGTCAGCAATCGTGCTTCGGCGGTGCGATTGGGTACTCAATCTGCTCAAATCGCTTCAAATTTACCCCCCGCAAAGCAAGTAAATTTGCGATCTCCGGCTAGCGTTGAGCCAACACCTCAGACGCCGTCATCATCCCCTGAGCAAACCGCACCGAAGGTTCGTTGGCTAACTGTAGATGAAGCCAATGAAGGCCAGCGCCTAGACAATTTTTTACTCACTTTGTTAAAGGGTGTTCCCAAAAGTCGAATTTACCGCATGGTTCGCGAAGGCGAAGTCAGGGTTGATAAAGGACGCGTTTCTGTCGAGCACCGCTTGGTTATAGGCCAAATAGTGCGCGTGCCGCCGGTACGGGTTGCCCAAACCGAGCTTTCGCATGCGCCTCCTTTAGTTACTGGGCAGCTTCCAATTGTTTTTGAAAACGACGACATTGTGGTCGTTGATAAGCCGGTGGGCATGGCAGTGCACGGCGGCAGTGGTGTGAGTCACGGTGTAATTGAACGAATGCGTGCCACGCGGCCGCAGGCTAAGTTTTTAGAATTGGTTCATCGCATTGATCGCGAGACTTCGGGTTTGTTGTTGATCGCCAAGCGACGGGCTGCTTTAGTGCATTTGCACGACCAGTTGCGCGAACATTCGACCATTAAAAAGTATTACGCCATCGTGGTGGGTTCGTACCCATTGCGGTCCAAACGTATTGATTTTCCCTTGTTAAAAACCACTGACGCTCGCGGCGAACGCCACGTCATTGTAGACAAAACGGGTATTGAAGCCGCTACGGTCGTGCGTGGCTTAAAGCGCTGGCAGCATGCTTTGGGTTCGTTTACTTTAATAGAAGCAACATTAGAAACCGGCCGTACGCATCAAATACGTGTGCATATGGCCAGCAGTGGTTTTCCGATTGCTGGCGACCCTAAGTATGGTGATTTTACACTTAACAAAGCACTTGAGAAATATAGTCATAAGCGTATGTTTTTACACGCTTTTATGTTTGGGTTCAAGTCGCGTGAAAACCTTGATACTTTACTTGAAAGTCCGTTCCCAAAGAGCTTTGAAGCTTTTGCCGGAAAATGGCCCGAAGCTGCAAAAAATGACTTTGTAACATCCGAATTATCATCGGCTACCAAGCCCGCTGAGCTTGCTAAAAACACTTCCACTAATAATCCTCCTTCCACATGAGCTTAATTACAGATATAGAACTTTTCGTATTCGATTGGGATGGCACCCTATTTGATTCCACTGCCATCATTGTCGAATCCATTCAAAAAGCCGCCGTCGATTTGGGCTTGCCAATGCCCAGCCGCGAACGCGCCGCCCACGTAATTGGTTTGGGGTTGCAAGATGCTTTGCGCTACGCAGTGCCCGAAGTGACGCCCGAACTAGTACCTAAAATTGTGGAACGTTACCGGCACCACTATTTGGGCCGCGATCACGAGTTAACCTTGTTTGAAGGCATTCCTGAGTTATTGCAAACCATGTCGAAGCAAGGCAAGCGGTTGGCGATAGCTACCGGAAAGTCTCGTATTGGTTTGGAACGCGCCTTCGATGGGTCGGGTTTAAAGCCGCTGTTTGAAGCGACTCGTTGTGCCGACGAAGGCGAGCCCAAACCCCATCCTTGGATGTTGCGCGATCTTGGGCAAGAGCTTGATGTGTCGACTGACAAAATGTTGATGATTGGCGACACCACGCATGACTTAGACCTTGCGCGTAATGCAGGTGCTGCGTTTATGGGTGTTGGCTATGGCGCACACGATCCGAGTAATTTAGGGGCCGCACCAAGCCGCGCCGTAGTCCTAACCGTACCCGAACTACGCGCTCTGCTGGTCGTGTAATGAGCGAAGAAAAAATTCAGGTTTGCGAAAGCCAAGCCCTTGATGAAGGTGGCAAGGGTGTGCGCTTTTTTGTAAAAACCCCAAACGATGGTGAACTGCCGGCGTTTGCAATTCGTATTGAGGGCAAAGTCAAAGCGTACTTAAATCGTTGCAGCCACGTACCCGTCGAAATGGACTGGCCCGAGGGTCAGTTTTTTGAAGATAGTGGCCTGTATATTGTTTGTGCCACGCACGGCGCAATGTACAGTGCCGAAGATGGTCGTTGCGTTGGCGGTCCGTGCCGCGGACAAGGGTTAAGCGCATTAAATATTGAAGAAACCGACGGCAAAGTGTTGTTCTCTGCCGTTTTTAAATAGAAAGCTCGTATGAGTGACGCAAATCAAAATATTGTAGAAAAATTAGCTTTTGCCAACATCAATGAACAAAAAGCGCGTCGCCGTTGGAATATTCTTTTCAAATTGGCTTGGCTAGCAATTACTTGCTTTATCTTGTTTAAATTGTTTATCGCCGATCACAAAATGGGCGGCAAACAAAGCACGGTAGGTACTGGGCATACAGCCGTAGTAACGATTAAAGGCGTTATTGAATCTGAAGGACAAGCGTCTGCTGAGCGAATTAATACGGCCTTGCGTTCGGCATTTGAAGCCAGCGGCAGCAAAGCCATTTTATTAGCGATCGAAAGCCCCGGTGGCAGCCCCGTGCAATCAGGTTTAATCTACAACGAAATTAAACGCTTACGGGTTAAGTACCCAGACAAACCGGTATATGCATCGATTGGCGATTTGTGTGCGTCAGGCGGCTACTACGTTGCAGCTGCGGCCGACAAAATTTACGCGGATCAAGCAAGCCTAGTAGGTTCGATCGGTGTGCGTATGGACGGCTTTGGTGTCACAGGCTTAATGGAAAAATTAGGTGTCGAGCGCCGCTTGTTAACCGCTGGCGACAACAAAGCCATGATGGACCCATTCACCCCACAAAACGAAGCCCACAAAGCGCACTTTAAAACTATGTTGGATGAAGTACATCAACAGTTTATTAAAGCGGTTAAAGATGGCCGAGGCGCAGCACTAAAACCCAACCCAGAAATATTCTCGGGCCTTATTTGGTCCGGCGCGCGCGCTGTGCAATTGGGTTTGGTTGATGAGCTACGTAGCCCAAGCTCGATCGCGCGTGATGTGGTTAAGGCCGAAGAAATGATTGATTACACGGTTGAAGAAGGCATCGCCGATAGATTGGCTAAACGCATTGGAGCTAGTGTTGGGGTTAGCTTGGGGGGGGTGTTGTTTGGGGCTAATGGGGGGCAGGGGATTCGGTGATGGTTTTTGTATTGAGAACTTCGGCGGACAACTGATTATTCCGCCGAAGTTTCTAGCTTTTCAGATTGAAAAGTATTTATCAAACCTTACACTGTGCGGCTTCTGGTTTGCCTTGGTACATCAAGGTAGCGCCGCCGGCCGTGGTTGTATCCAGCGTATATTCGTCAGCAGCAAACTTGCCTTCAGCTACTGGTTGTAATTCGACCGCTGAATGCAGAGCTCGCACGCGAACGGATTTCGTATCGACATTAAATCTAGCTTTGAAACTCCGGCCTGTAGCACAAGTGTAAGAAACAAATTCATCAGCCTTCATGCCCATTGGTGCTGACGACACCGCACATCCCGACAACGCAACAGAGGCAACAACTAGTAAAACACCGTAGTTCATTCGCACGAAAATCTCCTTAGATCGAAACTAGATTATTTCGATCAAGTGCTACAGATTTGTTACGCGAACGCCCTCCTAATTACTCCAACATATCGGGCTGTGTTTTTAGCAGCTGCTCCCAGATCGGTTGAAAATGTAGCCATCCAATGTATTCACTGCCAACATGCTCCCGGCTGTAACGTGCGCTCTCCGGTGAGACGAGCTTTGCTGGGTGCCCCGATGCATCGATCATCAGCTGCTGATGGCAGCAACGTTCTAGGGCAATAAACCAAAACGCAGCGGCCTCAATGCTATGGCGGCTAGCAGTGAGCAATCCGTGATTTTGGTGAATGGCTGCTTTTACACCTTTAAATGCCAAAGCAACTTTGTGACCCGCATCGACTTCAACGGTCACTTTTCCACCTTCGTCCGCAATCACTACATGGTCTTCAAAAAAGCAGGCCGCATCTTGTGTAATTGGTGGCAATAACCGACCAAGCGAAGCGTAGGCGACGCCGTATGTTGTATGTGCATGGCACATAGCGACGATATCGGGATGAAACTCGTGAACAGCTGCATGGAGTACAAAGCCGGCGCGATTGATGGCGTATTCGCCTTCAACAACTTGCCCATTGTGATCCGCGAGGATTAAGTTCGAGCACTTTACTTGCGAGAAGTGAACAGCCATTGGGTTAGTCCAATACAAATGGGGCCGTTCCGGGTCGCGTACTGTGAGGTGTCCTGCAAATCCGTAATCTAGGCCATGCAGCGCAAAGGCGCGGCAGGCAGCAACCAGTCTTTCTTGGCGGTGGCGTCGCTCGGCAGCATGCGAGGTGAGGGTCTGTATGACAGGGAACTTTAGCCCGCCTTGCTCGGGCTGATAAATCGATTCGCGGGTACTCGGGTCGAACATGGCGATATCCTTTTTTTGAAAATTTTTGAGACGTTTTTTAGCGTTTCCAATTTTTAATTTTAGCGCAACAGTTGGACAAAAAGGTCTAGTTAGCGGCGTAGTTTTATTGCATTTGGCTTTAGCCAATCGTGGTTTTATAAAACCTAATACGCTAATTCTAGTAGATGGGATCGAACCAGCAAGTCAGCGTGATAGACGGGCGCTGATGAAATTTTTTCTCGATTACACTGCCTAATACCTTTTACTCCCCCAGAAGCGACCATGAAAACAAATCTATTTCGCCTAGTTGCTGGTGTTTTGACAGCCACTATTGTTACCGCTTTTGGTGTGTTGCAAGCAGCCGAGTTTCCTGCGCCTTCGCCAAGTGTTTTTACAATTAAAAATTTCAAATTTCATAGCGGTGAAACGCTGGCTGAGTTGAAAATACACTACGTCACCATCGGTGATCCGAAAAATGAAGCGGTTTTGGTTTTGCATGGCACAACAGGTTCGGCCGCAAATATGACTGCACAAAGCTTTGGCGGTGAATTGTTTGGGGCAGGGCAACCGCTAGATGCGACTCGCTACTTTATTGTGATCCCTGATTCAATTGGCACTGGTAAATCGAGCAAACCTTCGGATGGACTAAAAACGCAATTTCCCAAGTACAACTACGAAGACACAGTGGAAGCGCAGCATCGGCTTATTGCCGAGCATTTGGGTATCAAACGACTGCGCTTGGTGATTGGCAACTCGATGGGCGGAATGCAAACGTGGATATGGGCGCATAAGCATCCCAAAATGATGGATATTGCTGCGCCTATGGCATCAATGCCAAGTGAAATGTCGAGCCGCAATTGGATGATGCGCCGCTTAATTATTGATTCAATTCGTAACGACCCAGAATGGGCGCAAGGCAACTACACAAAGCAACCAAAGAGCGCCCAAACGGCCTCGGTGTTTTACGCTTTGGCAACCAACGGTGGCGACCAAGGTCTATACAAAGCTGCGCCAACCCGAGCACAAGCCGATGCTGTTTTAAACCAAAGAATGGCTGCGCCTTTCACATTAGATGCAAACGATGTGCTGTATCAATGGGACTCATCGCGCGACTACAACCCGTCACCCCATCTTGAAAAAATAACAGCAACGGTATTTGCGATCAACTCGGCTGACGACGAGCGCAATCCAACGTCGTTGGGTTTGATGGAACGCGAATTAAAGCGCATTAAAAATGCAAAATTGTTTCTCGTACCCGCTAGTGAAAACACAGCCGGCCATGGCACTACGGCGCAAGCTAAGTTTTGGAAAAAGGAGCTTGAGCAAGTGTTGCGGGATGCGCCTAGACAGAATTAAGAGCGGAGTAACCCACAGTTTTTACAACAACCAAATTTATGCGCGTTTTTTGTTGTTCATAAATATCCAAACTAGCACAATTGCGCCTAGGCAATTGGATAACCAATAGATCGCACCCAATTGAAGAAGGTTTGGTTCCATTGCTGTAAACGTTGCGCCAAGGGCGAGTACAAAAAGTATGATGCCGTGGTACTGCAAATTGCTTTGCGTTTGGCTTAAAGCCAACAAACCCAATTGAACTGGGCCTGCTAACGCTACCGCAATGGTGCCCAACGCCAGCCACCGTAATGCAGGAGCAGCGGCGACAAAACTAGGTCCATAAAGTTCACCGAGTACTCTTTCGCCGAAAACGCTAAGAATGACTGCAAGGACTACTGCTGGAAACAAAAAAAACGGAACGCGCTGCCATACGTATCGGCTTAGAGGCACGTTTGAACCTTTCGCGGTAACTGCCATAAACTTCGGCCGATAATAGTTGCTAAGGCCAGTGAATATAGGGCTCAATAAATTGACTAGAGCAATGCACGCAGCAAATGAGCCCGCTAGGCGTTCGCCGCCGCCTGCGAATGCTAGCCAAGGATAAGCCTGCACACCAATTACATGGCAAGTACCGCCCAAAAGGAGCCAGCGTCCATACTCAAAGAAGGCACCTAGGCCTTTCTTGCAATCGTTTTGTGCAGCCTTTAATCGCTTTAAACGACTGATTGTTATCAATGGCAATACGGGCAGAAACATCGCCATCGCGATGACCCAGAGCGCGCTACTAGCGCTAAGTCGTTGCCAATAAACAAGTGCAACGATCCCAGAGATTTGAAGCAATGCGCCGCAGCAATCGACGAAGAGAAGGCGTGCGGGTTGACTGGTTGCAAGGTAGTGGCGCTTTACAAGCTCGCGTAACAACGAGGCCACGATTGCGATGGGCAGCACTGGCCAAATTGTCGATAATGCGCCAGTAGGATGTGTAGAGTTTAAGCCAAATAGGTTGCCCGAAGCAAAGTTCAGCAAAAGGCTTACAACGAGAATCATTGCTACAGCTAAACTTATAATTCCCCACAGTGCAACCATACTTAAGTCAGGTACGATCCGCCGCTTTTGGTTCACGTAGTAAGTGTAGGGCGTTGCGATTAACGAGTCGGCCAAAGATGAGGCTAAAAACCAACCCGACCAACCAAGTGCGAAAGTTCCAAGCGCGCTCTCGCCACCCCAACGTCCCAGCGCAACAACGGTAACAAAACTGCTCAAGCTTATAAAACCTTGCCCGAACAGAACCATTGCCAACGGTGTAGGAAGCACCTTGAAATTACGCGCTACTGCCACGTTATTGCAGCTGCGAGACTTTTGCCAGCAAAGGTAAGCCTAAATAGCGCCTCACGTCGGACTCAGACTTTAAACTATCGTCTAGCCATTCGAGTGCAAAGGCTAAGGTAATGCTCCCAATTAATCCACCCGCAAATACACCAATGAGAACTAACCATAACTTAGGGCTAACAGGCGATGTGGGTGGGCTGGCATAACTGACGACCGAAACGTTACCATTTCGAGCTAGTGCCTGCGCTTCAGCAAGTCGTGCCTCCTCTGCTTTTTCGAGGTAGAGTTGGCGCGAATCGCGCAGCATTTGAATGCGCTGAGATAACTGCTTGTCACCAGAGTCAAGTTCATTAAAGTTACCAAGGCGACCGGTGATTTCACGCTCTAGTTTTGTCAAATTTAATCGAGCCTGACCAAGGCCACCTAATTCGGCTTCAGAGCGTAACAAGTCGTCACGAATCCGCGCATTCAATGGGTTAATGCCTTGTTGAGACGAGGAATAACGCTTCTTTTGCTGGTCATCAAGTAATGATTCGATCATCCGCCGCTGTTCACGTAACGAAATTAAACGCGGATCAGACTCAGAGTAATTTTGCCCAATTTCTAATTCACTGCGTTGGATTTCCGCTAAGTGCTTATTTAATTCACTTATTGTGAAGCTATTCGCACTTTCTGCGCCACCAACTTGTGTAGTTGTAGGTTGACTATTCAACTGTAATTTCAAAATCTGGTTACGTCTCTCGATCAGGGCAAATGCTACCCGGTTCTCATCAATGCGTTTTCGAACATCGTTAAGACTGTCAATTTGCGCGAGTCGTTGTTTATCGAGATCAACAATATTACCTTTCGACCGAAAGGCTTCTATCGCGGTCTCGGCCTCTCGCATTTGTTGGTTTAAGTTCGCTAACTGGGTGCTGTAAAAGCCGGCCTGCTCGCGTTGAAATATACGGACGCGCTCAGTCAGATACAAATTGACAAGAGCGTTGAGGCCTTCGGAGGCCGCCTGCGGGGACTTATTTCGAAACGACACTTCGAGCAAGTTCGAACTTTTCACCGCTTCTGCTTTGATTGCATTTTGAAACGATACTACTGCACGATCTTCGAGGGTGCGATTCGCTGAAGCTTTAAAAAAGTAGTCTTCTAAGCCGCGATAGATCTCGTTTAATAATTGCAGTACGCCTTTGGGGGTGTACCAAGGGTGATTTGCATCGATGCCGGGGAACAGTACTTGTGGAGTGAGTTTTTCAACAACCTTTCGAGCTAAATCACCGTCGCTTAGGATATTAGCCTCTGAACGCAATTGCTCCTCGCGTACGACCGACACAACGGGTGCACGGAACTGACTACTTCGTAAGGCGGGCATATAAATATCTTCGCTGCCAATTCGTACCAACAAACGAGCTTTCGCTTCATAGGTAGGTGCGATGTACTTAAGACCCGCAAAGCCGCCTAAAATGGTCGTTAGGAAAAACGCTAAGATCACGAGCCATCGCCGGAAGAGAACATTGAGTATGTCGCGTATAGTCACGATTGGCTCCTTAGCCCATTTAACGTTCGATCTGAAACACAGTTAGAGTATTGAATAGAAATCATTGAAAGAATTTTGTTCCGATTCATCGATTGTAGCTTCGCAGCATTTCCCCCGAAGGGCGCAACGTTCCGTCTGGGCGAAACACTCCGAAAGTACCCAAGCCCTCAGGTGAAGGATAGTCTTCAAGAGAGAACCAGTACAAGCGTTGTACGTTAGCGGGAATTGCACGGGCACCTTCACCAAATCGTTGGTCAGTCAATTTTTGCTTTACGAAATCGACAGTCCGCTTTAGGCGGATACCTTGCTGAGCTTCGTCAACACCCAACCGATGTTTGGCAACGAAATAGCCCATTTCGGTGATCCAAATGGGTTTGCCTGGCGATCCGCGTAAGGTCATAAAGAGTTGAATGTTGAAAATCTTTCCCATGTAACCGGTATCTTTAATGCTGCCAATAAACCCCATTGGTCCGGCCTTTGAATCGTCTCGATCCATCGCTTCGGGTTCGCGAATACCATCGTTACCGTCGTATAAATACGGGTGGACCGCGAATACATCAAAAGTGTCGCCGTGGCGCGCATTGGCATCCCACAGTTTCCACATAAATTCAATGTCGATCTTGGATAATCCAGCATGCACTATTTGAATCTGTGAACGCACTGGTGCTAAGGTGTCTCGAACTTGTTGCATCATGCGCGCATAGCCAGCCGGGTCGGGACGTGGCCCCCAAAACTGACGTAAATTTGGTTCGTTCCAGGCTTGCCAGTGTTTAATCGGCGTAAATGGAACTGGTGCATTCCCGCCTGGTCCATAACGTAGGATTGAGTTAAGCATAAATTTTGCGAAATCAGCATAGCTTTCGGCCCGAGGCGCTAGCTCGTAGACGTCATCGGCTTTCCGATCTTTTAACAGGGCCCAATCGGGGGCGTAGTGAACAATTGGTAATAACGAGATGCCTTCTTCACGTGCGGTCTTCACCAAAATATCGAATTTTTCCCAACGATATTCGCCTTGTTTTTTTTCAGCTTGTCGCCATTCCCAGTCGAGGCGCACTTCTTTGATTCCGATTGCTCTTGCTTTACGAAAACGTTCACGCAAACTATTCGCGTCACCCGGAATCCAGAGGGCATTTATACCAAATGTCGGTAATGCTTGAGCTTGAACCGTTGTCGCTGAAAGAACAAATATTAGAGCCGCTATTACCGAAAGAAATTGCGATTTTGGTTTCGCAATCCATCGGCAATTAATCAAACGAGTCACGTGTCGCTTATGGAATAACGATACCACTCGAACCTCCGTTATGTAACACTGAATGGCTGTAACCCAAATTCACCCCGCGAAATAGCACTAAGTCCGAAATGTACTGTTGCACCCAAAGATTCGCGTTGGCGATTGGCGAACGGGGTACAAACAGTACATCCGAGGGGCGCATTGCGATCCGCAGATCACGACGTCCTTCGACAATTGATTTCTCACTTAAATCGAGCTGATAAACAAGGGGCTGACCGTTGTCGCCTTTGCGAATTAGGATGACCGCACCAACGTGAGCAGTAGGGCGCATACCACCGGCTCGAAACAGTGCTTGTAAAGGAGTCACGCCGCCTTCAAGAGGGATCAATTGCGGTGCAGCAACTTCTCCACCAACATAAGCACGCAACCCGACTGCGTTGCGGACTATGACAGAAAGAACAGGGTTTTTTAAATGTTGAGAATAACGCGTGGTTAGTTCTTGATCGAGCACTTGCGGGGTAAGTCCCGCAACTTTCACGTCATCAACAAGTTGTAGCGAAATAAAACCATCTGGACGCACCTTTACGCTTTCATTAAGTTCCTTGGTATAAAAGAATTTAATGTCAAGTTCATCGCCCGCACGTATTTTATAAAGTGGTTCAGAATCAAGATTGGCTTCGTCAACTAGTGGTAGCGATTGAGCTTGGGGCAAATGTGCGACTGGAATAGAAGTACATGCACCAATTACATTCGCACTGACGGCAATCAATAGTGAAGTTCGAATAGCTTTAATTATGGTTTTCAAAAGTTGCCCCTCGTTAATAAGTTTTATCAGAAACTAAAGAAATCTATACAACCACGAAGGTATGTACGTTTTTACACGGGTTAGCGCTACTCCCATAACGCGTCCGCCGCTTTCCTCAAGACGTTTTACTGCTTGCGATGCAACATGGCGTCTCGTACTGTTGGCTTGCGCTAGAAACAATATGCCATCGACATAGCTAGCAAGAGCGATTGAGACGGGCATTACGCTAATCGGTGGCACGTCCCATAAAATGAGGCCATATTCCTTAAGCCATTCGTCTGGAAGGGCACTGCGACCACGCGCTACGAATGCGAGGCAAGTTGCTGGCTGCATCGTTGCACGCGTTACAAAATGCGCTGCAAGAGGATCGAGTGGGGCATAGGCATCGGGCACTTCTTGGCGCACTTCAACGATCAATACTTTTCCAATAATGGGCACCATTTGATTCGCAAAATGATTGATTAAAAAAGTGGTTCCCACTTTCGGATTTGCCCCAACGAACATAATTTGCTTAATCGCTCGACGGCGTGACTCGCTTAAAACTGCAGCCATCAATTCCTGCACTGCAATTGGTGCTACAGGGGGAACCGCAGGAATGAGATCTGCACTTGCAACTTCATTCATTTGCATATATTCCCTTTCATTGCGCGGAAGATGCCGATTTGGATGGTTTAGAAAGTACACGACCCCATTCCATGACGCGCCGTTCCATATAGATGTGTGTGATCAGTCCAACAACCATGGTGGAAGCTGCTGCGGCACCCATTGCAATCCACTGCGCCAATGGCGAATGAATAAAGTAAAAAAGTTTTCCAAATGTGGCAAGCACAAAAGCATGGGTTAGGTAGATCGAGTACGAAGCATCGCCAATCCAAACGAGAACATCTCGATGTTGGCGAAACTTTCCATTGGCGCGTTGCGACTGCTCAAGATTTAACGCTGCGAGCAGATAGCAACTGTAGGCGCAACCGAACAGCAAAATACGGCCCATTGGTTCTTTGTTTATTGTTCCCGAAGTAGCCAAAACTATTCCGGCAGTTAAAAACAGCGAACCAACCAGTATTGGGACCTTCCAACCGAACTTAGCTAAAGAACCCCAGTAACGATAGATCAAAACGCCCATTGCAAATTGAATAATGTAAGGCGAAGTTAAATGGTAGTCCCAAATTTCTCTTCCCGTCGTTTGAAAAAGCAACCATCGTCCAAGTGCAAGAGCGGCTAAGGTAGACATGACAAGGGGCAAACGCTCACGACCTAAAAAATGGGCTGTTAAAAAAACAACCGTATAAAATAAAATTTCGTGTTCGACTGTCCAGCCAACAAACAATAAAGGCAGATCGGCTTGAGGCAGACCCATTAACGATATTACAACTCGGCTCCAATATTGCTCGCCTGTTCCCATCGTCATTTTCGAATCGTAAAGCCAAAGACCCATAACTAACAACGAGAAAAAAATGTACATTGGGTAAATGCGCATAAAACGGCTAATCGCCCAAGATCGGGCATTAAAGGGACGCGTGAACGTGATGTAGGCCATAACGAAGCCACTAATGACAAAGAAAAGATCGGCTGCGGAATAACCCAGATGGCGCGAGTAAAGTGATGCCGTTTGGGATGCACCGGGAAAGTGACGTCCTACATCTTCAATATGCACAATAAGCACCATTAAGACGGCAAGCCCACGCAATCGCTGAAGGCACAATAATTCGCCTTTTTGGTGTATCGGCCTACCAAGTGTTCTCTCATATATTTGATTTAGGTTACCAAGAAAACTATGTGCAGTCAGGGTAGTCATACATGCTCCGCTTCTACAATTCGGGTTTGCGAATCCGTTTTTGCCATTTCAGTATGCGTTGCAATAGCGTCCGCATAAAGCTTGCAAATTTGCTCCAGGTGGTTGGCGCGGCTATGGTGTTCAACGATGAGCTTGCGCGCTTGCATGCCCATGTCATGAAGTTTGGATGCTGTCCCCATTGCGCGTTCAAGACCCTGTCGCAATGCAGACACTGAAACTTCATTCGCTAAAAATCCTGTGCTTCCATCGACGATGTAATCTGGAATACCGCCAACTGGAAAACCTAAAACGGGTGTGCCCATCGACATTGCTTCTAGTCCCACTAGTGGTCCAGGATCGTCCCAAACAGAAGGGATGATCAGTAAATCGGCCTGGCGATATAGGTTGACCAATTCGGACTGGGGCATCCAACCTTTGAAATTGACTTGATCCGTTAAACCACCTCGTTGAGTAATTGCACGCACAGTACTCATCGTTGGCCCATCGGCAACGACCGTCAAGCGCCAGTTACCTTCTAATCCAACAAGAGCTTGCATCAGAACGTGCAGCCCTTTGCCGGCTACAGCTTGACCAGTAAATAGAAAATCTAATGGTCTATCTAACGCCGGTATTCCTTTAGGCTTGGGCTCAGCAATTTTCTCGCCATTAGCAAAATGGTCAAACTTACTGAAGTATGGAATCAATTGAATGCGGTTTTCATCAAAACCGTTTTTAATCAGCATGCGTTTCATATATTGACTACCAACTACCGTTGCATCAAATTTTTGGTATCGCGAACGCTCGGCCAACTTTCCGGAAATTCTCTTCCATCCTGGCAATTTGCTGCCGGGTTGCGGCGCGCCAAGGCTGCATCCGAATAGCAAACAAGAATATCCAAGTGAGCGCTGGCAACGATCACCAGGAACTCGCCGCCGACCTCGCCTTAAACACACTGATGTGTAATCATGAAAAGAGCGAATTTGAGGTACCCCGAATATGCGCAATCCTTCGAGCAAGTCTAAATCGCTACAGAGATGTACGTGAATCAAATCAGGTGCCCAAGCAATGACTGGTTCAAAGTCGAAGCCAGAAGCCTTTTGGTTTATTGCCAGGAGCAAAACATTGCTTATTTCGAGATGGTTCGGAACTTCATTGCTAGCGTGGGCTAGCGCTACCGTATGCCCCGTGTCACTTAATGCGCGCGCAAGGTCAAGAACGTAATTAGGTAGCCCGCCAATCGACAGCGCTTCAACAAACAATAGAACCTTCATAACGATTCTCCGAACGGCTTGTTTCGCAAAACCCCGAGCGTCGACGCATTTTTATCAGCCATGCCAACTGAGAGCACTAGCAACAATAGTAGATGTATGTTTTGAAGTAACAACATATCGACCATCGCAAAAACAAGGTAAGCCGCTAGCGATCCGATCGCGGCAAGGGTAAGAATAGGTTGACCCCCGGTTGACCATAGCGCCAAAAGGCGTTGCGTTGTGAGAAAAAGAAAAAGTAGGAAAGCAAATAAACCAATCGCCCCAGTATCAGCAAGCAGTTCAAGATAGGTGCTGTGTGCGTGTAGCGACGGGTATGCAAGATCTACGTGCAACCACGCCTCATTGGCGAAAAAGGCATCGCGAAAATTACCCAATCCGACACCGAGCAATGGATTTTCATAAAATACATCCCAAACAACGTTCCACAGTATCAAACGATCGAGCACAGCTTCGGGTCTTCCTCCCGGCACTAGGCCCGCAATGGTGCCGTCCCAATTGCTCCAGTTGCCGAGAAACCCTAGTCCAATGGCCAAAGTTGTCAGGCCAATCATGAGTATTGGAACTCTCAATTTGCGATTGACGGTTAAAACAATGGCGAATACAACTGCGAATGCGCCAATAAAGCCACCGCGTGACTGGGCTACAGCCAAGCCGCCGATACTTATCAAAAAACAAAACAGTGCTAAGCGCTTGAGCCAAGTTTCCGAACAATAAAGGAAGTGTGCAATAGAGAACCCCATTGTCATCACTAAGTACATTGCAAGGCCCTGCGCACCACCGAAACTACTGCCGGCTCGCCCTGAAATGTCGAATGTGTGGCGGATTTGCGATTCACCACCTTCAGGAATTGGAACGCTAATACCAATCATTCCGCTTAACGTTTGGCCATTATTAAAGTATTCATAGATGCCGTCGATTGAAAAAACGCACGGAACTAACATAAGCATTAGGCCCGCAAAGCGTTGGAAGCGAGCGTCGGGAATAATCACACTTAATGCAAGTGGTAACAATACAAACCATTCGATGACTCGCAGCACTTGCTTGAAACTGGCAGACGGAGAAATCGAGTTCACTTGCGACAACAGTACTGCGACTACAAAAGGCGCGATATAAATTACCAACGCAGGAACTCGCCAACGTTCAAACGCCCCATTTCCATTGCGAGCCATCATGAATGGCCATAGAACACACCAAAGAACTAGCAGACCGTCTGATGTATTTAACGCGATACCGCCAATGCTGCGCTGGATAGGAATCGCTAAACTGGTAAAAAATGCGAGCAGTAACCATTTAGGCTGCCGTGTAAAAATTACTATAGCCGCTAACACAATTGGCGCGGCCATGCCAGGCATAGGCCAAGACACAATCAGCATGGCTAACGCAAAGCCAAGTAAGGCTGAAAGCGCTATGACCAGAATTTGGCGCAGTCGCTCGTTCCGAAAATCAAAATGAGGATTGTTGATGTTGATCATTATGATCGGCTAAAAACCGCTTTTGTTGTGGATTCCACCTGCGCAAACGGATTCAACGCCATGATGCGTAGGTTGGATCGAATCATGGCAACCGCCGCTGGCCGCAACGTTGGTTTTAATACCCAAGTTGATGCAGCACGAAAACACTGAGCCAAGACAATGCAATCGGTCAGGAGTTTTAAAGCACAGCTTTCTAGCTTACTACGATGCAGGTGATACAGCCGATAGCGGCTCTTGCGCAGTTCGTAGCGCATACGCAAGGCCGTCTGAGATGCCTCTGGCCATGTTCGCTGTCCGCTTGGAGGCCGTTTTGATGATGCTCCGCCATGATGAAATATGCGCGCATTTGGAACTAGCGCAAGTAACCATCCTTTTGATCGTGCTCGGGTGCACCAATCGACATCTTCGTCATACATAAAAAAGCTCTCGTCCAAAAGGCCAACTGAGCGTAAAACGCGGTTAGGGATCAAAATCCCTGCGCCGTGCAGACGTTCAAGTTCGATAGGTTCACTTTTGTTTGCCGCCGGGTACTGTGCGCCAAACAGAGCGCGTTCAAGCATTGCCGACAAACTGGGAAAGCGAAATGGATAGTCTTGATCGGCGCCATCAGAAGCGTTAACGACTCGAGCTCCAACAGCGCCTAACGATAGATTGTTTTGCAGCACATCAACGAGTGTCTGAATAGTATTGGCTTGAATTGAAGCATCGCTATTTAGCAGAAAGACAAAGTCAGAAGTGTTATCACGCAGCACTAAGTTGTTCCCTCCAGCAAAGCCGCGATTTGCACCAGAGTCTATCGAACGAATATCGGGATGCGCCGCTCCAATTATCGCTAAGCTGTTATCACCAGATTCATTATCAACGACGGCAATATCCAGATCGCAGCCTTGCGGTGCAAACCTCTTTACAGACGCGACGCATTCAATGACTAGTTGTGGCGTCCTGTAATTGACGATAGAAACTGTTAAGCGCATAGGGGAAGGCCGTTCTGGGCAAGGCGCAAATCTTGACCGATTTGAATGCAAAAGGTTTCGATAGCTTCGCGATTGATTGGCTCAAGTCCGTATGCTTTCTCGGCCGCTGTAATATCGAGCCAAAAGGCATCATGGATGCGCATGTCAGTTACCGTGACTTCGCCTTTGCCAAACCCGATTAATAGCCAATTGGCGATCTGTCCCACTTTGGTCCCATAGCCCGAGCCGATAT
This sequence comes from Betaproteobacteria bacterium, assembly GCA_031429355.1. Lineage (GTDB taxonomy): Bacteria > Pseudomonadota > Gammaproteobacteria > Burkholderiales > Burkholderiaceae_E > JANOZM01. The sequence continues at coordinate 485,960 of JANOZM010000016.1, read as the reverse complement.
TAAAGATACCCGCTTTGGGGTTTTGAGCAATCGTGATTAGCGAGTTTGCCAAATGGGCAACTGGCAGAAAATCCTTCTCTACTAATGGGCTAATATCCAATGTAATTCTATTTTGATCAATCAGCGTACGCAGAGCGATTGCAACGAAGTTACGCCGACCTTGAATATTTTCGGATCCAAAAATATTCGATAGGCGCAGTATTGTTAGCCTATTTTCCAGCAGTAGAAATAGGTTTCTTTCTGTCATCAACTTGGCTTGTCCGTAAAGCTGAACAGGGCGACAAGGCATCTCTTCGCCAAGCCGACCGTCAGGTCCACTGGCACCGTACACCAACCGTGAACTGAGCATGATGTAGTGCACCGGCAGATCACAGACTAGTCTAGCCAAATAAAGGTCAAAGTCGAACTGTTCATCATAGGCTTTAGTTTTTAGGCGATCATCGAAGGCGCAATTGATTACAGTGCTAATTCCTCTAAGCCACTGACCATTGGCAGCAGCTTGAGCATGTCCAATAAAAAGCCAATCATTGGTCGCTAATTTTTGACGCAATGCAGAGGCAATGAAGCTGCTGGCTCCGATAACCGCGATTGTCATTATTGACTCCAAAAATAGCTGTGCATACTGATTCGCCGTCGCAACAATGTAGGTATTACTTGATGGCGTTGACCGAGCCAAAAGCCCGCAAACTTAGCGCCAGTTCGCACCAGTACTTTGCAAGAGGCCAGTGGTTGAAAAAAACCACCAGCCTGACCGAGTTCCCGCTGCAAAAAACGTAAGCCCTCGCTTGATGAGGAAACGCGCGCCCGGTTTAACTCGGGATCGAGATTCATAAGGGTGCCGATATCGAAATACCGTTTGAATTCTTCTTTTACGGAATACGAATGACTGTGAACCGCAATGGCGCTAGCCTGATAGTAGCGAGCATAGCCGCTTTGTAAAAGGCGTAACGTTACAGCCATGTCTTCGCCCATCGGCAGCTGTTCTGGGAAACCTCCAACTTCGATTAATGCGCTTCTACGGTAGGCAGCAAAAGAATTCGAACAAAAAATAGCCTTAATTCCGGTAGTTGCCAGATCTGCAATTTCGGTACGATTGCTACAATTTGGGTAGTTGAATTCCCGAGCAAAGCGCTCTTGATTACTTGCACCCGAACGTGGCACTTGCCGACCGTAAACGATTGCGACCTGTTTATCGTAAAAGGGTTTAAGCAAGCAGTTTAACCAGTCTTCGCTTTGAGGCGACGCGTCCTGCGTTAAGTAAACAAGGTACTCAAATTCATAGCATAGCTTTTCAGCGAAATTGCGTGTTCGTCCATGTCCGAACTCTGTTCGTTTAATGGTGTGTACTTGATGCCCAGCAGCGAGCGCCATCGTGACGGTGGCGTCCGTCGAACTTGAATCGATAAAGAGTACTTTCCCTGGCTTATCCTTCAAACTTGCGATTGCTTGCAGCAATTGTTGCATGTAGCTCTGTGCATTTAAACAAAGAATAATCACGGCGGTGTGCGCCGCAAAATTAGATTCAGAATGCATTTTTGCCCCCAAACCCACCTTTGATGGTTTTTAATACTATCCACAAATCTAACTCGATGGACCAATTTCGAATGTATTGCACGTCGCGAGCAAAGCGGTTCGTGACGTGCTGTTCGGTAAATGTATTACCTCTCAAACCCATAACCTGAGCCCAGCCGGTAATCCCCGGGCGGATCGTATATCGCTCCATAAATCCGGGAACAACCTCCTCGTAAATGCGCTGTCCCGCTTTGACGCCCGGTGGGTGAGGGCGTGGCCCTACTACAGACATATCACCTAAGAGCACATTCACAAATTGTGGTAGCTCGTCGAGGCTTGAGCGGCGTAAAAAATCACCAACGCGTGTAACGCGCGGATCGCTCCGCTCAGTGAGTCGAATCTCTTTTAGGTTCGTTGCCGGATCGAAAGTCATACTTCGAAATTTATACACATTAAAAAGGTAATTGCCACGCCCGAATCGCGGTTGCTTAAAAATGACCGGGCCGGGTGATTCGAGTTTTATAAGTGCTGCAATACACAAGCACAAGGGCAGGGTCAGCGCGATGGCCGCGATAGAAAATGTAATGTCAAAAAGCCTTTTTAAAATTCGGCTAGGCAGCGAGAGCATATTCAAATTTAAGCATAGGCCTGTGTTTAGTGGACCGCCGTCTGGCCGACCAGCCAGCCGCAACAAGGCAGCTTCGGGGGCTAAATAAACATCGATGACATTTTTTCGAATCAGTGATGTGAGTCCCTCGATACGATTAGTAGCGGTATTCTGGATAGTCAGCATGACCACATCAATGTCGCTGTGTTTGGCGCAAAGGTCGGCTACGGTACCCATAAAAGGCGCACTCAAATTTGTTTTATCCGTACGACTGCTGCGGTCGTCGAAGAAGCCAACAATTTCAATAGAATCAGCGCTCTCACTGAGATGTGTTGCTATTGCATTTCCCTGATCTCCGACACCAACAATGGCCACGCGAAGTCTCCGACGCCAATGGCGTGTGATTCTGAAAAACGCGGCTCGACTAATGCATCCTAATACGATGTGAGTTCCGATCAACGTAGCCATTAAAATCAACCAAATCGTTTGAATGCTCGACATCCAAAGTAAAGTTTGAACTGAAACAACCACGCAAATTGATTGCAATAGCATTCTGATGAGCGCGAGTGCCTTGTTGGTAACAGCATCGGGAAATCCGCTTGCTCGCCGCAAAGAAATCAGTGCAATCCCAAACGGAAATAATACCGCCCACAAGCGCCAGTGCTCAAAACGATCTGTATCAAGTGTTGCCCAAAGCTGCTGTAAAAGGATAACGGCTGCCGCTGCGCAAAACATGTCAGTCACTTTAAGTATTAGTGACTCGGCTTGCAGCACCGCACGCGGATCAAATCTGCGCGGCTTAACGTGCCGCACAGCTGCGTATGTTCCATCAGTACCGCCAGAGCCAACCGGTCTTTTCAATATGAGGCCAGCGGGTTTCATGATTTTTTCCACGTCAAGCTGCGACCGCTCCAAGTGGGTCCGCTGGAATTGAATGTGCACGTTTTGAAAGCGCGATGTAATCGTTTTTTGTGAAATATCGCTTTTGTGCGGCCTTGCCTCCAAACAGTTCGGGGTAGCGATGGAGTTCGTTCTCATACCATTGAGCCACTTGCGGCAAATCACTCTTTAGTAAGTTCTTCGGTTTCCAGCCAAGTGTCGATAACTTATCCCAACTAATTGAATAACGACCATCATTGAAGGGCCGATCAGGCACAAAATCGATTATCGAGTTCGCGTCAATACCAAACAAAGCCGAAACCATATGGGCAATCTGAATATTAGTATATTCTTCGTTTGTTCCGATGTTGTAGATCTCACCTATCTTGCCGTTTTCAGCGACAAACCGAACGGCTTGGGCAAAGTCGACGACACTTAAGTAGTGCCTACGGTTCATTCCATTTCCGTGTAATTTGAGCCGCTGGCCTGTAAGAATCTGACACACGAATCGGGGAATGATTTTTTCCGGGAACTGACGTGCTCCATAGAGGTTGTTTGCTCGCACAGTTACGATCGGTAAATGATAAGACTGCACATAACCACGCAATACCATTTCGGCAGCCGCTTTAGAAGACGAATATGGGTTGGTGGGCAACATATTCGCGCCTTCATTCACTGCACCTTCCATCACTTCGCCGTAGACTTCGTCAGTACTAATATGAACGATTCGTGGCACTTGTGCATTGCGGCAGGCTTCTAGTAAACAATGAGTTCCTAAAACATTTGTTTTCGTGAATGCAATTGAATTTCCAAATGAGTTATCGACGTGACTTTCAGCTGCTGCATGAATAACTAGCTTAGCCTTGTTGACAGCGCGGCGGCAAAAATCAGAGTCAGCAACATCGCCAACCATAATGCGCACAGCATTTGAAAATAAATGATTACTAATGTTGCGTATGTCACCTGCGTAGGTCATCTTATCAAGAACAATAATTTCTTCGTCGGGATACCCGCGAACCATTTCGTCAACAATATGAGACCCTGCAAAACCAGCGCCTCCTGTGATAACAATCGACATAATTTAGTCCTAAAAGTTTAATCAAATTAATCGCGCAGCCAACGGGCGCTGGGACTTGTGTATAACTTTCTGTTGCGCACTTCATGTAGAAACTAGCAACAATTGTGCCAATTGAGGTGAAAAATTTTTTCGTCTTTTTCTCCACAATTAGAATTGATGAGAAAAAGATTCTTCGTGCGGAATTTGGAAATTAAAAAATTGATGGAGCGAACTTTTTCTCAAAACTTCGAACATCTTTATACATGCAACCTAAGCCCAAAAATACAGTGATCTGGCGTTGGAAAATTTACCGACATCCTACGTAGGCGAGCGTTGCTTTAATGTGGTGGCTAAGACACAAGTTTGGTACATTTACCACGGAGATTTTTAAACGAAAAGTGTCAGTCGTAACAATTTGACAAAATTACTGCAATAATTTCGCCCCGATTACGTTGCCAGAAAGACATCTTTTTCAGACATCAGTAGACCCAATAGCCCGAAGGGCATTTTTTATTTGGTAAGTGATGTTCGCATTTGACAAAAGTAAAAGGCAAAACAGAGTTCGTTACAAATGTTATGAAAATACCGGCAGTGTTGTTTTGTTTCTGGGTGGGCGATTTGGGGCCTCAGTAAACACCAGCTACCCCAACAACCCAAAAACCGTCAACCGCTTCTGTATATCAATTGGCTTAGCCGCCCATTGCTCAATCGTCTTAGTCTTAATCAACTCACTACTCAAACTAATATCGCAAGCCACAGTCAATCGCGTCGAAGGCTTTAGCATCAAGCAAGCCGCCTGAAAGATCGCTTGGGAGCGATACGGGGTTTCTATCCACAGCTGAGTTTGTTTAAGTTGCAACGAGCGTTTTTCGAGTTCTTTTAGCGCTTGATCGCGTTGCGCTTTGTCTGCGGGTAAATAGCCTTCAAACGCAAAGCGTTGGCCATTGAGGCCACTGGCCATTAGGGCCATTAAAATCGAGCTGGGGCCGATGCCGGGCACGACTTCTATATTCTTTTTGTGGGCTGCGGCTACTAAGTCTGCGCCGGGGTCGGCTACGGCGGGACAACCGGCTTCGCTCATCAGGCCTAGGTTTTGTCCTTCGAGTACGGGCTTTAACAATTGTTCTACGACCCCAATTGGGCTGTGCTCGTTTAACTCAACTAAGTTTAATTGGGCGATGGGTTTTGGGTGTTTTAGTTGCCCTAAAAATGCACGGGCGGTTTTTGCGCGTTCGACTACAAAATAGTCGAGGCTGCGGTATTGCTCTAACTGATGGGGAGGCACCGATTGCGCCCACAGACCGTCAAACGCTAGTGGTACGGGCATTAAAAATATTTTGCCAATGGTTTTTTCTGGGTTGCTCATATTGTTTTGTTCTTGATTGCTTCGCTGCTTGCTTCGTTGCTTGTCCTCGAGGCCATCGGTAACTCCAAACCCCAAGCGCGAAACATAGCGCATAAACGAATCAGTGGTAATCCAATAAGCGCGGTGTCGTCGTCGCCGCGCATATACTCCAATAAGGTAATGCCCAAACCTTCAGACCTTGCCGATGCGGCGCAATCGTAGGGTTGTTCAATGCGTAAGTAGTGTTCAATTTCTTGGGCGTTAAGGGCGCGAAATTTGGCTTCGATGCTAACAACATCTAACTGGTATTGATGTGATGCAGCGTCATACAAACATAAAGCCGTATGAAACGACAAGCATTGCCCCGATAGCTCGCCCAACATAGCCACCGCTTTTTCGTGGGTGCCGGGTTTTCCGTAAAGGGTTTGCCCACAAACGGCCACTTGGTCCGAACCAATAACCCAACCGCTAGTGTATCGGCCTGCTACGGCTTTGGCCTTTTGTAAGGCTAAGCGTTTTGATAAACCTAAGGGTGTCTCGCCAACCTGGGGCGACTCGTCGATATCGGGTACATCAACCGTAAAGGGAACATGCAAACGCTCCATTAAACTTTTGCGATAGCGAGAACTGGAACCTAAAATAATTGCTGCAGGTTGTGGAGATGACGCATCGAGACTGGAAGTAGGGTGATCGGACATTTTATGCGGTTTGGGTTTATCTTTGGGTTTCTCTTCGAAGCAACGCATAATAGCTGTTGCCCAATAAGGTTCTACAATATCGCCCTATGAACACACCAAACACTATCGATATATTTGAGGCAATCCGCTTGGAGCAACCTTTAAACGGCGAATTAACCTTAGCCGAGATGCCGCGCGTTGCCAGTTCGGTTATGGCAGAGCACAGCGTTGCGCATTGGGTGGCGCGTGGGCATACCGAGATAAAAGCGGGCGGGGCGCGTAATTTGTATTTAGGCTTAAGTTTTAGCGCCGCCTACGATGTGCGTTGCGAGCGTTGCTTGGGTGCTGTAAAAATAGATTTGCAAGAAGACCGCGAATTTTTAGTCGTAAACGATGAAGCAACCGCCGCAAAGCTCGATAGCGACGCCGAAGACTACGACGTCATTGCAGGCGATCCACAGTTCGATTTACATGGCTTAGTTGAGGACGAAATTTTAATGGCGTTGCCGCCAGTGCCTATGCATGCCGATTGCCAGCGCCCCGAATCGTCCGCCGATTCGCCTGAAGAAAACTTCGAAGAAAAACCGAATCCGTTTGCTGCTTTGTCGCAGCTTAAGGGTAAATTGGGCCCTAAAGCGAATTAATGGTCCTAAAAGATAGCAGTTATCAATCCAGCGCAACTAACAAGGCGAAGGACCGTTAAAACGGCTAAAAACCCTTCATTTTGGTTGTAATGCGGCAAATGGTTCAGTTAGTCTAGGCTCGAAATTGCTCGCAGAGCTTGGACTAAGCCCTTGAAATTGTTAGAATCTCGGATTAGCTTGAGTACTTCGGAGTCCTGCCATGGCAGTTCAGCAAAACAAAAAATCCCCTTCAAAACGCAACATGCACCGTTCGCATGACGCATTGACCGCGCCGCCAATCGCCGTCGATTCAACCACTGGTGAAGTGCATTTGCGCCACCACATTAGCCCAAACGGCTTTTACCGTGGTAAAAAAATCATCAAAACGAAAGCCGACGAGTAAAAATCGTCCTACCGCGCTAGCCACTGGTGAAACTCGCGGTTTTTTGCTTTTTTAACTGTTTAAACATGGTTCAAACACCATGATCCATTTGGCGGTTGATTGCATGGGTGGGGACGTCGGTATTGCCGTTACCGTTCCCGCTAGCCTTTCATTTTTAGATTCCCATCCTGATTGCGCCCTAACCTTAGTTGGACGCGAAGAGGAATTGCGCGCTGCTTTATCTACGGGTAGCGCGGCTGCTTTGCTTGGCGCGGGGCGCATTAGCATTAAGCATGCGCAAGATGTTGTGGCGATGGATGAAGCCCCAGCAGTTGCCTTGCGTACCAAAAAACAATCGTCTATTCGCCTTGGTGCCGAGCTGGTACGCGATGGGCATTGCGGTGCTTTAATTAGTGCCGGTAACACTGGTGCGCTTATGGCCATTTCGCGCTTTGTTCTTAAAATGCTTGATGGCATCGATAGGCCAGCAATTGCCGCGCAGTTACCGCAATCGGACGGTAATGCTGTTACCGTACTTGACTTAGGCGCTAACGTTGATTGCACCCCCGAACACTTGTTGCAGTTTGGTATTATGGGCGCAGCATTAGTCAGCGCGCTTGATAGTAAAAACAATCCTACCGTTGGTTTGTTAAACATCGGCGAAGAGCTAATTAAAGGCAACGAAATTGTAAAGCGTGCCAGTGAATTGTTAAGCCATAGCGGCTTAAATTTTATTGGTAACGTCGAAGGTAACGATATTTTTAAAGGCAAAGCCGATGTTGTCGTTTGCGATGGCTTTGTTGGCAATGTGGCCCTAAAAACATCCGAAGGATTGGCCCAAATGTTTGGCCAGTTTATTAAAGAAGAATTTTTGCGTACGCCGCTGACTAAATTAGTGGCAGTTTTTGCGGCCCCAATTTTGCGCCGCTTTAAATCGCGCTTAGACCACCGACGTTATAACGGCGCAAGCTTAATTGGTTTGCGCGGCGTGGTCATTAAAAGCCATGGCAGCGCGGATGCGTTTGCATTCGAACATGCATTGCGGCGCGCCTACGATGCGGTACATAACGATCTACTCGGCAAAATTTCGCGTACTCTTTCGGACGTGATGGCGGCCGAGGCCAAAGCGGGCGAGCTACAATTACCCAGTGTTGATATGATGCACACTCCGGCTACCGGTATTCGCCCAGCAAGTACCAAGGTCGCTTAAATAATTTTTGTCGGATCAGGCCCTTTGACAGCAACTGATAGCAGTAACTCCAAGTCGTTAACCCGCCGCTATTCGCGGGTGGTAGGAACTGGCAAATGTTTGCCCGGCCCAGCCATTAGCAATGATGAATTGTCGGTTCGGCTCGCTAAAAACGGTGTAGAAACTTCTAGCGAGTGGATTATTGCCCGCACCGGAATCGAGCAACGTTATTTTGCTGATGCCGATGTTACGACAAGCCAATTGGCTAGCGAAGCCGCACGCAAAGCACTAGCCGCTGCTGGCCTATCGGCAAAGGAAGTCGACTTAATTATCGTCGCTACTTCTACGCCAGACATGATTTTTCCTAGTACCGCTTGCCTAGTGCAACACCAATTAGGATGCCCCGGTGGTGCCGCGTTTGATGTACAAGCGGTATGTGCTGGATTTGCTTACGCCTTGGCTGTCGCTGATGCGATGATTCAGGCCGGAACAGCGCAATGCGCCGTTGTTATTGGTGCCGAAACTTTTTCTCGAATTTTAGATTTTAACGACCGAGGCACTTGCGTTTTGTTTGGTGACGGTGCTGGCGCTGTGGTTTTAAAAGCCGATTCGCAGCCCGGCATTTTATCAACGGCCATTCATGCCAACGGCAGCTACAGCGATATTTTGTGCACTGCTGGAACAATTAGCAACGGTCAAATTTCGGGCCATCCATTTTTAACTATGGATGGGCAGGCGGTGTTTAAATTAGCGATCAATGTTTTAGAGTCGGTCGCGCTTGAAGTGTGCGAAAAAGCGGGTGTCGATATTCAAGCCGTCGATTGGTTAATTCCGCATCAAGCCAATGTGAGAATTATTAACGCCACTGGAAAAAAACTAGGTGTTACGCCAGAAAAAGTCGTTGTTACTGTGAATCATCACGCCAATACGTCGGCCGCGTCAATCCCCATGGCGATTGACGCTGCAGTTCAAGATGGACGCATTAAAGCGGGTCATCATGTTTTAGTTGAAGGTGTGGGCGGTGGGTTTACTTGGGGTGCCGCTTTAATTAAGTTTTAATTTCGGCAAACAGTTTTTAGCGCATTGGGGTGTAGGTTGTCAAAGAAAATTGCTTTTGTATTTCCCGGCCAAGGCTCGCAAACCGTTGGCATGTTGAATGATTTTGCGCAAGATGCTGCGCTGGCTAATGTTATTGTCGCGGCCGATGCCGCGTTAAGCGAACCTTTGTCCCAATTGATTGCCCAAGGCCCAGCCGAGCAATTAAATTTAACCGTTAACACTCAACCGGCCATGCTTTTGGCGGCTGTAGTGGCATGGCAAGCTTGGCAAAATTCGGGGGGGCCAACAGCGCAAGTAATGGCCGGACATAGTTTGGGCGAATATTCGGCGCTAACTGCGGCTGGCGTTTTTGCATTGCCCGATGCCTTACGCCTAGTGCGGGTTCGCGCCCAAGCTATGCAATCAGCGGTACCCGTAGGTACTGGTGCAATGGCGGCAATTTTGGGTCTAAGTGATGAACAAGTTTTGCAAGCCTGTCAGCAAGCGGCCACCCAAACTGCCGAAGTAGTTGAAGCGGTCAATTTTAATGCGCCGGCACAAGTCGTTATTGCCGGAACAACCAAAGCGGTTGCGGCGGCTTGCGAAGCGGCAAAAGCGCTTGGTGCAAAGCGCGCTTTACCTTTGCCCGTGTCGGCCCCGTTTCATTCCAGCTTGTTAAAACCTGCGGGTGTTGTATTGGGTGAGGCTTTAGCAAAACTGACTTTAAACGCGCCGCAAATTCCGGTTGTAAATAATGTCGATGTAATGGCCGTTAACCAAGCCGAGCAAATTGTTGATGCCCTTGTGCGCCAAGCTTTTCACCCAGTACGTTGGGTCGAAACAATTCAGCATTTTTCAGCATTGAAAATTGATACAGTTATTGAATTTGGGCCGGGTAAAGTGTTGTCGGGTTTGATCAAACGTATTGCGCCGGATATCACGGCCCATGCTGTATTTGATCGAGCCAGTTTGCAAGCTGCGTTGGCAGCAGTTCACTAATTCAAATAAAAAATAAATAATCTATGTCCAGCAAAGCATTAGAAGGTCAAACCGCATTAGTAACTGGGGCAAGCCGAGGTATTGGGCAAGCCATTGCTTTAAACCTAGCTCGCGAAGGTGCTTATGTTATTGGCACCGCTACATCGCAACAAGGTGCCGATTCAATTGCTAGTTATTTGCAAGAAGCAGGTGTAGCTGGTGAGGGCGCTGTTTTGCAGGTAAACGATGCCGCTATGGCGGAGGCGTTAATCGAGCGGCTTTTAAAAGAACGTGGCGGTCTTGGCGTGTTGGTTAATAACGCGGGCATTACGCGTGATCAGCTAGCCATGCGAATGAAAGATGACGATTGGTCTGCAGTTATCGACACCAACTTAACGGCTGTTTTTCGCCTATCGCGCTTAGTAATGCGGCCGATGATGAAAGCCCGTCATGGGCGAATTATCAACATTACTTCGGTCGTTGGTGCTATGGGCAATGCCGGGCAGGCCAACTATGCGGCTGCCAAAGCAGGCGTTGCCGGGATGACGCGGGCGTTGGCGAGAGAACTCGGTAGCCGCAACATTACTGTCAATTGCGTTGCGCCTGGGTTCATTGATACCGATATGACCCGTAGCCTGCCAGAAGAACAGGTATCTACCCTAAAAAATCAAATTGCACTGGGCCGTTTTGGAGCCCCCGAAGATATTGCAGCGGCGGTTGGCTTTTTGGCCGGGCCCGGTGCGGCATATGTAACCGGGGTAACCTTGCACGTTAATGGTGGTATGTACATGGCGGGCTGATACAATTGCGCCGCTTTGAGGTTGATTTGAAACCAAATTGAGCTAAAGAATTTGCAGCAAAAATGCAGTCAAAGTATAAAAAACACTAAGTAGTAATATTTTCATTTTTGGAGAACCCGCATGGAAAACATCGAAGAACGCGTAAAAAAGATCGTAGCCGAACAATTAGGCGTTAAAGAAGAGGACATCAAAAACGAGTCTTCCTTTACAGACGATCTAGGCGCTGATTCGTTGGACACCGTTGAATTAGTAATGGCTTTAGAAGATGCATTTGGAACCGAAATTCCTGATGAAGAAGCCGAAAAAATTACTACAGTTCAGTTAGCAATTGATTACGTTACGAATCACCCTAAGGCTTAATTTAAGTTTTATTTAGGAGCTGCAAGCGAATGACAAAACGTCGAGTCGTCATTACCGGATTGGGCATGTTAGCCCCAGTCGGTCTGACCGTTCAAGAGTGCTGGTCGAATCTGGTTGCAGGTAAAACCGGGATTGCAAAAACGACAAGATTCGACGCTTCGGCGTTCAATTGCCAAGTGTCTGGCGAAGTCAAAGGCTTTAATGTCGAAGACTATTTGTCAGCCAAAGAAGCACGGCATATGGATACCTTTATTCACTTCGGTATTGCAGCGGCAATTCAAGCCATTCGCGATAGCGGTTTAGAGTTGGATAAAGAAGATCTAGAGCGAATAGGCGTAGTTATTGGTTCAGGCATTGGTGGTCTGCCAATGATTGAAAATAATCACAAAGATTACTTAGAGCGCGGGCCACGACGCATCTCACCGTTTTTTGTACCCGGCTCAATCATCAACATGATCTCGGGCCATGTCTCGATCATGTACGGGCTTAAAGGGCCAAACTACGCCATCGTTAGTGCTTGCACAACTGGCCTACATTCGATTGGCGATGCAGGCCGCTTAATCGAATATGGCGATGCCGATGTAATGGTTGCGGGTGGTGCCGAGGCAACCATTTCCCCTATGGGTGTTGGTGGCTTTGCCGCGATGAAAGCACTATCAACTCGCAATGATGACCCCGCCACTGCCAGCCGACCTTGGGACAAGGATCGCGACGGTTTTGTATTAGGCGAGGGCGCTGGGGTCGTAGTGCTAGAAGAATACGAACGCGCCAAAGCACGTGGCGCAAGAATTTACGCAGAATTAGCCGGTTACGGTATGAGTGCTGATGCGCATCACATGACTGCACCCGACAAAGACGGGCCGAAGCGTGGCATGCAAAATGCGCTGCGATCAGCTGGGCTAAATCCGCAGGATATTCAGTACGTAAACGCTCATGGCACCTCGACGCCGCTAGGTGATAAAAACGAAACCGACGCTATTAAATTGGCGCTTGGTGATCACGCCTACAAAACAGTCATTAATTCGACCAAGTCTATGACTGGGCACTTATTGGGTGCTGCGGGCGGCATTGAAACGGTGATTACGGCTTTAGCGGTTCACCATCAAATTTCACCCCCGACCATCAATATCTTCAATCAAGACCCCGAATGTGATTTAGATTACTGCGCTAATAGCGCAAGGGACTTGAAAATCAACGCGGCGTTCTCAAATTCATTTGGCTTCGGCGGAACTAACGGGTCGGTAGTAATTAAGCGGATTTAACCGCTCAGGCTACCGGAAGTAGATTGAAAACTGACGTTTTGTTAGTCTGGCTCGTCCTACGCTACGAACCCATGTAAAACTTCATGGGTGGTAATCCGTTGCAACTATTTGGTTTTGCATTTTTTAACCCCATTAATCCTTTGTCCCTAGGCTAAAGAACTATGTTGTTTAAGCAACTTTCTCAATCAATTTTAAGTCTAGCCCTAATTGGTGCTTCGGCTTTTTCCTTAACTGCCCCCCAGCCGGTGCAAGCGCAAGCGCGCGCTGGTATGTTGGATTTTGCCGATTTGGTCGAGCGCGCTGCGCCGGCGGTTGTGGGTATTACGGTTTCTAGTAAACAAGGAGGCGCACGTTTGCCAATGCCGCTGCGCGGCAGGCCACAACCCCAAGGCGAAGACGAAGCTATTCCTGTTGGCAGTGGCTCTGGTTTTATCATCAGCGCTGACGGTTACTTGTTAACCAACCACCACGTAGTGAGCAAAGCCGACGAAATTTTAGTAGTGCTGTCGGATAAACGCGAATTTAAAGGCAAGTTAATTGGGTCCGATGAAAGAACTGACGTTGCTTTGGTAAAAATCGAAGCCGCTGGTTTGCCGTTTTTAAGAGCGGGTGACGTCGACAAACTACGTGTCGGTGAATGGGTAATGGCCATCGGCTCGCCCTTTGGTTTAGACCAAACCGTAACCGCCGGGATTGTTTCTGCCAAAAACCGCGAAATTGGCGATTTTTTACAATTTATTCAAACTGATGCGGCTGTAAACGTTGGTAATTCTGGCGGCCCACTGCTCAATACGCGTGGTGAAGTAGTCGGCATCAATTCGCGGATTTTGGCTCCGTCGGGTGGTTTTCAAGGGATTTCGTTAGCAATCCCAATTGATGAAGCCATTCGTGTTTCCGATTCTTTACGTTCGGTTGGCCGTGTTGTACGGGGCCGTTTGGGCATTACTTTGGGTGAAGTATCCAAAGAAGTTGCAGAAGCCTTGCGCTTACCAAAAGCTAGCGGCGCTGCGGTAACTTCTGTCGAGCCAAATAGTCCTGCAGAAAAAGCCGGTATTCGTAGCGGTGACGTTATTTTGAAGTTTGAAAACCGAATAATTGATCGTTGGAACGAATTGCCCCGCATGGTCGGTGCCATCAAGCCTGGCACTAAGGTTACAGTTCAAGTTTGGCAAGGCGGCAAGGCCAAGGATATTCAAGCCACAGTTATCGAACTTGAGCCACCAACTCGCACAGCCGCTGTTCCGGGGCGTAGCGAAAAGCCTGTGCCTTCAATTGCTAGTGCGGCGGTGGCAATGTTTGGATTTACGGTTTCCGATCTAAACGATGCACGTAAACAGCAAACCCGTTTGCCATTTGGCGTAATGATTGACGACGTGTCCGAAAATAGCCCGGCTGGAAGAGCGGGTTTAAAGCGCGGTGACGTTATTTTGACCCTAAATCAAGTGGACATGACTTCGGTCGGGCAAATGAACGAAGAAGCGGCAAAATTGGATAAAACTAGGCCGGTTGCCTTTTTAGTCTGGCGCCAAGGCAACACAACTTACATCGTTCTGCGACCAGCTGCGTCGAAATAAGCTAAACAATTAAAGACCAAGACGGGTAGTGCATGGGCTAAACTCAAGGGTTACGCCCATACATTTTGAATTGCCGGTTGACTTTCAACCTTTTGTAACATTTCGGGCGCGCCTTCAAGGCGCGTTTGTATTTTTAGAAGCCTATGCAGCACATCCGTAATTTCTCAATTATTGCCCATATCGACCACGGTAAATCTACCTTGGCGGACCGTCTCATTCAACGTTGTGGTGGTCTCGCTGAGCGTGAAATGCAGGCTCAAGTGCTCGATTCCATGGATTTGGAAAAAGAGCGTGGCATCACCATCAAAGCGCAAACAGCCGCTTTAAAGTACAAAGCGCAAGATGGCCAAATATACGATTTAAACTTAATCGACACCCCTGGGCACGTCGATTTTTCGTACGAAGTCAGCCGCTCTTTGTCGGCGTGCGAAGGTGCACTTTTAGTTGTCGATGCTTCGCAAGGCGTCGAGGCACAAACCGTTGCCAATTGCTACACCGCAATGGACCTCAATGTTGAAGTAATTCCGGTACTGAACAAGATGGATTTGGCCTCGGCCGATCCAGAGGCCGCGGCGGCCGAAATAGAAGACGTTATTGGCATTGATGCTTCTGATGCTATCCGCGCTAGTGCCAAAACCGGCATGGGCATTGATGAAATTTTAGAAACCGTTATCAAGCGTGTTCCGCCCCCAAAAGGTGATCCTACGGCCCCATTGCAAGCTTTAATTATCGACTCTTGGTTTGATAACTACGTTGGTGTTGTCATGTTGGTCCGCGTTGTTAACGGCGTTTTAAAGCCACGCGATCGCATCCGGATGATGGCTACTAATTCGCTTAACTTGTGCGAACAAGTAGGTGTGTTTACGCCTAAATCGGTGCAACGCGAAATGCTATCTGCAGGCGCGGTAGGTTTTGTTATTGCTGGCATTAAAGAGTTAAAGTCAGCACGTGTTGGCGATACAATCACCCACGAAAAAAATGGCGCTACGGTTGCTTTAGCCGGCTTTAAAGAAATCAAACCGTCGGTGTTTGCTGGCCTGTATCCAATTGAAGCCAATCAGTACGAAAATTTGCGGGATGCCCTAGAAAAACTTCAGCTAAACGATTCGTCGTTGCAGTTCGAACCCGAGGTTTCGGCGGCATTGGGTTTTGGGTTTCGTTGTGGCTTCTTAGGGTTGTTGCACATGGATATTGTGCAAGAGCGCTTAGAGCGCGAATACGACATGGATCTTATTACGACTGCGCCAACCGTTGTTTACGAAATTTTGCTGCGTGATGGCACAATCGTCATGATCGAAAATCCCTCTAAATTGCCCGCGTTAGACAAAATTGAAGAAATTCGTGAACCAGTTGTTTCGGTGACGATTTTTGTGCCGCTTGATTATGTTGGTACGGTCATGACTTTGTGCAACAACAAGCGTGGCATACAGACGAATTTGGCATACCACGGCAAACAAGCTCACTTAAGTTACGATCTGCCGATGAACGAAATCGTGATGGATTTTTTTGACAAATTAAAATCCAATACCAAGGGCTATGGCTCGATGGATTACGAGTTTAAAGAGTATCGGGCTGCAGACGTTATTAAGCTTGATTTACTCGTTAACCAAGAACCAGTTGATGCGCTCAGTTTAATCGTGCACCGCTCGAATGCGATTCATCGTGGTCGCGCGATTGCTGCAAAAATGCGTGAGCTCATTCCGCGCCAAATGTACGACGTAGCAATTCAAGCCACAATTGGCACCAATGTGGTCGCGCGCGAGAACATTAAAGCGCTTCGTAAAAACGTTTTAGCTAAGTGCTACGGTGGCGATATTTCACGTAAGCGCAAGTTGTTAGAAAAACAAAAAGCCGGTAAAAAACGCATGAAGCAGGTGGGCTCGGTCGAGATCCCTCAAGAAGCGTTCTTGGCTGTTTTGCAAGTGGATGGATAGAAAAAATGAATCTGAATTTTGCAGCGATCCTTTTTGTTGGATCGATTATTTTGGGTGTGCCCTGGTTAATAGATAAAATTTATCTTGCGCCCAAGCGGCGTCGCCAAGCCGAGGCGGCCGTGAACCAGTTCGATCAAAAAATCGAACGCGGTGATATTGCGGTTGCCCCCGACGCTTTAGCGCATCAGCGAGAACAAATTCGGGCCGATGTAACGCGCCAGCCTTTGTGGCTTGAGTACACTGCGGGGTTCTTTCCCGTTATCTTAGTGGTGTTCTTTTTGCGTTCGTTTTTGTACGAACCTTTTAAGATTCCCAGCGGTTCTATGCTGCCGACGTTGCATGTGGATGACCTAATTTTGGTCAACAAATTTAACTACGGCGTGCGTTTGCCGATTGTGAACCAAAAGATAATAAACGTTGGGTCACCCCAGCGTGGTGACGTGATGGTTTTTCGTTATCCACCCAATCCAGCGCAAGATTATATTAAACGCGTCGTTGGAATTCCTGGCGATACGATCGAGTTTTCTGATCAAAGACTTAGCGTAAATGGCCAACTAACAGGTTTTAAGCCCGACGGTGTTTTTGTCGAGTCAGAAAAGCTACAGAGATATAGCCAATATTCAGAGTCTTTGGGAAAAAACGATCATAAGGTATTGACTGATTTGAATAAAAGGTCTCAAATCTCTCCTCAAGCGGATTTCATCAAACCTGAAAACTGTCGTTTTACTGTTGAAAAGCTAAGTTGTAAAGTACCTGAAGGTCACTACTTTATGATGGGCGACAACCGAGATAACAGTGCAGACAGCCGGTTTTGGGGGTTTGTACCAGAAGAGAACATTGTGGGGCGGGCATTCTTCATTTGGATGAATTTTGGCAATATGAGCCGCATCGGTAGTTTTAACTAAATAAAGATTAGGTTTATGTCGTCGAAAATTCAAGCTTTCTGCACCGCCACAACCACTCGAACCGGCAGCCAATCAACCCAAAAGGGTTTAAGCTTTGTTGGCTTCCTTATCGTAGCTGCCGTTGTAGTGTTCTTTGCGATCGTCGGTATGAAAGTTGTGCCAACAGTTCTTGAATACAGTGCGATTCAGCGCGCCGTAAAAAAGAGTGCTCAAGATGGTGGAGAAACCCCAGCCTCGATTCGCGCAAAATTTGATCAATTCGGAGCGGTAGACGATATTTCGTCGATTAAAGGTACCGACCTAGATATCACCAAACAAAACGGCGAAGTGATAGTGGCCTTTAAATACGAGAAAAAAATTCCTCTTTTCGGTCCGGCTTCCATCGTGATCGATTATGAAGGCTCGTCACGGTCAAAATAACTTATGGCCGATCTAACCCTCATTCAGGATCGACTCGGTGTTCGATTCCGGGATGAAAGGTTGCTGCGCCAAGCATTAACGCATCGCAGCTTCAGTCAAAACAATAACGAACGTCTAGAGTTTCTTGGCGACAGTGTGCTTAACCTTGCGGTAGCCGCACTTTTATTCGAACGCTACACGCAGCTGCCCGAAGGAGATCTGTCCCGAGTTCGTTCGAACTTAGTTAAACAGCAAGCATTAGTAGAAGTCGCTGGGCAGCTTGAGCTTGGTCAATTTTTGCAATTAGGTGATGGCGAGTTAAAAAGCGGCGGTTTACGGCGCCCATCAATACTTGCCGACACTTTAGAAGCGCTCTTAGGCGCGGTGTTTTTAGATCAAGGCGCAGACGTTGCCCACAAATTAGTGGCCCGGTTATACGGCCCAATTCTTGATAATGTTGATCCAAACACTTTAGGTAAAGACGCCAAAACGCTGCTGCAAGAACACTTGCAGGGCTTAAAACTTTCTTTGCCGGTTTACTCGGTCGTAGCTACACATGGCGCCGCGCACAACCAAGTGTTTGAAGTTGAATGTGCTGTGCCAAAACTAAATGTTCAAGCCTTAGGTAGTGGTGCAAGCCGACGTGCGGCCGAACAAGCTGCTGCAACTAAAGCACTTGAGCTGGTTCGCCAAGTGAATCCAACTACTAGTAAAAAAATAAGCCGTAAAGCAGGCGCGGCCGCAATGAAAGCTTCTGCACTTGTCGATTCGATGTCGATGGGCTTTGCCAAAAACGATATTGAAAATTAATGACTACTTTAGAAACACCAGACCAACCCATAACGCGTAGCGGCTATGTCGCCATTATTGGCCGTCCCAACGTAGGTAAATCTACATTGTTGAACCGTTTAGTTAAAGCCAAGGTCAGTATTACTAGTGGCAAACCGCAAACAACGCGTCATCGAATTTTAGGTTTGCAAGAGGCCCACGGTACTCAGTTTGCGTTTATCGATACACCTGGTTACCAAACTAAGCAAACCGGTGCATTGAATAAAGTTTTAAACCGTACCGTCAGGCAAGTTCTGCCCGACGCCGACGTTATTGTTTTGGTCTGTGAAACCCATCAATGGACCAAAGGCGACGATGAGCTGTTAACTTTATTGCCGACCAACAAACCTGTTGTCTTGGCTTTAAACAAAGTAGACGAACATAAAAACTTAGCGGTGCAAATGCAAATGGCGGCAGCAGTTAGCGCAAAGTTTGCATTTAGCGAAGTGATGCCGATTAGCGGCGAGAAGGGGCAGGGCGTTGATGCATTGATGCAAACGCTAGCCAAGTACCTTCCCGAGGGCGGTCGCCTGTACGAAGCGGATCAGTTAAGCGATCGTGGTGATAAGTTTTTAGCCGCCGAGGTTATTCGTGAAAAATTGTTTCGCTTAACTGGCGATGAACTACCCTACACATCAACTGTCGTTATTGAAGACTATGTTGAAGAAGGCCGCTTAAAAAAAATACGCGCCACAATCCTAGTGCAGCGCGACGCGCATAAAGCAATGATTTTGGGGGCGGAGGGTGCAAAAATTAAACGCATTGCCAGCGAGTCACGGGTTGATTTAGAAAAAATGTTTGATTGCAAGGTGTATTTGGAAGTTTGGATTAAAGTAAAAAGCGGTTGGGCTGATAGCGAGGCTTCGTTGCGCGCTTACGGCTACGAGTAGGTCAGAGGAAACAGCGGTGGTAGCACGCGCAAAAATTGATGGCGAATTAGCCTTTGTACTCCATACAACCCCTTGGCGCGAAACCAGCTTAGTGGTCGATTTATTAACTGAACAACATGGGCGTATTGCGGCAGTTGCCAAAGGTGCAAAGCGGGCAAATTCAGCAATGCGGGCGTTGCAACTAAGCTTTCAACCCATACGAGTTAGTTGGACCGGACATTCGGAACTACGCACCTTAACTAAAGCCGAGTGGCAAGGTGGGCTAGCGCAACCCGATGGCGAAAGTCTGTTTTGTGGCTTTTATCTAAATGAGCTGCTAGTTAAATTGTTGCATCGAGAAGACCCGCATCCAACAGTGTTTACTAGTTACTATCAGACCCTAGAGCGATTAAATCAAGCGACAACCAGTTTGCATCGGGAGTGGGCTTTGCGGTACTTCGAGTGGCGCTTACTGCAAGCCTGTGGCTACGCGCCAGACTTACAAAAAGATAGCTTAGGTAAAAAAATAACGCCGGATGTTTTGTATTACGTAGCACCCGGTGTTGGTTTTGTTTCACAACAGCATTCGCTTCGAGATTCTGCAGTAGGCTATGCCGATTCAGAACGCGTTGCATTAAATGGCGAGCAAATTGCCCACTTAACCCTAGCGTTAAAGCAAGGTTTTTTGCCGCCCGCCGATGACGTAATACAATACTCAAAAGCGGTGATGCGTTTGCTCATGACCGTCCCCTTAGAAGGCAAGCCGCTAAAAACTCGAAAAATTTTGCGCGAGTTGCAGCAGCTTTAGCAGCGGTAATATTTTTAGACAGTGCATTGGACAATTGATGATTGAACTTGGCGTAAATATTGATCACGTAGCCACGCTTCGCCAAGCGCGGCGCACTTACGATCCCGATCCCATTTGGGCGGCAGCCGAAGCCCATTTAGGTGGGGCCGATGGTATTACCGTGCACTTGCGCGAAGACCGTCGTCATATTCAAGACGACGATGTCCGTCGCCTGCGTGAAATGACGCAAATTAAATTAAATTTTGAAATGGCAGCAACCAACGAAATGGTTGCCATCGCTAAGCGATTAAAGCCGCAAATGGCGATGCTAGTGCCCGAAGGGCGCCACGAAGTGACGACCGAAGGTGGTTTAAATATTTTGGCCGATGAAAAACGCCTAAAAACAATTGTAAAAAAATTGGCCGATGGCGGTACATCCGTTAGTGCATTTATCGATACCGATCTTAGGCAAATTGAAGCCGCCGCACGCATTGGAGTGCAAGTTTGTGAAATTCACACTGGCCCTTACGCTCATGTTTTTTATGATCAAGGCCGTGATGCAGTTGCCCCGAAAGTGCTTAAAGAAATTGAAAAAATTCGCAAAGCCGGACAAGCCGTTATGGATTTGGGTATGCGGTTTAACGCTGGCCACGCGTTAAATTATTACAATGTTCAGCCAATTGCGGCTTTACCCGGCGTCAAAGAACTTCATATTGGCCACGCTATTGTTTCTCGCGCAGTGTTTGTTGGTTTGCGTGAAGCTGTGCGTGAAATGAAGCGCTTAATGCGCGAAGCCACCCTTGCTTCACGCGGGATCTAGTTATGAGTATTGTTGGCATCGGCACCGACATTGTTTTGATAAAGCGCATAGCCGACCTGTTTGAAGATTATGGCCCGCGTTTTGCACGCCGCATATTAGGGCCACAAGAACTGATAGAGTTTGAGCGACGTTTATCGAAAGTGCCGGCGGGTAAAGACCGTGCGGTCCGTTATTTAGCAAAACGCTTTGCTGCTAAAGAAGCGTTTAGTAAAGCCGTTGGCTTTGGCTTGCGAGGTCCAATGACCTTGCTGTCAGTTGAAATTCTAAACAACGAAAAAGGCCAACCCATCGTTTTTGCGCGTAAAGCAATGCACGATTACATGCTAGAGCGAGGCTGGAAAGCGCACGTCTCAATTAGTGACGAAATAGAAACCGCAACCGCGTTTGTAATTGTAGAAACAAGCGCATAAATTGCAGAATATAAAAAATACTATGAATTCTAATAACACTAGTACTACCGACGGATTGCAACTACCCCTAGGTCCAGTTATGTTGGATGTTGCTGGCCTAACATTAAGTGCAGACGAAGCCGAGCGGTTTCGCAACCCGTTAGTGGGTGGTGTAATTTTGTTTGCGCGCAACTTTAAATCGCGCGAACAAGTAGCTGCTTTGTGCGCGCAAATTCATGCTTTACGTTCACCCGGTTTACTCATCGCGGTTGATCACGAAGGTGGTCGCGTGCAGCGCTTTCAAAAAGGCTTTACTAAAATACCTAGCATGCGTTCTTTAGGCCAACTGTGGATGAAAGACGCTTTGTTGGCCACCCGAGTTGCAACCTCGGCGGGCTTAGTTTTAGCCGCAGAGTTACGCCAAATCGGAGTCGATTTTACGTTCGCTCCGGTACTCGATCTAGATTATGGCGAAAGCTCAGTCATTGGCGATCGTGCGTTTCATAGCGATGCGCGTGTCGTTACATTGTTAGCTAAAAGTATCAACCATGGTTTCGAGCTCGCAGGCATGAAAAATTGTGGCAAACATTTTCCCGGTCATGGCTATGTACGTGGTGATTCGCACCACGAGATACCCGTTGACGATCGCGAACTTGAAGACATTTTAAAGACTTGTGCCGCTCCTTATGATTGGTTGGGTTCACCCGCGTTGGCCGCGGTTATGCCTGCACATGTCGTTTATACAAAAGTGGATAAGAACCCAGCGGGATTTTCTAAATTTTGGTTGCAAACTATTTTGCGAAAACGCTTTGCATTTGATGGCGTCATTTTTAGCGATGACTTGTCGATGGAAGGAGCGAGCGTCGTAGGTGGAACACAAGATCGTGCTAACACCGCGCTAAAGGCGGGTTGCGACATGATTTTAGTGTGCAATGCCCCTGCGATGGCGGTAGAAGTATTAACCCTGCCGCTTAAAATAAATGCCGAGTCCTCACGTCGAATTACTAGTTTGTTGCCTTCGGGACCAATACCAGATGAAACGCGTTTAAAACAAGCGCGCAAAGACATCGCGCTGCTTGGTTAACAAGTCATTGTTAAGACTGTATTGTTAAAATTTAATGGATATTAAAGAGTATGTTGCTGCTTTACCCGGTTTGCCGGGAGTCTATCGCATGCTGGCTAAAGATGGCGACTTACTGTACGTTGGTAAAGCGAAGGACTTAAAAAAACGGGTTAGTAGTTATTTCTTAAAAACCGTTAGCTCACCACGAATCGCATTAATGGTGAGCATGGTGCATTCAATTGACACCACCGTAACTAGTAGCGAAGCCGAAGCTTTGTTACTTGAAAACAATTTAATTAAAGTTGGTCGGCCACGTTTTAACATTGTTTTTCGCGATGATAAAAGTTACCCGTATTTACGCATTACCGCCCATCAGTACGGTCGCGTTTCGTATTATCGAGGCAGTGTCGATAAGCGGGGCGAATACTTCGGCCCATTTCCAAGTGCGTGGGCCGTTAAAGAAACGATTCAATTAGTACAAAAAGTTTTTAAGCTGCGCTCTTGCGAAGACAGTGTTTTTAATAACCGCTCGCGTCCTTGTTTACTGCATCAAATCGCGCGCTGCAGTGCGCCGTGCGTAAAGCTAATTTCCGAGGCGGATTATCAAGCCGATGTTGCGGCAACCAGTAAGTTTTTACGTGGTGCACAACAAGAGGTATTAGACGATTTGCAAAGTAAAATGATGGCTAGCGCTGAAGCCTTGCATTTTGAGGCGGCAGTGGTTTATCGAAACCGAATTACTGCGCTTTCGCGCGTATTGCAGCAACAAAGTGTCGATACCGGAGAAGACACCGATGCCGACATTATTGCCGTTGTTAATAAAGGCGGGCGTATTTGCGTAAACTTAGCCATGGTACGAGGTGGGCGACACTTAGGCGATAAGCCGTACTTTCCAGCCGCTTCGATGCAATCAGAGCAGGCTACGGTCGAAGAAGTTTTAGAAGCATTTTTATCGCAACACTATTTGGATATGCCCATTCCGAAACTACTAATCGCAAATGCCGACTCAGTTAACCAAGAACTGATTGAGTTGCTGCAAGGGCAATGTGGTCATAACATTCAGTGGATTAAACAACCGCAAGGCACGCGCCGTCGTTGGTTGGAAATGGCGGGGCAAAACGCCAATATTGCAATTACTAGAATGCTGGCCGAGGAGGGCTCACAAAAAGCCCGTACCCGCTCGTTGTGCGATGTTTTACAGCTCGATAGTCAAGCCGACTTAGAGGCTTGGCGCGTGGAATGCTTCGACATTAGTCACACTATGGGCGAAGCCACCCAGGCCTCGTGTGTGGTGTATCAAAAGCACGCAATGCAAAACAAAGAATATCGGCGCTACAACATTAACGATATTACGCCAGGCGATGATTACGCTGCGATGCGCCAAGTCTTAATGCGTCGCTATGAAGGGGTGGCCACCGGACAAACTAAATTGCCTGATGTGGTTCTTATTGATGGTGGTAAAGGACAAATTTCGTCCGCAGTCGAGGTGTTTAACGAGCTCGGTTTAGATACCAGCGTATTAATCGGGGTCTCTAAAGGTGAAGCACGAAAGGTGGGCCTAGAAACCTTAATTTTTACAGACGGCCGCGCGCCTTTAGAGTTAGGACTTGAATCAGCTGCGCTAATGCTTGTTGCCCAAATCCGTGACGAGGCGCATCGTTTCGCCATTACCGGAATGCGCGCAAAGCGCGCGAAAACGCGCCAGACTTCAGCGCTTGAAGAAATAGAAGGCATCGGCCCAACTTTACGACAAAGATTGCTAACGCGATTTGGTGGTTTAAGGGGTGTTAGAGCAGCCAGCGTTGAAGACTTAGCAACTGTCGATGGGATTTCGTTGGCACGCGCTCAAGAGATTTATAAGCGACTGCATTAGGGTAAGCCGCGAGCCGCTCTTAAGCTCAGTTTAAGGTTTCAAACTCAAAAGTCTTTTAGCATCTAATATTCTAATGTTAGGAGCATCAAATGAAGATTTTTTGTCGAAACGCATACGCACACCGAAATAATTTTGCTTTTAGCCTAGTTCTTTTTTCTTGGATGTTCGTTGTTACACCCACATTCGCAAAAGATGAAATTTCGCTGCTAGGTAAATGGCGGCTTTCAGACCAGTCCGTTACCGTCAATATCGCGCCTTGTAAAGATTCCGCCGATTTATGCGCAACTATCGTTAATGAGGTACTTCAGCCAGGTGAAACAAGCGCTTTGGGATCCGTAGTGGTTAAAGAAATTCGCCGCGATGCAAAAGGCGGCTGGCGTGGAAAATTCTTAGATGGCAAGGACGAGATAAGCGCGGTCATTAAGGCCAAATCAAAAGACGTCGTGGATTTCAAAGGTTGTGCGTTTTTAGTTTTTTGTGAAACCCAAACATACAACCGCATTAACTAATTTGCGAAGCTTTTTTAATAGATTGAACTCGGGCCAAAACTAGGTCAACAGTCAAACTGTCGGTAGCGAAAGCTTCACGCATAGCCCAACGTTGTTTGGTCCGCCTAAGAGCGTGACCTGGCCTCGATGCAACACCATTACTCGATCAACAATGGCTAAGCCTAAACCACTACCAAGTTGCTTGGTGCCGTGGATTCTAAAAAATCTTTCAAATACTCGCTTACGCAATGCTTCTGGCACACCCAAGCCTTGATCAATAACACAAATATTTACCTGCTTGTTTTCATCAGGGTGAATTTGAATCGTAATGTTGCCACCTGCCGGTGAATAATTGATTGCGTTGTCAATAACGTTATCGATGGCGGAGAGAAAAGAGTCTCGGTCTAGTAGAACCTTGCACTGATTGGGTGAACTAAGTTCCATTTCTAATTGCCTTTGTTCTGCAAGAACTGCGAACGTTGTTATCCGCTCTTGAATTAAAGCAACTAAATCTGTTTGAACAAAATTCGGAGCAAAGTCTTGCGTACTTAATCGTGCCGAAATTAACAGCTTGCGAATTAAAGCCGCGGTTCGTTCAACCCCAGTTGTTAGTTCATCAGAGGCTTGTTTACGTTCAATTGCGGTAGCAGCATTTTGCATAACATGAACTTGCGCTTGAATTACAGCCAAGGGCGTTCTTAATTCATGAGCGGCGTCTGCTAAAAAGGCCCTTTCTCGGGCTAAAGTTGCCTCGAGTTTTTCCAACAAACCATTAATTTCATTGACCACTGGTTGAAATTCAATATAGTTCATTTCAAGTTGCAGCGGATTCATATCATTCGAGTTTCGTTTTGATATTGTTGATGCTAAGTCTCGCAAAGGGGCAAGCCCCTGCATTGAGGTAAACCAGGTGATTAATGCCGCTAACGGTAAAAACCAAGTCAGCGGTATAACAAGATAGTCCCGAACGACTACATACATAGAGTCGTTCGCAAGTTCTCGTAGCTCTGCTATTTCAATAACATAGGGTGAGTAGTGTGTCTTTGCATTAAAAACTCGCCAATCTTTTTCGTTTACTTTTGTACTGTAAAAGTTTAGTCTACTCGACTCAAACGGAAAGTTTTTCCCCTCCGCATTTTGAAAGATTAAAATTCCCTTTCGATCAGTGATTCTAATTGCAAGAAGGAACAGACTCTCACTTTGCCCCGTTTGGTTTTTGAATTGAGCTTGAAGATTGTTTTCAAACATTTTGAACGCAACTTCAAAGTCAGTCGGAGTCGCCTCTCGATTAAGGACTTTCGAAAGACTCAAAAACGATTCCGCATTGATTTGTAAAAGTCGGTCGTGTTCTCCTGTAACGCTGCGTTCTGTTCGCCAAAAAATGTTTCCAATTATCAGCAAACAAAATAAAAGCAACACCAGTAAGTGAGCGAAAAAGTTCCTGCGAAGAATTGATTTTTTACAAACGTTTAAAATTGAATTTTTCATGGAGTGACCTCCAATTGATATCCAACACCACGGATGGTTCGAATACGAACGTCAGTTAGTTTTTTTCGCAAATTGTGAATATGTACTTCCAGTGAATTCCCCTCAAGTTGGTTAATTCCAAACATGACGGCTTCAAGCCGACTACGCGTAACGTAAACACCCGCATTGCGTACGAGTTCTACAAGTAATGTGTATTCTCGCAAAGACAGATCAAGTGGCAACCCGGCAATCGTTGCGCTATGTCGAGCAACATCTACTGATAGGGTCCCCACACGCCAGATCGAATCGGCAAAACCAGCGGTACGGCGAATAACAGCGCGAATCCGCGAAAGAAGTTCTGGTACTGCAAATGGTTTGGCTAAATAGTCGTCAGCGCCGAGATCCAATCCATCTATCCGATCTTGCAATCCGTCTCGCGCTGTTAGCATAATTACAGGGATCTTTTTTTCGCTCAAACGAATTGACCGTAATACATCGAGACCAGAGCCATCGGGTAAACCGATATCCAATAACGCGATACTAAACATGTCTGTTTCTAGTAATGCAAGAGCGTCAACAACTCTTCTAACCCAAACAGCTTGAAAGCTATTTTGGGTTATTGCAGCTACTAAAGCTTTACCTAAAGGCTCATCATCTTCAAGCAGTAAAATGCGCATCAATTTGTAACCTATAAATAAAATGTTTGAATCATCGTTTGCTAATCTCGAACGCAGTTTAAATGCGCGTCACAAACCTCGCTTGTTTTAATCTTAAGATTTGCTTAAGAAGATCGACAACGCAAAGCTTGGTCTTCGCTTCTTAAGCATTGGTTAATATTTACAGGGTGACTAGTAGATACTATCCGACGGTGTTAAACCAACCAGGCATTGAGCCATCCAATTATGACTAAACTCTTTAAGTTAAAAATCGCATTGACAGTTGCTAGCATTTTTAGTTCGACATCAGCTCTTGCCCAAACGGCGCCTAAACCGACCGACTCACCTTGGAAAATTTCGGTAGGCCTCGGCATCGCAAGTGGCTCCGAATATGAAGGCGCAAGTAAGCGCGTCAGCGGTGCAGCGCCGTTGATTGATATCAGCTATAAAACCGACGGTTTCGGAACGATTGCGGTAGGGGCAAAGTCACGCGGTGTTTCATGGACAATTTTTGACTCTGAGGCGGCCTCGTTTGGTGTTTCATTGGGTGTTGGTAGTAGTAGGGTCGACAATAAAGATGGCACGCTGCTTCGTCCAGGTAGCAAACGTCTCAAAGGGATGGGTGAAATTGAAGGGCAACCTGAAATAGGTATTTTTGGACACGCTGTTATTGGCTTGCCACTTTTTGTGGAGTATTACAGAGGCTTGGGCGATGGGAAGCGCGATCTCAAAACTTTAAAATACGAAGGTCACGGCGGATCGCGTCTAGTGCTTTCAACCGAGCTACCCTTGAAAGTTGATGATTCATTGAGTTTCTCGATTTCACCCAATTTAGTTTGGGGTGACAAAAAATTCACCCAAGCTTATTTTGGTGTGAATGCAGTCCAAGCAGCAAACAGCAGCTTCAAATTGTTTAACGCAGGCGGTGGCATTAAAAGTGTTGGATTAAATCTTGGCGCTGAATACAAGTTCGATAAAAACTGGTCTGCGCAAGCCAACTTAGGGATCGATCAATTGCGAGGCGATGCTGCTAAAAGCCCTCTAACTCAGAAAAAAGGACAAACCAGTGCTTTTGTTGGCGCCGTTTACAATTTCTAGTCTTCGTTTGCTTAGCCCATCGCAATTGGTGGGCTTAGGAAAGGACGTCCGACGGTGATTCTTCGATGGTATGGATTGGTAGGTAGTTCTGATCAACAGTCTGCGCAGGCAACAAGGTTGCGAAATGCTTTTAACCCCTATAAGAGTCGTACCGCCCAGGATTTCGAACAAATTTGTGCGGCTGTTCTTCACAAAGATCAAAAGGCTTTATTAGAGGAAAGTGCGTTCCTGACAATATCTACAACCAGTAAAGTTAAAAAAGTGA
Source organism: Betaproteobacteria bacterium (assembly GCA_031429355.1). Classification (GTDB taxonomy): domain Bacteria; phylum Pseudomonadota; class Gammaproteobacteria; order Burkholderiales; family Burkholderiaceae_E; genus JANOZM01. The sequence goes on along the minus strand of JANOZM010000016.1, from coordinate 457,836 downwards.
AGTAGCTTGTCAGAAGTTTGAACTTCCGCTGTTTAATACTGTAATCTTTGGCGACCCGTATTTTTCAGATAAGTTCTTGCTGTGCTGTCACTTCCCAATATCCTTACTTGGTTGCGCATCCTAGCCATTCCGTTGCTGGTTTTGGTCTATTGGTGGCCCGCTGCTTGGATGCCGGTATCAATGCCAATTGGTACCGGAACCCGCAATATCGTGGCCTGTGCGATTTTTTCAGCGGCTGCAATTACCGATTGGTTTGATGGTTATCTAGCGCGGAAAATGAATTTAATGTCACCTTTTGGCGCGTTTTTAGACCCCGTGGCCGATAAACTGCTGGTTTGTGCAGCGTTGCTTGTGTTGCTTGATATGGGGCGCGTCAACAGTTTGGTGGCAATGATTATCATAGGTCGTGAAATTACTATTTCAGCATTACGTGAATGGATGGCCGAAGTAGGCGAACGAAAAAAAGTAGCAGTTAGCGTAATCGGCAAATACAAAACGGGCTTCCAAATGGTTGCCATACCCATGTTGCTTTACAACGGCACTTGGTTTGGCACAATGAATTTCAATACCATTGGGCATTGGTTTATTTGGGTTGCTGCGGGTTTAACCGTTTGGTCGATGTTGGTCTATCTGCGGCAAGCCTGGCCAATCTTAAAAGCCAAATCCTAAAGTTTGTGCAATTGTCGTCATTGGTAGCGACAGGTAGGCGCAACATTCTTTTGATTCGCTAGACTCGTTTGACGGCTTTGGGCTTTTTGGCTATTATTGAGGGCTTCGCTGCAGAACTAAAAAGCTTCAGAGATTGCGGGAATAGCTCAGTTGGTAGAGCGCAACCTTGCCAAGGTTGAGGTCGCGAGTTCGAGTCTCGTTTCCCGCTCCAAATTCCAAAACGGGAAGCGTCGCTTCCCGTTTTACATTGAAGTAGATGTAAGGGTTAGATTTAAAAGCGGATTAGATTTAGAAGCGGTTGAGATTTAGAAGCACTGATTTAAAAGCAAAGATTCAGGTTTTAACAGTAGTTTTAGAATTTAAAAGTTTCAAATTCGGTTTGATGATCGTCATCATTAAAATCGAATAGTCACCCTGGCGGGGTGGCAGAGTGGTCATGCAGCGGCCTGCAAAGCCGTCAACGCCGGTTCGATTCCGACCTCCGCCTCCAGCATTAGTATTGCCCCGATGACGAAATAGGTAGACGTAAGGGACTTAAAATCCCTGGCCGCAAGGCGTGCCGGTTCGATTCCGGCTCGGGGCACCACCAAAAATTAAAGACTGTTTTGCAGGTAAGTTAGTTCGGTTTCAGTAAAACCGGCTTGCCTTCTGGCATCCAAATTTAAGGGCCCACGCAATTTTGGTGCTTTATATTGTTCGCACAGCTGCGCAAAAATACCCTCTGGGTCTTTGTTTTGTTGCTCGCAACAAAAGCGGTACCAAATATTGCCAATTGCGACATGACGAATTTCGTCGTGCAAAATTCTTTCGACAATACTTGCCGCACGTTCATCACCGGCTTGTTTTAACTTGGCTAGCATTATCTTGGATGCGTCTAGCCCGCGAGCTTCTAGCGTGCGAGGAACTAAAGCCATTCGTGCCAACACATCGCCAGTTGTCCGTTCGACCATCGCCCATAAACCGTCATGCGCTTGAAATGCACCGTAGTGCGAATTTAAGTCCTGTAAATAGTTTTGCAGTAGTTGAAAGTGCAGTGCTTCTTCGCGTGCAACAAAGGCCCAATCTGCGTAGTATTTTAAAGGCATATTGGGAAAGCGCCAGATCGCATCGAGTGCTAAGTTAATTGCATTAAACTCGATATGGGCCAAAGCATGAATTAAGGCGGCGCGCCCTTGCGGGCTTGCTAACGAACGACGCGGTACCTTCAACGGTGTAATTAGCTCGGGGGTTGCAGGTCGACCTGGCAAAGGTTGATTACACGCCAATACCAACGCAGGCTCGCAAACTGTCGTTTCGCTAACTAGCTGCTGCACTTGCAATAACTTTGCTTGGATATCCGATTGCAACAATGCCGCCAACGCGAGGCCGCGCAGTTCTAACTGACCGTTGATGGGCTCTGACATTAAAGTTTGGTTTTCATTGCTTTGGCTACCGCTGGCCAAATTAGATTTAAAATAACTGGATGGGCTGATTCATTTGGATGAATACGGTCTTTTTGGAAAAACTCTGGCTTATCGGCAAAGCCTTCGAACATAAAGGGTACTAATTCAGTTTTTTGTTCCGTGGCAATATTTGGAAATATGGCTTTAAATGCTTCCGCATAACTTTTGCCATAGTTCGGTGGTATTTGAATGCCAACGATAACAACGGTTGCGCCCATTTTTTTCGCATCGACCACCATCGACTTTAAATTTGCTTCGGTTTGCGTTATTGGCAAACCGCGCAGCGCATCGTTTGCACCAAGTTGCAAAACCACATAACTAGGTTTGTGTTTTTGCAGTAAATCGTTAAATCGGGTGCGGCCGCCAGAGGTGGTTTCGCCACTAATGCTCGCGTTAACGATCTGATGCTTAACGCCGCGTTCTGTTAGGCGCGAACCAAGTAATGCGACCCAGCCTTTCCCTCTAATTAACCCATACTCGGCCGACAAGCTATCGCCTACAATCAAAATGCTGGCTTCTGATTTCTTTAGAGGTGACTTTTCCGCAGTTTTAGTTGGTACGTTTTTTTTAGTGTTTTCAGTGACCAAGGCTTGAGCTTGAGCAGAAGGACCCCAACTAAATGCAAGCAACAAAACAGTAGTCGCCGCAACGAAACCACTCATTGTGATTGCTTTGAATTTAGGTAAACTAAAATTTGAAATCAAACTAACACTAAGCTTCATAACAACTCACTCCTTTTTTGCACGTTTTCAAACATTTTCGATCCATGTCCAATAGTAACAACTTGCAGCAAAACCTAACGCCACAGGCGATTGTCGTTAACTCTTTAACTAAACGCGTGCGCGATGCCGATGGTTGGCTACCTATCTTACAAGATGTTTCTTTTTCTATTCCCGTCGGAACATCCGTCGCTATTGTTGGTGCTTCGGGGTCTGGAAAGTCGACTTTGTTAGGGCTCTTGGCTGGTTTGGATACACCGACTAGCGGCACCGTGCAACTAATGGATAAAGCGATTTTTTCGCAAACTGAAGACGAACGCGCTCAGTGGCGGGCACGCAATGTTGGTTTTGTTTTTCAATCGTTTCAGCTTTTGCCAAATTTAAGTGCGCTTGAAAATGTGATGTTGCCACTTGAATTAACTGGAACCGATAACCCCAAGGATCGTGCGTCCGAAATGTTGCAGCAAGTCGGTCTAAGCGAGCGTCTTAAGCACTATCCGCGCACTATCAGTGGTGGCGAACAACAGCGCGTTGCGATTGCGCGCGCTTTTGCAATGAGCCCACCGTTACTGTTTGCTGATGAACCGACGGGCAGCCTTGATAGTGCTACGGGTGCTCGTATTATCGAACTGCTCTTTGCGATGAACCAATCGAAGGGATCTACCTTGGTATTGGTAACCCATGACGCAAAATTAGCTGAGCGTTGCCAACAGAGTTTGCGAATTGATTCAGGACGCCTGGTTACTGAGTAGGTTAAAAATTTAACCGATTCACTTTAAAGCTATCCTTTTTGCCGATCTAACCACGCTACCGAAAGGCCGCTAATACAAATTAATGCGATGCCAGAAAAACTTATCCAGTCAGGCAATTGCCCAAACACTAAATAGCCCAAAGCAACAGCAGACACTATTTGAAAGTAAGAAAAGGGTGCTAGTGCATTCGCCGGGGCGTGCCGATACGCGCTGACTTGTAAAACATGGCCGATCAAACCAGTGACACCGGTTGAAATTAACAAAACCCAGCCCAAGGTATTGAGTTCGGGCGTTTGCCAAAACCAAAAGAGCGCAATACTACTGGTTATAGTGCCCACCCAGCCGCCCCATAAATTAGTGACAATTGCATCGTCTTTTGCAACCCAGCGGGTGGCCATTTGGTACATCGAAAAAGCGACTGCCGTCGATAACGCCCAACCGATTCCCGTGCTGTTTTGAAAGCCTGGTCTTAACACTAACAAGACACCGCAAAGCGCAACGCCAACGCCGACCCAACGATACCAGCGGGTTTTTTCGCTTAGCAATAGCGGCGCTAAGGTCAATGTAATTAACGGGGCAATAAAATTAACTGCTGTCGCTTCGGCTAACGGCATGATCGATAGCGTTTTAAAAAACAAAACGGTACTGCCCACCATTAGCAAACCGCGCACTGTATGGACGGTTTTGCTTTGAACTGCAAAGCGCAGTGTTTTACGTTGAGTTATTGCGTACAGGCTCATTAATACGGCATGAACGGTGTAACGAACCCAAATTAATACGACCAGCGAAACGCCAGCTTTTAACAACCACTTGCCCGTGCTATCAAGACCCGACAGTATCCAAAGGCTTACCACTAAAAGCAAAGCCGCTTTTGTTAAATTAGTGTTTGGCATAACGCTAACTAACAACCAACTCGTTTAGTACGAAACGAATGTCGTTTACCAATTCGCTAGCGGTATAACCAATAGCACTAGGCAACTGCTGGTTGGCCAACTGTCCCGCCGTTGCATGAGCACCAACCGCTAAGCAAACTACTTCGTTTAACTCACTAATATGCAGTATTTTTTGGTCGTTATTTGTTGCTGCTAAGGTTCGATATGCTTTTGCAACAAAGCTAGCAACCAGCGCAGCGATAAGGCCCGCTAAAACATCCCCGGTACCACCACTGGCTAGACTGGGCGAGCCAATACCAACCAATCGACAACTACCAGTAGGAGCGGCGATCACAGTGCCGGCACCTTTTAAAACGCAAATGGATTTTAAGTCTTTTGCTAAACGCAAAGCTGCACCAAAGCGATTGTCTTGCACTTGATCGACATCGGCAGCTAGCAATCGAGCGGCTTCAAGCGGGTGGGGTGTAATTATTTTTATTATTGGCAATTGCGAAAATACTTTTTTCAACTTTGCGTCTTCGGCAATTAAATTAAGTGCATCAGCATCCAGCACCATAGTCGGCGGTGTTGATGTTTTTACTAGAGCAACTTTAAAAATTTGTAGCAGCAACTGCCGCGCTTCACGCGATTGCGAAAGGCCTGGTCCTACCACAATGCAATGCGGGGTAACTAAAGTTGCTTCGATTGATTTCACTAACGCGGTTGCACTACGAACCATCAGCTCGGGTTGCTGGACATCAAGCGTATGTGTTCCATCAACCAACCCAAGCCAAACACGGCCTGCACCGCTTTTTAACGCCATGCGCCCAGCTAAAAAAGCAGCGCCCGCCATACCTTGTGCGCCGCCAAAGACTACCACGTTGCCAAAGCTGCCTTTGTGCACGTTAACCTCACGTTTAAATTCGGCAGCGCACTCTTTAAAGTCTTCGGGCCAGTTTTTTAGTTTTGCATAAGCGCTGGGTAAGTCGGTGCTTTCGCAACCCAAGGTTTCTAGCGCAACGGTACCTGCAAAATCTAGCCCATCATTCATGTGCAGGCCGGGCTTGTCGGCCAAAAACGTGAGCGTACAATCTGCTTTAAAAGCAATTGAGCCGAAGCGTTGGCCGCTTTCAAAATTAAGTCCGGTTGGACCGTCAAGTGCTAAACGTTGGGCTGGTTGTTGGTTGGCCCAAGTCAACCACCAAGCCATCGATTTTTTTGCGCTTGTTAGCTCTTCTGGTTGTGACTCGATAGGCCTTGTTTGCCCTAGGCCCAGCAATGCATCCACGATTAATTCATAAGGTTTATGTGCTGGGGTCGACACAATACGAGCACGGTTACCTATCTGCGACCACGCGAACTGAGCATCTAGGTTTGTCGAAACGCTGGCAAAACACTGAACCACATCCACTTGGTAGCCAGCCGCTGCTAAACCGGCTGCGCACAATGCGCCGTCGCCTCCGTTATTGCCGGGGCCACAAAGCACCATCACGCGGGCGGGCGGTGCCAGCAGTGTCATAATTTTTCGCACAGCCGCGTGTGCCGCGCGAATCATTAATGTATGGGGTTCTAGACGTGCCGCAAGCTCTGCTTCAATTCGGCGTATTTCGGCGCGAGACAGGAGCGCACGGGTAGGGTGGTTCACTAATTTCAATGAGGGCAGCCGAAGTATAATTTCGACATTCTAAACCCACTAGGCAAACCTCCAGTATGGTTGCGAAATCAAGCTTTACGCTTACCCTGTTTGGGGCCAACGCTCACTCGGCATTTCGCCTTCAAAATTTGCTTGAACAAATTCATAGCGGGCATAACGAATTAAGCAACATTGTCGGCCTAGAAAGCCGCTGGGTATACTGGGTAAACAGCCAGCAACCTATTACGCAAGACCAACAGGGACAGCTTGAAGGATTGCTTGGCGATATAGCGGTCAATTTTTCGGTACCTGATAACAGTATCGTTGTTGCACCACGTTTGGGAACCATTTCCCCTTGGGCTAGCAAAGCGACCGATATTGCCCACAACTGTGGCCTTGCGGCGGTTCATCGAATCGAACGTGGGTTGCTTTTTACTGTACAAACCAAAACTAGTCTTGGGTCGTTGGCCCGAGGCTTATTTGCGGGTTCTGCCACTGGTTCGTCTAGTAGTTTGGCCGCCAGTTTTCAGCCGACCGCCAAGCTTAGCGAGCAAGCCCAGCAAACGTTAGTTAATTGTTTGCACGATCGCATGGTGGAAACTATCAATCCGTGGCCGTGGAACCCGCAAGTGTTGTTTCAAACCTTGCCCGGCAAGCCAATGGCCTATATTGAAGTCTTAGAGCAAGGTATTGCCGCTTTAGAACGGGCCAATGATGAACTGGGTCTCGCGCTTAGCGATGATGAAATCGCCTATTTAGAAAATGCCTTTAAGCAAGTGAAGCGCAACCCAACTGATGTTGAGTTGATGATGTTTGCGCAGGCCAACTCGGAACACTGTCGGCATAAAATTTTTAATGCCGATTGGACTGTGGATGGACAAGTGCAACCCTTGTCTCTATTTGGCATGATTCGCAATACCCATAAATTAAATCCGCAGGGTACCGAGATCGCATATTCTGATAACGCAGCCGTGCTAAGCGGGTCCTCGGTGGCGCGGTTTTATCCAACGCAGCAAGGCATGAACGGACTTTACGAAGCGCGCAAAGAGCTTACGCATTCAGTTTTAAAAGTCGAAACGCACAATCATCCAACAGCAATTGCACCTTTTTCGGGGGCAGCTACCGGAGCAGGCGGTGAAATTCGTGATGAAGGTGCCACCGGACGCGGCGCAAAACCAAAGTTTGGCATGACCGGCTTTAGTGTTTCGCACCTTAGAATTCCCGGCTTCGAGCAAGCTTGGGAAGCCAACGCTATCGGCGCGCCGGATCGCATTGCGACCCCACTTTCGATCATGATTGATGGCCCAATTGGCGGTGCTGCGTTTAACAACGAATTCGGTCGACCTAATTTGGCGGGCTACTTTCGATCCTACGAACAGCTGGCGGAAGGCCAAGTTCGCGGTTATCACAAGCCTATTATGATTGCCGGCGGTGTGGGCGACATTCAAGCGGAACAAACGCATAAACTAGATCTACCTGCAGGTAGTTTGTTGATACAGTTAGGTGGCCCTGGGATGCGCATCGGTATGGGTGGTGGGGCAGCCAGCAGTATGGCGACAGGAACCAACCAAGCTGATCTTGACTTCGATTCTGTGCAACGGGGTAACCCAGAAATCGAGCGACGCGCGCAAGAGGTCATTGATCGATGCTGGCAGTTAGGTAAACAAAATCCAATACTGTCGATTCACGACGTTGGTGCGGGCGGAATATCTAACGCATTTCCCGAGCTGGCGCATGGCTCTGGGCGCGGTGCACATTTTGATCTAACAAAAGTACCCTTAGAAGAATCGGGCCTGTCACCCGCAGAAATTTGGTGCAATGAATCCCAAGAGCGTTATGTTTTAGCAATAGCGCCCGCAAGCCTGCCGACCTTCGAGCACTTTTGTAAACGCGAGCGTTGCCCGTTTGCGGTCGTTGGCGTGGTCTCACAAGAGCAGCAGTTAATTGTGACAACCGAAACCGTTAATGCGGTCGATATGAGTATGGATGTCTTGCTCGGCAAGCCGCCCAAAATGCTGCGTACTGCGCGGCGTCGTAGCCGATCTTTAGCACCGGTCGATTTGGCTGAAATCGACTTAAGTAAGGCGATAAAGCAGGTGATACAGTTTCCGGCCGTTGCCTCAAAAAGTTTCTTAATCACTATTGGTGATCGCAGCGTTGGTGGCTTGTGTTCACGCGATCAAATGGTTGGTCCGTGGCAAGTCCCGGTAGCCGATTGCGCCGTCGGACTGATGGATTTTGAAGGCTATGCGGGACAAGCGCTGGCGATCGGCGAACGCACTCCGTTGGCGGTTATCAATTCTGCGGCCGCCGCTCGAATGGCATTAGCCGAATCCATTACCAATATTGCGGCAGCCCCGATAACCGACTTGTCTCAAATAAAATTGTCTGCAAACTGGATGGCCTCCTGCGGCGAACCCGGTGAAGATGCCGATTTGTTTGATGCGGTTCACGCGGTTGGAATGGAGCTATGTCCGGCACTCGGCATTTCCATTCCTGTTGGCAAAGATTCATTGTCTATGCGGACCGTTTGGAACGATGCAGGAACCGAGAAAAAAGTCAGCTCACCGGTTTCTTTAGTGATTACCGCTTTTGGCCCAGTAGACGATGCGCGCTTAAGTTTAACGCCGCAGTTGCGGACCGATTGTGGCGACACGGTCTTGATGTTCATTGACTTAGCCCAAGGCCGACAGCGCATGGGTGGGTCGGTATTGGCCCAAGTAAACAACCAAGTCGGCAATGAGTGTCCTGACTTGCAAAGCACTGACGATTTAAAACAGTTTTTTGCAGTTGTTCAGCGCCTGAATCGGGAAGGCAAAATTTTGGCCTATCACGATCGTTCTGATGGCGGCTTGTTTGCAACCGTTAGTGAAATGGCGTTTGCGGGTCATTGCGGGGTTGCACTAAATTGCGATTTACTCACTATAGATCCGTATTCTGCCGATTGGGGTGACTTTAAAATCCGCGTCGAGCAAGTAGCGGTGCAACGTAATGAACTGACCTTAAAAGCGCTTTTTAATGAAGAGCTTGGCGCGGTTATTCAAGTACGTGCCAACGAGCGCGATTTAGTGATGGGGATCTTGCGTGAAGTGGGTCTCAGCAAATTTAGCAATCCGATTGGCAAGCCCAATACAAGCGACGAAATTGAAATTTATCGCGATGGCAAATTAGTATGGCACGAGCCACGTACCCTGGTACAGGCTTGGTGGTCGGAGACCAGTTATCAAATTGCTAAGTTACGCGATAACCCCGAGTGCGCTAAACAAGAATATGAGTCGTTAGCCCTTCCTGATAATCGCGGGCTAGAGTTCGCACCAAGCTTTGATACAAGTATTAATGTAGCCGCACCGTTTATTGCAAGTGGTCTACGGCCGCGCGTTGCGATTTTGCGCGATCAAGGCGTCAATAGTCACGTTGAAATGGCCGCTGCAATGACGCTTGCTGGTTTCGATTGTTTTGATGTTCATATGACCGATTTAGAGACCGGTCGGCATCGTTTAGCCGACTTTCGCGGTCTAGTAGTTTGCGGCGGATTTGCGTACGGCGATGTGTTGGGTGCAGGTTCTGGGTGGGCCAAGAGTATTTTATTTAATCCCATATTGGCAGAGCAATTTTCAGTGTTTTTTAATCGCCCAGAAACATTTAGTTTGGGCGTTTGCAATGGCTGCCAAATGCTCTCGCAACTGAAATCGATTATTCCTGGCGCGCAACATTGGCCAGGCTTTGCACGCAATCTCTCTGAGCAATACGAAGCGCGCTTTTCTAACGTAGAAATTTTAGCTAATCCATCTATTTTCTTTACCGGAATGGCCGGTAGTCGCTTACCGATCGTCGTGGCCCATGGTGAGGGGCGCACGGTTTGGACGACTAACGAACAACAAAATGCTGCCTTATCAGCCATGCGTTTCATAGAACCTAATGGCAAGGCGGCCGCGGCTTATCCCTTTAACCCTAACGGTTCCGCTGGTGGTTTAACTGCGTTTACGAGTTCCGATGGGCGAGCCACGATTATGATGCCTCATGCGGAGCGAGTTTTTCGAGCGATCCAAATGAGTTGGAGCATTAAACAGAGTGCTGATGAATCTGCGTGGATGCGGATGTTTCGCAACGCTCGGGCGTTTTGCGCCTAAATAAGTACTACCTTAAGAAATGCTGTGACTTATTTCACGTTAGTTACAATTTTCTTGCAGATTTAGTCGCTAATTTTTACAAGTACTGTGATATTTTTCCTTGTGATTTCTGTAACTAGTTGATTTTCATAGAGAATGCCGTTTTGGCACAAAAATTGCTCTCTCTGACTGACCTATACGGTCAGTCGGGGGGCACAGGATCCGGTAGGTTAGATATTCTGTGTTTCGAAACATAGAATTTTTACCTAGGGAGCTTCTGTGAAGCGAGTTGCACCAGTTTTACTAATTAGCGCGTTTGCCTGCTTTGCCACAAACGCCAATGCAAATGTAGTACTTCTCGATGATTTTAGTGCTGTTCAAGGAACCGTAGTTACTACTACTAACCCAGCACCGCAAGCGACCACAGTCGGCAACCGCACGATTCGCATTACCACAACTGCGCCGTCGCCCTTAAGCAATACTTTCGTTAATGTTGCGGCAGTTTCGGGCCCAACTTTTTCGATTTCAAACCCCAGTTTAACCAGCAGCACGGTAGAGTTAATTTACGCTCTTGGTGCTAATGCAGCGTTGTTGGGTGCAAGCACTCCAGCGTTTATTTTCGACGTTATAAGCCGCGATCGCCAGTCCTCCGTTGCCGTAGACTTTAACGGTTCAACCGGAAGCTTTTCGTTGGCCTCGGCAGCAATTCCTACAGCTCCTCCAGCTGCGCTAATGTTCGCCGCATTAACACCAGCACAAAGCAATTTGTTAGCACTCGGTGGAAATCTTAAGTTTACATTTTCGGGCGTTTCCGATTACGACCTAACTATTGATAACCTTCGTATAAACTTACCAGTACCCGGTTCGCTGGCTTTGCTTGGCCTCGGTCTAATTGGGTTTGCAGCTGCACGTAAGAAAAAGTAATTTTTCTAAAGTCCTAAAATAAAAAAACCGGTTTGCGTTACTAAACCGGTTTTTTTTCGTCCTAAATAGCAACTAAAACTGTAGTTCTGGAATTTCAATTCCCCAGTCGCTCAGCTTACCCATTTCATTGCGGGGTAGGGTAGTGCCAAAGCTCCAATGACGTGGTCGCGCTGGATCGGGTAAGTTCTGCTTAGACCAAAGGGTTAACTCGCGTTCAAGCGCAACAGTGTCCGTTGCGACTTCCACCGCAATGAATACTTTCAAGTAATCACCTTCAGCAGCGGTCATTTTGCGCACAGCACAGTTGGATACGTTAGTTTGCTGAGTTAAACCTGCAACAACCCAGTCGATAGACACATTAAATCCGTTTACTTGTGTAACGTTATCTTTGCGTCCTAAAACACGAAACTCGCGTAGATTAGTCAATGCTAGACGGTCCAACACAGGGTAAGCGCGATGCAGTCCATCGGGACAAAGCCGAATCAGCCGTGTTGGTTCATTGGTGATGTCTTCGTTTGGGAGTTCGAAGTGGTAATGGTCAATTAATTGATAGGCTAATTGTTCGGTAAAGCGCCAAGCAATGCCCGCGTTTTCGGTGCTTCCGTAGACATCAATCACTGGAATGTTTTTGGATTTTAGAGATGTACTGACCTGTGCCTCAAAGGGCGCAGTTGAACTAATCCCAACGATGTCGGTAGCCCAGTTAACTTCTAATTCTGACCAAGCTTTCCAAATTGCAGGATTAGCAATGACCAAGTCACCAGCGTTCAATTTAGAAGGCAATAACTGTTCTGGGGTCAGTATTAATATAGGCAAGCCCATTGCTTTTGGAAGCAACACCGACCAAATAAAACCATATAAATGGCATTGCGGAACACAAGCAACAATGCGAGTTCGCGATGGCGCTTGAACTTGGAGATTTTTGACCCAAAAATTAACCTCTTGCGCCAACCATGTTTCTTCGTGTTTCCAGAACGCTGGTTTGCCAGTCGAACCAGAAGTCGTAAATGTAAAGTCCCTTACCGCTTCGTCAATTGCACTATGCGTACCGCTGCGAAACTGGTTAATCAATTGACTAAAACCTGCAATGTTGCTGTCAGTTAACAATAAATCTTCAACACCTGCGTCGTGTAAATTAAAGAAACTGGCGACTGCATTAGCGCAACGAATTAAATCGAGTGAATCAAAACCAGCAATGGTTTCTTCTAATTGCTGATCGATACGTATTGACGAGCGCTTGAGCTTTCCAAATCGCCCTGGTGCATGCCGCTGAAGCTCAGCGTGAACCAGATCTCTTATGACTAGATCAAGGGCGCTGGCGTCGATTCTTAAACTCATCGGAAAAAATACTTATGCTTCTTCGAGATTAATCAAAATGTCGCCAAACTCCGAATCAGTCTCATTGTTTGATGTTAGCGATTTTGATTCCATTGGCGCACGGTCTTGAAACACTGGCACATCGCGAGTTTGTGAATTTGGGTTGTAAGGTACTGTTTTGTACTGAACTACCGGTGCTTGCGACTGAGGCGCTTCTTGAGCCACTTTGTTCATTTTTTTGACCATCAGCCAAATGATTTTGGCGCCACGCTGATCGCGCGATGTAAACATGTGTACACGAACGCGTGTAGGCACCATGCGAAAATCGAAAACATAATCGAAAATTTGATTCAAAACACCCTTCGCCAGACCCTCTTTAAAGCGACCGTAAAACTCTGGGCGTTGCGTACAAACGGCTACATCCAAAAAGAAGTTTTTACCGATGACATCGCTTGCGCGAATGCCAGTAATTTCTTCTTGTGCCATATTGTATTCAAGAATATTACCTACCGGGTCAAGTTTTAAAAGACCAAACGGTAAATCATCTTTGACCGATGCTGGCATACGATTAATGACTTCCGACATATCAACGCCATCAAATTTAAACACTTCCATAATTGCCTCTAATAATTTGTAAAAAAACCATGCTTTAAATGAATATGCTTTAACCCGGCATCAAGCGACGAACAAAAACCCACATGCCGCGCTGTTGCGGATTTTTAGATAACGCCATGCGTACCAGCATCGCTGTTTCGGGCATCTCGTGATAGAACACGTAGGGAAATGTTTCGTCATACATAGACTTTAAGATCCCACTTTTAAAGCGACCATGAAAATGTGGACCAACGCCACAAGCGGCTAAATCTAAGAAAAAGTTCTTGCCTAAAACCGCTTTGTAATCGCGACCAGTAATTTTGCCTTCGGTGAGGTTGTAGCGAATAATTTTGGCCGCAGGGTCCAAAAAAATCGCGCCCATAGGCAAATTGTTAAAAGCTTCTTCAGATAATTGGTCGACTATGTCAATCAAGTCGGCACCCTTATGTTGAAAAAATTTGGCGTATGGTGAGTCGGCTTGTTGCATAAACTTATCCTCGGTTAGTTGTCGTGGACAATAGAGGTAGTTTTGACTAGTTGGTACAACTAAGTTTGAGCCGGTCGCCTGCAGCCGACGTATGGTCGTCAGGCACAAAAACGGGCTTTGTAGGCGGTTATTTAGGTTGGACAGCTTCTGGTTTCGAGCGAAGCGTGTGAACTATTATTTCTTTGTTAATTTCGATCCATTGATCTAAATTTTTAACCGAAAGTTGTCGAAAATAGGCGTCAAAAAATGCAAGCGCAAGCTCTTGGGTACCTTTTTTGATCGTCGAATTTAACGCAGGTCCCGATCGGTCGGTTCGATCAGTAAAAACAGAATGAGTACCGCCCCGAAACACGATTAATCGTTTTTGCGCAATTTGTTGTTCGCTGGGGGTTAGTTGTGCGCCGGTTGCCTCAAAAACCGCAACGCGGTCGTCTAATGTCGAACGATAACCAGGTACACGAATGACATCTTCGGTGCCGGTAACGTGCAAACTCGGTATTTTTATTTGTCCCAAGATGGGTTGCATTTCGCCTTCACCGTGAAATGGCGGGGCCGAAATAATTAACGCCGCTTTAATTCGCGAATCATTTAAAGGGGCACTCATTCGGTCGATTTTTGCACCGCTTAGCATTAGCGCGGTATTGGCGCCGTACGAGTGACCGGCAATCCCAATGCGTAGCGGATCAATACGTTGCGCCCAAAGTTCTCTTTTCAAAATTTCGGAAATTGAAAACTGAACATCAAAAACCCGATCAATCGCATGCGCCTCACGCGTTGCGTTTTGCATATTACTAAACAAACTAAAAATGTTCGAAGTCCAAATAGACCGATCACTACCTTCGTGTTGAGTGTGCATAACAATGTAGCCACGGGCAGCTAAATAGCGGCCAATATAAGAATAACCATTACGTGATCCACCAAGCCCATGCGAAAAGACTATTAGCGGTAATGTCGGTAACGCTGTGCTTGGTGCTGTACTCGTTGTTGTACTAGTTGAATCTGTCGAAACAACAGGCGCGTAAATTCGGACTGGTACTCGACGATTTCGGCTTTGATCAAAAAAATCAGTGTCGGTTGCTACGACCTCGGTTAATTTTTCTGGTGGTTCTGCAGCACTTGTTGATATTAAAGTTGTTTGAGCGAAACTCAGTTGAACGCTTAAAAAGCCGAAAAAAATCAGCGCTAAAAAAGCTGATTTCAAATAAAAAAAGCTCTTTGCACAAACGTTGCGCAAAGGCGCTTTTAGGCATCGGAAATTAAACAAGTTTCTTTCGTTTACGCAGTAGGAATAAACGTATCGTCACCTTGGTGCTTACGTTCAAACTTTAGAAAGTCATAGTAGCCACAACGATTGCCGTCGGGGTATTGACGGCATACATCGGGTCTTGCTTTATAGATCGTGCAGCGGCGTTCTTTTTTGTCAAAGAACCGACAAATCGTGGCGTATACCGTGTCTTTTTGATGTTTCAAAATTCGCTCACCTGGCTCCCACAAACGCGTAAATTTGCGTTGAGCTTCTTTTGCAGTTATTTCAAAATGTTCTGCTAAACGCTCGACATCACTATCTTTTACTTCAATGCGTGGATAGCTGCAGCAGTAGCCAGCGCATTGACCACAATCGTATTTAATCTTAATAACTTTTTTAGCGGCCATAGGTACTTGGAATAATTTGAAAAATTGAGGAAAGAAAACGAATTGACAGAACTAGTAGCGAAACTGAACACATCCGTATCATACGGCAGGTGAACAGCTACTTTAAATTTAACATCCAAATACACAACGATACGGTAATCACCGCAACAAAAGTTCCGACAACGATCGCATTTGATAACAAATCGGCACGAACCTTGTAACGTTGCGCCACGATAAACGTGTTGCTAGCGCCGGGTAATGAGGCGCATAAAACACCGACTGCAGCGGCCATAGGATCTACTTTAAAAACCCAATACATCAGCATTGCTACGATAACAGGATGAACAATTAATTTTAATCCAATCATGCCCCACACCTGACGATCTAACTTAAGGCCATCGGCGTCAAGCGAAGCGCCAATTGCAAATAATGCGCAGGTGCCGGCAGCGGCTGCTAACAAGCGCGTAAAGTTATCGAGTACTTTGGGTAAAGGAATGCCAATGAACACCCAAATTAAGCCCAATATTAGCGACATAACAATAGGGCTTTTTAGCAGACCTTGAATTACTTTCCAGACGATAGAGCCCAAGTGCAAAGCGCCACCAGCTTCGCGAATTTGATTGCGTTCGTACAAAACGATGGCACCGCCCATGACGGTAAACACATCACATAAAATTGCGATAGCCACTACGGGCAATGCTTTAGGGCCAAGCAACTCACCTACTAACGCTAGACCCATATATCCAATATTACCGTGCGCTACAGCAGTTCCGCGTGCATAAGATTCTGGTCGGTTATTGCTCCACAAACAGCGACTGGCCCACCGCCCCAGCTGAAACAAAATAAAGCCGCCAAGTATGTACGAGCAAGCAAAGCGCCAATCAAGTAGTTCTTGTGGCGATGCGCTAGCAACAACGCGGAACAACATACAGGGCAGGGCGAAATAAAATACAAAGGCGTTTAAACCGCTAACGGCGTCTTTGGGAAGTAACTTAAAGCGTTGGCCCGCCGCGCCGCAAAAAATGAGGCCAAAAACGGGTAGGGTGGTTACTAATACGGTCAGCATCCGATAACGATAGCAAACCGAATGCAAGGCGGGCGTCTGCCCTGCGCCAAAAACGCATTTCAGGGCTCTAGTGCGCGCTCATGTCGGTGAATCTAAAGCAATTGGAAGTGGTTCGCAGTGATCGTGTGTTGCATTTTCACAAAACTAAGTTAGTCTAGGGCTGTATCACGTTCATGTTCCGTTTGTTTATTTACGATAGGAGTTGTGTTGTGTGGCCGCCAGTTTTAAAGCTCGATATTAGTGGGATCCCAGAGGCTTGGGTAACTGTAGAAGAATCGGCTCGTTATTATGCGACCGGTTCGGTTGCGTACACCGTTGGGGAGCCCTGCGCCTTGCTCCGTGGAGGTATGAGTCGGCTAACGCTGAACCGCTCGCAAATCGAAGTGCATCCAATCTTTGCGGTTAACGGGCAATCCGCAGCGCATTTGCTGTTGTCAGCCTCGCCTAGCCTAACGCGGTTTAATCACAAGTTATTTCGCCGTGATAAAAACATTTGCGGTTATTGTGGCGATAACTTTAGCGATCAAGAACTAGAGCGCGAGCATATTTTGCCGTTCTCGCGGGGAGGGCGCGACAGCTGGATGAACGTAGTTAGTTCTTGCCGCCCTTGCAATCAACGCAAAGCCAACAAAACGCCCGAAGAGGCGAATATGCCTTTGCTCTATGCACCCTACATTCCAAGTCGTTGGGAAGACCTGATTTTGCAAGCGCGCCAAGAACATATTTTGGGCGATCAGATGGAGTTTTTAAAAGCTGGTTTGCCGCCGCATTCGCGCGTTACTTAAAGCGCTAGTTTAAACGCAAGTTTTAGCGACGGAAAACGTAAAACAACTTTCCATCTTCAAAACCATGCTCGCCTAAAACGTGTCCAAATAAGCGAAGATTGTGCAAGCGTTGCATAACAATGAACGCATCTAGCCGGTTTAAATTGTAGGTATTAACCAGCAAATCGACCGCCTCGTTTCCGACAAAACATTGGGGGTAAGTTTTAGATCCGTACATGCGGTCTTTAACCAAACTGGCTTCGTTCGTCTTTAAAGTTTGTAGGGCCGATTGCAAGCTAACGCTGTCTGCCTTTTTTGAGCTACTAAGGCGATAAAAATAGTCAGCCTCTTCAAATGCCTGAGCATGTGCAACATGGTGCAGCCCGTTCATGTTTTGCAATGCTTTACCAACTTCAACGGCTTGAGCTGCAGTAATTTTAAAAATACCGGCCATTGTTTTGACGGCATCTTTACCCACAAAACACTGCTCAAAACTTTGTAAATGATAACGGCGATCGTCAACTGCTAAAACTTGGTTTAATTGCGCCAAACAAACTTCAGCCGACAATTTAGTCAGTTGTTTAATCGTTGTACGTGGGGTGGCATTGCGCGCCGCTGGCGGTACGGCTTTCATGTAAGTGCGTAACTTTTGCTCGTTAGGCAAATCGGTTTTGCCCACAAGTCGGCCAATCCACTGTGCCATTAGTCGCAAATCCGATTCGGGTTCTGTTGGGTCAATATTGCTGCATATTCCGGCGAAACCTAAAGACAGTAAAAACTGTAGCTCTTGCTCAGAAAAGCTTTGCAATCGATTAATCAGCATTACCCTAGCGCGAACTTTTTCATTTAATAGAACGCGGGCGAGGGTAGCAATTGATAAGCCGCTGCCTTCTAGGCGAGCTAAGTCTATACACGCGATGCGGGTTTCGTCGCTAACCAAGGCTCCAATGGTGTCATTAAGCTTAGTACTAGCGTGTGTGACTACAGTTCCTTTAACGCCAACAGCGCTGCATAAGGCAATAATTGAACTTTGCTCGGTGCCGGCTGGAACATCGATTAAAACGGTAAAAGACGCCATGTAAATCCTATTTCAAAGTGGTGCGAAGCAATGCGATTAAGCAATCGTCATTGTTCGTGCCTTTGGATTACGCACGCAAGCGGAAACTGGATTGTCGGTCAGCCGGGCGGTCTATGGCTTGGATGGGCGGGTGTTTGATTTGACATAATATACATTATGCGCGAAATAAATAATGAATCAGGGCTCTCTGAATTCGTCCAAAACTTGCTATTGGGCACAGCAAGGCACGCTACGAAACTACTTAGGATCAGCTGGCTTGGCGTCGGCTTTTGGCACGCCATCCTTCGGTACTGCATCCTTTGGTACTGCATATTTTTTCGTAAACTCTATCGCTCGTTGCCGAAGCTCTGCGGCCATCGTGGCCTCTTTGTGACGCTCTAAATAATCGGCCGCGCTTAAACCGGCTTGGTTAACTTGGCTAGGGTCAGCACCTTCCTCTAATAAGAGACGCACGATGTCGGTACGGCGTTCGCGCGCCGCCATCATTAGTGGCGTCGTTTGGTTGGGCGAATGGGCATCGATATAAGCTGATTTATCGAGTAAATACTTAACCAAATCTTTGTGGCCAGCACCGGCCGCGTAATGCAAAGCGGTCCATCCTTGCCGATTAATTTGTGCGCCCTTTTCTAACAAAAATCCCACTAAGGCTTGATTACCGTGCCAAGCGGTAACTGATAAAGCCGTTTCGCCCGTCGAGCCAGCAGCTTCGATGTTTACTTTGCGTTGTCCTGCCAACAACTTCAACACATCATCCGCTTTGTACGTTGCCGCCAAGACAATCGCTGGCGTGCCTTGTTCATTGACGCTATTAACGTCCATGCCGCGCGTTAACATTTGCGCTACGTCGGCAGGTTTATTAAAGCGAATGGCATCAAAAAAATCTTCGAACGCGCCAGCATTTGCCAACGGTGAAAAAAACGCCGAAGAAATAGCTAATACAAAAGTAAGTACAGAAGTTAATGTCGAAGTGAATGTCGAAGTTAAGGCAAAATGTCGAAGGTTTTTTGAGCAATTCATTTGGCTAAGCCGTTTTAAACAATCGGTGGAAGTTACTTGAAGTATGTTCTGCAACTGATTGAATTGATTGGTTTCTTAAAGTCGATAAGCAGTGTGCAACATGCGGAACATAACTAGGTTCATTGCGTCGCCCGCGTAATGGAACCGGCGCTAAATAGGGTGCATCCGTTTCAATCAGCAATCGATCATCAGGTACTAGTTTAGCGACTTCTTGCAACTCTTTAGCGCTTTTGAAGGTCACAATTCCCGAAAAAGAGACCATAAACCCCAAATCTAAACCGGCTTTGGCAGTGGCCCAATCTTCAGTAAAACAGTGTAAAACCCCCCCTACTTTATCGGCGCCCTCCTCTTTTAAGATGCGAATTGTGTCTTCGCGGGCCGCACGGGTATGCACAATTAAAGGCTTGCCACATTGTTTCGCAGCGCGGATGTGGGTGCGAAAACGCTCGCGTTGCCACTCTAAATCGCCTTTAAGCCGAAAATAATCCAGACCGGTTTCGCCTATCGCAACAATTTTTGGATTTTTGGCCTCATCGACTAAACCCTGCACCGTTGGCTCTACTGTATCTAAGTAATCGGGATGCACCCCGCAAGAGGCATATAAGTTAACGTGTCGTTCGGCCAACGACTTCACTCGCGGGTAGTCCGGCAAAGTAACGCTAACGCAAAGGGCGTGTGTAACTTGAGCTTGCGCCATGCGCTCTAATAAGGGTTCGATACCTTCTGTGAAGTCGTCGAAATCAATATGGCAGTGAGAATCTATAAACATAAACGGTAGTTTAACCGTTCGGTTAATCCCCCTAGCGAATTTGCTTAATCCCTTTGCGAATTGAAGAGCCCAACAATCTTGAAGCTTCAGTCTGGGCGTTTTTTTACCTCAGCTTTGAAAAGAGTACTTTGTCAGTCGAATTGTAGAAAACTATCAATTTTGCTGCGATTTTAATGAAAAAAGACCCGTTTTCGGGTCTTTTTCAGCAATACCTTACTAAATGTAGGGATTTGTTAGATGGTGTGTGTTGGTCGCGCTGCGTTTAATGCACCGCCAATTAAAGCTTCAATTTTCTGCTTGGCTAGTTCGCCTGAAGGGTCGGCCGGAAATTGAACCCCTAAGCCTTGCTGTTTACCGGGCGCGCCCGCTGGAGTGACCCAAACCACTTTGCCTTGCAACGGTAAACGGGTTGGATCGTCCATTAACTGCAGCATTAAATAAATAGAATCACCCGGTGTGGCTGGGCGACTTGTCGGAACAAATAAACCACCACCTTTAATAAACGGCATGTACGCAGCGTACAGAGCGGCTTTTTCTTTAATAGCCAATGACAAAACGCTAGCGCGGGGCGCTACAGGTGCGGCTGGGCTTGCGAGGACGGCGGTATTCATGGTTCTTTGCTCCTTGCGAGCAAAGCTCGCGTTTTATCTTAAAACCTTGGTTACCGGATCGGCGCGATAGCTTCGAACGTAAATAGCCAAGGTTTGCTCGCAGAACAAGCGCCAATTTAATGGATGGCTGACTAGTCGGCGTTCGCGCATTAGGGCTTCGTTGGCAATCCCAATTTTTTGTAATTGAATTCGCTTGGCTAACAAACTTAAACGCTGTTCATGTTCGCCAAAGTAACGAGGGGCTGCTCCTGCACAAACGCGCGCTAAATCTTCCAACCAACGTTGCAATACCGAAAACACGACCTTAGGTTCGGCGGCTTGCAACGCTTGCGCGGTGTCTACCAGATCAGTGTCAGGTAGTGCAGCGATGGCATCTAGCACCAACCGATGGATGGCGTTTTGCTCGGGATCAGCCAGTTGGGCTGCTAACAACGGTGCCCCGCCCGCCTCTTGTACCAAGCGTTCAATTTGCTTGGTATTAAGGTTTTGCGGCTTCGAAGTGGCCGTTTCTAATTGTTTAGCAACCCACTCTTGAGCTTCTTGCGCCGGTACAGCAGGCAAGGCAATAACATGGCACCGTGAACGAATCGTAGGCAAGATGCTTTTTGTTGACTCGGCCACTAACAAAAACACCAATCCCGAGGTTGGTTCTTCTAGCGTTTTGAGCAATCGGTTTGCGGCAAACACATTTAAAGCTTCAACAGGCTCGATAATTACGAAGCGCCCTTGCCCACGGTGGCCACCCACTGTAAAAAAATCACCTAAAGAACGCAGCGCTTCTAAGGTAATTTGGGTCGGTTTTTTTGCGCCCTTTTTGGCACTGGCGGTTTCTGGCGGCGCTTCTGCTTCAGCATCTTCACTGTCGGCGAGCTCGTCCATATTATCGAGGCTTAAGCGGCGATAGTCAGGGTGATGGCCCAATGCAAACCAATGGCACGATGGGCATTGTTCGCAAGCGGTTATGCTGTTTGAACTTGCCGCGCGCTGCTCGCAAAGCCGCGCTTTGGCCAATGTTCGCGCAAATAAACCGGCGCCATGCCCCAAAGGTCCAGTAATCAACAAAGCTTGTGATTTACTAAGCGCCTGATGGGCTTCAGCTAACTGTAATAAATGAGCATTAAACATTTATATACATATACTTAGAATGATTTTCTCAACCAATGCTTTAACTGCATCTTGCGTTAAAGCAGTATTAATCGTGTGATAACTATTTGGATTTTGCGCTGCCCGAGCATGATAAGCCGCGCGAACTTTGTTAAAAAACGCTAAATCGAGCTGTTCAAACTTGTCGGCTCTACGAACGTTGGCACGACGATTTTGGGCTTGGTCAGCGTCTAAATCAAATAACAAAACATGGTCCGGCCGCAATGGGCCTTGGACCCAATTTTCTAGCACTTCAATTTTTTCGATTGAAAACCCACGCCCTGCACCTTGGTAAGCATACGTTGCATCGGTAAATCGATCGCTTAATACCCAGCGCCCAGCGGCTAAGGCGGGTTCAATAACTTCTTTTAAATGTTGCTGGCGAGCGGCAAACATTAATAAACATTCGGTTTCGGGCGCCATTGCATCATTGAGCAACAAAGCGCGCAGTTGCTCGCCCAGCTTTGTACCGCCTGGCTCACGGGTCAACAACGGGTTTTTACCCGCTTTTTCCAAGACAGCCATCGCAGTTGGCAAATAGCTGCTTTTACCAGCGCCATCAATGCCTTCAAACACAATAAACTGACCGCGCACTGGGTTACTTGGCGTGGGTCTGTTTTGAGGCTGTGTAGATTGTTCGCTGGATAAAGGTTGGTTTGGTGTAGCCATTGTTCGTGCGGTAGCGGCGTTGCATCGGGGAACCCGCATCATATCGAATCGACAAGCAGTAAACTTGCCGAATGGTAAAAAAGTTATTTCGCTTGTTATTTTCTGCAGTGTTTGCCGTTGCGTTTGGCATGGGAGGTCTTTGGGCTGGCGTGTTTCCGCTGATTGACACGGTAAAGCAAGCCAATCAAGTTCGAACTTGGCAATCTGCCCAAGCAACAATTAACGCTGTTGAGCTAATAAAAAGCCGTGGCAGTAAGGGCGGTACAACCTATGCAGTTAAGGCCAGTTACACCTATAGCTTTGCTGGACGTTCGTTTAACAGCACTCGGCTTGGTTTGAATGAAGGCTCATCGACCGACAACATTGGCGATTGGCATCAAACTTGGTATCAAACATTAACCGATGCCAAAACCAATGAACAGACGGTTCCGGTTTGGGTTAATCCGGATCAACCAGAGCAGGCGCTGCTTGACCGAAATGTTCGATGGCCAATGGTCTTGTTTCAATTACCGTTTGCGTTGTTGTTTACTGCAGTCGGTGCGATTGCCGCGACAGTGTTTGTTTTTTTGCTAATTGGTCTGCCTATTCCGTTTGAATCTTTATTGCGCGACATGAACCGCGATGTTGCACGCCCTTCCAAAAAACAGGGTTTCGTCTCGAGTAATTTGGCGATGGTTTGGCTGTTTACATTTTGCTGGTGCAGTTTGAGTTTCCCGTTTGCAGGGTTAGTTTGGATCACTAATGCTAATTGGCTCGCCAAAGCAGTGTTAACGTTGTTTACTGGAATTGGCTTGGCTTTGATGTACGGGGCCATCAAAATGAGCATTGAGCGCATTAAGCGAACGGAGCGCTAATCTTCTCAATAACCCATTTGGTTTCGGGCCGAATACCGCGCCACCAAAAAAATGCTTCGGCTGCTTGTTCTACTAGCATGCCAACGCCGTCTGCTAAATTGGCGACTTGCGCTTCTCTTGCAATTTGCAAAAATGGCGTCAAACCACGCCCGTAAGCCAATTCGTAGGCTAGCCCCGTTGGATTAAAAATAGCTGTTGTAATTGGTGGAAATTCGGCGCGCAAACTCGCTGAAGTTGCGTTAACAACAATGTCGAATGGTATTTGATCAGTTAACTTTTCGTAGCGCGTTGCTTGAATTTTTGTGCCGGTTTGTACCGCCATCGGCGTTATTTCATTAATTAATGTTTGGGCTTTTTCAAGACTTCGGTTGGCAATGACCAAAGCGGCAGGTTGTTGCTCTAAAACCGGTTGTAGCAGACCTCGCGTAGCGCCGCCCGCCCCAAGTATTAAGACGCGGCTGTTTTTAATCGCTTGGTTTAAATTAACCACGATATCGCGCACTAAGCCGACACCATCAAAGTTATCTGCCAGCACGTCATTGCCAACAAATTTAAGCGCGTTTACAGCACCTGCTGCTTTTGCACGTTCTGAAAAGTGTGTCGCGAAATGAAACGCTTCGATTTTAAATGGGGTCGTAATGTTTAGACCCTTACCGCCTTGGCTGCGAAACGAATCAACACAAGCAAGGAACCCATTTATGGGGCAAAGTATGGCCTCGTACCGCAACGCTTGCTTGGTCGCTTGCGCGAACAATTGATGAATTTGTGGGGACTTGCTCAACTCGATCGGGTTGCCCACGACCGCATAACGATCAACTTGCAAAAAACAACCTCAATTAGTTGGGTGCCGGGCTAGCAGACCCGTTAGGATTTGGCGGCACGCGTCGGCGCTGATAACGGTCAACAGCGCGATTATGAGCTGCTAAATCGTTAGAAAATTCGCTTGTGCCATCGCCACGCGCTACAAAATACAATGCAGCAATGGGCGCTGGTGCAATCACAGCCTTAAGCGAATTATGTCCCGGCATCGCAATTGGGGTTGGCGTAAGACCTGCACGGGTATAGGTGTTGTAAGGCGTGTCGGTTTCTAAATCCCGTTTGCGAATATTGCCTTTAAATGCATCCCCCATGCCGTAAATAGTGGTTGGGTCTGCCTGCAAGCGCATGCCAATTTTTAAACGGTTGATATAAACCGCAGCAACTTTATCGCGATCGACTTCAAGCCCTGTTTCTTTTTCAACAATCGATGCAAGTGTGAGTAATTCGTAAGGGCTTTTGATAGGCAAATCAGCCGGGCGGTTTTCCCAAACTTTGCTTAATCGAGTCTGTTGTTCTTTATAAGCGCGTTTGTAAATTTCTAGGTCGCTTTGGCCGGGAATATACTTGTAAGTGTCAGGAAAAAACAAACCTTCCGGATGTTTTTCTACCGCGCCAATAGCCTCCAAAATTTGCAAATCGCTCATGCCTGTAGTCTGTTGCCGTAAACCTTTGGCTTGGGCCAAAGCGGCGCGATATTGCTTGAAGGTCCAGCCTTCAATTAAGCGTACTTCTTGATGAACGGTGTCACCCGAAATGATTTTATCGAGCAAGCCATTTAACGTAATTGGGGCCTGAATTTCATAGGTGCCGGTTTTTAACTTAGCGGCGTCTCCACGAATCCGACTAGCGATTTCGAGTTCCCAATTGTTAATGCCAATGCCCTGCTGCCGTAATGACGGGCCAAGGCTGCGCATACCTGCGCCTTTTTCGACTTTAAACTGGATTTTTGGCTGCGATAAGGTTAAGGCTTGTGTATTGGCGCGTTCTTTGAACCAAAACCAACCTGCGCCGAGGGCACAAGCGCCCAGCAGCAAGACAAATACCAGTAGTTTGAGTAATGTTTTCATGAGCTTCCTATAATACCTCGCATGAGCACACCTACTGAAATTACCGCCAGCGACCAATTTTCGTCACCACCACCAACGTCTGTTGCCAAGCCGCCCAAAGTTTTAACGCCGGGCTATGACTCGGGCCATATCGATACACTGACTCAACAGCTAGGTCTGCAGTGGCAAGAAACAGCTTACGGACCGCAAATTCTAGTAAACCTGCCAATTGATCAGGGTTTTACCCTGTTAAGCGAATACGGCGTCATCGAGTTGGAAGGTGCAGATACGTTTACGTTTTTGCAAGGTCAAATTACTAATGATGTACTTTCGCTAACCGATGGCGGTAGTTGTTTGGCTGCTTATTGCAGTGCCAAAGGCCGGACCCTAGCTAATTTTTGGGTTATCCGCCAAAGCGCCGATAAAGTGTATTTACTGACAGCCCGCAGTTTAGCCGCCGCGTTAGCGCGCCGCTTATCAATGTTTGTATTGCGGGCTAAAACAAAAGTACTTAATTTAACCAACGACTATGCCGTTCTTGGATGTTTTTCGGGTTTCGCAGTGCCATCGCTTGCGTCGCTAAGCATTGCGCTTAACGATAAACGTCACCTCGCCTTAGTGCCTGCTGGGCAATTAAAAGCTTGGTTTAGTGACGACCCTAGCGTTATTCAAAAACTTACTTCAAGCACTTATTGGCGCTACGCTGATTGTCTTGCTGGATTGCCATTTGTCTGTGCCAACACCAGCGAATTGTTTGTGCCGCAAATGATCAATTTCGAGTTAGTTGGTGGGGTGAGCTTTAAAAAAGGCTGCTATCCAGGGCAAGAGATCGTGGCGCGAAGTCATTATTTAGGTAAAAATAAACGCCGTATGTTGCTGGGTTCGGTAGCGCAAGAATTAACACCGGGGTCCGATGTATTCGCTCAAGTCGATGGCGAGCCAATTGGCCAAGTGGTTATGAGTGCAATGGGTGTCGATGAGCGTGCTTTGGTGCTGTTCGAAACTAATTTACAGCAAGCCAATGACGCAGTGACACTAGTTTGCCAAGACTATCCAATTGAATTGGGACAGCTACCTTACGATGTTTATGGCACTGCCGTCGCATAAAAAACTACCCGTATGTGCTTAATTGCAATTGCATTAAATCGCCACCCTAAATGGCCGGTTGTCATAACAGCTAACCGCGATGAGTTTTTTGACCGCCCTACCCGCAACGCTTATTGGTGGGACGATTTATCTTTTGGCGGGCGCGATTTGCAAGCCGGTGGCGCATGGATGGCAGTGCGTACTGACGGGGCTTTTGCTGCAGTTACAAACGTTAGGGTGGCCTCTAGTACCGATGCCAATGCACCGCAAGCAAAAACCCGTGGCGCTATTGTTCCAGCTGCAATGGGCGGTGCAAAATCACAAGAACTGATGACTATTATTGAACAGTCTAGTTTGTGTAATTTTATTGGCGGCGCTTTGTGGCCAACCGTAAATCTTAGTTTTCAAACGAATCACTCTGGCCAAGAAAATTCGCTTTTGCTTGAAACCGGCAAAGTGCATACCGTGTCTAACGGTTATTTAAACGATCCTTGGCCAAAAGCTACGAAGCTTGCAGGTGCCTTAGAGCAGTTGTTAAAAAAAGATCACGACGTTCACGGTGTAGAAGCGCATTGCTTCGACCTTTTAAGTGACACGCAAGTCGCACCCGATTCTGAGTTGCCAAAAACCGGCGTACCGCTAGATTGGGAGCGCGTGTTGTCCAGCGCATTTATTACTTTAGAAAAACAAACGGATAAGCCTTCTGGCGGCACACATTTCTTGCGTAGCTATGGGACCCGAAGCTCTACCGTGATTTGTTTAGGTAACCAAGGGTTGCTTAGTTTTTGCGAACGCACTTGGGCCATCGATGGGTTTGATAGTGCTCAGCGAAAACGCTACACAGAAAAACGAACTGAGTTTCGAGTGGGCAACTAAAGCTTATTCTTCGGGTGGAATTTTTTCGAAACTTTTTATTACAGTGCGCAGGTCTTGCGGAATAGGTTTTGGCTGGCGGTTGGCCGGATCGATGCAAACATAAATTAGCTCGCCTGAAATGAGATGCTCTGGCGGGTTGCCTGCGCCGGGTTTGACGCGATGAATTTCCATCGCAAATCGCATACTAGTTCGACCCAGTTTTAGTGCTCTGGCACAGACCAATAATTCATCATCGTAGCGCGCCGAAGCATGGTATTGGACGGTTGCTTTGACGACATAAAAATCGCACTGGTAGCGATTTACAAAACCATCAGGATATTCAATTTTGCAGCCGCGCCAATACTCGGCAATGCCTACGTCAAAATAGGTTAAGTAATGCCCATTAAACACGATGGCCTGAAGATCGACTTCGGCCCAACGTACACGTAGTGGATGTTGCAAAGAAAAATTATTGATAGTCATATTAGTACGGCCACGCTATTAGCTAGTTTTTGTGAGCCCATATGCAGGCGCACCTGATTGTAACCACTGAACAATTGCATCGCTCACTAGAGCCGGATTTTCGTGACAAATCCAGTGGCTGTAGCCCGCAAATTTTTGAATCGTTAAGTGATTGATATACGGTTCAATACCATCAAGTAACTTAACCGGTAAGGCAATATCGTTTAAGCCCCAAAGAACTAGCGTTGGTACCGTAACGCGAAAATTTTCGGGGTTTAGCTCGAAGCCTAAAGGGCCAGGATCGTTTTCTTGCGGCGGATGCAAGGGCGACGCACGATAGTAATTGCAGCCGCCTTGCAAGGCTCCGGGCTGGCTCCAAGCCGTATGGTAAAGCTGGCGGGTTGCAGCGTCGAACCAGTCGGTTGCACCCATCAATCTAAAAAAATCTTCAAGACGTTTAAAATTATCTTGCGCTAAGGGTATTTCGCACCCGGGCTTGCGTAACCAGTTCATGTAATCGCTGGCCGCTTGTTGCACCGCATCGCTACGTAAATCACGCCAAAAAGTATAAGGATGCGGCGAATTTATAATAATCAAATTACTGAGTAAATGCCCAAATTGCGCGGCTAAATTCCAAGCCACGGCACCACCCCAATCGTGGGCAACTAGCACTACTTTTTCATCATTGCTTTGGCGTTTAGCGTTAATGAGCCCAACAATATCGGCGACGGTGTTGCGCGGTGTATAGGCTTTTACTGATTCTGGTTTGTCGGATAAATTAAAGCCGCGCAAATCAGGCGCAATCACGCGGTAGTGCTTGGCCAGCAACGGCATTACATCTTTCCATGCGGCCCAAAATTCTGGAAAGCCATGCAGCAAAACCAGCAAGGGTTTTGCTGCGTTTTCAATTTGTGTTTCATCAAATCCGGCGACGGCGTAATGAAGATTTACACCAGGCTGAACTTCGCAAAACGAGCCCGTTGTAATAGCTTTATTTACACCTGTCGCGTTCACAGCATCGAGCTTTTTATTGCTTGACCTACATCGGCTTTTTGCGCAAATGGATCGCTCGGGTTACGGGCTTGCAACATATCTTGCATGCGCGTTTCGACGCTGCTCATAATTTTTTGATGCGTAAATATATAAAACTGATCATTACGAATCGCGTCAAACACTTGCAAGGCGACCTGTTCGGCGGTGATCTTGCCCGAGGTTACCGCTTTTTCGCTGTTTTTCTGCGCAGCTAACTGCGAAGCTGTTGGACCACTATTATTCGAGAGTTCCTGTGGGCGGTTACGATGCGATTGATGAATACCGGTTGGCACAAAGGCTGGGCACAGTACTGAAGTACCGATTTTTGCATTAGTAATTCGCAAATCTTGATACAAGGTTTCGCTTAAAGTCACCACCGCATGTTTACTAACGTTGTAGACGCCCATTAGTTGTGCCGATAGTAATCCTGCCATCGAGGCTGTATTGACGATGTGGCCTTCCCTTCCTTGCGCCAACATAATTGGCGTGAAGTAATGAATGCCGTGAACAACGCCCATCACATTCACACCCATTACCCACTCCCAATCTTTAAGGCTACTCTCCCAAATAAGCCCACCCGAACCAACACCCGCATTGTTAAATGCTAAATCGATACCACCAAATTTTTTAACAGCTGCTTGCGCGAGACCTTCCACTTGGGCCGCTTTAGACACATCTACTTGTTCACCAATAACTTGCGCGCCTAAACCCTCAAGCTCAGAAATAGTGGCTTGTAAGGCGTCGCTTTGCACGTCAGCCAAAACGAGGCGCATACCCAGTTTATGACCTAAGCGCGCGAACTCACGGCCAAAACCACTACCTGCGCCCGTAATGACGGCTACTTTGTTTTCAAACTGCTTCATTGATCAAACCCTGGATTGACGCGATTAAGTTTTCGCAAAAGAGCGGGCCACACAAGGTTGTCGCCCATACCTGCTGTGACGGTTTTTAAATTTGATTTAACTCCGGCGAGTACTTTAGAATTTACCGACACAAGTTCGGCACCTTGGCCTTGTGCTAACACCTGAATTTGGCACGCCCGCTCGAAAGTAAACATACTGACAAAGGCTTGCGCAATAGTGCCGCCAACGGTTAGCAAACCGTGATTACGCAGCATTAAGTGATTGTTGGTGCCAAGGTCTTGAACTAGTCGAGGTTTCTCATCATCAGCAACTGCAATGCCCTCGTAATCGTGATAGCCCAACGAGTTCAGCACAATCGTTGATTGTTGCGAGATCGGCAGCAAACCAGCACGTTGAGCCGATACCGCAATGCCCGCCGGTGTATGGGTATGCAAGACGCAATTAGCATCTTCACGCGCATAATGGATGGCCGAGTGAATGATAAAACCGGCTGGATTTACCTTGTAAGGCGTTGGAATAACTGGCTGGCAGTTGTTGTCTACTTTAACTAAACTGGAGGCGGTGATTTCCTCAAACATAAACCCATACGGGTTAATTAAAAAATGATGCTCGGGCCCAGGAATACGAGCCGACACATGCGTAAACACCAAATCATCCCAACCGTACATGGCAATTAACCGGTAGCAAGCCGCCAGATCAACACGTAGTTGCCATTCGGCTTCTGATACGGTTTTTTTTACTTCATTTAATGTTTGATTCATCGTCCCCTCCAGAACTTGAATGTGCCGCTAGATTTAGCGATGAGTGAATTGCTTTCGTCAAACAATTCGGCTTCGCAAAAGGCTAGCGATGTGGCTCGTTTTAAGCACAAGCCTTTAGCGGTTAGTACGCCACGGGCCGGTGCTATAAAAGTCGTTTTCATTTCAACAGTAACGTTACCTACTTTAGTTTGTTCGATCTTGAAATCGTCAGACGTCGTTTCGCTTGCCGATGTTTCGTCGATTAAAGGCCGACCAGCCATTGCCATAGTTACATCAAGCATTGTCATGACAATGCCACCATGCGCGACTTCCCAACTATTACGCATCCAAGGTTGAACATCTAATACGATGACCGCAGTTTGCTCGGTGTATTCCACCATTCGAAGCCCGAGGTGCTCGATAAATGGCACATCAATCGGAAATCCCGAAGGGCGTTGTGTTGAGATTGCTCTAGTGCGAAGTTCACTCATTTAAACAGCGGTAACGCCACCATCAACCGCTAAAATTTGACCCGTAATATGGCGACCCGCATCGGTGCAAAACAGTAACGCAGCGCCTTTTAAATCTTCTTCGCCGCCGATGCGATGCAACGGGGTGTTAGTAATGACGCGATCAACCACTTTATCTAATGTAGCTGCTGTCATTTTGGATGGAAAAAAGCCCGGCGCCAAGGCGTTAACGTTAATGTTGTACTGTCCCCATTCGCCAGCCAATGCGCGCGTAAAATTAACTAGCCCACCCTTCGTTGTGTTGTAAGCCAGTGTTTGGTTGGTGCCCGGTGGGTTGCCGCGCAAACCGGCAATAGAGGCAACCGTAACGACCTTGCCGCTGCGCCGCGGAATCATCGACATTTTGCCAACGGCTTGCGTTAACAAAAAAGTGGCATTTAAGTTTAAGTTAATTAGTTTTAACCAAGCTTCAAATGGATGGTCCTCGGCGGGTGCGCCCCAAGCTGCGCCTGCGTTGTTCACCAAAATATCAACTTGGCTTAGCTGGTTTATAGCGCTATGCGCAAACGCAGTGACGGCTTCGGGTTTGCCTAAATCAACCGACATTGCAGTTGTTTTGTAACCCATCCTGGTTAAGTGCGCTACCGCTTCATCAAGCTCGACTTGTTTACGGGCCGCGATCAAAAGCTCGCAACCCTGTTCGCCCAAACACTCAGCAATTTGCAAACCCAAACCGCGTGAGCCGCCAGTAATAATGGCTTTGCGTCCTGTTAAATCAAATAATTGCTTATTGCTCATGCTGTGCTTTCAAAATTGTAAAAAAATTAAAACCAAGAATCTTGCATTGTTAGCGGGGTGTCTTCTAGTTCTGCCAATAGTTGCAACATGGGTCCTAGCTTTGGCAACTCCCATTTTTCGAAGTACTTGGCCGCTGCTAGTTTGCCAAGGTAAAAGTCTTTGTCGGTTGATTGCTGCAAAGCATTTTGTGCAACCAAAGCTTGCTCTAGCCATAACCAACCCACCACATAGTGACCAAAGGCTTCTAAAAAAACCGAAGCATTGGCTAGCCCTAAATCAATAGACGACGCTTTACCTAAGGCAGCCAGCGTTGCAGTCAGTTCTTGCCCCCAACGCGCCAAGGCTTGGGCATGCGACTTTAGTTTGGGCTCGGCTAATCCACGTTGAATAGTTTTGGCAATCAGCAGTTGCAATTGCACTAGCGCCGCTCCACCCTTCATGCGTACTTTACGGCCAAGTAAATCAAGTCCTTGTATGCCGTGAGTGCCTTCGTGAATCGGGTTTAAACGGTTATCGCGGTAATACTGTTCAACGTTGTAATCACGCGTGTAACCATAACCACCGTGCACTTGGATTGCTAAGTTGTTTGCCTCTAAGCACCATTGCGATGGCCACGATTTGGCGACCGGAGTTAACAGATCCAGCAAATCAAAAGCTGCTTCCCGTAATTCGGGTAAAGCCGCAGTTTGCCAATCATCAACTAAACGTGCGCAATACAATTCAAGCGCAAGTCCACCTTCTACATACGATTTTTGCGCCAACAACATGCGCCGAATATCGGCGTGTTCTATGATGGCTTGTTGGGCGACGTTTGGGTCTTTAGCGCTTGGTGCCCTGCCCTGCGGGCGATTGCGGGCATATTCAAGCGAATGCAAATAGCCCGCATAACCTAAGGTAACAGCACCCAAGCCAACCCCAATACGCGCTTCATTCATCATATGAAACATGCAAGCTAAACCTTGATATGCTTGGCCCACTAAAGTGCCAACAGCGCCAGCTTTACCTTGTGGTGTAAATTTGCCTTCGCCAAAATTAAGCAAGCAATTGGTGGTGCCGCGATAACCCATTTTATGGTTTAAACCAGCCAACACAACATCATTGCGTTCGCCGCAATTACCGTGCTTGTCTACGAGTTTTTTTGGAACTAAGAATAGTGAAATCGACTTTACACCGGACGGTACAGGCTCGCCTTCGGGCGTGATTTTAGCAAGCACCAAATGTACAATATTTTCAGTCAACTCATGTTCGCCAGCCGAGATCCACATTTTGTTGCCATACAAGCGATAAGTGCCATCGGCTTGTAAAACCGCGCGAGTCCGAATATCGCCCAAGGA
Organism: Betaproteobacteria bacterium; assembly: GCA_031429355.1. GTDB lineage: Bacteria > Pseudomonadota > Gammaproteobacteria > Burkholderiales > Burkholderiaceae_E > JANOZM01. The sequence continues at coordinate 425,210 of JANOZM010000016.1, read as the reverse complement.
TGACCCTGCTTGGGGTTCCGACAAACACATCGTGCCAAAGAAACGTCCCGCTAACATCGGCTTTACAAACAATTCTTTTTGCTCTGGTGTGCCGTAACGTTGTAGCAAATTGGCATTTCCAATAGTCAACATTGGGTAGCCCGAAGCCGAGGCGCTGGCACCACTAAACCAAGCAAAGCAGGCTTTTTCGAGGACATGCGGTAGTTGCATGCCGCCAGCATCAAAATCTTGCCCAGCCGCCATTAGGCCAGCATCGATAAATTGTTTAAGGGCAGCTTTTAACGGCTCTGGGGTAGTCACTTTGTTGCCATCAAAATGCGGCTCATCGGAATCCAATAATTTATTAATTGGATAAAAATGATCTTGTGCAATTTGGCTCGACGTGGCCATCGCTGCATCGAAGGTTTCGCGGGAATGATCTGCGAAGCGTTCGCGTTGTGTTAGTTCTTCAACCTTGAGCCATTCGTACAGCAAAAAATCGATATCGCGTTGTGCAAGAATTAGGCTCATTGATAAAGTTACTTTTTACGCAGTTGATACAAAGCACCATCGGCCGAAGAACCGAAAAACAAATTTTCGTTTCCGGCGGCGGTCAAGCTTGTGTAGGCTTTGCTAGCCATATCTAAAGGCAAATTATTGGCGCGCACGGTGCTGCCACCGCTGGCAGGATCAACAATAGAAATTTGTGCAGCACCCACTTCTAAAACCGCCAAGCGACCCGTAGAAGTTAAGGTAATGCCTTGTGGGCTCTTTAGGCCTTGTGTTAGCACGGTACGGCGTCCAGAAACCGGATCTAGACGCAAAATTGAGCCTGTTTCCGTTTCTGTAATATAGACACCACCAACAGTGTTTACCATTCCTGAAGGCGTTAATAAACCAGAAGCCATTTCGCGGCGCGTCTCGCCTTTACTGCCCGATATTAAGGTGATTTTTCCAGAGCCAGATTCGGCAACTAATAAGCTGCCATCTGATAATTCAACGATGCCGCGTGGTTTATTTAAATCGCGCACTTCTAAAAGCACGGCGCCTGTTTGACGATCAATTCGATAAACCCGCCCCGCCGCTTCGCTAGAAACTAGCAGCACGCGTGTATTGGCCGATACGGCTGTTGGAGTTTCAAGCGCTGACTCTTGCAGCCCCGAAAGTTCAATGCCCTTTAGAGACGACAAATCAAGTTGTTTAAGTTGCAATCCATCGACCACGTAAAGTTGCTCACCTACAGCACCGGGTGCGCTGCTTAAATTTAAAGTAGCGCCCACTTTGCCAAACTTTGCGAGCAAGCGATACAAAGCGAAGTCACCATGCTCGCTAACGGCTACCGGATTACTAAGCCCAACAACCGAGCGTGCCGAGTTGACAACAGCTTTGCTTGCCTTATCTACTGTGGCACAGCTAGATAGGCCCGCACTTAAAAGCAGGCAAAGCAAAACGCGAACCTTAAATTGTTTATTCATAACTACCTTTAAAATACTTCAAACAAACCAGCTGCGCCCATGCCACCGCCAACGCACATAGTAACCACAACATATTTCACGCCACGGCGTTTGCCCTCGATTAAAGCGTGTCCGGTTAAACGCTGACCCGATACACCGTACGGGTGCCCTACTGCAATTGCGCCGCCATCAACGTTAATTTTATCGTTGTCAATGCCTAGGCGATCGCGGCAATAAATAACTTGTACTGCAAAGGCTTCATTTAATTCCCACAACCCAATATCGCTAACTTTTAAGCCAACGCGCTTAAGCAATTTGGGAATTGCAAACACGGGGCCAATACCCATTTCGTCGGGCTCACAGCCTGCAACCGCGAAGCCACGGAAGGCACCCAAAGGCTTTAAGCCGCGTTGCTGGGCCACTTTGGAATCCATTACCACTACAGCACCAGCACCATCAGAAAACTGGCTGGCATTACCTGCAGAAATTACGCCGCCTTCAAAAACCGAACGAATTTGCGATACGCCCTCGTAGGTCGTGTCGGCACGAATTCCTTCGTCTTTGCTGCAAGTTACTTCGCGAGTTGTTTCAACACCGGTGGCTTTATCCGTTACTTTCATCGTTGTTGTTACGGGGACGATTTCAGCATCTAAGCGACCAGCCGCTTGTGCCGCCGATGTACGTTGCTGGCTTTGTACGCCATAGTGGTCTTGCAATTCGCGCGAAATGTTGTAGCGTTTGGCAACTTGTTCTGCAGTTTGCAGCATGTTCCAATAAATTTCAGGTTTGTTTGCAGTTAACCAAGGGTCGGCCGCCATGTGTTTGTTGGCCTCGTTTTGCACACACGAAATCGACTCAACACCACCGGCAACATACACATCACCTTCGTTGGCGATAACGCGTTGTGCGGCCAATGCGATGGTTTGCAAACCCGAAGAACAAAAACGATTGACGGTAACACCGCTAACGGTAACGGGAAACCCCGCACGCAGGGCAATTTGCCGAGCAATGTTTCCCCCAGTGGCGCCCTCGGGAGTGGCACAGCCCATGATTACGTCATCAACCATTGCGCCTTCAATACCAGCGCGTTCGACGGCCGCTTTAACGGCAGCAGCGCCGAGTGTTGCGCCATGAGTCATATTAAATGAACCACGCCAAGACTTAGCAAATGGGGTACGGGCTGTAGAGACGATAACGGCTTCACGCATGATGCAATCCTAAAAAAAAGTTAAATTTAATGCTGTTGTTTGATTGTTTGCCTGAGCAAAATTATTCGCCCAGGCAATGGTAAAGGTTTGATTTTCTGCCTAAATTCGCTGCTCTAATTAAACTTACCGCCTTGCGCCGCTAACCGAGCTAGCAAAGGTGCTGGCGACCAAAAATCGGGGTCTGCTTGGGTGTTAGCGGCAAACTCGGCCATGCGCTTTACAACGTAGGCAAGCCCAACCGTATCTGCGTAAAACATCGGCCCACCAACGCCTTTGGGAAATCCATAGCCCGTTAAATAAACCACGTCAATATCCGAGGCACGCAAAGCAATGCCTTCTTCAAGCAAGCGTGCGCCTTCATTGACTAAGGCAAACACACAACGCTCTAGCATTTCTTGCGAACTAATTTGGCGCGGAACAATATTGGCATCGGTGCGATATTTAGCGAGGACTTCGGTCACAATTGGATCGGGAATGGCTGTTCTGCTTCCCGCTTCGTAGCGATAAATACCGGCTTGTGTTTTTTGACCAAAACGCCCTTTTTCGCACAAGACATCCAACCACTTCGAATAGCGCATAGTGGGTTTCTCGATGTAACGGCGTTTGCGGATATACCAACCTACGTCAAGCCCAGCAAGGTCAGACATACGAAACGGCCCCATGGCCATCCCAAATTGCTCAAGTGCTTGATCGACTTGTTCGGGTGCAGCACCTTCTTCAACCATAAAAGCTGCTTGGCGACCATAGTGTTCAATCATGCGGTTGCCAATAAACCCGTCACAAACGCCCGAAACAACCCCAATTTTTTTAATGGTTTTTGCCAATGCCATCGTGGTCGCTAACACATCATCAGCGGTAATTTTTCCACGAACGACTTCAAGCAGTTTCATTACATTTGCTGGCGAGAAAAAATGCATCCCTACAACATCTTGTGGTCGCTTGGTAAAGCTGGCAATTAAATCTACATCTAAGGTGGATGTATTGGTTGCCAAGATTGCGCCCGGTTTCATGACCGCATCAAGTTGGCTAAATACATCTTGTTTTACTTTCATGTCTTCAAACACCGCTTCAATCGCAATATCGGCTTGCGCCAAATCGCTATAGTGCAAAGTAGGTGTTAATAAGGCTAAGCGCTGCGCCATGGCCTCAGGTTTAAGGCTGCCTTTATCAACATTGGCCTGATAGTTTTTGCGGATTATGGCCAGACCTTTGTCCAACGCCGCCTGTGTGGTTTCTAAAAGCAAAACCGGAATGCCGACGTTGATAAAATTCATGGCGATACCGCCGCCCATTGTTCCTGCGCCGATCACCGCTGCACTCTTTATCGGGCGCAAAGGTAGTTTGTCGTTAAGGCCAGGTATTTTTGTAGCATTGCGTTCGGCAAAAAAGAAATGCCGCATCGCTTTAGATTCGGTGCCCTCTAGTAGCGTCATAAAAATTTGTCGCTCGGTCTTTAGTCCTTGCGCAAAATCTTGTCTAACAGCAGCTTCTAAGGCGTCAACACAGGCTAGTGGCGCTTTTAAACCTTTGGCTTGTTTGCCTACCTGTATTTTGGCAGCTGCAAAAAAAGCCTCCAAACCGCCGGGCATTGAGGTGGTTGCAACCGCTTGTGCACTGACACGCGGATGCGTGGTTGCTGAAATGTCTTGGGCAAACTGAATCGCAGCTTCGACGACGGTGCTTGTGCCGGTGTTAGAAGCACCAGCGCTTTCAACTACTAAATCGGCAAACCCTTGGAGCGTTTCGACTTTACGCGGATCACCACTCACAATCATTTCTAAGGCAAGTTGCATCCCTAACAGGCGTGGCAGTCGTTGCGTGCCACCAGCCCCCGGAATAAGGCCTAATTTAACTTCGGGCAACCCAATTAAGGCACCCTTTTGTGCAACACGATAGTGACAGCCCAAAGCCAACTCGTTACCACCACCAAGGGCTAAGCCAGCGATGGCCGCGACGACTGGTTTAACGCTAGCCTCGACCGTAGCGATAACGTCTAACAAGTTTGGGCTAGCAGTTGCAGTTGGTGTATTGAATTCTTTTATATCGGCGCCGCCAGAAAATGCCCGAGCGCTTCCCGTAAGTACAATTGCACGAACGTTTGCATCGGCGTTGGCGTCGCCAACACCTTTTACGATGCCTGCGCGGGTTGAAAAACCCAAACCATTAACGGGTGGGTTGTCGAGGGTAATAATGGCGACGCCATTTTGTACTTGGTATTGCGTTGTCATTACGTAAGAATCCTATGGTGGTAAATCTAAACTACGACTAAACTTCTAGCCACTCGCGTCGAACTTGAGCGTTGGCTTTTAAATCAGCTGGGCTGCCTTCAAACACAATATTGCCATGGCCCATAACGTAGACACGCTGCGAAATTTGTAGGGCGATCGATAGTTTTTGCTCAACTAATAAAACCGAAACGCCTCGATTTTTTAATTCATTTAAGTACTGTGCCACCAGTTCGACGATTTTGGGCGCTAAACCTTCGGTAGGTTCGTCAATCATAATTAAATCGGGGTCGCCCATTAAGGTTCTGCAAAGCGTTAGCATTTGTTGCTCGCCACCCGATAAAACGCCCGCTTGCACTTTTTCACGCTCTTTAAGACGCGGAAACATTTTGTACATATCGTCAAAAGTCCAACGACCCGGCTTACCCTTTAAGCCAAGTTCTAAATTTTGCGCCACTGTTAATGTTGGAAAAATATCGCGGTTTTCTGGTACGTAGCCTATGCCTAATTTTGCAATTTCAAAAGCCTTTTTTCCCATCAGTTCGGTGCCTTTGAACTGCACCGAACCGGTTCCGTCGACTAAACCCATAATTGTCTTGACTGTCGTAGAACGTCCAACGCCATTGCGGCCCAACAGGCTAACAATTTCGCCCGCTTGCACATTCATGTCGACGCCGTGCAAAACATGGCTCTTGCCATAAAATGCGTTTAAATTGGATACGGTTAACATATTTAGTGCTCCTGCTCGGCATGGCCCAAGTAGGCTTCTTGAACCGCTGGGTTGTCGCGAATTTTTTGTGGCTCATCGGTGGCAATAACTTCGCCATAAACCAGCACCGAGATACGATCTGCTAAACCAAACACAACGCTCATGTCGTGTTCTACCATCACGAGTGTTTTCCCTTCGGTAATACGGCGAATGAGTTCAACCGCGTGATCCGATTCGCTGCGGCTCATGCCTGCGGTAGGCTCATCTAACAAAATAGTGTGTGCGCCGCCAGCGGTGGTTACACCAATTTCTAAAGCGCGTTGTTCGGCATACGTTAGCAAGCTTGCTAGGGTATCGCGCCGACGTTGCAGGCCAATACGTTCAAGCATAATTTCGGCTTGTTCTTGCGCGTCTTTTAATTGCGAAAGGCGGTGCCAAAACGAATATTTATAGCCCAGCCCGTAAAGCACGGCGCAACGCAAATTTTCGAAGACCGATAATTTGCCAAAAATATTGGTAATTTGAAAACTGCGCGATAAGCCTAAGCGATTAATTTCAAACGGTTTTAGCTTCGATACTTCTTGTCCGCTTAACTTTACAGAGCCTGCGCTAATTGGGAAACGCCCTGACATTAAATTAAAAAGCGTTGATTTACCGGCACCGTTTGGGCCAATGATTGCATGGCGCTCGCCGGGTTGAATTTTCAAATTCACGCCACGAATAATCTCGGTTTTACCAAAACTTTTGCGAACATCGGTTAAATCAAGTGATGGCATAGCTGAAAAATCGATGCTAGATCTCATAGCCGTGCCTCGCGCGCAATTTGCTCTTCAATTTCAACTTGAGCCGAATCCCATTGCTTCATAAAATTACGTCGCATGTATTCAAACCCGATGCCCCCGCCAATTAATAATCCAAGGGCTAACAACCAAGTCTCAGGTTTGGCCGCATCAACTTTAAACTTTAATAGACTCATCATAGAGCCATCAGCAGACTCAAGCGACAAGTGATAGCCCAGCTCTAATACGCAAATAATCCCAAGTAAAAATACCAAACCAGTTAACAGCAGCCCAAAATAAGCGTCACGCATTCGGCCAAACATTTTGTACTTCATTACCCGTAAGTTCATTAAGACTATTGATGCAATCCCGCCGGGGGCAAACATGACTAACAGTATGAAAAATACGCCCAAGTAAAGTTGCCAAGCTTTGGTCCACTCGGACAAAGCAACCGCGAATAAAATAAAGATAATGGCACCAAGAATTGGCCCAAAAAAGAAGGTTGCGCCGCCAATTACGGTGGCTAACAATACCGCACCCGATTTTCCGGCGTGAACATTTTCTGCGCCGACGATTTCGAAATTAATGGCCGCTAAGCCACCTGATATTCCAGCAAAAAATGCTGAAATAATTAAAACGAAGTAGCGCACTAATTGGGTGTTGTAGCCAACAAACTCGGCGCGCTCGGGGTTGTCGCGTACTGCATTGCTAATTCGCCCTAAGGGCGTGCGCGTAAACGCGAACATGGCCAACATACAAAGGAAACACCAAACCGCAATTAAGTAGTAAACCTGCACTCCAGAACTAAAGTTCCAGCCAAACAACGGTGCTCCGTAAACTCGGTTGGTAGTAATGCCGCCCTCCCCACCAAAAAAGTCGGGAAACATCAACACCGCAGCAAACACCATTTCACCAAGGCCTAAAGTAATCATCGCAAAAGGTGTACCGGACTTTTTGGTGGTTACATACCCAAACAAAACTCCAAAAAGCGCGCCAAAAACGCCACCTACAAGCGGGATTATCCAGACTGGAATAGGCAGTTTGCCTTGACCAGCTAAGTTCATGGCATGAACTGCGAAAAACGCGCCCAGACCAGCGTACACCGCATGACCAAACGACAACATTCCGCCTTGCCCAAACATCATGTTGTAGGCCAAGCAAAAGATAACCAAAATACCCATTTGCGACAGTAAGGTAAGCGCAAATCCTTTGGTAAAAATAAGCGGCAAAATTAAAAATATGACTGCCGTTAGACTCCAAATTAGCCAACGACCTATATTGGTTTGCTTAAAGCCAACCGTCCCTGCACGGCTAATGATCGACTGATTTGACGTAGTCATTGCTTAGCCCTCCCTCGTGCCCATCAAACCACGCGGTCTGAAGATAAGAATTAGAACCAACAGTAAATACGGCATTACTGGTGCAATTTGCGAAATTTTCAAACTCATAATATTAAACAGTGGGTTCGACTTAGTAATGGTGCTGCCAAAAAAGTTGTGCACCAAACTAATAATGGATTGATCCGAGCCAATTGCAAAAGTTTGCAGCACACCAATTAAGATTGATGCAACAAACGCCCCCGCTAAAGACCCCATCCCTCCAACGACTACAACCACAAAAATAATCGATCCCAATGCCCCAGCCATCGCCGGTTCGGTTACATAAGCATTGCCACCAATAACGCCAGCTAATCCAGCTAATGCCGCACCGCCCCCAAATACCCACATAAACACTTTTGGCACGTTGTGACCTAAAGCTTCTACGGTTTCGGGATGGGTTAACGCGGCTTGAATGACTAGCCCAATTCGGGTGCGGGTAAGAAGAAGCCAAATGGACACTAACATCACCATCGCCACCATCATCATGAAGCCGCGATATTTTGGAAAGGTAGTGGTGTACAAGGTAAATAACGAGCCATCCAATTCGACGGGTACGCGGTAGGGTACAGCTGCCCTGCCCCAAATTAATTGTATGAGCTCAACAATGACAAAAGTTAGGCCGAAGGTAAACAATAGTTCAGGTACATGGCCCCACTTATGAACGCGGCGTAGGCCGTATTTTTCGATTAGTGCGCCGAGCAATCCGACAACGATTGGGGCAATAATTAATGCAGCCCAAAAGTTCATCCAAATGCTCATTTGATAGGCGACGTAGGCGCCAATCATATAAAACGAAGCGTGGGCGAAATTGAGTACACCCATCATGCTAAAAATAAGCGTTAGGCCCGACGAGAGCATAAACAACAGCAAACCGTAACTTAGGCCATTTAACAACTGAATGAGAAAAAATTCCATAGTCCCATCTTTAATTTAATTCGGAGCAAATAGTATTGGTACGTGCAACCAGCGTCTTGCGTAAATCACCTAAAACTAAAAGCGGCTCGGATTAGGCCGAGCCGCTTTGGGTCTTTAAACTTAGGGTCACCAAGTATTAAGTGTCAACAAAACCGCGGTCTTGTATTGACTTCGATTTAGTTAGGTTTTGCTGGGCGCTTCATTTGGCATGAAGTGGGTTGCGCAGCTACATAAGCCTCCATACGACGCTCCGTTTTCCAGCCATAACCAGTATTTTCTTGGTCAAACTTAACGCCTTTTCCGTCAGTCTTTGTCCAAGTAGCAACATAAATCGTTTGCTGTAACTGGTGATCGGTGGAACGCATTTCTGCTTCACCGTTTAAGGTTTGGAATTTAATACCTTCCATTGCAAACGCAACTTTTACTGGATCGACAGATTTCGCGCGCTTAATACCTTCGGCCAACATAGTGACACCCGCGTGGGTTTGCATTGTGTAAAAGTCGTCGTTGTATTTCGCTTTAAATCCTGTTTGGATTTTTTCTCCGCTAAATTTTTCGGTGTTTGGATGCCAGTTTGAAACCATGCGAACACGGTCAGCACCCGACGCGCCCATTGCTGTTGGCACACCCGTTGTACCGGCGTAGTAGGTATAGAAGTTTGCGGTTAAACCAGCGTCTTTAGAGGCCTTAATTAGTAGAGCTAAGTCGGCACCCCAGTTACCTGTGATAACAGTATCGGCACCAGAAGCTTTGATTTTTGCCACATACGGAGCAAAGTCTTTTACTTGACCTAAGGGATGACGATCTTTACCAACGATTTGAACGTCGGGGCGCTTACGCTTTAAGTACTCTTCGGCGGCTTTTTCTACTGAGTGACCAAACGCATAATCTTGGTTAATTGTGTAAACCTTTTTAATATCTGGCTGGTCTTTCATGAACGCTGTTAAAGCTTCCATTTTCATGTCTGCATTAATGTCCATCCGGAAATGCCAAAAATTACAACGCTCGTTGGTTAGTGAAGGATCCACCGCGGCGTAGTTTAAGAACACAATTTCTTTACCAGGATTGCGCTCGTTGTGTTTCATGATGGCATCAGTTAATGCGATAGCCACGCCAGAGCCATTGCCCTGCGCTACATAACGAATCCCTTGGTCGATCACTTGCTTTAATACGGTCAAGCTTTCTTGCGGTGTGGCTTTGTTATCAAACGGAACCATCTCAATTTTGATGTCTTTACCGGCCAACCCAGCGGCATTGGCTAATTCGGCGTTGTACTGCCAACTGCGTAATAAGTTTTGACCTACCGGAGCAAACGGACCAGATAATGGGTCGATAAATGCAATTTTTACTGTTGTTTGGGCGTACGCGCTTGCAGAAAACCCTGAAGCCGCGATTAAAGCGATTGTCGCAGCTGTTGCTTTTAAATTAAAGGTTGATTTCATGTTTGTTAGTGTCTCCATTTTTTGTCTCGAACTAATTATTGATTATTTTTACGCGTCATTCTTTTGCAGCTATTTTTTTTCAGTTCTTGCGAACCCCAGTCTTTGCTGTCGTCTTGCAATATAACCTAAATTAGCCTTATGGTTTAAGTCGGCAAGCGATAGTCGCGAAACATTTCACGCAATTTTGTTTTAAGTATTTTGCCAGTTGCACCTAACGGGATTGCCTCGACAAATGCCACATCGTCGGGTAACCACCACTTTGCTATTTTGCCGTCGTAAAAGGCCAAAAGCTCTTCTCGTGTTACCTGAGCATCCGGTTTTTTCACGACAATTAGCAACGGGCGTTCGTCCCACTTCGGATGTGCGACGCCAATAACGGCGGCTTGCGCAACGGCAGGATGCGCGACTGCTAAGTTCTCTAAATCGATGGTACTAATCCACTCGCCGCCCGACTTAATGACGTCTTTGCTGCGATCAGTAATTTGCATGTAGCCGTCGACGTCTATCGTCGCCACATCTCCCGTGGGGAACCAACCTTGGCCTTGCGCGTTGTATTGCAACGGATCGCCACCATCAGCTTTAAAGTACTCTTTAACGACCCAAGGTCCGCGAACCAATAAATTGCCATAGGTCTTGCCGTCCCAAGGCAGGTCATTGCCTGCATCATCGACCACTTTCATATCAACGCCGTAAATCACGTGGCCTTGTTTTTCAAGTAGTTTTTGCTGCTGTTCGACTGGTAAATTTAAGTGCTTGTTTTGTAATTTGCAAAGCGTACCCAACGGAGACATTTCAGTCATGCCCCATGCGTGAACTACTTCGACGCCGTATTGGTCTCGAAAAGTCGCAATCGTGCTTGGAGGACAAGCCGAACCGCCAACTACAGTACGCTTAAGGGTCGAAAAACTTAGTTTATTTGCCCCGACATACTGCAAAATGCCCAACCAAACCGTTGGAACCCCTGCGGAAAAAGTAACTTTTTCTTGTTCAAACAATTCGTAAACTGATTTGCCATCGAGCATAGGCCCAGGAAAAACCAACTTAGCGCCAACCAAGGGTCCGGCATAGGGTAAACCCCATGCATTAACGTGGAACATGGGCACTACTGGCAAAATGCAATCTTTTGCGCTGACATTCATTGCATCAGGTAAACACGAGCCATAGGCATGCAACAGCGTCGATCGGTGAGAGTACAAAACCCCCTTTGGATTACCCGTTGTGCCCGATGTATAACAAAGCGCAACTGCATTACGTTCATCAAACTCAGGCCAGTGGTAAGTGGCGCTATGGGGAGCAATAAACGCTTCATATGATTTGATATCAATAACCACGCCGGTTGTTAAACCGTTTTTTAAATCATTTGCAGCGCTAATTGCGGGCGTTTTATCGGCATCGCATAAAGCAACCCAGTGCTTAATTGTTGGGCATTTATCCGCAATCGCTTGCACAATTGGCGCAAAACTTAAGTCAAAAAATAACGCAGAATCTTCTGCGTGATTAACGATCCATGCAATCTGATCTGGGTGTAGGCGAGGGTTTATCGTATGGACCACGGCCCCCATGCCACCAACCCCGTAATACAGCTCCATATGCCGATAACCATTCCATGCCAAGGTCGCTATGCGATTGCCGGCTTTAATGCCCGATGCGCTAAGTGCATTGGCTAATTGCTTCGAGCGTTTATTGCAATCGCTGTAGGTGTAACGATGTATGTCGCCCTCGACGCGGCGGGAAACTATTTCAGTGTCGCTATGATGCCGCGCGGCATGCTCGATGATTGAAGAAATTAAGAGGGGCATATCCATCATCTGACCGTGCATAAACAACCTTTCTAAAACTAGACGCAAAAATAAAAGTTAAAATCAAAATTAAATCACGCGTTACATTGCGTGCGACCAAATATTAGACCATGCCGTCAGACCGGCGAAATTGATTCGAGATCATCAATGTTGAAAAAAACAGCCTTTGAAACGCATTTTGCCGATCAGGCGGGAAAAATGTTTAGTTACGTGAACCCTGCTCCGCTAATTGAACCGCAAATGCTTGCTATTAGCGAGTACCGCCAGCAATTTAATGACCTTCGAAGCGCCGCTCTTTTTAGCCCGGAACAAGCCCAATTTTGGTCGGGGCATTTTGATTCAACAGTTAAACCCATTGCGCTGGTGTACTCGGGTCATCAGTTTGGGGTTTGGGCCGGGCAACTAGGCGATGGACGCGCAATGACCTTAGGCTGCTTAGATGATTTGCAGGGACAAACACATGAAGTTCAGCTTAAGGGCGCGGGCCAAACGCCCTACTCGCGTTCGGCCGATGGCCGCGCCGTTTTGCGCTCTTCAATTCGCGAGTTTTTATGCTCCGAAGCCATGCATGGTCTAGGCATTCCCACTACCCGCGTGCTGACCCTAACGGGCGCAAAAACCGCCGTCATTCGCGAAACCGTCGAAAGCGCCGCTGTTGTCTCGCGGGTTGCGCCCAGTTTTGTTCGTTTTGGCAGCTTCGAGCATTACTATTATTTGCAGCAACCCGAGCGGGTAAAAGAGTTAGCTGATTTTGTTATCGACCAGTACTATCCCCAGTGTCGTTCTAGTAGCAACCCCTATGCCGATTTTCTGTTGCAGATTACGCAAGCCAACGCGCGTTTAGTTGCCCAATGGCAGGCCGTAGGGTTTTGCCATGGTGTTTTAAACACCGACAATATGTCGATACTTGGCTTAACACTCGACTATGGTCCTTTCGGGTTTATGGAGGCCTTTGATGCCGCCTATATTTGCAACCATAGCGATCAACAAGGGCGCTATTCGTATCAAAATCAGCCCGGCATTGTGCAATGGAATTGCTTTGCCCTCGGGCAAACGTTGGTGCCGCTAATTGGTTCAGCCGAAAAAACAAAAGAAGTTTTAGGGCAATTTAAAACCACTTACGATCAAGCGATGCGTGAGTTATGGATGGCAAAACTAGGGCTGAATACTGAACCGTCTGAATTTGCTGCCAAGACGACTGAAACCAACTACAGCACAAGCGCTGAACTAATAGACACTATGTTTAATTTAATACAAGCCAATCATTGCGATTGGACATTGTGGTTTCGTACCCTAAGTCAATTTAACGAAGCGGATACCAGTATCGATCACTTGTTACTCGATTTGTGTATTGATCGAGCGCAATGCCAAAAATGGCTAGATTCGTATCGGCTAGTTTTACTTAGTCAGCCAGACAACCATGCCGTTCGAGCGCCTAAAATGAATCGGGTTAATCCCAAATACGTGCTGCGTAATTATTTAGCCCAACAAGCTATTGCAAAAGCAGAGGCCGGGGATTTTTCAGAAATCAAAACCCTGCAACTGTTGTTGGCGCGACCCTTCGACGAACAACCCGAACTAGATCGCTATGCGGCCTTACCGCCCGACTGGGCCAAGGATTTGGAAGTCAGTTGCTCGTCGTAACGACTACAATACATGAGTGTTGCGTTCGTAGTAATTTTCTTTATTTTTATAAATAGGTCTGCATCTTGAAAAAATTGTTGGTCGACTTCCTACCATTGCTAGTGTTTTTTGTTGTTTATAAATTTGGCGGCATTTACGCAGCAACAGGCGCTGCCATTGTTGCAACATTTTTGCAACTTGGTTACTTAAAATTTACCAAACAAACCATAGAGCCCATGCATTGGCTCGGCTTTGTAATTGTCATTGTATTTGGTGGGTTAACCATTTATTTACAGGACGAGCGCTTTATCAAGCTAAAGCCCTCTATTTTGTATTGGGCGTTCGCCGTTACGCTGCTGGTGGGTTTATTCATCATGAAACGCAATTTACTAAAGTCGTTATTGGGCTCAAAACTAGAACTACCGGATCATGCCTGGAATGTATTGGCGTGGATGTGGATCGTATTTTTCGGTTTTATGGGCGCACTAAACTTATACATTGCAAACCGATTTCCAACGGCTACTTGGGTCGATTTTAAAGTGTGGTGGTCAATGGGGCTCATCCTGACGTTCTCGGTATTACAAGCGCTCTACATGAGCAAATTTATGACCGAGCCAGAAGCGCCTGGCCAAGCCAAACAACCCCTTGCGAAAGCAAGTGATCCTGATACTAATTCGAAAACAAAGGTAACCGATGGCACCAATCGCTAACCCAGCAATCAAGCCAACTCTTGCCGATTTACGCGGTCGGTTCGAGCAACATTTTCCCGATTCGCAAATCGAAATTGAGGATGAAAGCCATTTGCATGCTGGACACGCTGGAGCCGAAGGTGGCGCAGGTCATTTCAGCGTAAAAATCGCTTCCCGCCAATTTGCCGCACTCAACACGGTGTCACGACACCGCCTCGTGTATGATGCGGTGCGCGATTGGATGCCCAATCGTGTCCACGCATTACGCATTCAGGCCGTTGAGCCTTCTAGTCTTTGACTCTTTAGATTCCAAACATGAATAAATTAATTTCAAAACAGCTTAGCGCTGCGGCCATTCTTGGCACAACTCTTACCCTTGGCTTCGGTAGCGCATTTGCGCAAAACGCAGCAATGGTCAACAACAAACCCATTACAAAAGCGAAGGTTGATGAGTTCGTCGCTGCAATGGTTCAACAAGGTCGCCCCGATTCACCGCAATTGCGCGAAGGCGTTGTTGCCGAATTGGTTAGCCGCGAATTGCTGCTTCAACAAGCTGAAAAGCAAGGCGTAGCACGCTCGGCCGACGTGACTAAACAGTTGGAATCTGCCCGTACCGAAATTTTAGCCAATGCTGTTATTCGCAATCATTTAAAAGCGAATCCAGTTAAAGATACGGACGTAAAAGCAGAATACGACCGCGTTTCAAAAGAAGGTGGCGGTAAAGAATACAAAACGCGCCACATTCTGGTCGAAAAAGAAGAAGTCGCTAAAAAAATTATCGACGACTTAAAAAAAGGCGCCAAGTTTGAAGACTTAGCCAAGCAATCTAAAGACCCTGGTTCTGCAGCTCAAGGCGGAGACTTAGGTTGGGCTAACCCAGCAGGTTTTGTTAAGCCGTTTTCAGAAGCTTTGGTTAAACTAACTAAAGGCCAAACAACTGAGGCCCCGGTGCAATCGCAATTTGGTTGGCATGTGATTCGCTTAGAAGACACTCGTGAATCGAAACCGCCTAGCTTTGAAGAATTAAAGCCACAAATTCAACAATTTTTGACGCAAAAGAAAATCACCGAGTACGTTACAAAACTTCGTGGCGAAGCGAAAATTCAATAAGAACCTTCACTAGGTTTGCATTCGCTTTGAATAAAAGTCCCAAAAACGTCGCTTAATAAGCGGCGTTTTTTTCTTAATCTGAGGAGGTATGAATGAAACAAGTTAACCCAAGTGTTTCAGGTAAAACACTAAAAACATTTACCGCTGGTTTAGCGTCTACTGGCGCGGCAATGGCTTTGTTGCTCGCTGTTGTTCCAACGATGGCACAAGCACAGCCTTGCCCCGAGAAAAACATTCAGTATTGGCAAGCTTTCCCTCCGGGTGGTGAATCGGATCAATCGGCGCGTCATCAACAAACCGTTTTAAAACGCAAGTGCCCTGCAGTCGAAACGATTGTGCAATACAAAGCCGGAGCTGGCGGCGCGTTAATGTGGTCAACGATGAACGGGCTACCCGCTGACGGATTAAACGTTGTCGGTGTTAATTTACCCCACATTATTTTGCAACCACTCGAGGGGCAAGTTCAATACAAAACTGCCGACGTGACTCCAGTGTATTGGTACCACTACACCCCCGATATGTTGATGGTACCCGAGTCGAGCCCAATCAAAACGTTTCAAGATTTTGTCAAAGCCGCTAAAGCCGATCCAGAAAAATTATCAATTGGCGGCTCTGGCTTAAACTCAGCTAACCACGCTGCGCATGAGCGCTTAAACCGTGCGTTTGGTATTAAGACTACCTACGTTCCATTCAAAGGCACTGGCGATATGACAACCCAAGTTATCGGGGGTCACGTTAGTGGTGCTATGAGCTACATTTCGTTTGCTATGACCAATAAAACCAAGTTACGCCCTTTGGCAGTTGCTATGGAAAGGCGGCACCCAGCATTTCCAGATGTACCGACTTTTAAAGAGCTTGGCGTTGATTGGGTTGATGGTGCGTTTCGTGGAATTGGAATGCCAAAATCGAGTACGCTAGAACAGCGTAAAAAAGTTGCTGATCTTTGGGCTAATTTAAACAACGATCCAGAAATGATTGAACTAGCTGCGAAATCGGGTTTCGTTTTAGTCAATGTTGGGCCCGACAAGATGGATAGTTTTATGCAACGCGCCACAAAGGATTACACCGAAGTAGCTAAGCAAATGGGCATTATTAAAAACTAATTTGTATTATTTAAAAACTAGTTAAAAACCGGTTCGCGCTACGATGTTTAAAAACTTTGCGACTTGCGTCGTAGCGCAAAAAATTCTTTTAGAACGCGCCCACAAGCATCGGCCATAACGCCACCAACAACTTCTGTTTGATGGTTTAGCTTGGGTTCGGCAAATAAGTTTACGACGCTACCACCCGCACCCGTTTTAGGGTCTGGCGCACCAAACACCAACCGACTTATGCGCGAATGCAAAATTGCCCCAGCGCACATTGCGCACGGTTCGAGGGTTACATATAGCTCGCAACCGGGTAGACGATAATTGCCTAACAAGGTTGCCGCCTGACGAATCGCCATCATTTCGGCGTGTGCGCTTGGGTCGTGGTTTCCAATGGGCTGATTAAAACCAGTTGCAATGACTTTGCCATCTTTCACTAAAACGGCACCTACTGGAACTTCGCCTAAAGCCCAAGCGTTGTGCGCTTGGTCAATTGCTTGCTTCATGTAAATACCATCAAAGGTTTCGAAGCTGACTTCAAGTCCTTCGGTGCTTAGTTTTTCCGTTTCGTCCATTGTGTTCGCGTGACCAGCTAATTGATTGACTTACTTTAGCAGGATTTAAATAAACTATCGGAACCAAGCGCGATTCTTGCGCTGAATATTAGTTCAAAGTTAGGTAATAAAACTGCGTGCGCGAATCAATAAAGCCTTGTTCGTCAAAGGCATGTTTAAGTAGTCCCGCCCGCATTAATTGAACGCCACCTGCCGCAGCCTTTGTGCGATCCAATTGTCCTGCTTTCATTAACGAATCAACCACTTCTGAACCTCGAACAGCTTGTCGGTAAATCAAAGTTGTCGATGTGCGCGCACCCGGTTTTGGACCGTAATGCCCTTTGAGCCAGCCTAAGAGTTGGTTGTTTGAAACGGTTGATGTGTTGACTACGTTACGTGCTTCTTGTACGGCCTGAAGGCTTAACAAGCGATAAAAAAATGGGGCATCTTCGAGATCGTGCTCTTCAAAGACATGCACTAAAAACCCTTTAGCCAATAAACGTTTTCCTAACTTAATTGCTTCGAAACGGCTTAAATCGTAACGCTGGGCAAGCCAAGAAACTAATTCATTGCCTAACAGGCATTGGCGATGCCGCTTGCCATAGTTCCAACGATTGCGTTCTAATTCGGTTCGGGCTTCTTGTAAATCGATTAACACTTGTGCTAACGAATCACTAATTTGAAGACTATTTTCGCTTCTAGATTTCTGATTGCTATGTTGATGGCCGATTTGGTTACTTAATTGATCACTTAACCAAGCGCTAAAATCCAATGGCGTGAGTGGTCTAGCAAATCGGTAACCTTGTAATGCTTGGACGCCCTTTGCCGTTAAATAGTTCTGTTGTTGCTCTGTCTCGATTCCTTCAGCAACCATCGCGATTTTTAATCGATGCGCCAAGTCAATAATCGCGTCCAAAACAGGTTGGGCTGACGGATCCGCGCTGACCGTATTGACGAAAGCACGATCTATTTTTAATTTGTCGATCGCTAAATCTTGCAGGACTGCCAAACTCGATTGACCAGTCCCAAAATCATCAATCGCAATTTGAAAGCCAAACGAACGTAAGCGCACCAACGCGTCACGCACTTGCTCATCGACTAAATCACGCTCGGTCAGTTCTAGCAAAACACGAGCAGGCCCAATCGGATCACCATCGAAAATCTCGAGAAGTGTTTGAGAAAAATTCGGCAATCTTAACTGGGATGGTGTAACGTTAAAAGAAAAGTAAAGTTTTGGGTTTGCAATCGCAATATCGCTCAGTTGTTGATGGGCTAAACGCATTAACAAATCCGACATCGGAACTATTAAACCCGAGCGCTCAGCGTAATCAATAAACTCGGCCGGAGGCACCAAACCGCGAGTTGGGTGTTTCCAGCGCATCAATATTTCCATACCAATACATTCGCCGTTTTGGGCATTGACGATGGGTTGAACAACCGGCGCAAATCGGCGTTTTTTTAAAGCTCGTTCTAGCTTCCAAGCACGACTACTGTATTTTTGTAAATTTCTGTTGAGATAGAAGCCAATAAAACTTGCAACCAATAGGGTGCTTACTAACCAGAAGGCAATTTGCGATCTAACCGCGCTTACTATTTCCGCATGTTCAATGGAACCGCTTAACGACATGGGCCATCGTGCAATATCAAACTGCGCTTGAATCGATGGTAAATTTAAAATCGAAGTTTCGCCTAAAGATGCTTTGCGTTTTGTTGATGCAAGCGTTAATCCATCAGAACTGAGTAAGCGAATCGAAGTATCACCGTGATTGCTAGGTAAACGATCTAATAACTGGATAGGATTAACCACGGCAACAACGATCGAGTCCCGAGCCACAATTCCAACAACAATATTGGCCCGAATGTTTTGCGACGGAACTATTTGTAGCCCAGGGCGAGTCTGATCAAACAGCCAAAATGGTGTGCTTGTTCCAAAACCTCCACAGACTTGTGCATCGGTCGCGTTAAAGGCTTGAACATAAAATTGGCTTACTAACAATGAATCAACGCTGGCTTGGTTTAAGCTGCGTTGAAGTTCAGGGTTACACCAGTTGGTTTTAGAACCGAATTTTGTGTCAACGTCGAGCTCGTAAGGCAGGTTGTTTAACTCCGCCTCAATCGAGTTTAAAGCAATCCCCAAAACTTGGTTTGCGCCTTGTAAGCGTTTGTTCAAGTCGCTGTTTAGTTGCTGGTAACACAACAAAATGCCAACCAAGCACACTGCAACACCGACCGTTAATCCTATTACTGTCTGAATGAGAGGTCGTAGTTTAGGAGCAACTAGCCGACCATCGCGAAACGTTTCGCTAGATTCAAAATATTTCGAAATCACCGACCCGAACCATTGGGCGAGCGATTTCACGCGGGTAGGCGTAATTAGGCTAGGGTCAACTTGAGGTAGCGCTTTGGACATTAAACGCAAAATACCTGTCAAAGCGCGAATTGGATATTCTAGGATTGCCCGAAGGTCATTACGGCCGACGAACGACTGTCGGGTTCTAAGTCACATTATTTAGTAGATGAGCAACGGCACTTGCACGACCTTAGGATGATCAAGCAAACTAGCGTTGCGATATTTTGCGCATTACCAAATTCATTTGAAATAAGACCATGGCTTCCAACAAACTGCACTCACCCGATTTGGCGTTAAGTATCGAGCTACCCAAACGAGCGGTGGCGCTTGTACTGGCTGGCGGTCGTGGCAGTCGGTTAATGAATCTTACCGACCGTCGTGCAAAACCGGCTGTTTATTTTGGCGGCAAATTTCGCATTATCGATTTTGCTCTGTCTAATTGCCTTAACTCGGGCATTCGGCGTATTGGCGTAATTACCCAATATAAATCGCATAGCTTGCTACGTCATTTGCAACGCGGTTGGGCTTTTTTAAAAGGCGAGATGAATGAGTTTTTAGATTTGCTACCGGCCCAACAACGAAACGACGATGAAAGTTGGTACCGCGGAACCGCCGATGCGGTGAATCAAAACCGAGACATTATAGAAAGTTATGGCGCTGAATACGTGGTCGTTTTAGCCGGAGATCATGTATATAAAATGAACTATGCACTTATGCTGGCCGATCACGTCATGATGGGTAAAGAATGTACCGTGGCCTGTATTGAAGTACCACGCAACGAAGCCAGTGCCTTTGGCGTGATGGCGGTTGACGAAAACCGCACCATTACGCAATTTGTAGAAAAGCCGGCTGACCCTCCCGCAATGCCTGGTGCACCAGACATTTCTTTAGCCAGTATGGGCATTTACATTTTTAATGCCAAGTATTTGTTTGATCAGTTGGCGCGTGATATGGCCGATGAAAATTCTTCCCACGACTTTGGTAAAGATATTATTCCCGCAGCTGTAGCCCAAGGGCAGGCAGCGGCACACCCGTTTTCAATTAGCAGCGTGCGCAAAAGCGAAAACGAAGTACCCTATTGGCGTGACGCCGGAACTATCGATGCGTATTGGGATGCCAATATCGATTTAACCGCCACTGCACCATTGTTAGATTTATACGATCGTACTTGGCCAATTTGGACCTATCAAGCGCAATTACCACCAGCAAAATTTGTGCATAACGAATCCGATCGACGCGGAATTGCAATCGAATCGACTGTATCCGGTGGGTGTATTGTTTCGGGGCAAGTGTTTCGCACGGTGTTATTTTCTGGCGTACGCGTGCATTCGCGCGCAGAAGTTAATTGGTCAGTGCTACTGCCTAGTGTCGAAATTGGCCGTGGCGCAAAAATTACAAAAACAATTATTGATCGCGGCTGTAAAATTCCCGAAAACATGGTGATCGGTCAAGATGCCGAGTTAGACGCAAAACGCTTTTATCGTAGCGAAAGCGGCGTCACTTTAGTCACTGCAGAAATGTTAGCGAAGTTAGCGCAATGAAAATACTGCACGTTGCCGCCGAATGTTTTCCGTACGTTAAAACAGGTGGTTTGGCCGATGTTATTGGTGCCCTACCCTATGCCTTAAAACAAGTTGGCGAGGACGTTCGCTTGCTACTTCCTGGCTACACCAATGTGTTGCAATTGCTCGAAAATACTCAAGTCGTTTGCGAATTAGGTGCACTATTTGGCGCTGGCAAAGTAACCTTAACCAAAGGTAACTTTCCGCAGCAAACGATGACGATTTATGTCGTAGATGCCCCACTTTATTTTCAACGATCTGGCAACCCCTATCACGATCAAAACGGCAAAGAATGGTCTGACAACGCACAACGCTTTGCGTTGCTTAGTTGGGTAGCTGCGCATATTAGTTTTGGTGAGCTCGATGACCAATGGTGCCCCGAAATACTGCATGCCCACGACTGGCATACAGGCTTGGCTTGCGCCTATGTTGCAGCACATCCAGTGCCGAGTGTAAAAACTATTTTTACGGTTCATAACTTAGCATATCAAGGTCTTTTCGAAACTAGCGATTTTCAGCATCTTGGCCTGGCAAGTGCATTTGCAAGTGTTAAGGCAATGGAGTTTTACGGAAAAATTTCGTTTATGAAGGCGGGCTTAGTATTTGCTCATCAAGTTACAACCGTTAGCCCCAACTATGCTGTTGAGATTACGACGCCAGAATTTGGTTGCGGGTTAGATGGGGTTATTCGATCGTTAGCACAGCCAGTAGTGGGGATTTTAAATGGGGTTGACGTTGAGGTTTGGAATCCCAATGCCGATGTTTTAATTCCGGCCAGTTTTAATGCAAAACAGTTGCGTGGCAAAGCTAATTGCAAACAATCGTTGCAAAAACAATTGGGGTTGAAAGCAGACCCTAAAGCGATGCTCTTTGGAATTGTAAGTCGCTTGACCCAACAAAAAGGCTTAGATCTAGTTTTGCAAGCACTGCCCTGGATAATCGAATCTGGCGCACAGTTCGTTTTACAAGGAAGCGGCGATATTGATCTAGAGCGTGCATTTTTAGAAGCGGCTCGAAATCATCCTAAACAAATTGCGGTACGTATTGGATACGATGAGGCCTTCGCACACAATGTGATGGCGGGGATTGATTCAATTTTAGTGCCATCGCGTTTTGAACCTGGTGGCTTAACCCAACTGTACGCCTTGCGCTACGGCGCACCGCCAATCGTGCGTAAAGTGGGTGGGTTAGCCAATACGGTGTTTGACCATACCGAGATCGAACTAGGAACAGGTTTTGTTTTCGAACCAGCGACGAGCGAAGCTTTAGTTCACACTATGCAACGCGCGACCGAACTTTACCAAACACCGAAATTGTGGAAAGCCTTGATAGAGCGCGCAATGCAACAAGAATTTTCTTGGCAGCATTCTGCGCAAAACTACCAAAAAATGTATCGCTTAGTTCATTAACCGCGAGTGATTTGTTTTAGTTTGGTTTGCACCTTAGAGGATCACAGGATTGCGCCAAGTTCAAACGCGTGTTCATCGCCAACACTTTGAAGAATTTCTGAAAACGGGCGGGCTTGGCTAAACAAATACCCTTGCAGCGATTTAACGTTTCGGGCTGTCAACGCTTGAGCTTGCACCAAAGTCTCAACACCTTCGGCGACAATGTCGACGTTTAGGCGATCGGCCATTTGAATCACACTGTCGAGCACCGGACTTAAACCATCGGTTGTTTGAATTCCGCGAATTAACAATCCGTCGACTTTTATGAAGTCGTAGGCTAGCGTTTGAAGCTGGCTGATATTTGAATAACCCGTGCCAAAGTCATCTAATCCAACGCGGATACCGTGCCCTCTAAATTCGCGGATAGTCACTTCAGCGGCAGGTGAAACCGGAGTACGTTCTGTAATTTCCACTCGTAATTGGTTAGGTGGTAATTGCTTAGCTAATTGCGTAAATTCTGTGGCAAACAAAGGGCGCTCCAACAAAGCGGGCGCTACATTCATACTGCACCAAAGATGGCTCGCCGAAATCGGCGCAGACTTCAGATCTTTAATTACGGTTTCTAGAACAAACCTTGCAATGGGCTCGTCCATTTCTTCATCATTAAACAGGTGATGAAACTGTGCTGCTCGGAGCAAGCCTTTTTTTGGATGCTCCCACCGCAGCAGGGCTTCCATACCGGCCAAGCGACGAGTCTGGGAGGAAACGATGGGTTGATAGTAGACCTTAAACTCTCCGCGTTTTAGCGCTTGGTTGTAGCGCATTCTGTGCAAAGCGCCGCCAGCCATCAATCGGTTTAAGATAAACGCGACAACTAAAAGTAAGGGAAACAACATCGCCAATAAATAGCGCAGTGTGGGCCAATATTCATCCCAAAATATGCCTTGGTCGGCACGAATTTCAGCGTAAATCGGATATCGGCTAGATTTGAAAGCACCCTCTAAAAAGTCATCGCCATTGACCTTCACATCCCGTTGCCCTACGTCGTAAATTAGGTCGCGTGTTTCGGCGACCACTCCGTTTGCGGAAGTTCCCGTGTACTTTAGCTCAAGGTAAGCACGGCCACTTAACGACGAACCGCGTTCAAACTCTGCAAGGATCGCCGGATTGATAACCGCATTAATACTTAAACCATCTTGACGAGATGTGTAAACAAATAGCGAGCTGTTGTTTGCAATAACCGCGTTAGGACCAACAGAAATAAAGGTGCCCACCTTTAAAGAGTCCTTTACGGGAGCCATGTTTACATTAGTAGGCCCAAAGTTTGTGCAATAAAGCGTTTCGCCTTTAATCAGTCCAATTTCTCGAATTTGCGAAACCGCTGCGTACACCGCATCTTTTAGTTTTGCTTGAACTGCTGCATCGCATTCGGTACCTGAGAGTGCATCAAGCTTTTGAAGATCAGCACCGGTTCTATCAATAAGCCGTTCTGCATTTAAAACGGCGCGACGGGCACTGTTTTCAATGCTTCGTTGAGCAGATCGCGAAGCTAAAAACCCTGCAATTAAAACGCTAAGGGCAACTGTGGCGACGACCGAAAAGGCCAATAAACTGCGTAATTGCCAAAAACGTTTCAAATGAACTCCAAGCCTGTTAAAGCCCATTAAGTTTAGCAACTAGTTGGGTCTAGCGAGCGAGTTTAGCGGTGTTTTTCAAATCTGCAAACTTTTAATCTCATTTACTAATATTAAAGAAAAAGAGCGTGAGATTCTCATCAAAGTTAATGAAGTTAACAGTCGACAACGTTGCTATAAAAGATAACTTTTCTGCGCTAAACTATAGTTTAAAGTTTAGTTTTCTGGTCATTACAACAACGAAAAGGTCGCTAAAATTATGTTGCTCCATCACTATCCAAACTCGCCTTTTGCAGAAAAACTACGTGCCTTATTCGGGTTTAAACAAATTGCGTGGACCTCCGTTGTGCAGCCCATGATGATGCCAAAACCTGACATGCAAGCATTGACCGGCGGGTACCGTCGAATTCCAATTTTGCAAATTGGTGCCGATGTTTATTGTGACACCGCCCTTATTGCGAAAGTGATCGAAAAACATCACCCAACACTGCCTGCGCAATCCGCAGCCGTTCAGGCTCAAGCCGAGGTTATTGCGCAATGGGCCGACAGTACATTGTTTACTACTGCCATGGCATTTAATTTTTCACCAAAAGGGGCCGAATGGTTTTTTAAAGACACGGCACCCGAGCAAGCCAAAGCATTTGCCGACGATCGCAAAGCCATGCGCGCTGGAGCAGCCCGAATGGCTCCTAGCGAAGCCGCTCCAGCCTACGCGACTTACCTAAAAAGAATAAGTGCGATGTTGGGAGATAAGCCTTTTCTGTTCGGGGATACGCCGACCATTGCTGACTTTTCTTGTTATCACCCATTGTGGTTCACATGGCGCGTACCACCACTAGCCGACGTTTTTACAGCAACCCCTAATCTTGGCCCTTGGATTGAACGAATGATTGCGTTTGGTAAGCATCCAGCCGTCAACAACATTTCGCCAAGTCAGGCTTTAATGGTTGCAAAAGAAAACCAACCCATTAATCTTTCTGACCGTCCAATTGTTGACTATCTTGGTTTTCCAACTGGCGCCCAAGTTTCGGTTACCGCTGAATCGTTTGGTCTAGAAGTTACATCTGGTCGTTTAGTCCATAGCGATGCCGATACGTTTACGTTAGCTCGCGAAACGCAAGAGACTGGGCTTGTTCATATTCACTTTCCAAGAATTGGATTTGTAGTAGCTACTCAGGGCGACGTTTCAGGCCAAATATCGCATCATTAAATTGCTCGAAGCGTACCCAAAATCCAACTTTCTCAAGCACTGGGTTTAATAGGTTTGTAACCGAACAATAGTGCGAGTTCTTTAATCCTTTATGATGTTTCGCATGATGTTTTTGGGTTTGGATAATCTTTAATTTTTGCAACCAAGTAACGAAACGGCCGTTTTCGTGAGGTGCGCTGTGCGCCCATTTATGCACTTGGTTCGCATTAGCACTAATAAATGCAAACAACACAATGCTCCAATGCATCAGCTTTAACCACCAAGCACCCGCAACAATCAAACAGGATGCAAGCGCTAAATCCCACGAACTTTGTAACCAACTACGGGTAACAAACGCCCGCGGTTTTACATGGTGTTCTAAGTTTGCCTCGCCAATCCATTTACCTATGATGGGCGTATCTTTTCTTGCGTAAGCATCTTCTGCCCAATGAACCAATCCGCTAATGAAATCCGCCAATAGCACTGCGGCTGCGGCCGGTGCTAAGTACGTCGTCATTACTAATTTGGCTTCGATTAACATCGTTGTTCGGTGCTAGGCACCATTTCCATTTCGGAGTTGCGAAGTGCGTAGCTTGCTTTAGTTATTTAGAAATGTCAGGCCTCGTATCAGCGGGTAGCGGTTTTTAATACCGCAAGCATCAGTTGGGTCGATAAGCCTGTGTTAGCCTTTAACACCGTGCCGCTTTTCGGCTATTTGACTGCCCCACCCTTTGACTATTAAAACCGAATCCAACCTCGCCCTTGTGCGGGCCATCGTTGCAGCTGTTCAGCTGCCCGGCGTTTCTGACCGTGAATTAGAGGCTTCAATTAGCGAATTGCGCGAACTTGCCTTAACCTTGGGTTATCAAGTTGTAGGCCACTTCGTGCAAAAACGCGATAGTTTTGATACTGCTGCGTACCTAGGCAGTGGCAAACGTATTGAAATGCGTCGCTACATCGAATTTGGCGACACCACTGGGCTGGCAGGCACTGCAAACATCGAACTAGCCGAAATGGCAAGAGCGCCTAAAAGTGGCGCAGCACGAGCCAAACAAGCGGCAAAATCTGAAGCCGATGAAACAACGCGTTTTGCCGACGTTTTGTTAGTGGATCACGAAATATCCCCATCGCAAGCGCGTAATCTAGAAATTGAAGTCGGTTGCCAAGTGCTAGACCGCACAATGGTCATTTTAGAAATTTTCCATCGGCATGCTAGTTCCAATGCTGCTCGTGCCCAAGTTGAAATAGCGCGCCTAGGGTACCTGGCACCACGCTTGCGCGAAGCTGCAAAGCTAGCCGGTCCAAAGGGTCGTCAACGTAGCGGCGTTGGTGGTCGTGGTGCGGGCGAAGCGCATAGCGAATTAGACCGCCAAAAAATTCGTAACCGTATCGCCGAACTGCAAATCGAAATTGCAGTCATGGATGTAGAGCGCAAAACGCAACGTGCTCGACGTCAAGAAGGTATGGGATTGGCACGCGTGGTTTTGGTGGGCTACACCAACGCTGGTAAGTCAACGCTGATGCGAGCGTTAACTGGAAGCGATTCGTACATCGCCAACAAATTGTTTGCTACTTTAGACACAACAGTTCGTGCCCTGCATCCGCAAAGCGTTCCGCGTATTTTGGTCAGTGACACGGTTGGGTTTATCAAAAATTTACCGCATGACCTAGTGGCTTCGTTTAAGTCGACATTAGAGGAAGCTGCCGAAGCGTCATTGCTGCTGCACGTTATCGATGCGCATGATGCGGGCTTCGAGCGGCAAATCGAAGTCACAAAAACTGTTTTAGATGAAATTGGTGCGAGTGAAGTTCCGCGCCTAATTATTTTTAATAAAATTGACAGCGTTGGAGACGTAGCTGCCCAAAACGAACGTCGCCTCGCGCTAACGACTGTGTTTCCTAATTGCGTCGTCTTAAGCGCTTTAAACCCCACTGACGTGGCGCAACTGCGTGATCAAATTGTTAAGTTTTTTCAAAAGCAACTAAGCCGTGGGAAAATTTTATTACCTTGGTCGGAACAGCAATTGCGTGGCGAGATTTTTGAATATTGCAAAGTGCTTGAAGAAACCACCCAAGAAAATGGTTCGCTAATGCGTTTGTTAGGGCCTAAGGCGTTAATAAAGAAGTTGCTGGCGCAATACAAAGCTTAAAAAGAGCGTATTAACCAAACATGACCCTCACCCCTTGGGACCAGTGGCAACACAAGGTCAACCGCGCTTCGCTTGTTAAAGATGCAGCCGCCGCGTTAACAGGTGCTTTAATCGTTTTGCCCCAGGCAATGGCCTACGCGCTAATTGCTGGTTTGCCGCCACAGTTTGGTTTGTATTGTGCAATAGCACCGGCTATTTTGGCGGCTCTTTTTGGCTCGTCGTGGCACTTAGTTAGCGGCCCAACAGCGGCAATTTCAATAGTTGTATTTTCGGCGCTGGCGCCGATGGCCCAAGTGGGTAGCGAAAAGTATATTGCGTTGGCCTTAACGCTAGCTTTCCTTGTTGGCGTAATTCAGCTGTTAATTGCTTTTGCAAGGCTGGGTAAACTGGCTGATAAAATTCCGCATAGCGTAATCGTTGGTTTTACTAGCGGAGCGGCCTTTCTTATTGCAGCAAGTCAGTTAAAGCATTTCTTTGGTTTAGCGTCGCCCGCTGAGCATTCATTTTTGAATACCATCGTAAATACCGGCACTAATTTACATTTGGCCAATTGGCATGTTGTAGCTGTAGGGGCAATAACCCTAGTAGCAACCATTGGAGCAAAGCGTTGGTTAAAGCCACTTCCGCATATGGTTATTGGTATGCTTGCTGGTTCGCTATTAGCCTTTAGTTTCCAAAGCCCTAGTGTTTCATTGGTGGGCGCACTGCCCTCAGCCTTGCCGCAATTTTCAACCCCCTCATTCGATCCGTTGGTTTGGTTGCAGTTAGCCAAAGCATCCGTTGTTGTTGCTCTTTTGGCGTTAACCGAGGCTATTGCTATCGCAAAAGCCGTCGCGTTGCGTTCAGGCCAAACCATAGAGGGTAACCAAGAAACTTTTGGGCAAGGGTTGTCTAATGTAGCAGGCGCTTTTTTCAGTGCTTACCCATCATCGGGCTCATTTACGCGTAGCGGTGTCAACTACGAAGCGGGCGCTCAAACGCCTCTAGCGGCTGTGTTTGCAGCCCTAATTCTGGTTGCAATTTTGCTTTTGGTTGCGCCGTTGGTAGGCTATTTGCCAATTGCGACGATGGCCGGTGTATTGTTAGTGGTTGCTTGGGGGTTGATCGATAAAAAAGAAATTCGTCAGTGTTTTAACGACAAATATAATGCCGCAATATTTTTACTAACCTTCGTGTTGTGTTTAATTACCAATATCGAAATCGCCGTGTTTTCTGGCCTTGTTTTGTCAATTATGTTTAGTTTTGTTAGCCGCAAAAAGTGAGTTACAAAAAGTGAATAAAAAAATGAGTAACCAAGAAATATGACCCCAAATACTCTCACAACAAGCGGCGTAAATCCGTTGCTAGATCCCGTGATCAAAACAATCGAACTGGACGCTAAAAACACGGTCAAAACAACCACCTGTTATATGTGCGCCTGCCGTTGTGGCATTCGGGTTCACTTGCGCGACGGCCAAGTCAGATACATCGATGGCAATCCCGAGCATCCTTTAAACCAAGGCGTTATTTGCGCCAAGGGTGCATCGGGCATCATGAAACAAATTTCGCCCGCACGACTTACACAGCCGCTGTTGCGTAAGACCGGCAGTAATCGCGGGGATGGCGAATTCGAAGTGATTAGTTGGGACCAGGCATACAGCATCCTTACCGAACGCTTAGCAAAGATTCGTGCCACCGACCCAAAGAAATTTGCGTTCTTTACGGGGCGCGATCAAATGCAAGCGTTAACGGGTTTGTTTGCTCGGCAATTTGGTACGCCTAACTATGCGGCCCACGGTGGTTTTTGCTCGGTCAATATGGCCGCTGGAATGATCTACACCGTAGGCGGCAGCTTTTGGGAATTTGGTGGCCCCGACCTAGAACGGGCCAAGCTGTTTGTAATGATTGGCACCGCCGAAGACCATCACAGCAACCCCATGAAAATTGCTATCAGCAAATTTAAACGCAAGGGTGGACGATTTATTTCCATTAACCCAGTGCGTACCGGATATTCGGCGATAGCTGATGAGTGGATTCCAATAAAGCCGGGCACCGACGGCGCTTTGTTTATGGCTTTACTGCACGAGCTAATTGCCAAGGATCTGGTTGATCACGCGTTCTTAAAACGATTTACCAACGCACCACAATTGGTGGTGCTAGATGAAGGTGATCGCGAGGGCATGTTTGCTCACGACAACAACCCCGAGAAAGGCCCGCCGGGCGATGGTCGTAACCCACACAACAAATTAGTTTGGGACACCATTAGTGGCAAGGTTTTAAACGCTTACCCCGAGGGAATTGCCGATGAGTGTGACCCTGCCCTGCTAGGTCGATACACCCTAGCCGACGGCACAAAAGTAGCTACGGCGTTCCAACTACTAACCGAACGCGTCGCCAGCTGCACTCCTGAATGGGCAAGCGCCATCACCGGCATCGCGGCTGATCGTATTCGCGGATTGGCCGTTGAAATTGGCGATACCGCTTTACATCAAGCCTTCGAAGTCCCCGTTAGTTGGACCGATGCGTGGGGCAAGGTACACAAAACCACCCAAGCTAGGCCCGTAGCCTTTCATGCGATGCGGGGTCTTGCAGCGCATTCTAATGGCTTTCAAACGGTTCGTTCGTTGGCTGTGTTGATGAGTTTAATTGGTACTATCGATGCCCCTGGAGGCTTTCGCCATAAGGCACCTTACCCTCGGCATATCGTTCCTAATTATCGGGCCTTCAACGACCCCGATATGATTAAACCAAATACGCCGTTAAATGCGGCACCGTTAGGTTTTCCGGCAAACCCTGAAGAGCTTGCAATTAACGCCGACGGTTCACCGATTCGAATTGATCACGCGTTCTCGTGGGAGCATCCCTTGTCGGCTCACGGGTTGATGCATAACGTTATTAGCAATGCGGTTAAAGGTGACCCTTATCGCATTGATACGCTAATGATCTTTATGGCAAACATGGCTTGGAACTCCAGCATGAATACGATGGCACAGCGCGAAATGCTCAATCGCAAGGATGCTAACGGTGAATACATGATTCCGTTTTTAGTTGTTTGCGATGCGTTTCAAAGCGAAACAGTAGCCTTTGCCGACTTAGTCTTGCCGGATACAACCTACTTAGAACGGCACGATGTAATGGGCATGCTAGACCGCCCAATTAGCGAGTTTGAAGGCCCGGTAGATTCAGTACGAATCCCAGTGTTACCACCAACTGGGCAATGCAAACCGTTTCAAGAAGTGCTCATTGAACTGGCTTCACGATTAAAATTTCCGGCGTTTACCAAAGAAGATGGCGCGCGTAAATTTACGGGCTACCAAGACTTTGTTGTTAATTTTCAGCCTGCACCCGGTATTGGATTTTTAATGGGTTGGCGCGGCAAAGAAGGTGATACACACCTGCGCGGCGAACCCAACCAAAAGCAATGGGAAGCGTACGAAAAAAACAATTGTGTTTTTCAATATCACATGCCCGAGAACATGCACTACATGCGTAATTGGAATCGTGATTACCTTGATTTTGCAAAAGACAAAGGTTGGCGGCAAAAAAACGATCCGGTTCAAATCGCTATTTATTCCGATACATTGCAAAGCTTTCGCTTAGCGGCGCAAGGTAAAACTGCCGGTCGCCAACCGCCAGAAGAACTGCGCGAACGGATCGATAAATACTTTGACCCGCTTCCCTTTTGGTATGCCCCGTTAGAAGAAAATGCAACCGATTTAAAAGCCTTTCCGTTAAACGCAATTACGCAACGGCCAATGGCAATGTACCACTCATGGGATTCGCAAAACGCATGGTTGCGGCAAATTCATAGCCACAACTACTTGCACGTTAATCCGTTAACGGCCCAAGCCGCTGGCATCGAAGACGGTGGCTGGTGTTGGGTTGAAAGCCAATGGGGCAAGGTGCGCTGCATGATTCGTTACAGCGAAGCAGTCGAGCCTGGCACGGTATGGACTTGGAACGCGATTGGTAAAGCCGATAGCGCTTGGCAGTTAGCGCCGGGCGCTGATGAAGCCACTAAGGGGTTTTTACTAAACCACTTAATTTCTGAAGAATTGCCGTTTGATAATGCCAGCAAATCAATTAGTAACTCGGACCCCATTACAGGGCAAGCCGGTTGGTACGACGTGCGTGTTCGAATTCGCCCCGCCGAGCCGATGGAAAACGAAACGACCCTACCCCAAATTGCAGCCGTGCCGCCCGCGCCGGGCATCCTAGGCAATCGGTCAGCAACTATTTCTAAAGTGATGAGCTATTTTGCAGGTAATAAAAAATCATGATTAAGTGGCTACAAGAAATACTAAAAGAAAACGCCAAAAACAATGCGTTTGTTAATGCACCTGTTCCACCAAGTTCGCATCCGGCTGAAACATTAGCCAAGCAACTTGCATTAGTCATTGACTTAAATGTTTGCGTGGGGTGCCATGCCTGCGTAACCTCGTGCAAGCAATGGAATAGTTCAGGCAGCGCTGGCCCATTAACCGACAGCAACCCATACGGTGCTAACCCTACCGGGACGTTTTTTAATCGCGTGCAAACTTATGAGGCCGGCTCTTTTCCAGCCACCGAAACGATTCACTTTCCCAAAAGTTGTTTGCATTGCGAAGACCCGCCGTGCGTACCCGTTTGTCCAACAGGTGCAAGCTATAAACGCAAAGAAGACGGCATTGTTTTAGTTGATTACGACAAATGCATTGGTTGCAAATATTGCGCGTGGGCTTGCCCTTACGGTGCCCGTGAGTTGGATGAAGAGCGGCAGGTCATGACTAAATGCACACTGTGCGTTGATCGCATTTATAACGAAGACTTGCCCAAAGAAGATCGTAAACCGGCTTGTGTTTCGGCCTGCCCCACAGGTGCACGGTTGTTTGGCGATGTAAAAGACCCAAACTCCGACGTTTCTAAAGCCATTAAAGAACGTGGTGGCTATGCGCTAATGCCCGAATGGGAAACGCAACCTGCTAACCAATACTTACCGCGCCAGATTACCCGGCCACGATCCAGTTAAATTTTAGGTCCAGTTAAACTTTAGGTCTTTATGCATCCAGCATTTTCTATACTTTTTTTTACGACCTTTATTGGTATCGGCCAAGGTATTGTCGTTACTCTGGCCGCGTGGGTCTTAACCGGACAGCAAATTACACAGGGGGTTTTAAGTATCTCTTTAATGGTCGCCACGTTGCTGCTTACCGTTGGCTTAGCGGCTTCGTTTTTGCATTTGGGTCACAAGATGCGCGCCTGGCGGGCCATCGCCATGTGGCGTACTTCGTGGATGTCACGCGAGGTTATTGTGTTACCGCTTTACATCGGTCTGGTTGCAATTTGGGCCGTGGTTGCAACGCTAAAACCTAGCACCTATGCACTACAAACAATATTGCCCGTGCTGTGTTTAATTGGATCTGTGGTGCTTTGGTATTGCACTGCAATGATCTACGCTTGTTTGAAATTTATTCAAGAATGGGCAACCAAATTTACTGTAGCTAACTTCATACTTATTGGGTTAGCTTCCGGCCTTTTATTTACAACCGCTTTAGCCGCCTTGTTTAACACTGAGCACATTACTCGCGCGCTTGGTCCAGTTACGCTTGTAGCGCTATTAATAGCCTTAGCGGTTCGACTAGTTAGCGTGGCACGCAATACAAAAATAAAACATCGCTCAAACCTACAATCGGCCACGGGAATCAAAGCGGACAAAATTGTTCAAAAATCGATGGGAATGTCGGCTGGTTCGTTTAATACGCGCGAGTTTTTTCATGGAGCGCAAACAGCAACGGTTCGCAACGTTAAAAACATTTTTGTATTACTAGCTTTTGTGGTCCCCGCATTGCTATGTATTTGGGGTATCAAGACCGGAGCAACTTGGCCTTGGGTGCTAGCCGCTTTAATTCAAATACCCGGTTTAGTTGCCGAGCGTTGGTACTTTTTTGCCCAAGCAAACCACCCGCAAAATTTGTATTATCAGGTGGTCGGTTAATTAAGGCGCAGTGCAACCGAATCCGAAGGAATTGAAGTCTTCAAATGCCCGACATAAACAAGCTTTTCCTTCGGCGTTAGAGACGGAACATCGTTTTCACGCATGTGCAGTAAATCGCCCGGGCTCACAAAACGCGGATCTGTTTCAACTAATGGCGTTTGCGCTGCCGCATACGCCGCAACCACTAGTTGCGAGCAGAAAAAACTGTTGTCACGCATAGCCCCTAATTGGATTTGAGCGATGCCTTTTAAACAGGCTTCACGTATCACACTCGGTATTAATGGCAACTCGCAAATACGTCGCTCGATTGCGAACGGTGCATGCAACATAATGCCGACGTGGTTATACGATTTGCCTATTTGATTCATTGCAAAGGCTTTTAAGTTCTGTGCATTCTCGACGGTTATCTTAGGATGCCGAAAAGCAACAACGGTTGATTCTTCGTCTAAAAACTTAGTCATGCTGCGCATCTGAACGCCCTTGACAACAGCCTCAACGACTTGGCCATTGCCGACATACAACGCAGCATGACTAACCGGCGCTAAGGTGGCAGCGCGAATACCAACCGACGCAACGCCACTAGTCGCAGTTAATAAAATATCCCCAATCTGCAGCTCGGATGCTTCGACGAATTTACCGCCGTTTTTAGGCGAAATGCTTTTGCTTTGAATTTGAATTAAGCTGGTAGTCGGTGTATCGGCGGTCGGCTTTACAAATTGTGTAGTACAAGCAGCCAAAGTGACCGCAAATAAAATGTAGGTCGCTTTGATTACTGTGGCAGTAACAAATCGCAATGGTTGGCTAACGCTCATGCTTCAGTTAAATTTTGGGTCGCCATATACTTTTCGCGGTATGTTTCAAAATCAATTGTGTCAGCCGCTTCTATAGCGCGCTGATCCAGCAAGGATTGTTGGCTGAGTTGTTCAAAGTGCGCTTGCTGCTCAGGGCTCCAAGGTAAAGCCAACAACGCATCGCGCGTTTTAATGGATTGCTTTTGGATAAATTGCGAAAACGAGTTGTCGTGCGAATTTTTCATAGCTTCGAGAACCCGCGCAGACGGTGTTAAGCTCGAATCATTCATGCGCGCCATGGCGATGCTTAATGCGTTGCTATGTTCTGTCGTGCCATGTGCAGCATCAAGCGATGAGGCGATTGGTTGGCATTGTTCTAAAATTTCTGTACCCCACGCAACTAAAGAAACATCATCTCCATCGCGTTTTAAACAAAGACCCGGTTCACGGCCTCGCGCCGCAGTGTTGTGTTGGTTATATTTAAGTTCTTCTATTTCGGCAGGCGTATCGGGTGCACTTGGCGACAATAAACAGTGCATTAAAAAGATGTCTAAAAATCGCATTGTTGATGAGGTGATACCCACGGTTTCAAATGGATCTAAATCCATCAACCGAACCTCAATATATTCGACCCCACGTTCGCGTAAGGCATGTAAAGGGCGCTCGCCCGACCGAATTGTGCGCTTGGGGCGAATCGTGCCGTAGAACTCGTTTTCAATTTGCAGAAGGCTTGTTGAAAGCTGAAGATATTCGCCGCCCGGATTACGAATACCCAATTTTTCATAAGCCGGATAAGGCCTAGTTAAAGCATCAAACAACGAAGTGGCATAACCATTTAGTCCGTTATAACTAACCGCCAAGGTTGACTGAGCATCACTTTGATAACCCAAGCGCCCCATTCGTAGCGAAGTGGCGTATGGCAAGTACAACGCCTGTTCGCTTAACACTTGCAAACCGTGGTCGCGCCCTGCTACAAAACTTGGGCACAACGCCGGTGAAGCGCCAAATAAATACAATAACAAAAACGCATTACGGCGAAAGTTACGAATTAGATCAAAATATTGCTCAGTGTTTACGTCGGGCAAGGACCAGTTGTAATGAATGCCCGATATCGTTTGCATCCGTCGACCATAGCGATGCCCAAGCCCCATGCGATACACACTTTTTGCTTTGCCAACGTTACTGTTACCGTAGCGACTAATAGGAATAGTCTCATCAGTAGGCAGTCCGCACGGCATGCTAGAGACCCACATCAATTCATCGCCTTGGTCCAATAAAGAACGATAAACAAATTGATGCGTTTGCATTAACTCATCAACGCAATCTTCAACTCGCAAATGCGCCGAAGTAATCAGCTCTAACTGTGATTCGCAATAGTCGGTTGTAATACTCGGGTGCGTTAAAGCGCTTCCCAAAGCGCGTGGATGGGGTGTTAACGCAATACCCGTCGTGGATAAAGCCCGTAAGCTTTCTTTCTCTATGCCGCGGCGCATGCCTAGCAGGCGCTGCGTAGGGACGTCTTGAAGTAAGGCTCGAATCGAATTGGTTGCTTTTGCTTGGTTCATACGCAAAGTTACCATGAAACTGAAAATTGGATACAAGAAGCCAAAAATTCGCCCTTGGATCGTAAATTCGAATCCATGTAGACTATTTACTTCGAAGGTATTACTTGAGGCTGTGCGCTATGTTTTCAAAATATCGGTTTGTTTTTGCGTTTGCGTCACTTGTACTTGCGAGTTGCGTTACTCCAGTTGCTCCCCCCGGCCCCGAGCTTCGATATATATCAAAACCGTTAAAATCGGCGGTTACCACAGCCCATCCGTTGGCATCAACCGCAGCACTACGCATTTTGAATGCAGGTGGCGCTCCTATTGATGCTGCCATAGCTGCGCAAATGGTGCTCGGCCTCGTCGAAGCGCAATCCTCTGGAATTGGTGGAGGATCATTGATCTTGCATTTTGATGCAAGTACTAAAAAACTAGAGAGCTTTGATGGCCTTGCGGCAGCCCCAAGCCGAGTAACCAATGCTTTAACAATCGACACTGATGGCAGCACTATCAACAGCGATTTAGTGCAACGTGGCGGGCGCAGTGCTGGTGTGCCCGGAACCTTATCGGTACTAAAACAAGTGCACGCACGCCACGGTAAATTACCTTGGGCTAAGTTGTTCGAACCCGCCATCGAATTGGCAGAATCCGGCTACCCGATGGCAGCCTACATGCATGGCATTTTATCGTTGCCCAACGCGGCAGCCGACCACCCCGAGTTAGTGTCTTACTTGTTTACTGCCGATGGAAAACCAAAGGCGATTGGTTCGACTGTTAAAAACCCGGCCTATGCAACTACGATGCGCCGTATTGCAACCAATGGGCATGAGCAGGCATGGGGCAAAGACCAAGCCGACTTTATAACTGCCGTGCAACGGGGAAATCGACCATCGCTGATTACCCCAAACGATCTCACCAACTATCAACCCCAAGCCCGTGACCCTTTGTGCGCTCCGTTTTTAACTTACTCGGTTTGTATGATGGCCCCACCCTCTTTTGGTGGCGTCGTTGTGCTGCAAATGTTGCAAATATTGGAGCATCGTTCAGTATTAAACCCAACGGCTAAAAAGTTTAATTTCGATGACGCCGAGTTTGTGCATACCTATGTTGAAAGTGGTCGGTTGGCCCAAGCGGATCGATTGCAATATGTAGGTGACCCAGGTTTTACCCGCGTGCCTACTGATGTATTGTTAGCGCGCGATTATTTGCAAGAACGGGCTCGATCTATTACACCCGCTCGAATGATTCCTGAGGTTACACCGGGTAATGTCGAGAAAAAAGTAGCCTTGCAAGAACTTGCACCAGAAGTGCAAAGTGCGGATGCCACAAGTCAAATTGCAATAGTTGATAAACAAGGTAACACCTTGTCGATGACTACAACCAACAACCTCAATTTTGGCTCGCGTATTGTTGCCAATGGCGCAATAGTAAACAATGCGTTAACGAACTTTACGGGTGTTCCGAGGGCGGGCCAAGCAGCACCAAATCGTATGCAAGCAGGCAAACGTCCGGTCACCTCAATGGCCCCAACAATTGTGTTTGATCGCGCAGGGTATCCGGTTGCGGTTGGCGGCTCCGCAGGCGGTGGACAAATTGTTGACTACATCGCACAAACTTTAGTTGAAATGCTAGCCAATGGTCGAACACCTTCCGAAGCTTTAGCAAAAGGACATGTATCGACCGCGATTCGCGGAAAAGTGCAATTAGAAAAAGACACTCCGGTTGCTTCACTCGCTGAAGCATTAAGGGCTAAAGGGCATGTTGTCGACGTCGTTGCAATGCCTAGTGGGCTCGGCTTTTTATTTCGCCAAGGTGATGGTTGGATTGGGGCCGCAGATCCGCGTCGGGACGGCGTTGCAGTGGGTAATTAAAAACGATTAACTCGCGGCAACAAGGCATTCCCCGTTGACTAAACTAATTGTTTTTGTGC
Source organism: Betaproteobacteria bacterium (assembly GCA_031429355.1). Lineage (GTDB taxonomy): Bacteria > Pseudomonadota > Gammaproteobacteria > Burkholderiales > Burkholderiaceae_E > JANOZM01. The sequence goes on along the minus strand of JANOZM010000016.1, from coordinate 387,763 downwards.
TTGCGATTTGAACTTCACGTTTATGCTCGGCCCAATTCCATTCTATGTTCACGTCGGCCAATTTTAAATCACAACCCCAGCTCGAACCAACGCGAGCGCCCCAACTATTTCTTAAAACTACGAGTACGGAACTCGAGCCAGTAGCATTTTGACCTGGAGATAAAAACGTTTCTGACACATTTGAATAGACGTCAACTGAGAAATCACCTTCGCGGCTAGCACTGGTTTGGTGATGGGTAGCAAGCCCTGGCGGACCAAAAAAATAAAACAAGGCAGTCAAAAAAAGCCCAATGGGCAACAGCACGAAAACGGTTCGTTTTGTTCTAACGAATTTTGCCGGTTTTCGCGAAACCATTTTTTTATCCTAAAAGTGGGCCATTCAATTAAACAATGATGCGCTAAGGCCAAAGAACTGATGTTAACAAATTCCGGTAACGCACCAAATGATAACGTAATACCATCCCAGTTTGCCCGCATTAAGGGTTACCGTGAGAAGCAAATGTACTATCGTTATAAAACGCCTCGGTACACCACTGCATACTTGTTACCCATCGGGTCGCGAACATAAGCCAAATACCAGTTTGGCCCGTACTGTTCGCGCAACGCTGGCTCGCCTTCACTACTACCGCCGTGTGCCAATGCCGTTTTATAAAACAATTCGACTTGCTCGCGTGTTTGCGCATGTAAGCCGACCATCGAACCATTTCCAACAGAAGCTGGCTTGGTATCAAACGGAGTTTTGCAAAGCCATAACGCTTGCGCGTTAGGGTTATTCACTTGAGCAGGGTCGCCATAACCGATCCAACCACCTTCGCTATGATCGTGCACTCGCGCCCAACCTAATGTTGCAAGTACGGCGTCGTAAAATTTACAAGATGCGGCGAAGTCGGTTGATCCTACGGTGGTGTATCCAAGCATTGCGGGCTCCTGAGAATTGTTCAATTTGTATCAGTGAATTATAAAGTTTCGGAGTGAAACTGGCTACTCGAGCCGCCCTTCTTCCTGAGTGCTATCCTAACAATTACCCGATTAAAGCGATAACAGCCGCATCGAATTGTTTACCGACGGCTTTTGTGTCACCAAAAAATCCCATATGTTCTAATGATACCCAGCCATGACAAAACGCAAATAACCGGTGGGCAACTTGTTCACTTAATGCTCGCTTCTTTGCTCGCATTACTGGCATGGCTGCAACTGCATTGGTTAGTCGCTCTAGTGTAGATAATGCCTTTAATTGACTTTCTTCGGTCGGAGAAAGCTCGCCACTAAACTGCCCCATCATGAGCGCGTAATGATGGGGGTACGCAAGTGCAGTTGCACGATAAGCGCGGCACAGGGCTATTAAGCGATCTTCGTCTAGTAGTTTCGGATTAATAGCTTGCTGGGCTATTGCCAACTTTTCGAAACCTTCATCAAACAATGCACCCAAGATGCCATCTTTGCCTTTAAACCGCGAGTACACGGCCATAGTCGTGCATCCAGCTGCATCTGCAAGACGACGCACGGATAGGCCTTTTACTCCTTCAGTGACAAAAATATTACGGGCCGCGTCTAGCAACGCCGTACTTACGTCCTCATTGGGTGCGGTGCTTTGAATGGTGTATTTTTTCAGTTTTTGCTTCATTAAAACTTAAAAGTTAGGTACATTGCGTTATTCTATAACACTGTTATTTAACTTTCAAACTAACAGCATGAAAATATCAAAGCGAGCTTTTGTTCAATCCACATCTGGCTTGTCAGCCGCGTTTATAGCAGGCATAAGATCGGGCAACACGATGGCAACAACAAACAATGACGACCAAGCCATTCCAACGCCTCAAAATCTGCAGTCAACCGAATTAATCGAAGCAAGCCATCCAAGAATTGTTGCACTAGCTAAAGAAATTACACGCACGGCGCAAAGTCATCGCGCTGCAGCTGTGCTCATACACGATTGGGTGCGCGATCAAATTGCTTTTGGATTTCCGGCTGGTTTCTACGAGACTTCTGCAACCCAATCGATGGACGCTAAAGTTGGCTATTGCAACACCAAAGTAAGTTTGTTTAACGCGCTACTAAGAGCTCGATCAATCGCGACCCGCATCCGAATGGTCGATTTATCTGCGCAGGTATTGCAAGGCTTGTTAGACCCTGGCACGCCGTATGTAGACCACGCGCTAACCGAAGTGTATCTTGATGGGCGATGGATAAAAGTCGACAGCTATGTAGCTGATAAGCCGCTGGCCGCTGCCGCTGCAAAACGCCTAGCGAATTCAACTATCAAAGCGGGTTTTGGAATACATGTCGACGGAAAATCGGACTGGGACGGACGCAACGATAATTTTATCCACTACATGAATAACGAAACCGTCCCAAACTATGTTTTGAAGAATCATGGCCTGTTTGTTGATGTTGCCGATTTTTACCAAAAAGCACAAAATCCGCGCAACCGTAAAACGCTTTTGTCGGGCTTGGGCATTCGCTTTGGCGCTGCATCCATAAACCGACGTATTGACCAAATTCGTAACCAAGTTATTTGAACCAATTAAAACCAAACCGCAACAAAACGAATGTCCGATCAATTTAATGCAGAAATTCGCGCGCAAATATTAAAGCTATTGGCTCAACGCAAACTAGGCTCGTCTATTTGCCCAAGTGATGCGCCGCGAAGTCTTTATAAGGAATGGCGTGAGCACATGCCAATTACCCGTTTGATTGCGGCGCAGTTAGCCGTTGAAGGCTTGATTAGCATTAGCCAAGGTGCGAATACGATTGACCCCAACGATTTAGCCAATGGCCAAGTTGTTGGGCCGATTCGGTTGCGTTTAGTGCCTATAGACCTAATAAATAAATAGACTACATATAGTAGTCAATCTCTTTTTAGAAAAGTCTTTTCATAGGTAGGTAATTCAGTGCCTAGCATGCGATCCCAAAACCGAAACATCAGCCCATAATTTCCATTAAATGAACTGTGATGCAAATTATGGAAAGTTGACGTATTCATCCAACGGATTAGCGGAATTCGCAATAGGCCCTTTGGCAAAAATTCGTAACCTAAATGGGACATCACATTGTTAGCTAAGCCAACTGCGTGTAGCGCACCCAACATCGGGATATAGATGGGCACAAACATCGCGATTGGTAAGGCCCAAGCCCCGAGAATAAAACCTTCGAACCAATGGAAGGAATATGACGAGAACGGGTTAACGTCGACGCTTTTATGATGCACCGCATGAACATAGCGAAACAATTTTGGATGATGTAACAAGCGATGCCAGCAATAGAACCAAGCATCGTTAAAAATAAGCAATCCAACAAAGGTAGCGGCAATCATTGGCCAACCGATTGTTGCTACATCGGTGGTCAGTTTAGTTGAGCCGCTTGCATATAAAAACGAAATGGCAATTGTTGTCGGCGCGCTAGCTAGAAACACAATTAAAGTGTTTTTAACTTCAAATGCAATTTGTTTACGATCAACCCGGTTTTTGGCCTGAATACGAGCGCCTTGGAAGCGTTGTTCGCCCCACTTCCACACCACCAAAAAAAACAAGCCGACAATTGCGAAATAAGTAATTGCTTGGCCTAAAAAGCCTTGTATGAACATTAATAAGGGATTGTCTGGCGTTGGCATGGGATGGCTCACAATTTTTGTTAACGGTATTTATTGCAACTTTAAGTTGCTTTAAATGATACATAGGTAAACGCTACAAAGCAACTATGAGTTGCTTTGTTGCTGTGAAAAATGTAACCTTTGCCAATGAAACCATCGAGCAATCAACAAATGTCGGCAACTCAACCTAGGGGTGATGCCTTTATCCAAGGGGTATTGGAGGTAGCTTTGACGCAACTAGCTGAAGTGGGCTACGAGCGACTTTCCATTCCGCAAGTAGCCCAATTAGCAGGTGTCAACAAAACAAGTATTTATCGCCGGTGGCCAACCAAACCGGAGCTAGTACGCGAGGCGTTATCTGCGGTCATGATTCACGTTGAGCAATCGCCTAATACAGGCTCGTTGCGCGCAGATCTTATTGAATTGGCGCTTACTGTTGCAACCTTTACTCAATCGCCAGTAGGCACTGCCATTGTGCGCATTATGTTGGCCGAAGGCGGCAATGCTGAAGTGCGAGGTTTAGCCAGTACTGCGTACGCTGAAGCCGGTAAAAATAGCCCTTGGGTTGTGCTTGAACGTGCTGTTTCGTGCGGCGAACTGCAAAGCACAATTGACCCTTCGTTACTACTGTTTACGATTGCTGGCGCAATTATGCATCGCGTATTTGTCGAGCGCCGAGACGTCCCGCGTGCGTTTGTTGAGCAGCTAATTGATCTCTTGCTTAATGGCTGCGCTAGCTGAAATTTATAATATGAGCAGTGTATTTTTGAACCAAGAACAATTAGCAGCTTTTTACCTAAAAACCATAGAAGCCTTACCTTTAAGGGAAGCGTTACGCGAACACTATGTGCTTAATCCCCAGTTTACGGTTTGGAGCGATTACACGAGCCCGATTGCGCAAAAGTTAGTTAAAGCGCACGATATCAGCCATCTTGTTTTTGGATGCGATACCAGCCTAATGGGTGAAATGCGAGTGCAGCTCTGGGCCCATTATGCTGTCAAAAAATTTGGCATTCGAGAAAGTTTAAAATACGCAAATGACAAAGAAGCAAAAGTGCTTCTCAAAAACCCCGTAGGCTATTGGGCGATGTTCGTTTTTTTTGTGAAAAATTTTAACCAACTTAAAAAAGTACGCTCCCAAGCGAAACGCATGAACAAACCTTGGGTTTACTTTGAGGAATCGTCGTATCTGGAAATGAACATCAAGGAAATACGTAAACAATTTGGAATTACCCCGTTCGCTTAATGGACCTGTGAACGGGGTATACAAACATTGCCATCAACCCTTTAGACCACCAAGCAAACTAAACCCATGGCTCCAATGAGTATGCGTAACGCCGTAATCAATCCAAGTCATCGCAATCGCTTCAAGCAAATAACTTTTGTTGATATCACCCATATCAATCGCACTTCTCCAACCGAAGGCTTTTAAAATATCGGCAGTTTGTTGCTTCGCCGTTACGTCGTTGCCGGCAATAAACATGTCGGGTTGGCCGTCAGTAAATTTTGGGTCGACCATGCGACTCGACGTAATAATATTGAACGCTTTAACCACTTTCGCTTGTGGCAACCAAGCTTGGATAGATGCGCCAGCAGAGTTAGGAAATCCCAAAGCCAGTTGCGGTTTTCCGTTGGAATGATCTAAAGGGTTGGTTACATCAATGACCAGTTTACCTGCCAAGTTTTTATCACCCGCTAACCGTACGGCGTTTTCTGTGCCATCCCACGCTGTCGTTAGCACAGCCATGTCCGATTGTTTTGCAGCATCTGGGTAAGGTGCTGCGCTAGTTCCTGCTACCGCAGCCACAGCTTTTAAAGCCCGCTCACCTTGTGTGTCCCTTGTACCAAACACAACGCTGTGGCCGCGAGATACAAATCCTTTTGCAAGATCTATAGCGACTTGGCCTGTACCTAAAATTGCAACTTTCATAATTAGCTCCTGTATTTGCGAATAAAGATTAGAAATTTCGACGCGCTTTAAAAAGTGTTGCGTCGATAAAGAGCATTGTGGACTTGCAAAACGTAAAGAAAAAGACATAAACTCTTACATCATTCACAACTAATAGTTGAAAATAATGAAGCATTTGCAAACCACCCTACCCGGTCTAATTAGTGTTATTCAAACTGCTGATAGTGGTAGTTTCTCGGCCGCGGCTAACGTTCTGGGGCTAACGCCCGCAGCAGTTAGCAAAAACGTCGGCGTATTAGAAAGTCATTTAAAGGTCCGGCTGTTTAATCGCACAACACGACGGCTGGCCTTAACCGAAGAAGGCCGCGCGTTTGTCACCCAAGCGCGTATTGGCGTATTAGCGCTAGAAGACGCCAATACAATGGCTACTCAAGGTGCCCATCCAGAAGGTTTAGTGCGATTAAATTGCTCGGTAGGTTTTGGGCGTCGCTACGTGTTGCCGTTGCTGCCAACATTTTTTAAAGCCTACCCCCAAGTACGCGTAGAGCTTAATTTAAACGATAACCAAATCGACTTAATTGAAGGTGGGTTTGATGTTGGCATTCGCGGTGGCAGCCAACCACCCGAAGGCATGGTCTCGCGCAAAATTTGTACAATTGCTTCTGTGTTGGTGGCATCCCCGACCTATTTAAAACTAAATGGCACGCCCCGTGCACCCGAAGACTTAGCTGCCCATCGTCTAATTCGCGTGCGATTTTTAAACGGCCGCATGAACGCTTGGACCTTCAAAATGGCCAACACCAAAAGCATTAATACGCAAGACTTTGCCGCACAGTTAATTATTTCAGACCCTGAAGTAGTGCTTGATGCGGCCATGCTGCATATGGGCATAGCCCGTATTGCACGCCACCACGCCTTCGAAGCCTTGCAAAGTGGTCGGTTAATTGAAGTACTTCCAAAGCATCACATCAGTGGGCAAACAAGTATGGCGTTGTTTTACCCACATCGAATGCATTTAGCCCCCAGAGTCCGTGTCTTGGTTGATTTTTTAATGAAAGAACTCACAAGCGTCGCGTCACTGCGTTATGCCAAATAGGCCTATGTACAGCCCAATCCAAGACGGTATCGAAAAAGCGGTGCAGTTCGTGCACTATACCGAGGCCAAACCGCCCGGTAATTTGTCTGAATTTGTGCATTGTTTTTGGGAGCTTAAAACTGCAGTTGAATTGCCGGATGATTTTTGTTTACATGCGTTGCCCGATGCCTGTGTGAACCTATTGTTTAATCAGTTAGATACCCAAATTGCTGGCGTTACAGCGCTGAAAACAACCTTTACGGTGTTAAATTTGGGTAAGTTATTTCACTACGTTGGCATTCAGTTTTATCCCGGCGTGTGGCAGGGTAATCGCAACGAAATAGCCAACAGTTTTGTTGGTACGGCTTACCTAGGTCAATTGCCGCTTATTGAAACTAACCACCAACTTGCGCCGTTAGATTTTTCGGCAAAGCAAGCTGTTTTAGTAACATTGGTACAGCGCCTTATAGCCGATCAATTTATAGTAGGCAATAGTGTTACTGCAAGAATATTGTCAAACATGGATGCAATTCATTCAGTAACTGATATGGCTAGCATTAACAATATTTCGCCCCGCCAACTGCAACGAACACTCAAGCGTACTACCGGCTTTTCACCCCACGACTTTCTTAAAGTCGTACGACTTCAGCATTCGTTTAGCCAACACTATTCAGCGCACTATGCGGACCAATCTCACTTCATTCATTCGTTTCAAAAAATTACCGGCTACACACCCGCAAAATACATCAATAAATTTGATGTCTGATTTATACAATACAGGCTAAAAAAGACTCGTTATTCTGCCATTTCCAAAGTTAACTAAGGAGCACAGCATGACAAAATCGAATGCAATTGGTTGGTTTGACATTTACGTCAACGATATGAATCGAGCCGCTTTATTTTATGAAACGGTTCTAAATCAAAAACTCGAAAAAATTGGCGACCCAACTGGTGAAACCCAGATGCTTAGTTTTACTGGCGATATGAACGCCTATGGCGCGTCGGGCGCTTTAGTGAAGTCCATCCACTCTCGTCCTGGGATGGGCGGCACCATGGTGTACTTTAGTGTGCAAGATTGCGCCACTGAAGAATCTCGAGTCGTTGGCGCGGGCGGCAAAATCCTTAGGCCAAAATTTTCAATCGGCGATTTCGGTTGGGTTACCTTATGCGAGGATACCGAAGGCAATGGGTTTGGGCTGAATTCGATGAAGTAAATGTGGGCGCGCAGCTTGTATGATGCGTTACTTGTCAATGATCTTTGGATTGCGGCTCACGCATTATCGAGTGATCTAACTTTGGTGACCAACAATGTTGCAGAGTTTGATCGCGTTCCCAATTTGAAAATTGAAAACTGGGCCGCTTAACGATTTTTTGATTGGTGTTGAAGTCGGCCTCACTTTAAAGCTATTAACCGCTTAGAGTTCTCCAAACAGACATCCATGTAACCGCGCCACAAAATTTGCGTAATGGCCGACAAAGGTACCGACTTGACCGCATTTTTAGCGGTAAAAGTGTACGTCCACGTTACTAATGTTCCGTCGGGAACCGCGGTAAAAGTCCATTCTCCTCGCGCGCCTGAAGACAAAGAACGAACAATCGGATTGCCAAACTCCCATACTCGATAAGCAAAGAAGCTAGATGGCTCGAAGTGTGTCACCTGTTCACGAACGGTTGTGTTATCGGCCAAATGAATCAGCCTCGCAGAGCCAGGAACTGTCCAAAGGCCAGTGTTTTCTGATGTTCTAATGACAGCGGGCAACGGCCCATACCCAGTGAGTACTTTGGGCAGAACATCTTCAGCCGCGATGAATTTAAAAACAATATCAGGAGTACCCGGCAGAACTGCTTGCCTAGTTATAGAAACTTCGTGTGAGCGCATAATTCCTTCGGAGGTCATGGTTTCGGTTGGTTTGATAGAAGCGCACCCAACTATCAAAGTAGATAGGAATACGGCAACCAATACTGCACTTGTGCCAGAGTTGAAAGTTTTTAAAACTTGAACGAAATTGGTTCGTATGTTCGACATTTTTGCCATCAACAGTTAAAGAATAGGCATAATATGAAGAATCCTTCAGTTTGTGAATTCGCATATTATGGCTCGCTCGAAAACCCTAGAAAAACCAATCAGAATGCCGCTTCAAGCCCGATCGGCCTATACCGTAGAGGCGATTTATGAAGCAACTATTCAGGTTTTGGTTCAAGGCGGAATGCAATCGTTAACGACTACAAAAGTAGCCGAACGAGCCGGAGTATCGGTCGGTACTTTGTACCAATATTTTCCGAATAAAAATGCTCTTTTGAGTGCTGCATTGGAGCGGCACCTCAATGCCGTAGTAACAGCGGTCGAGAACGCCTGCGTTACCGTTAAAGGGCAACCGATAAAAGTGATGGCGGCGACCTTAGTCGAGGCTTACATAAACGCAAAGTTCAACGACCCAGATGCGTCCAGAGCCCTATATGCCGTCGCTAGTGAGTTAGGTAGCGTTGATGTCGTGGCACGCATGACGCAAAGATCGCAAGTGGCGTTGCTAGACACGCTGGCCACCGCAGCAGATCGGAAGTTTAGCGATTTGCCCGTGGTCGGCTACATGCTATCAACCGCGCTGGTTGGGCCCGTTCAAGGTTTGCTCAACAGCGCTATGCCGGCTGCATTTGTTGAGCAAGTTAAAAAGCAGTTGGTTGTGATGACAACCGCTTACTTGCAACGGGCGGGAACTTTGCGATAAATACTTTAAACTATTTCGTCTTAAGTAATTTCGAACTCGTTCGGTGACTTTAGTCTTTGTCTAAAAGCCAATCAACCAAATACGCGCGCTTGACTCCGTTGTAATCACCGCCCCATGCCGTATCCATCGATAAGACTAGTTTAGGGTACGCATCTTTTAAAGCTAGGAGCGGCGTAAACTCTCGCTTAACGGTCTCTTCGCTGGCTAATAAATAGGTGACTTGAATATAAATTTTTTCGATCTCTTGGGCACTTGAACGTTCGGCCATAAAGTCAACTTCCATCGCACCAACCCGTGCGATGCTAACTTGATAACCGCGTACCCGAAGCTCGTTGTAAACAATATTTTCTAAGAGCTGTCCGCGAAATTCATTTCGCATTCCAGATAAACGATTACGCAAACCTACATCGGCGAAATAATATTTGGCATTCAGGTCTAAGCTTCGTTTACCTAGAGCGTCATACCATTTAACGCACGCGACTAAGTTTGCCTGTTCAAAATATAACAAGTAGTCACGCACAGTCTCGAATGCTGCCGAAATTCGCTCTTTCTTTAAGTAATCTGCAATGCTTTTTGTCGATGTTGGATAACCAATGTTGGCGCTTAGAAACTTTAAAACATCGTTAAGTAATGCGGGGTTTCTGACAGCAAATCTGGCAACAATGTCCCGAAACAAAACCGTATTCAAAATACCTTCTAGGGCACTTGTCCGCGCAACTTCATTGGGTAATGTGACCACACCAGGTAAGCCACCTAAACGGCTGAACTCATCAAAGTTGCTCTCTGGACGAAATGCCAAAAACTCGCGATAGCTTAGAGGATAAACATTAACCTCGACATAACGCCCAGCTAAAACCGTTGATAGTTCTGACGAAAGCATCGTTGAGTTTGAACCGGTAACAAAGACTTCAAAGTTATTTTTTTTTGCAAAGTGTCGAATAGCTCTTTCCCACTCTGCAATATCCTGAACCTCGTCGACAAAAAGATACTTGCGCAAACCAGGGGCCAAATCAGTAAAGTGCGTTTCGACGTGAAGAACTAATTCGCGATAGCCAACAATGCTATCGAAGGCCAAGTCTTCCATATCGATGGCGCAGATTTGTTCACGCTTAACACCACGACTAAGTAACTCGCTTTGTATTTGGCGCATCAATTCGGTTTTACCTACCCGACGCATACCGGTAATAACCTTAATGAGTGGCGAACCCAAAAGGGGGAAGATACGATCTAGGTAAATTGAGCGACGAATCAAGGGCGACCTTTCGAAGATTCAATTAGATTATAGTCTAATACGTCGCAATTTGGCGGTTTATTTAGATTATAATCTAATTAAACACCGAGACAGCCACTCGCGCGGGGAAACGCCAAGCTTCGCTGTAAATACGCGTGTAAGCGCTGATTGAGAACTGTATCCCAACTCACCCGCGAGTATTTTTAATGGAACTCCGTCGCGCAGGCGTGCTTGTGCAATCGTCAATCGCCAATTAGCGACATATTCTGCGGGCGGTTGGCCGATTAGTTGCTTGAACTGCACAGCGAACGCCGTTCGCGACATCCCACTAACTTCGGCCAATTGCTCAACCGTCCAAGGCCCACCAGGAGATTCGTGTAGTGCGGTAAGAGCCTTGGCTAGCTGAGGTGACGAAAGCCCCATCAACAAACCGGTGTTGATGTTGGCATGCAACGGATGATCAAGTAGCCATCGTAGTAACTGGATCAACACAACCTCAAACAGCCGATCCGCCAAAATTCGATGTCCACATCGCACGTGTTCAGTTTCAGCAAAGAGCAAATTTAATGACGATTGCAAACCGTCGACCTCGTCCAGTCGCAATACCACCAAAGGTGGAAGCGCTTGCACGATGGGGTGCGAATGCCCCCCATCGAACTCGATTTCGGCGCAAGTGAAATCCGATCCGTCACGCGGGGCATTATGAAAATGGTGGGTGAATGGGCGAGGATAAAAAATAATGGACGGCTCGTCGAGCTTGATTCGCGCTGGCACCGCTTTTGCACCTGGATGACGAATCTCCATCGAGCCACTTCTCAGTACATGCAGATAAGCTTTGTTGGCTTCGTGGGCAAACACATGCTTGCCGCACATCGGGCCTGTAAACGACATCCGAGTGCGAACACGAAAGCGTTCCAACAGTGCTGACAAGCGATCCAAACGTTCCATCGTCATTTTGTACAAATCGGTATATTGTATGAATACATTGCTACCTATTGTACAGATTCATGATTCAAAATCCAACCTGAATCGCATCGGAATGGCCTTTGCGAATTTTGAAACTTTAAGGATTACGCATGAAAGTCAAAAAACTGAGTCGGTTAGTAGTGGCAACAGTATTAGGAGTCGGTAGCAGTTTGGCGCTCGCCCATGGACATCACTCTGGTGGAATCCCAACTAAACCTAGCGCGACTGCAAAAGCCCCATTCGACATCGTACATACCAAGATTACTACTGATGGCAATGTTGCCGTGTTTCTAATGGCTGTATCAGGCAAAGCCGGTGCATCGAAACCCACCAAGTCAGGCAAGCTGGCAGGTAGCTCTGTGTTCTCTTATGTATGGCCCACATCCCTAGACCCTTCGACCGTGGGTTTCGAAGCCAAAGCTGGCATTTTGGCTTTCGCAGTTACGTCACACTCGGATTTTGACGACACACCATTGTTTGATGAAAACGGAGATGGCAACCCGAATAACGACGGCGATGTGTGGCATTCGCACTGGGTTGTTTTGCAACCGGATGATGCTTGTGGCAAAGGCTCACTCAAAGTCGTAGATATTCCGAAGGATGCTAAACCGAAACTACCGAAGACTTGGCCTGGCCTACCCATATTGATCGATAGCCCAGGCTGGAGTCCGATTTTTAAGAAGGGTTCAGTAACCGTGCGTGTTCCGTTTGACGATATTGGTGCCGTCAATGCCGCAACGTTTGACGGAGTAACTGCCGCGCTACGTGTCAACGCGAGTGTCCATAATCCACTGCTGTGTGTTGCCGACATTTTCAAAGTAGGCTCTGGCAATCTTTCGTTGCCCGGCAAAGTTAATCAATAAGTACCCTCACCTCTTGGAATCACAATGAAGCTTTCGCCCTTTGAGTTGTCCGTCAGTCAGTGGTTCAACACGGATAATGCTGTCACCCTTGAACTACTCAAAGGGCGAGTCGTTGTCGTTGGCGCATTCCAGATGCTGTGCCCTGGCTGCGTGATTCACAGCATTCCACAACTCAAAAAACTGCACGAACTATCAAGGAAATTGCCATTAACAGTAATTGGTTTACACACCGTGTTCGAGCATCATCAGGCCATGCAGCCCCACGCTTTGGAGGTCTTCATCAATGAGTATCGATTGCAATTTGCCGTAGGAGTGGCCGCCTATGAAAAAGATAACCTCATGCCAAAAACGATGGAAGATTGGCAGATGCAAGGCACACCAAGCACCTTTGTCTTCTCGGCTACGGGCGAACTGTGTTTGCATCAATTTGGTCACGTCGATGACCTTCCGCTTGGTATCGTTATCGGTCAATTACTTGCCGCCGCGAATGCCCCAACAAACATCGCAAAATAGAGACAAAAAACTAGTTCACTTTTCTCTCAAAATCAGCCAGCGCACTTAAACACCCATCAAATAAAGCCCAGCCTCACGACCAGCTTGCAAGTTCACAAGCCCCTCGCGATCAGTCACCAAACTTAATCCACCATAAGTCAATTGCCCTTCAACCCCTACCGCATTTGCGTAGACCATCGGTAATTGATAAGCCTTCGAAAGTCTTGGAATTACTTCGAGTTGAACCTCGTCAAACTCAATCATATTGGCGGTGGGTACGATCAATAGCTCCGCGCCCATTTTGGCGACTTGTTGAACTAGTGCTTCAGACTCCACCTCATAACAAATAAGTAGGCCAATTTTGCGGTTCATAAATTCAAACAACGGGCTTAAATGATCTGCAGCGCTAAACTGTTCTGCATCTAATTGCCCAAAAAGTCGAGTCTTACGATGGTTGGCTAAACGGTGGCCGTGTTTGTCTATACATTGAACCGAATTGTAGGGTTGTCCGCCGGTTTCATTAATTTCGGGATAGCCGTAAATAATCGATAGTGCGCACCGTTGGCTGATTAAAGCGACTGCATCACTCCACGGGCCGGTGCTGCTTTGGGCCAGCCCCGCTAACTTTTGCGCGCCGATGTTGTAACCCGTTAAACTCATTTCGGGGCATACCAAAATATCTGCACCTTGTGCACGTGCTCGTTCGGCGACGCGGGCAAGCTCGACAAGCGCGGTCGCTACAGAGCCGTGGTAGTGGGTCTGCCAAATCGCAATTTGTAAGGCGTTATTCATCGCTAAAATAAATTATCAATCAGGCAGAGCAATGGGGCCGAGTGCTGCGTAAACATCGCCTGGCCCTAAATTACTTGCGGCACAAGTTCCGCCAAGATGTTTAACAATGCCCCACACCGCATTTAATGAAGTTTGGACAGCACCTTCAACCCACGCGGGTGTGAATGAAACATCATCTCCGGCCAAGAAGATGCCCTTTTCCATTGGCGGTAGCTGGTCCTGCATAAAGTGTCCGTACATGCGATGGTTGTATCGGTAGTGTCCGGGCAAGGCACCTTTGAATGCGCCCAGAAAATACGGATCGGCTTCCCACGACACGCTAATCGGATCGCCAACAATATGCTTGGCAATATCGACATCGGGATAAATTTTACGCAGTGCTTGCAACGCTAATTCGGCGCGCCGCTGCGTCGAGTGTGGAAGCATCTTTAGTGCATCGCTCATCCAAGCGTAGCTTAAACAAATGACGCCCGGTTGATCGGGGCCGTTGTCAAACAAATAGGTGCCGCGAGTTAAGCGGTCTGTTAGCGTCATTCCCATTTGTGGCCAGCCGATTTGCAGTCCCGTCTTGCGCAGTTCGTTCCAAAAAGGCCGGTCCACCATAACAAACGTTTTGCTGCTTTGCATGTAACGCGTGCGGTCCATTGCCATCCACATCTTTTGTGAAAAGAGTGGCTCTTCGCAAGCGATTTGCGTGGTCAATAACCAGCTTTGGCAAGTCACTAAGACGGCAGGATAAGAACGCGTAACAGACCAAGCGTCAGTGACTTCGAGTTGCCCATTATTGTTGCGCCTAATTCCAGTGACTGCCGCTTGAGGCGCTCCCCCGTGGAGACTCTTGAGGCTAGTTCCCGCAGGCCAATGAACACATTGTTCGGGAACATGGTTCCAAAGGCCCACAGGCACTTGCTGAACGCCACCAACAACCAAATGTTGATCCTCGTCGCAACCCGTTAAGACAACGCGCAAAATTTCTAGCATAGAGTTAGGAAAGTCCGAGTCCCAACCGCCTGTACCAAAACCGACTTGGCCAAAGACTTCGCGATGTTTAAAGCTCAGCTTTGCAAACGCGTCGGACTGCGCAATAAAGTCGTAAAACGTGCGGTCGTCCCATTGCGGGACGATTGCATTCCAAAGGCTTTTTAGTTCATCGGTATTTCGATCCCGCAAGGCTTTTTGAAGATCGGTAAACCCCACCCCCAATTCGAGTGCATCGACCCAAGCCTTGGCAACCTCGGCAAACAACGGCGGTAGGTCTTCTAACTTTTTGGCCCAATGCGTTTGGCCTTCTAAATCAACAACGGTGCAACCGGCAGCCGAAGTTAGCGGATTTGGGAAAGGACGTGTTTTAAGCCCTAACAAATCAACATAGTGATAGAACGCGGTGGATGATTTTGGAAAACGCATTCCGCCAAGCTCAGCAACGACGTCAGGCGCACCGCTAAACGCTTTAGAGCGCAATCGCCCGCCCAACTCGGAGGCCTCGTAAATAACTGGTTTGAGGCCAAGCTTCATTAATTCATAGGCCGCAACCATCCCGGCCATTCCGCCACCAACAATGGCCACTTCTGAGCCATGGGCAGAGGCCGGGAGAGAACCTAAGCCGGCTAAATGGGCGAGCCAGTCGTCAAAGGCAAAGGGGAAGTCTGGGCCAAACATGGTTACACGACTCTCCGTTAACGCAGCGTTTGGGGTGTTTGAAGAATTTTGCTTGCGTGGTAAGGTCGACATAGTTGCGTGATGATCGTATAAAAAAGTTGCGATTACAAGCGGCGATTGTATTGTCTTGCTACGCACACAGTGAATTGCACGCGATCAAAGATTGATATATTTTTTGGACAAATAAGTGTACGTATGGTGCTTATATGTACCGATGAGATTACGGAAAACTCATGGCAATACAAATAATCAATCCTGTTGTTCTTGAAAAAATTAGCGAGCTAGCGAAAGTTACGGGACTAACTAAGACAGCAGTCGTTGAAAAGGCAATCGAGGATTTAGTACGCAATCATCGTATCGACGTTCAAACAACTCAGCGTAAAAAAATGTTGGCTTTATTGGCTCAGTTTGATCGTGTGGATAAAAACCGTTCTCTCGAAAACACGGATATAGCCTGGGACGAAAATGGATTGCCTAAATGATTATGCACAACGTCAATATCAGCACTCTCAAGAACAATCCTTGGCAGTTGCGTCGTTAGCAATACTTGACAAAATGCAACACAATAGATATCTTAAAGATATCTATTAAAGGTATGCTATGGCTACGCGCACAACTACAAATCAGATATCCTTTCGCTACCGTTCTACGGACAGCGCCACCGGTATTTCGCGCGAAACAGCGCAGCGCCTTGCGCAACAGCTAGGCGTTGACGAAACTCAAGCAATACACCGCGCACTTCACGATTTAGCGATTAAAATCTTGCCTCAATACGAAGCTGACGATGGTCCATTAACTGCTTCACAATTGCGTCAAATAAAAAAACGCGTCCCTCAAGGGCGCAAACGCTCTGTGCGTTCGAGCTTGTTTGATACTGAAACCGCATGACGAGCCGGTGGTGGGCAGAACCAACCGCCGGTGAAATCGTTTGGTGTCACTTTCCCGATAGTATCAACCCACGCCCAAAGCCAAGGCCAGCGCTTGTTCTCGCAGTTTTTGACGATGACGATCCGCAGTTTCATGTTCGCGTGGCCTATGGCACTAGCCAACGAACTATGGCGCTTCGCAGAGGCGAATTTTCGATTTTACGCGCGCGCAATCCTGCTGCATACGAGGCTGCGGGTTTAGGTTACGACACTAAGTTTGATCTTAAACAATCTGTTGACCTGCCCTACACCACGGAATGGTTTTCTGTGCCTCCAGCGGCACCTAACGGGCAGACACCGAAGCTGGGTACCTTACACCCGTCTTTAGTGTTTGCTGTACAGGCGGCGTATCGTGCGGCAGTCTAATCGGGTGTTGGCTCTGCATCGGTCGGGTTTGCGCGCAATCGCGCTTGCTTGTTTTTTGTTGCCGATTGCAGCAATGGCAGCCCCTAACGGCGAAAAAATCGAAGCACTCTTGGCTCCCGAAAAAGTCAGCTTCTACAACATACACAGCGTACTTGTTTTGCACAAAGGCAAGTTAGTAGCAGAAAACTACTATCGCGGCACCGACAAATCGATGGACGATTGGTTTACAAAGGAACGGCAATTTACAGCAAATGACCTGCATGACATGCGTTCGATTAGCAAAACGGTCGTTGGCTTGGCGGTTGGAATGGCCATTGATGAAGGCAAAATTCCCAGTGTTGCAATGCCGTTGGCCCAAAGACCAGAGATACAACTACAGCGGTGGCGCAACGCACGTACTAGCGGATATTGTTAGCACACAAACCGGTGAATCTTTTACTGACTACATTGCTAAAAAGTTGTTTGCACCAATGGGCATAACCCACTACGAATGGCGAACCGATTTTTTATTTAGGCCCATTAGTTTCGCTGGGCTTAGGCTAACGCCAAAAGATCTTTTAAAAATTGGGCAATTGATGCTAAATCAAGGCGTTTGGGATGGTCGGCAAATAGTTTCTAAACAATGGATTGAAGACAGCTTTACGCCAAAAGTCAAAGTTAACGCTACACTTAATTACGGGTACCACTGGTGGCTTGGCAAGGTGAAAGTGAACGGCGTTGATCATGCGTATGCAGCTGCTATTGGCAATGGTGGACAACGGTTGTATATCTCCCCGACCTTAGAACTTGCGGTTGTGATTACTGCAGGGCAATACAATTCAGCAGCGATCGGAACGCAGCTTTCAGGGTTGTTTGAGGCGATTGCCAATCGGCTTGATTAGATCATGAATGCCGCTTTGCTCGGCGCGAACTGATCGCTTGCGTCTGGGTGAATTGACCAAACGGTGGTTCCACCCATTGGCTGTCCATCTGCGTTAGCCCAGCTAAACGCGGTACCGCCCCAAACTTGGACATCAATACCCAGATAAGGCGACTCGGCGGTCTAAGCTTGTGATGATTCTGGAGAGCTACATGCAATGCCCGCCTAATGAAGCGTTGCCGACAATTCGGCAACGCACTTTTACGCTAGTGCGGTTACTGTTGAATTAGCCTCAAAAAGCAGTTGTTTCTGTACAGAAGAAATGACATAATAGCGTACAGATTATTGGGGGCCTTATGAAACAAGCTGCGTTTACAGAACTGAGAAACAATGCAAAACTTTTTTTCGATCAAGTGGAGGCTGGCGAAACTATCCGGATTTTGCGTAACGGTAAGCCAATCGCCGATATCGTTCCGATCGCGCCAGCACTTCCATCGTGGAAACGCAGAACCGCATCGCCTTTAGTGGTGAGCGGTGCGGGTCTAAGTCAGCTTATTCTTGAGGATCGAGCGCATTCGACGATTTCTAGTTCGACTGCTCAGGGGCTAAAACCTATTAAAAAAACCCGCCGACAATAAAATGCTGGTCTTCTTAGATTCGTCAGCTTTTGCCAAGCGTTACGTAGCTGAAAACGGAACCGAGGTTGTTTTGGATTGGTGCAATAGAGCCGATGAACTAGCTGTAGCATCGATTACGGTACCTGAAATAGTTTCCGCATTAAATCGCTTAGTTCGCGAAAACAGGCTTACAAAGGATCAATATCTCAAGGCAAAAAACGATCTTAGTTTAGATCTAGTAGATGTTGCAATTTGTGATTTAGATGCACATGTAACATCCAAGGCGATCCAATGTCTTGAGCGATCTGTGCTTCGCGCAATGGATGCTATTCATATCGCGTGTGCAATAACATTGTCGGCCGATTGTTTTTTGACCGCTGATAAAAGACAGCATGAAGCTGCTCAACTCGCTGGATTAAGTTCTGTGTTGGTGGCGTAGGCACTGGTTTCTTCGAAGCAGTTCGGGCTCGCGGTGTTTTATCTGAAAGCTTGCCGAGTCTTTCAATATGAGTTTGGCCTTCAAGGGCGTTATGAGGTCGACTTTACTAAATCATTGCCAGTAACAGCCCCGCCACAAAAAAACAAGACAAAATCAGTTGTTCTTGTAAAGCAAAAGTATTACGTTAGGGACATGACTACCAACGCATCAAAAAAAACGGGCTACATCAATACTCGGGTTACTCCGGCCCTTAAGGCCGAAGCTGAGAGTGTTTTAGAGCGTCTCGGTGTGTCAACGACCGAAGCAGTGACCATGTTCTTAAGTCAAGTCGTTTTGCAGCAAGGGCTTCCCTTTAAAGTGCGCATCCCTAATGTTACAAATACTGCACACGGTAGCGTTGATTCTAAAAAGCAAGATATAACGGTGCGACCACTGCCAGATCCCCAAACTCAGCACGCTGCAAAGATCTTTCTCGAACAAATCGCCTCTCGTCATCCGTTTCACGAGGCACTTTTATTTGGTTCGCGTGCCAGAAATACCCACACCACAGACAGTGATGCCGATATTGCTGTTGTGCTGAAAGGCCCGAGTCGCGATCGTGCTGATGCCGTCAAAAGCATGGCGGCCATTGCGTTTCATGTCATGCTGAAGACCGGTGTGATGGTAGAAGCACTGCCTCTTTGGCTGGATGAAATTGAAGACCCTGAAACTTTTTCTAATCCGGCTTTGATCCGCAATATTTTGCGAGAGGGCATTCGCTTATGAAGCGCTCTTTAAGCCCATCTTCCTATATGCGTAAGGCACGAGCGGCACTAAAGGGCGCGCGGCTTTTAAAGTAGCCCGGACGAAGCACGAACGCGCGACGAACAAGTGAATCTTGATCGTGTGCGAAGGCACTAAAACAGAGCCCTATTATTTTAATTAGTTGCTAAAGCATTTGCGCATTCCACCGCAGGTTGTTCGAATCGCGCCGAACGACGGCGTTTCATCCTGCCGGTAATAAGTCGGTAGGAACCAAGTCGTCTCAGCTTTAAGAGCCAAGTCAGGTTTTGAAAACTATGGAAAAGGTCAAATAGGGATCTACTTTCTGTTAGCCCATAAATCTAGTGACGCAATAACAAATTCAGCCCGATTGAGGACTCATTGCGCCGCTACCGGAAGCGCTAGTCCAGCAACAGAAGTTGACGAGTTGATCAGAGCTATTCAAGCACTTGCAGAAAAGTAAGTTGCCACAAAAACTGTAATACTTTTGTGGCACAAAAACGTTTTATTTGTCCGAAAAACACTTCACTTTTAGGACAAATAGCGCTGTTATAGTCAAAAATAGTGAGTCTTACTTTTAACAAAGTGCCATTAAAGCGTGCTGTCGCCCAATAGCTGTAGACATATCGACTTTCACTGAGCAACCGCAAAAAGCACTTCTATTTGTCCGAAAATCATGCTACTTTTCGGACAAATAGAAACATTTAGTTTACACAAATGCCCCGTGCACCTTCTAAAAACAGCACCGACACAAAAATTTCACGCTACGTGAATCGCTGCCCGCTTGGCACGGTCTTTGTGCCCGACACATTTGTTGCGTTTGGCAGCCGAGCTGCTGTCGATAAAACCTTGCAACGGCTTGTGGCTGAAGGTGCATTGCGACGCTTATCTCGTGGGATATACGACAAGCCTAGACACGACGATATGTTGGGCATCCTCTGGCCCTCGGTCGATACTATCGTTAAAGCAATTGCGGGAAAAGACAAACTACGAACGCAACCAACCGGCGTTTATGCTGCGAATATGTTGGGCCTCTCGGACCAAGTGCCTGCGAAAGTAGTATTGCTCACTGACGGCATTAGCCGCACGGTGCAAGCGGGCCCAATTCAAATCCGCCTACAACGCACTACACCACGCCAAATGGCTGCTGCAGGGCGATTAAGCGGGCTGCTGATACAAGCATTCAAGAGTATGGGCTTTAAACACATTACTCCTGCACATATTGGTCGTTTACGAAAAAATATTCCCGCAGCAGAACGAGCCAAAGTGATGAAAGACTTGGCACTAGCGCCCGCGTGGATGCGCCCGCTTCTGCAGCAAGTTGCGCAACCGGAAGATAAAGCATGAGCCTAGCCGAGACATTTTTCGCACTGCCACCTTCTCGCCGCGCTCGCGTTTTCGAGCAAGCCGCGTCGGGGCAGGCAGGGCAAGACGTCATCCTAGAAAAAGACTTCTGGGTAAGCTGGCTCTTGGGCGTGTTATTCACGCTGCCAGAAATTGCACCCCACTTAATTTTCAAAGGCGGCACGTCTTTATCAAAGGTCTTTGGGGTAATCGACCGGTTTTCTGAAGATATTGATTTGTGCCTTGTGCCCGATTTTGTAGGGGCTGACTCTGCTGGGTTTGATGCACTCACCAGTCGAGTGAAGCGAGATGCCGCCATCATGGATATGCAGGCTTTGTGTAGCGCAAAGGCGCAAACAGTGCTGATGCCCGCATTGGATGCTGCACTTGTGAGTGCGTTGGGTTCGCCAGCCGCAGGCAGTTGGCTTCGCTTCGAAATGGACGCGGATGCCAAATCGCCCATCATTTACTTTGCCTACCCGACGACGCAAGGCGGTGGCTTTGACTATCTACGTCGCGAGGTTAAGTTAGAGCTTGGCACCCTTACCGATCAGCAACCCACAGGCAGCTACGCAATCAAGCCTTTGTTAGCCGATGCTTTTCCGCAATTGTTTGATGACTGGGCCTGTACCGTCACCGCGCTTGAGTTGGAGCGCACGTTTTGGGAAAAGGCAACCATTCTGCACGCCGAATTTCATCGCCCGGAAGGTTCGACAACCCCTACTCGCTACGCGCGCCATTATTTTGATATGGCTAAGCTGCTCGGCCACGCTAACGCTTCAAGTTACCTAGCCGACAAAGCCCAGTGCCAACGCGTCGTGGATTGAAAAAGCAGGGTCTTTGCTCGTAACTGGGCTCGCTACGACTTAGCGGCGCATGGTACGTCTCGGTTAGTGCCACCCGCGCAGCGCCAATCCGATTTAGCACAAGACTATGCCACCATGCGCCCCATGTTTATGACGGAACCGCCACCTTTTGCCGAGCTAATGCGCGTACTCGCCCAAGCCGAAGTAACGCTCAACGCGCTTTAATGCCATGACAAACCCGTCCACCAACTTCACTTCTAACTTCGGCTACTTACAAACCGAATGGCCTGACCTGTATACCGAGGCAAGTAAGGCCGAGCATGCCGCTTTTGCTGATCCACGCACAGCCTGTTTTTATGCGCGGCGCACGTTAGAGTTGGCGGTCGTATGGTTGTTTCAAGTTCGGTGTTTGTCAAGATAGAGATCGCCCTGCGATAGGTCCACTGTGGACCAAACTGCTAATCCCGTTTCACTGACCGGCAGGTGGCTGCCACAACTCGACCTTGTTCCCTTCCGGATCGATCACCCAGCCAAACTTACCGTACTCAGAGTCATCAATTTTTTCAAGCACATTGCAGCCTTCTGCTTTAAGCGCTGCAACCAGCGCGTAAAGATCGTCAACGCGATAGTTCACCATGAATGCCGCTTTGCTCGGCGCGAACTGATCGCTTGTGTCTGGGTGAATTGACCAAACGGTGGTTCCGCCCATTGGCTGTCCATCTGCGTTAGCCCAGCTAAACGCGGTACCGCCCCAAACTTGGACATCGATACCCAGATGGCGTTTGTACCAAGCCTGCAACGTCGGCGCGTCTTTTGCCTTGAACATGATGCCGCCAATGCCAGTCACTCGTTTCATATCGGACTCCGATTTTTGTTGCGCCCATGTGGGCGAAAATTTAATTTGTCGAAGGTGCCAATATGCCCGAAAAGTGAAAAGGCGACTTGTCAAATCTTGCGAAAGCAAGCCGCTGCGCTTCGTTTAAACTAACTTGTCTCGTTTCGCGAATGACAAAGGAGATGCATTACGACAAGCCACAACAAATAAACGACCCTGCTGCAAAATACATCGGGCGAATTAATCGAGCCATAGACTACGTCGTCGCGAACCTCGGTCAGTCCTTGAACTTAGACGAGGTGTCTAGGCAGGCGGGTTTCTCGCCCTTTCATTTTCACCGCGTTTTTAAAGAGCTCGTTGGCGAAACGCTCAATCAATTTATCAAGCGCAAGCGGCTTGAGCGAGCGCTGTACCAAATGTCCCATGCGCCACAGCGTTCTTTGACCGACGTTGCGTTAGATTGCGGCTTTGCTTCGTCCTCTGACTTCTCGCGTAGCTTTAAACAACTTTTCGGCATGGCCCCGCGCGCGTTCGATCTCACTAACTTTCGTAATGTACGACGCGAAGCGTTCGAGCGCATTTGTCGGATCAAGAGGGATTTGCGCATTTCGCTGCGTTACCGATAGACCATAACCCAGATGGCTTCGTTGTCCGGGTTCGGGACCTGCCCGCGCGCACCGTCGCTTACATCCGCGTGCTCGATCCCTATCGCAAAGGTATCGTGTATGTCGCTTACAAACGCCTGCTCGGGTGGGCAAGCTCGCGCGGAATTGACGACGGCCAGTGGCTTGGCTACCTATGGGATGAGCCTGAGGTCGTCGCGCTCGAGAAGTGTCGATACGACGTTGCGCTGGTTGTCGATGGTATCGCCGATGCAGCCTTGGCTGTAGCGCTGGGGGGCTAGATTGGACGCTTGGAATTTTCCGCAATGCGCGTTGCTGAGGTGATCATACGCGGCGACCTTGCGCTAGAGGCCCGAGCGATCGATTGGCTTTACAAATCTTGGCTGCCTAAAAGTGGCTACGTTCCCGATGATCAACCCGCGTTTGAGGCTTGGATCGGCAAGCCCTTTGCCCACTTTAATGAATATTTTGAGATTGCGGTGCAGCTTCCGGTGAGGCGCATTTGAACCGCGGACTAGCGTCATGTCTTGGGCCGCAATCAGGATAGAATTTCCAAATAATTAGGCTTTAACAAATAGTAGCCAATGCGATTGACGAGGTGGTAGCCACTGATAACTCTAAAGCCTAAGTCAATTTCAGTCGCCACGTCAAAAGGCGTTTCGATTTCTACCAGTGTCCAAACACGTTTAGGGTCTAGCTTGTGAACCCCCAACACGGTTGCAAGGTCTTCGCCAAAGGTTTCAAACATTAAATAGTTGTCGTCGTGCGGCGTATTTTTAATAGCGGCGTCACCAAACTTATCGCACCAAGAATCGCCCGTGTAATCGCTTTCGAAGTCTAGATCATTTTGCATAACGCCGATTTGAGTTCCAAAATTAAAAGTTTACGTTAACTGAACTTCGCAATAAAACTAACGGGATCAAGCAAACAGTGATCGGCAACCGAACCCGCTAATTCAAAAATTCTTGGTTTACGCCGAAAATCAAATAGGCGACAAAGCTTAAAAAGGTCGGGTTCCGATTTCGACAAATTTAACTCATTTTTAGTAAGATAAAACGGAGCTTCAACCCCTAGCGAAGTTGTCTTTACTTCAATCAGTCGCTCTTTGCCAGTAGCATCAAAAGATAAAACGTCGTAGCCTAAGCCATCCCCTTTTGTAACAGATATTTGCTCAACCCGATCCGCTAAGCGCGAGGCGCCTAACTGAATCAATCGATAGCGCTCAAATGCAACGACAAACTCTTCGCCCGCTCCACCTAAAGATCGGTTGTTCGCTTCAAGTCGCTGGTAATCGCGTTTTAGGCCAACCTCTTTACGCAGATAAGGATTAACAGGGGCTTCTTTAATGCGTTGAAGTTTTGGAGACGGCACCAAAATGCCCGCGTAATCGGGAATTGTAGGCACCATTACTGGCTGTTCTAAAGCTGAAATGGCGAACACATCTAATTGAGGGTCACGCATCCAATTGGCTGCAACAACGTCAAATAATAAACCTTGATAGTTGCCGCTTGGTTTGTAACCAAATATCCAAGGGGCTTTTAATTCGTTCAAAACTGCACTGATATTTTGATGTTTGAATTCAATTGAAGCCTCGGTCCGATTGTTCAGTTTTGGCAACAGGAGTGCGCGATAGGCTGACTTGTTATATAACTGGCCGGCTAGTTCTAGTTTAAGCATTTGAAGGTAAGAAGCAACGGCCTCCTCAACTTCTCGCAAAGCCCAAGCGCGGTCAATCTTATTCGCTGTCACGTTAGCTTTTTTAAGTTTTCAAAAACGCAGTATTACACTTTTAACAAAAATTGTTTTAAGATTTTGAAATCCCAGTCCATGTCACAAACTCGATTTTTCATATTTAGTCTACGTCCAACACCAACGAATGAGCTGGTTATCCAGCATTCGCTCGATTATTTTCCAAATCAAAAGGTTAGGAACGAGATGCTCAAACGGCGATGTGAATCTGTTCAGGCGCAAGCAACTTGCTATTGATGAGTTCATCTCGCGCATTTGTAGGGTCAGTTGTGAACAGAATTACACGTAGATCTTGCTTCGCGCGAGAAAACGAAACATAGGCTAGCTTCTGAGTTACAACAAGCTGCCGTGGAGTAGGCGCGCCGACAGTCAGCGGTGTTAGGACTTTGTTAAAACTGTAATTATTCCATCCGGCTTCAACATCATCATAGATAACAATGACCTTTTCGTACTCTTCGCCTTTCACTCCGTGTTGCGTGCTGTAGGCCGAATTGTTGTTAATGTATTCGACATATCTAGCAATCGATGCAGGCCGCATCTTAAAAAACGAGTCAGCAAGCCAGTCGCCTTTGTCGAGGCTATTGATATTTTCATCAAACGTTTCGACCCTAGGTTCGCGATTAAGATGTTCGCGCAGCCTCTCGGAAGGCTGGACGATTTGCTTGTCGATACAAAAGCGAAGGATTTTGCCAATCGTTTCGGTATTCCATAAAACCAACATTTGGCTGATCAATTCGTTGGAGGTCTCGATCATTGACTTTAGGGATTTTGCTGCATTTAATCCGTTGGCGGCAAAGGCAGGGCTTTCAATCCGGAGCAAATTAATGATTTTTCGTTCATCGCCCTGCACCTTGGCAATGATTAATGGGCAAAGTGCGGAAAGGAAGGGTTTTAGAAGGAAATGCTCACCGGCGTCGAAGTCCTCTTCGGCGCGAGACGAGGCATATTCACCGGTAAAGAGCCGGTTGAGATCGGCGAAACCCAACCGCCGCGCGATCATTTGATGAGTGAGGAAGAGCTTTGCGACGTCGTCGCGATCAGCCCAGCCCCAGCCTGCAACGGCAGCGTCCATTTTTGCCAATGCACGTGCAATCTGCTCCTCTGAATATCGCCTGCGTGGCTCTGTTGGCTCTTCGGCCTGAACTAGCAAGAATTCGACGCTACCTTCACGAGAGGCATTCTCGCCAGCTGCATACTGCTTGATATCACCGCGGTAAGCGTTTAGGAGCCGAATAACACTTTGGGAGCAGCGGAAATTCTCAGTTTTGGTGATAATTTCGCCGTCATGGGGCGCGGTAAAGTCTCCCGCGCTCCGGTCATAAATCTGTTGCCACGGATCGCCAAAATAGCCAATAACGGGAAGCCCAAAACCCGCGCCAACTAAATTTAGCCCCGCAATAATGCCCTCAAATGTATCTTGCGCTTCGTCAACTAAAATATATGGAAATCGTAAACCGGTGATGCGCCTGAAGGTGGCGTTATTTTCGAACAGATAGGTAGCGATTGCAATTACATCATCATGGCCCAGTTGGCCCGTACTGAAGTCGCTGAAGCTCGAATCGGCATACCTGAAAATTTTAACTTCCGAAATTACCGAATGCGCTTGCGTAAGTCGTTCGACCTTCGTACGTGCCTTCAAAGATTTTTTACTATTACCGCCATCGTCAGCAGCCCGGGCTTGTTCGATCAGTTGTGGAATGCGACTATCACGCAGCGCATCCCGAATATCGGTTTGGAACCGACTAGTCTGTTCCCAAAGAAAGCTATGAAGTGTAGAAATTAAGTAAAGGTCGTCTCGGCCTAGCCTAGCTTGGATTACTTCTACCGCTCGTTTAGTAAATGTAATGCAGGCGATACGTTGCCCCTGTCTTCTAAGGGATTTCCCTTCGCGATTGCGGATTTGCGCGAGAGCATCAACTAGCGAGGTTGTCTTGCCCGAGCCTGCGCCAGCGATCATTGCAAAGCTACGGTGTTCTTCTAAGCATTTTTGGACTTGTGCATCGGCTTCGCTTTCAACTCTTGCGACCATGCTAAACCACCTTTGTTGCGGCAGAGACTGTCGCGTTTGTCGTTGAGACGACTGGTAAACAAAGGCGAGCTTCGAGCCAAAGTAATCCTTCCGCGATATAGTTGGGAACAACCACCTGCACAGTACAAGCCAATATATCCATGGCGAAATCCGTTTTTTTGAAACTATCAGATCGAATTCGCTCATAGACAACTTGGTAAACGTTGGCAAGTTGGTCGGGAATATCAACCCCAATAGACAAGGTGCCAGACCGTAGCAATCCAAAATTCTCATAGACAAGCGACTCCTCTAGGGTACGCGGTCGAAATGTCATTTTAGCTTCGTCATTAACTACCAGAATGTCGGTTTGGAATGCAATGCAACGATCCTTGGTGGCGTGCTGCTTGTCCAAGCGCGTTAGAGCAATCAGACCGGCTACTGTAGTTTGCCCACACAACTTCTTAAGAGACGCATTTGATGTTCGCGCGCCTGCAACGTCAGCGCGGCAAGCAGTCGGGTACCCACTAGCCGCCACTGAATCAAGATCGGTAATGACGAGATAAGGAATGTGTAGGAAGCCAAGCAAGCCTTCAAATCGGTGGGCATAGGCTCCACCAACCTCTAGAATCGTAAGGTATGTCGTCTGCAGCCGTTTTGCCGTGGTCTCGATCATGGTCGGCAAAAGAAGCTTTTCAACTGCACCTTCCACGAGAATGGCCGCATCAGCAAAGAATAGGTCGCAATGGGTCAAACGAAGATAGCGTTTGAGAAAAGCCAAAGTGTCCGAAGGCGAAACGTGCTTGCCGTCAATCGTTTCCTCTTCTGGCCGAAAAGATCGAAGGCTACGAACCGCGGTTGCGTTGCGGATACCCGACGTCGATATTTCGCCCTCGACTTGGCAACGTTGGAAATAGCGAACTTTTTCAAAGGCGACGGTTGCCATTATGTGGGAGGAGTGTGTCGTGACGACGACCTGCGGCAACAAACTAGGTTCACCTGATTCCGCAGCGGACTTCTTTATTACCTCCCAGATATTCGATATGAAAGCCTGCTGGACTTGAGCGTGCAAATGTACCTCGGGCTCCTCAATAAAGATCATTAGGCATAACGGCCTATCAGTTGTAGTCGTTACCCACTGAGAATGGAAATGCCTAGCCTGTATAGCCATGTAAATCAGATTTTTGAAACCAAGTCCGTTATAAAGCTCTGGCAGTTCATGCTGCCGGCTGGGGTCAACGTAAAGCAACTCGGTGTTTCCGCGCAGCGCGGTTTCGGGACTGAGTGAAGATATTATGCGCAGCTCCCGATCGTTGATTGACGGAACACCCAGTTGCTTGATAAGCGTAATCAAAGGCTCGAATTGCTTAGCGTAATGGTCTGTTAACTGCCTGTTGTTTGCATCAATCAGGCTGTGTGCTTCTGCTGCATGGCCGACTTGCTCGAGATTCTTTCTGTAGAAAGTGGCAAAGGCCTCGGAAAGCCGGTTGCTGCGGCTGCTGTCGTCATCATTAATGTTGCGCTGAGCGTCAACGAACTCGACCCTAATGAGATGCTTCAAGAGCCGTTTACCCTCCTCAGACTCGAGTTCGCTAGTCAACATCGCGATTGGCGTTAATTGATGAGGTTCGTCATTAAGCGAAAAATATCGAACTGCAAAGTGGTGCCCAAGATTCCCGTCTAGTGAAAGATATTGTGATAGCGCTTTAGCACGTGTTCCATTTTTCTGCGTTGGGTAGGCGGCGCCATATTGCTCACTTAATTTCTTTGGGTCCTTTATTTCATAAGAAAGTCGAATCCCCACGCGATTGAAATCCGACAGCCTAGGCAGCAATGTGAACACCCTGCCGAATGCAATGCTTTGCGGATCAATGGTGAACCAAAGATCAAGGCTGATCTTCGGGAGCTGCTCCGACTGTCCGGTACTAGCATAGGTTTCGAAATCGACCATTCGAGCGACCGAAAAATCGTGAATCTTGAAATCACGTCCGCCGAGAAAACAGCGGAAAATTGCGGTGGCTGAAGTCTTACCGCTGTTGTTGGGCCCGACAAAAATTGACTCGTTTTCTTCGATGTCAATAACTACCTCCTCCAACCGTCGGAAGTTTCGAATGACGACTTTACTAACCTTCATGAATAACCTCTGCGAAACTCTAAAGAAAGGGCTGTTAAATTCATTGTCCGCAGTTCAGAAAACCAAGTAGCACAACAATCAATTCTGAACTCCCCTCACTCCCACTCAATAGTAGCCGGTGGCTTACTACTAACATCATAAGTAACCCGATTAATCCCCCGCACTTCATTAATAATCCGCCCCGAAACTTTCTTAAGCAACGCATAAGGCAGCTCCGCCCAATCCGCCGTCATAAAATCACTAGTCTGCACAGCGCGCAGCGCAACCACGTAATCATAAGTGCGCCCATCACCCATCACACCCACCGATTTCACCGGCAAAAACACTACAAACGCTTGGCTAGTTAAGTCGTACCAGCTCTTGCCATTTTCGTCTTTAAAGTTACGTAGCTCTTCAATAAAAATATGATCGGCACGTCTTAGTAAATCCGCATATTCGCGTTTTACTTCGCCCAAAATTCGCACGCCTAGCCCGGGGCCAGGAAACGGGTGGCGGTACACCATGTCGGGCGGCAGGCCTAGGGCTACGCCTAGTTCGCGCACTTCGTCTTTAAACAACTCGCGTAGTGGCTCTAATAGTTTTAGGCCTAACTTTTCTGGCAGGCCACCTACGTTGTGGTGGCTTTTTATGACGACAGCTTTTTTGGTTTTTGCGCCGCCGCTTTCAATTACGTCGGGGTAAATGGTGCCTTGGGCTAGCCACTTAACTGATTCACTGCCACCGGCTTTTAGTTTTGCTGCTTCGGCCAAAAATACTTCTACAAATTCTTTGCCAATAATTTTGCGCTTGGCTTCTGGTTCGCTAACACCGGCTAGTTTGCCTAAAAATTGTTCGCTGGCGTCTACGGCAATTACTTTTGCGTGTAGGCGGCCAACAAACATTTCTTCAACCATTTTGCCTTCGTTTAAACGCAGCAAGCCGTGGTCTACAAACACGCAAGTAAGTTGGTCGCCAATGGCACGGTGAATTAATGCGGCTGCTACCGATGAATCGACGCCGCCCGATAAACCCAACAATACGTTTTCGGTGCCCACTTGTTCGCGAATGCGCGCTACGGCTTCGGCAATGTAGTCGCCCATAATCCAATCGCCACTGCACCCGCAAATCTCGCGCACAAAACGATGCAACAACGCCGAGCCTTGCACGGTGTGCGTTACTTCGGGGTGAAACTGCATGGCGTAAAAGCGGCGGGCTTCGTCGGCCATTCCGGCAATGGGGCACGACGGTGTGCTGGCCATCGTTTTAAAGCCCGGTGGCAGCGCTGTTACCTTGTCGCCGTGGCTCATCCACACCTTGAGCATGCCGTGGCCCTGCTCTGTATCCGAACCTTGGGTGATGAAATCTTGTATGTCTTTTAATAATGCGGTATGCCCGTGCGCCCTTACCTCGGCGTAACCAAACTCACGTTTGGATAAACCAGTTGCTGGGTCGGTATCGGCCGCTTCTACTTTGCCACCCAATTGCTGGGCCATGGTTTGCATGCCGTAGCAAATGCCTAATACCGGTACGCCCAAAGTAAATACGACATCGGGTGCTTTGTCGGTGGCTTCGTCGTAGGCGCTAGCGTGGCTGCCCGATAAAATAATGCCTTTGCCGCCCTGCTCTTGAATAAATTTGCGCACAAACTCGTCGCCTACATCGCACGGGTGAATCTCGCAATACACATGGGCTTCGCGTACGCGGCGCGCAATCAGTTGGGTGACTTGTGAGCCGAAATCTAAAATTAGGATTTTGTTGTGCATTTTTTTTGTTCTTTATTCCATCCGATAGTTCGGCGCTTCTTTGGTAATTTGTACATCGTGCACATGCGATTCGCGCATACCCGCCGAGGTAATTTCTACAAATTGTGCTTGAGCGCGCATGGTTTCAATATCGGCGCAACCGATGTATCCCATGCTAGAACGCACGCCGCCACACATTTGAAAAATAATCGATACCACGCTGCCTTTGTAAGGCACCCGCCCTTCGATGCCTTCGGGTACTAATTTGTCGGTATTGGCCGACGAGTCCTGAAAATAACGATCTGCCGAGCCATCGGTCATAGCGCCTAACGAGCCCATGCCGCGATAGCTTTTATACGAGCGACCTTGAAACAAAACAATTTCGCCAGGAGCTTCTTCGGTGCCTGCAAACATCGAACCCATCATCACGCAATTGGCACCAGCAGCAATAGCTTTAGCAATATCGCCAGAGTAACGAATACCACCGTCCGCAATCATCGGAATACCAGTGCCAGCCAACGCGGCCGATACATCGGCAATTGCCGAAATTTGCGGTACGCCCACACCAGCCACAATACGCGTGGTGCAAATAGAGCCTGGCCCAATGCCAACCTTCACGCCATCGGCCCCAGCTGCGGCTAAGGCTTTTGCGGCGTCGCCGGTTGCAATGTTGCCGCCAATCACTTGCAAATTGGGATAGGCTTTTTTAACGGCCGCCACTTGATCAATAACGCCCTTGCTATGGCCGTGAGCAGTATCCACTACCACTACATCGACGCCAGCTTTTACTAGCAATGCAATACGCTCGTCGGTATCGCCACCTACGCCAACCGCTGCGCCGACGCGCAACTTACCTTGGCTATCTTTGGCCGCTAACGGGTGCTCGGTGGCTTTTAAAATATCTTTTACGGTAATTAACCCGCGTAGCTCGAATGCATCGTTTACGACCAACACACGCTCTAAGCGGTGCTTGTGCATTAGGGCTTGCGCTTGTTCAAGCGATGCGCCTTCGCTAACGACTATTAAGCGTTCGCGCGGGGTCATTACTTCGCGTACGGGTATGTCGCCGCGTTCTTCAAAACGTAAATCGCGGTTGGTCACAATGCCAACCACTTTGCCGTTTTCTACGACGGGTAAGCCTGATACACCCAGCTGTCGACGCAGCGCATTAAGCTCGCCGACCGACATGTTGGGGTTGACCGTAACCGGATCGGAAACGATGCCCGATTCGTAGCGTTTTACTTTACGCACTTCGGCCGCTTGCTCGGCTGGGGTCATGTTTTTATGAACGATACCGATGCCGCCTTCTTGTGCCATGGCTATGGCTAAACGCGCTTCGGTAACGGTATCCATCGCAGCGGACACTAGGGGAATGTTTAACTGAATATCGCGGGTTAGGCGAGTTTTAAGGGAAACACTTCGGGGGAGGACTTCGGAAAATGCGGGAACGAGTAAAACGTCGTCGAATGTCAGGGCCTTTTTGAGTAGGCGCATCAATTTCTCCTTGGCGCAAAGCGGCATTATACGCTTGGTAAAATTGCGGTTTGGCTGGCACATTGCGTCGTTTAACCACCGTTTATCTAAAGCCGCCGCCCACTAATCGGCAACCGCGTGAGCTTAGCGAAGCCGCCCGCCACACTTCATGTTGCCATCATTGGCGCTCTAGTATGCTTTTTTCTGTCTTTGTTTTTCTGTACCTATAGGCTCGATCCAATATGACCTCGACTACTTCGAAATCTGTCTTTGCTTTAACCCTCCTGTGCGCCTCCAATATCGCTGCGGCACAATGGCAATGGAAAGATGACAATGGTCGTATGGTTTACAGCGATCGCCCGCCTCCGACCAACATTTCGCCAGCACAAATGGTTAAAGCGCCCGCGCCCAAACCGGTTGCAAAGCCTGACGCTAAAGGCGATGCCGCCAAAAACGATCCGGTAGCCTTAGCTGCTGCTAATTTAAAAGCTGGATTGCCTGCTCAAACCGCTGCAAAGCCGACTGTTGCCGATAAAGATTTAGAATCTAAAAAGAAAGCTCTTGAAGCCGAGCAAGCCGATAAAAAACGTGCTGTTGATAGCGAGCGTGATGCTAGAAACGCCGCTGCGTGCGAAGATACCAAAGCCAGTGTGCGTACGCTCGAGAGTGGTGTGCGCGTAAGCACGACCAAACAAAACGGCGAACGCGAGTACATGACAGACGAAGCGCGTGCAAAACGCCTTAACGATTTAAAGCGCGACATAGCTGATAACTGCAGTAAAAAGGGCTAAAGGCAAAAGCCTTTACTAAACTACGGCTCTTTTTTGACTTTAGGCTGACTCCGTATTTGCGCTTGACGTCTGCGCTCAGCTAAAACGCGCAGCTGCCTCGCCTGTTTGGTATCGATAAGCAAAGGCCTATAAAATTCGATACGATCATTAGTACGAAGCAATTGCTCTAGCTTGGCTCGCTTGCCATTAACGCCAATGTCACCGGCAATTAACGCATCCAACGAATTCGAATCGAGGCGTTGGCTTAGTGGCTTAAAGCCAATTGCAACCAACGCTTCTAACGCTTGCATTAACGTGCTGCCCGCAGCGACCTCAAATTCTGCCCGCTCGATGGTTTGTTCAAAACATTCAATTGCAAATAGTTTGATCGGATTAGCTGCCATACAGTTTGTCGGCGCGCGCCACAAAAGCATCAATTAAGCTAGCCGCAATGGGATCGAACACTGGGGCAATTAATTTATCTAGCAAATTACTAGCAAATTCGTAATCTAGGTTTAACTCGACTTTGCAGGCATCGTCGCGCAAACGGGTAAAAGTCCAAGTGCCCGACAACTTTGAAAACGGGCCAGACTTTAGTTTTAACTTTATTTCTTTGCCGATTTTATGGGTATTGAGGGTAGTAAAGCGTTGGTTAACGCCGTGCAAACCAATGCCGACAGTAGCTTCCATGCCGTGATCGGTACGGTTATGCACTTCGGACATGTTGCACCAGGGCAAAAAATGCGGGTAATCCTCAACTTTTTCAACTAAGTCGTAGATGCGCTGAGCGCTGTGGCTTACTAATACTGATTTACGGACCGAGGTCATGGCGCAGCGCTGTTATGATCGTGTTTTAAAAAATGCGTTTCGAAAAGATTCAGCGCGGATTCTAGCAAGTCATGAGCATTATTGAGAATAAAAAAGCCACTTTCGACTACTTCATCGAAGAGCGATATGAAGCGGGCCTCGTTTTACTAGGTTGGGAAGTTAAAGCCATTCGTGGCGGGCGCGGCAATATTAAGGAAGCCTACGTTATTGTGCAGTCAGGCGAAGTGTTTTTGCTGGGTGCTCATATAACGCCGCTTGCCGAGGCGTCTACCCATGTGCTGCCCGACCCTACCCGCACCCGTAAATTACTGCTTAAAGCAGACGAAATTAGCAAGCTAATTGGCAAGGTAGAACGCGCCGGTTACGCCCTCGTACCCCTAGATTTGCACTACAAAGATGGCCGCATTAAGTTATCAGTTGGCTTGGCAAAAGGTAAAAAACAGCACGACAAACGTGACGCCCAAAAAGACAAAGAATGGGACCGCGAGAAGGGGCGCATTATGAAAGACAATAATTTGCGCAACGTTAAAAAAGAAGATTAGTTGGTGATTGCCTAAAGCGGCCGAGGCACAAACTTAGCTTGCGCCGCCAAGACCTGCAAAGACCGAAAATCGGTTTTGTTAGTTTGCTGTAGTTTTTTAAGCAAGGCTTGTAATAACATTGCAGTAGCCAAAGCATCAAAAATAGCGCTATGGCGTTGCAAGTTTTCGATTTGCAATGCCGCTAACCAATCGTCTAAGGCGCGCGCTTTAGTTTCTGGGTACGCCATGCGGGCTAGCTCGGCAACATCGAGCCAATCGCTACTCAAAGGGGCTTGCGCCCAAACTTTCGCAGCGCGGGCTAAAAACCCACGATCAAAGCTCGATTGAAAACCCATTAGGGGACTGGCCCCAACATAATCTAAAAATGCCGTAAACGCGACGCGCGGGTCGCTGCCGTTTAGTTGTTGTTGGGTGCTGATGCCGTGAACCAAAATGTTTGACGACGCACTCGCTTCGGTTTGTTTTAAAAAAGCTTCGAAGGAGTCGTTTACATCCACCTGACCATCAACTATGGCAACCGCGCCAATGGACAGTACGCTATGGATAGAATGGTCTAAACCGGTGGTTTCGATATCAATCACCACCCACCGATTTTGGCTTAGTTTTTTTTCACCAGAACCACCAAACACGGCTCGTCCTAGCGCAGTATTTTTTAGCCCATCGAACATTACGGATAATCCAACCCTAGGCGTTGTTGCAGCTTACGCGCTTGTCTAAACGTTTCTTTTAGTATGCGTTGATCTAACGGGCTTAGCGTTGCTGGTTGCAACAAATTTGGATTGGTTGGGCCATCGATTTTGCCTGGTGATGTAACCGTTGCTACCAAAGATTTAACGCCATCAGCGTCAGCCAAACCAGCATCACTTTCACCATGTCGGTGCTGCAAGCGTAGCCGTAAACCTTGAATAAATTCGAAGGCATCAATCCACGAGCGCCCTTCACTTTCTACAACTATTTTGCGATCAATCAAGGCGTTTAAACGATCAGCAGTTCCGGTTTCGTTTAGGCTGTGGGCCAATGCTAAAACGCGCGCGGCATCAACAAATAGGCCAGAGCCGTGCACCTTGATGTCTATGGGCGCTTCGGTGCTGCCCAGCCATTGCTCTAACACGCCACCTGTCCAAGCAACCGGTGGACTATTGCGTAGCGCGTTGTCGCTCATCACTTTTAAAAACCGCGCTTGGGTTGCGATGGGCGCAATGGTTGCGCGCAATTGCACGGCTAATTCG
Organism: Betaproteobacteria bacterium; assembly: GCA_031429355.1. Lineage (GTDB taxonomy): Bacteria > Pseudomonadota > Gammaproteobacteria > Burkholderiales > Burkholderiaceae_E > JANOZM01. The sequence continues at coordinate 352,433 of JANOZM010000016.1, read as the reverse complement.
AGGTTTCCAGCTAATGCGCGAAAGTCGGCAAAAATGCTGGCGCTTACAAGTGCTTGCGGATCGGTGTGGTTTACCCAGTGCTTAAATTGCTCGGCCCATTCTTGCGCGGTGCGGCACCACTCGGGGTTGCTGCCCATGATATTGCCTTTGCATAACGGGAACCCACACTGATCTAAATGCAAATTTACTTGCTTGGCAAATAACAGCGCCAATTCTTTTTGCTCGGGCGACGCCAAAATTAAACCATTGTCTTGGTCGGTCGCAATGGTCTGTTCTTCACGCCCTTCACTACCTAATGCAATCCAACAAACAGTATCGAAAGAGAAATTTAATTGCTTTGCGGTTAGTTCTAAAACACGCTTAGTTATGCGATCGTTTAATCGGCTAATAAGACGCGTAACCCACGCGGGCTTGACGCCTTGAGCGACTAAATTTTTAGACCATGCGCGCAAGTCATTAGAAACGCCAACCAAATTACTAATTGCGTGCGCGTTATCAATTGCAGAACTTATTTGGCGCAAACTTTGGCGTTGCAAGGCAAACAAATCGCGCTCTGTCACAATGCCTACTAAATCACCTGCTGCATCGACGATAGGTAAATGGCGAATGTTATGGTGCGCCATTTGAATAATGGCCTGCGCTATGGTTTGATCGCTACGGGCGGTTTGCACCGGTGAACTCATCACTGAAGCAATCGAATCATTTAAAGAGACGCTGGGCAAACAAATTCGACCGATAAGATCTTCTTTGGTAAATATGCCAGCTACTTTTAACAAGCGCGATGCGCTGTCTTGGGCTTGATCGACCACTAAAATAGAACCCACTTTTGCGCTTTGCATGCGCTCAAAAACTTGCCGAATCGATTCGCTTGGTTGTGCAGTTAGCGGGCTATGGCGCATAACGGCAGCTAGTGGCGTGGCCATCATTTGCATTGGCGCGGCTAGCGATGCGTAGCGGGTTTGTTGTTGCTGATTCGACAAATCCAATAAGGCACCCATTCGGCGCTTGGTAAAGTCTAAAAACACCGCGCTATTTTGCATCAATTGATTCAATACGGCTTCGCCCATTAGCCAACAAAATACGTCGGTACTGGCTTTGTAAATCGTACTGACTGGCCTGCGGGCTGAGAGTGCCCCGACCGGAAATATTTCTCCCGGTGTCATATGCAAAACCGCATCAATGCGATTTGCATCCAAGCGGGTTCCTTCTACGACACCTTGCTTCACAATAAAACAATGCTGTGGTGTACCACTGCCGGGTTCTATTAAGGTGTCGCCTTTAGCAAAGTAAGCCAGTTTCATTTGGCGTGCCGACGCTAACAATAGTGCGTCGTCGACTAGGCTAAAGGGCTCGTATTTCTGAAGAAAAGCCACTACCGCTTGCACTAAAGGTGCCGCGGGGGTGCTAGTAGCTACGCGAACTGTGCTCACGGTAAAACAGTACTAATTTGCTTAACTTTTGTTGGCCGATCCATTTTGGCTTTTAACAATGGTCATTGCACTAGAGATCATCCCTGCAAGGTCGCCCATGTTAGCGGGCACAATTAAGGTGTTAGTAGACTTTGCAAGCTCTTCGAAGGCTTGTACATACTGCTCGGCGACTTTTAGGTTAACGGCATCAATACCGCCGTTTTGTTGGATCGCAGCAGCCACTGTCGAAATAGCCTCGGCATTGGCTCGAGCAACCGCCACAATGGCCGACGCTTCACCTTGCGCGCGATTTATAGACGCTTGCTTTTCACCTTCAGAGCGGGCAATCGAGCTTTCGCGCTCGCCTGTAGCAATATTAATTTGTTCTTGTTTACGGCCTTCGGACGCCGCAATTAGTCCGCGCTTTTCGCGCTCAGCAGTAATTTGCTGCTGCATGGCATGCAAAATATCTTTGGGGGGCGTTAAATCTTTAATTTCGTAACGCAGTACTTTTACACCCCAGTTTTGAGCAGCCTCATCTAAAGCGGCAACGACCGAGCTATTAATAACGCCACGCTCTTCAAAAGTACGATCTAGCTCTAACTTACCAATAACGCTACGCAGTGTTGTTTGCGCTAGTTGTGTAATGGCAATAATGTAATTGCTAGAACCATACGAGGCACGCATTGGATCGGTTACTTGGAAGTACAAAACGCCGTCGACCGTCAGTTGCGTGTTGTCTTTTGTAATACATACTTGGCTCGGTACATCCATGGGGATTTCTTTAAGCGAATGCTTATAGGCCACGCGATCTACAAACGGCATGATGAAATGCAGGCCCGGCACTAAGGTACTGTCGTATTTTCCTAGACGCTCTTTAATCCAAGCGTTTTGCTGCGGCACCACTTTAAGCGTTTTAGAAACAAACACCACCACTAACGCGACTACAAAGGCTGAAACGATAAGCTTTTCCATTAAGCACCCTTTACTAAAATTAAAATATTGTTGTCGATGGCCTTAATAACGTACCACCCAGATGGCAAATTTGGAGCGGTTTCACTCGATTCAAACTGCGCATCCCAGTCCGTTCCGCGATGGCTAACCCGTGCGCTGCCATTGGCTTCCCACTTTTCTACATGTACTTTATTGCCTACATCTAAAATTAGATCAGGATTTTCCCTGTTGGGCGGTGGCGGTGGTGCTAAGGCCCGCCTGCGCCGAACCAAGGCGATCCCGGCCAGAGTAACCACAGCGCAAACGATTGCTTGCACCCAAACTTCTGTTCCGGTCCAAGCGGCAATGCCCCCTGCCAGCGCACCAAGGGCTACCGCTAATAAGTAAAGCGAGCCAGTAAACAGCTCGGCTATTACTAAAACGATCGCTGCAATCCACCAAATCGCTTGCAAAGTCATTGTGCGTCCCTTGTTATCAACTTTTATTTGCATATGATGCCTGACTTTACCGTCCTGCGTTGGCAAGCGAAGGTTAGCAAACGGACGCCGGTATGCGTAGAGCTACTTAGAACCAACGGTCAACTGCTAGGCTCGCACCGTCGTTACAGCAAGTACGGAGTGCTTTGTAGTTGGTAATTCCCTAGGCAAATGGGTTGTCGTTGCCAAGGGCTCAGTTTCCAGCTAGGATGCGCGGCGTTGCGATAAATCTGTAAATTCGGGGTTTCCCTAATTTTAAGGTTGGCTAACAGGAGGTTTGTTGGCCCTACGTCGCACCAAATTTTTTTTTAGGATTAGGAGATCCATTAATGAAAAAGCAATTTTTAGGTGTTGCAGTTGCCTCAGCTTTGGCTGTATTTGCAGTTAACGCTAGCGCACAAACCGTAGTAAAAATCGGCCACGTTGGTCCATTAACTGGTGGCATCGCCCACTTAGGTAAAGACAACGAAAACGGCGCCAAAATGGCTATCGCCGATTTGAACGCAAAAAAGATCAAAATCGGTGGTCAAGAGATCAAGTTTGAATTGGTTTCTGAAGACGACGCTGGCGATCAAAGCAAGGCACTACTGTTGCTCAAAAATTGGTTGACGCTAAAGTAAGCGGCGTTATCGGTCACTTGAACTCAGGCACGACTATCCCAGCGTCGAAGATTTATCACGACGCAGGTATTGCTCAGATTTCACCATCAGCTACTAACCCAAAGTACACCCAACAAGGTTTCAAAACCGCGTTTCGCGTTGTTGCTAACGACGGTCAATTGGGCGGCACTTTAGGTCGTTACGCAGTTAAAGAGCTTAAGGGCAAAGCAATCGCAATCATCGACGACCGTACAGCGTACGGTCAAGGTGTTGGCGATGAGTTCGAAAAAGCTGTTAAAGCAGCTGGCGGCAAAATTGTTGGTCGCGAATTTACCAACGACAAAGCGACAGACTTCAACGCTATTTTGACCAAACTCAAAGGTGCTAAGCCTGACGTAGTGTTCTTTGGCGGTATGGACGCTGTTGCAGGCCCAATGATGCGCCAAATGAAGCAATTGGACATCAAGGCGAAGTTCATGGGCGGCGACGGTATTTGCTCGGAAGAATTGGGTAAATTAGCTGGCGAAGGCATGGCTGACGGTCAAGTAGTTTGTGCTGAAGCTGGTGGCGTAGGCAAGGACAAGCAAGGCGGTATGGATGCATTTAAAGCACGCTTTAAAACAACTTACAACGCTGATGTTCAAGTGTATGCACCGTATGTTTACGATGCGATGATGGTTATGGTTGCAGCAATGCAAAAAGCCAACAGCACCGATTCGGCTAAGTACTTGCCAGCATTAGCTGCAATTAGCTACGACGGCGTAACTGGCAAAATTGCTTTTGATGCTAAAGGCGATATCAAAGACGGTTCGTTGACTTTGTACACCTACAAAGGTGGCAAGCGTTCGCAGATGATGGTTGTGAAGTAATCGATTTGAGTTTAAATCGAACTTTGCACCACGCAAAAAACCCAGCTTCGGCTGGGTTTTTTGTTTTTAGTATTGCCCAAAGTACAGTAGACCTAATTGAAAGTTCGACCGCCATCGCGTGCCGCGAACGGTCTCTAGATCTGCGATTGCTCGGGTAAAGCCTGTATTGGCGTAAACGGCCCATTGTTTGGTAAGCCCATAACGATAGCCAAGGCTGACGCCTAAACTACCAAATCCCGCACCTACATCTGGATTTGAAGAAAGGCTGTTGAAGTTTAAAGCACCGGTGGTCGTTTGCGCTTTTATAAACCCAAGGTTTGACGTGCGCCAGTGCGCGGCATTAGCCCAAGTAATGCCAGTACTTGCAACAAGCAATGACTTTGAACTGATTTCAAAATTGCGCGAGACCCCAAAGCTTAATGTGGACCCGTCGCCGCGATTTAACAGGTCTTGGGTTAGTTCGGTAGCGGCCGAAAAATGCTCGTTAAAGCGATGCGTTAGAAGCAATCGCCCACGCACAGTATTTTTGCCTTTATCGCCCAATTCAAAGGCTTGGTTAGACTCTAGGTTTTGCAAGCGCACGGAAGTTTGGAGTTTCCAATTTTTTAAATCTAAAAAATCGTAAGAAATCGTCGGGTCTTTACGAATACCGCTAAAAGCTAACCACTCATCTAAATTGGGATTAGTTCCAATTTTCCAACGCCCTAATTGAACCCCAAAGGCAGGTGAAAAATGCGAATCATTTTTACTATCAAACTCTTGGTTCGTTTTAAACTTTACGCCTAGAACGTAGTTGATTTTTTTGCTGTCACTTGCCGGCTTAGCCGCTTCAGTGCTGCTTGTCTGCGGCGGCAATGCGTCTGTAGCACCACCTGTTTGGCCACTTTGTTGTGCATTAGCAAATGCGCACTGACCCAGCGAAACGACCAAAGTAATCGCGCAAGCGTTGTGGCGCGCATTGCACCGCGTTTTAGCCATTAACGGCTCTACTGCGGTAGCGATCTAAAAAGCGCGCGATTCGGCCAAACGCTTCGGTTAAGTCATCGGTGTTTGGTAAAAACACTACCCGAAAATGATCGGGTGTTGCATAGTTAAAGCCGGTGCCTTGCACTATTAAAACTTTCTCTTCGGCTAGCAATTCATAGGCTAGTTGCATGTCATCTTTCACCGGATAAATTTTAGGGTCAAGCCGTGGAAACATATATAAAGCGGCCTTGGGCTTTACACAAGTGACGCCGGGAATGTCGGTTAACAATTGATGCGCTAAATCGCGTTGTTTGCGTAACCGGCCGCCCTCGCCTACTAAATCGTCGATGCTTTGGTAGCCACCTAATGCTGTTTGAATTGCTAGTTGGCCTGGTGTGTTGGCGCATAAACGCATACTGGCCAACATGTTTAACCCTTCTACGTAATCGGTTGCTCGGCGCTTGGCCCCACTAACAATCATCCAACCAGCCCGATACCCACAGGCACGGTAGTTTTTGGACAAACCATTCATAGTGACAAACAAAACATCATCGGCCAATGACGCGATAGAGGTGTGCTGGACGCCATCGTATAAAGTTTTGTCGTAAATTTCGTCCGCAAACACGATGAGGTTATGTTGGCGAGCCAAATCGACGATGCCTTGCAAAATCGAATCGGGATATAAAGCACCCGTTGGATTGTTGGGGTTGATGACAACGATACCTTTGGTGTTGGCGGTGATTTTTTTAGCCATATCGGCTAAATCAGGCATCCAATCGGCTTGCTCGTCACAAACATAGTGAACCGGTGTTCCGCCAGACAACGAAACGGCTGCAGTCCACAACGGATAATCGGGTGCCGGCACCAACACTTCGTCACCCGAGTTAAGTAAGGCGTTCATCGACATTACGATAAGCTCGGATGCACCATTGCCCAAATACACATCGTTTACATCGACCCCTTTAATGCGCTTTTGCTGGGTGTAATGCACTACCGCTTTACGCGGGGCAAACAAGCCTTTGCTGTCGGTATAACCGGCAGCCTCGGGCATGGCCGTGATGTTGCGAATCATGTCGAGTTTAATTTCGTCAGGCGGCTGCAATCCAAACGCAGCCACGTTGCCGATATTTAACTTAATGATGCGATGGCCTTCTTCTTCCATCTGTTTGGCGCGTTCGAGCACCGGGCCGCGAATGTCATAAGCAACATTCGCTAGCTTGGTCGATTTTTCAAATAGTTTCATGAGTAAAAGATTATCACGAAGCCAAACGTTGCCAGGTGTCAACTACGGTGTCAGGGTTTAATGAAATTGATTGAATGCCTTGTTGCATCAACCACTGGGCCAAATCGGGGTGATCCGAGGGGCCTTGTCCACAAATACCAACGTACTTACCGGCTTTGTTGCAAGCAGAAATAGCCCGCTCTAGCAAAGCCTTTACCGCTGGATCGCGTTCATCAAAACTAGCGGCAACTAAACCAGAGTCACGGTCTAGGCCCAAAGTAAGCTGAGTTAAATCATTAGAGCCAATTGAAAAACCATCAAAAAACTCTAAGAAGTCTTCGGCCAAAATAGCGTTGGAGGGTAGCTCGCACATCATGATGATGCGTAGGCCATTCTCGCCGCGTTTTAAGCCGTGCTTGGCCATTAAATCGATCACTTGCGAGGCTTCCTTGGTGGTGCGTACAAAAGGCACCATCAGCTCTACGTTGGTTAAACCCATGTCATCGCGCACGCGTTTCATGGCTTTGCATTCCATTTCGAAACACTCGGCAAAATCGGGCGAAATATAACGTGCTGCACCACGGAAACCCAGCATTGGGTTTTCTTCTTCGGGCTCGTAACGTGCGCCGCCAATTAACTTGCGATATTCGTTAGATTTAAAATCGGACAAACGCACAATGGCGGGCTTTGGATAAAACGCAGCGGCAATTGTTGCTACCCCTTCGGCCAATTTATCGACATAAAAAGCCCGTGGGCTAGCATGACCGCGCGCTACCGATTCAACGGCTTTTTTTAGGTCAGGTTCAACATGAGGGTAGTCCAAAATTGCTTTGGGGTGTATCGCTATATTGTTGTTTATAATAAATTCGACACGGGCTAAACCTACGCCATCGTTAGGCAAAGCCGCAAAGTCAAACGCTAGCTGTGGGTTGCCGACGTTCATCATGATTTTTACAGCAATTGGGGGCATTGCACCCGTTTTCACTTCGGTTACTTCAGTTTCTAAAATGCCGTCGTAAACAAAGCCAGTATCGCCCTCGGCACAAGACACCGTCACCAAAGCGCCATTGCGCAATTGATCGGTAGCATCGCCGCAACCTACAACGGCCGGGATGCCCAGCTCGCGCGCAATAATGGCGGCGTGGCAGGTACGACCACCTCGGTTGGTAACAATGGCTGCAGCGCGCTTCATGACGGGTTCCCAGTTTGGGTCGGTCATGTCAGTTACCAGTACGTCGCCTGGTTGGACCGAATCCATTTCGGACGCGTCGCTAACAATACGCACGGCACCTGCACCAACGCGCTGACCGATCGCGCGACCAGTACTTAACACGGCTGAAGTACCCCGCAATTTAAACTTTTGCTGAACGCCTTCTTTGGCTTGCGATTTCACGGTTTCGGGACGGGCTTGCAAGATGTAGAGCAAACCATCGGCGCCGTCTTTGCCCCACTCGATATCCATTGCACGGCCATAATGATTTTCGATAATTACGGCGTACTTGGCTAACTGCACAGTGTCTTCGTCGGTTAACGAAAAGCGATTACGTTGCTCAACTGTAGTGTCCAAGGTGCGGGTGAATTTGCCCGGCTCGTTGGAAAACTCCATTTTGATTAATTTCGAACCGATATTGCGGCGAATAACTGAGGCTTTGCCCATCGCTAGCGTGGGTTTAAATACATAAAACTCGTCAGGGTTTACGGCGCCCTGTACGACAGTTTCACCTAAACCGTAAGAACTGGTAATGAACACCACGTCTTTAAAGCCCGACTCGGTATCGATTGTAAACATCACACCAGCCGCACCTAAATCGCTACGCACCATGCGTTGAACGCCCGCCGATAAGGCTACATCGGCATGTGCGAAGCCTTTGTGCACGCGGTAGGAGATAGCGCGGTCGTTGTATAGCGAAGCAAATACGTGGCGGATACGATCTAATACTGAATCGATGCCAACGACGTTTAAATAGCTTTCTTGTTGACCCGCAAAAGAAGCATCGGGTAAGTCTTCAGCCGTAGCTGAGGAGCGTACAGCAAGCGATATTTCACCTGAAGATTCGCTCATAAGCCGTTGAAATTCCTTGCGAATGTCGGCTTCTAGTGCAGGTTGCAACGGCGCGTTGATGACCCAACCACGAATCTCGGCACCGGCACGCGTTAGTGCTGCAACGTCGTCGGTGTTTAAGTTCGACAACCGACTATTAATCTTTTCGGTTAGCTGGTTGTGATTTAAAAAATCGCGAAAAGCTTGCGCTGTGGTGGCAAAGCCGGTGGGAACTCTAACCCCCGCTTGCGCGAGTTGGCTGATCATTTCGCCCAACGAAGCATTTTTGCCACCGACTGATTCGACATCGGTCATGCGCAATACTTTGAATGGGACGACGTTGCGTCCTTCGATTGGATTCATGGGAAAGTCCTGATGGGTAGTAAGAAAGTTGGGGTTGCAACTGCCGCGCGTTTACCTGGATGGCGCGCGCAGCGCTGCACATCGCAATCTGGAGATCAGTTAACGCTAGGTTTGCCAAAGTAGTTTCTAAAGCTGCTTCGATTGTTGAATCGGCAGACTGATTTAGAATAGGCAAAACAGCATGTAAGCACGGGCAGAAAAAACTCATCCCTCATTGTAGCGGCGTAAAGATTCTCGACGCATGCAAAATTGCCACTTTCGGGGGAAAACCATGAGGGAAATTGTACGGTTTCTGTGAGGCCTTGCTTTTTAACTGTTTATTTGTATCAATAACCTTCAATAATTGCAGCGCTAAGAAAGCTCAATCCATGTCGCGTAGCGTATTTTTTGTTTCAGATGGCACGGGCATCACTGCCGAAACCTTTGGTCATTCGGTTCTTACTCAGTTTGAAAGCATTGAATTTAAGCAGTTTCGTATGCCCTTTGTCGATAATTTAGAAAAAGCGGCTGCAGTTGTTGCCAAATTAAATGATCGAGCCGAACAAGACGGGCAACGCCCGATTGTGTTTAGTACCTTGGTTAATGCCGAAGTGAATGCAACGCTTAAAAAAGCCAACGCATTGTTTATGGATTTGTTCTCAACTTTTGTTGAACCACTAGAAGCCGAACTTGGCGTTAAATCTACCCATACGGTTGGACGCGGACATGATGCTGCTGATAGCGAACGCTATCGCTTACGAATTGAGGCGATTAACTTTGCATTAGCGCATGACGACGGACAATCTGCTGCCGAGTTAGCCAAAGCCGATGTTATTTTGGTGGGCGTATCGCGCAGCGGTAAAACACCTACCAGTTTGTATTTAGCGATGCAGCACGGTGTAAAGGCCGCAAACTGCCCCTTAATTCCGGAAGACTTTGAACGCCGCACCCTACCCAAAAGCTTGTACGGCTTTAAACACAAGTTGTTTGGTCTAACCATTTTGCCGGATCGGCTTTCGCAAATTCGTAACGAGCGTCGTCCAAATAGTAAGTATTCATCGATCGAGAATTGCCGCTACGAAGTGAGCGAGGGCGAGAGTTTAATGCGCCGCGAAGGTATTCGTTGGTTGTCTTCGACGTCCAAATCTATAGAGGAAATTTCGGCCACGATATTGCAGCAAATTGGCGGGCACCCAAGCTACTAATGATGAGCATTTATGAATGGATCGGTGCCCTCTTGGGCATCATCAGCGTTGTTATGCTGGCCAAGAACATGCGCTGGGGTTGGTGGGTACAAAACGCCAGCAGTGCCGCCTATCTTGTGGTGTTTTTTCAAGCTCAGTTATTTATATTAGTTGGTTTGCAGCTGTTCTTTATTGGTACAGCAACTTGGGCTTGGTGGAAGTGGAGCGAAAACAGCACTCAAAATCAGCAAGCCGTACAACAATTAAGTCGCCAGCAAATTGCCAAATACGTTGCATTTACTGCCTTAACAACGCTCGCGCTCGTGCAACTAATGCGCCTTAGCGCAACTGCAGCCCCGTATAGTGAAGCGTTTGTTTCGGTTACCAGTGTGGTTGCCCAATGGCTGATGAGCCGGCACTTTATTGAGACTTGGATTTTATGGTTTGTTGCTAACGGGTTAATGGTGGCCATCAGCTGGCAAAGTGATCTAAAACTAACAGCTGCGTTGTATTCGGTGTTTTTAGTGTTAGCGGTGATGGGGTGGAAAAGTTGGCGAAAGTAGACGTTAATCGCACCTTGAAAGTAGCCGTACTTGGGGCTGAATGCACCGGAAAGACGTCACTAATCGAGGGGTTGGCAGCTAGTGTTCAATTGCGCGCTTACGACGTCAGGTTTGTTCCCGAGCTGTTGCGCGATTTTTGCGTTAGACACGCTAGAACTCCACGGCAAGAAGAGCAACTGCCGTTAATGCAAGCGCAATGCACTGCGTTGCTTGACGACTCGCCGATTGTTATTGCGGATTGCGCGCCAATTACAACCGCGCTGTATAGCCAAATGTACTTTAACGACCTAAGTTTAATCGCTCGCGCAACGCAATTTCACAAAGAACATATCGATCTTCATTTGATACTTTGGCCAGAGTTTTCTTGGACCGCAGACCCCTTGCCTTTTATGCGCGACGGACTAGTCGCACAAAACCAATTCGATCAACTGCTTAATGATTGGTTAGCCCAGAACTCACAGCTTTGTTTGGTGCGGCTGTCTGGAAGCTTAGCGCATCGCACAGCCAGCGCTATCGCTGCTATAGTAGCGGCTTACGCTAGGGGTCCCGAATAAATCCTTGTTAGTTTTAACAAGGTTCTTATAAACTTTTTGACTTTGCATTTTGTCGAATCGAGTAAGAACGGGTGAGAAAAACCCTTAGTACCTGATCAAGTTAATGCTTGCGCAGGGAAGCGTTGGGTTTACCTGTCTTGCATAAGCCCATCCATCCCTTTCATTTCGCCTAAGCCTTGACCTTTGATCGCTACTAGTCGTTTGAAACGTTTGGAGCATGACAATGTTGGTTAAACAAAAAGCCGCTGCTAATTCTTTTACAAAGTTTCGTCGCGCAGAAATTAGTTGTTCAATTTCCGCTGCATTTGCTGCTGTTCCATTTGCTGCTGTTCCACTGGCTTTTGCTTCAATGGTTGCGCCAGTTTATGCTCAAGTTGAAGCCCAAGAAGCAGCAAAACTGCCGCCCATGCAAATTAACGCGAGTCGCCCCGGCAACCAAACTTCGGTTGCGGGAATTTCGGAAGCCGACTTAAACAATACGCCCCTTGCTGTATCAATTATTACGGCGGATTCAATTCGCAATTACGGCTTTAATAGTCTATCGGGCCTGCTTCGCCTCGAACCCTCGGCGGGCGATTCTTACAATACCTTGGGTTATATCGAAAGTTTAAATCTGCGTGGTTTTTTATTAGACAACCGATTTAACTACCGCCGCGATGGCCTGCCTATTTCGAACCACATGCCCATCGCATTGGAGAACAAAGAGCGCTATGAAGTTTTAAAAGGAAACAGTGGTTTGCTAGCCGGAGTTAGCGCACCGGGCGGGCTTTTAAATTCGGTTTTAAAACGCCCAACTTCGCAGGCTTTAACCGAGGCTAATTTAACGGTTTCGGAAAAAGGCACCACTTTATTGTCGGCCGATCTTAGTCGTCGTTTCGAAAATTTTGGCGTACGCATTAATTTAGCTAATACCAACCGCCAACCCTTTGCCGATGCTGCTCCTGGTTCGCGCCAACTTGCTAGTGCCTTGGTCGATTACCGAATCGGATCCCACCGATTTGAAGCTGAAGTCGAATGGCAAAAATCCAAGCAAATTAGCGTACCCGGCTTGGGTTTGTTAGACCGCGATGGCGACGGCTTTGCAGAGACCCTGCCAAGCCTACCTTCGGCGCGCTTGAACTTAAATGGACAACCTTGGGCTTTGCCCTTCGAGAGCAACAGTTTAATTTCGTCGGTGAAATGGGAGTCCACATTAATCGACAGTACATCGCTGCAACTACGCTCGGGCTTACGTGCAAATTGGCAAACCATTCGCACTAACGATCGGATTGCGTTTCCCGACGGTTGCAGCTCTGGCCCCACCTATGTGTACCCAGGTTTGTGCGGCAATTACGATGTCGATATTTACGATTATCGTAGCGAAAACGAACGCCGTAAAATGAGTAGCCAAGAGGTTTGGTTGCGCGCTAGTTTTAAAACAGGTTCGGTAAAACACGATAGCCGAATAACCTTGTTGCGCAACCGGTATAACGAAAATTTTGCACCATTTCAAACCTACAACTACGCGGGCACTATTAACGCTTTAGCACCAACTTTGCTAGCGGCCGTGCCCGAAGCATTGGAAGCCAACACAAACTATGCCCGCACTAGTACTGAGCTGAGTATTTCGGATGCAATAACGTTTAACCCCCAATGGAGCTTATGGTTGGGCTTACGACGCACACAATTAAATGCGCAAAGTATTCGTACCGATGGGTTGTATCAAACTAATTATCAACAGAGTTTTACGACGCCTTGGGCTGCGCTTAACTTTAAACCCTCTGCGGGCAGTTTGGTTTATTTAAGTGCAGGGCAAGGGGTAGAAAGCGAAGGGGTACCCAATCGCTCCACGCGATTTACCAACGCGGGTGCCGCACTGCCTGCGTTAAAAAGCAATCAAATCGAGTTGGGTGCCAAGCTCAGTTTGCCGGCATTCAGTGAGCAACTTGCGAGCGGCCAATTAAACATCGCGGCCTACCAAATTACTAAACCTTTTTCGGGTGATGTTGTGCTGGGTAGCGACCCGCTGCCTACACGTATTGCCGATGTGCGACAAGCTAAACACCAAGGTGTCGAAGTGCAATGGCAACAAGCCATCGCCCCAAGTTTCGATGTACTGCTGAGTGGCGCAATCACCAACGCACGGCAAAGTAAAAACATCGACGCAAGCTTGGTCGATAAACGCATCACGAACGTTGAACCCTTTAGCTTAACGTTGGCTTTAGGATGGCAACCGAATGCCGCTTTGCGTTGGCAAAATACGTTTAGCTTTAATGCGGGGAAACCGGTAACTGCGGATAACAGCGTGAAATTACCCTCGGCAATACAGTGGGATACTTGGCTTAGTTACCAAATTGTTAGCAAGTCCTCTGCCGCATCAAACCAGCCAGCGATTGCAGTGCGCTTTGGTATTGATAACGTACTCGATAATCGTTATTGGCGTGATGCCCCAACACAAAGCTGGGGTGGGTTGTATTTGTTTGCGGCACAACCGAGAACCTTAAGGATTGCGATCACTGGAAGCTTTTAACTTGCGTGCTGTTGCCGACTTTGTTCAAACAAACAAACAGCAGCAGCCGCAGCGATGTTAAGCGATTCGACAGCGCTTGATTGCGGAATGATGCCCAACACGCCATGCGGGTGGGTTTTGATTGCATTGATTGTCTCGAAGCTTAGGCCAGCACCTTCATTACCAAAGCACCAGAGCGTCGGCATTTTTAAATCGAGTTGATAAATGCTTTGTTGCGCTTCTAAACACGTTGCAATTACGGGTGCTTTCCACGCAGCAAACAAAGATTCAGCACTGCAATTTTTTACGAGGTTTAAAGCAAAATGCGCCCCCATACCAGCACGCAACACTTTAGACGACCAAGGATCAGCACATTGGTTTGACAAGAAAATAGTTTGACAACCGGCAGCGGCGGCAGTACGTAAAACCGTCCCTAAATTACCAGGATCTTGAATGTTCTCAAGGTAAACGGCATTAGCTGAATGGGCCAGCGTTTGCACAACCGTTTGACTGACCTCTAGTTCGGGTACGTCAAATATTTGTAGCAATGAAACGCCCTGCTCTAGACTGCTAACCGAGCGAAACAGTGCATCACTTAACGCAAAAACTTGTGCCCCAACAGGTAGAGATTGTAGTTCTACATTAATTTCTGGGCGATCAAACGCAGACTCGGCAACGAAGGTTTGTTGAGCGACTAGCCCTGCCCTTTGTGCCGCCTGAACCAAGTGAATCCCCTCGACAACAAACAAACCTTGTTGTTGGCGATCCTTTGCATTTTGTACAAGATCTTTTAAATTCTTGTAATGCCCATTGTCTTTAGACGAAATTGATTTGATCGAAAGCATCGGCGTAGTGTATGACAAAGACCGTAGTTTAAAACAAAGATCGTCGAACTGGGCCAAAACTTCGGCGATGTTCGGGGCAAGGTCCGTACTCTTTTAAGGCGTTTAAATGGGCGGCCGTAGGGTAGCCTTTGTGCTGTTTAAAGTTGTAGTGAGGAAACTTATAATGCAACAACAGCAAAAACGCATCGCGTTCGGTTTTAGCCAAAATCGAAGCCGCGCTGATGCACGCTTCAGAGGCGTCGCCTTTAACAATAGTTTTCACTTCGCAGGCCAATTTTGGCGCGCGATTCCCGTCCACTAAAGCTAGGCCTGGCGTCAACGCTAAACCTTGCACAGCGCGTTGCATTGCCAACAGGGTGGCTTGCAAAATATTGATTTCGTCAATTTCTGCGGCAGTTGCAAAGGCAATATGCCAGCCCAACGCGCGCTCTTTAATGATTAGTGCTAAGGCTTCGCGTTTGGGTGCAGAAAGCACCTTAGAGTCTTTTAACCCATCAATTGGATTGGTCGGATCGAGAATAACCGCCGCCGCATAGACCGGCCCGGCCAGCGGCCCACGCCCTGCTTCGTCGACACCACAAACTAGCATCGTTAAACCATCCGTTATTGCCATTGCTAATACATCAGTTCGCGAATAACTTGGCTCGCTTTTTGGGCGCAACCTTGGCGTAACTCTAAGTGCATTTCGGTAAAGCGTTTTTCTAAACGATCTACGTCTTCATCGTTTTCAATTTGGCGAATTAGTGCAACCGCCATTGCTTTTGGATCGGCCGCGCTTTGAATAAATTCGGGCACTACAAATGCGCCCGATAAAATATTCGGTAGACCCACATAGGGTAAGTAAGCCATTGGCTTCATGATCCGATAACTAATTGGATTCATGTGATATGAAATCACCATCGGCTTTTTAAACAAAGCCGTCTCTAAGGTAGCAGTGCCACTGGCCACTAGAACACCATCGGCAGCGGCTAACGCGCGATGCGATTTTCCGTCGGTAATTTTTAACGGAAACTGCGAACCAAGCTTTGCCAAACGCACTTGTTTTTGCAACATCGCTTTAATCTCGGGCGTGGCTGCTGGCAACACAAACACCCAGTCATCTCGAAACGAAGCAATTTGTGCGATTGTTTTTAAGAATCGTGGCCCATTGTGCTGGGCTTCACTTAAGCGACTACCCGGTAAAACAGCAACCACCCGAGTAGATTTTGGAATGCCTAATTTTTCTTTGGCATCTGCTTTTGAAACCGTTAGCGGAATTTCATCAGCTAACGGATGGCCCACAAAAGTAGCGGCAATTTTCGCTTTGCGATAAATTTGTTCTTCAAACGGAAACACTACTAACATGTGATCTACCGAGTCGCGAATACGATCGATACGCCCGCCCCGCCACGCCCAAATTGAAGGGCTAATAAAATGGGCTGTACGAATTTTTTGCGCTTTTAAACGGCGCGCTAAATCTAAATTAAAATCTGGCGCATCAACGCCCATAAACAACTTAGGCGGGTCAGCTAACACTCGTTTCGCAAAATCTCGACGAATACCGGCTAGTTTTGGGTATACAGAAAGCACTTCTACAAAGCCGCGAACTGCTAATGTTTTGCTATCCCACCAAGCATCGAAACCAGTGCCGCGCATATGCTCGCCACCAATGCCATAGGTTGCAAGTTCAGGTTCTAGCTGTCGTAGTTCTTTTAAAACAGAGGAGGCCAACATATCGCCCGAGACTTCACCCGCAACCATCGCTAAGCCCTGCCCTTGCGGACGCCTTTGGTTTGCCTTTGCCATTAGCGAACAATGCCTCTTGTAACATCGCCAAGAAAGTTAGCGAGCAAAGCAACCGATTGTGCACAATCGGGTTCGGCTTGTTGCAAAGTTTCAATTTGACTTGCTAGCGCCAATTTTGCTTGTTCGAATGTTAAGCCTTGTTTATAAAGCGTTTTGTACGCAAGGCGCAATTGTGCAATTTGTGACGCAGTAAAACCACGCCTTTTAAGACCTTCGGTGTTAATGCCATGGGCGGCTGCGCTATTGCCCGAAACCATTACGTACGGCGGAATATCGTGCAAAACAACCGAACCTACCCCGGCCATTGCGTGCGCGCCAACTTTGCAAAACTGGTGAACACCAGTAAAGCCACCTAATATTGCCCAATCACCAACAACGACATGCCCGGCGAGTTGTACGCAATTGGCCATAATCGTGTTGTTGCCAACCAAACAATCATGGGCTACATGAACATAGGCCATAACCCAATTGTCGTTCCCAACACGGGTAACGCCCCCATCTTGCACGGTACCGCAATTAACGGTGACGGATTCGCGAAAGGTATTACAATCGCCAATGACTAGCTGAGTTGGTTCACCTGCGTATTTTTTGTCTTGCGGCGCGCCACCAATAACACTGTGTGGGTGAAAATTATTATTCGCACCAATTGTTGTGTGGCCGTCAATAATCACATGCGCGTGAAGTTGACTGTTTGCACCAATAGAAACGTATGCGCCAACAACCGAAAACGCACCGACCGTCACACCGTCGGCCAGTTGCGCCTTGGGATCAACAAAAGCTGAAGGATGAATGGTGACAGCCATAATACTTACCCAGCCTTGCTAGGGTCATCAAGATTACGCAAAGTGCACATTAATTCAGCTTCTGCTGCCACTTGTCCATCCACAGTGGCTTTGGCTGAAAACTTGGAAATTGAGCGCGCTAAACGCAATATTTCAACTTCGATAATAAGTTGATCCCCCGGCACTACGGGACGCTTAAAGCGCGCTCCATCAATACCAACAAAGTAATACACCGATTTATCATCCGCTTTACGCTCCATCGTGTGAAACGACAAAATACCGGCAGCTTGCGCCATTGCTTCGATAATTAGCACGCCGGGCATTACCGGCACATGAGGAAAGTGACCCACAAAAAAAGGCTCGTTAATGGTGACGTTTTTTAGTGCCTTGATTCGCTTGCCGCTTTCGATTTCTAACACCCTATCCACTAACAACAATGGGTAGCGATGCGGTAAAAACTCCATAATTTGTCGAATATCAAGCACGAAAAACCTCTTATTTTTGTTGATCTGTTTGTTGTTCTTCGAGGCTTTTGATACGCCCACGCAATTGATCTAATTGCCGAACAATTACTGCCGAGCGCTCCCATTCGCGATTAGGCATTAATGGGAATACGCCTGTGTACATTCCTGGCTCGGCGATACTTCGCGTAACTAACGACATCGCCGAAATAGTTACCCCATCAGCAATACTTAAATGCCCAAGTATTCCGGCTGCTCCACCAATCATGCAACCCTCGCCAATAGTCGCGCTGCCCGCTACCCCGACACACGCGGCCATCACCGTATTTGCACCTACTTTAACGTTGTGTGCAATTTGAATTTGGTTATCGAACTTACAACCATCGCCAATTTGCGTATCGCCAATGGCACCACGGTCAATACAAGTGTTAGCGCCTATTTCGACATGATTGCCAATCACGACGCCGCCCAATTGCGTTATTTTTTGCCAACCTTGCTCGCTTGGAGCAAAACCAAAACCATCAGCACCAATGACGGCTCCGCTATGGACAATGCAATGGTCGCCAATTGAGCAACCGTGATACATCGTAACGTTGGGATAAATAAACGAGTGTTGCCCAATATCGCAATTTTCACCGACTACAATATTGGCCATTAAGATGCAGTGATCCCCTATGGTTACACCTGCTGCTATGCAAACGTTTGCGCCAATGCTAACGGCTTTGCCGATGGTAGCTGTTGGGTCGATACTGGCACTGCTGTGAATGCCTGGTTGTGGTTTAGTTGGCGCAAACAACTGAGAGACTTTTGCATAATACAAATATGGTTGCTCGCAAACAATTGCAGTAGCACCGGTCGGTAAATCAACGCGCGCAGGCTCTTGGATTAAGACAATTCCTGCTTGGGTTTGTTTAAGCTGGTTTCGATATTTGGAATTGCTTAAAAAACTAAGTGCGTGTTGATCGGACTCAGCTAAGCTGCCCAGCTTAGATACTGTGGTTTGTGAATCGCCAACAAGCAATCCACCAAATTGTTCAACCAGTTGCCCGGCAGTAACTTGATAGGCAGCCACAACTTATCGTGCAGCGTTTAATGCCCGAATGACGCGCTCGGTAATATCTATCCGCGGGCTAAAGTAAATAGCTTCTTGAACGATTAAATCGAATTTTTCGGCCTCGGCAATTTGGCGAATAATTCGCTGCGCACGTTCTTGAATTTGCGCCATTTCTTCATTGCGACGTTGATTTAAATCTTCGCGAAATTCGCGTTGCTTGCGCTGCAAGTCCCGATCTAGCTCGGCCACTTCGCGTTGACGACGACCGCGTTCGCTCTCTGACAAAACAGCTGATTCTTTTTCAAGCTTTTCGGCTAGGGTACGCAACCGGGTTGCTAAGTCTTGCATTTCTTTATCGCGTTTAGCAAATTCGGCTTCTAAGCGTTGCTCAGCGGTGCGGGCCAGTTGTGCCTCACGCAAAATGCGCTCGGAGTTTACCAAACCCACTTTAAGTTCTTGAGCGGAAACTGCAGGTACGCTCGACAACAAACCTAGTCCAGCAATACTGGCAACCAACCATCGTTTAATCATCTTATTCATCACTTCACCACCCTAACTGAAAACAGCATTTTAAAATTTAATAATATCGAAACTAACGGTTCTAGGGCAGTTAAAACCCTGTCCCAATTTGGAATTGGAAACGTTGTAGCTTGTCGGTAGGCTCGCGCTTAATCGGAAAACCGTACGACAGCTTCATTGGCCCTAAAGGCGATTGCCAACCAACACCCAAGCCGGTAGCGTACCGCAATTGTCCTAATTCGAACTTACTTGCAAATACATTTCCGCCGTCTAAGAACAAAAAACCTCTTAGTGTTTTATCGTTACCTGTACCTGGCAACGGAAACATTAATTCGATCGACCCTTGCAACCTGTTTGGAGCGCCTTGCGAATCAACTCCATTCGGATCTCGCGGTCCTAACGAGTTTGTTTCATAGGTGCGTACTGATCCTATACCACCTGCAAAATAATTCTTGAAAACCGGAAATGGCTTGCCGGCCATTCCTCGTCCAACTGCGATGTCACCGTAAAACCCTAAAGTGAAGTCTTTGTTAATCGGATAATACGATTGATCGATATAGCTCGCACGGTAAAAACGCTGCTCAAAACCTGGGAGGGCAATCTCTAGAGAAGCCGTTTGCAAACGGCCTTTACTTGGCACTAGTGGATTGTCGCGGCTATCACGACTCCAAGCAACTGAGCCAACCAAAGCACTGGCTTTCGGCCCAAATTGGGTCACGAATTCTTGAAGCCTACGTGGCGATAGTGCATCAGTATCTAATCGAATATTTTCGTAGCCAAGTCCAAAAACGACTCTATCGATTTCGGTGTACGGAATTCCAAACTTTAGACCAATTGCGGACGTTCTTTGCGAATAACTGCCAAGTCCAAGCTCTCGCGCATTTAAACGACTTGTCGATATATCAAACCCACGACTGACACCATTGTCTGTTAAGTAGGGCTCGAAATAGCCAACACTTAAAGCACGATTCGCTTTGCTGGTATTTAATTTAAGATTAACGTTTCGACCAGTACCCAAAAAGTTTTCTTGGTTAACGCCAAAGTTGACGCTAACATTTTCTGCAGAAGAAAAACCGATGCCAAAAGTTAAACTATTTGCTGGCTTTTCTACGACGTTTATCAGCAAATCAACCTGATCCGGCGCGTCAGGCACTGGTTTGGTTTCTAATTGAACTTCTTTAAAAAATCCGAGTCGTTCAACTCTATCGCGAGATAAGCGAATACGATCACTATCGTACCAACTGGCCTCAAATTGGCGTAATTCGCGACGGATAACTTCATCACGGGTTCGTTGATTGCCTGCAATGCTAATTCGCCTGACGTAAGCACGGCGTCCAGGATCTACTGCGAAGGTAAATCCGACCACCCGCTTTTCACGGTCGACCTGTGGGATCGGCGATATGTTAGCAAACGCATAGCCAAGCTCGCCTAAATAGTCCTGCATCTTTTTGATTGAATCGCTCAGCTTTTTGCCTGAAAACGAATCGCCGGTCTTTAAGTTTAAGAAGCTACGCAAAGCGTCTTCGCGTCCCAACATATCGCCGGCAAACTTTAAGTCGCCAACATTGAAAGGTTCACCTTCATTAATTACGACAGAAAGAAATACCCCAGATTTGTCTGGGGAAATAGACACTTGCGATGACTCAATTCCAAATTCGAAAAAACCACGGTCTAAATAAAACGACTTAAGTGTTTCTAAATCAGCAGTTAGTTTTTCTTTCGCATATTGATCCGTTTTTGTATACCAACTGATCCAAGTTGGTATGGTCAAATTAAACTGGTCTAACAGCTGTTTTTCTGTGAAGGCTTTGTTGCCTACAATGCGCATCTCGGCTATTTTTGTCGACTCACCTTCGACGACACTAATCGTGATCGCAACCCGATTTCTCTCTAATGGAGCAACCGTTGTCGTAACTTGTGCGTTTAGTAAGCCGCGTGATAAGTATTGGCGTTTTAATTCTTGCTCGGCGCGATCTAAAACAGAGCGATCAAAAATTCTACCTTCAGACAATCCATTGTCGGCTAGGGCTTTTTTCAATTGTTCTTTGTCGAACTCTTTCACGCCCGATAGTTCTACTGCACCGACCGCTGGTCTTTCATCAACGATAATAATCAGTACGCCGTTTTGCGCTTCAATTTTAACGTCTTTAAAAAACCCAGTTGCAAACAAAGCTCGAATTGCTGAGGCCGCTTTTTCATCGGTAAAAGTTTCACCAATTTTTACAGGTAAGTAAGAAAAAACAGTTCCAACTTCGGTTCTTTGCAAACCATCAACACGAATGTCTTTAACTACAAAAGGTTCGATAGCGAGAGCTAGGCTGGACACTAAACTAAAAGCCGCCCCAATTGCGCCTGATAGCGTCTTAAGCAGCCACGGTGATTTTCTTTTCAAACGATTCCCCAACTAGGAACTAAACGATACAAGAGATACGAACAAAACTGCGCCAAGCATTACGATGCTAATTTTCGGATAATGTCATTGCTAATGGCAACAACCATCATTAGTCCAATTAGCGCCACACCCACTCCACGCGACAATTCCATTACTCGCTTGGACAAGGGCTTACCCCGCAATGCCTCAAGCCCGTAATATACCAAATGCCCCCCGTCCAATACGGGAACCGGCAATAAATTGAGAACCCCTAGGCTGACGCTGATTAGCGCAAGTAAGCCAACATAAGCTTCCCATCCGATTTTCGCTGTTTTACCCGCATAATCGGCAATTGTGATCGGTCCACTTAAATTACGCCAAGACAAGTTCCCAGTGAGCATTTTGCCTAGCATCCTAAGGGAAAACACCGACATATCCCAAGTCTGGCGAACACCGGTTGTAAGACTTTCTATAACGCCGCGCTCTTGAATAACCATTTGCGGTTTTTGGGCTAGGGCAGCACCAATTCGGCCTACCGTTTTGTCGCCATCTGCGGTTGCTTTAGGGATTACTTTAATTTGTAACTGAGTGTAATTTCGTTCAACTAAAAAGCTTAATTCTTTACCCGCCGATTGTTTGATTAAATCGATCGCAATAGAGTTCTTTGAAATTACCTTGCCATCGATACTCAAGAGCAGATCGCCAGTTTGTAGCCCAGCCTGTTCGGCCGCACCAGCGGGTGACAATTGCCCGATGATTAATTGGCCACCATCTAACTCCAAGCCTAAAACGCGAAGGAAGTCTTTTTCTAAATCGGCAGGGGGAATATCGGACGTTCTAATGTTGACTGTTTTAGTTGCGCCAGAATTTTCGATACTTAGTTCAACCGCTCGTTTATCAATTGCGGCATCCAGCATCGCCATGCGCAAGCCATTCCACGAGTAAACTTTATCGCCATCAATTTGTACAACATAATCACCTTTAACTACCCCAGCGACAGCAGCTATCGAACCTTGGGTGGGTTCAGCAAGTTTGGCAGCGGGTTCTGCAACGCCCGACATACTGAGGACTGCGTAGGCTGCAATTGCAAATAGAAAATTTGCTAGAGGCCCCGCTATGACAATGACGCAGCGCTTCCAAATGGGTTGTCGATTAAAGGCTCGATGAAGTTCGTTTGAAGCAATAGTTGGCCCACCTTCGGCCTCAACAACTTCTTCGTCCAACATTTTTACATAACCGCCTAAAGGAATGGCTGCTAATGTCCATTTGGTTTGATCTTTACCGAACTTACGCTCGATCCCCGGCCCGAAGCCTATCGAAAATTGCAGTACCTTAACTCCGCACCAACGCGCGGCTAGATAGTGACCCAGCTCGTGAACAAAAACGAGGACACAAATTGCAACAAGAAATGCAAGAATGGTCCCAAAGGTTGCGCTAATCATTCGGTTAAATCTCTTAAGGGGTGTTGCGATTGCGTAATTGCAAAATGGGAATTGGTAAAACGATCGACCTCTTGTTGGGCCGCCTGACGCGATTGATCATTAAGCGCTAAAACATCTTCAATCGATTGCGGTGCTAGTTGATGACCTAGTAGATTCATGACAATTTCATTAACATGCGCAATATCGAGAAAACCGATTTTTCGTTCTAAGAATGCGCTAACTGCAATTTCGTTCGCTGCATTTAAAACGCAAGGCGCTGCTGGACCGATACTGTAGGCTTGGCGCGCCAATTTTAGGCACGCAAACTTAAGCTCGTCGGGTTCTTTAAAATCTAAACGCGCTACTTTTAGCAAATTTAATGGAGGGACTCCGGCCTCAAACCGATCGGGCCATGCCATACAGTGCGCAATGGGGGTTCGCATATCGGGTTGCCCCATTTGGGCTAGCAAAGATCCATCGATAAATTGCACCATCGAATGGATAATACTCTGGGGATGTACAACGACCTCAATTTTGTCGGCATTTAGACCATATAACAAACAAGCTTCAATAAGTTCGAGGCCTTTATTCATCAAGGTCGCGGAGTCTACAGAAATCTTACGACCCATAGCCCAATTGGGATGCGCCACGGCTTGCTCGGGAGTTACCGATTCCATTTGTTGCAAAGTGTAATCACGGAACGGGCCGCCCGATGCAGTAAGCACTAAATGGCTTACGCGCGACAAGTCGCTAGGTACCAACGCTTGTCGCTTTGCAATGGCTTCAGTGCTAACTGGCAGACACTGAAAAATAGCGTTGTGCTCTGAATCGATGGGTAACACAAGCGCGTTCGAATCGCGGCAAGCTTGAACAAACAAAGGTCCAGCCATCACCAAGGCTTCTTTGTTTGCTAACAAAATTCGGCGTCCAAGACGCGCCGCTGCAATGGTCGGTGCTAGACCAGCAGCCCCAACAATAGCTGCCATTACCGTATCCGCCTCGCACGCAGCATCAATAGCAGCAGCTTGCCCACCAAACACCTGTGTGCTTAATCCCCTACTAACGATTTGTTGGCGCAATTGTTGAGCTGCAGCTTCGTCGTTCATAACGACTTTATTGGGGCGAAAGCGCTCTACTCGGGCCAACATTTCATCAACGCGAATATTTGCAACTAGCGCGTGGATTTCAAATAAGTCGGGGTGACGTGCAGCAACATCTAAGGTCGAATCACCAATCGAACCAGTGGCACCCAAAACGCATAGCTTTTGTTTCACAAGGCCGCCAATTTGAGCATTTCAGACAGACGACCCGAAGCAATTCGATCAATGACCCAGCAAATCGGTAACACAACAATTACCGCATCAATGCGATCAAGTACACCACCATGACCCGGCAACGTATTACCGCTATCCTTAACACCAACTTCGCGCTTTAACTTTGATTCGAATAAATCGCCCATAACACTGTAGGCGGTGATTACAATTGCGATTGCAATCGAGCCGAGTGTTCCTGCGAATAATCCCACTGTTTTTGGAAAACTCGCACCGCCGAAATCGAATTTACTAAACAGAAAAAAATAAAGGGCTACGCCAACAATGCCGCCGTAAACACCTGCCCAAGTTTTGCCTGGGCTAATGCTTGGGGCTAATTTTTTCTTGCCAAAAGTGCGCCCAGAAAAGTACGCAAAGGTGTCGGCAATCCACACAATTAACAAGCAAGACAGGACGTACCAAGCGCCTTGCACACGCAATTGAGTGACCGCAAGCCAAGTTGCTAACAACAGCAAAAACGCCAATAACAGTCCGCCAGTTTTAGCACTAAAACTTGGTCGCAACGCAAATGGAATGACTAAAAGCCAGAAGAGGCTTGCAAGGACGACTAAGCTTGCCGCAATAAGGTTTAGTGTAGGGGCAAAACTAGGTGGGTTGATCGTAAAGATCAACCCTGCAATAAAGAGTGTAGCTGCTAAAAGCCAACCACTTTTGCTAGTACCGATCATTCGCCCCCACTCGAAACCAGCAAGGGCTAAAAAAACCAAAACAACCAATTGCCAAACCCACAAAGGGGCAATAAACAGTGCTGGGATAACGACTGCCAATAAGGCAAGTGCGGTAAAAATTCTGGTAATCAGCATCAGCTGTTACTCATTGTATTTTAGGCCTGAGTGGCAACAAGGAGTTGTTGACTAGTTTGCCCGAAGCGTCGCTCGCGACCACTGTACGCGCGAATCGCATCATCAAACGCTTGCGCGTCAAAATCGGGCCAAAATACGTCGGTAAAGTAGTACTCGGTGTAGGCTAACTGCCAAAGCAAAAAGTTGCTAACGCGGTGTTCGCCGCCGGTTCGGATAAATAAATCGGGCTCGGGTGCATAGGCCATTACTAGTTTAGCAGCTAAATCAGCTTCGGTAATCTTTAATGGATTTTGTGCAAACTCGGGATGTTCCGAAACTAGTTTTTGAGTCGCCTGCACTATGTCCCAGCGACCGCCGTAATTTGCTGCAACTGTCAGCACTAAACCCGTTGAATTCTGGGTAATTAGTTCGGCTTTTGAAATTAACTCGCGCAACTTAGGTTGAAATGCGGTCAAGTCGCCAACAACGCGCAAACGGACGTTGTTCTTAGCTAACTCGTTGGCTTCTTTTTCTAAAGCCATTGCAAACAAGCCCATCAAGATATTCACTTCATCTATAGGACGACGCCAATTCTCGGAGCTAAAGGCAAACAAAGTTAAGTATTTGACGCCGCGCCTAGCGCAGTTTTTGACGGTTTCACGGACCGCATCAACGCCTTTTTTATGCCCTGCAACACGCGGTAAAAAACGTTGGGTTGCCCAGCGCCCATTGCCATCCATCACGATTGCAATATGTTCAGGAACTTTCGAGGCTGTGTTAGCAGCGCCGTGGTGCGAATCGGTTCCTTCGGATGGGGAGCTTTTGAACACGGGTTCTCGGATTAAATGGTCAACAGCTCTTGTTCTTTAGTTACCAACATTTTATCAATATCTGCAATAAAACGATCAGTTAACTTTTGGATATCCTCTTGCGCGCGACGGTCTTCATCTTCAGAAGCTAGCTTGTTTTTCACGAGCTCTTTAAAGCCGTTGTTCGCATCACGCCGTAAATTGCGGACGGCTACTTTTGCGCCCTCACCTTCGGTCTTTACAACCTTAATTAACTCTTTGCGGCGCTCTTCGGAGAGTGCGGGCATTGGAACGCGAATCAAGTCACCCATCATCGAAGGGTTCAGCCCCAAATCAGATTCACGAATGGCTTTATCAATGGCTTGACCGAGCTTTTTCTCCCACGGAGAAACACCGATTGTTCGTGCGTCAATCAAGGTCACGTTAGCGACTTGGCTAATGGGGACCATCGAACCGTAGTAATCGACTTGCACATGATCTAGCAAACCGACATGAGCACGCCCGGTACGAATTTTACCGAGGCTGTTTTTTAACGAATCAATGGCTCGAGCCATTTTTTGATCCGTTTGGGTTTTCATTTCAGAGATAGCCATGACTATATTGCTTCTTTCAATTAGATATGAACCAAGGTGCCTTCTTCGCCACCTAGGACAGCGCGCATTAAAGCGCCCTCTTTCAAAATCGAAAACACACGAATCGGCAATTTGCTTTCGCGGCATAGCGCGAACGCCGTAGCGTCCATCACTTGCAAATTGCGCGATATTGCTTCGTCGAAACTTAGTTTTTCGTAACGTGTTGCTGTTGGGTCTTTTTTGGGATCGGCAGTGTAAATGCCATCAACCTTAGTTGCTTTTAATACGATTTGCGCACCAATTTCAGAACCCCGCAGTGCTGCTGCAGTGTCAGTTGTGAAAAAGGGATTACCAGTTCCTGCTGCAAAAATGACAATTTTGCCTTCTTCGAGATAACGTAATGCTTTAGGGCGAATATACGGTTCAACCACTTGCTCTAACTTTAAAGCTGATTGAACGCGGGCTTCAATGCCCGCTTTTTGAAAGGCGTCTTGTAAGGCCAACGCATTCATGACCGTTGCCATCATTCCCATGTAATCGGCCGTTGCGCGGTCCATGCCCGCGGCGCCAAGAGCCACTCCACGAAAGATGTTACCGCCACCAATTACAAGAGCGATTTGAATTCCTAAACGGCTAACTTCGCCAATTTCAGAAACGATACGCCCAATTACAGCTTGGTTGATACCATAGGCGTCATCGCCCATTAAAGCTTCTCCCGAAAGCTTAAGCAGTACGCGTTTATAGGCTTGCGTCATAGATTCTCCGGGTGGTTCAAATTGACCGGCATTTTATCCTAAGAAACCGAACAAAATGCCGGAAAACTAAGCTTTTAAAATTTTTACTGCACACTGATTATTCACTCGACCTAAGCGTTTGGTTTAAGTCGACTTTGAAACTTAACTAGCCTTTAGCTGCAGCCACTTGCGCGGCTACTTCGGCTGCAAAGTCATTGGTTTTCTTTTCAATGCCTTCGCCCACAATGTACAAACTAAAACGGGTAATTTGTGCATTGCGCTGCTTTAGCAACTGCTCCACCAACACTTTGTCGTCTTTAACAAAAGGCTGGCCAAGCAAGGTAACTTCTTTTAGGTACTTTGCAACAGCGCCTTCAACCATTTTCTCAACGATTTCTGGTGGCTTACCCGATTCGGCAGCCTTAGCGCGTGCTACTGAGCGCTCAGTTTCGATCTTGTCGGCAGGTACTTCATCTTTGGTTAACGAAACAGGTTTGCTCGCAGCAATGTGCATTGCCAAGTCTTTACCCAAAGCTTCATCGCCACCAACTAAATCAAGCATTGTTCCGACTTTAGAGCCGCCGTGCAGGTACGAAAGCAATTTACCTTTGGCTTCGTAACGTGAAAAACGGCGTATCGACAAGTTCTCGCCGATTTTACCGATTAAGGCTGTACGAACGCTTTCAACCGTGCCACCGTCTATTGCTAATGCGCTAATTGCAGCTACATCGGCTGGGTTTTTGTCGGCAATCAACTTTGCAACGTTTGCTGTAAACGCTAAAAAGTCGTCGTTCTTTGCAACGAAGTCAGTTTCGCAGTTAACTTCGACGATAGAACCAAGCTTGCCGTCATCGGAGATAAACAAACCAACAATACCTTCGGCGGTCACGCGGGACGAAGCCTTGCTAGCTTTGCTGCCTAATTTAACGCGCAAAATTTCTTCAGCTTTGGCCATATCGCCAGCAGCCTCGGTTAGCGCTTTTTTACATTCCATCATGGGAGCATCGGTTTTCTCACGTAGCTCTTTAACCATGCTTGCGGTGATTTCCGCCATTTTCATTCTCCGTTAGTTTTGCAAGTTTCGCCTCTATACATGACGACACCATGTGCAGCCGGTGAGACTTTAGTGAAACAAATTAAATACACGACTTTAGATCGCGAAGCGTTGCAAACCAGTTACTTTGCAAACTAAAATTAAACAGAAGAATTTGTTCCTAATGAAACAAATTCTTCAAACTGCATTAATTAACTACGCTTGTGTCTCTTCTTTAACTTCTACGAATTCGTCGTCTGAAGCGTTTTTAGCAACTTCTACCAAGGCGTTTGCACGACCTTCTAAAATTGCATCGGCAATGCCACGGGCGTACAAACGAACCGCTTTACCAGAGTCATCGTTACCAGGGATGATGTAGTCAATACCCTCTGGGGAATGGTTGGTATCAACGATACCGACGATTGGAATACCGAGCTTTTTAGCTTCGGTGATAGCAATTTTGTGGTAACCCACGTCGATAACAAACAAGCAATCAGGCAAGCCGCCCATGTCTTTAATGCCGCCAATGGCTTTGCTTAGTTTTTGGAATTCGCGAGCGAATAACAAAGCTTCTTTTTTCGGCATGCGTTCTTGGCCGTTGTCAGCCATGATGGCTTCCATGTCTTTTAAGCGCTTGATCGATGTTTTTACTGTTTTGAAATTGGTGAGCATGCCGCCTAACCAACGTTGATCAACGAAAGGCATGCCGGCGCGCGCTGCTTCTTCAGCAATAATTTCGCGCGCTTGACGCTTGGTACCAACGAACATTACGTTGCCGCGATTTGCTGACAATTGACGTATAAACTTTGAAGCATCGTCGAATGCAACGACGGTTTTTTCAAGGTTGATAATGTGGATTTTGTTGCGATGGCCGAAAATATAAGGGGCCATCTTTGGGCTCCAAAATCGGGTTTGATGACCGAAATGGACGCCAGCTTCTAGCATTGCACGCATGCTTACAGACATATAAAACTCCTAAGGGTTGGGTCTGTCGCGATTCGATGTATCGCAGTTGGGTTTAAAGAAAGGACTAGTTTGTCCGAAATTTAGACCTAAGCTGCGACACCCTTGGTTCAAACCGCGAGTATTTAAAAAAAGTTGCATAAAGTACTTACCCAAAGATTTCAGGTAAGCCTATAATTCTACTTCGTTTTTATGAGCTTTGACAATGGGCGTAACCTTTAAAACTGAGGCTGATATTGCCGCAATGCGGATAGCTGGTCGCCTCGCCAGTGAAGTTTTGGACTACATCACTCCGTTCGTAAAGCCCGGGGTGACAACTGGCGAGCTAAACAAACTTTGCCATGACTTTATGGTTAATGTACAAGGCACAATTCCGGCCACGCTGAATTATTGCCCGCCGGGTTACACGCCCTACCCTGCGTCAATCTGCACATCAGTCAACCATCAAGTATGCCACGGCATCCCGGGCGACAAAATTTTGAAAAGCGGCGATGTCGTCAATATCGACGTAACGACGATCAAAGAGGGTTACTTCGGTGACACAAGTCGCATGTTCTTTGTCGGAGAAGCCTCTGTTGCTGCCCGCCGCCTTTGTGAAGTAACTTACGAATGTATGTGGCTAGGGATCGATCAAGTTAAACCCGGCGCAACTTTGGGCGACATTGGTGCCGCCATCCAAAAGCATGCCGAAAAATTTGGTTATTCGGTAGTCCGCGAATTTTGCGGTCACGGTATTGGTCAAAAATTTCATGAAGAGCCCCAAGTTTTGCACTACGGCAAGCCTGCGTCTGGTATGACGTTGCAAGCTGGTATGGTGTTTACAGTCGAACCAATGATTAATGCTGGCCGCCGCGATATTCGCGAATTGCCCGATGGTTGGACTATCGTTACCCGCGATCACAGCTTGTCGGCCCAGTGGGAACACACGGTCTTGGTAACACCAACAGGCTATGAAATTATGACAACTTCTGCCGGAACCCCAGCAAAGCCTGCCCTGCTAGCTCAAGCAGCTTAGCTAATTAGCTGATGAGCGAAGGTATGGATATTGCGGCCCTTCGCTCGAAATACAAAGCAACTCGCCAGACTTTAATTGATAGCTTTAATGACGGCGGTCGCTTGCAGCCGTTCATTCGAGGATTAACCAAAAACGCTGACACCGCACTTCGCGAAATGTGGTCAGAGAATGTATGGCCCAATGGTTGCGCGTTAGTTGCAGTTGGCGGCTACGGCCGCAACGAGTTATTTCCTAGCTCCGACATTGATATTCTAATTCTGGTTTCAGCTAATCCCGAACAGTTAGCGCAGGTGCAAGTTCAGGTCACTCAGTTAGTTAGTTATTGCTGGGATGTTGGCTTAGAAATTGGCCATGCGGTGCGTAATTTAGATGAGTGCATCGAAGAAGCAGCCAATGATGTAACGGTGCAGACTAGTTTGCTAGAGGCGCGTTGGCTGGCAGGCAGTCGTGCAGCTTTTAACCACCTTAATGAGCGATTACAAGAGGCGCGTGATCCACAACAGTTTTTTCAAGCAAAACGTTTGGAGATGAGCCAGCGTCATGCAAAGTTTGAAGACACGCCATATAGTTTAGAGCCTAATTTAAAAGAAAGCCCCGGCGGTTTGCGCGACTTGCAGACGGTTTTGTGGGTTATGCGCGCAGCTGGTCTAGGGCGCAGCTGGAGTGATTTAACCAAATTAGGTTGGCTTACCGCTCGCGAAGCAAAAGTGTTGCACAGCCTCGATTACTTCATGAAGGTTTCTAGGGCGCGCTTGCATGTACTAGCAAAACGTCGTGAAGATCGCGTGGTTTTTGATTTGCAAGCCCCTTTAGCCCGAAAGTTTGGTTTTAAAGTCGAAAGCGATCGACGTGCGAGCGAACTTTACATGCAACGCTACTACCGCACGGCCAAACAAATTACGCAAGCCAATACCTTGCTAATGCAAACCATCGAAGAGTCGCTTTTTCCGGCAACGGCTAGCACCAACAATTTAGCCCAAACTGCACTAGTCGTTTTAAACGCCGAACCGCTCGACGCCGAGTTTAATGTGCGCCGAGGTTTGCTCGACATTAACGACAACGAATTGTTTGAAAAAGACCCCTCGGCAATTTTGCGCGCTTTTATTCGTATGTGCCAAAACCCCAGTTTGCAAGACATGACGGTACGCACCTTGCGTGCTATGTGGCGGGCACGCTCGCGAATCGATGCAAGCTTTCGCGCGTCCCCTTCTAACCGTGCGTTGTTTATGGAGTTTATGCAGCAACCACGTGGCATTACGCATGAACTGCGTCGCATGAATCAGTGGTCCATTTTAGGGCGCTACTTGCCTGCTTTTCGACGTATCGTCGGTCGTATGCAGCATGACTTGTTTCACGTTTATACCGTCGACCAACATATTTTGATGGTGGTGCGAAATTTACGGCGTTTTGCAATTGATGAGCATGCGCACGAGTACCCACTTTGCAGCGAGTTAATGGGCCATTTTGATAAGCCTTGGCTGTTGTATCTAGCGGCACTGTTTCACGATATTGCCAAGGGTCGCGGCGGAGACCATTCTAAATTAGGTCGTGTCGATGCCAATCGATTTGCTAAACAGCATGGCTTAAGCACCGAAGAGGCAAGGGTTTTGGTGTTTTTAGTAGAACATCATTTAACGATGTCGTCGGTTGCACAAAAACAAGACTTAAGCGATCCCGATGTAATACAAAACTTCGCAAACACAGTGGGTTCTTTGTATTGCCTAAACGCTTTGTATTTACTGACCGTAGCCGACATTCGTGGCACTAGCCCAAAAGTTTGGAACAATTGGAAAGGCAAATTGCTAGAAGAGTTGTTCCGTAAAACGAGCCGCATTCTTGCCGGTGACGAGTTAAGCTCTGAGGGTCAGGTGGATATCCATCAACGTGAAGCACGCGCGACGTTGGCCCTGTATGGTATTTCAGAAACCAGTTATCAGCCGTTTTGGGATCAAGCCGAAATCACGTATTTTTCGCGTAACGACCCGCAAGATATTGCTTGGCAAACGCGGGTTTTGTATACTCATGTGAACACCAAAAAAGCGATTGTCCGGTGCCGTCTAAGCCCGCACGGCGAGGGCTTTCAAGTAGTAGTTTATTCACCCGATCAGGTCGAACTTTTTGCCAGAATTTGCGGTTATTTCGACAGCCAGAACTTTTCGGTTCTTGATGCTCGCGTTTACACCACAAAGCATCAATACGCCTTAGATAGTTTTGTTATTACTTCGACACGTTTTGCCGATAGTTACCGCGACATCTTGCAAATGGTTGAGCACGATCTAGCGAAATTGATCGATCTTGCGCCACCGCTTGGACAACCGGTTCGTGGACGTGCTTCGCGGCGCAGCCGTTATTTTCCAGTCACCCCTCGAGTCGATTTACGTCCCGACGAGCGCAGCCAGCGATTTTTATTATCGGTATTTGCTAGTGATCGCACAGGCCTACTGTTTTCAATTGCAAAAGTGCTTGCCAAACATCAAGTGAACTTGCATATGGCACGCATTAGTACTCTTGGCGAACGCGTGGAGGATAGCTTTTTAATTGACGGCCCAAACCTTGCCAATCAACGACAACAATTAGCTTTTGAAGAGGACTTACTTGGTGCGATAAGTGCTTGATAATCACCGACAGCTTGGACTCTACAATTAGTCGTCCGGCTGCCCAGCCAACTCGGGAAACATGACTTCTGTAAAACCGAATTTAGTCATATCTGAAATGCGTCGCGGGTACAAAATACCATCTAAATGATCGCATTCATGTTGAACGACACGGGCATGAAAGCCTTCAACGGTTCTATCAATCGGTAGACCCTTAGCATCGAATCCTTGATAACGGATTTTGCTAAATCGAGGCACAACTCCGCGCAGTCCAGGGACGGACAAGCAACCTTCCCAACCCTCTTCTGTTGCGCTCCCAACGGGTGTGATAACCGGATTTATTAAGACTGTTGGTGGTACCGGCTCGGCTTCTGGGTAACGAACATTTGCCTCAAAGCCAAAAATAACCACGCGCTGGCTCACGCCAATTTGCGGGGCTGCAATACCGGCACCGTTTTCGGCCGCCATAGTGTCGAATAAGTCCTGTACTAGGGCATGCAATTCGGGCGTATCAAATTGCTCGATTGGCTTGGCAATTTCTAGTAAAACGGGATGCCCCATGCGCAATACTGGACGATTCATAAACACACTTTCTTTAACAATTTTTCTTTAACAATTTTTCTTCAACAATCTCTTAACGAGCGGTTTAACGACCCCCGCAAAACGGCAAGCTAAGTTTTTACCGCAGCTGCAATTAGGCGCCGCACTTGCGCCATCGCTTCGTTTAGCACCGGTCCCATTGCATCAATCGAAATACCCATTCGGCTGTCACCCAGCCCTGCCGCGTGATTGGCAACGACTGCCACGGCGGCATACCGCAAATTAAGTTCTCTTGCCAAAATAGCTTCCGGCATCCCAGTCATTCCAACGATGTCACAACCGTCGTTGGCCATCCTTTTTATTTCGGCGGCAGTCTCTAAACGAGGTCCTTGCGTGCAACCGTAAGTACCGCCTTGTTTTAAATCAAGATTCAATAATTTGGCTTGCGCGCCCAATATTTGCATTAACTCTAGATCGTAGGGATTCGTAAAATCGACATGACGCACCGGCTGATCGCTGCCCTCAAAAACACTACTTTTGCGTCCGTGCGTGTAATCAATAATTTGGTCTGGCACCACTAACGATCCGGGCGCTAAATCGGCGCGAATGCCACCAACCGAGGCAACGGCTAAAATTTTATTCACCCCAACTTCTTTCAGTGCCCACAAATTTGCGCGATAATTAATTTCGTGAGGGGCTATCGTGTGCCCATAGCCGTGGCGGGCTAAAAAGCACACTTGAGTTCCGTCCAAACGCCCAAAAGTAAGCGCTCCAGAGGCGTCTCCATAAGGGGTTCTAACAACGCGACGTTGTTTATCTGTTAGTTCGGCCAGTTTTGCAAGACCACTTCCACCAATAACTGCAAACATAAAACTCTTTCTTTTGTGAATACCGTGAGCATACCAATATTTGACAATTTCGATATTTTGACTCTGCAAGTTTCTGTGACTGCTGGAGCTTCTTTTGACTTAACTACACGATTTGGTGCCCGATGAAAGTGACTCTTAAACGTTTGCTCGTTGCTAGCGGTTTTTTAGCCTGCCTTTTAGGGGTGCTAGTAGGTTGCTCGACCCTAGACCATAAACAAGGGCAATGGATTTTTAATCCTACCCAAGCCAATTGGGGGGGCAGCGCTACGGCCGCCGAGGGAATGCAAGAGATTTGGATCGATTACACCTCGGAACTCGATCAGCAGCCGGTTAAATTACATGGTTTATGGCTTGCTGCAGCAAATCCCAAGGCACCGGTTTTGTTGTATTTGCACGGCGCACGCTGGAACGTAAATGGCAGCGCCTTCCGAGTTCGTCGTATGCACGACTTGGGGTTCTCCGTTTTAGTGGTTGATTACCGCGGCTTTGGCAAAACATCAAGCCAAACACCTTCCGAAGCAATGGCTTATGAGGACGCACAAGCCGCTTGGTCTTGGCTAGCCCAGCAACACCATGCAAAAGATCGTTACATATTTGGCCACTCTTTAGGCGGCGCCATTGGCATCCATTTGGCAACCCAAGTCAACGACGAAACAGGGGTGATTGTTGAGGGAACGTTTACCTCGATCCCAGACGTGTTTAGCTCGATGCAATGGGGCTGGTTGCCGGTAAAAGCGTTTATCACTCAGCGATTTGAATCAATTAAAAAGGTTGCGAAAATTGGCTCGCCATTGTTGGTAGTGCATGGCAGCGAAGATCGTTTGATAAACCCTACTTTAGGTCAGCAATTGTTTGAAGCCGCGCAAGGTCCGAAAAAATTTGTGATGGTTAACGGTGGCTCGCATCACAACACGAATTCGGTGGGTCAAGCGCAATATCGATTGGCGTTAAAAGAATTGTTTAATCTTTAACTTGCAATTAGTCAGGTTTAAGCGCAAATTTTTTAAGAAAACTAGCCTCGTCTAAAACAACGATGTTTAGTTCTTGCGCCTTGGCTAACTTACTGCCAGCGTCACTACCGGCCACCAAAAGACTAGTTTTACTCGAAACAGAACTACCCACTTTACCGCCATGTGCGCGAATTAGGTCGTGCAAAGCATCTCGGCCATAGTTCGGTAAAGTTCCAGTAACCACAATCGTCATGCCCTGCAAAGTTTGAGGCGCATTCGATTGTCCTTCAATTGTAGAGGCCGCTGGTAAATCGGTGACTAAACCGGCTGCTTTTAAACGTTGAATCTCGGTTTGTAGCGGCGCATATGTAACCGGGTTTGTAACCGGGTTTGTAACCGCGTTTGTTATCGCATTTGTAACCGCGTTTGTTATCGTTAACGCATCGCGTAAGCTTTGAATAATGCGCTCGCCAATGCCCTCTAGTGGCACCAATTCAAGCGGCTCGCCTTTGGTACGCCTGCGTTGATTATCTTTTTGAATTTGGGCTTTTTGTTCTAGCAAAGTGTTCCACTGGTCTGCACTAGTAGCAGCCACAGCATCTAGGCTGCCAAAATGCTCGATTAACAAACGAGCAACTTCTTCGCCCACGTGCCGAATCCCCAAACCAAACAATAACCGAGCTGGGCCGCGCGACTTACTGGTTTGAATACCAGCCAATAAATTGGTAGCCGACTTTTCACCGAAACGATCTAGGTTTTTTAAATTCTCTAAATTTAAGTTTGAATAAATATCAGAAAAATTAGACAGTAAATTAGCTTGAACTAATTGATCAACTAACTTTTCGCCTAGGCCTTCAATTTCCATTGCGCGGCGGCTTGCAAAATGCTCTATAGCTTGCTTACGCTGTGCTGCACAAACCCAGCCGCCAGTACAACGCGCCACGGCCTCGTCTTCATCACGTACCACGGGCGATTGGCAAATTGGACACCGCGTAGGCATTTCAAAAACCCGTGCTGTTGCTGGTCGTTGTTCGGGCACCGAACGCATTACTTCAGGAATAACATCACCAGCCCGCCGCACAACAACGATGTCGCCAATCATTAGGCCCTTGCGGGCAATTTCGTCTTCGTTATGCAATGTTGCATTGGTAACTGTAACGCCACCTACAAACACTGGCTCTAACCGCGCTACCGGGGTTAACGAGCCAGTTCGACCAACCTGCACTTCGATATCGAGCAACGTCGTTAACATTTCTTGCGCCGGAAACTTGTGCGCGATTGCAAAACGCGGGGCCTTCGAAACAAAACCCAATTGCTCTTGCATACTTCGGTCGTTCAGTTTGTAAACAACGCCGTCGATATCAAACGGTAAACTATCTCGCGCTTTACCGACTTCTTCGTAAAATGCGAGTAACCCAACAGTGCCCTGCACCACGCGCCTAAAGTCGCCCACGGGTAGACCAAGAGATCGCATCCAATCCAAAGTATCCGAATGGCGGTCAAGGTGTTCGTGGGTAGTTTCATCAGAGGGCGCGGTCTGCACTTCGCCCAATGCATAACTAAAAAAATGTAACGGTCGTTGCGCTGTAATCGCGGGATCAAGTTGGCGTAAAGAGCCCGCTGCTGCATTGCGCGGATTGGCAAACTCTTTTTGTTCCGCTAGCCGTTGGCGCTCGTTTAAACTTTTAAAATCGGCCGCTAGCATTAACACTTCACCACGTACTTCGAGCAACACCGGTAAAGCAGTTCCGTCTTCTGGTTGGCGCAAACGTAGTGGCACATTTTTAATAGTGCGAATATTTTGAGTAACGTTTTCGCCGGTTGTCCCATCGCCTCGGGTTGCGGCTCGATCCAGTAAACCATTGCGATAAATTAAGCTAACGGCAAGCCCATCAAATTTAAGTTCGGTTGCATACTCTAGCAACGCCTCACCGACACTTAGCCCTTCACGAGCCCGCCGATCAAAGGCTTCTACATCGGTTGCTTCGAAGGCATTATTTAACGACAACATCGGTTGCTGATGACGCGCAGGCTCAAAAGCATCCAGCGCTTGCCCACCAACGCGCTGTGTCGGCGATTGTGGGTCTACAAGTGCGGGATTATCGCGTTCAATCGCTTCTAGTTCGCGATAAACCCGGTCGTATTCTGCATCGGGTACATTGGGTGCATCCAGCACATGGTAAGCGTGCGCCCAGTCGTCTAACTGTTTGCGCAATGATGCAGTTTTTGCGCGCAACTCGGTGGTTATTTCCATGTCGATGTGCAACTAATTCAATAGAATTGTAAAACTGACCTGTGACCCAGACTGATGACTCAGACTAGTTAAACAACCGCAGCGCAACCGGCGATCCCGCGACCATGCTTGCCTCTGAGAGCGATTGATAGCGCTGTGCCAATTGAGAACCAATGCGCTCTAGCGCCTCTTTGTTTAATGGCTTATCGGCGTCGTCAACTAAGCGACCGCCAAAACGAGCAACGCAACGTTGAGCACAATCGAGCATTCGCGCCCAGGGGTTAGCCGCTGACGGTGCACGAGGTACATCGAGCAACAAATTTAAGCGATTAGGCGCATCGCCTAAAGCCACTGAAAACAGGGCCTCTTGATGTTCTCCCATTAACGAAAAACGGTTGTTGCCGCGCTCGGTAAGACCAAACTCGGAAGCAAGCGTGGACAAATCGCTGGTTGAGAGCGCTTCACTGGCAATAATGTTTAAGCCAATTTGAGCGTCTAAATCGGCACATTGCGCATCTAATTGCCGAGCACGTTGCAGGGTTGATTGCATGTCGGGCACGTTGGCATGAATTTCGAAATGGGTGGCTAATTTTTCCATGTAGGACGCAAAGTCCGAAAACTCCATCGCGTTTAACGCACCATGACGATTGGCTAGCAAAACACCGGCTCGCAAACTTGCAAAACGTTCACCCGTAACAATCGGTTCCCATTCGCCTTGGTCGTTCTGACCTTCAAAAATAATTGGCTTACTACCGACGCGGCGAATACCGCTAGTCAACGACAAAATACGTTCGCCCGATAACGAGTCGCGTAACGGTAAATCAACAATGCAATCGGCAACGGGATTTAGCCCGTAGCTGCGCAACATCCACGCATCGCCGGTCGCTGGCTTGTCGAAGTTGTTCGCTTGCTCGGCTGTAGTGCCGAAGCCCGGCGCTGTACCGTGATCCCGTGACTGTAAATTGTTTGCACCAGAAGACATGCCACTTGACGCAGCAGAATCAAAATCTAAATTGTGGTCTTGAGCCAAACCAGACCCCTGCCCCCCAGACCCAGCCAAACCACCGACCAAACCACCGACCAAACTACCATCCAACGCGTTACCGCCGCTTTTGCCCGTACTTGAAGCCGCTTCAAAACCATTTGTTTGCGCAGTAAAACCTGGTGTATCAGCCTCTGGCCCTGCCATAGTAAAGCGCTCTAAAACCGGCTCTGCACGTTCCTTACTAGTATTTTCAGTATGTGCTGCAGCCATACCAGCTCGCGAGCGCTCGATACGTTGGTTAACTTTTCGACCTTGCAAAAAGTTGTAAATTAAAACCGCAGCAATCGCAACGACCGCAACAATTAGCAAGGTAGTTTGGAGGGAGGTCATGCTGCCACCAACATCCGCGAAGCATCCTCTAGGTCTACAGCAACAATTCGTGAAACGCCTTTTTCTTGCATAGTGACACCAATCAGTTGTTGCGCTAATTCCATCGCAATTTTGTTGTGGGTAATAAACAAGAACTGGGTTTGATCCGACATTTCACGCACGATATTTGCATAGCGCTCGGTATTTGCATCGTCCAATGGGGCATCCACCTCATCGAGCAAACAAAACGGCGCTGGGTTTAGTTTAAACATTGCAAACACCAGTGCAATAGCAGTTAGGGCTTTTTCGCCACCGCTTAACAAATGAATCGTAGCATTTCGCTTACCCGGTGGCTGCGCCATAACTTGCACACCAGCGTTTAAAATTTCGTCGCCCGTTAAGGTGAGCTTGGCTTCGCCACCACCAAATAGTTTGGGGAACAATACGCCAAAACCTTCGTTTACTTTGTCGTAAGTGTCTTGCAACAAGGCGCGTGTTTCTAGATCGATTTTTTTGATGGCATCTTCTAGCGTTGTAATCGCTTCGTTCAAATCTGCCATTTGTGCAGTTAAGAAATTCTGCCGTTCACGCGATTGGGTTAACTCATCTAGCGCGGCCAAGTTTACCGAACCAAGGTTAGCAATGCTGGCTGCTAAACGAGTCATTTCCCCTTGTAAATAACCGATCTTTGGAACCGATTCAAACGCGGCGCGAACTGCTGTTTCGTCCGCTTGCACTTCTTCTAATTGCACCGAGTACTGCTCGATGTTTAAACGCGCGGCTTGTTCTTTTAACTGCACTTCGCTTACTTTGGTGCGCAAGGGTTCTTGCGAACGCTCGATACCTAAGCGTTTTTCTTCAGCTTGGCGTAATTGTTGGTTCGCCTCTTCGACTGCGTTGCGGGCTTGGCCCAAGGCAGTTTCAGCGGCAACACGATCTTCTAAAGCCGCTTGCAAACCAGCCTGATTAGCGCTTTCATTAAGTTGAGTTAGCTGCGCAGTTAACGCGGTTACTTGTCCAGCTGTACGTGCCAGCAAATCAGCAGCACCGCGATCAGACTCAACCAACTGCTCGCGACGGCTCGCAAGGGCTCGTTTTTGGAAAGAAGTTTCTTGCTGGGTACGCTCTAAATCACGCAGACGTTGCTTGGCTTTTTCAAGCCGAGCTTGCACTTCAAAAAACACTTCGCGCTTGTCTTCTAAACTTTGCTGCTTTTCACCCAACGCCATATCTTGGGTTTCGAATTGCTCTTGCATTTGGCTTTCTTCCTCATGCAAGCCTTGCAATTCGGCGTTAATTTCTTCAATTAATGATTCAAGTCGCGAAACCGATTCGTTAGAACGCGCCGCCTGTTGCTCAAGCCGCTCGGCTTCTACGCGGACTTGTCCGAGGGCACGTAAATCGCCCGCATGTTTTTCGCGTAACTGGCTAAAAGCCGTTAATGCCGCTTGGGCTGAACTTTCTAATATAGCAACGCGGGAGCGTTCTTCATCGGCCAACAATTGTTGTGCGCGATGTTCTTTAGTTAACGACTCTAATTCGTGTTGCCTTGCTAAAACGCCTTCTTGCTCGTTTTCGGCTGCGTGAAACTGGATACCACTGCGCGTCGCTTGGTGGCCTTGCTTGGTAACAAACACAATGCCCGAGGCATGGTTACGCGCCTTTTGCATCGCTTCATCGAGCGAATTTGCACAATAAATATTGGCGAGCCAATCAGCCATTACTTGATTTAAACGGTTCTCGTTACTCCGGACCATCCTCGCCAACGGAGTCGAATTTTCTATTGAGGCAGCCGACGGCTTAGCCTCGATAGTTGCCGAGTAAAACGTTGCCTTACCCGGTGGTGCGTCGGCACTAAGCTTGCTAATTAAATCTAAACTACCCACTTCTAGAGCAGAGACCCGATCACGCAATACCGACTCGACGGCAGTTTCCCAGCCCGATTCGATTTGCATTTTTTGCCAAAGGCGGCCCAATTTATCGAGCCCATGTTTTTGCAACCAAGGCACAACTTTAGCTTGTGACTGCGCACGTTCTTGCAATTGCTTTAACGCGCTAATTCGGGCTTCAATTTGACTTGTTTTGGTTTGCAATCCGCGCAAACTTTCTTGCGCGGGTGTCCGCTGCACTTCTAAGCCACGCCATTTGGTTTCCGCTTCATTCATTGCTATCAGCGATAACTCTTCATCTTTTAATGCAGAGTCACGAATCGTTACCGCACGTTCAACTGCAGTCGATTCGGGCACTTCAACTTGTTTTCGTTCTTGCCGCGCGCGGTCTAAACGTAAACTTAAGGATTCTATTTGGCGACGGGCTGCCGATTGCCGAGCCGCACTGACTTCGATGGCTTTGCTGACTTCAGTTGCTAAGGTACGAGCCGCCTCGACTTCAGCGTCGGCTTTAGCAACACCGGCTTCTATCGGTTCAATTTCGGATTCGGCCTGCTCTAACTCTGCTGTTAACTGCTCTTCGCGTTCTGCGGCTTCTTCTAATTGCGACGCCAATTGCTCTACTTCTTGGCGCGCAAACGACTGGCGACCTTGTGCATCGGCTGTTTGCGAGGCAAACATGGCTAATTGCGAG
This sequence comes from Betaproteobacteria bacterium, assembly GCA_031429355.1. Classification (GTDB taxonomy): domain Bacteria; phylum Pseudomonadota; class Gammaproteobacteria; order Burkholderiales; family Burkholderiaceae_E; genus JANOZM01. The sequence continues at coordinate 311,166 of JANOZM010000016.1, read as the reverse complement.
TTCACTTGGTTACGTGAATCGACCACCATCCGAATCTCAGCCTCAAGGCGAGCAACGGTACTGTTTTTTTCGTAGTAAAGCGCTTGTTGATTGTGTAACTTATCGCCCGCCGTAAATTGCGCTTCTCGCACACTTTCTAATTGTGTATCTAAGCTACGCAACTCGGTCGTCGCTTGCTCGAGTTCTGTTTGCGCCGCGGCGACTTGGGCTTGTAAACGATCCCGGTCGGCAGAAGCTTCGTCACGGCGCAGCAACCACAGCATTTTTTGCTTACGATCACGATCGGCTTCAAACTCTTTAAATTGCTGGGCTACATGGGCTTGACGCTCAAGTTTGTCCAGCTGGTTATTTAATTCACGCAAAATATCGTCAACGCGGATTAAATTTTCACGGGTATCCGCTAAGCGATTTTCAGTTTCGCGACGGCGTTCTTTGTATTTCGAAACGCCAGCGGCCTCTTCGAGAAAAATCCGCAAATCTTCGGGGCGCGCTTCGATAATGCGGGAAATGGTGCCTTGTCCAATAATCGCGTAGGCACGTGGGCCCAAGCCGGTACCCAGAAAAATATCGTGAACATCTTTGCGGCGAACCGCTTGATTATTAATCGAATAAATAGATTGACCATCGCGCGTTAATATTCTTTTAACTGCGATTTCTGCGTACGTACCCCAAGTTCCACCAACACGACCAAGGGCGTTATCGAACACCAATTCAACGCTGGCACGTGAAGAAGGTTTGCGTTGATCCGAACCGTTAAAAATAACGTCTTGCATCGATTCGCCACGAAGCTCGGAAGCTCGGGATTCGCCCAGCACCCAACGCACAGCATCAATAATATTGGACTTACCGCAGCCGTTAGGGCCTACCACGCCGACTAACTGACTAGGCACTTCGAATGAAGTGGGATCAACAAAGCTTTTAAAGCCAGCCAACTTAATTTGTTTCAGGCGCACGATGAACCTATCGATAAAGAAGCATTAAAAACGCGAAAAAAAACGCGCCCAGCACAAAACCGGCTGCGCCATAAATTTTTAGTGATTAAACGAGTAAATCGCCTAACATTTCTGTGTTGCACTATTAAGAACAGCCGCGGCATACTTTCGTTGCTGCGGCGTGACCTGCGACGATGGTTTAAAGCCACCCCAAACTCAACGCCACCACCGAACGTATAATACCACCCGAGAAATCGCACTTTTATTTTTCCTATTTAGCCCTATTGCAATCACTTAACGCCCGACACTTATGCCTTCCAAGCCCAGTAAAAAACTCGACTCGTTTCCAAATCCAGCGCCTAAGCGCGACTACTTGATCCACTTTGATATTCCGGAATTCACTTGCTTGTGCCCTTTAACCGGCCAGCCTGATTTCGCTCACTTCAAAGTTGACTATGTGGCTGATAAAAACTGTGTCGAGCTGAAAAGCTTAAAGAACTACATGTGGAGCTTTCGTAATGAAGGTGCGTTCCATGAGGCAGTTACCAACAAAATTTTAGACGAATTGGTTGAAGTAACGAACCCCCGATTTATGCGTGTCATCGCTCGTTGGTATGTGCGTGGTGGCATTTTTACGAATGTAGTGGTCGAACATCGTAAAAAAGGTTGGAAGCCTTTAGAAACCGTGAGCTTCCCGTCACAAACAACAGGTTCTGCAACCGTAGATTTTTAATAAATACAATAACTTAACCGCGATTTATTAGAAATCACTTGAACCCACTTTTAAGTAAACTTAATCCTTATCCTTTCGAGCGTTTAGGCGCTTTAATGGGCCAAGTTGTATCTAATGCTCAACTAACGCCCGTCAATTTATCGATAGGCGAACCGAAGCACGCAACTCCTACGGTTATTACAGAAGCATTGCAGGCCAACTTTTCGGGGCTATCTTCTTACCCAGCAACCGCCGGAAGCCCGGCTTTGCGTGAAGCAATTGCGGCTTGGCTTACCCAACGCTACGGCCTAATCAATGTTGATCCAAAGCTACATGTTTTGCCGGTCCTTGGCTCGCGTGAAGCTTTGTTTAGCTTGGCGCAAGTTGTTATTAATCGCGATGCAAACACTTCGGGCCCGCCTATTGTTTTGTCCCCAAACCCGTTTTATCAAATTTACGAGGGTGCAGCGCTGCTGTCCGGAGCCCAAGCTTGGTATCTTGATCAGGACCCAGCCAATGGCTTTGCCTGCAATTGGGACAGTATTCCGGTCGATGTTTTAAAACGCACCCAGCTGCTGTTTGTTTGCTCGCCCGGCAACCCAACCGGTCGCGTTATGCCACTGGCCGAGTGGAAAACCGTTTTTGAACTGGCCGATCGATATGGCTTTGTCATTGCTTCGGACGAGTGCTACAGCGAAATTTGGCACACTGCCCCACCTATAGGGGCTTTGCAAGCAGCCCAACAGTTAGGTCGTTCTTGGGAGCGTATTGTTAGCTTTACCAGCCTTTCTAAACGTTCTAATGCACCTGGTTTACGCAGCGGCTTTGTTTCGGGCGATCCCGAAATTCTTAAAAAATTCTTGTTGTATCGCACTTACCACGGCAGCGCCATGAGCCTTATGGTTCAGGCCGCCAGCACAGCCGCTTGGAAAGACGAGCAGCATGTTTTAGAAAATCGTATGCAATATGCCGCTAAATACAAAGCCAGCTACCCCGGGCTAAATACGGTTTTACCCACCGCGATGCCTGACGCTGGTTTTTACTATTGGCTAAGGGTTCCTGACCTGCGAGTTTCGTTGGCTTCAACCCAAGCTGCTACTAAATTAAGCAGCGACGAACTTTTCGTTCAAGAGTTGTACCGGCAAAGCAACGTATTGAGCCTTCCGGGTAGCTACTTAAGCCGCGAAAATAACGGTTTTAACCCAGGCAATGGCTATATCCGCTTGGCACTCGTAGAATCGCAGCAAACCTGTCAATTGGGCATTGAACGAATTATTTCGTTTTGCCAAAAAGCTCAATAAAAACTCCGAACTAAACACCTCGTAAACTACAAAAACAGAACAATCTAAACACAATGACAAACTTTCAACAAATTATCGAAGGCGCTTGGGAAGACCGCGCTCAACTCAATCCCAAAAACACCTCAAACGAAATTCGTCATGCCGTTGAGCATGTTTTAGCCGAACTTGATGCCGGTCGTTTACGCGTTGCGGAAAAATCGAGCGGTGATTGGGTTACGCATCAATGGTTAAAAAAGGCCGTACTTTTAAGCTTTCGCATGGCTGAAAACGTGCCAATGGATTCAGGCGCCATGGGCTTTTACGACAAGGTTCCTAGCAAGTTCGCAGGAATGGATGCCGCTGCGTTTGCCGCCGCTGGATACCGCGTTGTACCGCCCGCAGTTGCTCGCCGTGGCTCTTACATCGGCCCCAATGTTGTACTGATGCCCTCGTTTGTTAACATTGGTGCTTATGTTGATTCGGGCACGATGGTCGACACTTGGGCGACGGTTGGTTCGTGTGCTCAAATTGGTAAAAACGTACACCTGTCTGGTGGTGTTGGAATTGGCGGCGTGCTCGAGCCCCTACAAGCCAACCCAACCATTATTGAGGACAATTGCTTTATCGGAGCCCGTTCCGAAGTTGTTGAGGGCGTCATCATCGAAGAAAACTCGGTTTTATCAATGGGTGTTTTCATCGGTCAAAGCACCAAAATTTACGACCGCGCTGCTGGAACATTTAGTTATGGTCGGGTTCCATCCGGTTCAGTTGTCGTTCCGGGAACCCTGCCTTCTAGCGACGGTAAAGTACAACTGGCTTGCGCTGTGATTGTGAAACGGGTTGATGCACAAACCCGCGCTAAAACCGGTATTAACGAACTTTTACGCGGCGACTAATTATGGCGATGGATCGTCTTTTGCAACTAATGGCAGAAAAGAAAGCATCCGATCTTTTTATTGCCCCCGGTTCACCTGTTCACTTAAAAATCAACGGAGTTTCTATTCCTGTTGGCAGTCAAAAAATGATTCCCGACACAATAAAAACCCTGTTGCGTGAAATTATTGATGAGGCGACTTGGGCTCAATTTGAGCAAAAGCGCGAACTCAACGTCGCTTACGGCTTACGCGGCGTTGGTAGTTTTCGAATTAGCGTCATGCAACAACGCGGCTCCCCCGCCGCTGTAGTGCGTTTTATTCCTGGCGATATTCCGGCGTTTGAGACCCTAAGCCTGCCCGATGTGCTTACCGAAGTGATCATGGATAAGCGTGGCTTGGTAATGGTTGTTGGCGCCACGGGCTCTGGTAAATCGACCACGCTCGCCTCGATGTTAGATTATCGTAACGAACGCAAAAGCGGCCATATCTTAACGATGGAAGATCCCATCGAATTTATTTATAAAAACAAGCGTTCGATTATCAATCAACGAGAAATTGGTACCGACACTGACAGTTTGCATATCGCCCTAAAAAATGCGATGCGCCAAGCGCCAGACGTCTTGCTAATTGGTGAAATTCGCGATGCCGAAACAATGACCGCCGCCCTTGCCTACGCGCAATCGGGTCACCTCGTTTTGTCGACTTTGCATGCCAACAATAGTTACCACGCCATGAATCGTGTGATTAGTTTTTACCCTCCAGACAATCGCCGCGCGTTACTCGCAGACTTAGCGACTTCGTTGCGTTGCGTGGTCAGCCAACGATTGGTACGGTCTGTAAGCGGTGGCCGTGTTCCAGCAGTAGAGCTGTTGCTAAATAGTAGCCATATTGCCGAGTTAATCGAGCAAGCGCGTATTGGTGAAATTAAAGACGCGATGGAAAAAAGTCTGGCCCAAGGCTCGCAAACCTTTGACCAATCGCTCGTACGTTTAGTTCGCGAGAACTTAATCACACGCGAGGACGCTCTTGCCAACGCGGATTCTGCAACCAATTTACAGTGGCTGCTAGAAAATCAAGCCGAAGCAAAATCGGTCGGCACTACTGCAGCTCCGCCAAGCGTCGCGACTAAAGTCGGTGTTGAGCCAGCTGCAAAACCTGATACGGCCACTTTCTCAGAATTTTTACTCAACATTTAACATGCCTGCCGCAGCCAGTTCAGCCATCACGATTTACGGAATTAGTAATTGCGATCAATGCCGCAAAGCGAAGTCTTGGCTGAACGCGCACCAACAAAATTTTCATTTTCACGATGTGCGAGCCGACGGCCTTACTCAGTTACATTTAGATCAGTGGTTTAAGCATTTACCGTGGGATACCCTACTGAATAAACGCGGTACAACATGGCGGCAATTGCCCGAAGACGAACGCAAAGCCGTAGTTGATCAAACTAGCGCCGGTCACGCAATTGTTTTGAATCCGACTCTTATGAAACGCCCAGTTTTAACTGTAGGCGACACCGTTTTAGTGGGCTTTAACCCAGACTTGTGGTCTTCGTTATTAACACCGACTAAACTTTAATGGTTTTTGTACTAAGCACTCGCTTAGTTTTGTGTTTTCTTTTTATGCAGCGCTTGAAATGACCGATACACCTACACCCAATGCTTTGCCTTTACTGGTTGCCAATGATCCTATTGGCGATCTTAGCGCGGTTGAGGCCGTAGAATCATTTGAAACCATCGCTGACTGGTTACGCTTTACCGAATCTCAATTAATAGCCCATCGCGTGTTTTTTGGTCACGGCTATTTGGATGCTTCAGCAGAAGCTAGCTTGCTTGTTTCCGGCTGTTTAAATTTGCCGCCCGATGGCGTGACACGGCATATCGATGCAAAGCTTGCCACTAAAGAGCGCTATCGTTTGTTGCATTGCATTAATGAACGATGCCAAAAACGCCGTCCATTGGCCTACGTTACCGGAGAAATTTGGTTTAACGAACAGCGTTTTTTATGTGACGAACGCGCTCTAGTTCCGCGTAGTTTATTAGTCGAGTTGTTAACACCCGAGCTTAGCCCTTGGATTGCTAATGACGAAGCAATCGAGTCCGTTTTAGACTTATGTACTGGCGGTGGCAGCATCGCAATTTTTGCTCATCAAGCGCTGCCAAATGCGCAAATTTGGGCATCCGATATCAGCCCCGAGGCACTTTCTTTAGCACGTGAAAACTGTACTTTGCACAACATTAAACCTTCCGAAATTAAGTTGATCGAATCGGACTTGTTTAAAGGGCTAAAGGGTAATAAATTTAATTTGATTTTATGCAATCCGCCCTATGTTAATGCCGACTCGATTAGTCATTTGCCGCGCGAATATTTACACGAACCACCTAACGCACTAGCCGCCGGCCACGACGGTATGGATGTTATTAAAAAAATACTAGTCAACGCGCCTGAACACTTACACGCTGATGGATTGCTGTTGCTAGAGATTGGCAACGAGGCGCCCTATTTTGATCAAGCCTTTGCCAGCTTAGAGTTTGCCTACGTGCCGGTAGAAACTGGCTTCGAGATGGTGGTCGCCGTGACCCGCGAAGCCCTTGTCCAGTGGCTTAAAAAAGCCAATTACACGAGTTAGACAAGACGAGTTAGACAAGATGAGTAAGACTGGACGAGTAACAACAGAGTGTTAAAACTAGAAGATTTACAGCTTGCCCGTGGCAGCAAATTACTGATCGACAAAGCCAATGTGCAACTTAATCCGCGCGAGCGCGCTGCTTTGGTTGGGCGCAACGGCACAGGAAAATCGTCGTTATTGGCCGCTATTTGTGATGAAGCCGCAATCGATGGTGGCGACCTCCACCGCCCGCCTTTATCGCGCATTGTTAAGCTAGAACAAATTACCCCGCACAGCACATTAAGCAGTGCCGACTATGTCATTGCTGGTGACCGCGAACTAGCTGCTGCACAAGCGGCTTCGTTAAGCACTTCAGATATCGCGTTAGCGCAAGCAATGGACAAGCTGACCGAACTTGAAGCTTGGTCAGCGCCAGCCCGTGCACGTATTTTGTTGACGGGTCTTGGTTTCTCGCAGGCGCAATGCGAGCAAAGCGTCAACGAGTTATCGGGTGGTTGGAAAATGCGCCTTAACTTGGCACGCGTTTTAATGGCTCCGGGCGATTTGCTATTGCTTGATGAACCCACCAATCACCTCGACCTAGACGCAATTATTTGGTTGCAAGATTGGCTGCGGCGCTTTCAAGGCGCAACACTGTTGGTTTCGCATGACCGCGAGTTTATTGATGCTGTTGCCGATAGCGTTTGGCATTTAGAACACGACACCATCACTCGCTATGCGGGTGGTTACACTAGCTTCGAAGAACAAGCATTAGAACGTGCCGAACTACGCGAACGGACCGTACAAGCGCAAGAAACTCGCATCGCCCATTTAACTAGTTTTGTAGAACGATTTCGCGCTAAAGCCACTAAGGCCAAGCAAGCGCAAAGCCGCTTGAAGGCGTTAGAGCGCATCGAGCGCGTACAAAAAGTAAGCTCAGCTCCCAGCACCTCGTTTCGTTTTGAAATGACGGGTGAAGGCCCAGATCCAATTGTTGTAACCGACAGCTTAAATTGCGGCTACGGCGAGCCTTTGTTGCGCAACATCAAATTATCAATTCGCAAAGGCGAACGTATTGGTGTTTTAGGACGTAACGGTGCTGGTAAAACCACCTTAATCCGCACCTTAGTTGGCGAGCTTCAATCGTTGGGTGGCACCATGACGGCATCCAAAGTGGCTAAGCTTGGCTACTTTGCGCAAGGTGCTATTGAGGCACTGGATTCGACTTCTAGCGCACTCGAACATATGCGCCGCTTGGCACCAGAACGCACGCCGCAAGAACTACGCGACTACCTTGCCCCATGGGGTTTTCGCGGGGAGTTAGCCACCGATCCTATTGCACCTTTTAGTGGCGGTGAAAAATCGCGCTTAGCCTTGGCAATGTTGGCTTGGACACGACCTCACGTACTTATTTTAGATGAACCAACTAACCATTTAGATGCACAAGCGCGCGAAGCGTTAACCTTGGCGTTGGCCGACTACCCCGGCGCACTATTGTTAGTTTCACATGATCGCGCTTTGTTACGAACAGCAGTTGATCGTTTCGTTTTAGTTGCCGATGGTTCGTTGCAAGAATACGAAGGCGATTTAGACGACTACACGCAGTGGCTGGTTAAGAAGAACCAAGAACTACGTAAATTAAGCAATGAATCGAATGCAGAAACCATTGACGGTTCGAGCAACCAAACCGATTTAGCAACTGATAACGAGATCAATAGCGATAGCGCAAATGATTCGGTATCGCGCAAAGACGAACGCCGCTTTGCAGCGCAAGAACGCTTGCGCTTAAACGAATTAAAAAAACCGCTAGAAAAGGCGGTTGCACAAGTAGAAAAAAAACTTAATCCCTTGCAAACTAAACTAGCGCAACTCGATTTACGCATAGCCGATCCAGCGCTTTACGCGGATGCTGGCGCAGCAGCCCAAGTGACTAAAGAACATGGTCAGCTGCGCGCCCAAATTGAAATTCTAGAGCTCGAATGGTTAGCACTATCCGAGCAACTAGAATTAATTATTTAAGCTTATTTAGCCTTCATCCGTTCAGCCATTAATGCTTGATTGGCCTTGCGATCCGTATCGGTTTTTTGAACACTAGCTCGGGTTCGCATTAACGTCGCGTACTCACGCAAAGGCAAATCTGCCAGCATGTCTTCACCGAGAACCGTTTTTGTAGCCATCGCAGCCAAAGGCAAATGAACATACGCCGAACAATCGGCTAGCGTAAATTCCTCGCCCGCTACAAAAGGCGAAAATTTAACCAAGGCCTTCAAACTTCGAATGCCTTTGGTTAAGTCTTTACGAACACCCTCTTTTGTACTGTCGGATACGGTACCGCCAAAAAACGCTTGTGGATATAAGCGACGGGCAACTAGTTCGATATGCAAATCAATAAATTGGCTCAGCTCGCGTACTTTTGCAGCTGCAAACGGATCCTTCGGCAACAACGGATTTTGCGGGTTTGCCTGTTCTATGTACTCTAAAATAACCTGAGATTCATTGATGATGCCTTGGGGCGTTTCTAAGAATGGAATTTTGCCCATTGGGCTTTTAGCCAGCAACTCTGGGCTTTGCCCTGTCCAAACTAAATTTTCTTCAAACGCCACGCCTTTTTCTAACAACGCAATTTTGCATTTGTTGTAGTAATTGCTAACGGCAAAACCATGCAAAGTAATCATAAAAAAAATCCAATCAATTGTGAATTTGGGCTAAGAGTCGACTAGTTTAACGTCTTCTTGCTTTTGCTGGTGTGGTCTGGGTTGCACTTGCTAGTCGTTGTGTGGTCTGGGTTGCACTTGCTAGTGGATGCGTTCTCTCCGCTTTAGTTATTATTGGCCTCGGAGCGTCTCCGTCGTTAAGTCCCAAGCAAGCTCATAAAAGTCTGCAATAATGGGACCATTCAATAAAAACTTATTTCGTTAGGGAAGCTGCTTCATGGCCATACAAACCATTGGCATTATTGGTAGCGGCGCAATGGGCCGTGGCATTGCACAACTATTTGCCCAATGCGGTCGTACTGTCGTCTTACATGATACCCAAGCCCCTGCTCTGCAGGCCGCTCTAAAGTACTTGTCGACAACCTTCGACACTTTAGTAGCTAAGGGCAAGTTACCTGCAGATCAAGCTAAAGAAATTTTAGCGCGCGTTTCGATTACGCAAGAACTGGCTGGTCTAGCGCAGTGCGATTTAGTGGTTGAAGCAATCGTAGAAAATTTAGCCGTAAAACAAACCGTCTTTAAGTCACTTGAAGCACTGCTAAAACCGACGGCAATTATTGTTAGTAACACTTCATCGTTGTCGATTACCGCTATTGCGTCGGCCTGCCAATTGCCCAATCGGGTTGCTGGACTGCACTTTTTTAATCCTGTGCCGCTAATGAAAGTTGTCGAAGTCATTCGCGGCGTTAGAACCGATGCCAGCGTTATTACGCAATTAGTCGAGTTAGTTGGTTTAACCGGCCATACAGCCGTGCAATGCGCAGACTTTCCGGGCTTTATTGTGAATCATGCGGGCCGTGCTTATGGCACCGAGGCATTACGTTTACTTGGCGAGGGTGTAGCGCACTTTAATCATAGGCAAGATGCGCTAGCGTATCAAACCATTGATCAAGTACTGCGCGAACAAGTTTTGTTTAAGCCCACTTCAGCAAGCACACCCGGTCAAGGATTTAGGCTGGGGCCTTTTGAACTTTTAGATTTGACGGCATTAGATGTTTCGCATCCTGTTATGGAGTCGATTTTTAATCAGTTTTACCAAGAGCCACGGTTTCGTCCCTCCCCTATAACGGCCCAACGTTTAGCGGGCGGTTTGTTGGGACGAAAAACGGAGCAAGGCTTTTATGCGTACCAAGATGGCGTTTTACAAAAACCAATTGATCTTAGTTTAAATACGACTACAACTAGTACTGCTTCAGCGCCCGACCTGTCGCCAATCGTACACGCTTGGGTTGGCCCAGGACTACAACGCGCTGCTGTTGTAGAGCTACTCAGCGCCCTAGGCACCCGCATCGACGACAGCAGTACACCAGCCCACGATAGTTTAATTGTACTGTTGCCCGAAGGAAAAGATTGCACGACCGAAGCAATCGAATGCCAAGTAGCACCAGAACGCAGCATCGCTTTAGACACCTTGTTTGCCTTCGGTTTTAAAGCCTGCAAACGCCGAGTAATCATGACCAATCCTGCAACGGATATTAGTTACGCGTTACGCGCTGCAGCGCTATTTGCGAGCGACGGTTGCCAGGTCAGTGTGCTAAAGGATAGCCCTGGTTTTATTGCGCCGCGGGTTATTGCACTCATCGTTTCGGTCGCGACCGAAATTGCCCAACAAGGTATCGCCAGCCCCCAAGACATAGATAATGCGGTTAGGCTGGGCTTGGGCTATCCAATCGGGCCGCTAAGCATGGGCGACCAATTAGGTGCGCGGCGAATTTTAGGACTGCTAGAGGACATGTATAGCGTTACAAAAGACCCGCGCTATCGTCCCGGATTATGGCTAAGGCGGCGCGCTCAATTGAATATGTCGCTACTAAGTGAATAAAAGCGAGCTGAATAAAAGCAGACTGAATAAAAGCAGACTGAATAAAAAATGACCACTCCATTGATAAACGAATCTTCGATAAATAAATCGCCTGCCGAACTAAAAGTTACGCGGCAAGGCCCGATTGCTCTTTGGACTATTAGCAACCCAGATGCTAAGAACGCTTTATCCCCCGAAATTTACGCGCAAGGTCTCGCCGCAATTGAAGCTTTTAATAACGACACCAGTTTAGCGGTGGCAGTGCTTTGCGGCGAGGACGGTTTTTTTTGCGCAGGTGGCAATTTAAATCGCTTGCTTAACAACCGCAGGCAAGACCCGTCGGTACAGCGGGATTCTATTCAGGCATTGCACAACTGGATTAGCGCAATTCATGCCAGCCCTAAGCCCATCATAGCGGCAGTCGATGGTGCCGCTGCCGGGGCTGGTTTTTCATTAGCGCTTGCTTGCGATTTATTGGTTGCTAGCCCCACTGCAAAATTTGTAATGGCTTACGTCAATGTCGGGCTGACCCCAGACGGTGGTTCGTCAAAGGCACTTGCCGAGCAGTTGCCGGCACAGTTAGCTTTTGAAATTTGTGCCCTGGGTGAGCGCGTAACGGGCGAGCGGCTTTTTCTGCTAGGGGTTGTCAACCGGCTAAGCGAATCGGCAGAAAGTAAAGCTGTATTAAACAGCCCAGCGTTGATAAGCGCTTTAAGCTTAGCAAACCAACTTGCCGAAAAACCCCCTCAAGCCTTAGCAAAAATAAAAAAGCTAATTCGCAATGCAAAAACCACCTCGACCGAACAGCATTTGCTAAACGAACGTGAGGCGTTTGTAGAACAAGTGCATGGGCCGGAAGCCTTGATTGGAATTGAGGCTTTTTTAGCGAAACAAAAGCCAAAGTTCAGGTAGGTAAAATTAAGTAGTTGAAATTAGGTAGGTGAAATTTAATTCAGATTCTAATTACCGCAATTTTCAACTAGATTTTTTCGACTGACCCAAGTTGATTAGCTCATTAATAGCTAATGCCGCAACCACCAAACCACCACCAATCCAAGTCCACATGCCGGGGCGCTCGCTGGTAAATACTAGGGCGAGCAACATCCCAAAAATAACTTCGAGCAAGGTCATTAGTGACAACTCAGCGGCTCGTAAACTGCGTGCCGCCATGACACAAATTGCGCAGGGAATGCCCAACTGAAACACCCCTAAAAACGCCAACAAACCAATGTCGTGAAAGTCAGCCTTAAGGGGTAACGCCAAAGGCAAAGTAATTAACGCTGAAATAATTGCACCAATTAAAATACCGGCAACAAAATCACTACCTTTGCCGTAGCGCTCGACAAAATTCCAATTAATTGCACCTGCGATCGGGATTCCAAGTGCAACGATAAAACCAATCCAATGTTTGCCTGACAGTGCTTGTACATCGAACACAAACATTAAGGCCACCCCAACCGAAGCCGTCAGAATAACTGCCCAAGTGCGCATTGATAACTGACGTTTTAGCCAAAGCCAAGAAAGCAAGGCGGTCATTACTGGCCCGGCACTTTGCGCAACCAAAACATTGGCTACAGACGTCAATGACAGGGCCATCATGAAACACGAAAACATCACCGCCCAGCACAAGCCAGGAATCCAAATCATCAAACCGCCTTTTAACGCGCCAATTAATGAGCGTTCTTTTTGCACAAGCGGCCACAAAACAATAATCGTCAACCCTGCAAAAACGCTGCGCCACATAGTAATTTCGAAGCCTTGAGCCGAATGCAATTGCCGAGTGACAGAACCGGCTATGCTCCATAGTGCGGTGGCTAACAACATGCAAAGCAAGGCGTTACGATGCGACATAGGGGGAGAAACTACGGCAACTTGAGCAGACATTTGAATCGATGCCCAGAAACTAGTTCTAGGATGTGAAATTAAGTGAGCTCAGATGCTAACACTGGCACCTCGATACGCAACAAGTTAAAGTGGTTTGCGCTACAGTGTTACCTATGGACTCCAAAAACACCGAATTTAAAAATTCAGCTCCGAAAACCGGCGATTCTAAAGCCCCCGAGCCTTCGGCGGCGCAAGCTCAGTTCTCTGGCACTATGGCCGTATCGGCTCGTCAACAAATTGATCAAACTCGCCTAGAAAACTATTTAAATCAACACGTAAAAGGGTTTGCCGGCCCACTGACCATCGAGCAGTTTAAAGGTGGTCAATCCAACCCAACGTTTAAGCTGCTAACACCAACCCGTAATTACGTAATGCGCTGCAAACCGGGACCGGTTGCTAAATTGCTGCCTTCGGCACATGCCATCGAACGCGAGTACCGCATCATGCACGCGCTACGCGATACCGATGTGCCAGTGCCAGAAATGTTTTGTTTGTGTGAAGACGAAACGGTTATTGGCCGCGCATTTTTTGTGATGAGTATGGTCGAGGGACGCGTTATTTGGGACCAAAGTTTGCCCAACCAAAGTAACGCCGAACGGGCTGCAATGTGGACCGAAATGAACCGAGTTATTGCTGCCCTGCACTCGGTTGATTTTGCTCAATTAGGTTTAGCCGACTTTGGCAAACCAGGTAATTATTTTTCACGTCAAATTTCGCGTTGGAGCAAACAATACAAAGCCTCCGAAACCGAACATATAGAATCGATGGAACGCTTGATCGAGTGGTTACCTGCGCATATTCCAGAGGGTGAAGAAGCCAGTATCGTGCACGGCGATTATCGCCTCGACAACCTAATTTTTCACCCGACCGAACCAACGGTATTAGCGGTCCTCGATTGGGAGCTAAGTACCGTGGGCCATCCATTAGCTGACTTTTCTTATCACTGTATGGCTTGGCATATTTCACCGGGACAATTTCGTGGCATTGCCGGGCTAGATCACCAAGCACTTGGCTTACCAACCGAGCAAGAGTACATTGCTCAATACTGCCAACGCACGGGTCGTAAAACAATAGAACACTGGGATTTTTACATGGCCTACAATTTGTTTCGTTTGGCTGGTATTTTGCAAGGCATTATGAAACGCGTAGTCGATGGCACAGCGGCTAGCGAACAAGCGCTAGCTGCAGGACAACGCGCTCGTAGCTTAGCCGACCTAGGTTGGGCGCGTGCGCAAAAAACGCTGTAAACAATGACCGTAACAAATTCGTAAAACTTTTCGTAACAACATATTTCGTATCAACCTATTTTGTATCAACATCACTAACTAGAATCTGGAATCAATCATGGAATTTGCCTACTCATCACGCACTCAAGGCCTACGGGAAAAACTGCTCGACTTTATGGTTCAGCATATTTATCCCAACGAAAGTGTGTATCACGCCGAGATTGAAAAAAACCGTAAAGCCGGCAACCCTTGGATTCCTACGCAAATTATTGAACAACTCAAACCCAAAGCGCGCGAACAAGGTTTGTGGAACTTATTCTTACCGCATTCAACGCGTGTGCCCGAAGGTTTATCAAACTTAGAGTACGCCCCTTTGTGCGAAATTATGGGTCGTGTGCCGTGGGCTCCCGAAGTGTTTAATTGCAGCGCGCCCGATACCGGCAATATGGAAACCCTAGAACGCTACGCCTCCGAGGGCATTAAGCGCGAATGGTTAGACCGCTTGTTGCGCGGCGAGTTGCGCTCTGCCTTTGCAATGACCGAGCCTGCCGTTGCTTCATCGGATGCAACCAATATTCAGTCGCGTATCGAACGTCAAGGCGATCACTACGCTATTAATGGCACAAAATGGTGGACATCAGGCGCTGGCGATCCACGCTGCCAAGTCTATATTTTTATGGGAAAGACCAACCCCGATGCTGGCCGCCATGAACAACAATCAATGATTGTTGTGCCTGCACAAACCCCTGGAATTACAGTTGTCCGTCCTCTAAGCGTGTTTGGTTACGACGATGCTCCGCACGGCCATTGCGAAGTACGATTTGAAAATGTAAAAGTGCCGGTCGAAAATATTTTACTCGGTGAAGGCCGCGGTTTCGAAATCGCCCAAGGTCGCTTAGGCCCAGGTCGAATCCACCACTGTATGCGTTTAATTGGCGTTGCAGAACGTGCCTTAGAACTAATGTGCAAACGCTTAAATACGCGCGTAGCGTTTGGCAAACCCGTTGCCGCACAATCGGTTTGGCACGAGCGTATTGCCGACGCCCGCTGCATGATTGATCAAGCACGTTTGCTTACTTTACGTGCCGCTTACATGATGGACACTGTAGGTAATAAAGTGGCTAAGGCCGAAATCGCCATGATTAAAGTTGTTGCGCCCAACATGGCTTGCCAAATTATTGATTGGGCGATTCAGGCGCATGGCGGCGGCGGCGTTTCCGACGACTTTCCATTGGCTTACTTGTATGCCAACGCGCGCACGTTGCGCCTCGCAGACGGCCCAGACGAAGTGCACCGTGTAGCCATTGCAAAATTAGAATTAGCGAAACATCTAACCATTCCGGGCAAAGAAGTAGAAATGCCCGTTACGCGCGGCTAAGTTATCTTTGAAAGAACCAACACAATGATTAATTTATACACTTGGCCAACCCCCAACGGCCACAAGATTCATATCATGCTTGAAGAGTGCAAATTGGCTTACGCCGTGCACCCTATTGATATTGGTGCAGGTGAACAATTTGCGCCGGACTTTTTAAAAATTAGTCCGAACAATAAAATGCCAGCAATGGTTGATACCGATGGACCAGACGGCAAACCAATTTCGATTTTTGAATCGGGCGCTATTTTGTTGTACCTAGCCGGCAAAACCGGTAGATTTATGCCAAAAAGTACGCGCGGCAAATACGAAGTGTTGCAATGGTTAATGTGGCAAATGGGTGGCTTTGGTCCAATGTTAGGCCAAGCCCATCACTTTAGAATTTATGCGCCCGAAAAAATCGAATACGCCTACGACCGTTATACCAACGAATCAAAACGTTTGTACGGCGTGTTAAATAAACAATTAGAAACCACCGGCGCGTTTGTAGCTGGTAAGCAATACAGCATCGCCGATATGGCTATCTTTCCTTGGGCCCGTTCGCACGCCAACCAAGGTGTAGATCTAACAGATCACCCGCATGTAAAGCGGTGGTTCGATACGATTAGCGCACGCCCGGCCGTCGTAAAAGCTGTTCAAGTATTAGCGGATCGTCGTAAACCTTTGTTAGACGACAAAGCGAAAGCGGTGTTATTTGGCAGCCAGCAGTACGAGACTAAAAAGTAAGGTTTATCTCTTTAACCAAGCTGCATCTGAACTTGAAAATCGCCGCCGCGGACCCGGCGGATTGCCTGGTCCTCTGGATGGTATGCGCCGAGACGTGGCGTCGTTGCTGCAATCGATGGGTGAAGTATTCGACGGTACAGTGGAGGGCTTGCGGTCTGCGAGATTAGCTGTGACTGGATCGGCTATCGAGCGAATTGATGATGTCACTCATGGCAATTCACGTGATCAAAATCGGGGCACTTGGGTGTACCAGCTCGTTGATCGAGCCTCCGGCGAGATTATGAAGCTTGGGATTACGGGTCGCCCTGTCCCCGAGGGTCGCTACCCACAGTGGTACTACGATGCAACTAATACCCAAATGATTCGGTTCTCGCTAGAGCCTAACCGGGCCTCTGCGCGGGGTACAGAATTTATGCTGTGTAAGGGCTATCAGGCGGCGACTGGAGGCATGCCGAAATTAAGTATGGTTTGTTATGCCATGGGTGGCATTGCTAAGCGTAAGGACTAAAAAATGAAAAAAGAAGATGTCCTGCGTAGACTCAAAGAAGCTGGCTTCGAATTGGATCTTCGCCAAGCGCAACGATCATTTGTCTTTGCTACGTTCTCTGGGACCGACATTGGTGCAAACCACCAAAAGCTACAAACGATTCTTACTAATCTTAAAACGTTTTTTATCGAAAAAACTAAGCGGGTAAAATTCACTTCAAGTTTGAAGCAAATAACGCTATGTCCTATTATTTCATCGTTATCGCTTGGCCCGAAAATCGATGGCTTAAAGCTGTCACACAGGCCGTCTGAAATGCATGTGTTTGTTTCGTTGCATGTTAGCCCAGATGTTTGGAAGACCTTCACCCCGAAGGTGGCGCGGATTTACTTAATTGATCAATTAAATGTAGCGATCGACCAAATTCGCGCCAGTTGGCTCAACGCGGTTGATCGGGCTAAGTTGAAACAGATATTTGCTTCGTTTGTAGAGCCAAAAAAAGTCCGCGCAGTGGTTGATGCTCGTAAGAAATAATTAGGGCTCAAATACTTCGATGCTCAAGCTTGAGATCATAGCGAAGTGTTTCTTGTTGGCGGTCAATAAGGTTTGATTGTGTTCGATTGCGGTTGCTGCTATCAGCGCATCGGCTAGACGCAGGCCATGCGATTGCGCCCAAGCGTCGAGAAGATCGGCAGCGAGTTGCCCGATGTTTGCTGAGACAGGAACGATCTGTGTTTTACGTAAAGCAAGGCCGTGCTTGGTTTGTACCAATTGAGCTTTGCTTTGGCAGCCTTGGGCAACTTCCATGTAAGTGATGATTGAAATCTGCCATTGATCAAGCATGGCTAAGCGAACGGTGGCCTTGGGGTGCCCTCGCAAAAACCAAATGAGTACATCTGAATCGATCAGCATGAGGCCTCTAGCTTCGGCGCGAGCCGTCATCGTTGAACCGACTGGCGCGAATGCTGCGAACATAAGCGGGCACATCGACCATATCTTGCCGATCACGCCAAATTCCGAATAGAGGGTTCTGTTCGAGTTCGTTTACAGCGGCTTGCTGTTCTGGCGAAAGGGTTTCGGTTTCGATGCGCACGGTGACATGTGTGTTTGCTGGAGTCGCAAGCTTGGCTTGCCATTCGGCGGGCAATTGCTCGATGGGGACATGTTCAATGACGATGGCGTTCATGTGGATACTCCGAAATACAGTGGTTTAAGTTCAATCATTCTTAGCGAGCCGCTTGCGCCAAAATGGTGTCGAGCATTTGGCTTACAAAACGTTGTTGTGTGCGTGGCAATTGCGCGATTTGCTGCACTTGTTGTTCAAGCTTGGAAGTTGGGCCTCGTTTAGCGGTGCCGGTGGATTTTACTTTGGGTTGCCCGATGAGTACTTCCACGGTGGTATCGAGTGCGTTGGCTAGCGCGGGTAATAGTGAAATGGGTAGGCGCAGTTTGCCACCTTCATAGTGTGCAAGGGTTTGTTGTGCAATGCCTAGAGAAGATGAAAGTTGCACTTGTGTGATGCCGCGTTCTTTGCGGGCTTGAGCGATACGGGCACCCATGTCTTTAAAAAAAGGCTCGTCCTTGGTGTTCACGGTAATTGGCTGCTGAGTTAAATAAAGCATAAGGATAAGCCCGGTTTTTAGGATTGCGCTTGACACTACTCTGATATAGAGTACATCATAACAGAGTTATTTTTACTCCAGACCCCTTGACAGCTTTTTTACTCAGGAACTCCCGATGGCCCGTATCCCCGAACAAGAACTCGAAACCATTAAAACGCAGGTCAGCGTACAGGCGCTGGTGGGTAGCTGGGGTATTGAATTAAAAGCCAGCGGTAAAGATTTAATAGGGCGCTGCCCGTTTCACGAGGACAGCACGGCCAGCTTGGTCGTCACGCCGCAAAAGAACTTATGGCATTGCTTTGGGTGTGGGGCTGCGGGTGGCCCCGTGGATTGGGTGATGCGTACGCGGGGGTTGAGTTTCCGGCACGCGGTGGAAGTGTTGAAAGAAAACACCCCCGTCCAAAATACCCCTTCACACCACACGGCCTCACAGCATGCGGCCCCGGCAGATTGCGCTGCACCGGCGAGCGTTTCTTCTTTAGCCGCTAGCGGTGGTGGTGCGAGCTTGCTCAAGCGCGCGACCATTAAAATGTTGACCCCTGTGGTGCAGCAAGCCACCGAGGATCGAGCGGTACTAAACCAGGTCGCTCAGTATTACCACGCGACGTTAAAACAAAGCCCGCAAGCGTTGGAATACTTGCAAAGCCGAGGCATTGAAGGGCAAGCGGCACAGGCCGCGATTGACACGTTCCAGTTGGGCTACGCGAACCGAACCTTGGGTCTTCGGTTGCCAGAAAAAAACCGCAAAGCGGGGGCGCAGGTTCGTAGCCAATTGGAGCGTTTGGGCGTGTACCGAGACAGCGGCCATGAGCATTTAAATGGCAGCTTGGTGATTCCGTTGTTCAATGAACACGGCGAGGTCGTGAACTTATATGGTCGTAAAATTACTGACGGTTTAAGACTTGGAACGCCGTTGCATTTATACCTTGCGGGTGCGCGTCAGGGGTTGTTTAACCGAGCCGCTTTAGCGCCCAATGTGAGTGAAGAAATCATTGTTTGTGAGGCGTTGATTGATGCGTTGACGTTCTGGTGTGCGGGGTATAAAAATGTGACGAGCGCGTATGGGGTTGAAGGCATTACCGACGCGTTAATAACCGCACTGGCTGCTTCAAAAGCCAAGCGCATACTGCTAGCGTTTGACCGTGATGAGGCGGGCGACAGAGGGGCGAACAAACTGGCCGCGCTTGTGCAGTCCAAGGGTTTAGAGGCTTGGCGGATTGTGTTCCCCAAGGGCATGGATGCGAACGAGTATGCGGGCAAAGTAAAACCTGCGAGTAAAAGTTTGGGTTTGTTGATTCGGCAGGCGCAGTGGATTGGCAATGGGCAAGCCCCCGCAAGAAAAGAATTGCCGTTCAGTGAACTCACGCAGGGGTTTGCAAACCGCGCCCGTCTTGAAGAACAGTTTGCGATTGCAAACGGTGATCTTGAATTAAACGATGGGGTTGTTGTTTCTTCTTTAGCCGCTGGGGTTTCGGTCGTGCCATCGTTAGCGGCTAAAGAAAAAGGCGAACCCGAAAACACCCCACCGCAAACCATCGACTCCCCGTTACCGGCTGCCGCGATGCCAGCGGCGGCCCAGGCAGATGTTGACGCCCAGATCACCGAGCGCGAAATCGTTCTATCGTTTGGCGAAGGGGCCAGCGCGCGCCGCTGGCGCGTGCGGGGTTTACCGAAGAATTTAGCCGTGGGTGCATTAAAGGTCAACGTGATGGTGAGCGATGGGGAGGGACGTTTCCATGTGGATACGTTAGATCTGTACGCTGCGCGTGCGCGTAGTGTGTTTGTAGCGCAAGCGGCCGGTGAATTAAGTCAAGCTGAACCGTTACTAAAAACCGATTTAGGCCGTGTGCTGCTCAAGCTCGAAGTATTGCAAGATGAGGCGATTGCGGCGGCGATGACGCCCCCGGCGCCACTGGTGCCGGTGATGAGTGAAACCGCGCAACGCGAAGCGCTTGCGTTACTTAAAAGCCCTCGTTTACTGGATGCGATTCTGGCCGACTTCGAGGCGTGTGGCGTTGTTGGCGAAAGCACCAACAAGCTCGTCGGTTATTTAGCCTGCGTGAGTCGGTTGCTTGATCGCCCGTTGGCCGTGGTGATTCAAAGTTCCAGTGCTGCGGGTAAAAGTTCGTTGATGGATGCGGTGCTGGCGTTTGTGCCCGAGGAGGCCCGAACGAAGTACAGCGCGATGACGGGGCAGAGTTTGTTTTACATGGGGCAAACCAGTTTAAAACATCGGATTCTGGCCATCGCTGAAGAAGAAGGTGCGAGCCGTGCGAGCTATGCGATGAAACTGCTTCAGAGCGAGGGCGAATTAACGATTGCGAGTACCGGCAGCGACCCTAAAACGGGTAATTTAATTACGCAAGAATACAAGGTCGAGGGCCCCACGATGTTGATGATGACCACGACCGCGATTGACTTGGATGAGGAGCTGATGAATCGGTGTTTGGTGTTGACGGTCGATGAGGAGCGCGAACAAACTAGGCGCATCCATGCGCTGCAACGAGAAAAAAGAACCTTGGCCGGATTAACCAAACGGGAGGCTAAAACCGCACTACAAACCAAGCACCAAAACGCCCAGCGGCTTCTGAAAGCATTGCCGGTAGTGAACCCCTTTGCCGACACGTTAACGTTCTTGGATGATCGCACGCGCACGCGGCGCGACCATGACAAGTACCTGACCTTGATTGATACGTTGGCGCTGTTGCACCAGCACCAACGCTCGATTAAGACGGTGCCGATTCAAACGAGTGAGGGCATTAAAACGATTGACTATGTGGAGGCTAGTTTAGACGATGTTAAGCAGGCCAACCACATTGCGCATGAAATTCTGGGCATCAGTTTGGATGAGTTGGCGCCGCAAACGCGGCGCTTGTTGGGCGGGTTGCATCAGTTGGTTGCGCAACGCCAACAAGCACAAGGTGGTTTGCGTTCGGATGTGCGTTTTACGCGCTTACAGGTGCGCGCGCACATGGGGCTGTCGGACACGCAGTGCCGCGTGCATTTAGATCGTTTGGTTGCGTTAGAGCACGTGCTGGTGCATCGCGGTCAGCGTGGGCAAAGTTATGAATATGAGCTCTTGCATGATGGCCCGCTGCAGGAGGGCAAAGCGCACCTTGCGGGGTTGATCGATGTGGATAGTTTACAAAATAAAACGGGTAATACAAATAAAAACGCAAATGAAAACGTAACTAAAAATGCAACTGAAAATACGAGCGATGCCGCCACTACGACAACCAGTTCGCGGGGTCAACAGGCTGGGTTTGCGGGGTCATCGCGCCCCGAAAACGGCCCCGTAGCGGGTGCAACGCGCAGCCCATTAACGAGCGCAAGCCTAGAGCCATTGGGCCTTGCAGCGTCATTCACAAAACCCGCGCCAGAAAACGCCTCTGACAAGGCCGTGCAAGCACCTGTCGTACCGTACTTGAATACGCCATTGCCGGTTGCCGTTTCTTCTTTAGCCGCTGGGGTTGGTGTTTCTTTAGCCGCCTAGTGCTCAATAAACAATAAATTAGAAAAGACCATGGGCTCACTAAGCGGCATCAGCGCTAAACGAAACAAACGAGCAGCGCCTGTAGCGGGCGTTAAAAAAGCCCCCAGAAAACGCCGCGTGACGGTTGCTCCGATTGAGCTGGCGCACAACCCACTGACGCACTATCAAGCGGCCTTCCACGAATGGGAAGGCGTGTTGGCGTACTCGGTGCAAACGATCCAAGCACAACGCCACGCCATTGCAAGATTCATTGCATGGTGTGATGAACGTGGCCTATTAAAACCGCAAGACATTACGAGGCCGATTCTGGAGCGCTATCAGCGGCACTTGTACCACTACCGCAAACACAACGGCGCGCCCTTAAGCGTAAGCGCGCAATTGAACCTGCTACTGCCCTTGCAGGCGTGGTTTAAATGGCTCACAAAACAGAACCACATCCTCTATAACCCGGCGGCTGATTTAGACCTGCCGACGCGCCCTAAAACGCTGCCCAAGGGATTACTGACCATTAGCCAAGTGGAGCAATTAATTGGCGCTTGCGAAGTGCATACGCTCGAAGGTTTAAGAATGCGCGCGATGTTGGAAGTGCTGTACAGCACGGGGGTTCGTCGGATGGAATTGGCCAATCTAAAGCTGTACGATATCGACATCGAGCGCGGGGCGTTGATGGTTCGCCAAGGTAAGGGAGCCAAGGATCGGTTAGTGCCGCTGGGCGCTCGTGCGTGCGCTTGGGTGGATCAATACTTAAAACACGCACGGCCTGAATTAAGTGAGCGCAACGAACGTATGGATGAGCACCATCTGTTCTTGGACGATGACGGGCAAGATTACCCCTTGGGGCGGCTGGGGGATCAGGTTAAAAAGCACTTGGTTCAAGCGGGAATCAATCAACCGGGTTCGTGTCATTTACTACGCACGGCGTGCGCCACGCACATGCTCGAAAACGGGGCCGATATCCGGTTCATTCAAAGTTTATTAGGCCATGCCAAATTAGACACGACGCAGATTTACACGCAGGTCAGTTTGACCAAATTAAAAGAGGTTCATAACGCGACGCATCCGGCACGGTTGCAGCGCAAGGAAGCCGGTGCTGACGATAACAAACCGATCGTTTGACCTTCTACACCTGAACCCGTTCCGTCACGTCGCTTGCAAGCTAAAAACCGCAAGCGCCGCGCCGTCTCTAGGCCCCGTGCCAGCGCAACAAAAAACAGCACTACCGTAGGCACCTGTGATGAGCCCCCGCGCCGGCATTGAGCCGGCACGGCGTCTGTGGGGGTTCTGGGGTAAATGCCTGTCGGCATTTAACATAACGAGCTGTTCTGCAAAGTACGGCCAGTCGCAAACAAGGTTTGCTTGGTGTCCGCACCGCTCCGGGCTGGGCCCTACGCGCCCTGGCGGGTTCGCAGAACCCACGTTATGTCTGTCGCCCCGCCACCCCCACCGGCCCCAACGCGCAACGCGATGGGGCCTTTAAAGACTAGCTGGTGTGGTCACGGCTAGCGCCGTCACCACGAAGGAAAAAAGCCAAGGCACGAAAAGGCAAACCCTAAAAACTGAACCCCCAGCTTGCACGGCGAGCAAGCCGCAAAGTGCGGCCTGCTCGCCATACGACAGGGTGAAGTGTTCTTGCGCGTCAAGGGTTCAGGCCACCGCCTCGCGCCTGCGTTGACACTTGGCGCGCCCTTGACCCGAAGTGGCAGCGGTAGAGCACGAACGAAAAAAAGGCCAGCGGCTAAGGAAAAAAACGTACCCACAAAAAGGGTTGCTAATACGCGCGAGCACGGCCAAAATGCGTGTCTAGGAAAAAATTGTTCAACAACCTGCGAGGTGCGTCTTCTACTTTAGTTTGCAAGCTGTTGAATTGCCTCAAGAAAATGCTGCCAACTACGATGAAATCGTGTCGGGGCTACTTGAGTATCTCTTTAACCAGATGACTCAAGCTGAAGCTCGTGCAACCGGACTTAAATCTTGGACAGAGACTGCCGAAGAAAAGGCGGCTAGTCGCAAATGGGGTGCAGATCTATCCATCAGTCGCACTTTCGGGGCATCGGACAATTGGTCCGATACGCATCTATTCTCGGAACTAAGGTCGGTTTGTATATTTCGTGCAAAAGCGTGAATGTAAACTCAAACTCCACGCGAGCATATCTTAACGGGGCGCCAACTGCTGGAAGAGCCAACCCGGCGATGTCATACAAAACGCCCCCAGGCGTCGGCGGTTCCAACCCCCAAGACATTAATTTAAACCCAACCGACGTCGTACCCGCAGCTAGGTTTACTGGCGGCGGTAAAAATGGAGTAGTAAGCCCAAGAAAAGTTGAAATCGTATCGAATAGATCTCTTAGCGAAAAAGCGAAACGCATTTATTTCCTTTGCTGGTCGATCTCAATTGCTGCGACCGGTCTCGGTTTCGCGGGGTTAATCGCAGCGCCACCACCTGTAGATTACTGGCTATATTCATTCACTGGAGGAGCCGTCGGAGCCTTTATCTTTGGTATTCCAGTGCGCTCTAATTGTCATTTATGGCCGGTCGTCGAATTCCTTGAGTGGCGGCAAAGGAAGAGCTAATTCAAGATGCGATGCGTTCGATCCATTGGCGCACGGTCAATACGGTAATGCCGTTGTAAACGCTTAGCGGTGTTAGATGTCGAGTGTTGCCTGAGATAATAAAATTGGCCTGTGCGGCAACGGCCGCCGCGACCACTTGATCGTCGTCGGAATCGTTTGGCACGACGCGTGGAACTGAGGTTGGTTCGACCGTCATAGCGATTGCGCGATATTGCTCGACCAATTGTGCCGGTGTTACACGAAAAAGTGCCAAGCGTTTGTCGAACTTGGGTTTATGCAAGGTGCGCCCGAGTTCGCCTAAAAGTGCGTTACTGGTATAGAGCGTAAAGGCACATTCGGGCATGGTTGCTTGGTCGATTAATTGGTTGGGTAACCCAGTCCACAAGAAGCCAGAAATAATGGTGTTGGTGTCAAGGACAAGCCGCATGCAAAGATTTGAACCTGTTGGTTAATAAAAAGTTATGTAGGTTTTTTTGTTTGCGCTGCTTGCCGTTCGGCGCGTACGGTGAGCACCTCTTGGTTAATCATTTGTTCGATCTCAGGGGTGAGTTCTTCGCTCGGCGCTTGGTCCCACATTGCCCTGAGGGCTTCGCCCGCTTTAAGGCGTAATTGGGTGCGCAAAAAGTTCTCGAACGCGGCTGAGTTTAGCAGGCCTGCCTTCGCGGCTTCTTGCGCTAGCGCGTCGGGTAAATCGATTTGAATCGTGGTCATGATGTTCTCAAGCCTCTTGGGTTGAAGGTTGTTGCGCGTTCATTCGTTGTTTGAGCTTCTCGCCTTCGATGAAGGTGTCGAGCAGAGCTGAGAGTTGGCGTTTAGCGCGCGGATCGAGTTTATCGATTTCCAGTAAACGTCGTTCAAGGAAATTGGTTGCTAGGCGCTTGGTGCGGCGTGGTTCTGCCATGCCTAGCAATACGTCGACGCTGATGCCAAGTGTTTGCGCCAATTGAGGCAGTAAATGTGCTGGCGGTGGCGCGTTGGGTGCTTCGTAGTAAGCAATCATGCGCTGTGTGATGCCGACTTCGAGCGCCAATTCAACTTGGGTAAAGCCAGCCTCTTTGCGCAGACTAGCTAGGCGTTCGCCAAAAGAAGTGATCGTAGGGGTTTTACGTTTAGGCATGGGTATTTCTCTTAATCAGGAGACCAGAGCGGATGATAAAGATAAAAACGAGGTTGATGAAGACATCACTCTGACACAATATACTAAGAACGTATATTATGCCGTCATCAAATTTATTTGGCAAGGTGAATGCCAAATGACCCGTATATCAGAACAAGAACTTGAAACCATTAATACGCATATCAGCATAGAGACGTTGATAATCATCGTCTGCATCATCGGGCATGTCGCGAGGAACGCTTGTTGGCGTTACTAGAATCGATAGCTAACAAATAGCCCTGCCCTAGCAAATTGAAGCCAACAAACCAGCCTATTTACTGCAAAGGTTCTTTAAGCGATTCGGGAATAGGCATTGCATAAATATCAATGCCTTCTTCGGACAACTCTTGAACTTCTTCGCGCGAAGCCTTGCCGCGAATGGCTCGCTCTGGCGTTTCGCGATAATGAATTTTTCGCGCTTCTTCGACAAATTTTTCGCCAACATCTTCTGTGTTGGCAATGACTTCGCGAGCCATCCGATACCAAAGCGCCTGCATTTGCTCGATTGACGGGCCCTTTACTTGGTTTGCTAAATCCGGTTTTGATTCGCTTTCAACCAGAGCGTTTTTACTAGACCCCGCTTGATTTACAGCTGCCGAATCACCCCGCTCTTTAACTGCAGCAGCCTTATTTAATTCGTTACGATCAGGCCCGCCTTTTACCGTTAAACCACGCGACTCGCGCGAAGCACTAACATTGAGGCGTGGAGCACTTAGTTTTTTAACGATGGTGTCGCTGCCACAAACCGGGCAAGCTAAAAGGCCCCGTTGCTGTTGATCATCAAAATCGCCAGACGAACGAAACCATCCCTCGAAGCTATGGTTTTGTTGGCAGCATAAATTGAATACGATCATTGTTTAAAAGCTCCTAGTCATTACTATAAACGGAAATGCAAAAACGCATACAACCTTAACTGCGTATCTTTGGTCGATCTGAAATATTTCAAGCTATGCGAAAATAGACTATGCGCCAAGCCCAACCTTTAGTTATTGCCAATTTCGCTGAACAGTTAAAACAGTTCGACACCATTATTGATGTGCGAAGTCCCAGCGAATTTAATGAAGATCGAATTCCCGGCAGTATCAACTTGCCCGTTCTAACGGACGAACAACGTCACGAGGTTGGTTTAAAACACAAAGTGGACGGTGCGTTCGCAGGTTCGCTTTTTGGCGCGCCGTTAGTGGCTCGTAACATTGCGCATTATTTAGAAACCGAGCTTGCCCAACGCTCGCGGCAATGGAAACCGCTAATTTATTGCTGGCGTGGCGGTCAACGCTCGAATTCGTTAGCGACTATTTTGGCCCGCGTCGGTTGGCATACGCACGTTTTAGACGGCGGTTACAAGTCTTATAGACGCTTTGTGATCGACAGTCTTAGTACGCCACCCACTGTACGTTTTATCGTCTTAGCGGGTCGCACTGGCACGGCCAAGAGCCTAATCCTTCAAGCCTTGGCTAAGCGCGGCCAGCAAGTGCTAGATCTAGAAGATTTAGCCCAGCACAAAGGCTCGGTTTTGGGTGATTTGCCCAATGTCGAACAACCGTCGCAAAAACAGTTCGAATCGCTATTGTGGTCAGCGCTCAATCAGTTTGATTTATCGCGCCCCGTTTTTGTCGAAGCAGAAAGCAAAAAGGTCGGCAAGGTACATATACCCGATACCTTGATGGACAACATTCGCAGCGGAAGCGTCATCACTATTAACGCGCCGCTTGCTTGGCGTGTCGATTATTTATTAAATGATTACGATTATTTTGTAAAAAACAGCGGCGTGTTGTTTGAACAAATAGATTGCTTGGTGGGTTTACACGGAAATGAAAAAATATCAGCGTGGAAACAGTTAGCTACGGCGGGCAATTGGCAAAGTTTTGTTGGAGCGTTGCTGTCAGAGCATTACGACCCCGCCTACGATCGTGCAATCGACCGAAACTACACGATCCACATGCCAAACGGTGTTGTAACTGTAGAGCACTTAGGCAGCACTGCACTTCAAATTAATGCAGCAATTGATCTTGCGGCAAACTCAGTCGAGTCGATACTAAAATCGGACTCGGAACTAATTAATTTGTAGCAGCCGCCTTGGGTTCGACTTACCTAGGTTCGACTTACCTAGGTTCGAATTACCTGAGCTCGAATTACTTGGATTCGCCTGCTTTTGAGGTGGCAGCTTTAGAATCACCACCCTTAGAATCGCCAGCTTTAGCATCACCGGTTTTTGCATCCGCTGCATCGCCAGTTTTACCTAACGTACTAGCAATCAACGCATCTGTACGCTTAACACCACTGCGCGCCTTCAAACTTTCAGTAAACGCTACAAACTCTTGTTGAACAAAACTAGAGTCAGCACGCGCCTCGATTTGGGCTTTACGCTGTGCAACTTCGGGCGAGTCGCCCACCTTGCTACTAAGGACCTGATAAACCGTATATCCAGCCTCATCCTCAAGGCCCACAAAGGCAGGAAACTTAACAGCAGAGGCGCGGAAAATAGCTTCAACGGCTGGTTTAGAAAGCCCTTGCACTTGAATTCTCGAAACACTTAAAACACCGTCACCGAACCCACTAGCAGCCGCTCCACCTTGGAACTCTTTTAGTTTTGCCTGACCAGCAGCAGTGGCTTGTTTGCGACCTTCTTCCAGCTGAACTCGCTTAGTTACTTCGGCTTTAACATCCGCAAAGGGTCGAACCGCGGCCGGTGTGTAATCAACAATGCGTGCTGATGCTAATTGGCCCGGAGCAATTTCAATCGCTTCGATATTCTTTTTGCCTTTAATTGCCTCATCAGCAAATAGCGCTTTTAAAAACTTAGGGTTTGACAAAACTGGGCCAGCACCGGGCTGAGGTGCCGTACGACTCACGCCTTGTGCTGATTGAATCACCAACTTAAATTTATCTGCCGCGGGTTTTAAACTATCGCCCTGCTCATAAACCGTATTCGTAAAACCTTCGGCTGATTCGCTAAATTTTTTGGTTGCCTGTTGGCGGCGCAAATCGGCTTCTATTTGCGGTTTCACCGCCTCAAAAGGCTTCACTTCACCCTTTTGAATAGCGGTCAATTTAATAATGTGAAACCCTTCATCTGATTGCACAACATCGCTAAACTGATTTTCAGTCAATTTGAACGCTGCTTCTGCAATTGCTGGCAGCGTATTTTCTTTGGTCACAAAATCGAGATCGCCACCTTTATCAGCAGAGCCCGCATCTTGCGATTTTGCTTTGGCTAACTCAGCAAATTTAGTTGGGTCTTTTTTTAGATCAACAAGAACTGCAGCCGCAGCATCCTTCGCCTTTTTCTTATCAGCTTCACTTGCGTCTTTGGTGGCTGTAAAGAAAATATGGCTGGCGCGCCGACGTTCAGCAACGCCGTAGCGCGCATTGTTTTGCTGGTAATAGGTTTTGACATCATCGGCGTTTAATACAATGCCAGCCGCGATTGCATCAGCGTTTAAAACTAGGTATTCAATTTTGGCTGATTCGACTGTTTTAAACGCAGCTTGATTCTTGTCAAAATAAGCTTTTAACTGCTCATCAGTAGGTACTACTTTATCGGCATAGGTCGATGCCAAAATAGTTAACGGTTTTGCTGCTCTTACTTCTTCCGTAAGTGCGGTAACCCGTGCACGTACTGCTTCAGGCCCAAAACCAGATTGCCCTAAAGCTTCTGGAATCATTTGCGCAGCAATATCTTTTTTCATCTGCGCTTCAAAAATCGCAGGGGTTTGTCCGATGCCAGATAACCGAGCTTTGTAGCCTTCGTTATCAAACTTGCCATCAGGCCCACGTAATACAGGAATTGCCATTAAAGCAGTTTGCACCATCGGATCAGTAACCACTACGCGGCTGTCAGCAGCTAATTTATCGGCGGCTTTACGAGAAATTAAATTCTCTAATAAGCTCTTGCGTAATTCTGGTGTGTCAAACATTGATAGGTCAGCTTGCGCGCCAGCGAATTGGCGAAACTGCTCTAGTTGACGTTGTAGAGCTTGATCAAACTCTTGCTTGGTTACCGTATTTTCGCCAACCTTGGCCAGAACCTGTTCGTTATTACCGCGCTCGTAACCAGAAACCCCAAATAAAACTAAGGCCGGCAATATGAGGAGGAGCAAAACAAACTGAAGTAATTTTTGATGTTTACGAATTGCGTCAAACATGTTGTACCTGCAAAAAGAGGAAACTAAAATTAAAAAAAAAGGGCGAATTGCATTCGCCCTTTTTTCTCTTAATCGTTGGCGGAGCGGACGGGGCTCGAACCCGCGACCCCCGGCGTGACAGGCCGGTATTCTAACCAACTGAACTACCACTCCGCGCTGTAACTACTATCGACACTTAGGGAAATAAATTTACCAATACCGCCGAACACTACGCATGTCACTAACTGCTGTACAACAAACTATCTTAAAACTGGTTGAAACGAATTTTACTTTGTTTCAGTTTTTTTCTTTAATAAGCTATAAGACTTTGCTTGGGGCTTTGCTTACTATCGAACTTAGTTTTGGTGGGTGCTGAGAGGCTCGAACTCCCGACCTACGCCTTGTAAGGGCGCCGCTCTACCAACTGAGCTAAGCACCCAAAACCAAGCCTTCGACTATACAACAATTTGCACTGTCGCTCAAACCGACTTAATTAATTGCGTCCTTTAGTCCCTTACCTGCACGGAACTTAGGCACCTTTGCTGCTTTGATTTTAATTGGTTCATTGGTTTGTGGATTACGACCCGTTCTTGCGGCGCGTTTAGTTACCGCAAAAGTTCCGAAACCAACGATGGCCACATCGTTACCTTTTTTCAATTGAGTCTTAACTGCCCCAATAATGGCTTCTAACGAGCGACCTGCTGCTGCCTTGGAAATATCGGCGGTCTTGGAGATGTGCTCGATTAGTTCTGCTTTATTCATTAGTACCCTCTTGTCTTGGATCAACACGTCGGTGAGAAAAGACGTGTCGCTTTTTTTCGCGTGTTTCTGTTTTTTAAATTCTTTTTTGCTGCAGCACTGCTTCGATACCGGTCAACGCTTGCTTTAATGGTTCCAAATCCTAAAGCAAGCCTTGAAATTTTCTAGCCACGATTTTTCAGATCGCGAGGGAACAAATTATCCGCTCAACAATTGCCCTGTCAAGCCGAGTCTAATACCAGTTCAAATCGATCAGGCAATATGACTCGGCGGACTAATCTAATTTGACTACGTAGAGATACGTAATTAAATTAAAAAGAGGCGGTTTTAAAACAAAAACTAGTGAGCTGTTAACGGCCCTGGTGCTCCGCTGGCCGCTGGAGCTGCAGCGCCAACTACCGGCGCCACAACTTCGTCTTCTAGCGGCACCGGGGGTGATTGCAACGCATTAGCCAGCACTTCATCAATCCACTTAACTGGAATAATTTCCATATTATTTTTTACAATATCTGGAATGTCGTGCAGATCCTTTACGTTCTCAGTTGGAATTAAAGCAACCTTAATGCCGCCGCGATGCGCCGCCAATAATTTTTCTTTCAATCCACCAATTGGCAACACTTCGCCCCTCAAAGTAATTTCACCAGTCATCGCAACATCTGCACGCACCGGAATACCCGTTAACACTGAGACTAAAGCCGTCGTCATGCCAATACCCGCACTTGGACCGTCTTTTGGTGTAGCACCTTCTGGCACGTGAATATGTATGTCGGTTTTTTCGTGGAAGCCTGGCTTAATGCCTAAGCGCCGGGCGCGTTTACGTACCACCGTCATGGCAGCTTTAATTGACTCTTGCATAACGTCGCCCAACTTGCCAGTGAAGGTTGTTGTGCCCTTACCGTCAACAGCAACGGCTTCGATCGTTAGCAATTCGCCACCGACTTCAGTCCATGCCAAACCAGTTACTTGACCGACTTGATTTTCTTTTTCGGCAACGCCAAAACTATACTTGTGAACGCTCAAGAATTTCTCTAAGTTTTCAGCATTTACCATTACTTGCTTGAGGCTTTTATCGAGCAACAACATCTTGACTACTTTGCGACAAATTTTAGATAGCTCGCGCTCTAGCGAACGTACGCCGGCTTCACGCGTGTAGTAGCGAATGATGTCGCGAATTGCTGTTTCATCCACTTTCAATTCTTGCGCTTTGAGGCCAGTATTTTTCATTTGCTTAGGCAGCAAATAGCGCATTGCAATATTGGCTTTCTCGGCTTCGGTATAACCCGACAAACGAATAACTTCAAGGCGGTCTAGCAGTGCTGGTGGAATATTTAACGAGTTTGAAGTAGCAACAAACATCACATCGGATAAATCGTATTCAACTTCGATGTAGTGATCCACAAAGGTATGGTTTTGCTCTGGATCTAACACCTCAAGCAAAGCACTGGCCGGATCGCCACGGAAATCTTGACCCATCTTGTCGATTTCATCGAGCAAGAACAATGGATTACGGACACCGACCTTGGTGAGGTTGGCTAGAATTTTACCTGGCATTGATCCAATATAGGTTCGACGATGGCCGCGAATCTCCGACTCATCACGTACGCCACCTAAGGCCATACGCACAAATTTACGATTTGTGGCGCGCGCAATCGATTGACCCAGTGAAGTTTTACCGACACCTGGAGGGCCAACTAAACATAAAATGGGCGACTTAACTTTCTCAACACGTTGTTGCACCGCAAGATACTCAAGAATGCGGTCTTTAACTTTTTCTAGACCGTGGTGGTCGTCGTTTAAGACTTTTTCAGCATTGGTTAAATCGTTGTTTATTTTGCTTTTCTTTTTCCAAGGTAAATTGACCAAGGCATCAACGAAATTGCGCACCACTGTGGCTTCAGCCGACATGGGCGACATCAGACGTAATTTTTTAAGTTCGTTTTCGGCTTTTTTACGCGCTTCTGCAGGCATTTTTGCCGCAATAATTTTCTTTTCGATTTCTTCCAAATCGGCGCCGTCTTCACCTTCGCCTAATTCTTTTTGAATCGCTTTTACTTGCTCGTTTAAATAATATTCGCGCTGGCTTTTTTCCATCTGGCGCTTTACGCGGCCACGTATACGCTTTTCGACTTGCAAAATATCAAGTTCGGTTTCAATTTGCGCTAACAAACGCTCTAAGCGATCGTTAATTTTTAGAATCGCTAAGATTTCTTCTTTTTGCTCGATCTTAATTGGCAAATGTGCGGCCACGGTATCGGCCAAGCGACCCGGATCGTCAATACCATTGAGCGAAGTTAAAATTTCTGGTGGGATTTTTTTGTTTAGCTTTACGTACTGCTCAAACTGGGCTAATAACGCACGACGTAGCGCTTCGTTTTCTGGGCTCTGCTGACGATCAGGTTCAATGACTAAAGCGTTGCAAGTAAAGTACTCGCCAGTGGCATCAATCGTTAAAATATTAGCGCGCTGAACGCCTTCAACCAACACCTTTACAGTGCCGTCGGGCAACTTAAGCATTTGCAAAATATTGGCTACGCAACCCAGGTCGTAAATATCTTCTGGTACGGGGTCGTCTTTAGAGGCATTGCGCTGCGCCACCAACATAATGGACTTATTGCTTTCCATCGCGGCTTCGAGCGCTTTAATGCTTTTTTGGCGCCCAACAAACAGTGGGATAACCATATGGGGAAACACCACCACATCGCGTAACGGCAAGAGGGGCAAATTTTGTGGTTCTACAACCGAGTTATCTGACATGCAGACTCCTAATTCTGAAACATATTCTTGGTTCGGCCAACACTACAAAACCGAGGTTCAAAGCCGCTCTTTTTTGTTTAATCTAACGAAAAGAGCGACTACTCATGCATCAGATGAGGTTAATGCAATAAAAATCAAGCAATAAAAATCAAACGATCAAGCCCCTGCCACCCTTGGTGTGTCGGCAAACATTACCAAAGGCTTACCTTCGCCCGTAATACTGTTTTCGTCGATGATGACTTTTTGGGCGTTTGGCATGTTGGGCAAGTCATACATAATGTCCAACAAAGAGTGCTCTAAAATAGAACGCAAGCCACGTGCACCAGTTTTTCGCTTTAACGCTTTGCGAGCAATAGCGCCCAAGGCTTGCGGACGAATTTCTAGTTCAACGCCTTCCATTGCAAACAATTTAGCGTATTGCTTAATGAGCGCGTTTTTAGGTTCGGTCAAAATTTGGATTAAAGCCGCATCGTCTAGCTCATCTAATGCAGCAACGACGGGTAAGCGACCAACCAATTCGGGAATTAAACCAAACTTCACTAAATCTTCGGGCTCAGCACTGCGTAACACTGCGCCTACGGCACGCTGCGATTGACTCATTACATCTGCGCCAAAACCAATGCCGCTTTTTTCCGAGCGATTACGAATCACTTTTTCAAGGCCGTCAAACGCGCCACCACAAATAAACAAAATGTTCGTTGTGTCGATTTGCACAAAGTCTTGATTAGGATGCTTACGTCCGCCCTGCGGAGGCACTGAAGCAACAGTACCTTCGATCAATTTCAGCAAGGCTTGTTGAACACCCTCACCCGATACGTCTCGGGTAATTGAAGGGTTATCCGATTTACGCGAAATTTTATCGATCTCGTCGATATAAACAATACCGTGCTGCGCTTTTTCAACTTCGTAGTTACAGTTTTGCAAAAGCTTTTGAATAATGTTTTCGACGTCTTCACCGACATAGCCTGCTTCGGTTAAGGTTGTTGCATCGGCAATTACAAACGGCACATTAAGCATGCGCGCTAAAGTTTGCGCCAATAATGTTTTACCAGAGCCCGTTGGACCAACCAATAAAATGTTACTTTTGGCTAATTCAACATCGTCTTTTTTGGCTTTGTGACGCAAACGCTTGTAGTGGTTATAAACAGCTACAGCCAAGTATCGTTTAGCAATCTCTTGCCCAACGACGTACTGATCAAGATTGTTCTTAATCTCTTGTGGCGTAGGCAAACCGTCTTTGGCCCCGGACACTTGCGTATCGGGTTGTGCCTCATCTTTTATGATGTCGTTGCACAGCTCGATACATTCATCGCAAATAAACACTGAGGGGCCAGCGATGAGCTTACGCACCTCGTGCTGGCTTTTACCGCAAAAGGAACAGTACAGTAGCTTTTCGCTAGAACCTTTTTTTTCTGTCATTGCAATTTCATCACTAGTTGGCGGGTCGCGTAAAAGCGAACTCGGAAAGAGTAGTCAGCAGTTATCAATTAAGCTGCCGCAGCCTCGCGTTTGTCTAACACTTTATCGATCAAGCCATAGCTTACTGCATCTGCACCCGACATAAAATTATCGCGCTCGCTGTCCTTGGCTACCTTATCAACCGGTTGGCCTGTCATTTCTGACATAAGACGGTTCATTTGTTCGCGAATGGACAAAATTTCACGGGCTTGAATTTCAATATCACTGGCCTGGCCTTGGGCACCGCCCGATGGCTGATGAATCATAATGCGCGAATTGGGCAAAGAAAAACGCTTGCCTTTTTCGCCAGCGGCCAACAAAAATGCACCCATGCTGGCAGCAATGCCGCAACATAAAGTCGACACTTGGGGCTTGATAAATTGCATCGTGTCAAAAATAGCCATGCCGGCATAAACCGAACCGCCGGGCGAATTGATGTACAACGAAATGTCTTTGTCGGGGTTCTCGGATTCTAAGAACAACATTTGCGCCACAGTTAAGTTGGCAGTTTGGTCGTTAATCGGACCCACTAAAAAGATAATGCGTTCGCGCAACAGGCGCGAATAAATATCGTAAGCGCGCTCACCGCGACCGCTTTGCTCGATAACGATAGGCACCATACCAAGGCCCCGTGGCTCAAAACTAGACATTTTTTGATCGAAACTCATAAACCCTTTCTAAGTCCTCCAAACAAAAACAGCTGGAGACACGCAAATTTCACATACCTGCATTGTGGCACAACACAAGGCGGAACTTTGTCTATAGGGGATATGGGATCGTCGCAACAACATTCAAGCCGACAAACGCGGCGTTTTTGTGTTGCGACGGTCTAACAGATGGATGAAACTGACTAAAAATCGATTTAAGCGTTAGCCATTAATTCGTCAAACGCTAAGGCCTTATCAGACACTTTAGCTTTGGACAAAACTAAATCAACAACGTTTTGCTCAAGAACCATGCCTTCAACTTCGGCCAAACGCTCTTTATCGCTAAAGTACCAGCGCACTACTTCGCCGGGGTTTTCGTAGGCTTGAGCAAATTCTTCAATTTGTTTTTTAATTTGATCAGGTTTGGCTTGCAAGCTATTAGTTTTAACCAACTCGCCAACAATTAAACCCAAGCGAACACGCCGTTGGGCTTGCTCGGTAAATGCGTCTAAAGGCACTGGGATGTTTTTTACATCGACGCCACGGTTCGTTAATTCAGCTTTTGCTTGCTCGGCCAAACGGCCCTGCTCTGTTTCAACCAAAGCTTTTGGCAAATCGAATTCTGCAACACCAGGCAACACTTCCATTACGGCCGATTTAGTACGAGTACGTAACCGTTGCGCTACTTCGCGCTCTAAGTTGTTGCGAATATCACCGCGCAATTTAGAAATATCGCCGTCAGCAACACCTAGTTGTTTGGCAAATTCTTCGTTTACTTCGGGTAGTACGGGCATTTCTACTTTTTTAACCGTTACAGCGAATTGCGCTGTTTTTCCGGCCAAATCTTTGTTGCCATAGTCTTCTGGGAAGGCTACATCAAATGATTTTGTGGCACCGGCCACCATACCGATAACGCCTTTTTCGAAGTCAGGCAACATGCGGCCCTCGCCCGGTACAAAAGGAAAGTCTTCAGCACTGCCACCTTGAAAAGCTTCGCCAGCTAAGGTGCCTTTGAAGTCGATGGTTACGCGGTCGTTGTTTTCGACGGCACGGGCTAATTCGCTCCATGTAGCGCGTTGTTTACGTAAAATATTGACTGTTTTTTCAACATCCGCATCGCCAACAGTGGCGGTAAAGCGCTCGGCTTCTAGTGTCGACAACTCTTTTAGTGCGATTTGCGGATAAACCTCGAATGTAGCAACGAAGCCTAAAGTGCCCGCAGCGGGCTCACCTTCAGCGCGGTCGACTCTGGGTTCGCCAGCAATACGCAACGCATGGCTATTGACGGCCTCGCTAAACGCTTTGTTAACCGCGTCGCCTAGCACTTCGGATTGCACTTGGAAGCCGTAGTTGCGCTCAACCATCGACAATGGCACTTTGCCTGGACGGAAACCCGCCAGCTTTACAGTTTTAGATAACTGCGACAGGCGAGCCTTAGTTTGCTTAGCGATATCTTCGCTGTTAACCGAAAAGTTAAGGCGGCGCTCTAGGCCGGACAGTGTTTCAACAGAAGTCGTCATGGTGTTTGGTGCTGTGGTTTGGAGCAGTAAAGGTTTAATTCAAAAACTGCAAGGTTGATAAAAACAGATCTTTTTTGGTAGAAAAAGCTTTGGTACAACTTAGGTATTTCTTAGGTATTTACTACTCGGTCGGTAAAACAATGGTGCGAAGAAGGGGACTCGAACCCCTACACCTTTCGGCGTCAGGACCTAAACCTGGTGCGTCTACCAATTTCGCCACCTTCGCAGGAACAACCCGCTATTTTAGCGCATCGCGACGCCTAGTCCGCCGCGTAGGGTTGGCGCACCCCTAAAATAGCGCATGGGCTTAAGAAACGGTGTCGACCATTACGAAAATTTTCCAGTCGCTTCAGTGCTGGTTCCGGCGCGCCTGCGCCCTGCTATCGCCAGTATTTACTGGTTCGCGCGTAGTGCTGACGACATTGCCGACGAGGGCAAAGCGCTGCCAAGTGCTCGCTTAGCCTCGTTAGGAGTGTACCGTCAACAGTTGGCATTAATTGGCAACGGCGAAACTCCAGTGCACAAAAACTTTGCAACACTGGCTGAACATATTCACAAACATCAGCTTCCGCTACAGCTATTTTCTGATTTGTTAACCGCTTTCGAGATGGATTGCACCAAAAAGCGCTACCTCAATTGGAACGAACTGCAGTTTTATTGCCAGCATTCGGCCGACCCTGTGGGTCGTTTGATGCTGCATTTGTTTAACAAATTTTCACCCGAGCGCGCAGCGCTATCTGACCAAGTTTGCACCGGCCTACAACTGGCCAACTTTTTACAAGATATTCGGCACGATTGGGCTATTGGCCGTTTATACATTCCGCAAGACGAACTAGCTGCTTATGGCTGTAGCGAGGACGAAATAGCTTTAGCGAGCAAATCGCGCCAACCGTCGGCTAAATTAGAAGCGGTCTTACAATTGCAGCACCGCCGCGCCGACCAATTGCTAGAGCAAGGCAAACAGCTACTTCCCGAATTACCGGGGCGCATGGGTATGGAAATTACGGCGACTGTGGCAGGAGGCCAACGAATATTGCAGCACTTGGCCAAACAACAATACGCCGGTTTTGCGGGCCGTCCCACACTAAAGACAACAGATTGGTTAGCGATTGCTGGGGCCGTGATAGCCTCGCGGTTCTGACGCACAATAATTACAACGCATGACCCCCGAACAATATTGCCAAGAAAAAGCAGCCAAAAGCGGATCTAGCTTTTACTACAGCTTTTTATTTTTACCCACAGAGCGACGTAAAGCAATTACGGCGCTATACGCATTTTGTCGTGAGGTGGACGATGTAGTTGATGAATGCACCGACCCAACTATTGCGGCGACCAAGCTCGCTTGGTGGCGGCAAGAAGTAGCCAAAATGAAAGCTGGCGAACCTACGCACCCGGTTACTAAAGCAATGGCCCCATACCAACAAAGCTATGGCGTGACTGCCGAACGCTTAAGCGAAATTATTGACGGTATGCAGATGGATTTAGAGCAAACCCGGTATTTAGATTTTAAAGGCCTACGTTTGTACTGTTACCGTGTAGCCAGCGTTGTGGGCTTGATGGCCGCTGAAATTTTTGGCCGAACCCATCAAGACACCCTAGCCTATGCCGAGCAACTTGGCCTAGCGCTGCAGCTAACAAATATTATTCGTGATGTGGGTGAAGACGCTCGCAAAGGTCGGGTGTATTTACCCATCGAAGATCTACAGAAATTTAACGTGCCCGTGCAACAAATTTTGCAATACAAAGGCGGGGCCGAGTTTGAAGCCCTGATGAAATTTCAGACCGAACGCGCGCGTGAACACTATCGCAAAGCCTACAGCCTGTTGCCTAAAGCGGACCGCAAGGCACAGCGAGCCGGTTTAATTATGGCTTCGATTTATTCGGACCTACTTCGCGAAATTGAACGCAATGGCTACAAAGTATTAAACGAACGTACTTCGCTAACCCCATTGCGAAAATTGTGGGTCGCTTGGCGCACGTGGATTACTAGCAAACCAGCGCCAGTTTAAAAGTAACCATTACCAAGATGAATCGATTTAAAGTAAGTGGACAAGCGTGACTAAACCTAAGCACGTCGCGGTAATTGGTGCTGGCTGGGCAGGTCTTGCAGCGGCGCACGAGTTAAGCAAACGCAATTGCCAAATCACTTTGCTAGAGCAGTCCCCTTTGTTAGGTGGGCGTGCGCGTAGCGCAACGTTTAAACCCGACAATCCCTTACCTGGCGATGAAGCATTACAGGTCGATAACGGGCAGCATTTGTTAATGGGTGCTTATAGCGAAACCCTTAATTTATTGCACGCACTGGCCCCTTCAGATCCTTTGCTCACTAAACGCTTCGATCGATTTCCTGTGTTTTTGCAACATAGCCAAGGTTTTTCTATGCAAGCCAACAACTGGCCTGCACCTTTGCATTTGGCACGCGCTTGGTTTATGGCGAAGGGGCTACACTTTAAAGATCGATGGGCTTTAGTTTATTTGTTGGGCTATTTAAAAATGCGCTCTTGGCTTGTAAACGAACCAGACATTAGCGTTAGCCAGCTTCTTAAAACGTGTTTTCAGCCCAAACATTTGGTTAG
Source organism: Betaproteobacteria bacterium (assembly GCA_031429355.1). Classification (GTDB taxonomy): domain Bacteria; phylum Pseudomonadota; class Gammaproteobacteria; order Burkholderiales; family Burkholderiaceae_E; genus JANOZM01. Next base: position 271,869 of record JANOZM010000016.1, on the reverse strand, counting down.
TATTTTATGGCGGCCGTTGTGCCTGTCGGCACTTAATACCCCACCCGATCAAGCAAGTGCTAAGGTGTTTGCGGCTGTTATGCGCGACACACTTGGGGCGGCGCAATCGGCTAGTGATTTTTTGGTGGCGAATGTTAGTTTAGGCGAAGTTATTCCAGACGCAATCGAACAACATTTGTTAAAAACAGCAAACACTTTTTCGCACCAAATTCACAAAAGTTTTAGCGTTAGTAACTTACAAAAAACAACGCTAGCGGCTACTGAACAATGGCAAATTCAGGCGCGCGGCAAAGCAGCAATTGTTTGCGATGCTGTTGTTTTGGCAACCCCTTGGGCTATCACTTGCGAATTGTTAAACACAGCGGGCATTGCTACTCCCGTTGCAGACCAAATCGATTCTTTACCCATTGTTACTGTGTATTTGTATTGGCGCCGAGCGGGACCAAACCAAAAACAGCGACCGTTAATGCTGGCCGATCAAGCTTCATCAAGTAGTACTGTTAGCAGCTTAGAACCCGATGCATTTGGGCAATGGTTATTTGATCTTGGGCCTACTCCTGGTGGTGGTCGCTTGGCTTCGGTTGTTATTAGTGGTCCGGGCGCGCATGAGCAATTAGATCGTCAAGACTTGGCGCAATCCGTTAATCAGCAAGTAGCCCGCGAAGTCGGTTGGATTTTGGCCGATAGCGTCTGGGCTATTACCGAAAAACGAGCAACCTTTGCGTGCACCGTTGGCTTAAAACGCCCTGCCGCAGTGTGTTCCGAGCCATCGATTCAATTATGCGGCGATATCTATCAAAGCGAATATCCGGCAACTTTAGAAACAGCAATTCGCAGCGGTTTAGCTGCGGCTCGTCGCTTGTAAAAGAATATTAAAGCTTTTGAAATCGGAGTTACAAATCGCGCAAAGCCGTAAGCGCTTGGTCTAAACGCTGAACCGCAATAACTTTCATTCCTTCGGGGGCCTTTTTAGGTGCGTTGGCTTGCGGAATAATAGCAATCGAAAAGCCCAATTTGGCGGCTTCTTTTAAACGATCTTGCCCTCTTGGGCTCGGTCGAATTTCGCCCGTTAAACCGACCTCTCCAAATGCGCAAAACCCTTTTGGTAAGGCTTTGTTACGTACCGAAGAAACCATTGCTAACAGTACCGCCAAATCGGCCGCCGGTTCGGTAATTCGTACGCCACCGACTGCATTAACAAACACATCTTGATCGAAGGTAGAAACACCACCGTGCCGATGTAAAACAGCCAACAACATGGCCAAACGCGTGGTGTCTAAACCAACCGATAAACGTCTCGGGTTAGGACTATGTGAGGTATCGACTAAAGCCTGAATTTCCACAAGCAATGGTCGGCTGCCTTCTTGCGTTGCTAGCACGCAAGCACCAGCGACAGGTTCGGCTTGCTGCGATAAAAATAATGCCGAGGGGTTACTAACACCGCGCAAACCTTTATCGGTCATGCCAAAGACACCTAATTCGTTGACCGCCCCAAAGCGATTTTTAAAAGCACGAATTAAACGGTAACTTGAATGCAAATCGCCTTCAAAATACAAAACGGTATCCACGATGTGCTCTAAAACCCGCGGGCCGGCTAGGGTGCCTTCTTTGGTTACATGACCCACAATTAATAGTGAGCACCCTGCCCGTTTTGCCATACGCGTAAGCTGCGCTGCGCACTCGCGTACTTGGGCTACGGAACCCGGTGCCGATTGCAAAGCATCGGTGTAAACGGTTTGAATCGAATCGATAACAACGACCGCCGGCCGATTGGTTTCAACTGCAGCCACAATACTTTCAAGCTGAATTTCGGCCAAGATTGGCATGGTGACGTTTTCAACGCCAAGCCGTCGTGCTCGTAAGGCAACTTGCGCTGCGGACTCTTCACCAGTGACATACAACACTGGGTGATTTCGACTGAGTCCAGCCAGAACTTGCAAGAGCAAGGTTGATTTACCGATACCCGGATCGCCACCCAGTAGAACGACTGCGCCCGGTACTAAACCACCGCCCAATACTCGGTCAAACTCGTCTTCACCCGAGCTAATGCGCGGTGCATCGGCCGCTTGAATATCCTTGAGCATTAACGATTGACTGGACGGCGCTAATGCCTGAAAACGAGCATTTGTTGCGGGCGCCGCTATGGTTTCTTGAAGCGTATTCCAAGCGTTACAGCTCGGGCATTGCCCTAACCATTTTGCACTAACACCAGCACACGACGAACAAACATACTGCGTTTTTACCTTAACCATTGCTACTTTCGTTTTATCCAACAATCAGGCGGCGCACTCTAGGCGCAATCGCACAAAGTAATTCGTAACCGATGGTATCGGCAGCTTTTGCAACTTCATCTACTGACACAATATCGCCCCACATTTGGACAGCGGACCCCACATTAGTTTCGAGCAGGTGCGTTAAATCAACAGCCAACATGTCCATAGAAACACGACCTACAGTGACCGTACGTTGACCAGCGACTGCGATAGGCGTTCCACTGCCAGCATGGCGCGGATAACCATCCGCATAACCACAAGCCACAATACCAATTCGCATCGGGTTGGGCGCAGTAAAGCGCGACCCGTAACCAACTTGATCGCCCTGTTTTAAGTGCTGAATTGCAATAACTTGCGAACCAAACACCATGGCTGGTTGCAAGCCATCTTGCTCTGCACTACGGTGCCCAAAAGGCGTTGCACCGTACAACATGACGCCGGGCCGCATCCAGCCCAAAGGTTGAGTTTGGTCATCTGCGGTTTGCTTGGCTTGAATTTCAGTTAAAACCGCCGCCGAATTAGTAATAGAGCCTTGCGTTAAATTTCCGCCGACTTTTATAAATGCTTGTAGTTGCTGGTTTGGTTCAACCATTGGGTGCGCTAATCCGTCCGCTTCGCTCATATCAGCGTTGGCGAAATGAGTCACCAAAGTCACTTCTTTGGCTAACCCCGCGCTTTGAATCGATTGCAAGACATTTGCTACTTCACCAAGGGCAAACCCAAGCCGGTTCATCCCTGTATTTATTTTCACTTTAAGGTTCACAACAGGCCTTTGATTCGAAGCATCACGCTTTTGCAAAATGGCCTGTTTTAACCACTCCAATTGGTATTGGCTGTGCACTACAAGCTCAAACTGTTGCGCCAACGCCAATTCGACGTCGGCTGGGGCAAAAGCACCCTCTAACATCAATATTGGTTTGGACCAGCCTAATTGCCGACATAAAACAGCATCAGAAAAATCTAACATTGCTAAGCCATCGGCCATAGCAAAGCCTTGCAGCGCCGCAGCTGTTCCATGCCCATAAGCATTTGCTTTAATGACGGCCCACACTTTGTGATGCCGCGCTTTTTGCTTGGCCACTTGTAAATTATGTTGCAGTGCGGCAATCGAGATTTGACAATAAATCGGACGGCTCATGAGACTTTCGGCCCTTTAATATGCGTTTTTACCCATCTCATTGTACGGGTTCGTGGCACACTGCCGAGCTTGTCAGAATTCGAGATAGCCAAATTACAAACAATGCGGCAAATCGAATAAACAGCAAACCGATGCAACAAACACAATAAATATTTAAAAAAGCTTAGACGCATTACTGGAATCGAGATCGAATGCAGCGTGGTTTTTATACAATTATGGCAGCGCAGTTTTTTTCGTCGCTAGCGGACAATGCACTGTTCATCGCAGCACTTCAATTACTGAAAGACGATCGCGCACCAGAGTGGCAACAAGCGTTGCTAATTCCAACTTTTGCGTTCTTTTATGTTGTTCTGGCTCCTTTTGTCGGCGCTATCGCTGATCGCTTCCCAAAAGGAAACGTCATGTTAGTGAGCAACGCAATTAAAGTGGTTGGTTGCATATTGATGTTGTTCGACGTTCATCCATTAATTGCTTATGCAGTTGTGGGCCTTGGTGCAGCAGCTTATTCGCCTGCAAAATACGGCATCCTGACCGAGTTACTTCCCGCCTCGCAATTGGTTAAAGCCAACGGGTGGATTGAAGGCTTAACTATTGGATCAATTATATTAGGCGTGTTGCTTGGTGGCTTTTTAATTGGACCGCGCGTAGGCAACTCATTGCTAGACCTTTCACCTTTTGCCCTAATTAATGAGCCAGCTGAAGCTGCAATTGCATCTATGGTCTTTGTCTATGCCCTGGCTGCAGCTTTTAATTATTTTATTCCACGCACTTCGGCACCATTGCAAGCCCTACCCAAACAGTTTTTCTCGTTGATTAGTGAGTTTCAACAGAACAATTTAAAACTCTGGCGCGATAAGCTAGGACAAATTTCATTAGCCACGACCACATTGTTTTGGGGCGTGGCCGGCAATTTACGCTACATCGTTTTGGCTTGGGCTGCAGCAGCGCTTGGCTATACAACATCGCAAGCCACCAACTTAACTGGGGTAGTAGCCATCGGAACCGCTGTTGGCGCCATTGTTGCATCATCGCGCGTTAAGCTAGATAAAGCCACTGGGGTAATTACCTTGGGCATCATTATGGGCCTGCTAATTATTGGCCTAATTTTTATGCGCAACTTGTGGCTCGCAGTCCCATTTCTAATTGTGTTGGGCGGTTTAGGCGGCTACTTGGTCGTGCCAATGAACGCCTTACTACAGCATCGCGGGCATAATTTAATGGGTGCGGGACGCTCGATTGCAGTTCAGAATTTTAATGAGCAGGCCTGCATTTTAGGGCTTGGGTTAATGTATTCAAGCCTAATTAAATTTGGTGTTTCCGCTTTTGGCGCTATTACAATTTTCGGCTTACTGGTAGCGGGGACGATGTACATTATTGGGCAGTGGCATAAAAAGAACTTACGCGATTCGCCCGAAGACGTTCAAGCATTGTTAGCTATCGCGCGAAACGATAATTCGCATTAACCCGGCGGTGTCGGCGCATTAAGCAAAGCGCGTAGTTTAAGCAAATCGGCCCAGCCTTTTGCCTTCTCAGTTAAGCGCCTTAAGTAATACGCTGGGTGATAACTGACCAATACGGGAACTACAGTGCCATCGGCAAATTTAAACTGATGTGATTGTTCGCGCGAAGTTGCTAAGGGTTGCTCTAAGCCCAAAACAGCCAAACACGCAAATTTACCCGTTAACAAAATAACTTTAGGGCGCGCCAACTCAATTTGTTGAATTAAAAATGGTCGGCACGCCGCCATCTCTTCGGGCGACGGGTTACGGTTAGCGGGAGGACGACACTTTAACGAGTTCAAAATTAGAGTATCGGTTTCGCGTTCAAGCCCTATAGCCTGCAGCATCTGCGTTAACAATTGTCCAGCTTGCCCTACAAAGGGCTCTCCGGTGCGGTCCTCTTCTTCGCCGGGTGCTTCGCCGATAATCAACACGCTAGCGCCAAGCCTGCCACCACTAAACACAGTTTGCTTGCGCGATGTGCATAAGCTGCAGGCTTTGCAATCGGCAACTTGAATTCGTAGCCCGTCCCAAGTTGGGCTGAGTTCGAGCGGAGTAATTGGCTGCCTTGCGGCAGCTTCTTGCGTTGCAACGTCGGAATTTTTAAATTCACTACGCTTAGCGTTAACCGGCGCAGCATCATTTACAGTGGCGCGCTTAGCGGGTGGTGTTGCTACTGGTGTATCTACCGCTTCCAAGATCTGTGTTGGTATTGCTAGTGCATCGGCAGCCAGTTGGCTGGCCTCGCTCCGGCTGACATACAAAGGACCCAGATCCAAAATGGCCCAAGCGCGTTGTTGTTCTTCAGTAAAGCCCATGTCAATTAGCCCACAACTTGCAATGAAGATTCAATTGTGCGCAAGGGCAGACTGGCTTGCATAACAATTGCATCTTCTTTGCTGCCAGCGTGTGAGGGATAGTAATTTTTACGCCGACCCAGTTCAACAAAACCCGCCTGTTCATAGAGGCAAATCGCTGCCACATTAGACGGCCGAACTTCAAGTAACAACGCCCGAGCGCCACGCTGATACCCATCGCGACCGAGCCAATTGATCATTCGCTTTCCCCAGCCCTGTCGCTGCTGGTTCAGATCAATTGAAAAATTTAAAATATGAATTTCGTCCATTGACCACATTAACAAGCAATAGCCCACAAATGGTTTGCCTTTACTTTCAGCCGTCGAATCGTCAAACAGCATCCAAGCATCGTAACCCGCTTTAATCGAATCACGAAAATTCGCTTCGCTCCATGGGAAAGGATAAATTACCGTTTCCACCATCATGACTGAGCCCAAGTCTTTTTGGGTCATAGGACGCATAAAAAGGCTCGACTCGAGTTGACTATTTGCGCTCGCGCTACTGTGCAACATCAAACCCTTTCGGATCAAGGAGTAACCGATTCTGACTGGCGGGCAAGCTGGTTTTTTTCACGAAGCAAACGTTGTTCTTGGCTATCTAAGGCCACATTATCGCGCACATACAGCGGAGCTGCTTGTGCCGCGCTAACTGTTTTTCCTTCCGCGAAATACCGCTCGCCCAATTTTAACAACCAATCCGCCCTTGGAAATGCGGCGGAGTCTAGTTCAATGACGCGGCTAGCTAATAAATTTAATGCGGTTAAACTTAACGCCCAAGCGTTGCCAACGGCATAAAACCGATCAATATTTAGCTTAGTAAGTTGCTCACCAATAAGCTCAGGTTTAAGTACAAATGGCTCGGTAATAGCAACTAATTCGGAAGAAAAGACCTGCCCGTATAACTCGCCCATCCTGGCATCAAACAAAACCAAGGTTGCAGCGTTCTTGTTCGAGACGGGGCGATCGTTGGCAAATCGCTGGGCCAGTACTTCGAGCGTGCTAATTTGCACCAAGGGCTTGTCTTGTCCAAAGGCCAAGCCTTGCGCGACTCCGCAGGCAATACGCAAACCCGTAAACGAGCCCGGGCCGTTTGCAAAGACAATCGCTTGCACATCGCTTAGTTGCTGCTGACCTTGCGCTAACAATTCATCCAACATGGCAACAACGCGACGAGAATGCCCCTGCCCTAATTTTTCGGCAGCAAAGTTGATGCGCGAATTTAAAGTTTGGTCAATAGCGGAACCGACCGCGACCGAGCACCAATCGCCTGAAGTATCGATAGCGATAAACATGATTGCTACGCCCCGTTACTTTGCCGGCGGTGGATTGGGTTTCCCGCCACCACTGTTACCGCCCTTGGTACGTTGGCCTTGTTTCGCTTCGCGGTCTTGACGGTCTTGACGGTCTTGACGGTCTTGGCGCTCTTGCTCTTCGCGCATTTTTGCTTCGCGCAATTGAGCCCGCAATTGTTGGCGTTCGATGCCGGTAAGTCGATCAGTATCTTTTGCGTTGCCAGCATTCGGCGGATTTGCAGCTGCAGGGACATTGGACACAGGGTTTGAATTTGCGCTAGGCAAAATACGCGGCATCATAACGTTTGGGTTGCCTTGCGGCGCGGCCTGACTAGGCATTGGACTCGAACCTTGGTTAGGCGCTTGATGCGTCGGTCCATGCTCGCGAGCATGTTGGCGCAATTGCTTACGCAATTCCATCCGTTCTTGAGGGCTTAATTGATCAACAAGTGCGCGCATCGGTGCACGTGCCGATTGAGCCGGAATCGGCGTATTTTCTTGCGAATAGCTAACCGAAACAACGCTAAACAGCGTCGCAACAGCAAAACTACGAAACAAAAAAACAAGTGATTTCAAATTAGACCTAAAGGGTGAAAAACTTGCCAAAAGAAATCGCTCGCAACCGACGTATTTCGACACTTCGAATTCTAGAGGTTTTTCGCTAGAACCCCAAGTAGCAAAGCACCGCTTTAGGCTTAAAAATAGTAAACCTTGTAAGGCTTTGTTTCAAAACCGACCAGCAGTCGATTTTTATCGGCCCTGACGAGAGGTAGAAGCTCGGAACTTCGCTATGATTAGCCCATTCTCACCGTTATTTAAAACTCGAAAAAATATGAATCAAAAACAAACCCGCGTTGTTGTTGTTGATGATGATCCCAAGCTGCGAGAACTGTTGCGTCGTTACCTTAGTGAACAAGGCCTCGACGTTAGCTTAGCTGCCGATGGCCAAGCCTTAAACAAGCTATTGTTGCGCGATCAGTTTTCGTTAATTATTTTAGACTTAATGCTACCGGGCGAAGATGGCTTGAGCATTTTGCGGCGCCTACGCGGTGCTAGTGATGCAACGCCGGTTATTTTGCTAACAGCCAAGGGCGAAGATATTGATCGCATTATTGGCTTAGAAATGGGTGCTGACGACTACTTGGCAAAACCATTTAACCCACGCGAATTATTGGCCCGTATTACTGCTGTGCTGCGCCGGACTCCAGCCGAAACAGCCGCATCAACCCCAGAGACTGGCACTGTCGAATTTGGACCCTTCGTTCTCGATTTGTCGACGCGCGTTTTAAGTCGCAACGGTAACCCCGTTACTTTAACGACCGGCGAGTACGCATTATTAAAAACCTTAGTACGCCACTCACGCCAACCTTTATCGCGTGAAAAGTTAATGCTATTGGCACGCGGCCGCGAATATGACAGTTTCGACCGCAGCCTCGATGTTCAGGTATCACGTTTACGCAAACTACTCGAAGTCGATCCCGCCGCTCCGCGATATTTACAAACCGTTTGGGGCGTTGGCTATGTTTTTGTGCCCGATCCTAGCTAACAATTCGTTGCATCAATGAGTTTATTTTGGCGTACATTTTTGTTGGTTAGTGCTTTATTAAGCACCACGTTAGTGGCCGCCTTGTTTACTTTTGCTACGCTGGAAGAAGGTCCGCGCGCGCAACGGGTTGGCTTACAGGTAGCTAGCCTTGTTAACTTAACACGAACCGCCCTAGTTAGTTCACAAACGCAACGTCGAGTCGAATTGCTCGACCAGCTTGCGCGTGATGAGGGTGCACGAGTCCGTTTGCTAGAACCGGGCGATCGCATCGAACCACTCAACATCCGCCCTCTCTTTGAGGACTCATTAGTAAAACGTCTAAAAGAGCTTTTGGGCGCTAACACTCAATTTGCGTCTAGCTTAAATGGCGAGGCTGCGTTTTGGGTCAGCTTTAATATTGATGTGGACGAATATTGGCTAGGCATCGACCCGACCCGCTTGTTACCCCCGCGGCCAAATTTTTTGATGTTAGCTTTAACAGTCGTGGGCATAGCTTCCATAAGCGCTTGGTTACTGAGCCGAATTGTCAATAAACCGTTGCAAGACTTAGCCAAAGCGGTCGGGCAGCTAAGTAGCGGGCACCAACCAGATCAATTAGCCGAGACCGGCCCCAGCGAATTAGCGGACGTTAATCGTAAATTCAATCGTATGGGCAAAGACCTGCAGGCGTTGGAGTCGGATCGTTCGCTTGCGCTGGCCGGTATTTCCCATGATATTCGTACCCCACTAACAAGGCTGCGGTTGGAGATCGAATTAGCTAGCCAATTAAGCCCCGCAGACCAACAATCGATGTCCGATGAGATTGATCGTATCGATCAAATTGTGGCGCAATTTATTGAATACGCACGCATCGATTCGATGCAAAACGCCATGCCTTCTGGGCCGCGCAAACCCTTAGCTGGGCAAACGGCGTCAAACGATACCGACGCAACCGAGGTTGATTTAGCAGCTTTAGTTAAGCGCATTGTGGCCCCGCATCAAGCAGCAATCGATCAAGGCCAATTACGGGTTGTTGTCGAATGTCCGCCCGGCAATATTATTAGTGCCTCGCAAATCGATTTGGAACGTATTATTTCCAACTGCATTAATAACGCAATTCGTTACGGTGCGCGCGATGGCTTAACTAAAATTTTGTTTCGTGTAACGCCCAGCAGCCAAGGTAAAACGCCGAGCGCAGGTAGCATCGAAATTGCCGACGATGGATATGGTGTTCCCAAGGCCGATTTAGAGCGCTTGTTACGCCCTTTTGCCCGTATGGATTCCGAGCGCAATACGGTGGGCGGTAGTGGCTTAGGTTTGGCAATTGTCGAACGTTTGATCCGACGCATTGGCGGTTCGGTTCAATTGAAGACCGAGGCTCTTCCCAATTACCGTGGATTATGCGTCGTCTTGACATTGCCCCAACGCAACTGAACATAGCGTCACACGCTAATAGTTAAAATTTATCCCTTAGATGAAGAAGATTAATTAGCTCAGGTATTCACTCCTGAGTAAACTAGAGACAACTAAAGAAGTGTTCTCTAGTTCATGTTCATTAAAGGAGCTACCATGCCCGCATTAAAAGGCACCAAAACACACGACAACCTCAAAGCCGCTTTTGCTGGTGAGTCGCAAGCCAATCGCCGTTACCTCTATTTCGCAAACAAAGCCGACGTAGAAGGCGCAACAGAAGTTGCAGCATTGTTCCGTTCAACAGCCGAAGGCGAAACTGGCCACGCACATGGTCACTTAGACTATTTGGCTCAAGTTGGTGATCCAGCAACAGGTTTACCAATCGGTTCTTCAGCTAACAACCTGCGCGCTGCAGTTGCTGGCGAGACCCATGAGTACACCGATATGTACCCAGGTATGGCTAAAGAAGCCCGCACCGAAGGTTTTGATGAGATCGCTGATTGGTTTGAGACCTTGGCTAAGGCCGAGCGTTCACACGCTAATCGCTTCCAAAAAGCGCTTGACGCGTTGGCTGCTTAGTAAGTTCGTGCTTAATTAAGCTCTGCTTGGTTTAGCAAAGCGCCCCAGAAGTTTTGGGGCGTTTTTAATTTCAACACTAAAAAAAGTCTGTACCCACACTATGTCTGCACGCGAAGGCTCTTTAGAAGCACCAATTCGTCACCCTGTTGATTGGAAGAATCCACAATTCTACGATCAAGATCTGTTCTTTAAAGAGATGGAACGCGTGGCCGATATTTGCCACGGATGCCGCCGTTGTGTCAGCTTGTGTAATTCATTTCCAACTCTGTTTGATTTGGTCGATGACGGCCCAACCATGGAAGTCGATGGCGTTAAAAAAGAAGACTTTTGGAAAGTAGTCGATCAGTGCTATTTGTGTGACGTCTGTTACGTTACCAAGTGCCCCTACGTTCCTCCACACGAATGGAATGTGGACTTTCCGCATTTAATGTTGCGTGGCAAGGCAATTCAGTTTAAAAATAATTTGGTGCCCACCAAAAGCCGCGACATTACATTGTCCTCGACCGATCGCAATGGCAAATTAGCCTCCATTCCAGTAGTCGTTGAAGTCGTAAATAAATTAAACAAAAATGACACCTTTCGTGGCGTTTTAGAGAGCCAATTAGGCGTACACAAAACCGCTTGGGTGCCCGAGTTTTCAAGCAAAAAGTTTGTACCTAATGCAGCAGTATCGACCAGCACCGAAGTAAAAAACGGTAAGCGCTCGCCCGGCAAAGTAGCCGTGTATGCAACCTGCTATGTAAACTACAACGAGCCGGGTATTGGACACGATTTGCTTAAGGTTTTAGAGCACAACAACATCCCTTACGTGGTGGTGCAAAAGGCTGCTTGCTGCGGTATGCCAAAACTTGAATTAGGCGATATCGAATCGGTCGAGCAACTGAAAGATAAAAATATCCCCGAACTAGATCGACTAGCCCAAGAAGGCTATGCAATCGTTACCCCCATCCCATCTTGTACCCTAATGTTCAAGCAAGAAATTCCGTTGCTGTTTCCTAACGACGAGCGCACACAACGTGTAAAAGCGGCCATGTTTGATCCATTCGAGTATTTTGTAGCGCGTGAAAAAGATGGCTTATTAAAGACTGACTGGAAGCAAAGTTTGGGCAATGTTTCGTACCATATTGCTTGCCATTTGCGCGTACAAAACGTCGGACAAAAAACCCGCGAAATGCTAGAAAAAATTCCTGAAACTTCGTTGAATACTATCGAACGTTGCTCGGGCCACGCCGGCACTTGGGGCGTCAAAAAAGAATTCCACGAAACAGCATTAAAAATTGGTCGTCCGGTATTTAGGCAAGCCGCCGAGCACCCCAACGGCGAAGTGAAATGGGTAGCATCGGATTGCCAATTAGCCGCTCACCACATCGAGCAAGGAATGCAAGGCAAAGCCGACGGTAAGGTTGCTCACCCTTTAACTTTATTACGTATGGCTTACGGCCTGCCCGAGTAAATCGAATTAAATACAACGAATTAAATACGACAAATTAAATACGACAAACTAGACACGAGATTATTATGCCCACCATCGAACGCGATTCATTATGGACTTTAGAGGCCTACTCCAAAAAGCGACCTGAGTTTCGCACACAAGTGATTGCCCACAAAAAGTTACGTGCTATCGCGCTAGGGAACCACGTTACTTTGTTGTTTGAAGATGAACTGACGATGCGTTATCAAATTCAAGAAATGCTACGCATTGAAAAGATTTTTGATGAAGAAGGTATTCAGCAAGAACTAGACGCTTACAACCCGCTAATACCAAACGGCAGCAATTTTAAAGCCACTATGCAAATCGAATACGGCGACACCAACGAACGCGCCGACGCTTTAAAACGCCTAAAAGGTATCGAGCGAAAAGTTTACGTGCAAGTAGAAGGCGCAGAGCGGGTTTACGCAATAGCCGACGAAGATTTAGAACGTGAAAACGAAGAGAAAACATCGGCAGTTCACTTCATGCGCTTCGAGTTAAACAGTGAAATGGTTGCCGCTTTGAAGTACGGCGTAAGCCTTACCGTAGGCATTGACCATATTCACTATAAACCTGCCGAAGCGGTATTAACCGATGAGCGCCGAGCGGCTTTGGTGGCAGATTTGGCTTAAGTTTTTAGTTCTGGACTCGCGGGGCTGGTAAAGCAAGATTTGTTAAATATCCACTAAAGCCTCATTGCCCCGCAACTCTAACCAAGCCCGCCGCGCGCTGGCTTCGCCCTTGCCCATTAGCATCGTAAACCGTTCGTTGGTGCCAACCTCGTCGGTATCGCCCAATTGCACTGGCAGCAAGCGTCGTGTCTCCGGTTTTAAGGTAGTTTCCCAAAGCTGCTCGGCATTCATTTCACCCAAGCCTTTAAATCGGCTAATGGCCCAACTGCCTTCTTTAACGCCGTCTTTACGTAGCTTGTCTTCAGTGTGCTTTAGCTCGGCTGCATCTAAGCAATAAATTTTACGTAGCGGGCGTTTGCCTTGCGCTGGTGCATCAACCCGAAACAAAGGTGGGCGGGCTACATAGACATTGCCGTTTTCAACTAGCTTTGGAAAGTGTTTATAAAACAAGGTGAGCAACAACACTTGAATATGCGAGCCATCGACATCAGCGTCGCTTAAAATGCAAATGCGTCCATAGCGCAGACCCGACAAATCGGGGGTGTCGCGCACGCCATGTGGGTCCACACCAATGGCGACTGCAATGTCGTGAATTTCGTTGTTGGCAAACAAGCGATCACGCTCGGTTTCCCAGGTATTAAGTACCTTGCCGCGCAAGGGTAAAATCGCTTGAAATTCTTTATCGCGACCCATCTTTGCCGAACCGCCGGCCGAGTCTCCTTCGACTAAAAATAGCTCGTTACGCGCTAGGTCGGTCGATTCGCAGTCGGTTAATTTACCCGGTAAAACAGCAACGCCAGAACCTTTGCGTTTTTCAATTTTTTGTAACGATTTTTGACGAGCTTGGGCCTGCTTAATCACCAAGTCGGCTAAGCGCTTACCATAGTCCACATGTTGGTTTAACCAAAGCTCAAGCTGAGGTTTGCAGAACGAAGAAACCAATCGCACTGCGTCGCGCGAATTTAATCGCTCTTTTACTTGGCCTTGAAATTGCGGGTCTAGTACCTTGGTCGATAAAATAAAGCTAGCGCGCGCGAAGACATCTTCGGGCATTAGTTTTACGCCCTTGGGTAACAGGCTATGCAACTCTACAAAACTTTTTAGCGCGCCAAACAAGCCTTCGCGCAAACCAGATTCGTGCGTACCACCGGCCGGTGTTGGAATTAAGTTTACATACGATTCGCGCAGTACGTCGCCCTCTTCGGTCCAGCCCACGGCCCATTGTGCGCCCTCGCCTTCGGCAAAAGTATCGTGGCCACTTGCAGCATGTTGTTCGCCTTCAAACAAAGGCACAACCGGTGTTTGGCCCGCTTTAGACGCTAGCGTTTCTAATAAGTAACCACGCAAGCCTTCGGAGTACAACCAGGTTTGCGTGTTCTTGGTTTTTTCTTGCGTCAGCGTTACGGTTAAGCCCGGCAACAGCACGGCCTTACTACGCAGCAAACGTTCAAACTCGGCGACCGGAATTACTTGCGAATCGAAGTATTTACTGTTAGGCCAAACTTGTACTGTCGTTCCACTACGGCGTTCGCCTTTAACGGCGGGCCGCGATTTAAGCGGTTTGGTAACGTCGCCATTGCTAAAGGTTAACTCATGTACGCCAGCGTCTCTAAATACGGTGACTTCTAACTTGTTAGATAAAGCATTGGTAACGGACACGCCAACGCCATGCAAGCCACCCGAAAAACTGTAGGCACCGCCCGAGGCTTTATCAAACTTGCCACCAGCGTGCAAACGCGTAAACACAATTTCAACGACCGATACTTTTTCTTCTGGGTGCAGCCCAACCGGAATTCCGCGACCGTCGTCTTCTATTAAGACCGAGCCGTCTGTTTTTAAGGTCACCGCAATGGTTTTACAAAAGCCCGCCAGCGCCTCGTCGGCCGCGTTATCGATAACCTCTTGCAAAATATGCAAAGGGTTTTCTGTGCGCGTGTACATGCCGGGGCGCTGCTTAACTGGCTCTAGGCCTTTTAAAACTTTAATGGATGATTCGTTGTAATCGGTCTTGCGGGTAGCCATGCGTTCCTCTATTTCTGCTTGTATTTTAACGCCTTCGGCATACCGACTAGCGGCTTTCGAGCGACCCACTTGCCCTGAGTCGGTCGGACGCATCGTCAATTGAATTCGCGTAAACTCCAAAAAGCTCTACATAAAGACCAATCCAACAAGGATCACGCAATGCAACACTTCAAATTAACCATAGACCAACATGTGGCCCATTTGCAATTGGCCTGCCCCGATCAAATGAACACGATGAGCCCGCAATTTTGGCGCGAGTTAGACGAGGTTTTGCAAAACTTGCATCGCGGCAACGACGCTCGGGCCTTGGTTATATCATCGACCGGCAAACACTTTACGGCGGGCATGTCGCTTGATGTGTTTAGTGGTGCGGTTTCACTTGACGACAAAGACGCGGGTTCGCGCGCAGCCATTTTTGATAAGTTGATGGATATGCAGGTTACCTTTAATCGCTTAGAGTCGTTACGCATCCCCGTTATCGCTTGCATTCAAGGCGGTTGCATCGGCGGTGGCGTCGATTTAATTAGCGCTTGCGATATACGTATTGCGCGGCAAGACGCATTTTTTTGCATTCAAGAAATTAACATTGGGATGGTTGCCGATTTAGGTACGCTGCAACGATTACCTAAACTGATTCCAGAAGGCATTGTGCGCGAACTGGCCTACACAGGACGTAGGCTCCAAGCCCAACGCGCATTAGCGCTTGGTTTAGTTAACGAATTATTTGAAGACCAAGACGCGCTGGTAAACGCCGGCCTGCAAATGGCACGGGAAATCGCCAGCAAACCGCCCGTCGCTATTTGGGGCTCAAAGCAAGCAATTCAGTACGCGCGTGATCACAGCACCGAAGATGCGTTAAAACAAATGGGTTGGTTGCAATCGGGCATTTGGGATACCCAAGCAGTCCGCGAATCGGTAGCCGCGTTTAAAGAAAAACGCGGAGCGCAATTTGCACCGCTTAACAAGTTTGATCGGTTTATTGAGAACTAAGCGATTAGTTTATCGAGAACCAATTAATTGGGTTCTCGATAAACCAATTAACTGCTGCAGGCACGACAATTAAACTAGTTAACTTATTGATTCATTAGCAAAGCTTGCGTAACCCAAGCCTTGCTCGATTCTGCTGCCCATTCGATGTCGTCTTTTCCGTTGTAACGCGTGTAAGCATAGAAATAAACTACGCGGTCTTTAAGCCGCATAAAATTGGTCGCAAAAAGAATCGTAATTTCAGTTTGAGCGCCGTCGCGTACCACTTGTAATTTGGAAAGACCCAACAAGGTCATTGACTCGGGCCGTTCATCAAAAACACCTAGTGAAGTGACTTCCCCTAATTTGATTTTTCCTTGCCCATCACCAATTGATTTCGCATACGAGTCTAGCGTTGCTTGACTCTCAGCCTCGGCGGTTTTAAAAATACTGCTGGCTTGGCTCTTGAGCATCGTTTTTGTAACTTCAAGCATTGTGGGATCGAAACGGGACGATTCCATCGAGCGCAAAGTCTGCACCATAAAATATTGGCGCATTTCGGGCTCGCCGCCAACAGCGGCTTTGCGAAAATCGGGTAATGAAACATAAAACGCCATCAACCGATTGGTCTTGGCAGTGAGTCGCTCACCCATTTGGCGAAACCCCGGTATATCCGAGCTAGGTTCGGTATAGCCAGGTGGAATTGGCAGCTTGATCGCTTGGTCGCCAACCATTGCGTCGTAGCTCGCCCAAGTTGGCTTAGTTAATGCCGGTGCGTTTTGTATTGGTTGCGGCACTTGCGCTTTTGCAGCGCTAACCAGTACGCCAAAACTAATAGTCAATACGCTTGCAGCCGCTAGGCCACGGACAGTAAAAGCCGTCAATCTAAACTTAAGCAAAGGAACTACAAATTTCGCAGCTAAACGCATAAACCATCCTTAACAGGGCCAAAGCCAACAAGCCGCAAGTGTAAGCCGGATCGGGCAGGCAAGGTTCGAAGCCGATCTGGCACAATGGGCCGAATATCAGGACTTTCAAATTATGTTTAGCTACCGCCACGCCTTTCATGCAGGAAATCACGCCGACGTACTAAAACACACGGTTCTTATTGCGATTGCTCGATACATGGCCGAAAAAGATGTGGGCATGACCATTATTGATACGCACGCGGGCGCTGGGCTTTACCAACTGGATGATCGATTTGCGAAAACCAGCGGCGAGGCCAACGAAGGCTACGCAAAACTAGTAACCGCAATGGAAGCCGAAACCAATAAAAAAAGTGCCGGCTTGGCACCCTTGCACGACTATATTGAGCTAGTAAAAACATTTGCAATAGAAGGAAATTACGCGGCCTACCCTGGCTCCCCATTTATTTTGTCTCGCTTGTTGCGAGCCCACGATAAATTACGCTTGTTCGAGCTCCATCCGACCGATTCCGACTTATTAATTGCTAACGTTTCGGCGTTGCAAGCCAGCCGCAAAGTATTGCCACGCCAAGTTGCTGCGTTCAAAGAAAATGGCTTTGCCGGGCTCAAGCGTTTAATTCCACCGCCGACCAGACGCGCATTAGTGTTGTGCGATCCCAGTTACGAGTTAAAAGAAGACTATGGCTTAGTAGTCGATATGTTGACCGATTCGTTAAAGCGTTTTTCTACCGCCACGTTTATGATTTGGTTTCCGGTTTTGGCGCGCCGCGAGGCGCAAGACTTACCCCGACAACTTCAACAAGTATGCGAAAAAGCGGGCAAAGATTTTTTGTGCGCCAGCTTGCAAGTAAAAGATTTTTCTAATGCCGCCCCGCGCTACTCGCGCGAAGGCAATGCCCCTTCCTTGCGCCCCGGAAGTAGGCCGGAGGCAAACATAGAACCCAAAGCGGCAGGCCTTGCCGCAAGCGCCGTATTTGTCGTAAACCCGCCTTACACGTTAAAGCCTTTGTTGGTTAATACCCTACCAAAACTTGTGGAAATGCTGCGGGTTGATGCGCATGCGGGTTGGACTTTGGATTAACCGTTGACATCATGCCATCTACTTGATACCATGGTGGCATGACATCACCTCAACTGTCCGTTCGAAGCGCTCGCGCCCGAGATTTGGCACACCAACTTTCTGCCTTAGAGCAAAGGCCGATTCACGCTATCGTCGAGGATGCGCTGACACAATACGCTGCGCGTCATCCCCAACAAAGTGCCGCGGCTTTCCTAAAGAGATTAAAGTCTTTGGCTGTACCAGAAATTGATCTTAACGACCTCTTGGACGAAAATCGAATACCGCATGAAGGTATTGATTTGTGATTTTGCTGGACACCAACGTAATTTCGGAACTGATGCGTCAAGAACCTAGCGTATTTGTTGAACGGTGGTTTTTAAAGAACGAAGAAACCTGTTTAATCTGCACAGTCACAATCGCAGAAATCGGTTACGGAATTGCAAAATTAGAAGCAAGCGAAAAGAAGTCAAAGCTTGCGAGCCAACTAGCAGAGTGGCGTATTCGTTTTGCACGGCGAACTCTAAGTTTCGACACAAGCGCGGCTTTAATTTATGGCGAGGTACTTGCTATCGCGCGTGCCGCCGGTAAACCCATGAGCGTGCCAGATGCACAAATAGCAGCAATTGCAAGCGCCAACGAATTGCAATTATGTACAAGAAACATTTCGGATTTTACAACGTTAAAACTAGACTTAATCAACCCTTGGAACTAACCATAAGTGCTTGGCTTAGCCCGCCTTACGGAAAGTCAAATTAAAGCGCAAGGTGCTTTCAAGTTTTCGCATTGGCCTAACGCCATGAAATACAAGACGCGAACGACCGCCCCACACCAATACATCACCATCGCTTAAATTAATTGATCGTTGGGGATCTTTGCGCTGCAGACCGCCCACAATAAACTTGCATGAATCACCGATTGAAACCGAAACAATAGGTTGCGATAAGTCGCGCTCGTCACGGTCTTGATGCAGTCCCATTCCCGCGCCACTTCGATATTGATTAATCAAACAAGCGTCTGGTTCAAAGTCTTTCCAACCCACGGCCGCACTAGCCTGTGTTGCAACTTGTTTAAGCGCTAGAGGCATAGCGGGCCAAGGCCGTTGGCTATTGGGGTCTGTTGCGCTGTAGCGATAACTTATGGCATCACTAACCCAACCAAAGTGACCGCAATTAGTCATCGCGACCGACATTGTTTTACCGCCAGGTACGATTAATTTACGCAATGGTGCTTGGGTGACGATTTGTTTAATTTCTTTTAACAAATCGTCTGATTTGACAAAGCGCTGTAGCAAGTAAAAATCGTCTTGCAATTGCACGGGTTCGTTGAAAAAAAGACCAGACATTTAGTAGCGCTGTAATTTATTTCGAACTTAGGTAAACCAAACCAACAACCACCGAAGCCGCAATATACATAACGAACCTTTATTTTTAAGACCAACTACGTTCATAGTAATGATCAAACTCACCACTAGACACCAAAACAAACCCGTTTGCAGTATAGAACCGATTCGAATCGCTTCCAATTAAGGCACCTACGCGAATCGTTTTGCTTTCGTTGCTAGCAAGTGCAAATAAGCGATTTAAGGTGACACCCCCAACTCCAAGCCCTTGGCTTTTTGGGTCAATGTAAAGATGGTCTAACAACAACAGACCGTCAACAGGTCGCAAAGTGTAAAACCCAATGACTTTGTCCACTAAGCAAATTAATTGAGTGAATTCTGGAAAGAAATTATCGATTAAGCGTTGGCGTACTCGGTCTAGATCAAACCTCCCAACCGCTTCTAAGCTCGGGCGCATTGCTACCGTTCGAATTTGCACTAGTTGTTCTAAATGATTAGTTTTGGCTTGTACAAAACGAATAGTCAATGGCTCGCTCTTTGCAATGTGTAACCCCAACTCAAGGCCACTGACAAAAGCATCTTGCACCGAATTACCCGAGCACCAATCACCACACATTCCAATTGAACTTTTGTTATCCCAAACAAACGATTGCGCCGTTATGCTTTGCGCGGGCTTAGCAACATGGGCATACCGCCAACGATGCGCGCGTTTCGAGCTAGGTGGTGCCTGAATACCGGTTAGCTTGGCAAACTCAGCCAACAATTTATTTAGTACAAACGCTTCGTCAGACTCCAAATGCTGTTGACTCCACTCCGGGCTTGCGTGCACTACAAAACGCTCTGGCCCGGTTCTCGATTGTTTGGCCAATTCGCGGCCGATCCAAGCGACACTGCTATCGTTGTATCGTTTGCCACTAATGGCTTTTACTAATTTTTGGTCCTGTTTAGTTAATACCCCTTCATATATGAGCATCATGGCCCAACAGGGGCTCATTTGGGCCGTTTGTGCTATTTGTTGCAAATGCGTTTGTTCGGCCTTTGCTAAGAGCGCACTCGCTTGTACATTGGGTATCGCCAACACAATTGCATCAAAACCGCCTAAGGTTGGCTGTTCGACACCTTCGTTAGTCGATTGAATTTGCCACTTAGTAGCGTCGCCTAGATCGCGTTGAAAACTAGTTACTAGGGTGTCTAACGCAACGCTACTAGCTTGCGATTCAAGTCCGTTAGCGACCAACAATGGTTTGGCCCACTCACCTACTAAAGCACTCATGGTTGGCGTTGCAATTGTTGCCTTAGCAGTGAACCCTTTCCATACCGCTGTTACGTCGGGACAAACCGCCAAGGCTTTTTTAAAGCGTGGATCACTGACCTCAAAATACGGCGCACCATGATCAAAAGTACCCAACGGGGTTTTACGGGTGGCCATGCGTCCGCCGAACCCACGGCTTTTTTCAAAAACTTGTACTTGATGCTCGGCCTGCACGAGCGTGCGCGCGCAAGCAATGCCGGCAATTCCGGCGCCGATGACCGCTATTTTTTTCAATTCGTTTACTTCCAATGTTAATTAGCTTTAGCTTGAATATAATGTACCAGCAACTTCGCATAAATTAGCTGACACCATTGCACGCTTTAAACTCAAAATCTCCTATCGTTATTGTAGGTGGCGGGCCAGTCGGCCTGTCGCTGGCAGCCTTACTGGCCGCAAAAGGCGTATATTCCATCGTCATTGAAGCCGACGCGGGCTATTGCACTGGCAGCCGCGCCATTTGCCTAAGCCGACGTTCTTTAGAGATCATGAGCTGGATAGGCGCTGAGTCGGCAATTAAAGCAAAAGCGTTGCCTTGGACCGATGGGCGAAGTTTTTATCAAGAAACCGAAGTGTTAAATTTCAATATGCCCCACGACCCTGGGCAACGCTTTTTTCCAATGGTCAATTTGCAGCAATACTATGTAGAGCAGTTCGCTTTAGAAGCCGGACTCGCGTACAAAGACGCCGAAGGCAAATGCTTTATTGATGTGGGCTGGGGAACACGGTTAACTGACATTCAACGCGAAGGCAATTTAGTAACCTTAACCACATATAAAGACAGCAACCAATCGCAAGAAACGATATCGAGCCCCTACTTAATCGCGTGCGATGGTGGCCGCAGTTTTGTTCGAGAACAATTGGGCTTAAGCCTAAAAGGCATTCAATACGAAGGCCGTTACGTCATTGTTGACGTAGTTCAAAAAACCAAACGCCCTACCGAACGATTGGCATGGTTTGATCCCCCCAGCAATCCCGGCTCAACCATTTTGATGCATCGTCAACCCGATGATATTTGGCGTATTGACTATCAACTGCGGGACGACGAAGACCCAGTTGAGGCCATCAAACCCGAAAACGTTTTGCCGCGCATTAAATCGCATTTGCAATGGATTGGTGAAGCCGAACCTTGGGAACCGTTGTGGATATCCATTTACAACGCCAAGTGTTTAACCTTAGATGAATATCGACATGGCCCAATTTTTTTCGCAGGCGATGCTGCGCATTTAGTGCCTATTTTTGGCGTTCGCGGATTAAATTCAGGTATCGACGACATTGGTAATTTAGCCTGGAAGCTAGCCTCGGTTGTTAAAGGCGAAGCGCCCGATAGTTTGTTGAATACTTACAGCAACGAACGCCGTGGTGCAGCACTAATTAACATCGACTATGGCAGCAAAAGTACCGAGTTTATGGCCCCACCCTCGGTTGGATTTAAATTAGTGCGCGAAGCTACCTTGCGATTAGCGCAAAGCACCCCCGAAGTAAGAACCTTAATCAATCCACGACAAAGTACACCAGTAGCCTACAACGATGCGACGCTGCTTGGCCCCGACGTTGGCTACGATAAATACCCTGCCGTTGCAAACTTTGGTTTGGGCTTGCCAGCACCCGACGCACGTTATGAGACTGCACCAAAGATAGTGAAACATTTGAGCCAATCGCTCGGCCATAGTTTTGTGTTGTTGCACTTATTTCCAACCGAAGCGACTCCACGATTTAAAAACGTGAAGACCGTAATAGTAACTAAAGCGATGGATTGTTTTGCAGAGGTAGCGTTACGCTACGGCTCGCAAAACAATAGCCTCATATTAATTCGGCCCGACGGCTACGTAGCGGCGCGTTGGTGCAGTGACGACGTAATTTCACAAAGTCAAACTCAAATCGAGCAAATGCTTGCTACGCAGTTCTATATTTATGAATGACGGCAAACTTTAAATGAACACCACCGACTTAGACCAAACTTACCGGGCATTTGCGAGAGCGATTGATCAATTTACCGCGAATTCGACTACTAGCGAAAATGCAGCGCAACAAGGCGCGCCCACCAAACGCGAGTTATTTCTGACCATGCTGTCGCTTAAGTTAATTAGTCAGTTACCCGATGCACCATCTGCCGAAACAATCATTCAGCAAGTTTTAATGGACGCACAAAAACCTAGTTCGCAAGAATTACTGATGCAACAAAATAAAGCTATTTAGCTTGGCGCAACTTTGCGTGATCAGCGGTTGGTAGCCGAAAAGTGTTGATAATCCTTGTTTACGCGCCAGTTTCCACCCCAAGACCAACCAATTTGCTTAAAGGCCTCTACAGGGACGCTTTGTGGCCCAATTACCCCTGGTACTTTAGCGGCAGCAAGTCTATCCACAAATCGTTGATCAAGCGATTTACGGCCGGAGTCCTTTTTCTTAACAAAAGGGTTTTGTAGCGGGTTGATATCGATTGCTCGCCCGTAAGCATGTTGCGAAAACACTTTAGATCCTTTAACCACTCGGCAATTAAACGCCGATGTATTGTTAGCCAATTGTGCTCGCTCGTCATCTCCGCCAAAGGCCTCAATGGGAAACATCGATTCGATGGGGAAATTTGCTTCAAATAATTGGCGCAATACTTGTGCCACAGCTTTAGCGTACTGTTGATGAACAACAACCGAGCCAACGGCAACAGAACCTTTAAAAGTTCTGTGGGTTGCGTTTACCACCCGCAGCTCGGCTAATTGAACCGGGCATCCCTTTTGCCATACCACCCCAACCATTGCTTTAATTTGTCTCTCGGACAACGATTCGATCGAAGAGCAAAACTCTTGAGCCGCGACACAAGCCGTTTTTGCTTTATCGTTTGCAAAAGCAGATAAAGGCAAGATCGCACAAGCCAATGCAACAACAGCTGCAGCAGGTCTTAGTAAAACAAACAAGCATTTTAAAAAAATAGGAGCCTTAGGCATAACGAAAAACGTACTGTTTGATAAATTTATTAATGAATTTAAACTGACTTGCCATAGCCTTTATAATACCGCCACATGCAGTCACTTCACCAATTACTCCGTCAATTCGCCAAAAAACATTGGCTCAATTACTTCGCCGCCGCCGCAATGCTTTTGGGTATTGTGGGGCTTAACGCTTGGATTCCGCGCCACATTGGCGAAGTTGTGGATTCATTAGCTAAAGGGTCCGCTGCTGGGGTAGGCGCAAATGCACCGCTAGAAGCGTTGCTGCAATCGTTAGCTTGGTTAGTGGTTGCGGCCCTACTAATTTATTTTATGCGCGCCGGTTGGCGCTTGTTTTTGTTTCGTGCTGTTTACAAGTTAGGCGTGCAGCTACGAACTCAGTTGTATCAGCGCCTGTGCTTACAGACTCCTAGCTTTTATCAAAACCAACGCACCGGCGATTTAATGGCGGCGGCAACCAACGATATTGATGCCATTGAAATGGCCGCTGGTGAAGGCGCATTAGCCGGTTTTGACGGCGTTTGTAACTTAGTAGTAATGACTGCGGCCTTAACCTTAGCGGTTGATTATCGGATTACGCTGGCTATCTTTGCACCTATGCCGATTATGGCGTTTTTGTTTTGGAAAATTAGCAATAAAATCCACTTTGCATCGCGCGAGTCGTTAGACTCTTTTGGCCGCATGAATGACCAAGTGCTAGAAACTTTGCAAGGCGTGCGAACCGTACGGGCGCTGGGCTTATTAGATCGCGAAAAAGAAGAATTTCGTAAGCGCGCCCAACGCACCGCTGATGCCAGCCTAAGCGCCCAAAACTGGGAAGCCGCCTACGAACCATCGGTAGGTACTTGCTTAACAATTGCTTCGGTTTTATCACTGGGTGTTGGCACTTGGCTAGTGTGGCAAAACCAGTTAACCGTGGGGCAGCTCACTAGTGTTGGCCTGTACCTAGGGCAAATGATTTGGCCTATGTTTGCGCTTGGTTGGGTACTAAGCCTAATGCAACGTGGCGCCGCCGCTTGGGAACGTTTGCAACCTCTTTTAAAAGAGCCAGTGACCGTCGTAGATGACGGGCAACAGACGCAGTTACCGACGCCTCATATAACGTTTAACCAGGTAAGTTTTGCTTACCCTCAACAAACGCCGTCTGCCTTAAACAATGTGCAATTAGAGCTACTGACGGGTAAGAGTTTAGCCATCGTTGGCCCAACCGGCAGCGGAAAATCGACTTTATTAAAGTTACTTTTACGCCAATGGCAACCGACTTTAGGGGAGATTTCTTGGGGTGATCAAGCATTAAGTGCCTATCAGTTAAAAGCCTTGCGTAGTCAAATCGCTTGGGTAGCTCAAGAACCATTCTTATTTTCGGCAAGCGTTGCAAGCAACATTGGTTTGGCTGCGCCCACAGCAAGCCGCGAGCAAATTATTGCTGCAGCAAAAATGGCAGCCGTACATGATGACATTGAGCGATTACCGCAAGGCTATGACACTCCGGTGGGCGAGCGTGGTGTTACCCTTTCAGGAGGCCAAAAACAACGCGTTGCGATTGCCCGTGCCTTGTTAACCAATGCACCGTTACTGTTGCTCGATGACGCCCTTAGCGCAGTCGACACCGAGACCGAAAGCCAAATTTTGCGTTCGCTTGCGGCCGAAGCCAATCAAAGAACCGTCATTGTCATTAGCCATCGTTTAAGTTCGGTCGTTAAAGCAGACCAAATTGTTGTCTTGCGTCACGGCAACATTGTCGAGCAAGGCAATCACGAGCAACTAGTAAACCTACAAGGTTGGTACGCGCGTCAATGGCAATTTCAACAATTGCAAGCTAGTTTGGATGCCGAGCCATGATCGAGCATCAAACTAAAAACGACCGCACCGCTGCCTTTAAATTATTGGTTCAGTCGGCTCGACCCGATTTACCGCAACTTAAATTTGCCAGTGCCTGGTTAATTTTTGCCGCACTGATCGAAGCGCTTGGCCCTTGGTTTGGTAAAACCTTAATCGACAAAGTGCTCTTGCCAAAAAGTAACGATGTGATGTTGGTAGCGTCCTTGCTTGCCGGGGCTTTAGTGGCCGGCGTGGTGGCCACTTGGGTACGCTATTTTCAATTGCGTCGCCTGGCGGGCTTAGCGATGCGCAGCGTGCAGCGTTTACGCGAGCAGGTGTACAACCATGTGCTGCGTTTACCCATGAGTTATTTTGATTCGGCGATTACAGGCCAAATGGTTAGTCGAGTAACCAATGACACCGAGGCTGTTAAACAGCTGTACATCCAAGTACTGTTCACCATCTTAGATGCGGTCATTATGATTAGCGGCATGTTCACGCTAATGTTTTGGCTTAACTGGCGCTTGGCGTTAATTGCATCCACATTAATTCCGGCTGTCGTTGTGGTGGTATTTTTGTATCAACGGGCAAGCGCTAATGCGGTGGCGCGCACGCGCGAATTACGCAGCGAAGTTAATGCACAAATGTCCGAGAGCATTAGTGGCATGCAAGTTATACAAGCCAGCAATGCTGTCGACGAATTTAGTAGCCGTTTTGTCAACACCAATTGGCAGCAATACCATAGCAAACAACTTGAAGTACGCGCCAATGCGTGGTTGTTGCGCCCAATGTTAGATGCCGTGCGCATCTTATTGTTAGCCGCCATTTTGTTAGCCTTTGGGCTTGACGTTGCCAGCGGCGTATCTACCCCCGGCGGGCCTTTAAGCAACCAAGGCTTAAGTATTGCCGAAGTAGGTTTGCTGTACGCGTTTATTGCTTATGTAGGCCGTGTCGGCGATCCCTTAGTAGACATTACCGTGCAGTTTGCTCAATTTCAGCAATCAATTGTTGCTGCGGCTCGCGTAAACACTTTACTCAAAGAAAGTGAGGTTAATTTAAGCGAATCACGTCACAAAATTAAGCACGGCAAAATAGAATTTAAGCATTTAGATTTCCAATATCAGGTTGGTCCTAAGGTGCTAAAAGCAATTGACCTAACCATTCCCGCAGGTGCATTTATTGGTATCGTCGGGCATACCGGTAGCGGTAAAAGCACCCTGCTGTCGTTGCTGCTGCGTTTTTACAATGCCCCCGAAAATAGTCTAGTTATCGACGGTCTAGCCATCGAGCAATTTGGTGAACAAGCCTATCGTGAGCAAGTGGGTTTAGTCCCGCAAGAGCCTTTTTTAATCGCAGCAACCGTCCACGAAAACATTGCAATGGGTCGTATTTTAAGCAAAGAACAAGTTGCACAAGCAGCGGGGGCAGCCCAAGCACACGACTTTGTAATGGCCCTGCCGGAGGGGTACGAAACAGTACTGGGCGAAGGCGGCGCACGGCTTTCTGTGGGGCAAAAACAATTAATTGCAATTGCTCGCACTTTAGCGGGACAACCTAAAATTTTGTTATTGGATGAAGCCACCAGCCATATCGATTCGGAGACCGAAATTTTAGTGCAGCAAGCGCTAGACAAGCTGCGCGGGCGCATGACGGTTATTGCCGTAGCGCACCGGCTTTCTACGATCCGCGACGCCGATCAAATTGTGGTGATGAATCATGGTGTACTGGCCGAACAAGGCACGCACGCTCAGCTGATGGTAAAGCAAAAAGGTATTTATGCTCGGCTGTACGAACTGCAAAAAATTCAAGCCGAACAAGGTGTGGAGTAGTCCAGGTCCAATTAGACCAACGCCGGTATTTTACGCAACAGATATTCATGAAAAAGCGGTACGGTAAAGGCAGTATCGCCGTGAATCGGACTCCAAACAATTCCCTTTGAAATTAGGCTTGAACGAATTGGTCCAAAAGACGACGCCTTGCGATTCAATAGGTTGGCAATGTCGCCGGAACGATGAGGCCCTGCCCCCAGCTCTGCCATTGCACGCAGGTAGCGCTTTTCTGATGGGGTAGTTCTGTCCAACCGCACTCGAAAAAAACTTTCGTCAAGAGCTGCTATGGTTAGTTGCGAAGCGAGTTCGACATTCGCAAATGTTATCGGACTGGTTGTTGCTGCGTCCCAAGCGTGTTTACCCCACTCTTGTAAAAAATACGGGTATCCATGGGTTTTGGCAATAATTTCATCGACTGCAGTATCTTCATAGAGAACACCTAGAGCAACTGCGGGTTTGCGAATAGCCTGCGAAGCCGACTCGGGATTGAGGCGATCAACAATCGGGTAGTCAAATAACCGTTCGGCATAGGATTTCGCCTCGCCCGCAAGGCCTAGTAGCTGGGGTAAACCTGCGCCCACCATCGTTACGGGTAACTTAAGTTGGCCGCATCGGTGCAGAGCTGAGATAAGCGCAGCAAACTGATCTTGCTTAATATATTGAAGTTCATCAATAAAGATAACGATAACTGATTTCGCGGCGCGTGCTGCGTTACCTGCCTCAATAAAAAGAGCCGTTAAATCGCCCTCTAAATCGCCATTATCGGCCAAGCCTTTTTCAGCTTCAAAGTCAATGCCAACCTCGATGTCGCTGTATTTAAGTTTGAGACCTTTTGCTAAACCCGCAATTGCGCGCAGACCTTTTTGTGCAATTGCTTTTGCGTTTTCAATTTGACTGAGTTTGATTAAAGTCAGGCGCAACGCGGGCGCAAGCAATGCGGGCAAGGATCGGTTTTCAGGCACTTCAATACGAGCGGTGTGTACGCCACTCGCTTCAGCATCTACACGCATCTGATCGAGCAAAACTGTTTTTCCGACACCTCGCAACCCGACCATGATGACGCTCTTAGCGGAGTTGCCGATTCTAAGCCGTTCGATACAAATTCGAACTTTTTCACGCAGTTCATCACGCCCTGCAAGCTCGGGCGGTGCCGTTCCTGCGCCAGGTGTGTACGGATTTTTGATTGGGTCCATATGTACTGATATTAGTTAAATTATCAATAAACCATAATATCACTAATTTATATATAAATTACCCTTCAGGGATCGGTGTTTTAAAACACCTGTTTGCTGCCTAGTCGAGCGATTTAACTCACGAAACGAGCGTCTACTATCCGTAAAGCCGATCAAAACTAAAACGAAAGCTATTTCTTTAGCCATTACTTTCGGCCCAAGATACGCAGTTCGTTGAAAGTTGCCGAGTCTATTTTTTCTGTTCGCATACGCTTGATAGCGACGATGGCATTGCGCGTTTGATTTTCTATAGCTGCATCTGTGCGAACTATATTTGCTACTGGCACACCACGATTGGTAATAGTGACGACACCACCTCGCTCTACTTCTTTGATCAATTCGGTTAACTTCGATTTGGCCTGGTAGATCCCATATTGGCTCATTTATCGTCCCTAAAAAAGCAATTAGCGCAGAAATTAACAACCAATCTGAATCCGAGCTTTTTCAAGCTCGCTTGGGTCTAACTTATTTTGAGTTACTTTATCGATAATATTTTGTTCTTCACGAACCAGTGCAAAACTGGCATCGGGTTGCTGCTTCCAAACAATGTAACCGCAATAAATATTCGCATTCGCAGAAATACCTGCAAAATCGATTGCTGCGTAAACCCCCGGCGCAGCACTGGCCGGATCTTTGTACCAAACAAGGCGCTTAATGGTTCGTTGTGAAACACTACCCAACTTAGTACTGGTTTCGCTCGCCATTAAACGCCATTGGTCAAAACTAGTCGTTTGGCGAAATCCAGCGTCATACATCAAGTAAGCATCTTGATACTTACCAGCGTCTTTAGTTAGAAAGTAGCTAACACTGTTTTTTTCTAAGAGTGCAGCATCTGTAACTAAGGGACGCCAATTGGTATCTTTGTTGGATCCAGCAACTTGCTCAACAAACGAAACACGCGCGCTTGAACCTTTTTGAACCTCGCTTGCCATTTGATTATTGAGTTGGGTAAATTCAGCCATTAAGTTATCGCAAGCCAGTTTTTGGGCTTCGCACAAAGCGTTCATCTCCACCCCAATTTGACCGTTTTTAGTAACGACAGTGCGTTTTACCACCGACGGATGCGCAGGGTGATTTGCAGGCGTAAACGACCAAATGGCACTTTCGGCAAGTTCATTGACAATAACCCAACCGCCCTGCTGTGTAACGGTTGCAGTTTTACGTGACTTCAGCGTTTCAAGTGCTTCTTTCACCGTTTCAAAACCAACGCCTTGATCGGCTTGGGCAAAAGCAAATGATGTAGAAAGTGCTGTAACAAGAGTTAGTAGGTTGGCGATACGCATTGCAAAATCTATTACGAAAATTAAGGCGTCAACTATATCGCGGATCGAAAACGATCACTATCAAAATTGATCTCGCGACGTGTAAACTTAGCCCTGTTCGCTTCAATCTTGGGAATTTACGTTATGTCTTTCAATCTATGGCTGGTCTACGTCGCAGCCGTCTTTGTTCTAACTATTACTCCGGGCCCCAGCGTACTGATGTGCATTGCTACAGCGATCAATAGCGGCACCCGCAAAGCAAGTCTTGCCGCATTAGGCAGCACTCTTGCAATTGTGGGTTTAATGGCACTGTCGGCGTTAGGGTTGGGCGCAATCTTGGCAACCTCGGAGGGGTTATTTAACGCCTTGAAGTGGGCTGGCGCGGCTTACCTTGCCTATCTTGGGATTACTTCGCTTTTTTCGTCTAAAAGCCAGTTAACCGTAGAAGGCGAAATAAAAGAAACGACGACAGCGCGTACCTTTATGAAAGGTTTTTTAGTGGGGGCTAGTAACCCCAAGGCGCTGTTATTTTTTGGTGCGCTTTTTCCGCAGTTTATTAATCCGCAAGTTGCACAAAGCCCGCAGTTTTTAATCCTTGGGGTCACTTTTGTGTTCTTCGAACTTTTGTGGCTGGGTATTTACATTTTTACGGCAACTAAAGCCAAGGGTTGGCTACAACAACCGCGCCGTGCCACCCTATTTAATCGAGCAACTGGCGTAGTGTTTTTGGTAGCGGCGGCTTTTGTTGGAACTAGTAAGCGGGCTGAAATTTAAAAAGCGTTGCGGTTTGAAGCACGAGGCGCTGCGCGGATTATTGCTTTTGATTGTATTTTTTGTAAAGTTTTCTAGCAACCGCAACACCTAAGCCCGCACCAAGTCCAGAAATTAAAATCGCAACAATCGTCCCCGAACTGTAACCTTCTGCAAAAAAATCAAAGCCAAACGCCCTTGCAGTGAAGGTGGCGCTGGCAGAACCAATGACGAAGCCCGCCGCATCGAATACACCTTGCAAAAAAAGAGATTTTGTTTTCATGGGTGTTTGTTTTGTTAAGTTTTTGTTTTCATTAAGCCTGCATTGCAACACACATAGAGGCTTGCCTTAAAACTAAAGTTACCACGGTGCAATATTAAAAAGGGCCACAAGTTTTATCTTGTGGCCCTTTTTGTACCTAAACAACTTTTATTGCAACTACGCTTTTTGATTCAACATTTTTAAGTACCCCTATTGAGTATGCTTAAGAAATCACTTCTTAGGCTCGGCACTCTTAGGCTCGGCACTTTGGTGCTCTGCCGCAGGTTGTGCTTCGTGTCGCTCGCCGCCTAGGTCGATCTCACCGCCGCGATTAAGCAACCACAATCCTAAAGCAGCAAACAGAGCAAATCCAATAAGATACTTAATCATTGTTTTTAATCCTTAGCGTAAATATCGACGTCTTTGGTTTCACGAACGAAGATCATTCCGATTACGAACGTTCCCAGCGCTACGACAATTGGGTACCACAACCCGTAATATACGTCGCCGGTCGCTGCAATCATCGCAAAGGCGGTTGTCGGCAACAAGCCGCCAAACCAACCGTTACCAATGTGATAAGGCAAGCTCATTGAAGTATAACGAATACGGGTTGGGAACATCTCGACTAACATTGCTGCAATCGGTCCGTACACCATTGTTACAAAAATAACTAAGATAAATAGCAGAGCGACTACCATTACTTTGTTGATTTTTGTCTCATCCGCTTTCGCAGTTAAGCCAGCCGTTTTAGCCGCTTCTGCAACTTCTTTTTTGAACGCAGCAATCGCTTTGGCGCTGTCTGGATCAAATGCATCGCCCTTAGCATTTAGCTTAGCTGTTGGTGCGGTCATTACCTTGTCGCCAATGGTAATTGTTGACTGAGCACCAGCACTTGCTGTTGCGTTAACGTAAGGTATAAACGCTTGGGCCAAAGTGCGCTTTGCGATATCGCATGACGACGTGAAATGAATTTCACGGGCAATCGGGCTACCTTGGAAAGAACACGAAGCTGCATCAGCAGCAACCGACACTTTAGAAACTTTTTGAGCGGCTTCTAAGCTTGGGTTTGCGTAGTGCATTAAGGCAGGAAAAATCGTAAAGTACGATGCGGCAGCAATTAAGCAACCAGTCATAATAATAATCTTGCGGCCAATTTTATCGGACAGCCAACCGAAGAAAACAAAGAACGGTGTGCCTAAAACTAAAGAAGTGGCAATCAAAATGTTGGCCGTCTTTGGGTCCATCTTAACGATACTGGTTAAGAAAAATAGCGCGTAAAACTGGCCCGTGTACCAAACTACTGCTTGACCAGCGGTTAAGCCTAACAACGCAATAATTACAATCTTTAAGTTTTTCCACTCACCAAACGATTCTGTTAATGGGGCCTTCGAGGTTTTGCCTTCAGCCTTCATTTTTTGGAACGCAGGCGATTCACTCATTGACAATCGAATGTAGACCGAAACACCCAACAATATGATCGACAATAAGAACGGAATCCTCCAACCCCAAACTTCAAAGTCAGGCCCAGTAAACTCACGGCATAGCAAAATAACAATCAGTGATAAAAACAAACCCAATGTTGCGGTTGTTTGAATCCAGCTTGTATATAAGCCACGCTTACCGTGCGGAGAGTGCTCGGCAACGTAAGTTGCTGCACCACCGTATTCGCCACCCAAGGCTAGGCCTTGTAACATTCGTAAAGCCACTAAAATAATAGGTGCTGCTACGCCGATGGTGGCATAGTTAGGAAGCAAACCTACGACGAAAGTAGACACACCCATAATTAAAATGGTGACTAAAAATGTGTACTTACGACCAATCATGTCGCCTAAACGGCCAAACACAATAGCGCCAAACGGGCGTACTAAGAAACCAGCAGCAAAGGCCAATAGTGCAAAAATATATGCGGATGTCGGATCTAGGCCAGAGAAGAATTGTTTGGCAATAACCGCAGCAAGCGAGCCATACAAATAAAAGTCATACCATTCGAAAACAGTGCCTAGTGAGGAAGCGAAAATAACTTTCTTTTCCTCGGGTGTCATTGGACGGTCTACGGCCGTCGCGGTTGATGTTGCCATTGCTGAGTCTCCTTTTGTAAGAGCCTGTAGGTTATTCGCCCACACTTACGAAGGTCTTACCCGAAACTTAATGAAAACTTACAACCACCCGCGCTCCGCCTAGCATTGAGTCGCCAATTTTCACGGTTGCGTTATGTAACCCAGCCACTTCTTTAACAATGGCTAAGCCAAGCCCCGAACCATTGGCTCGATCAACCAAACCCAAATTGTTGCCTCTAAAAAAAGGCGCAAATACGGCTTCACGCTCTTCTTGAGCAACGCCCACACCAGAGTCATCAACTGCAATTTGGTTTGCATACGGGTTAACGCTGACGACAACTTGCCCGCCCTGGGGCGTGTAACAAATGGCGTTGTCAATTAAATTTCTAACCATCTCACCGACTAATGTTGTGTCGGCTTTATGCATCCAAACGTCGTCTTGAAGATCGAGCTCGATTTCGATTCCTCGAACCAAAGCATCCGACGCAACGTCCTCGGCCACTAGGCGAACAATCTGGCAAATATTCACCGTATCAAAGATTGCGTTAGCCGACGATGACTCGGCGCGCGCTAACGATAGCAGCTGTGTTGCCAACCGGCTTGTGCGCTCCGAGATCGCTTGGAGCCGCTCTATAACGATTTGTTTTTCGCCAGGCGACTCTAGTCTTGATAACAATTGGCTCTCGTTTAGCATTGCTGCTATCGGCGTACGCAATTGGTGGGCGGCATCCGCAATGAAACGTCGCTGAGCCGAAATAGTTGTTTCTAGCCTTTGCAATAGGCCATTGAGGCCATCTAAGAAAGGCTCTAGTTCTTGCGGCAAGCCAGGCTTAGCAATGGGGTCTAATTGACTTGCGCTTCGTTGGGATAGTAGTGTTTGAAGCTCTGTTAATGGCTTGGCAACGTAAGCTAGTCCTGATGCAACCAATACTCCAGCAATGAGCAAGATTAATGCTTGTGGAATGACCTCAAACAAAATAATTGTGCGAACTAAAACGTCGCCCTCCTGTCGATTTTGCGCCAGTATGATCGTTTCGTTTGTTGCGTTGTTTAGCAATACGATGCGATGAACAACGCCATCGAGCGATATGTTTAATTGCTCGGGTTGATCCAAATTTATGGCGTTGCCTAACGGTTGATTTGCAGCTTGCGCGAGCTCATCATCACCCGATAGTTTGCGCCATTGGGAATCGACGATCGCGTAGCGCAAGGGGCTTTCGCTACTGGCATTGAGCCAACGCACCGATTGCGACGACGGAAATACCTCCTTTTTTCCATTGTTCTTTACAATTTGCCATTCAATATCGAGCAGCTTAGCAACGGTGGTAAGTCGCACATCGTGAGTCTTGTCGGCACTGGCACGCGCGGCAATAAACGTTGCAGCAAAACTAACCAACCAAACAAACAACAAGGGTGCAAGCATCCACTCAAAAAAACGCGAGACCATTACTGATAAACCCGATTCATTTTGCAACGCTTTTGTCTAAGTAGTAGCCAAGCCCACGCAGCGTTTTTACGTTAATGCCAAATGGTTCTAATTTTTTTCGAACACGGTGCACATAAACTTCAATCGCATTGGCCGTAAT
This sequence comes from Betaproteobacteria bacterium, assembly GCA_031429355.1. Lineage (GTDB taxonomy): Bacteria > Pseudomonadota > Gammaproteobacteria > Burkholderiales > Burkholderiaceae_E > JANOZM01. The sequence continues at coordinate 237,825 of JANOZM010000016.1, read as the reverse complement.
ATTGGACTCCATCGATTCAAGGCTACGTTGTATTTGGTCTTTGCTTACAGGGCGCCCTGCCCTCAGTACCAGCAGTTCTAAGACCGCAAATTCGCGCACCGATAAATCGATTTCTAAGCCGTCCACCAAGGCTTTGCGTAAACCCAAATCTAGGCGCAAACGGCCATGCTGCACAACACTACTAGGCGCGCCGCTCTTGCGTCGTACTAACGCTCGTACTCGGGCCAATAACTCGTCCAACATAAAAGGCTTTACTAGGTAGTCATCGGCACCAGCGTCAAGGCCTGCTACGCGATCGCGTAGACTATCGAATGCCGTGACAATTAGTACGGGCACTAGCGTTTCGGAAACCGCGTGATTTCTTAAGGTCGCAAGCAAAGTTAGGCCACTTGCGTCGGGCAAACCAATATCTAAAATGACAAGATCAAAATCAACCTCGCCAATAACCGTTTGAGCTGCAAGACACGTTTGTACCCAATCTACGGAATAACTTGCGGCAGTTAAACTAGATTTAAGGCTTGTGCCTAAGTTGAAGTCGTCTTCGACGAGGAGAATACGCATCGTATGATTTCACACCTCGAACCTGACGGGAATCTTGCATAGCAGGGGGACCGACTGCCCTATACTCCGCCTTTAACGTAAATATTTTATGTCCAACCTAACATTTGACTACATCGTAATTGGCGCGGGAACCGCAGGCTGTTTGTTAGCAAACAGGCTCTCGGCAAATAAGCATAAACGCGTCTTGCTAATTGAAGCGGGCGGAAAAGACGATTACCACTGGATTCATATTCCAGTGGGCTATTTGTATTGCATAGGCAATCCAAGAACCGATTGGATGTACAAAACCGAGCCCGAAACGGGTCTAAACGGGCGTCAGCTAATTTATCCCCGAGGCAAAGTACTTGGCGGCTGTAGCAGCATTAACGGCATGATTTACATGCGCGGCCAAGTCCGCGATTACAACCAATGGGCAACGCTTACTGGGGACGACGCATGGACTTGGAATAATTGCCTGCCCGACTTTTTGGCACACGAAAGTCATTACAAATTAGACGCCAAATCTACCGAGAGCACGGCCGATGTGCAGCGCTATCACGCCAATAAAACTAGACCGCAAGTGAGCATGTCCACCAGCACGGTCGATCGCGGCATCGGCGGCGAATGGCGGGTAGAAAAGCAGCGTTTACGTTGGGATGTGTTGGATGCCTTTGCGCAAGCGGCAATACAAGCTGGCATCCCCGCCACCGAGGACTTTAATCGAGGTGATAACGAAGGCGTTGGCTATTTTGAAGTAAACCAAAAAGACGGGTTACGTTGGAACGCTGCTAAGGCATTTTTACGCCCGCAGTGCTACGGACGGCCCAACTTTGAAATGTGGACAATGGCGCAAGTCGTTAAACTCAATTTTGAAACGGACGCCGATGGTTCGAGGCGATGTATCGGTGCAGAGGTACAAACTGGCGATAAACGCGTAACCGTCGTAGCGCAAGCCGAGGTAATTTTAAGTGCGGGCAGTATTGGTAGCCCCGCAATATTGCAACGCTCTGGAATTGGGCCAGCAGCGTTACTGCAAAAGCATGGCGTTGAAGTAATCGTTAATTCACCCGGTGTAGGACAAAACCTGCAAGATCATTTGCAAATTCGTGCGGTGTATAAAGTGGACGGTGTAAAAACGTTAAACACCCAAGCGAATTCGCTATTTGGCAAAGCACAAATTGCGCTTGAATACGCCCTAAAACGTACCGGCCCAATGAGTATGGCACCCAGCCAATTAGGTGCCTTTACCCGCAGCAGTTCCGATAAGGCACACCCCAACATTCAGTACCACGTGCAGCCCTTAAGCCTTGATGCGTTTGGGCAACCTTTGCATCAATTTGCAGCCTTTACAGCCAGCGTATGTAATTTAAACCCAACTAGCCGCGGCTCAGTAACGATAGCGAGCAATAAATTTGATGAAGCGCCAAAAATTACGCCGAACTATTTAAGTACCGACGAAGATCGCAAAGTAGCTGCGGATAGTTTGCGAATAACCCGCAACATTGTTAACCAACCTGCACTAGCCAAGTATCAACCTAAAGAGTTCAAACCGGGCGTTGAGTTTCAAACCGACGAAGAGTTAGCGCGTTTGGCCGGCGACATTGCCACGACCATTTTTCACCCGGTTGGCACTGCAAAAATGGGCGCAAAAGATGATGCAATGGCGGTACTTGATTCACATCTGCGCGTGCGCGATGGGCTTGGACTAGTCAAGGGATTACGTGTAGTAGATGCCAGTGCGTTTCCGTTGATAACTAGCGGGAATACGAATAGCCCAACGTTGATGTTGGCCGAGAAGGCGGCTGGCTGGATTGTTGGTGGGGATTAGTTGTTTGCCATTATTATCGTGCGGGAATTACCCTAACCGCTTCACTCCCGCATTGTGAACGCACCCCTTTACCGCATTGTGCCGGTTTTAATTGTGTATCAACGCAAACCCGTACTTCAGACAACTCTTTGCGCGAACAACTGACCACGATGCTGTCGGGCTTAATCTCAGGGTTGGCCGCAGCGAACTCGGCAACAACCTCGCTGGCTGTTAATTGACGTTCTTCGTCGGGTGTTTGAAAGCTCTTTGGAATGTTAATCGAACCAAAAGCTTTGTCTGCCAAACCTAAATAGTCGTCAGCGCTTAGCCCGGTGCACGTGCCGTGTTTATCCCATTCATGCTGAATCAATTTTTCACTCGGCATGAATGCCAGCGTCCTTTGGATTACAGCAGCGCTTGGCTGGCTGTTTGCGCTGCAATTCTCCGGATAACCGCCACTCGATTTTTGCGGCCAAAGGCCATGTAGAACAAATCCAAAACCTCGCCCACCGCATTGGCGTTTATCGTTAGGGTGCGTGGCGCAATAGGCTGGAGACCATGAGAGGCTAATTAAGTAGTAATCAAAGTCACCTGTCTGATTATGGCGCGTTTGTTCAGATCGGCCAGCATTTCCTTTGCTATTACTTTGCGGTCTGTTTTCCGCTTGTTTCCTAGGCAAGGGGAACGGATTATTTTCTGGCCCTTCTTGACTTTGATTGACCTGCCAAGCGCCAATAACCGCAACAATAATCGCCAGCACTGAACGAATTAAATTTTTTGATTTCATCAGTTGTTTTAAATAGTTATCAATTAAGCTACCACAGAACTGAAGTTGCCTCAATTTGACGTACATCACCGAAGTTTGCCAACGTTAGCGATTTGCTGCGTAAGCTAGCGGTATCGTTAACGCAGACCAAAAGATAAGAGCGAGATCTAGGCCCGATTTTTTGCAGTAAATTTATTGCTAGCGTAAACTTGGTTTTTTAAAATAGTCAGAGCAAGATCATGAATCGTCGTAACCTATTGCTTTTAGGCTCAGCACTCATTATTTCGAGCCCCACTTTAAGTTTCTCCCAAACGCAACCTTTAGCTCAAACGCAACCTTTAAAAATCTTAGTCGGGTTCCCCCCCGGAGGCAGTACCGATGCAATCGCTCGCCATCTTGCTGCGGGCATGTCTGATTTGTTGCAGCGCCCTGTGATTGTCGAAAACCGACCTGGTGCAGGCGGCCAAATCGCAGCTGCAGCGCTAAAAGCAGCAGCTCCCGACGGCAATACGCTTTTTTTATCCAATAGCCACGCACTGTCGATGATTCCACTAACGGTAGCCAATCCTGGTTATGACACGATGAAAGACTTTGCAACCGTAGGCATGGTCGCTATCTCTAATGACGTGCTAGCGGTCAATACAAAGCTCTTGGGTGACGTAAGCTCGCTTAAAGGATTAATCGATTGGGCCAATGCCAATCGTGGCAAAGCAAGCGTTGGTGTACCCGCGCCAGCCAGCGATCCTGATTTTGGCGTCCGCCTACTCGCCAAAGAATTCGGTGGCGACTTGAACCCTGTCCCGTACCGCGGCGACGGGCCTGTCGTGCAAGATTTAATCGCGGGACAAATACCTGCCGGTATAGGTTCAATCGGCGCGATGGCGCAGCATGTTAAGTCAGGCCGTGTCCGAATTATTGCTATTAGTGGCCCTTCCCGCTTAAAAGACTACCCGAGCGTTGCGACCTATACTGAACAAGGCCTTAAGGGCTATGGAGTAAGCGGTTTTGTAGCAATGCTCGCCCCTGCTGGTACACCTAACGCTCAATTACAGCGCTATAACCAAGTCATTAACCAAGTCGTAAACTCTGCTAGCTTTCTCGGAAAAATTTCCGAGTTGGGCGTTATTCCAACGACCAGTACGACGGATGAATTGGTAAGCCGCATCCGCGAAACCACATCGTCTTTTAGCGCGCTGGTCGAGCGCGTCGGTTTTAAAATCCCTTGATCGTGTGAACAACTGACTTAGCGTCTTTAATTAAACGATAAAACATGTCTAAAATTGCAACCCGCCTTTCCGAACTTGGTTTACAGCTACCAGCGCCAGTTCAAGTCCCCGTTGGTCTCGTTTTAGTTTTCCCTTGGGTTCGTATTGTTGGCAACCGCGTGTTAATTTCCGGGCACGGGCCTACCAACGCCGACGGCTCGTTAGCCAAACCACTCGGCAAATTAGGACGCGAAGTTTCGGAACAGCAAGGGTACGAAGCAGCTCGATTAACGGGGCTCGCAATTCTTGGAAGTTTGCACTCCACGCTGGGCGATTTAGACCGTATTTGCGCTTGGGTAAAAATTCTTGGAATGGTGAACTCGGCTCCAGGCTTTAATCGCCAGCCAGCCGTCATTAATGGGTTTACCGATCTAGTACTTAGCGTCTTCGGCCAAGCGATTGGTGCCCACGCTCGCAGTGCGGTAGGTCTGGCTGAATTGCCGTTTGATATTCCAGTAGAAATCGAAGGTGAAGTGGAAATTTATCCAAATTAAAATCCGCCACCATTCTTTAGTTCTGCTCACCTAGTCCGACTTTAAACGCATCCGGCGTTGCAATGATCTCTTGATCTCGTAGCGTTTTTCCGATTTTAAAAAGCGGGCTGTCAAAAGTTGCAGTAAATTTGCTGAGTACGAAGAAGTGCTTAGCAGGGTTCGTTTATTTAAAGCTTGCCTTCATACCCTTAAAGAGCGCTGCAAATTAGTGGATATTTTTTGATCGTAGTGCCAATGGGTAAAAACCTACTACTTGTGGCGTCCAGACTGGCGCGACGAAGGAGGCAACATTTTTTGTAGAAAGTTCAACCATAAGTGCAATTCGGCAGGCGCGCTTTGCGCGGCCTGTCGACGGGATTGCTGCGCGCGAATACGCGCTTGCGTTTCCGTGGCGCGACGCATGCGTTGCAAATGCCCGCTGCAACTCCCGCGCATCTTTTAAGCCCAATTATCTAAGAACTAATTCGATTTGCATGATCTTGCAATCTGACGACTAGCTCAAATTAATACACCACGGTGCCTTGTTATGCACAATGCTCATCCAAAGGCCCCAAATTGACACTGCAAAAAGCGACAACCCTGCAACGCGAATGGCTAAAAAGCCGGAACCATAGCCTCGTAGTTTAGACCAGACCCAAGGTCCGGCGAACAGCGAAACACCGCTACCTAAAGCGAACAGCGCCATGACAATTGCACCGTCTATTGCGCGACTGGTCATAGCAGCAACTAACAGTGCGGAGTACAGAAGTCCGCAAGGTAAAAACGCCCATAATCCACCAATTAATAATGGCGCACCATTTGGAATTGACCGGCTAACTTTGCGCGTTTTTAGCCAGATAGTTTTTGCTAAAGACTCGATCCATTGTGGCTGTTGGGCACGAATTAATAAATGCAATCCCAATAACGCACCCGCGACGTGCACCATAGTCCAAAGCGGCCGCACGGCGGCGGCGTGGATACTGATCAATCCGATTGTCTGCATTGAATAAGCCGCGATTGCTCCCAACACTGAATAACCTAATAACCTGCCGATCTGAAATCGTAGTAACGCCAACGTACTGTTGGGTTGGTTGGCACTGGCAATGCCCGCACAGGCAGAGCCGCACATGGCAACACAATGTGGTCCGCCCGCCAGTCCCATAACCAATGCGGTCAGTGCAACTGAAGTGAGCATTACAGTTGTACCAACCGCGTAGTCATGGCTGACGCCCACCTGTTGCGCTATGGTTACGCCCCATTTGTGCGGGTTGCATCGGCGGCGCGGCTTGATCGATCTGTCTCTTTATAACGACGCCTTCTCGATATTTATACTCGGGAACAATCGCATCGGGGCCCTGCAAAATGTATACGGCGGTAATCGCGCAGGCGATCACCGCCGAAAGCGGGCCACCAATCACCATCCAAACATAGGGTTCGTGCCACCAGGGGCGCGGCTTAACAAAGTAAAGTTCACTTTGCTGATTAGGGGACGAGGAATACTGATTTTTCATTAATTTGCTCCGAGTTAATGCCTTGCCGGTTTATTAAAAATTGAATGGGGTAAGACCCAACCGCAATACCGTCTTTCGGCAATTGCAAGCGCACAACGATCCAACGTGCATCGGCACTGTTTACAACAACCGTTTGCAAAGACTCTACGATCAAACCATCAAGGCCATTTGCGCTAACCCCGTAGGTTTGCGGCTGCTCTGTCGCATTCATTATTTGCAAGCGATATGAATTTTCTATCAAGGTGCCACCGCCCTGAATAGAAGCACTTCGATCTCTAACCACATCAACTTTAAAGTTTGGTCGCACCACTAAACTTGCGACTAATGCCCCTGTAATACAAACAAGCGCTAGGGAATAAATGAGTACCCGCGGACGAAGCACTCTTTTGAATAACTCTGGTTTAGTTAAACCCTCGTCTAGTCCGTTTTGCGTGCTATTTTTAATCAGGCCGGGGGGATAGTTCATTTTTTTCATCACGCCGTTGCAAACATCAACGCACGCCGAACAACTAATACATTCGTATTGCAAGCCGTCGCGAATATCAATACCGGTAGGGCAAACATGAACACACAGACCGCAGTCGATACAATCACCGAGCCCTTTACTCTTGATCTGCTCTGATGAGTCGGTGCGGGGCCGAGAGCCTCGATTTTCGCCACGTTTGGCATCGTAGGTCACAATTAAAGTGTCGCGATCAAACATTGCACTTTGAAATCGCGCGTAGGGACACATGTATTTACAAACCTGCTCACGCATCCAACCCGCGTTGCCGTAAGTTGCGAAGCCGTAAAACAAAATCCAAAAACTTTCCCACGGCCCAAGCGTAGCACTGAGCACTTCGGTGGATAGCTCTCGTATTGGCGTGAAGTAGCCTACAAAGGTGAAACCGGTCCAAAGTCCAATAGCGATCCATACAAAGTGCTTAGCAACTTTGCGAGAGAGAGTATTACGTGAATAAGGGCTCTTCGCGTACTTCATTCGCTGAGTACGGTTACCTTCTATTTTTCGTTCAACCCACATAAAAATCTCGCTATAAACCGTTTGTGGGCACGTGTACCCACACCACAGCCGACCTGCTACAGCTGTAAACAAAAATAGCGAAAGTGCACTAATGACCAGCAAACCCGTCAGGTAAATTAGATCTTGTGGGTACAAAACTAAATTAAAAATGTAAAACCGTCGAGCCTCTAAATCAAACAACAACGCCTGTCGCTGATTAACAAAAGTCCACGGTAATCCGTAGAAAACAATTTGCGTTAACCACACCATTAGCCAACGCCAATTATTGAACCAACCTTTGACGCTACGAGCAAAAATTTTCTCTTCGGACTGATACAAGCTAGAAATTTGCGTCGACTCTTGTAACGCTAAAATAGGTATAACCTTTCGCTCGGAATTTTTCAAAAGATGCTCACGGTTGACCGCTAACCTTTGGTCCTAAAGACAGTACGTAAGCCGAGACGATGCGTATTTGTTCGGGGGAAAGTTTGCCTGCTTGTGCAGGCATAACGTTACTTCGACCGTTCAAGATAGATTGTTTAATCACTTCTGCTCCGGAACCATACAGCCAATAGCTATCCGTTAGATTAGGGGCTCCTAATAGTTTATTTCCTCGACCATCAGCACCATGACAAGCACTACAAGTGGCAAATGAAGCACTGCCTTTAGCAGCTTTATCACGGTCATGGGGACTTGCCGAAAGTGAAAGAACATATTGCGTTAAATCGCTAATTTTTTCATCGTCACCGACCGCAGCAGCCATTGGCGGCATGACACCGATTCGTCCCTCTGTAACGGTTTTAACGATATGCGCATAATCGCGAGCCCCGAGCCAAGCAGAATCAGGGTTGGTTAAATTTGGGTACGACTTACTACCCCTACCCTCAGACCCGTGGCACTGCGCGCAGTTGTTAGTAAACAGCCGCTCACCCAACTTGAGCGCTTGTGGATCTTTCGAGAGTTGCTCCACTGTTTGCGTTGCATACTTTGCGTAAAGCGGTGCATGTTGTGCAGCTAGTGCTTTGACATCAATCGCGTGCTCTTTTTCTTGCGACCACATCAGCAAACCTTTAAAGCTGCCAAGGCCCGGAAAAATTATTAGATACACAATTGAGAAAATAATCGTAACTACAAACAACCACATCCACCAAAGCGGCAAAGGGTTATTGAGCTCGCGTAAATCTTCATCCCATACGTGCCCTGTCGTTCCGTCATTGATTTTGTCCGCACCGGTTTTAACGGTTGTTTTTCCTGCTATCCAAAGTAGTAAACCGCAGGCAAGTATCGAAACAATAGTGACAATGCCAACGTACCAATCCCAAAACGCGTTTGTAAAGTCTGTCATTTGGGCGCTCTATTCCGAACGAAAAGGTAACTGAGCGGCCTCGTCGAAATCTGATTTTCTAGAGGGCCAAAAGGTCCATACTAAAATTGAAATAAAACCAACAAACGCGCTGGCGGTGACTAAACTGCGGAGTAAATTAATGTCCATATATCCTCTATTTCCGTAACAAACCAAGGCCCTGCAAATAGGCAACCATCGCATCAAGCTCGGTCTTTCCTTTGAGATCTTCGGGCGCTCTTGCTATTTGCGCATCGCTGTAAGGCACCCCAACGGTACGCAAGGCACGCATGCGCTGTTGGATCGAACTAATATCGATTGGATTTTTTTCTAGCCAAGGATAGGCTGGCATAATCGATTCGGGCACCAAGTCTCTAGGACTAATCAAATGAAGTTTGTGCCAGTCGTCGCTATATTTGCCGCCAATACGATGTAAGTCAGGACCCGTGCGCTTACTTCCCCACTGGAAGGGATGATCGTAAACAAACTCTCCAGCGACTGAATAAGGGCCATAGCGAAGCGTTTCGGCAACTAGAGGTCGAATCATTTGCGAGTGACAATTGTAGCAACCTTCACGCACATAAATATCTCGACCAACAACCTGAAGGGCCGAGTCGGGAATCAATCCTTCAATCGGGCGGGTAGTTGATTTTTGAAAAAACAACGGGACGATTTCAACCGCGCCCCCGACAGCTACGACCAGCAAGATCAACGCGATCATTAAAAAATTATTGGTCTCGATTTTTTCATGTGAAAACGGCATGTTTACCCTCTTATGCGTGTGCGGTAATTTGTGGAATTGTTGCATCAGTCGGCACGCCGGCTAATGCAGTTTTCGTGACATTCCACGCCATTAAAATCATTCCAGAGACGTACAGCACTCCGCCAAAAAATCGCACAATATAAAATGGGTGAGAAGCCTTCACGCTTTCAACAAAGGTGTAGGTAAGTGAGCCGTCCGGACTTATAGCGCGCCACATCAAGCCTTGCATTACCCCGGCAATCCACATTGATGCGATGTATAAAACGATGCCCATCGTGGCAATCCAAAAATGCACGTCGATTGCTTTAACGCTGTACATTGTTTTTTGACCAAATAGACGCGGCACTAAATAATACAAAGCGCCCATCGAGATAAAACCGACCCACCCAAGTGTTCCGCCGTGAACATGAGCAACGTTCCAGTCGGTGTAGTGCGACAACGAATTGACTGTTTTAATCGACATCATCGGCCCTTCAAATGTCGCTATGCCATAAAACGACAAAGCAACAATCATGAACCGTATAATCGGATCATCGCGCAGCTTGTGCCAAGCACCCGACAAAGTCATCACACCGTTAATCATGCCACCCCAACTGGGGGCCAATAAAATAAGTGAAAAAACCATGCCTACCGATTGCGCCCAATCGGGCAAGGCTGTGTAATGCAGGTGATGCGGTCCCGCCCACATGTAAGTAAAAATCAACGCCCAAAAATGAACTATAGACAGTCGATAGGAGTAAACAGGTCGTTCAGCTTGTTTCGGAATAAAGTAATAAACAATGCCAAGAAATCCCGCGGTTAGAAAAAACCCCACAGCATTATGTCCGTACCACCATTGAATCATTGCGTCTTGCACACCGGCATAGGCCGAGTATGACTTCCACCAACCTGCTGGAACTACGGCGGCATTGACAACATGCAAGAGCGCCACGGCAATAATAAATGCCCCGTAGAACCAATTGGCGACGTAAATATGTCGAACCTTGCGAATACCGATAGTTCCGAAAAAGGCAATCGCGTAGGCCACCCACGAGAAAGTTATTAGGATCGCTATTGGCCACTCCAGTTCGGCATACTCTTTGCCGCGGGTAATGCCTAATGGCAGAGTAATCGCTGCAGCCACAATTACAAGTTGCCAAGTCCAAAAATGGAAGGCAGCCAGTTTGTCGGAAAACACCCTTACTTGACAGGTTCGTTGTACGACGTAATAACTAGTCGAAAATAATGCACAACCGCCGAATGCAAAAATCGCAGCGCTAGTGTGTAATGGACGCAAACGCCCAAATGATAGCCAAGGAATGTCAAAATTAAGCGCAGGCCACGCCATTTGCGCCGCGATAAACACGCCAATCAGCATACTGACAACACCCCAAACGATCGCCATTATTGCAAACTGCCGGACTACTTTGTCGTTGTAAGTCAGGGCTTGTGTGCTGCTTGCCTGAACGCTCGGATTTAATAAGATGGCGCTTGAAGCAACTGCACTCATAAACATGGCCTTGTGCGTTAGGTTAAATAACTTAGCCTCCAGTTTGCAAGCGATGAGCCGGCGTAGTTTTGATTTATATCAAGGCTTATCAATGTCGCTAAGTATTCGCCACCCTTCTTTTTCAACCTGCTCAAATTGGCCAGCCCAAATCGCCCATCCCAACAAAGCAATGATCAATAATGCCAGCAGAACGGACAGAGGCACCAACAGAAAAAGAATATCCATAGCTAGGTCTTTTCTATTTTAATTTGTGCCAACCGCGCTGTATTTGCAATTACAAAAAACGAACTAGCCGCCATACCAAGACCGGCAGCCCACGCTGGTAAATACCCCATCACGGCTAAAGGTATACATGCCGCGTTATAAGCTGCGGCCCATACAAGATTTTGCCGAACAACGCGCATCGTTCGTTTCGCTTGTCTATGCAAAGTTGGAATTGTGCTTAGTTGTATTTGGGAAATAATGAAGTCAGCTTTTGCTTGCGTTAGTGGCACATCTTTGCCCAACGCAATCGAAACATTTGCGGCTGCAATTGAAGGCCCATCATTGATACCATCACCAATCATTAGTACCTTAGATCCTTGTTGTTGCATTTGTTGTAGCAAGCGTAGTTTTGTTTCTGGAGAACAATTCGCATCGATCGCATCAATTCCCAGCGCGATACCGATTTTTTTTGCTGCTTCAAACGTATCACCAGACATCAGACGAACCGCAAGTCCGTACGATTTAAGTAAGGCAATGCAGCTTTGTGCATCGGGCCGCAATCGTTCGCTTATTTCAAACCGTGCAACCAAGCCACGCTTATCGGACAAATATAAATGGCCCGATTCAATTAGCGGATCAGCTAGGCCACAAAATTTCGCCTTACCCAAAGTAATACGGCCAGCGGCTATTTGCGTTGCATCTAGAGCGCCAAAGTTTACTAATTCGGCCTCTATACCCTCCCCTAGAACTTCTCGTATATTGGAAAACTGGGGTTCATCATTTCGCAATACAGATCGGTGGGCCGCTATTACCTGCGCTACAGGGTGCAATGAATACTGAGCGAGCGACGCAGCAAACGCTAGATACTTTTGGCTATCGACACCAGGCCGTGCGGCTATTGTTGCTAATTCCAATTGTGGTTGCGTTAACGACCCAGTTTTGTCGAAAACCACCGTATCGATTTGCGCCATGGCTTCGATTGCTTGGGGTCGTCGCACCAAAATGCCGAGGCTAGCTAAACCGCCTGAACAATTAAGCATGGCGCTGGGCGTGGCCAACGATAGAGCACACGGGCACGTAACAACTAAAATTGCAACAGCTGCCATCAACCCTTTGATAGGGTCTTGAGGCCACCAATAAATTGCAACTAAGGCCGCAGCAACTAGGATAAAGATCAAAAACGGCTTCGCTATTCGATCAGCCAAAATTACAATTTTTGGTTTCTCCATGCTTGCCTGCCTCATCAGCAGTTCGATTTGCGAAAAACGAGTCGTTTCACCAACGCGTTCTACCGTCATTTCGCAAGGGCTACCAATAGCGTAACTACCGGCAAATACTTTATCGCCCGCGCTCCGCGACAAAGGTTTAGATTCTCCAGTTAAAAAGGCTTCGTTAACAAACGTGTTGGAATGCATTACTTGACCGTCAGCGGGCAATCGCTGGCCCGGCAATACGCGAATCGTATCGCCCACAATCAGGCGCGACGTTGCGATATTTTCGAACTGTCCGTTAGGTAACAGCCGCTCTGTTCTCTCCGAAATACCACGTCCAAAAAGGTATAGCGCTCTAGCTGTTTTTTGTCGCATCCGCTGCTCAAGCCAGCGACCACATAAAATAAATGAAACAAACATAGCGAGCGAGTCAAAAAAGACCTCTCCAGCCCACCAAGCATCCGGCTCAAAAGTCGCTGCAGAACTCACTAAGAATGTAATCCCAATGCCCAAAGCAATAGGTAGATCCATACTAATTCTTCGCGCCAAAACATCTTGCAACGCTGCTTTAAAGAATGGGCCCGAAGAAAAAAAGATGATCGGCAAACTTAAAACCCATGATGCCCAACGTAAGAGCCCTTGAATATCTTTTGAAATTTCTCCGGGCTCAGAAAAATACTGCGGAGCGGCATACATCATAATTTGCATCATGCAAAACACGGCAACCAAGCAACGCCACAGCGCTAATCGAGCCGATTGATCAATGTGCTCATCGCTTGCCCGTTGATCGGCTGGAACTAATTCATATCCTAAGACTTGTGCAGCTGATATCCAATTGGAAGGCTGCGTTTGATCTGAATTCCACAGGATACTGACTTGAGCACAAACCGCGTTGACTTGGCTTGAAAGTACACCGGGAAGCACCGATAAACCCGTTTCGAGTTTGATTGCGCAACCCGCACAGTGCATCCCCGAGACAGTCAGGTTCGAGCGCCAAACCGTAGGCTGATCTACTTTAGGGTCAACTGGAAAACTAAATTGCTTCCATTCGACAGGCGAGTCGTAATTGATCGAATCAAAGTGAAACAACATTTCAAAGCCCTACATCGCCGATGGGTCAGCAGCAACCATAGCCACATTTGCTTTTTTTCTATTGATATTTATCAACCACGGCATCTGCAAATTATCAAAAAACGCGTTAGTCTCGAACGGCTGGGCTACTTAAAAATGCAGAATCATCACAATCGCTTCATTCTTTGATATTTGTCAAAGTCACTTAAAGTGCTCGGCATAAACATTGAAATTCAAATCGACAAGGAGTTTTTTAATGAGCACGAATCTTCAATCAATCAGTACCGATCAAAAACACTTGGCACACGACATGAGAACGCTCATTAGTGATGTCGAGGCATTGTTGGTACATGCGGTAAACGATGCAGGGGTCGGTTATTCAGATGCCCGTAGCCGCTTAGAAAAGAGCTTAAAGTCCGCCAGACACGAGTTAGAAACTACCGAAAAGGCACTTATTGAAAAAGCCCGTCACGCCAGGCGCGCCACTAACGACTATGTTATTGGTCACCCATGGGAGTCGGTCGGTCTAGGCGCTGGATTCGGCGCTGCTGCTGGTATTCTTGTTGGCATGTTGATCTGTCGGCGATAGGGGCATGAACATGCTGATTACAATGTGTTTACGTGATGTCTCTTTGAAAACTTCTTAGTTGCTTAAGCAACCTTGCGTTTTCGTCCAACAGGTCAACCATTACAGCGACACTTTGCAAATTAGCTTCGAAATCTCGCTGCAACCTTAATACGAGCCGCGCTCTGGCGAGTGCTTGACCATCAAAACAAAAGACGCTTGTTTGAGCCTCCGGATAAATAAGTCCTTCATCAACTAAAAGTAAAATCGTAGACTCGTCCGTTTCACAAGCACTGGCGAATCTTTCGAGCGCCAGCGCTTCATCACCTGTCAAAAGTACCGCAGAATAATCGTCGGTTTGTTGCATTTTTATACCCCTAAATAACTTCGTGGATTAAACGGTAGCTCTTCTGCCATCTTGGTGTAAGCGGCACGCGCTTTGTCTGAATCCGCCGGAGGCAACGCTACCTCGAGAATGATGAATTGATCACCCGGCTCTTTTGATGGAATACCGCGGCCGCGAAGACGCATTGTTTTACCAATTGGAGAATTAGCAGGAATCGTTACCTCAACCACGCCTGCAGGCGTCGGCACTTTAATTACAGCGCCGAGCATCAGCTCCCAAGGAGCAAGTGGCAATGCAACATACAGGTCGCGTCCCTCAGGTCGATACACCGGGTGAGGGATAAACCCTACCTCTAAATACAGGTCACCCATCGAACCATCGCTCATGCCCTTCGAACCTTGTTTAGCCAGCCTAATTTGTTGCCCAGCATAAACCCCTTTGGGTATGCTGACCTGTAAAGTACGCTCACGTAAAACAGCTTGCCCGTCGCTATCGTACTCTGGGCTCCTTAGCGTTAACTCTCGCATCGAACCTGTAAAGCTGTCCTCAAGCGGAATCGTTATTTTGGAGTGATGATCGGCCCCTCTTGTGGGTTCGCGATGAAAATCGTCAGCAGCGGATTGTCTAAACGAGCCGCCGCGATTACGTTTCGAAGCACCAAATAGTTCCTCGAAAAAGCTACTGTAGTCTTGTTGGTTGCCAGAATCAGCGCCGTTTGCAGATCGACCACTAAACTCGAAGCCGTCAGCCCAATTAGGCGGCGGTGTGAACTCATCTTGCCCAGCGTCTCGTCGCTGCGCTAGGGTATCGTAGGCAAGCTTTTTTTCTTTGTCGCCAAGAACGTCGTTAGCCTCATTAATCTCCAACATTTTTTCATGGGCATCGCTCGCCTTATTCAGATCTGGGTGGTTCTTTCTTGCAAGCTTACGATAAGCTTTCTTAATATCTTGTTCGCTCGCATCGCGCTCAACGCCAAGTGTCTTGTAGTAATCTTTAAATTTCATGAAGACTGGCTAAGATCGGGACTACGCGGCTTAAGAACCTCAAGGATTTTTTCAGCTTCCAATAAGCCCACTAGTGCCCCACGCGAATCCACAACGACAATGCTTGATAATTCACTAATCATCATGCGTTCGTGCACCAAATGCAAAGCTTCGTCTTGCCTAGCGGTAACCAGTGGACAAAGCATAATGTCTCCTGCTGTGAGTACTGCCGGGTCTAATGAAAATGCAACGACCTCAACTACGATGGCGTGATCGGTCAAAAAACCTTGAGGAATACTGATCCCGTCCAACTCAGCCTTCGATGACGCAACAATTACACGATTTATACGCAAGTCATGCATTAGTTTGGCACATTCAATAATTGTTGTTTCAGGCGCAACAATGACTAGTTCGGATGTCCCAATATCTTCTACGGAAAATTCTGTGAAATTCATTTTTTCTCAACAATCGTTCGAATCAAAGTAAGCAGTAAATTTCCCTAGGTTAAAACGTAGCCCAGTTAAAGCATGATAAGAAAAACTGCAGTTACCCAATTTGATCTTTATCAACTTCGGCAATGGCAAAATTGTTATCCTTGCACAAGAGTTAGAAAAGGACACTTATGAACATTGGCGATGAAATGAATAAGCTCGCAGACCTTCACCAAAATGGCAAGCTTAACGATGATGAATTTGCTCGGGCCAAAGCGGCGCTGCTTTACAAAACAGACTTACCTGCGAATGAACCATTGCTGTCCGGCATCAATACGCTAAGACGAAACCGAAACGGACGTTGGATTGCCGGCGTGTGTGCGGGATTAGCCGCAGCTACAAAAATGGAAGCTTGGGTGTGGCGACTGCTTTTTGTATTACTGGCTATTTTTGGCGGTGTTAGCCTTATCATTTACATCGCAATGTGGATTTTCGTTCCAGAGGATTGATCATGTGGAACTACGGATAGTCAATTATTAGATGACTAGCTTTATCCAGCTAGTTAACTCAGCGGCGGAAACTGCACCTGATCTGCGGGCGACTTCGCGACCTGAAACAAAAATAGCTAGTGTTGGGATGCTGCGAATTGCGTATTGCCGACTAATTCGGGGCGACGCCTCGGTATCAACTTTAACAAAACGTACTGTTGGCATTTGCGCTGCAACGGCAATAAATTGAGGTGCCATTACCTTGCAAGGCCCGCACCATACAGCCCAAAAATCGACTACAACGGGTGAATCGGTACGCTCGATATAGCGAGCAAAGGTTGAATCGTTTAAATCTACCGGTATTGTTGGCAATAGTTCGACTCCGCAGCGACCGCAAACCGGTTGATCGCCTAAACGGTCTTCCGGGATGCGATTTGTGGCACTACATTTGGCACAGACAATATTCATTTAATAAGTATGCCCGAAAACATATTAGATCTGATTGATTTTCATCAACCCATCTAACTTTAAGTTGGCTTATTGTTTTGCAATTCTCGAGAGACAAATAAAAATAATGCAAATCAACTTAGCAAAGTTAAAGGAGTGATGCGATGTACCAACGAATTCTTATTGCAACAGACGGTACAAAACTTTCGAGCAAAGCCGTCAGAGCTGGCATCCAGTTGGCTGCCTCACTTCAGGCCAAAGTATTTGCTTTTATGGCGGTTGAACGATACCCACATTCCCTTCTAGACTCGGTTTCTGAACCCAATATCGACTATATTGACGAAATGAACGCTCAATTAAAAAAACGAGCTGAAGTCGTTTTAAATCGGGTAAAGGAAATCGGTCGTTTCGATGGATTGGAAATACAAACCGTTACCGGATTCGCGCCTGTAGGCGCTGCTATTTTGAAGTGCGCTATAAAACACAACTGCGATTTAATCATTATGGCCTCGCACGGCAGAAAAGGAATCAAGCGGCTTGTTCTTGGTAGCGAGACCCAAGACGTCTTGACCCACTCGACAATACCTGTGTTGGTATTACGTTAGTTCATTCGCTGGTAAACGGTCCATTTACATACTGTTACAGAGCATTCATCGAATCGTTACTTTGATCTTGCAATCTATGGTTTACGGCAAACAAACTAGAGACGCAAAAAATGACTATTCAACTAACTCCCAATCTAAAGCCAAGTGTTTGCCAAACGGCTGACTCATTCAACCTGAAACTAATGTCAATTGGGAAAGATGATCCCTTTTCCAAAATTGTTTCGATAGGACAATCACGTGTCATCACTGAAGGCACTTTCATACATCGCGCCGGTGACCATTTTCGTTCAGTATTTTTTCTGCGTTCCGGCGTAGCAAAGCGATGTTTGATAACCGAGGACGGACGCGAGCAAGTGCTTGGCTTTCCGATGTCAGGCGAGTTGATTGGGCTTGAGGCGATAGACTCGTTCGTACATACCACGACAGTTATCTGCCACGATCACTGCGTGCTTACAGAAATTCCGTATGACCGATTAGAAAAACTAGCAGCACAGGACACAGAGGTAGCAACCTATCTGTTCCGCGCCATGAGCGCTGCCCTACGCGACGAGCATGGCTGGCTTGCCACTCTAGGACTACTAAGCTCAGAAGGACGCGTAGCGGCCTTTTTAATGGATCTTTCTAGACGCTTTGCAGCTCGCGGCTACTCGTCGAATCAATTCTCGATGCGAATGACGCGCGCAGAAATTGGTTGCTTTCTTGGTTTGACCATCGAAACCGTTAGTCGAGTCTTTTCAAAATTTCAAAAAATTGGGTTACTAAGTGTAGCGCGCCGAGATATCGAAATTCTTGACATGACAGCTTTAAAAACTTTAGCGCAAGTTCAAAATTCTTTTCATTAGCAGTTCCAGTTAGGGTTATAGTTTGGCTCCCAGCAAAAGCTGTTGAGCCGCATCTATGAACCGTAAGACTGAGGATCCAAGCTACCGCTTATTTTTTGAGGCGGCCCCAGATGCGATCTTGGTCGTCGACGAATCCGGCATTATTTTGATGAATAATGTCAAAGCGGAAGTGCTGCTAGACGC
Organism: Betaproteobacteria bacterium; assembly: GCA_031429355.1. Lineage (GTDB taxonomy): Bacteria > Pseudomonadota > Gammaproteobacteria > Burkholderiales > Burkholderiaceae_E > JANOZM01. The sequence continues at coordinate 219,493 of JANOZM010000016.1, read as the reverse complement.
TTCGTCTGGCGAGCTTGTCGGAATGAATGTTGATAGTCTGGTACCGATGGCGAGCCGCAGGGGTCATTCGCAGCGACGCTCAGGATTCGTAAAGTCCGAAAGTAGTCGTCCCATGGGTATTGGGCTCGCCTTACATGCTTTGAAGCTATCAGGCAGGGAATTCCCGGTCGAAATCTCACTTTCGAACACATCGCATGAAGATCGTAGCGAAACCATTGTTGTCATGCGCGATATTTCAGAGCGTCTGGCTGCAAGACGAACTGAAAATGAATTGCGCCGTGCAAAGACACTTACTGCGCTAACAGAATTAGCGTTACGCGAACGCGACTTTCAAAGTTTAAGCGATCAAGTTGTTACGATGCTATTAGAACCATTGGGCGCAGATTTGGTTCTACTTAAAGATAGCTTATCAAACAGTGCAGAAGTTTTTATTCGCTCTGCCTTTGGCGATTCAGCAGAAGCGTTACGCGGGCTAGTCATTGATCGAAGCAAGACACCCCTTGAGCAACGTTACCCTGTCTTGATTAGCGACAGTGCGGATAAAGAGCAATCAATCTTTCCAATCGGCTTAACGTTAGGCTTTAGAAGTTTTATTTCAGCGCCCTTAATCATTAACGGAGAAGTAGTTGGATCGATCTCAATGGGATCGCGAACACCGCATCGCTTTTCTCTTGATGACATAGCCTTTGTCGAAGCAATTACAAACATTATCTCCACTGCAATTGGAAGATCCGGTGCCGAGCAGAAACTGATTGACTCAATGCGTTTAGAGTCTTTGGGGCAGTTGACCGGCGGTATCGCGCACGATTTCAATAATTTACTAACCGTCATTTCAGGCAACTTACAATTACTTGAACTACCGGGTATGGGAAAAAGCGAGCAACAACAAGCGATTGCTGCCGCGCATCGCGCCGCTCGGAGTGGCGCAGATCTAACCGCTAAATTGCTTGCTTTTTCGCGCGTTCAGTCTTTACGTCCAACCAAAGTCGACACCGCAAAATTACTCGATTCTTTTCGCGAGTTAGTGATTCGCACTTTAGGTGGAGGAATACAAATTGATCTAGTCACTGCACCCAACCTTCCGGTTATATTAATCGACTCAGGGCAGCTCGAATCGGCCCTACTAAATTTACTGGTCAATTCACGCGATGCCATGCCTGATGGAGGCCATGTCACTCTTTCAGCCGACCTTGAGAACAGCGCTCGTTTACCCCCGAGCGAACCCTTCGGACCAAAGTTCGCAGGCAGCTATGTAAAAATTAGCGTTCAAGATACAGGCGTCGGAATGCCTGACTCGGTTACTGATCACATCTTTGAGCCGTTCTTTACAACTAAACCAGTAGGTAAAGGTAGCGGGTTAGGGCTCAGCATGGTCTATGGCTTCATTAAACAATCTGGAGGACATATATCGGTACAAAGTAAATTAGGGGTCGGTACACGGTTCGATCTTTACTTGCCAGCGCTTCCCGAAGATCGTGTTACGCAGCCTTTTATAAAAGCACAATTAATCGTGCGTGGAAATCAAGAAAAAGTTCTGATCATTGACGATGATCAAGCGGTCCTTAACGTGGCTAATCAATTTTTTTTAGCGCTGGGTTATCAGACAATTAGCGCCACAACGCAGGCTGAGGCTATAGAAAAATTACATCAGAACGACGACACTGTTTTGGTTTTTTCAGATGTTGTTTTGGCTAACGGAGAAACCGGCCCCAAAGTATGTGAATCACTGATCTTATTAAAACCGAACCTACGCATTCTTTTTACTTCGGGTTATGAAAGGTCTAATCTCCATTCACATCGAGCCTTTAGTGAGCGTATTGAACTATTGCGTAAGCCCTACACTCTTGAAGCGTTAGCATTAGCCGTCGCAAAGGCTTTGGAGTAGCTGTATGAAATCTAATCAGGCACGAACAAATAGCCTTGACTACGTACCGACTTAATTAATCTTGGCGGATTATCAACGTCCTTGAGCTTTTTTCTTAATCTTCCTATCTGGACATCGATTGTTCGATCAAATGGTGCCGCATCGCGCCGATGAGTCAATTGCAATAGCTGATCCCGACTTAAAACCCGTCCTCGATTCTCAAGTAAAACCGCCAAAAGAGTGAACTCTCCGCTGGTGAGGGGAATAACTTCATTTTCTTGATCACGCACTTCCCTCGCTTCTAAAATTACGACAAAACGATCAAATTTTAAGACTTTTTTTGATTCAACTAATGGCTCTTCAAGACCTGTTTGCGGTTGTTTAGAAAGAGCGGTACGTCGACTTACGCTCTTAATACGCGCTAGTAACTCACGCAAATCAAAAGGTTTAGCAACATAGTCGTCAGCACCAATCTCTAAGCCAACGACGCGATCAACTGTGTCCCCACGTCCGGTGATCATGATGAGGCCACCATTCCAAGACTGCCTTAAATTGCGAGCAATCGAGAATCCGTCTTCTGAACCTAAATTTATATCCAATAAAATAACGTCTGGATCAGACTCTTTTAACTTAGCCCATAGTTCTAGTTCGCTGCTTGCCTCAAGCACTAAAACGCCTTGCGAGCCTAAATAGGTCGCAACCAAAGTTCGAATTTCAACGGCGTCATCGACGACTAGGACTTTGAGTTGAGATGAGTTGATCATAGACTACCAAGATAACACAGGCATCAAACAGCTGATTCAATCCATCCAAACGGAAATCAGCTCATTCTAGGTGTTTTACGCCTTTGCTTGGTAGCTTCTTTAGAAGCTCGTAGCGTTCTTGGCAGCTCATACAGCGCAAAGCTGTTGAGTAAGCTAGCAATCGAGGAAAGTCAATTGGCGTTTGACAATCAATACAAATACCAAAAGTTCCGTTGACCAGCCTTTGTTTTGCGTGGGTAATAGCAAGTAATTCATTTCCATGGCGCTCGTTCAATTCTTGTTCGACATTGGTATCGTTATCCAAAGCAGAAAAATCTTCTTGCTCGTTGTCAGAGCCATCGTTCGCAGCTCTAATTTGTTTTTCCTCTTGCAGCTCAGATTGCGATTGCAGATATTCGTATCTGCCGTCAAGCATGGTTTTCAAATGAAGCAACTGTTCGATTGAGAGGATATTTGGTTTGTTCATGATGGGTTTCTCAAAAACGGTTTGTATTAAACATTTGGGAATTGGCAAATTTCTTCCTATTACTTTACGTGCCTCAAAGCAGTTGGGTTTGACTAATATCAATTTCAATTAGCAAAAGCTTGATTTAACTCAATATCGAACCATCGCAAGTCAACGACGATTGCATCGACTGCCTTTTGTCAGATCAACTAAGGAACAATTTCTATGAACCACATCGGAAAAATAATCGTACACTTTGACGATAGCGGTGATAGCGAATATCGACTAAAACTGGCACGACAAGTTGCTCATATGCAGGTACCGTCTGGTGGTTTACCAAGTGCGGTTGAGGTTGTCTATGTAACGCTGCCAGACTACCTTACAGCTTATTCGACATTTGCAGCGTTTTCGGCCGGCTCAATCGACGTCCTTGTCGAAGCAGATACACAACGGGCACAAGAGGCACGCGCTCGATTTGATCAATGGGTCCAAGGTCCGAGCTCAGGGGTTACATGGATATCAGCAATCAATGAAATGCCGCAAAACTATTTGTTAAGCCGAGCTTGGTTTGCCGACCTAATCGTTCTTGGACAAAACAATCCCGACGATTCAAGCAAAAGTAAAATTCCACAAAATTTAATTGCTGATCTCATTATAGACAGCGGTAAACCCTGTTTAATTGTTCCTTACATCGGTGTGAGTCGATCTACTTTAAAAAATATTATGGTCGCGTGGAAATTTACCCGCGAATCGTCGAACGCTCTAACCGCAGCTATCCCGTTTATGCAGAACGCCAGTTCATTACATATCGTTGCTGATATTCCACCAGCAAACTTGCAAGCGTTTTCACTGGAATTTACCAACCATTTGGCGTCCAACGGCGTAGCGGTAAAACCCACTTTTCGCAGCAATGCTGGAATTGATCTTGAGGGAAATGATCTGCTTTCAATTGCATCTGATGTTGGGGCTGATTTATTAGTAATGGGCTGTTATGGCCACAGCCGAACTCGCGAATTTGTATTGGGCGGAGTCTCTCGGACCGTTTTGAAAACAATGACATTGCCTGTACTTATGCTTCATTAAATTTGCAGTAAAGCAAACACTCAATCTATTTAGGAACCTTACCATGAGAATTTTATTCGCCGCTGATGGCAGTAGTTTTACCAAAAAAGCCTTGGCATTTTTGGTTGCAAACAATTTTTTAGTTGATAGTTCGGTTGAAGTTCATGTATTCCATGTGCAGCCACCATTACCACCTCGGATCAAAAGTTTTGCGGGTAAAGATGCAATCGCAAGCTATTACCTTGATGAATCTGAAAAAGTGCTTACGCCTATTCGTAAATTCCTAACGCGTCATGGCACTAATTTTAAAACCGACTGGACCCTTGGTAATGCTGGTCATGAAATCGTTGAACGAGCCAGCCGTATCAACGCACACATGATCGTGATGGGAACGCACGGATACGGCAAAATAGGGCAAATGATATTGGGTTCAGTTGCACAAAAAGTAGTTTCCGAATGTGATCGACCAGTGTTATTGGTTAAATAGATGACTCCGTTACGTAGACGCATGGTTTTATCTGCGCCAACTTTGCTAATTGGTCACTCGGCACTAACATCTTGCGATAGTACGACTAAGTCTGAAAGCTATGAGACCGTTGCCGAGCAGACTTGGCGAGCAGATTCATTAGCAAAGATCGAAGGCAACGCGATTAGTACTGAACTAGTGCGTTATGCCACCCTCGCCCCGTCTAGTCACAATACCCAATGCTGGAAATTTCAGATCGATAACAAAGCAATTTCGATACTGCCTGACCTTGTGCGTCGCTGCCCAGCTGTCGATCCAGATGACCATCATCTTTTCGTATCGTTAGGATGCGCCGCAGAAAATCTTATTCAAGCCGCACCTGCTCATGGTTTAAGTGCAGAGGCGAACTTTGATCCGGAGCGAAACGGTATTCGTATCGCGTTGGCCGAGGCTACAACAGAAGCATCCGCGCTATTTAAGGCCATTCCATCACGCCAATGCACGCGAGGTGATTACGACGGCAAAGCATTGTCAACCCAGGAATTAGAAATCCTGCAACGCGCGGCCACTACGAATAATGTGCGCGTTTTATTATTAACTGAACGCTCCGAAATGATGCGCGTACTTGACTTCATCATACAAAGTAACACCGCACAAATGGCCGACCCAGTGTTTGTCAAGGAACTTAAAAATTGGATCCGCTTTAACGGTGCCGCTGCAGTAAGAACACAGGACGGGTTATTCAGTCTTTGCTCGGGCAATCCGGAAATACCGACATGGCTCGGCGAATTAGCATTCGGTTTACTTTTTAGGCCAAAAAGTGAGAACGAAAAGCTCTCAAAACAAATTCGCAGTTCGGCAGGTATCGCCATCTTCGTTGGGAAAACAGCCGACAAGTCCAATTGGATCGAAGTGGGCCGCAGCTACGAGCGTTTTGCTTTGCAAGCCACTGCGCTCGGTATACGCAACGCATTTCTAAACCAACCGGTTGAGGTATCAGCGATTAGATCATCATTTGCACAGGCCTTCGGCCTCGCAAATCAACGCCCCGATTTGGTGGTGCGATTTGGTCGAGGCCCAAGCCTACCGCAGTCTCTACGTCGTCCAGTTCAGGCCGTTTTGGTTTGATCAAACGGTTGGTAGTTCAGCGAGGCGATCCACGTCTAAATAGATTGACTAAACCCAAAAGAATAACCGCGCCGAGCAAGGAGATTCCCATTGCAGGTAGGCTAAAGTTATTTTGATTGATAGTGGCCACGCCTACTAAAGGCGAGATTAACCAACCACCCAACATGGCTCCGACAATGCCTACAACAACGTTTAAGAACATGCCTTGTTGGCCGTCGGTTTTCATCAACATACTGGCTATCCAACCAATGACGCCGCCAATAACTAACCAAATAATGAAATTCATAATTGTTACTCCTTTAAATATTATTAAGATAATCCATGTTATGGATTTCCCCAGTTGATCGCAATGATCTAGAAACGCTAAAACTAAAAGACATCACGCTGTTTTGCTGTCAGCATTCACCTACATTAGCAGCGAAATCTGCGCCTTTGACTTGATGTGTAGAGTGGTTGAGCTTACTGGTGGCGTGTCGGCTAACCAGTTCAACGATGTGCCCGCAACATTGGCTTTAGGGATACGTAGGATCGAGAAACCCATGTTTTCACAGTGCCTAGCGGAAGGCCAAAACGAGCAGCAACCTGAGAATGACTTAGCTCTTCAAAAAAAACCGATTCTAAGCAATCGCGCTGCTTTAATGGAAGTTGTTGCAGACATAACCGCAGAGCGGAGGCGAGCTCGTTTTTGATAATCGATTCCTGCGGCTGCGCAGCGGAACAAACCAATTCCTTTGCCTCTTGCTGTGTTTCAGAAACTTGTTCTAGCAACAATTCCGGCATCCTCTTTTTCAGTCTAAGCATATCAAGGGCTTTATTACGCGCTATCGCATTGATCCAACCCTTCGCACTACCCTTGCACGGGTCAAATTGCTGGGCTCTCGCCCAAACGGTAACGTAGGTATCTTGTAAAACATCTTCCGAGTCGGATGCATTCTTTAGCACTCTTAAAACATTGTAATAAATGCTCACCCTAGTCTTTCGATATAGCTCAGAAAAATCGGACTCGCACCCACGGGACGCGGAATGTAGCAAACCAGCAAGAGGATCAGTGTTCATGCCGATAGCATCTCAAAACCCAACTTTTGACAGCACAGTATTTTTCGTCGACAAGAAAACCCATGCAAAGAACAGCATAAATACAAAATCATTCAAGCCATAAATGCTGAAGAAAGCACCCGCAAAAGAGTCTTTTGCATATAGCTGTGCGATGCTGTTATTTGACAACCACATAAGCCAAACTACAACGTAAACCAGCTTTTCTAAGGCAAACGCGCCGGCCAGCCACTTGATGTTTTCGACGACCGCAGCTGCGCCTAGGTAAGCTAAACCCCACACGGCGATCATCAGCAGCCCAAAGTTTGACATCACCACAGGATCAGCATTATTTATCGCAGAATTGGTGAATGCCTTCGAGAACAGCAGGACACCGCCAATGTTCATCAAGCCCGCAGCGATGAAGCCGTATTTCAAATTACTTTTATTCAATTGTTTGTCCTAATGAATGTCCAACAACAAAGTGAACCGTTACAACGCTAAATGCACCGCCAAATAAACCAAAGCGCATGTAAGAACGACGAGAAAATCAGATCCGCAACTTCAAGGTCGTCACTGTCGCTTGGCAGTGTTTCTAAAGCTGAGATTTAATCAACGTTGAAAAAAACTCGCCGACTCGTTCTTTCAGCGGTCGGTCTTTCCACTGCGCATAACTAATGGGACGCGACAAGGCCAAGTCGGCTTCAAAAACTGTACGCTGCTCTTGGGCTAATTTTGGATCCATGATGTTCAACGTGGCCTCGTCATTGAGGCGAAACGAACGATTGTCAAAGTTAGTAGATCCCATAGAGATCAACAAATCATCCACTATCATCACCTTGCAATGAAACATAGTTGGCTGGTATTCAGCAATCACCGCGCCAGCTGCCAGTAGTGGCCCCCAGCTGGCGCGTGAAGCGCTACGCACCGTCTCGCTGTCGATGTGCTCTCCCGGCACTACAATGCGCAGCTTCACACCGCGCTTCATCGCAGCCACCATCGCGCTGACAGACAATTCATCGGGTACAAAATAAGCTGCAGATAAATCGATAGAGCGTGACGCCGCCGTAATGGCCATCAAATACATCAGCTGCATGCTCTCGCTGCCACCAGTGGGCGAGCTGCTGAACATCTGGGCCGAAGAATTGCCTGCAGGTGTGGGTATTGGAAAATAATTAGGTCCATGCAACACACGGCCTGTCACTTTGATCCAATTGTCCATAAACACTGCTTGCATTTGGGACACCACCGGCCCCTGCACTTGGACATGGGTATCGCGCCAATGCTCTGCATCTTGCGCATTGCCGGTCCATTGCGGCGCAATTCCCACGCCACCAGTAAACGCCACATGACCGTCTACTACCAATAGCTTGCGGTGCGTGCGGTTATTCAGTCGCCCTAGATTTGACCAGTGTGGTGGATGAAATTTTCGTACCTCTACGCCTGCAGTTGTTAGATCAGTGATAATCGACTCAGCCACTTTAGCGCTGCCGACCCAGTCAAGTAACACATGCACCTTAATGCCTTTGCGGGCTCGCTCGGCCAACGCGTCTGCAAATTCACGCCCTATTTCACCTGACCAGTAAATATAAGTTTCGAAAGTAATCGACTTTTCTGCGCTACGAATAGCGGCCAGCATCGGGGGAAAAATTTGATCTCCGTTAAGCAAAACTTTGTGTGAATTTCCGCTCACAAACTGTGGCCCCAGTAGCACCCCTAGTTCATGCATAAATCGAGGATCATCCAACGAGTAAAGCCGCTCAACGCGCTGGTTGATTTTCTTTTCGCCCGTCATAAAATTTGCCGCGAGCAAAATAGCGACAATAGTGAGGACTACAGTAATTGCAATCAGCATAGTTTTGCGGCGAGGCCAATTAAAATTTATCATTTTTTGGGTAAATGTTTCTTCACCGTATAGTGACTTACGGCGTCGCGCTTTCCGACATCCTCCAAGCCTCTAATTAGCGTAGGAAATTTCTGACAAACGACGAATTGCGTAGTTGTTGACGTCAGTTTGTTGTCAACAGAACAGAGAGAGTGTGCGCAGTCGTTTGCGTAACAAACTTTCTGCCGTATGTACGCTATCGCACCGAAGCAACTTTAACGTGCTGGCAACATTGTTCAAAATTTCCCAATGTTTGTTTAGAAGCGATTTTATCAGTCGAAAACTTGATCGCATCTTTTGCAGCACTTTTTTAACTAGCACTGAAATTGACGACACCGCGGTTACCGCCAGCGTGAAGTCGGCTCTCGTTGCGGATGCCGATATTAAGAGTTTTGATTTTAAGGTCGAAACTCGCAAAGGGGTCGTGATGCTTAGCGGATTTGTGGAAAACCAAGCCCAGATCGACAGAGCAGTCCAAATTTCCAAAGCTGTTGAAGGAGTTGCCAGCGTTAGCAATGAAATAAAAATTAAGAAGTAACATCCTACAGGTAGCTAAATAATGTCTAAGCAAATTCTTTTGATTCAAGGCCACCCCGATTCTAGTCAACCCCACTTATGCCATGCCTTAGCCGCAAGCTATACCGAAGGAGCGAAAGAGGCAGGCCACACGATACGTCAGGTTAATGTCGCCGACCTTGATTTCCCATTTCTCCGTAGCGAAGAAGAATTCGTAAACGGTTCAATCCCTGTATGCCTCGAACCGGTTCAAGAGGACCTTCTTTGGGCTCAACATTTCGTTATTTTCTTTCCACTTTGGGCTGGCGACATGCCAGCAGTTCTTAAAGCGTTTTTTGAACAACTCCTACGCCCAAGTTTTATGGGCAAGAGCGTAGGCTATTTCGACAAAAAACGGTTATCGGGCCGAACTGCGCGGGTTGTCGTTACGATGGGAATGCCAGCCGTCATCTATCGATGGTATTTTCGTGCTCACAGTGTGAAGTCGCTGGAGCGTAACTTATTGGGAATTGTAGGGATTGGGCCTGTCAATGAAACACTAATCGGTTTAACTGAAAATATGAAAGCCACCGATGCGCAGAATTGGCTAAAAAAGTTGGTGCGTCTAGGGGCAATGGGGAAGTGAAAATACCATTTTCTGTAGAAGCGTTTTATGGCGTATTTACGGCTTATAACAATACAGTTTGGCCGATGCAAATTCCGCTCTTAGTCTTTGGCTTGCTTGCACTTAGTTTACTGATAAATCAGCGCCGCTTCTCCAGTGCAGGCATCTCGCTCATACTTACAGTTTTGTGGTTATGGCAAGCACTTGCCTATCACTTAGCGTTCTTTTCTGTGATCAATCCTCTTGCTTATGGGTTTGCGGCGGTGTTTATGTTGGGCGCAGTGGTTTTCTTTTGGTTGGGGGTGGTTCGCAAAAAATTGAAATTTAATGTCGTCAAAGGCTGGCGCAAAGTAGCAGGATTTAGTTTAATACTTTTTTCTATTTTGATTTATCCGCTTTGGAGTTATTTATCCGGACACCGATACCCAGCGTTTCCTACTTTTGGTTTGCCGTGTCCCACAACGATTTTTACGATTGGCTTGCTAGCTTTTCTAGTCAAACCTTACCCACGAAGCGTTTTTATAGTCCCGATTTTATGGTGTTTCGTCGGTAGCCAGGCCGCCTTTGTTTTCGACCTGTCCGCTGATTTAGGGCTAATTGTTGCCGGTGCGCTAGGTTTGATATTGATTGTGAGATCGACCGAATCGCCGATTGCATCAAAGGAACATTCAAATCAAAACTGAAATCGTTAAGGCGCCGTTACTCGGTCGTTACGTACTAAAAAACGACCATTTAACCGTATAGGAAGTGGGTTGCCAGAAATTGGCATAGCGGTAGTTCCACGTTCCTGTGCATGTAAATGCAGATGTGGCTCACTTGTATTGCCAGAGTTGCCGACTCGTGCGCCATGTGCTCTCGATCCACTATTGGGACTTGCATGTCAGGCAAACCTTCCTCAGCAGCAACCACTTCACCGGTACAGGGTGCGAACACTTGCGTGCCGTAAATATTGTAGGCACTGGGTTCTGGCGGATTTAAGCCATCGGCTCGCAAACCCAAGCCATCGAGCTTCACAAGATCTACCCCGTAAGACTGCCCTTTGTACGCCCGAAAACGTACCATGCTTGTATCAAGCGTCTCGACAAGATCGAGTACCCCTGCGCCACCCTAAAAAGACCGCAAGGGCCCACAAACTCGCTAAAAAATAGGGCGTCCACCAGGGTGGAAAAAGCCATAAACCAATCAACGCTAATGCGAACAAGCCAAAGGCAACACCGATTGCTTGACACAAAAATCCCACAACACTTTTCGCGGGTAAGACTACAGTCCAGCCAATAAAAAATAGCGGTACTGCAAACTGAAGAGTCAAAAGAAGTGTCATTTCCCATCTCGCAATACTAGTTTTACAATCTGGCTCATCACTTCTTCGTTATGAGCAACCCATACATGGCCACCGTTTTCAAACCCTACAAAATTCGCACCTTTAATCTGGCTTGCTGTGTATTGAGCACTTGCAAAAGTTCCGAAACCATCATCGCGCACACTTACGATAAGTGTAGGCGCACGAACCGAATCAAGTGCAGAAGGACCGAGGCATTTTGCTAAAACGGAATCGCTGCGTAAACCGGCCGCGCGCGCAGAGACAGGAAGAATTTGGTTAAGAATTTTGTTTATCCTTGCACGTTCGCTTGGGCTTGCGCCGCTGACTTGCTTGGGCGGCGTGGCCAGTACGTATTTAATGACTTGATCTCTCGCGACGTGGAGCCCAGCCCAGAAAAAAAAGTCTGAGCCAATCAGTTGCATTAACAATGCTTCGGCCCAAGGGGCCAGTGGCTTGGCTGAATCTGGCGACATACTAGGTTTGTAGGCAAGCGGAACCAGTAACACTAATGCGCTAACGCGGTCTGGATGCCGAATAGCCATTTGTAACGCAGACGGGCCACCCGCAGAACCTCCTACTACTGCGGCATTGGTAATTCCTAATGCATCCAGTAAACACACATGAGCATCGGCTTGCGCAGCAGGTGATGCATCTAAAGGCATCGGCGTTCGTAAGTAACCAAAGCGTGACACTGCGATGACGCGGACGCCCTGTTGTGCCAGCCCACCCGCAAAAGTCATCCCTTGGTCGTGACCTCCACCACTACCGTGAACCATTAACAGAGGTGACCCTTGCCCGGCTTCTTGATACTCAATGGGGCCACAGCGCGTCTTAATTAAGACGCTGTTGCGCGTCGTCTTCTCGCGAGCGACTGCAATGTCGTAGCTGAACTTATATCCGATAAAAATGATCGTTAGGCACAGGCTTAACGAGAAAAATAGTAACCATTTCGAATAGGTTTTCATGACGAACTGCTCTGGGGCAAGTGAGTGCGATCACGCCGCAAAATTAGCCACAGTGCAGCACTTATAACTAAACCGACAACCAAAAGGAATGGCCGTTGGTTTGCATCAGTTGGGAAATTATTCATATTTATGATTTTCGTTCGGCTACCCGTTGACCTTCTTTGATTGTTGGCGGTGGGTACAAGATCACTTGTTGGCCTGGCTTCAGTCCGCTTCGAATCCATGCTGTTCTGCCGTTTCGAGTACCCAGTTCAATTGGCGTTTGGCGCGCGCGTCCGCCTTCCGCAACAAACACGGCAAATCGTGAAGCTGTTGCCTGCCTGCCGCCGACAAGATCTGCACCGGCAGCTGGTAGCGGGAACACTGAACTAACGGGCACCAGAACAGCGTTATTTTCAGTCAGCGTGACGATGCGCACACTGACGCGGTAGCCGTCACCGAGTGCCTGCCAGCGAATCTGTGGGCTAACGATTTCAATCAACACGCGCACCCGCTGTTCTTCCACACCTAGTGCTGAAACTTTCGTGAAGGCTGCCGGTTCAATGCTGCGAACCCGTCCTTCCAGAGTGCCCATACCACCCCAACGTTCAATCACTACGGCGCTACCAGGCAATGCCAGCAGTGCATCTCCTGTGAGCAGCTCAGCGACAATTTCCATTCGTTTAGTATCGCCAATTTCAACTAACGGCGTACCAAGGGCCGCGACCCCTTCGCTAGTTTGCAAAACACGCAGTACTCGACCAGCTGTTGGCGCGCGTACAGTGAAAGTGCCGTTCCCCGCAGTCATCACGGCGCTAGCAGTTGCACTTGAATTGTTATCAGCATTCGTAGGCAGTTGGCGGACCGCACTCATTGCCGCCTGGGTCTGCTCGAGCTCATGCTTAGCCATTTGCCCTTCTGCAATAGCCGAATCAAGCTCCCGTCGTGCACCAAGTGTGGTTAATCGATCAGCTTCAACTTTAATCGGTGCGATGAACCCTTTTTGGGCAAGTTGCTCGCTGCGGCGCACTTCGTTTTCGGCCTGATCAAGTTGCACCTGCGCGCGTGCAGTGCGCGAACCCGCGCGCGAGACGTTGTCTCTCCCCACTGCAACTCGTGCCGTCAGTTCGCGCAGCGTCCGCTCGTCTAACATCGCGGGTAACACTGAATTTAGATGGGCTAGCGGCATGCCCACTGTGACTGCATCACCTTCTCGTAGAGTGATACGCGTTAGTCGACCGGCCAACGGTGTGGACACTACATAACGATCTGTCAAACGAGTTTTGCCATCTTCGTCAATAGTGGTTTCAAAGTACCCTTGCGTTACAACGGCTAACTCTACTTCGACTGGCTTGGGTGCAAACGCCCAAACCAAGGTTATGGCTAACCCTACGACGGTTAGACCTCCAATGATCCAAGTTTTGCGTTTCATTCTTTGCTTACTCCATTTGCTTTTGAAATCACTCACGTGTTTTTAATGCTGCAACCATATCAAGCTGATCGATGCGCCGACGTACTATTAATGCGCTGGCGATACCTGCGATTAGCACTGCCATTGCAGCCCAAGCGTAAGTGGCTGGCTGGATGACCACAGGGAAAAAGAATTGATCGGACGAAACCAATCTACTTACAAGGTTCACCAACCCATAGCCCAATACCATTCCAAGCGGCAACGCAATCGCGATACTGATCGCCATTTCACCGAGCAAAAGCCCTGACACCTCGGTACGCGTAAAACCCAGCACGCGAAGACTCGCTAACTCCCAAGTACGCTCGGCTAAAGCAATACGAGCGTTGTTGTAAACCACTCCGACAGCAATCACAACGGCAAAAATAGTTAGTACAGTGCTGATAATACGAATGTTGCGCGCGCTAACTTCTTGCATATTGCGCACAACCGTGGCCTTGCTGAACGCCCCAACAATTTTTGGCCGTTGCTTGCTAGCCTCCAGCATTTCAGCTTCGCGACCACGCTCTATCGCTAGTGCAAATTGCGTCGATAGATCACCTTCTTGCAGCAAACGATTCAGCGCCCTTCGCTCCATATAGGCGCTTAATCCCATCATCTCGCGTACAGTCGCAGTTAGTGGCACTGTGATTGTTCGTTGTCGCCCTTCAAGTACTTCAACGATCACGTCCTCGCCTATGAGCAAACCCAGTTTCTTGGCTAAACGGTCTGTCATCACTAATCCATCAAGCCCTAAATCGGTCGCCACATGTTTTTCTAAATCAACGATTCGGCGCAATTCGGCATGCCGGGCAAAACCTTGAATCGCGCCGCGCTGGCTTAGATGGCCTTTCACGAATCGCACCGCTACATCGCGCCCTGATTCGACTGCAATTACACCGGGTAAACGGGCCAACTCGTTTCTCGCGCCGTCGTCAACCGCTTCTGGCATCCACACCACGACATCGCTACGCATGGCGACATTAAATTGGGCATCAACAATGTATTCGATGGCATCGTTAAAAAAATTGCCCATCACAACAATCGCAATTGAAGCGGCAACGCCGGCAATTGAAAGTGTCGTGCGTACAGGGCGGCGTTCCATGTTCCTTAAGATCATGCGCAGCGCTGGCGAAATACCCGTTAAACCTAGGCGTTCTACAATTGTGCGGCGATAGTTTCCAGGCGCTTGCGGCCGCATCGCCTCAGCTGGAGCTAACCTTACGGTGGCCAAAATCGCGTTCAGGGTACCGAGGATTGCCGTGGCCGCCGTGATTCCAATGCTAACGACTAACAACCATGGCGCAATACGGTGCTCAAACAATGGGAACTGAAAAGAAGCCGCATACAAACGCAAAAACAGCATTCCTAAAACATCTCCCAATACCACCCCAAACACAACGCCAAGAGTCACAATTACAAGAACTAGTTTTAAGTAATGCACGCCGATAGTTGTGTTTGGGTAGCCCAGTGCTTTTAGCGCAGCGATTTGCTCTCGTTGTGTGGCTACCAAGCGCGAAACCACTACGTTAAGTAAGAACGCCGCTACGCCCAAAAAAATAGACGGAAGCAATGTGCCCAGCATGCGTTGTTGCTTAATTTCGCTATCGAGAATCGCATGCGAAGACTGGTCTTTACGGCCGTAGGCTTCGGTGCCACCAAAGCGCAACAATTCAGTTGATAACCGCGCAATGACATCGTGTTCATCCGCCCCCGGCGCAAGCTTAACGGCCACACGATTAAATGCGCCATCCATGTCAAAAGCAACAGCGAGTTCGTCTTGCGGTACCCAAAAAACGCCAAAGCCCCGCAAATCAGGTGACCCCTTCAATCCGGCGAAAATAAACTCGGGTGAAAGTGTGATACCGACAATTTGTAACGAACGGCGTTTGCCATTAATTAGTGCTGATATTTGCGTGCCAGGCACGAGACCGCGCGCATCCGCAAACGATGACGAGACCAGTGCTGGGATCGCCTGACTAGACGAGCGCGGGCGGTCTAGTCCTTGGCCATTGCGCAACATTACGCGGTTGATACGCGGCGCTGACCGTGAATCCACTCCGATCAATTGTCCAACAACTGGGTCGACAACATTCGGCAGTTCAATGCGCACTAGTTGCTCGATTGTGGTCTGCACATCAGCTACGCCAGAAATCGCAAACAATGTTGAATTCAGTGAATTTGGTGCCCGCTTGACGCTCGCGAACACATCAGCAAAATGTCCGCTAGCGTAAAACCGATCACGTGCTAATTCTAGGGAATCGACCGCTGACAATGTGGTAATAAAACCGCCAACACCGCTGGCTACTACCAAAGCGATTGTAATCACTTGACTCCACATCAAACGCAAATCACGCAGTAGTTTGCGGTCGAGGGCCTTCACCAGTTTAGCTCTGAAGGGGTAAGCTTTTTAGCGTTTATTTCGACCTTTTGAATTTTTCCGTCCGCCAAATAAACGACCCGGTCTGCCATGCGTGCAATGGCAGCGTTGTGCGTAATTACAATAGCCGTGGTTCCAAGGTCAACATTAATTTTTGCAATGACCTCAAGTACCAATTTTCCGGTGACGTAATCCAGCGCGCCAGTTGGCTCGTCGCACAGCAATACATCGGGTCGCTTAACAATTGCGCGCGCAATCGCTACCCGTTGCTGTTCACCGCCCGAAAGCTGCGCTGGGAAATGATCTCGCCTCGGGGTGAGCCCAACTAATTCAATGGCCTCGTCTACTGGCATCGGATTGGTCGCAATATCAGTAACTAATGCTAAGTTTTCTCGAACTGTTAAGCTGGGAATCAAGTTATAAAACTGGAACACGAAACCAACGTGTTCGCGCCGATAGGTTGTAAGCTCGGCGTCACTGACACCGGTTAGCGGCTGATTAACAAATTTAACTTCACCACTGCTGGGTATATCAAGCCCACCCAAGATGTTCAATAAGGTGGACTTGCCACTACCCGAAGCCCCAAGCAAAACAACGAACTCGCCGCGGTAAATATCAAGATTTACCTCACGCAGCGCGTGAACCTCGACCTCACCGCTGCGGTACACTTTAGACAGACCTCGACCAAAGAAAACAACTTCCTTAAAAGCGCCAATTGTCTGAGGTGGTTTTGCATTTGCTACAGATTGCTCGCTCGTGCTCGAGGCCTCTAAAACACGATCATCACCGCTCATCACGGTCGACGCGTAAAAGAAAAAAATATCGCGACCAGTCCGGCCACGATAGAGCTAGCGCCGATTGCGGCCCATAGCGCCGAAGGACCTTGAACGTAATCACAATTGGCGAAACAAAGAACTGGTTGCATGACCACAATGCCAAGTCCTTGCAGCAGCCAAAGGGTTCCCAGCAACGCGATGAAAATGCCTGGGAAAAAAATGGTTTTTTTCATTTAACTTTGCCGTAGAAAATTTACCAACTATCATTTTTAATCTAAAGGCCGTCTGTACGGCAACGCACCAATCAATGATTCAGTAATTGGGATAACTGTAAAGCGCGTTACCGCACAGACCAGCCTTGCTTTTGATCAGACATTAAAGGTTGGAAATACCGAACAAATCGAAACTTGTCCTTAAGCTATCTGGAGATTAAAAATCATGCGAAATAACTTAATCTATCTGTACGCTAGACTAGCAATGCTCGGTCTTTTCCTTTCTGTAAGCGCCTGTGCGAACATGCCTGAAGTGCGCGCAAATTACGACCGCAGCATCGATTTTTCTCAGTACAAAACCTTTGCCTTCATGAGCCCATTAGCCACTGATCGCAGCGGCTACCAAAGTTTGGTTTCGCAGGAATTAAAGAGCGCGACGCAGCGCGAGATGGAGCTGCGAGGCTTGCGCATGGATAGCAACTCGCCGCAACTACTAGTTAATTTTAACGCGGCACTTGTGGATAAAACTCGCGTAAGTTCATCACCCGTAATCATAAACAGTGGTCTTGGGTTTTATGGTGGCAGCTACTTTGGTTATAGGATCGGCGCATATTCACCTTGGCCTCAATATGTAAATCAAACAATCGTTTCAAACTACAAAGAAGGCACGCTAAACGTCGACGTAATAGATGCATCGCGCAAGCAGCTCGTTTGGGAGGGAATTGTTACGGATAGCAATGTCTCGCAAAACGAGTTGGCCAATTTAGCTACTTCAATTAACAACGCTGTTAAGGCAGCATTTTTAGATTTTCCGATTGCAATCAAAGCAAAATAGACGGCAGGCTTTTATCTGTTCGCTGCCAGACAGACATCGCGTTTAACACTCAATAAGCTTCAAGTTATGCAATTTTACTTACGGAGTAAATCATGAAATTTTCAATTTCAACATTAGCCACAGTCGCCCTAGCAAGCAATCTCTGTGCAGGCGCAATGGCACAAGTCGCGGGAGGCACAACAACCGTTGGCGTTAAAGTCACCGAATCAACAGAAATTGCTTTTGGTTGGAGTGTAAAAAACACCCTGATGGGCAAAACGGTCTACAACACAACTGGCGACAAAGTCGGCAAAGTCGATGACCTCATCATTTCACCGGAAAAGAATGTTTCGTACGTGATCATCGGAGCTGGCGGTTTCATTGGTATCGGTCGTCATGATGTTGCTGTGCCTGTTAACCAAATAAAAGACGTGGCCGGCAAGCTGATAATGGCTGGTGCTACCAAAGAATTGATCAGGGCTATGCCTGGATTTTCCTACGCCACGGACACAACTCGCCGCGACGCTTTTGTTGCGGCTGCAGAGAAAGACATCGAAAAAGGAAAAACCAAAATTACGCAGCTAGAAAAAAGAGCAAGCCTTTCTGCCAACGAAGCTAAAGATAAAATTAATTTAGAGATTGCCACACTTAAGTCGGATGTGCTTTTGGCTGAAACTAAAGTAGCCGAGATGCGACGCACTGCGGTTTCGCGTTGGAGGGAATTCGAACTTGATATTAATGCTACGACGGCGCGTATTCGCAGATCGCTTGAAACTGCAGCTGGTTAAAAACGGTAACGTGCAAAAACACCAAAGGTAACTAAAATGAACAAAATGTTAGTCGCGGTTTTTAAAGATGAAACTACCGCCAACTCTGGCTTACAAGCCCTCCACCGCTTGCACTCTCACGGCGACATTACTTTATACGCGGGCTGTGTTGTAGTCAAAGATGCCAAAGGCACTATCAGCGTAAAAAGAACGGTCGATGATGGTGCTGGACCAACTGGAACTATAACTGGTCTCGCGGTTGGCAGCTTGATTGGTCTTTTAGGTGGCCCCCCTGGAGTCGCGTTAGGCGCTGCGTCTGGAACTTTGGTCGGTGCAAGACGTGACTTCTGGGCAGCAGGCGTCGGCTTGGACTTTCTAGAAGAGGCCGAAAGCTTTTTACACGCAGACAAAGTGGGCTTGGTTGCGGAAATCGATGAAGAATGGGTTACGCCCGTGGACTCTGCTCTTGAGTCACTTGGAGGGCAGATCTTTCGTCGTACTCGGTCCGAAGTATTAGAGGCTCATTTAGACCAAGAGATTAGCGCATTAAAAACCGAAGTTAAATCGCTCGAAGATGAGGCCGCCCATGCCACTAGCGAAGCAAAGGCTAAGTTGCACAGTAAGGGGGTCGCGGCAAAAAGCAAACTTGATGCAGCCGTTAAACGAGGGCAAGCGCGGCTAGATTCGCTGAAAGACGAGGCCGACGCTAAAACTGAGCTGTTAAAGAATCAATTGAATCAAGCAAAAGACGGGGTAAAGCAAAAGATCGAAGATCGGGTTAAGCGAGTTAAAGGTTCTTATCACGCGCGAGGTGAAAAATTGTCTCAAGCGTGGCATTTAGCGAAAGAAGCCATTGCACTTTGACTAAGACATCATTCGCAGCACTGGCTACATTTTGCTAGATCCCTCCATTACAAATATCGCTGACGTTGTTAAGCTAGTTGCTGCCGATGCTGCTTCTGGCCTTACGTCCGACGAAGCTGCATTGAGACTAACTAAAAATGGTCTGAATGCTCTAAAAAGTGCGCCAACTCCGCCAGCTTGGCGTCGTTTGCTGGCGCACTTTCACGATCCGCTTATTTACCTATTAATATTTGCAATATTGGTAGCGCTTATCGCATGGGCAATTGAAGGGTTTGTTGGCTGGCCAATTGATGCAATTGTCATTACAGCAGTGGTTATACTAAACGGCGCATTCGGCTTCTTGCAAGAGGGAAAAGCAGCGTCAGCAGTAGCGGCCTTGGCAAAAATGACTGAAGTCACCTCGGCCGTTTTACGCAACGGGCAAACTAACCGAATACCCAGTAGTGAACTCGTTATTGGTGACACGATTGTGCTGGGCGAAGGCGACGCTGTTGGAGCAGACGCACGCCTAATCGAATCTGCATCTTTATATTTACAAGAAGCCTCGCTGACGGGCGAAAGTGAATCGGTGCTTAAATCAGTTGCCACCCTCCCCGGACCCTTACCAATTGCCGACCAACTAAATATGGTGTTTAAAGGTACCGCTGTAACCCAAGGCACTGGTCGCGCCGTCATTACCGCAGCAGGTATGCAAACGCAAATGGGGTTGATCGCGGGCCTGCTTGAAGCAACACCAAAAATGCTGACGCCACTACAAAAAGAAGTTGCAAAATTGGGGCGTCATCTCGCTATTGCGGTTATAGCAATTGCAGTAATTGTTGTAGTGTTTATTTTGCTCACTTCAAATATTCGCACACCAGCAGAATTTGTTACCGTATTACTGCTTGGTGTTTCGCTTGCGGTAGCGGCCGTCCCAGAAGGGCTTCCAGCTGTGCTATCGGTGGTACTTGCCTTAGGCGTTCAACGCATGGCTAAACACAATGCAATTGTCAAAAACTTATCATCCGTTGAAACTTTAGGCTCGGCATCGGTGATTTGCACCGACAAAACTGGCACCCTAACGCGAGCCGAAATGACCATCGAGCGGATCATAACTGCGTCGGGCGGAACCGTTGTTAGCGGTATTGGGTATGCGCCTGACGGCGATGTTAAGCACAATGGTGCAGACCTAATTGACGGACCCCTGCAACAGGAGCAAATTGTATTGTTAGGCGGAGGGAGTCTTGCCAACAACGCAGAATTACAACAAACCGATACGGGTGCTTGGGAAATTCATGGCGACCCAACAGAAGCCGCGTTTTTAGTGGCTGAACGCAAACTAGCTATCGAAGGCGCAACTGAACGTCGCCAAGAACGCTTTGAACGTATCGCTGAATTTCCATTTACGTCTGATCGCAAAATGATGTCCACGATCGAACTTGACCATGAACATAATGGGCAGCTTGTGTTAATCGCGAAAGGTGCACCGAGCGTGTTGCTTGAGCGTTGTACGAAAATACGCGTTGGGATGGAAATTGTAGAACTAACCGCAGCAATCCGCAACCAACGGCTTAATGAAGTCGACTCGCTTGCGGATGCCGCATTGCGAACGCTTGCAGTAGCCTATCGGCAACTTACAAAGAATGAAAAAAAAGAAGACGGAGAAGCCCTAGAACACGATCTTATTTTCGTTGGTACCGTTGGAATAATAGATCCACCGCGAGAAGAGGCTAAGGCGGCTATTGCGCAAGCGCATCGAGCTGGCATCCGCATCATCATGATTACCGGTGACCACCCACGCACAGCACAACGAATCGCCGAAGACATAGGCGTAGTAAAAGCCAATGTAGACCCAACCGACAAAGCAATGACCGGCGTTGAGATTGACTCGCTCAATGACGCGCAATTTGCCGACGCCGTAAGGCAACGGTCAGTTTTTGCAAGGGTAACACCAGCTCACAAATTGCGTATCGTTTCCGCTCTTCAAGCCGACAAACAAATCGTGGCAATGACTGGCGACGGGGTAAACGACGCTCCCGCACTCAAGCTTGCCAATATCGGTGTTGCGATGGGTATAACTGGCACAGAGGTAACCAAAGAGGCCTCAAAAATGATCCTTGCAGACGACAACTTTGCGACGATTATTGAAGCCGTCCGAGAAGGACGCGCGATTTTAGCCAATATTCGTAAATTTCTACGCTACTTATTAAGCTCCAATATGGGGGAAGTTTTAACCGTATTTTTGGGAGTTGCCGGAGCAAGCATCATTGGATTGAAATCTGAGGGACAAGCAGTTGCACTGCCAATACTTGCCACTCAACTACTTTGGATTAATTTGATTACCGACTCGACGCCGGCTTTGGCGATGGGCATCGATCCGCCAGACGCCAATCTAATGGATAAACCACCCCGCAATGTTAATGATCGATTGATTGACAAAAGTATGTGGATTGACGTGATCTTAATTGGCGTTGTAATTGCATTAGCCTCGCTGCTGACTCTCGATATGTATTTGCCTGGTGGACTAATTGAAGGTGAAGAAAATCTAACAATGGCACGCACGGCGTGTTTTACGGTACTAGTCTTTACAAGCGTATTCACAGCATTTACATCAAGATCCGAAAACGCTAGCGCGTTTAAAGGGGCTTTCACAAACCATTGGCTGTTACTTGCAGTTTTGCTATCAATCATTTTACAAGTCGCCGTTGTCCACGTCCCGTTCCTAAATGTTGCGTTCGGTACCGTTCCTTTAACACTCAATCAATGGGGTATGTGTTTTGTAATGGCGAGTGCTGTTTTGTGGTTTAGCGAACTACGAAAACTTGTTACCCGAATGAGTAAAGACTAGGGTTTTTCCTACAGCGCAACAACACATTAAAGCCTTAAGTTGGGCCTATTAGACGACACCGTCAATTTTAAGAAGCTTCTATGATCATTGACTAACCAAAAGGAATAATCATGATCCGTTTTTCAAAACTTTTACTCATCGGGCTTCCCCTTGTTGCGCTTTCCGCTTGCGGTGGCGATGATGCCGAGGACCGCCTCGACGTCGCAGACTCTGTTGTCCGTTTTGTTCACGCGTCGCCTTTGGCGCCGAACCTTACATTGTACCGCGCAGATACTGCACGCACTGACGTCAATAATGTGGGCTACCAATCCGTATCAAACTATTCGTACACTGAGTCGGGCACTGCACAGTGGCAGGTCAAAACCACGCAAACGAACGCTGTGCTGGGCACACTTTCGATTGACGCAAACCGCGGCAACCGATACACCATCGTGGCCTTTCCATCATCAGGAACAGAGAATAGCCTTTATGAAATTCGAGATCCGTACAACAAATCAATTACCAGCGATCGTGCAAAGTTACGTATTGTTAACGGTTCGTTCAATGCAAACAACATAGATTTGTACGTAACTACGTTGGGCGCAGATATATCAGCTGTTGGGGTAGTTCCGCTCATTGCCAGTACGGCTTACAGAACGGCTAACCCCGCGTCTGGAAACGATTCTATCAATATCGACAGTGGCAACTATCAAATAGTAATTACATCCAGCGGTAGCAAAACAGCTTTATTTAAAAGCGTACTCAGCGTTGAAAAAAATAAAGATATTTTGTTACTCACATTACCTCATTCGATTCTGCCCAACGCTATTAAAACTATTGTCAAGATCGATGAAGAACCCGGTAGTAAAGAATTACCCGCCAGTTAATTAGACTTTAGATGTAAATATTTAACCCAGCTTTAACACTATTGCACTAACGCACCTGAAAAGCGATGACCATCCAAATATTTTTAAATTTGGGAATAGCAATAACCATTTGCGCCTTCCTTTATTACCTTCAAAAACAGGAATCGTCTTTCAGTGTGCGCGTCTTCACGGCACTTGCACTGGGCATTATCGTTGGCGGCGCCTTTCACGCTTTTTATGGTGTCGATTCAGCCGTTATAACCAGCACAAACGCCTACCTTGACATTATCGGTGGAGGTTATGTAAAGCTTTTGCAAATGATCGTGATGCCCTTAATTTTGGTATCCATCATCGGTGCAATTTTGAAATTAAAAGGTGCACATTCGGTTGGTAAAGTAAGTGCAATAACGATAAGCACCCTAATGCTGACAACCATGGTGGCCGCCGCAGTCGGCATTTTAATAGCAAAGTTGTTCGGATTGTCTGCTGTTGGGCTTACCGCAACAGCTGCGGAAGCCGCTAGGGGGCAGTACTTGCAAGGCTCGCTCGACGCGGCAAAAGCCGTAACCTTTCCAAGCATGGTTTTAAGCTTCATCCCTTCAAATCCATTTTTAGATATGACCGGTGTGCGAAAAACTTCGACAATCGCGGTTGTCATTTTCGCGATTTTTGTCGGTCTCGCAGGCATTAGCTTGGTCGAAAAAAAACCACAACTCTTTAATTCTTTCGAAAATTTTGTAACCGTCGCTCAGGCATTAGTAATGCGAATTGTCAGCAATATTGCAAACTTCTCGGCGTCGTTTGGTTCAACGATGGGGCAAAATGGCTGTGCTGGGCTCTACCCGGCAATGCTAGCAGTAATGATTGCACCCACGGTAGGTATTGATCCGTTCAATTTCAGTTTTATTGCGCAGCTTATTGCTATTGTTACCATTGGCTCGATCGGCGTTGCTGGCGTAGGCGGTGGTGCTACTTTTGCGGCACTCATTGTATTGTCTGCAATGAACTTGCCAGTAGCACTTGCTGGCTTGCTAATATCCATCGAACCAATCATTGATATGGGTCGAACGGCACTTAATGTTAGCGGTTCAATCGTAGCTGGGACTGTAACTAGTCGCGCTTTGGGCCAAACAGATCTATCGATTTATAACAATGCTATTGACGCCGAACTAGACGTTATAGATACGACGCTAGTTAGTTACCACACCCCTGTACCAAAGGTCATTCCACTTTAAGAAAACTCAGTTGCTCTAAAATTTCTACGAGAATACACATGAAAACAGACGCACAACTTAAACAAGATATTATTGCAGAACTAACTTGGGAGCCCTCGGTTAAGGCCAGCGCAATCGGCGTAGAAGTCAACCATGGCATCGTTACACTTGCTGGCCACGTCGAGAGTTATAGAGAGAAGTTAGACGCAGAGCACGCTACCCAGCGCGTTCAGGGTGTTCAAGCATTGATCGTTGAAATCGACGTGAAGCTTCCCGGATCCCGTCAGCGGGACGATGCCGACATCGCCCGCGCAGCAACCGATTTGCTTCAGTGGACGACCTATTGGAATAAAGATTCAGTCAAGGTAATGGTGGAGGACGGATGGATAACACTAACCGGCGAGGTCGAATGGGATTATCAGCGCCGCTCGGCCGCTTGGACCTTAAAAAACTTAATCGGAGTCAAGGGCGTCAGTGATCAAATTAAATTGCAACCAGCAATTACATCAACAACCATCAGATCGGATATCGACAAACCGCTAAAACGTCGGAAGAATTCTTACGCCGAAAATATTTCGGTCAGCGTTCTTGGCGATCAAGTCGTACTCGGCGGTAGCGTCCGCAGCTGGTCGGAGCGCGAGTTTATTGCACACTCGGTCTGGGGATCATCCGGCGTGCGAGACGTTATCAACAACATCTCCATTGCCTACTAATGCCTGCTACGAAAATATCAAAGAACACTGAGAACCACTCGATTAATCGCATTGGGTGGTTGCGCGCAGCCGTTCTGGGCGCTAACGATGGCATAGTCTCCACAGCGAGCTTGTTGATTGGTGTTGCAGCAGCTAGTGTTAGCCAGCAAAGCCTCCTGCTCACCGGAGTAGCGGGCCTCGTCGCTGGTGCCATGTCGATGGCAGCGGGTGAATATGTTTCGGTCTATTCACAAGCTGATACTGAGAAAGCGGACCTAGCGCGAGAGCGTACCGAATTGGCCACTAATCCGAAGGCTGAACATTTAGAACTTACGGCAATTTATGTCGGCCGCGGCCTGCAACCGACACTTGCTTCTGAAGTCGCTACACAATTAATGAAACATGACGCTTTGGGAACGCACGCTCGCGAAGAACTTGGTATTTCAGAATCAAGTATTGCAAAGCCGATTCAAGCGGCCGCAGCATCGGCAGCTTCGTTTGCCGTTGGTGCTGCATTACCCCTTGCTGTCGCTATTATTGCTCCGGTAGACAATTTTATACTTTGGGCGTCGATTACAAGCATTGTATTTTTAGCTGGATTGGGCGTGGTTTCTGCAAAAGCCGGTGGCGCGCCGGTCTTTACCGCTATGTGCCGCGTTACTTTTTGGGGAGCTCTCGCAATGGCTATTACAGCAGTTGTTGGTCGCTTGTTTGGAGCCGTTGCGTAATTGACTTGGCTTTACAGATTCGATTTTTCGAGCGCAAACCCATCTGCTTCGTCATGTGCAATTCCAAGTCCGTCGGCTATTCTTATCCCATAATCGGGATCAGCCTTAAAGAACAACTGCAATTGCCGCACTTGAATAAATCGCGGCACTGTCTTTAACGGCGTAAGTATATTTTCGATTAATTGCGTTTTTTGATCTTCACTCATTAACCGAAACAAGTCACCTGCTTGGCTAAAATCATCGTCACCGCCAGGCTCGTCTCTATAAGAGTATCGGTCTACTTCGCCTTTCAATTTAAGTCTTGGCTCGGTCGCACTGACGTCTTGTGCTGGACCCGAAAAACTATTCGGTTCGTAGTTAACACTACCGCCGCCATTATCATCGAACCGCCCCTGCCCATCACGGTGATAGGTATTTACTGGGCAAATTGGTTTGTTAATCGGTAACGCTGCATAATTTATTCCCATTCTATACGCATGTGCATCAGGGTACGAAAGCAATCTCGCCTGCAGAACTTTATCGGGCGAAGCGCCCATGCCAATCGGCATATTTCCTGGCTCGAAGGCCGCCTGCTCGACCTCGGCAAAGTAATTCTCGGGGTTGCGATTAAGCTCAAGATATCCTACATCAATTGGCGGATAATCTTTGTGTGGCCATACCTTCGTTAGATCAAACGGATGAATATCGTAGGTATCTGCATCGGCTTCCGGCATGATTTGAATTTGCACTTTCCACTTTGGAAAATCACCACGTGCAATTGCGTCATGAAGATCCCGGCGATGGAAATCGAGATCGGCTCCTGCGATATGCGCCGCCCGCTCATTGGATATGGTTTTTATGCCTTGCATCGTCTTAAAATGCCATTTCACCCAATGTCGTTCACCATTTTCATTCCAAAGACTATAGGTATGACTAGCGTAGCCATTCATATGGCGAAGCGTAGCGGGAATGCCGCGATCGGAAAATAAAATCGTCACTTGGTGCAATGATTCGGGCGACAAACTCCAATAATCCCACTGCATCGTATTGTCTCGCAATCCTGTCGCTGGACTGCGTTTTTGCGAATGAATAAAATCGCTAAACTTAACTGCGTCGCGTACAAAGAACACTGGCGTGTTATTACCGACCATATCCCAATTGCCCTCTTCAGTGTAAAACTTTAAAGAGAACCCACGGGGGTCACGCGCTGTATCCGCTGAGCCAGACTCGCCCGCTACCGTCGAAAATCGTGCAAACATTTCACAAGTATTGCCTATTTTTGCAAATAGCTTCGCGCAAGTGTATTTCGCAAGATCTTGTGTAATGGTCAGCCTCCCGTGTGCGCCCGCGCCTTTTGCATGAACAACGCGCTCCGGTACACGCTCACGATTAAAGTGAGCCATTTTTTCCAATAATTGATGGTCTTGCATCAGCACCGGGCCGCGCGGTCCAGCAGTCAAAGAGTTTTGGTTGTCAGCAATCGGTATGCCCGCTGCAGTGGTCATGCTTGAAGTTTTGTTCATGGTTAATCCTTAAAGACGTTAAACTAGGCTGGCATAAAAATTTCAAGCCATTGTTGAGTGTTTATACTTTTTGGTAACTACCAAATACTCGATCCCAAAGCGCGCTTGTCACGCCAAAGTTGGCAGGAACGTTTTGTATATGGTGCAGTGCATGAGCACGTTTTTTCGTTCGCATTAACTTCCAATTCAGTGGCCAGTGATGAATTGCGTGGTGGGTTAGTGCATACCCAAGGTAACCAATTAGGAGGCCAACAGTTAAGGCCGAAGCAGGTAACCCACCGCTTAGTAAAAATGCTGGCGCAAAAATCAAAAGGCCGATCAGTGCACTACTAACTATTGTTGGGGCAAGAATCAATGCTCTAGGACGTAAATGGTGTCGACCGTGCCACGTTTTAAAAGGTTCTATTTTATGCAAAATAAAACGATGCAACGCATACTCTAAAAACGTCCACAATGAAAGGCCAGCTAGAACAAAAAATGTCATGTGAATGAATCCAATTCGTTCACCGGACATAATCAGGAACCAAATAAGTACGGCAATCGCTAGCGCGTACAGAACAAAATCTAACCAGTACGCAATTTTGGTATGCTCGATAGTAAATATTCGTTTGGGTATCAGCATTTTTTTGAGCCTGATTGTTGATCGCAAATACAAGGAAATACAAAAATTCTTGAGAGGATACAAAGCACCGTTTTCCCTTTAGGAATATCAGCCAAACTCATTAGAAACAGCTTGACTTGCTCGGTCTGTGCGGTGGCCCACAGAAACTGCAGGTTGCTAGTCGCGAGACTTGTTTCGGTTATATAAACTCATCAAAGGAGTTACCGAGATTCCGTGCAACACAATTGATGCAATTACTACGGAAATCGTAAGGGTAATTAATAGGCTCGCAGTCTCGCCGGCAAGACCATGGTTAATCGCGTAGGTCAAATAGTAAAGTGAACCGACCCCTCGGATGCCAAACCAGGCGATTAGTTTTTTCTGTGATTTAGAAGTGCTTGATCCAGCCAAACCAATGAGTACCGCGACTGGTCTGATAACAACAAATAAGAGTGGCACAAACCACCACCTAACCAAAGTCCAATCTACGGCCCAAAGTAAAGCACCAATAAGAATGACCATCGCGACTTCGCCAATTCGCTCAAGTTGCTCGTTAAAACTGAGCATAGCATGGGCCATAAAAGCAGCCGCGTGATTCGGATGAGTCGCTACACTCTCAGCAGCGCCCGCTTGTGTCGAAGCGCCAACCAACGCAACAAGCGTTTCTTTACTCGGATTTTCCATGTCGCTTTGGCGATTAGCAGTGCTTGATGCGCGTTTTTCCGTAATGCGCAACGCAACTCCGGCTGCAAAAACGGCCAAAAAACCATAAGCATGCAACAGCAGCGCAACACCATAGGTAAACCCAATTAAGCCTAGGGTTAAAAAATTATCCAAACCTACGGCCTCTTTATAGGTTCGGCGCAAATAGATAACCAGCGCTGCAGTGGTTGTACCTAATACTGCGCCTACACCGAGGCCAACGGCACTAGCCCAAATCACATCGACTAATACCCAGCGTATGGCGAATGGACCGACCTCATGTAGCCCGAGTATACCCAAGCCCAATAGCACTACTGGAAATGCAGTACCGTCGTTCAAACCACCTTCCCCCGTCAATGCAAAACGTAGCTGGTCGCGATCGGTTGAAGAAGCAACTTGCACATCGGACGCTAAGACAGGATCAGTGGGTGCGAGAATGCCCCCGAGCAAAATTGCAGCACCTAACGATAGCCCGAGTAAGGTAACGCCGACGAAGGTTATGGCAACTACGGTGATAAGCATCGAAATAACCGCCAAGCGCACGGAAGCCAACCACCATCTATTGCTTAATCCGGCGCTTAGCTTTAATCCCGAAGAAAATAATGAAATCAACACGACGATCTCAGCCACATGTTCCAGTAAAACAGCGGAGGTGGGTAAATCAATGTAGATAAGGCCCAGCCACCAAGGGCTTAGTGCTGCGCCGAAGGCAAGATAGAGCATTGATGTGCTTAATGGCAACCGAGAAAGCACCGAGCCACCCAGTGCCATCGAAATGAGCAACGCACCAATTAATGTTGACCAAATCGCAACATTCACGAAGCCACCGTCGCTTCTTCTTTAACAACTTTTGTAACCACCTCATCACGTACAACGCTACCATCAACGATCTCGATGATACGATCACAACGCGCAGCAAGGCGCGGATCATGCGTAACAATAAGAAATGATATTTTTAATTCTGCATGCATTTTTCTAAGCAATGCAAACACGTCATCTGAAGCCGCTCGATCAAGGTTACCGGTAGGTTCATCAGCAAGCACCAACGGTGGGTTCAACACTAAAGCCCTTGCAATAGCAACACGTTGCTGCATACCACCCGAAAGCTCACTTGGCTTTTTTTCCATTGCATCGCCCAATCCAACAGCGGTCAGCACAGCGCGGGCCTTTTCAGTTTGCGCCGGAGTAACTTCGCCCTCGCGCATTAAGGCCGGTAAGGTGACGTTTTCTAATGCCGAAAACGCGGGAAGTAAGTGATGGAACTGAAACACAAAACCCAAGGTCGAACGGCGCTTTAGCGTTAACTCGCCGTCGTTCAAGGCGCTTGTTTCCTCTCCCTCGATTTTATAGCTACCAGTGGTTGCTTGCTCTAAGAGGCCAATAATATTGAGTAGCGTGCTTTTACCAGATCCTGAAGGCCCAATTAAAGCTACGAATTCGCCTTTGTCAATACTGAAGGAGATACCTTTTAGTACCTCCGCTTCATTGGCTAAACCGATGTTGTAGCGCTTGCGAATATCTTTTAACTCGACAAGTGGCCCGCTCATATACGAATAGCTTGTGCTGGATCCAGCTTGGCTGCACGCCGCGCAGGTGCAACCGCCGCCAGCACACCGCTAAGCGTTGCGATTGATGAAACAATTAAGGCGAGGCTTGGTGGAAAGGTTATTGCAAACAAAGGTAGGCCATCATCGCCGCGTACAAACGCAACGAATGCCCAAATAAGTACCCATGCTAACGAAACTCCAAGCGCTGAGCCTAAAGCCCCCACTAACGCGCCTTGCAATAAAAATATTCGCATGACTTGCGCTCGTGTAGCGCCCATTGCCCTAAGGATGCCGATCTCTCGTCGTTTTTGTACTACCGACACTACCAACACACTAGATATACCCAAAATCACCACGATCAACACTACCCCACGAATGATTGCAGTGCTAACCGATTGCGCTGTGAGTGCGGAAACCAATTGCGGGTTTGCATCTTGCCAACTTTCAACTTTATAGTCCCAGCGCTTAGCAAAATCTGTAGCGAACTCGGGTGCTGCCCACAAATCAATCAGTGACAATTCAAGACTGGTTGCACCGCCTGGCAAGTTGACCAAACTTTGTGCCGTACGCAACGGCACTATAACTACGCGTCGATTCAAATCACGGACGCCGTAATCGAGCAATGCCATTACCCGCAATGAATCGGATACTGTGCCTACAACAATGTTCAAACGATCACCTACACGCACGCCCAGGTCCTGGGCTAAATCGAGACCAATCATTCCCTCGCCCGGTCCTAACTGCGCCTCGCCTGCTACAACTTTAGAACGTAATCGAACAATTCGGTCATAGCGATTTAAATCAACCCCTGATATCGCAATTGATTTCGAGACTTCACCGCGCACTGCCAATCCACCCGCAGTAACCAGCGGTGATACCGCCGCGACGCCGGGCGTAGCCTCCAGCAACGGTACAAGCAAACGCCAGTTTTCTGGCGAACGCGGGCGTTGACCACGCGGCTGCGTGTCAGTAAGAGTTGCAGTGCCTGACTGCACATTGTTGCCCGCAGCAACCACTGTATCGTCCAGCGCAGAAACGGTAACATGCGCCTGAGCTCCAAGTGTTTTATCGATTAAGTTAAGTTGAACACTTGCCATGAGCGCCGAAATATAAGCAATTACGGCAACGCCCGCCGCAACCCCAACCAGAATTAATATCGATTGAGTGCGCCCTTCGATCATAAAACGCATCGCAACGCGCCGCTCAAAACCAAGCGAGTTAAACATTGGCGAGCATCATTTTTTTGCATCGTTTTCTGAAAATATCGCTCGCACACGACTGCCTGATTTTATAGCTAACCCTTTTAATACAATATCGCCCTCGGACAAACCACTTAATACTTCCACCGACTTTAGGGTGCGAATCCCGAGACGAACCGCGCGTTGTTCTGCTCGCCCATTGCGCTCAACCAGCACGCTCGCATCAGGGGATGATTCGTCGCCGCGCAAAAATTCCACAGCAACCACTAACGAACGATCACGTTTGGCCGTCTCGACTTCTACAGACAAAGTCATGTCCTCACGCAAAAATTCGGGGGGGCGTTGTGTGACCGATAGCTTTACTTGAACAGCGCCGCGCTGCGCATCTACTAACGGCGCGATTGATTGTATTGATGCTTCAAATCGTTCGTTGGGAAATGCATCAGCTACCACGCTAGCGACTTGACCCTTTTTTAGTTGTTCAAGATAGCGTTCGTCGACCTGCGCTACTAACAAGGTTGGGCCACTAAGCGCCAAACTAAAGAGCGCGCGGCCTGGTTGTACAATTTGACCTGGTTCGACTAACCGAGTTAGTACGATGGCGTCGGTGGGTGCAGTGACAGCAACTTGCGCTAGCCTCGCATTGGCAGCCGCACTAGCCCCCCGCAGTAATGCAATTTGCTCACGGGCTTGCAAAACGTCGGTACCACGATTAGCTGCGCTTTGTGCAGTGGCACTGGCGCGTTGGGCTTGTGCCACTGCCGCACTGCTACGGGCGTCATCTAGCCGAGTTTGGCTCAAAAAACCTTTTGCCGCTAACTCTTGCGTTCGAAGTAACTCCACTTGGGCTTTAAGAACCAAAGAATCGGCTTGCGTAACTGCAGCATCGACTATGCGCCGACCCGTGCTTTGTAATCCTATCAAGCGTTCAATAGCTTGTTTTTCGGCAGCTTGGGCTTGGATTAGAACGGCCCGAAGCTCGTCGCTTTCAAGTTGAACTAAAACATCATCTTTTTTAACAAGATCACCTTCTTTAGCGCGAACAACTCTTACGCGCCCAGTGAGTGTGCTGCCGACATCAACGCGAGAAGTCGTTGCAACTCGGGCAGAGAATTGAAGTGTTCTGACTAGTGGAGACAATTGCACCTTGATTGCGGCGACAGCTGGTGCACGCGTGAACCACCAAACAAGAACACCAATAATCAAAAGCGATAAAATAATTAGCAAGACCAAAATCACCCTACGTCTCGGTTGATTATCTTGCTTTTTGTCTTCCGGCTTCGCCGGTTCTTTCGGTTCTTGATTCGCCATCAAATTACAAATTTTTTGGCGACAAATCCCGAATTTAAGGCGTTTACAGCAGAGAACTTCATGATAGCCAACCTTTTAAGCTGAATTGGAGACCTCTGATGTTCACATGACGACATTTAACGGTCTGTGCGTTGCCCAACAGACGCACTTAGGGGTCAAGCTCGTGGCGCGGAGTGGAAACAAAATTTTAAGATAATGTAGCCACCAAAACAGCCTTAATCGTGTGCATACGGTTTTCTGCTTGGGTAAACACAACCGAAGCCTCTGACTCAAATACCTCGTCAGTTACTTCAATCTCGGTTAAACCAAATTGCTCGTGAATTTTCTGACCCACTTCGGTTTCCAAGTTGTGAAACGCAGGCAAGCAATGCAAAAAACGGGTTCGCGATTTTCCGGTGGCAGCCATTAACGCGCTGTTCACTTGGTACGGCATTAAAATTTTAATTCGCTCCTTCCAAACTTCGAATGGTTCGCCCATCGAAACCCATACATCGGTGTACAGAAAATCTGCTCCCTTAACAGCAACCAGTGGATCGGTTTCGATCGTAATTTTTGCGCCGGTTGTTTTAGATAGCTCATGCATTTGCGCCACTAATTCAGCGGGTGGTTGCATGCTTTTCGGGGCGGCAATACGTACATCCATACCCATCTGGGTGCCCCCTACCAACAATGAACAACCCATATTAAAGCGCGCATCTCCTAAGTAGCAAAATGACAGTTCGTGTAATGGACGTTCACCAAATTCTTCCATTGTGAGCAAATCGGCAAGAATCTGTGTTGGATGCGCCTCGTCAGTTAAACCATTCCAAACCGGAACATGTGAAAAACGCGCAATTTCTTGCACCACACTTTGGTGAAAACCACGGTACTCAATGCCATCGTACATTCGCCCTAAAACACGAGCTGTATCTTTTAATGACTCCTTATGCCCTAACTGAGATCCAACCGGATCAATGTAAGTTACATGTCCGCCCTGATCGTGAACTGCAACCTCAAAAGCGCAGCGCGTTCGGGTAGATGCTTTTTCAAAAATTAACGCTATGTTTTTTCCTTTGAGGCGTGGTTGCTCAGTACCGACCGCCTTTGCACGTTTTAGCTCGGCAGCAAGATCCAACAAATAACGAATAGCTCGCGGCGGAAAGTCTTTTAGATCAAGCAAATTACGATTACGAAGATTAAAGCTCATGGAAATCCTTAGGCGTTTAGGAAATTTATTTTTAACAATTACTACTAAACCGGATCACGCTCAATTGGGCAGGCCATGCAGTGGCTGCCACCTCGACCGCGCCCTAGTTCGCTGCTCGGAATAGTGATAACCTCCACGCCCTCTTTGCGCAAATTGGTATTCGTAAACGTATTTCGGTTGTAGGCCATTACAACGCCTGGCGCGATAGACAATAGATTGTTGCCATCGTCCCATTGCTCTCGCTCTGCTTCATAAGCATCCCCACCGGTTGAAACAGTTCGTAGTTGTTTCAAGCCCATCGCTTCGCAAACCAAATTTAAAAAAGGCTGGGTTTCAGTTCGAACATCTAAAGTATTTTCTTTTGCACCCGGCCGAAGCGAATGGACTCGAATACCTTCAACAATTTCTGGAAATATCGTGACTAAGTCGATGTCACAAAAACTGAACACGGTATCCAGATGCATCGCCCCCCTTGTTTTGGGCAATTGCGCAGCGAGAACCTGTTTTGCTGCACCACAAGCGAACAAGGACCTAGCTAATTGCGCGGTGCCTTGAGGCGACGAACGTTCCCCCATTCCAACCAATACGACACCATTGCCAATCGGCATGACATCCCCACCTTCTAAGAAAGCTACGCCGTGATTCTGTTCAGCGTCGCCCCACAACACTTGGTTGATTCCTGCGAAGGCTGGATGGAAACGATAGATTGCAGACATTAAAAGCGTCTCTTGCTGACGTGCTGGCCAGTACATCGAATTTAAAACAACTCGGTTTCCAATCCAACAGCTACTATCGCGCGCAAATAACGAGTTGGGCAACGGCGGTATCAAAAACTCGGAAGGGTTTGCACAAAGTGATAAAAGGCCTTCAGCAGCAAATGGCACGTCACTCTTTGCAACCCCGCCAATTAAAAATTCCGCCAATCGCTTTGGGGCCAAACTCTCGAGCCACAATCGAAGTGGAATGGCGGTTTCGATATCTACAAAATTTTCACTCAATTTACGATCTAATAACCAGTCTCGCGCTTCTTTTTGATCCATTATTGTTGCTAATAAATCGTGCATTTCAAGCACTTCAATTTCGCGCTCAACCATGGCGTTTGTAAACGCGTCGTGATCGATTCGCGCTTGAGTTACCCAAAGAACGTCATCGAATAACAATTCACGGCAATTCGCGGGAGTCAATCTTCGCTGCGCCAACCCGGGTCGGCACACAAGTACTTTGCGTAAGCGACCAACCTCTGAAAACAATCCTTTTTCAATCGTCATTCTAAAACTCCGGTGATAGATGAAGAAAATGCGTCGGCCTTAAAGCTTGAGTTGACCGGTCGCCAAGTTGTAAACAGCTATAGCCGCCAGGGCAACAATAGCGGCTAAGATTCCATATTCTTTAGAGGTAAAAACAGGCAAATTTTTCTGCCTTTTTGCCATGACATAAAGTCCAGTGCCCAATAAGTACAAAATTGAACTAAGCAATAAGTACTTTATTCCCGCAGCAAATAAAAGCCAGGCACAGAACAAAGTTGCTACGACAGCAATAGAAAAGTCAAGCGGGCCGTGTTGAGATTCCGGCTTTATTGGCACGACGGACGAACCGTTCGCGAACGAGGTTCCTCTTGTTTGTTTGGTAAGCCTAAAAGCGTAAATTGCGCTAAACAAATATGGAATTAAAATCATCGCGGTCGAAAGCGAAATTAAAGCGAGATAAGATGCTTTTGACACCAAAGTAATAATCAAAAATAGCTGAACCATCCCGTTCGTAAGCCACAGGGCATTTGCTGGAACGTCTTTGCTATTTTTCTTGACTAACCATTCCGGCATTGACCCGCCTTGTGCTGGCGTAAAAAGCGATTCTGCTGCGAGCAGCGTCCAAGCAAGAAACCCACCACCAACTGAAACGATCAAACCAAGGTAAATTAAAACTGCACCCCAAGTACCGACGACTTTTTCGAGTACCGGTGCCATCGACGGATTTTTTAAAGTCGCTAATTCTGGTTGGGAGTAAATACCTAGGGAAAGGACAGAAACCGCAATAAGTAGTGACAAGCAAATTAAGTATCCGATGACAGTTGCGCGTCCAACGTCTTCCCGCTTTTGCGCGCGAGCCGAATAAACGCTTGCCCCCTCAATCCCGATGAATACCCAAACGGTTACTAACATGGTACTTTTTACTTGATCAAGTACCGATCCCAATTGTGCGTTGCCCCAAAAATTTAGTTTGAAAGTTTCAAGCTGAAATGCGAAGGCGACTAAAATAATAAAGAGCAGTAATGGCACAATCTTTGCGATTGTTATTACAGCGTTAAGCACTGTAGCCCCTTGAATTCCGCGCAAAACCATTGCGTGAACTGCCCACAAAACTATTGAAGCGCCAATAATTGCTGACAATGTATTTCCATCGCCAAAAGTTGGCGCAAAGTATCCTAACGCGCCAAATGCAGCCACCAAATAACCGACGTTGCCAATCCACGCACTGACCCAATAACCCCATGCCGAATTGAATCCAACAAAGTCGCCGGAGAGGGCTTTGGCGTATGCGTAGACGCCGTTGTTTAAATCAGGCTTGCGCATTGACAGCATTTGATACACCCGAGCCAATGCCAGCATACCAATGCCCGTCACAGTCCAACCAATCAGAATTGCACCGGCTCCGGCCCCGGCTGCCATATTTTGTGGAAGCGCAAATATTCCACTGCCAATAACCGATCCAACGACTAATGCAATCAGCAGCAGTAGATTTAGCGAGTCCTTAGCAGGCGCTTCGCTACTGGTCTTGCTTGCTGTTGTTTTAGTTTCCATTTAGTTAGATATCCAAGTCAATGTGAATGCAAGCATGCATTCCATTTGAATCGCAGTCTGTTCGATGGCGTACGGACTAAACAACAAGCCAGCGTTATATTTTTTAGGAATTTGAAAACTTACTAAGGACGTTAAATCATGCGTAAACCAATAAAAATCGTTTCCAGTCTCGTAGCCGTTTTGGGATCTCTCGTTAGTACACCATCAATCTCCCAAACATCCCCAGCCCCTTCGGTGCGCATTTATGGTTTTGCCGAATTGCATGCAATTTACGACGTTAAGCAATCGAGTTCGCCAGACCTATTCACTGATCTAGCGTTTCAACCACTCAATGATTTAAAGGGACCGCAAGGTAAGACACAATTAACAGCCGAAACTTCGCGTTTCGGGTTCGAAGCCACGAGCGCAACGGCTTCCGGACCGTTAACAGCGAAATTGGAAGCAGATTTTTATTCCTACTCGTCCGACAATCGCAATCGCGTTCGATTGCGCCATGCTTATGGCGAATACAAAAACTGGCTAATCGGTATGACGTGGTCAACTTTTATGGATCTAGACAATTTACCCGAGACTGTGGATTTTAATGGTGCCGTTGGCGCACCGTTTTCAAGGCGCACCATGGTTCGTTTTACTTTTGGCGATGCTAAAGAAAATTTTAAAGTAACCATTGCTGCTGAAGATCCGGAGGATCAGTTTGGCGGTGGGAGTTCGAATGAACGCATGCCCCAAATTATCGGGCGCATCGATAAGCAATTCGGCTCTTGGTCTGTTAATGCGCGTGCCCTGGTCCATGAAAAACGCTCTTTTAATGCCACAAAACGAGGCAAAGGTATCGCTATCGGAGGCAATTACAAATTAAGTAGTAAAGACACATTCATGGCACAGTACACCCGCGTTGATGGCGACATCGATCACCTGTATGGTTCTAACGGCTATTCGATAGACGCAGCCACGGGCGTTATCTCGTTTGATAAAAATTCGGGTTTAGTCGTGGGCTACGCTCGCATCTTGAATGACCAACTGCGAGGCAATATCGTTTATGGCGGTAACCGTGGAAAAAGCCGCCAAGCCGCTGTAAACAAGTCATTAGACGAACTGTTTGTTAACTTAATTTACTCGCCTATAAGGAACGTCGAGCTGGGAGGCGAATTAATATACGGGAAACGAAAAACGTTTGAAGGAACAATCGGGACGTTGACAAGAATAGATCTTATGGCGCGTTATAGCTTTTAATAAAAAAGTGTTTCTACCGAACACCAATTTAATCGGTAGAAACACTAATTACAAACGACTGGTAGCTTTAAGCACAGCGAGTTATGCAATCGAGATATTGTTAACGACCTCACGTACCCCAGCGGTGCCCCAAGCCGAGTGATTTACAAGCTCACGCTCAGACCAGCTATGTACCTTGCCACCTA
Source organism: Betaproteobacteria bacterium (assembly GCA_031429355.1). Taxonomy (GTDB): domain Bacteria; phylum Pseudomonadota; class Gammaproteobacteria; order Burkholderiales; family Burkholderiaceae_E; genus JANOZM01. The sequence goes on along the minus strand of JANOZM010000016.1, from coordinate 181,632 downwards.
GTGTTACTTTATCGCCTTGTACTTCTACATGAATATTCATTGCGTCGTTAGAAGCACGCCGTTTCAGCGCGGCGTCGATGTCTGACTTTATAGTGCTTGAACTTACCGAGGGCTTGATAGTAATTTGATTACTTACACCGGTCACACCCATCAAGTTTTTTACCGACCAAGCTGCCGAACGCCGCTGGTATTCCCACTCAACTTTACCGGTCAAAGTAACCCAACCTTTCTCGACCATAATCTTTACGGCATCCAACGTCCAAAGGGTGGTCCATCGCAATACACTTTCTGCAGCACTAGCGATTTCTGCATCAGTTCTAACATTCGAGCTGGGTAGTTTTACATCCATTTCAACAGCCAGCGCTTTCACACCCGGCACGCGCTGTGCAGCTTTTTCAGCGTTCCATTTCTCATCGTAACTTTGGACATGCCCGGCCAAAGTGACAATTCCGTCTTTTACTTCCACGCCGATGGTAGTGGCATGTATTGATGGATCCCAGCTTAATTCAGAAATTACATCTTGTTGAAGTTGCGAGTCAGTTTTCATAATAGTCGTCCAGTTTCATTAAAGGAGCCTTAGCTTGTTCTTCTATTAATTATTAATCTGTGCGCTATCCAACTTAAAAGCGATGCAACTTAACGCAAAACTAACACCTCACTAGCCATTTTGGTTAACTGTTTCAACATGATCTGCGCGGCTATACTAGCAGCCATTACACCACCTGCTGCGTCTTCACTTTGCGAATCAACGGCAACGTTAAACTCCCGAAACATTAAAACTTGTCGGGTTTTTTCATCCATTACATGCGCCCTTACGGTAAGGCTAACTTGGCTTAGGGCACCACCTATAAAAAAGTTTTGTTGTAACTTAACAATGTCTGTTATTAATCGTAAATCTGCAGCGGCGGCACTAGGCGTGAGTACAACCGCTTTAAAAAATCCGGTTTCATTTAAGGCTTGCACAAGCATCGGCGTTAACATTCTTCCCGGAGGCGCAACCCATTCGCTTTGCGAATAATATTCCATCCGAAACGGCTGTCGAAAAAACACGATCTTCGACGATTGGAAACCAGCCGCTGCCTGCGGTGGATTCACAATTATTGTGGGTAATAAGCGAGCATTGTTTTTAGTCTCGTTTGTTTGCAGCGCTGCGTTTGCGTCTGTTCGTACGGCTTTTGCGCTGGGTTCAGCAGCGACCCAACTGTAGTAGGCGATCGGCGCAACAACTGCCGGTTTTAAAGCACCGCAAGCTGCCAGTAAAAGAGCGCTCCCAACACAGTAAATTATTTTTTTCATGGTCGTCCTTTTGAATTTTCGCCAGGGCCTAAGGGAACCTGCGAGCGTCCAAAAATAAGACTTTGCGGATCTTTTTCAGTTTGGTCCGTAAGATTTTTTACCGAGACACTTAGCGTACTTAGATCCTCTAAAAGACGACTAAGTTCCGGCAGGGTTTCGGTACTAAAACGTTTCACATCCGCGCCCACAGAATCTACTGTTTGTGTTGCACTGGCGCTAGTTTTCTTCATTTCAACACTCATTGCTTCAATCGCTTGGGCGCTCTTTGAAATTCGTTCTAAAACCGGAGCTAACTGCGGGCCAATTTCAGCCGTCATTTTAGAAAATCCATTGAGCCCTTTTTCAGCGCTTAGTATGCTGGCGTCAATCGATTGTTTACGCGCAGCAACAGTTCGCGCAACAGTCGATATGTCTGCCAAGGCATTCTTTAATGCGGTTTGATTCTCTTCGCTTAGAATCGCATCAATATGTTGAGATGTGCTTTCGACTTTTGATAAGACAGTAGTTAGAACGTTTTCTAACCTAGCGCTAAGTGATGGTTTTGTTTGAATCTGCGGATAAGTTCTGCCTTGCATTGCCCGCAAAGGCGCGGAGGTCAATGCGCCACCACTTAGTTCGACATACGCTATTCCGGTAAGCCCTTGGACTTTAAGGGTGGCCAGTGTATCGACCTTAATTGGCGTTCCGGTCTCAATCGCGAATAAAAGATGAACCAGTTCTGGGTTTTGTTTATCCAGCTCAATTTTACGCACTTTACCAACATCAACGCCGTTGTATTTAACTGGCGCATTGATGTTTAAACCCGTAACAGACTCATTCTCGACGGCGGTATAAAAATCGTATTTCTTGCGCAAGGCTCCACCAGAAGCTAGCCATAGAATAATTGCGATTAGAGCCCCTGAAAGCACAATAACAAACCCGCCAACAATGCTATAACTCACTTTGGTTTCGATGACAAACCCTCCCCAATCTCGCTACGAATTGATTTTGCAGCACGCCCCCTAGGGCTATCAAAAAAAACTTTAATTGACGGATTCTGCGATACTGAGAGTGACGGCATATCACCCACGGCTTGCACCTTACCGTCGGCAAGCACGGCTACCCGGTCGGCAACTTGCCAAAGCAATTCAAAATCATGGGTAATCATAACAATCGTTAATCCCAACTTTTGCCTTAGCTTTAACACCAAATGATCGACACCACCGGCACTTTCCGGATCAAGACCTGCCGTCGGTTCATCTAAAAAAAGTAACTCGGGATCTAACGACAATGCGCGAGCGAACGATGCCCGCTTAAGCATACCGCCGCTAAGTTCTGACGGCAGCTTAGTGTAAACATCACTGCTTAAACCAGACAGTTCGAGCTTTTCTCGCGAGCGCGTATCAATTTCTTCGTTCGTCATTGAGGTGTGCTCGCGCATCGGTAAACCTACGTTTTCGAGTACATTGAGGGAACCAAAAAGACCGCCGTGCTGGAACATTACCCCCCAACGTTTTCGCAAAAACAAAGCATTCTGCTTGCTAATTCCATTGAGCTCTTTATCCAATACGCAAATCGAACCTTCGTTTGGTTTGTGCAATAAAATAATTTCTCGAAGCAATGTGGACTTACCCGATCCACTTCCGCCAATAATTGCAAATATCTCCGCACGCTTAATTTCTAGGCTGATTTCCGAATGCACCAAGTGGTCGCCAAATCGAGTGCTTAATTTTTCGATTTTAATGACTGTTTCAGTTGAGTTTTCCGCCATCCTAAAGATCCAGCGCACTAAAGACGACAGAGAACAGTGCATCAGCAACAATCACTAAAAAAACGGCCTGCACTACACTGCGCGTGGTTTGTTTTCCGACATTGTCGGCCCCGCCGCGAGTACGAAAGCCTTGATAACAACCAACAATGGCAATAATGGCAGCGAAGACCGGCGCTTTTGCAATACCAATCATCAACGTCGTAACACTGACAGCTTTTACGAAACGATCTAAAAATTCGGAAAAACTGATACCCAATTTTTGCTGTGCCATCAACATTCCCCCCACTACACCCAAGATGTCAGCAAATACCGTGAGCAAAGGCAACGCAATTAAAAGACCAATGACTTTGGGAAGTACTAGTACCTCCATCGGTTCGATTCCTAGGGTAATCATTGCGTCAACTTCTTCGGTAACGGCCATGGTGCCAATTTGGGCAGCATAGGCCGAGCCAGATCTTCCGGCAATAATAATGGCGGTCATTAACGGGCCGAATTCACGTAACATCGATAGCCCAATAACATCTGCAATAAAGATACTTGCGCCATAGCGAATTAATTGATCCGCCCCTTGATATCCAACCACTACACCGACTAGCATCGAAAGTAGGCTAATGATGGGCAGTGCATTGAAACCCGAGCTGCGAACATTAAAAAAAATTGGGCGCCACCGAATTAGCGACGGCTTGCGAATCCAACGGCCGAGCATTATTGCAGTTTCACCAATGAAGGCTAAAAAGTCACGCGCATTAGCCAGTGTTTGAAAACACCTTTGACCAACGGACTCTAACCATTTAAGCACCGCTTGCTGCCGTAGTTTCTACCCCAATCCCGCGATAACCCAAATATCGGCAGAATTGATCAAACATTGGCTCGCCGCTGGCGCGGTAATATTGTTTCGATCCATCCTCATTGGTCCGACTAAACACAAAATCATGAAACGGTTGGCGCTCGGCTATGTACGACCGCAGAATTTTACGTTCGATTTCGTTCCAACCAGTTTCGGCAACTAAGTTCGACCGCTTAACACTGAAGTCAGTTTCAATGCCCAGCATTTCTAAAACTGGACCAGATATTCTTGTGAACTTCCCTTTAGTATCTTGTTCCCAGTACCAATCCGAGGCTAACTCAGCCAAGGATCTAAACCGCGCTTCGCTTGCACGCAGCTCTGCCGTTCGCTCTTCTACTTTATCGAGTAACACCGCAGAAAAGCGTTCAAGTTTATTGTTGAGTAATCTCATTTCTAATAAGTTATGGATTCGAGTTTTCACTTCCACAAAATCAAACGGCTTGTTAATAAAGTCGCGAGCTCCTAATTTCAATGCCTTTATTTTGTGTTCAGGTTGCGCTGTAATCACAATGACACAAAGATAAGGGTCTACCGCAGCCTCTGTTAACGCCTTCATAACGGCAAGACCGTCCATCACTGGCATTTGAATATCAAGCAAAATTAAATCGTAGTGATTCTTGGCATGTAGCGCGCAAACCTTAGTCGCGTCTAAGGTCGAATCAACCTGCCGGTAACCCCATTCGTCTAGCATTTGCCTAATTAAATCAATACTAGAACGCTGGTCGTCAACGACCAAAATGCTCGCTTTTAGTATTTCGCTCTCGCTAATCATCAATTTTGACGTCTAAGTTAGTTGAAAACTTAGCTTTTTTGTGGGTGGCTCTCATTTTGGCCGAATTTGGTCATAGCTTCTGTTCGCTAGCGCACCTAAAGTAGGAAAGGTACTACGTGGACTTGCGGCACAGTCCGATGGCCTGTGTACAGCGTGCGCGGTACGATCCAGTTGTGAAAATTACGTGTAACTAACACACAACTAACTCGATTGGAATCGCTATGAAAAAAACTTTCAAAAACACCGCCGCACTAGTCGCTGGCACTCTCGCTTGCTTGGTCGCAACCTCTTTCGCGCATTCTGCGACGATGACCCGTTCTGATATGAAAATTGCAAAAGATCAACTTTCTAGTGATTATCAAAAGGCGCGGGTGTCGTGCGGTACAACCGTAAGCAACATTCGAGACATTTGTATGCAAGAAGCAATGGGTGCTTACAAAGTTGGCAAGGCCGAGTTAACCAACCGAGACGAACCAACACCACGCCACTCACGTGCAGTTGCTGTTGCAAAAGCCGATAGCGTGTATGAAGTGGCTAAGGAAAAATGTGACGATTCAATTAGCAATGCAAAGACCGTTTGCCGAGCCGAAGCTAAGGCCAAACATGATGGGGCGCTCGCCGACGCAAAATTAACCAAAGTCGTTACCGACGCTATCACTGACGACTTAGAAGTAAAACGTAATGCTGATTACAAAGTGGCAGCAGACAAATGCGATGCATTAACTGGCGATACAAAAACAAGTTGTATGGACTCTGCGAAAGCTCGTTTTAACAAGATGTAAACAAGTTCGAATTGCTTGAACATACCAAGCGATCAACCAAAAAAACCTCTCCCTTAAGAAAACTATGATAAAGAACTCCTTCAAACTCACGACTTTAGCCCTGCTAGGCTGCGCTTCAAGCGCTGCTGTGCAGGCCCAATCGTATGCAACTAATTACAACCCCTCTTGGTACATTGCCCCTAGCATTAGTATCTCAGATCCAGACGACCGATTTAGTTTAGACAAGCGAGGCGCAGGCGTTGGATTGAAATTAGGCAAACCCATATCGAAAGAACTTGATATTCAATTCGGGCCGACTTTTTCGCGTTCGGAGGTTGGTACGAATCGATACAGGCAATCGACACTAGGGGTCGACGCCCTCTATATGTTTTCGCGCAGTACTTTTAGACCATTTGTTCTTGTAGGTTTAGGTGCCCAGTTTGACAAAGTTAAAACAATAGCAGGAGACAATAGCCGCACCTCCCCCTATGTCAGCGGCGGTATCGGGTTTCAAGTAGGCTTTAATGAGCAATGGGGAATGCAGGCCGATGTTCGACGTTCGCATAGCTATATAAATAGCAAAACTTTTCCATTCGAACGCGCCAATAGCAACGCACTTGCGCTGGCAATAACGTACTCGTTCGACAAGCCGAAGCCCGCGATGCCAGTCGCACAGCGGGCTGAATCACCGCCAGTGTACTCACCACCACCGGCACCCGTAGCAATAGCCCAAGCACCACCGCCAGCACCGCCCCCACCACCGCCTCCACCACCACAGCCGCGTTTCGAGAAAATTACTTTGTCATCAACTGATTTGTTTGCCTTTGATAGCTCGACATTACCGGTCGAGCACGCCAAGCTAGACGCAATTGCGAACGCGTTAAACACAGACACCTCCGTAAAAAATGTATCAATCACCGGTCACACTGATCGTTTGGGCAATGCTGTTTACAATTTAAAACTTTCGCAAAGACGGGCTGATGCGGTAAAAAACTATCTGGTACAAAAAGGCATTTCCGACTCGCGTTTAATTGCCATTGGTAAGGGCGAAGGAAACCCTGTGGTGCAATGTAATGAACGCAAAGTACCCTTGTTGATTGAATGCTTAGCCCCCAACCGACGAGTTGAAGTAGATCAAATCACCATTGAACAGCGTGTACAGTAAAGCCCAACCGTGCTCAACACTGATCGCCAATTAAACCATCTATCGCCGTGGCTTATGATTAACTCTGTAAGTCACGAAATAGGTGAGCATCCAGCGCACGATCTTCCGGAATTCGGAGGTAATCAGCTACTGGGTTCCATTGGAAATGAAGTACTGAAACGGTGGGCTCCTTTTATAGAACCGTTTCAAATGCCATTGGGGCAAGTGCTTTATGAATCTGGCGATACGCTTGGCCATGTTTATTTTCCAACGACCGCCATAGTCGCCCTGTTATATGTCATGGAGTGCGGTGCGTCAGCAGAAATTGCGATTGTTGGCAACGAGGGTCTGGTCGGTGTTTCACTTTTTATGGGTGGTAACTCAACGCCAAATCGCGCTGTGGTACAAAGTGCGGGCAGCGGCTTTCGTTTACCGGCACACATCATGAGAGACGAGTTTGAACGGGGCGGTGATGTCCAGCATTTGTTTTTACGGTATACACAGGCGTTGTTAACCCAAACTTCGCAAACCGCAGCTTGCAACCGTCATCACACAGTAGACCAACAATTATCACGCTTTTTGTTGCTAAGTTTGGACCGTCTTGAAGGTGACGTCCTTGTCATGACACAAGAACTGATTGCGAATATGCTGGGCGTACGTCGAGAAGGCATAACCGAAGCCGCGCTGAAGCTCCAACATGATGGCCTCATAAAATATACGCGCGGCCGTATTACCGTGTTAAACCGATCGGGCATCGAAAAGCGCAGCTGTGAATGCTACGCAGTTGTAAAAAAAGAATACGACCGATTGTTGCCGACAAAATAGCCTCGTTTGCCTAATCCTGCAATGCATTTGTTGGGGGAACTAATTCTTCAATAATAAATCTTGAATAGCGCTGCGCTTGCACCGGTTTAATTGTTTCGATGACACGGTCAACTAGTTCGGCTTGCTCATCTTCAGGTGCATAGACCACCAAAAAGCTAAATCCTTTTTGTGCTAGATCTCTATGGACCTTGCTTAGGTTAAGCTCCGACCCTGCGCCTGCCAATGGGCTTGCATTGATAAAATCCAGATCGACTTGGGCAGCCATTTCTTCAGGTGAATACTGAATAAGGCTCTTGTCACTGAAACCTTCGTTTTTAAACGCGGCAACGGCAATATCAAGATCTTGTGCCGAACGCACGCTAATTAATGTGTGTCCTACAGGTTTAAAAACCCCAAAAGATCTGGGAACATTTGATTTTTCCATTTCCATAGCGCCTCCAAAAAAACCTACTGTAAATGGATCGCATTTTTTTATCTGTACTCTAGCGCACCAAACGGATCAAAGGCGCTGTTTTCCTACATCGCGATGGCAAACCAACTGACAGTTTTCCTAGTATAAGACCCGTAAAGTTATCGGGGTTCCAACTAAACGTCGACTTAAAAAATTGAACTTCTCTCCACGAATATTGAGCCAAGCATTAGACGAATGGTTTCGTGATCGCTGTGTTTCTAATGCGGCTGCTGTCGCATTTTTTGCCTTATTCTCCCTTGCGCCAATGCTGGTGTTAGTCGTTACGGTGGCCGGCTACGGTGCACAATCCGGCGAAGTGGCCACGTTAATTTTTAGCCAATTAAGGCTGGCCATTGGAGACTCGGCCACCAGCGCAATCGAGCAAACGGTTAGCAACGCAAATCTATCGCAATGGAGTGGCAGCGCGACAGTGCTTTCACTAGTGTTTACCTTAGTTGGAGCGTCAGCTACTTTCACAGAATTGAAAGCAGCTTTAAATAGCATTTTTCTTGGACCTGCGCCGCGAGACTCGCCCTTTGCAGCAGCCACTTGGGCATTTTTACGCGCACGATTGCTCTCAGGAGCATTGGTCCTCGGTATCGGTTTAGTTACGGTTATTGTGATGACGGCTGAAGGTTTGGGAATTTTATTAAAACCGCACATTGCGCCGTCGGTTTACGAAATTTTTCGACCAATTACCCAAGTGCTTGATGTTCTACGTTTCGACACATTCACGACGATTGCATTATTAGCCATTGTTTTTACCGTTTTACTTGTGCTCTTGCCTGACACGACCATCCATTGGCGCAAAGCATTTATTGCTGCAGTAGTTGGGGCCTGCCTTTTTACTGCTGGTAAATATGCCTTCGAGATGTATCTAAAAGTCGCCGGGACTGCGAACGCATTTGGTGCTGCTGGTAGCGCAGCCGTGACTTTAATGTGGATATTTTATTCAGCCGCTGTTTTTCTGTTCAGCGCTGAAATTTTAAAAGTACTACAAACAGAAAAAACCAGCTCTTCAACTATCAATGCAACTTTACCGAAAGTCAAAAATGAATATTAAATCTGTCACGAAAGCTAGTGCTGTACCGATACAACGTGCGAAGGAACGCCAAAAGGCCCCTTTGATCACACCAACCGACTTAAAAGCTGCCGCCACAAAGGATGTTTCTGCTGCAATGAACGGCATTCTTGCCGATGTGTTTGCTTTGTACTTAAAAACCAAAAATTTTCATTGGCATATGAGTGGCCCGCACTTTCGGGACTACCACATTATGCTTGACGAACAAGCCGCTGAACTTTATGCCATGACCGATCCAATTGCAGAGCGAATTCGCAAACTTGGAGGCACCACACTGCGATCAATAGGAGATATCTCGCGTATGCAGCGTATTTTAGACAACGACGCCGATTTCGTCGAACCATCAGACATGCTTGCCGAATTGTGTGAGGATAATAAATCGGTCACCGCGAGATTACGTGAAGTGCATAGCGTTTGCGACGAACATAAGGATATTGCCAGTGCCAGCTTTATCGAAGGTTGGATTGACGAAACCGAACGTCGCACTTGGTTTTTATTTGAAGCTAGCCGCCCATTGGATTCGACTGGCCGCTAATGCCTACCCATAAGCGTTTGCGACTTCGACATTACGGACTAATCGCCATAACACTATTGGTGATTGGTTTTTTTATTGCAGAAGCGGTCTGGTGGCCGTTTTTAGCAGGCCCGTTAGAAAAGCAATTAACGCAAACGCTCAATCGCAAAGTCTCGCTCACCCAAGGTGATTTTAAACTTCGATTTTTAGGTGGTATTAAAGTTCATGTTGCACAGCTCGTAGTTGCCCCACCGCCTTGGAGCACAGCCACGTCTATGCTTGAGGCAACGAGGGTTGAGCTCAACCTTAACTATGCTGATCTTTGGAATGCATACCAAGGACAGCGACTGAGTGTTGCGTCATTACAAGCGGCGAGCCTGGACACTAATTTAGAACGCTCCGCTTCGGGTCAGGTTTCTTGGCAATTACGTAACTCGGGCACTCCGCCCGCGATTCCGCTTTTTAATCTGTTAGAAGTTCCGAAAGGAACATTAAAGTTTAGTGACGCCCAACTACAACTAATGGTTGAGTCAGAATTTTCAGCGAGCGCAATTAATAAAACTTTTAACATTAATGGCACAGGCTCATTTAAAAAACTGCCACTAAAATTTGCAATTTTAACTTCCAATATTTTGCCTTGGGAATCCGCAGAAACAGCCGCCGCAAGAGTTGGTCTTAAAATCAACGCAACGGTTGGTCGCGTAACCTTAGCCTTTAACGGCACTGCTTTAAACGCGACATCGATAAACGACTTTGGTGGTAATTACACGATAAAGGGACCTTCGCTGGCAGCGCTAGGCGATCCGATCGGGGTGACGCTACCCACCACATCCGCGTTTGTTTCTGACGGAATTATTGTTAGAAGTACGGCTGATTGGAGCGTTATCGCAAAGACGCTTAATATTGGGGCAAGTCGGCTTAGCGGCGCCTTTAAGTTTACTGAAAAAAACGCATCCCGCAATTTGTCAGGCCGGTTAAGTGGGACCAAACTTAACCTTATTGACCTTGCTCCAACAATTGGCGGAAGCACTAATGGCATTCGTAACAACGCTAAAGGCAAAGTGCTACCCAACCGCCCGTTTGACCTTGCATCGTTGCGAGCAATGGACGCGAACATACTAATTGACATAAAAGAAGTTGATTTAAATACCACGCGACTCGAACCGCTTCGACCGTTGCAGGCCCACTTGCAACTCACGTCAGGCGTGTTAACGATATCGTCAATACAAGCAAACACTGCCCAAGGCAATGTGCGGGGTCAATTAGCGCTTGATGGACGAGGCCAAGAAGCGATTTGGACAGCTCGTTTGCAAATTAGTGGCGTTCGATTAGAGCAATGGCTAAAACTTTCTAAGAGAGAGAGTTTGCCCCCTTATATCTCGGGACAATTAAACGGCTTAGTAAACTTGCGTGGCGAAGGAAGATCAACCGCAGAAATTCTTGCAAGCCTGCAAGGCAAAGTCGCTGCGCAGATAAAAAACGGAAGCATTTCACATCTATTAATTGAAGCGGCGGGTCTTGATATCGCCCAAGCCATTGGGGTAACTATTATCGGCGACGATGCACTTAAAATGACTTGTGCTGTTGCTGATTTGACCGTCGACAAAGGGGTATTTAGGCCTCGTTTAATGGTTATAGATACCAAAGACTCCGCACTATGGGTTGCGGGCCAAGTATCATTAGCTAAAGAAATACTTGATTTAAAAGCCGTAGTTGCACCGCGCGACTTTAGTCCATTAACATTGCGGACACCAATTTTAGTAAGCGGTAGTTTTTCAACGCCAAAGTTTAGTGTCGATAAAAATAAAATTGGTATAAAAATCGGCAGCGCGCTCTTGCTGGCCTTGGTTAATCCGCTGGCAGCCTTACTTCCGTTTATTGATGCTGGCGATACTCAAGCTGCGGATAACGCCATCTTGGGGTGCAAAAATTTATCAATCAAGGCGACGGGTCGTTAGTGAGTGTCCTTGGAAGCTCGATCCAAAAAGTACTGCCAACGCCAACTGTGCTTTGAACGCCAATTTTTCCGTCCATCATTTCTATTAACCGTTTACTAACGACTAACCCTATGCCAGTACCCTCCTCAAGTTGATTGGTTTGACCTAAGCGGTGAAATGGTTGGAACAGTTGCCCCAATTGTGTTTCGTTTAAGCCAGGTCCGGTGTCAGAAACCTCTAAGCGAATAAAGCCAAACGGACAAGTAACACAATGAAGGCTTACAACACCTTCTTTACGGTTATATTTAATTGCATTTGAGAGTAAATTACAAATGACTTGTTTTAATCGTATTGGGTCAGCTAAAACAAAACAAGAGCATTCAGAAAATTGATTAGAAAAAATTACGCCACGCTTTTCCGCTTGCGGCTGCAGCATCACTTCACACTCAAGCAGCAAAGGTGCCAAAGAAACGGACTGAATACTGATCGATGCTTTTCCAGCTTCGATGCTTGCTGAATCTAACAGTTCGTTAATCAGTTTAAGTAAATACCAACCCGCACTAATGACTTGTTTTAAACTAGCTAACTGGGCATCCGCCAGCGCTGGCAAACTCGACTCCAGTAATTGTGCATAGCCAACGATTGAATGCAATGGCGTCCTTAGATCGTGCCCCATGCTTGACAAAAGATCTGATTTATCCACGCTTGCTTTTTCGGCCATCGCCTTTGCAACTTCTAACTCGTACGCCGACGCCCTCAATAAAATTTCCATCCGCTTACGCTCGGTAATATCGGTCATGACTACTCGCAACATGGGGTACTCATGTTCGTTGCTGGTCAAATTGGAAACCAAATTGACCCAAATTTTTGACCCGACTACTGGTTCTATTCTTACGTCACACGTTTGGGATAACTTATTCTTAAATGACCGGTAACGAAACAAATAGTATGAGTCTTGGTCGTCATCGCAAATGTACTGACTCATTTTTTGACCGATAATTCCATGGCGCGATAGGCCGAGCAAGGTCGTGGCAGCCAAGTTTGCTTCAAGTACAATCCCCTCCTGACTGAGCGAACAATAGCCTACCGGCGCATGGTCATAAAGATCAAAGTACCTTAATTTAGATTCATCCAATAAGCTCTGTGTTCTACGCAACTCTTCATTTTGACTTTCCAACTCAATTTGATGCACTTGCAATTCGTGCAAGGTAAGACGCAACGCATCCTCAACTCCAATTTCTTGAGGAATGGTCATAAGCCGCCCTCTTGCATCATCACGTTTTATCTTCTTTTTCTGTTGTGGCAATTGCATAAATATCACCGTTATCGTCCAACAGCGCGGTCGAAGTTAAAAGAATATTTACTACACGACCATCTTTTGCATAGCGTTGCGTCTTCACTGGCTCTAAAACATCCGCCGTTTTAATCGAGTTCTTCACACTACCTATTTGATCACGCAAGAACGGTGGAATTCGCTGTGTAACATTCAGCGCTAAAGCCTCTTGCTCGGTCCAACCATACATCCGTTGCGCGGCCGGATTCCATGCCATAGTTCGGCCAGTTAAATCTTGAACGGTTATCGCATCAAACGAATCTCTGACTACGACCGCCAATCGCAGTAAATCATTGGCCTTTCGCAAAGCCACGCGAATACGCACAATTTCCGTAATATCGATAAAAGTAATAACAGCACCTTCTACTACATTTTCAAGCGTCCGATACGGCAAAATTCGTAGAGTGTAAAAATTATTTACTGCCGTTTGAACCGTTGCCTCTTTAATCGTCAGCGTCTCAAGAACAGTAGACACGTCGACCACCAAACTGTTGTACCCAATTAAGTTTGTAACTAAATCGGCAAGTGGCCTACCAACATCGCCTTTAATTAATGGGATTATGTTTGTAATCGCTGGTGTAAATCTAAGAACACGCATTTGTAAATCTAGAAAGATGGTTCCAACCCCTGTCCCCGCAAGCAAATTATTCATATCGTTGTTAACCCGATGCGAATCATTCATCTTCAACGTTAGCTCGGTATTGACTGTTGTCAGCTCTTCATTTATTGATTGCATTTCCTCCTTCGATGTTTCTAATTCTTCGTTAGTCGATTGAAGTTCTTCATTGACCGATTGCATTTCTTCGTTAGTCGATTTTAATTCTTCATTAGAATTTTCTAATTCTAAATTAGAGGCTTGTAAAACATCTTCTTTGATCTTGAGCTGCTGCGCTAATTTTTGAATTTTTTTACTAGTGGCTGCGTTCGAAACATGATTGGTTTGTTCCGGAGGAACAGATGAAAGAGACTCAATTGAAGCACCAAAAGAATTTACCTCATCGGTTGCGACTTCTTCTAGAACAACTAAAAAGAGATGTGTCGCCCCCGTCTCTACATTGGTTCCCGAAACCGGAGAAATACTAAGCCGAGCATTTTTAACATTTTCGTTTACACCAATCTTAAAAGGTACAGCCCTTACTGCTTGTTGAGTGAGCGCTACTTGGTAGAGCGCTGCAGCTAATTCTTTGCGCAAACCTTCTCGAGCCATTTTTAATATATTGTTGATAGTTACGTCGCCCACGGTCGGCTCTAAAAACAAACCCGAACGCCCGTGTAAATAAAGCAAGTCGCCTTGCTTATTGACTAATGCAGCCACGGGAGCCACAAGTTTTAATAACGATTGCTCCGTTAGTTCGCGTAGCGACGGTTTTGAAAATATTTTCCTAGTATTTACTGGCAGCGCAGAATTGGTCGCTGGCGAAATAAGTCTCGGCAAACCACGCGCTAGAGCCGCTCTTTTGCCGGCTTGAACATCTGCGTTTCGTTGGTAAATTTTTGCCTTACGATCTATTGAAGTAAATAAATCAACAAATTCACCGACTGACTCTGATGAACCCAAAAAAAGCAAACCTTTTGAATTCAAGGCGTAATGAAATAAAGCGATTATTTTGCGTTGCAAATCAGATTCAAAATAGATCAGCAAATTACGACAGGTAATTAGATCAATTTTTGAAAACGGTGGATCTTTAATTACATCATGTTCGGAAAAAATAAGTGAATCTCGAATTACTTTACGGATGCGGTAACTGTTACCGTCCGCCTCTAATGTAAAAAATCGGGCAAGGCGGACCGCAGAAACATTATTTTCAATACTTTTCGGGTAAATTCCAGCGCGTGCAAACGCAATTGAACTGGAATTAACGTCCGTTGCAAAAATTATTAACCGAACTTGTTTTTGCGTTTTTTCGATATGCTCTTGCAACAAGATGGCCACTGAATAGGCTTCCTCGCCTGTAGAACAACCGGCTACCCAAACTCGCAAAGTCGAATCGGCCACATCCTCTTCAAAAAGCTTCGGAACAACAGATAACTCAAATTTATCAAAGGCATCTTTGTCCCGAAAAAATTGGGTCACTCCAATTAAAAGTTCTTTAAATAAGGTAGTTACTTCTTGTGCAGTATTGCCTAACTTTAAAGCATAAGAATCAAAGCTTTTGATTTGCAAAAGAGCCATTCGTCGTTCGATTCTTCGCAAAATCGTATTCGGTTTGTAGCGTGAAAAGTCGTGGCCGGTTCCCGATTTAATTAAAGTAAAAATGCGTTCCAATGCGCTGCTGTCTGTGTCGGTTACAACATCCTCTTGGGTGCGCACTTTACGGCTAAGATTACCAACGTAACCTAGCAGTTTCTTAGCCATCTCGTTAAGCGGCAATTCAAAATCAACCAGACCGGTCGCTACAGCACTAAGCGGCATGCCGTCGAATTCACTTTGGGCTGGTATTTGCACCATGACCATTCCACCATTTTCGTGAACAGCTTTTAAGCCTAAAGTGCCGTCGTTACCACTACCGGAAAGTATGATGACAATAGAGCGGTTCAATTGATCTAGCGCTAGAGAGGTAAACAAAAAATCAATTGGTAGCCGATGGCCACGCGCCTTGACTGGTTCTGTAATTTTTAGAATACGGTCAACGACAGCCAGTTCAACATTGGGTGGAATAATGTAGCAGCAGTTAATTTCCACCTTTAGATTGTCGGTTGCTTGTACAACAACCATCGAAGTAAATCGTTGAATCAATTCCGGCAATGCACTTGGACGATCAGGCGCTAAGTGTTGCACTAAAACAAAAGCCATTTGCGGCAATGACTCTTTTTGGAAGCCCGAAAAGAACCCTTCGAACGCAGCGAGTCCGCCTGCGGATGCACCAATCCCAACAATGGGAAAATTATTTACGTTTACTTCGCCTTTATTGGTTTTTTCCACTGTAATAGCACCCGTCGTTAATTCCTAGTGTAGACCTGTTTTGTATTACCCGCAAAGACGCGCTTCGTTGTAGGAATTGTCTTACATAAACTATCGACTTTTAACTATCGACTGCTAGCAGTTTATCCATAGCAATAATTTTTTTGCTCAATCAGACTACGTCTGCACCGTGCAATCCATTAGCTGAAATGAGATCACTGCAATGAATACTTATGGTTCTATTTTGGTATACCTTGATAACGATGAACGACTCGAAGCTCAGTTGGCAATCGCATCCCACATTAAAAAAACGATGGTAGCAAGCAGAAGCAACAACTGCACTATAAATGCCTACTACGTGCCAACGCCCAGCTATATATTTGCTTCAAGCGGTTACCCTGAAATTATGATTCAATCGGTTGGGCTTATTTATAGCAATCACGCCAAAAACAAAGTTGCACAAAAGGATCGTTTCGATCACTGGCGTAACACCAATAACGAAAATTCAATGTGGATCGAAAACGCTAGCGGCTTGCTGACGCAAAGCGCACTACATCAGGCATTGTTTGCAGATTTGTTAATTTTTGGTCAGGTAAACCCCGAGTCAAAAATTCGCCAAGACATGCCAATTGACTTTGTTGAATCGCTCATTATCGATTCGGGAGTTCCCTCGATTATTGTTCCGTATATTGGAACCTATGAAAGCGTCGGATCGCGAGTGCTAATTGCTTGGAAATCTACCCGTGAAGCTAGTCGAGCGTTAAAGGCTTCAATCCCGTTTTTACAGACCGCCAGTAAAATTGATTTTGTTCTCGACACTGAACCAGAACGATCGGGGCAATTACAAAACCACCTTACGGCGTTTTTGCAGTCCAATATGGTGGCAACCGAACCAAAATTTCATTCGTTTGGCAACACAGAAAACATTGCAGAGCGATTGCTCTCTTTAGCAGCCGAAACGAGCGCAGACTTGCTAGTAATGGGCTGTTATGGCCACAGTCGCCTACGGCAGTTTGTAATTGGTGGCGTTTCAAAAACCATTCTTGAATCGATGACGCTACCCGTTTTGATGGTGCATTAGCGCTAAGCTACCCATTGCCAATTGCGGATTTCTGGCAAATCTTCACCATGTTCGTTAATGTAACTTTTATGACGCTGAATGCTAGCCCAGTAACGCGCCCTAGCCTGCGGTACTGACTCAGCGAGTCGCTTAATACGTGTTATTGCATCTAATGCAAGCTGATAGCGATCTAAGCTGTTTAGCACGACCATATCAAATGAGGTCGTGGTCGTGCCTTCTTCTTTGTATCCACGGACATGAATGTTGTCATGGTTCTGCCGCCGGTAGGTTAGCCTATGCACAAGTGCAGCATATCCATGAAACGCAAAAATTACCGGCTTATCGGATGTAAAAAGAGCATCAAAATCGCGATCTTGTAAACCATGTGGGTGCTCTGACTGTGGTTGCAAAGCCATTAAGTCAACTACGTTCACTACCCGAATGCGAATTTCAGGCACGTACTCTCTTAAGAGCATAACAGCGGCCAACGTTTCGACCGTAGGTACATCACCGGCACAAGCCATTACGACATCGGGCTCCTCACCCGGCGCTGTTGTACTGGCCCATGCCCATTCGCTGGTGCCCGCGGTGCAATGCTTTACGGCAGCATCACTATCAAGCCACTGCCAAGCCAATTGCTTACCCGCAACAACCACATTAATACAATTACGACTACGCAGGCAATGATCTGCAACCGATAGCAAGCAGTTAGCATCAGGCGGTAAGTAAATACGCGCGATGGCCGATTTTTTGTTCGCAACGATATCCATAAAACCCGGATCTTGGTGCGAAAATCCATTATGGTCTTGCTGCCAGACATGTGACGTTAGCAAGTAGTTCAGCGAGGCTATCGGTTTTCGCCAAGCGATTGCGTTACACATTTTCAGCCATTTGGCGTGTTGATTGAGCATCGAATCAATAATGTGAATAAAGGCTTCGTAGCATGAAAAAAAGCCATGCCTTCCGGTCAACAGATACCCCTCTAACCACCCTTGACATAAATGTTCACTAAGTACCTCCATCACACGACCGTTAGTACTTAAGTTAGTGTCATTACCACGCATTTGTGCCATCCACGTTTTGCCAGAGACCTCATAAATCGCATCTAAACGATTAGATGACGTTTCATCTGGGCCAAAGACGCGAAAATTCTGATTTTTTAAATTGAGCTCCATCACGTCACACAGGAATTTTCCAAGCACACGGGTCGCCTCACCTTTCACCGTTCCTGGATAAGAAA
This sequence comes from Betaproteobacteria bacterium, assembly GCA_031429355.1. Taxonomy (GTDB): domain Bacteria; phylum Pseudomonadota; class Gammaproteobacteria; order Burkholderiales; family Burkholderiaceae_E; genus JANOZM01. The sequence continues at coordinate 163,719 of JANOZM010000016.1, read as the reverse complement.
ATTCAATAGCGTATTGTTGAAAAGCGGGCAGCACTAAAGGAACCAATAACTCACCGCCATTCGCATGAGGGTTTGCGCCCATTCGGTTATGCCCAGTTGGTGCAAGCGCGGCAAGTTCTTCGATAAACCTTCCGTGTTCATCAAACAAGTCTTCCGGCCGATAGCTTTTTAACCAGCTCTCTAACTGAGCAAGATGCTCCGGAGTTCGCACGTCTGCAAGAGGGACTTGATGGGCCCGCCAAGTACCCTCGACAGGCTTGCCGTCAACAAATTTAGGTCCGGTCCACCCTTTCGGTGTACGCATCACAATCATCGGCCATCGCGGGCGTTCAATTGCTTCCGTATTGTCGACTTGGCGAGCCGTTTTTTGAAATTCAAGTATTTTGTCGAGCGCTTCATCAAGAGCGGCCGCTAGGTCGATATGCACTTGCGTAGGATCATCGCCTTCCACAAACAAAGGCTCATAACCATAGCCACGCATCAAACTAGAAAGCTCGTCTTGCCCTATTCTCGCGAGGATAGAAGGGTTTGCAATTTTGTAGCCATTTAGATGAAGGATTGGCAAAACAGCTCCATCACGTGCTGGATTTAAAAACTTGTTCGAATGCCAACTAGTAGCAAGCGCACCGGTTTCGGCTTCACCATCACCAATCACACAGGCAACGATAAGATCTGGATTGTCAAAGACAGCGCCGTAGGCATGAGCCAATGAGTAGCCCAACTCGCCTCCCTCATGGATCGAACCGGGAATTTCGGGCGCTACATGGCTTGGTATACCACCAGGCCATGAAAACTGCCTAAAAAGACGATCCAGTCCACTGCGATTTCGTTCTATGGCTGGATACCGTTCGCTGTAAGAACCTTCTAAGTAGGAATGGGCAACAATGCCGGGTCCACCGTGCCCAGGACCAATAATGTAAATCATATTCAAATCGTTCTCGTTGATGAGTCGATTCAAGTGAACATAAATCAAATTGATACCCGGCGTTGTTCCCCAATGGCCCAGCAGTCTAGGCTTCACATGCTCGAAAGTGAGGGGTACTTCAAGCAAAGGATTCGCGCATAAATAAATTTGCCCAACGGATAAATAATTAGCGGCACGCCAATAGGCATTCATTTTTTCTAGTAGAACTGCTGAAAGGGGCGTCGACATTTAATGCTCCGGTGACTAAGCTAAACAATCGTTAAAAGTGGCTCGGCTTTAATAGCTTGATCCACAATTTTTTGCGCCTCTGCTAAAATATTTCCAAGGTGTTCTACGCCGCGAAAACTCTCCGCGTAAATTTTGTAAATATCTTCTGTTCCCGATGGACGTGCAGCGAACCAACCACTTTTTGTAACAACTTTAATGCCCCCAATCGACTCCCCATTACCAGGCGCTTTTGTAAGTATTTGATTAATTTTTTCGCCCGCTAATTCTGTTGACACTATTTGCGAGGCAGACAATGCTGACAAACGTTTTTTTTGCGCAGGTGTAGCCCGTGCTTCAATGCGATTAGCAACCGGTTGCCCCAGCGCTCTCGCTAATTCAAGATAACGTTGCGATGGATCCTTCCCGCTACATGCAATTATTTCAGCTGACAGCAGTCCCGCAGTAATTCCATCCTTCTCGGTCGTCCATACAGTTCCGTCGCGACGTAAAAAAGTAGCTCCGGCACTTTCTTCACCAGCAAAACCTAGTGAACCATTAAGCAATTGATCAGAAAACCATTTAAATCCCGCAGGCGTTTCAAAAAGTGCGACGCCAAGCCGAGCAGCGACTAAATCGATCATTCGCGAGCTGACGACGGTCTTTCCCAATCCTAAGTGCTTTTTCCACAATGGGCGATGAGAAAACAGATAATCCACTGCCACGGACAAGTATTCGTTAGCACCGAGCAAACCGCTGCTTTTAGTAACAATACCGTGCCGATCATGATCGGTGTCGCAAGCAAATGCAATGTCAAACCGATCTTTTAGAGTTACTAGTAGTTGCATTGCATAGCGCGAAGAAGGATCCATCCGGATTTGCCCGTCCCAGTCTAGCGGCATGAAACTAAACGTTTTATCAACTTGGTCGTTAACAACCGTTAAATTTAGGTGATAGCGTTCTGCAATTGCAGGCCAATAAGCAACCCCTGCGCCACCCATAGGATCGACGCCAATTTTTATTGCAGAGTTCCCAATAGCTTGCATATCGACGACACTCTTGAGGTCTTCGACATACGTATTGAGATAATCATAGCGCCGCGTGGTTGATGCTCTTAATGCTCGTCGATGACCGATCTGTTTAACACCAAACAATGATGTCTCGAGAAATCGATTAGCTTCGTTCTGTATAAAATCGGTCACTATTTTGCCTGCCGGACCACCATGGGCGACGTTGTACTTGATGCCGCCATCACGTGGCGGATTGTGCGACGGGGTCAAAATAATCCCATCGGCGAATTTACTTTTTCGACCGAGATTAAATTCTAAAATTGCGTGCGATATCGCCGGTGTTGGTGTGAACTCGTCATTAACTGCTAAAAATACATCAACACCATTACCCGCTAAAACTTCCAGTGCACTGGCGCAGGCTGGTTCCGATAGAGCGTGGGTATCTATACCTAAAAAAAGCGGCCCGCTAATTTCATTGGCTGCGCGATAGTTGCAAATTGCTTGCACGATGGCAAATAGGTGCCACTCGTTAAAACTGGCATCAAAAGCACACCCACGATGCCCTGAGGTTCCAAATAAGACGCGTTGCTCGCTAACCGAAGCATCTGGTCTTTGCGAGTAGTAGGCGGCGATTAATTTATTTACATCAATTAATGACGAAACGGGTGCAGGTTTGCCGGCTAAAAAATTCATAAGTTTTCAGCCCTCCGCAACAGGATGATTTCTCTTTTTTTCGGCTTCTTTTTCGACCTGTTTTTCCGCCTCTTTATCGATCTTTTTTTCCAGATCTTTTTCTTTTTTTGATTCTGGATCTGGCATCGCTAACGTCACCTTCTCGACATCTTCAGGTGTCAACGGTGGGGCAGTCGCAACATTGCCCGGGACCGGTGCTCCTTCGGCGGTGAAATCAGATTTTTCTTGCGCTAAATCTTTCGGCTTCACGGGCGGTGTTAATGGAACTTTATGCATATTGTTGCCTTTAAGAGGGAATTGAGACGCTTGGATCGGTTGAATGTAGTCGTGTAAAAAATGTTCGTCTGTGCGACATCGAACAGACGACAAACAAAAAAATCAAAACAATCACTAACCACTACCCCAGACCAAATCGACCAAGATGAACACAAAAACTATTGTTTTGAGCCGTTTAAACGAGGCTGAGTTAACGTGAGGCTCGTCGTTGCGTTAGGCGGAAATGCGCTTTTACGCCGAGATCAATTGCCAACAGCTGAGAATCAATTGGCTAATATCAAAAGAATCGCCCCACAACTGGCGCAAATAGCCAAGGAACACGAACTAATCGTGACGCATGGAAATGGGCCGCAGGTTGGTCTTCTAGCACTACAGTCTGCTGCTTACCTAGCAGTTCCCGCTTACCCACTCGATATGTTGGGTGCTCAAACCGATGGAATGATTGGTTATTTACTAGAGCAAGAGTTAACTAATTTATTGCCCAACACTCGTGTGGTAGCCACGTTGCTGACGCGAGTAGAAGTGGATCCACAAGATCCCGCATTTCTAAAACCCACCAAACCAATTGGACCTCAGTACGCACAATCAGAGGCACAACAACTTGCAAAAGTCTCCAATTGGTCGATTGCACCCGATGGCGACAAATTCCGGCGCGTTGTCGCCTCACCATTGCCGCTACGCGTGCTGGGATTAAAACCAATACGCTGGCTGCTAGAACATCACGCCATTGTGATTGCCGCCGGTGGTGGAGGCATACCCGTAGCGCGGATTGCCAACGGCGCAAGCTTAGAAGGCGTTGACGCCGTCATCGATAAAGACTTATGTAGCGGATTACTAGCGCGCGAGTTAAATGCAGATTGTTTAATCATTGCCACCGATGTTACAGCGGTATATGTCGACTGGGGCAAACCAAATCAACGTGCCCTAAGCAAAACAACCCCGTCTGAATTAGCACAACACACCTTCGCAGAAGGCTCAATGGCACCTAAGGTCCAAGCAGCTGTCCAGTTTGTGGAATCTACTGGTCAAAGAGCCTTAATCGGCTCACTAGATCAAATTCATGAAATGCTGCTTGGGAAAGCGGGAACCGAAGTTTCTGCCGATGCCTATGTGCGCCAAGCAACAGAGTTGTTCTAGTTTAAATGTAATCATCCAATTTTAAGCCTAGGAGAAACAAATGAAGAATGTACTAATTAAATCAATAATGATTGCCGCCACAATCGCAGCGGTTGCCCCTGCGATTTATGCACAGACCGCTACGCCAAGTGCTCCGGCAACACGCATACAAGTTAAAATGGATCGCGACGAGTTTTTAAAAACCCATGAATGGGACAACCAAGGTAGCACTTGGAAACTCAAGTCCGGCGTTGAAGCACCAGTTGGTGTTAAAACGCGTGACGAAGTTAAAGCGATGCGCGATCAATTTTTAGCGAACAATCGTTGGAGTAGCCCTGATGCAAAGTGGATACCTATAAAAACAGGCCCACGCGAAATGTCAAAAATGACGCGCGCTCAAGTTCGCGCGGAAACCAGTGAATTTGTTAGAACACATGTTTGGGATAATAATAAATCCGACTGGGTTTTAAGGACGTCGGTAAAACAATAGTTGACCACGCTTGGTGTTTAGCTGGACTCAAGCAATAGTCCTACATTGTTTTAAGGCTTATTGACTACCTTGAGTGTAGAAAGCTTATTAAACTTTAATCAGCGTTCAAAATCAACCTGATTTATCGCTGCTAAGTTCTAACAAACCTAAAGGAAATTAAATGAAAACTCAAACTACTATGCCCCCTGTTGTAACTACCAAAACCCCGAAAAAAGCTTTGCCCGAGGACTCCCAAATGAGTAGTGGATTAAAACCACTTACCAAAGACAATTCATCTTCGGAAAAATCCAAAAACCCGCCTTCGGTCGGCAACAAAAAGACATGACCATATTGTATTTAGCCGACGGGCAAGGTACTGTGGAACTGACCGATGAGAAGCCACAAGTACCCCCCGGAAAACAGTTTCGTACTCGATCTGCAAATTCAATAAACGGCGAGTCCGATGTGTCGCAAATTTCGGAAACCGAAAATGAAGATATTCCAAAGAGTCAAATCAACGAAGAATCTTCTGGCAACCAATGAAATGGTTGTTGTGGTTTCTAACTTTTGCTAGCGCCCTTCTAGCAATTTTTATAATTGCCCGGAAAATTGGGGCAACCCGATGGTTTACGTTAACCCATAACCATCGGGATCAATTAGAAACATCGCGTTTCGAAATTCAACCCGGCCAGCCCTTAACGGCTCGCTATGACATCAATGAGCTAAACGATTTACCGCCCATTGTGCAACGATATTTCCGAACAGTTTTAAATGACGGGCAACCCATCGTTGTTGCTGCACGCATCGAATTGGCAGGCACTATGAACATGTCTACCACGGATGAACAATGGAAATATTTCACATCGGAGCAAAGCGTCGTTACGCATCGACCGGGGTTTCTTTGGAACGCAAAAATACGTATGTTTTTAGGGCTCCCTGTGTATGTCGAAGACAGTTACATCGCGGGCCAAGGCCGTCTTGTTGCTAGGGTGTTGGGGCTATTCACTATGGCCAATGCGCATGGAGGCGGCGAGTTAGCTCGTGGTGAATTTATGCGCTATTTTGCCGAAGCCGTTTGGTACCCTACGGCGTTATTGCCAAGTCAAGGTGTCGCTTGGCAGGCAGTTGATAATACTTCAGCCAACGCCACCATCGTCGATGGCTTTAGCACGCTCACTTTGCTTTTCAAATTTAACTCAGCAGGCCTAGTCGATTCAGTCTTGGCAGAGTCACGCGGTTTTGGTATCGGCCAAGCGATGCAGATGCTTCCTTGGAATTGCCAGTTTTCGGACTATAAGTGGCACAGCGATATGCTGGTTCCGATGACGGGTGATGTTGCCTGGATGCACCCTACTGGCCGTAAATCTTATTTTGTTGGCAGCGTCAAGCAACTGAAGTACGAGTTTTGTAAATAGTTAGAACGGTTCTGCACCGGTATTAAAAAACAAGACCTGATGGCGCCATAACAAGCTTACAGGCCAATTTTCAGCTAATAGACTTCGGAAAATTGGCTCGATTTGTGCAGATGTTTGGGTGTTGAGCAAACGTGCCCGCGACGCGTTTAGCTTACGAATAAACAACAAGTTTCGTGCCTCGTCTCTAGTGGGCGCTTGATCTTGGGCACCGACCATTAAAGTGACGTTGGGAAACCAAGGTGCGAGTTCAGTGAAAGCAATTCTAGAGCCAGTTCCACAACCAAGTAAAACGATCATATTTAGCCTAGAAAAAGCGGGACCAAATTGCTTTACCATATTCACAATCTGTTGTTGCGTTGCTTGCAAAAGCTCTCCGCGGTAGTGCTTGAATTCGTGATGACCAGAGACCACTAAGGTATCAAACCGTATATCTGGATTAGTTTTGACAACATAAATTAATTCAAGTGTTAAGTCATCGATTGAATAATCGCCCGTAGCTGCAATGCGATCCAGTTCCGCATTGCGAATGTTGACGTAAACATTACGGCATTGCTCCGACTTAGCAAGACCGGAAACAGCGCAATCCTGCGCAAGTACGGTCAACACATCTAAGCTTGCATTAGCGACGCGCGCTGCCTTTCGCTGTTTAGGATCGATACGTTCGTAACTAGGCAACACAATGATTGGTCGAGCCTTGCTTAAAGCGTTAGCGTTAAAGGCTTTAATTTCACTGCCAGCATTGTTCAGATCAATAAACAATGTTCGAGCACTAACTGCGCCACTAATTGAGGCTACACAAAGTAGAAACAGCAGCGACAAGTAAATTAGCACGGGGCGTTAGCGGAAATTAACGGACAAAAACAGGATAATCTGTATACCCTTTAGCTCCAGGTACATAAAATGTGGCCTCATCCGGAACATTCATAGGTAAGTGATCGCGCATCCGCACAACCAGATCGGGATTAGCTAAAAATGGACGCCCAAACGCAACCAAATCACCGCGTTTATCTACAAGCGCTTGCTCTGCGCTAACACGGTCAAAACCACCGGACAAAATAAATAGTCCGTTAAATGTATCACGCAGTTTCTGTTTAAATTCTGGTGGCACGATAGGTGCGCCCATTGATGAGTGGTCGACCAGATGAATATATAAAATGCCCAATTCAGAAAGCGAATTGGTAAGCGCGAGGTACTGTTCTTGCACTTCAGGAAATTCACCAGTACCGTTAAAAACGCCATAAGGCGAAAGTCGAATGCCAATACGATTTTTACCAATTGCTGCAACTGTAGCTTTGGTAATTTCTAACGCGAAGCGATTACGAGCTGAAATACTTCCGCCATACTCGTCAGAACGTGTATTAATTATTGGATTCAAAAACTGCTCAATTAAGTAGCCGTTGGCCCCGTGAAGCTCAACGCCGTCGAACCCTGCATCGAATGTAAGTTTGACGGCTACTACGTACTCCTCAATCGTATGAGCAATATCCATCGAGCTCATCGCAGTTGGCGCACTATGCGGCTGCATCCCCATTGTGTCAGTAAACATTTGCCCCGGGCATACTAGATCACTTGCACCGAGCACTTGGGCGCCTTTGGGAAGGTTAGCAACATGAGCTACTCGTCCACAATGCATTAATTGAACAAATACTTTACCCCCTTGCGCATGAACTGCGGCCGTTGAGGCTCTCCACGCTTGCGCTTGCACGTTGTCGTACAACCCAGGAATACGTGGGTACCCTAAACCATTTGCGCTAGGCGAGGTACCTTCAGTAATAATTAAACCAGCAGATGCACGCTGACCATAATAGGTCGCCATCAATTGGTTAGGCGTATGTTCAGGCGTTGCACGACTGCGTGTTAATGGTGCCATTACAATTCGACTGCTAAGCTCAAGAGAGGGAGAGATAAACTTATCAAATAACATCGGATTACTTTCTAGCAACTTGCGTTACCTATACTTAAAGTTTACAGAGCAGCACTACTGGTTTAATGCGTGTTTTAATAGACTACAAATATCGACAAACACGGTCTGTTCGTTAGCACACTCAGCTAAAAATTACCCGAAGCAATCCGTGATATCTACCTAATCGTGTTTCGTTTCGCCTAAAGACGAAGCCTTCTTGCGCACCGGTAAAACAATTGTCATTAGCAAATCAAGATTAATTTTAAAGTTACGCTATTTGCCGTTTATTCCGACCAAATCATTCTGCCTTGGATGAGATGGATAGTTTGACGGATCAACCGCATTTGAAGCAACAGCACACATCTCGAAATTTCGTCAGACTGTTCCTACCTGCAATTGGATGCGGTTAAAATTTTAAAAAAATAACTCAGGTCTCCATCCAAGTGGATGGTGTATAGTAAGACCATGCCTGCACGCCCACAAACGCCTCTAATCTCGAATTTGGCATCCGAGCAAAAAATCACGATCAATCTAGGTTGCATAGACTTAGGGCAAATTGACTTATTGGTTAATGAAGGTTTTTACTCAAACCGCTCGGAATTTATTCGAGCAGCAATACGCGAGGAATTGCGCGAGCATGTGGATGCTGTCAAGGCGGTAACCAGACGCAAATCATTGGTGCTCGGGATTCAACACTTCTCAGTAGCAGATCTGATTTCGTTAAAGACAAGGCGTGAGAAATTGCAAATTCGAGTTCTCGGATTAGCGTCTATCGCATTTGATGTAACACCCAAATTAGCGAGAGACACTATTGAATCCATCATGGTGCTCGGCGTATTACAGGCAAGCCCTGAGGTACGGGCCGCTTTAGTGTCTCGCATTGTATAAACATGAAGGAATTTTTCGATGACCCAATTTAATATGTATGCCATGCAGAAAGCGTTATCCCTTGTGCGAGCAGGCAATCTAGCCGATGCGACTTCGATAATCCAAGCAAGTTTGACGCAAAAAAGTCAAGAGAGCTTAGAACCGAGGGCGACTGCAGCATATCAACTTTCTAATCATCCAAACGCGAGCGACATCGTGGTTGCGCAGACCACACCAAGCAGCGTCATTGAAGCTAATGGATCTACCAAGTTGGGAGCCCTTACCTATCGTCTTTTCATTCCACAAACCGAGAGCAACGCAAAGCCATCGCCGCTGATTGTGATGCTGCACGGATGTAAACAAAACGCTCATGATTTCGCTGTCGGAACTCAGATGGATCAAATCGGTGGGCGAGCGGGTTGTTTCGTGGTTTATCCGCAGCAATCCAGTTATGCAAACGCTAGCGGTTGTTGGAATTGGTTCAAGCATACTCATCAATTGCGCGAACGCGGTGAACCTAAAGCACTGGCCATGCTAATTTTGAACTTGCTACAAACTTATAATATCGATAGTTCGCGCGTATACATTGCTGGATTGTCTGCCGGTGGCGCAATGGCAGCCATTATGGGGGAACAATACCCTGAACTATTTGCGGGCGTCGGTGTTCATTCCGGCTTGCCAACTGGGGTGGCTAGAAACTTACCAGAAGCCATGCTCTCTATGCAGGGCCACGGCAACAAACCGAATAATAAACCACCGGTCTTGCCGATGATTGTCTTTCATGGTGACTCTGACAAAACCGTGGCGCCTGCCAACGGCCAACACTTCGCCAATGATATAGGTCTACACCCCGATTCAATTGTAGAAACGACAAGGGGAGCCGCTGGTCGACAATTTACAAAAAATATTTATAGGCACACTAACGGAGCTATCCTTGGCGAGTATTGGGAAATAGAAGGCGCTGGACATGCGTGGTCTGGGGGAAATAAAAGTGGCTCGTACACAGACGCCATCGGGCCAGACGCCTCAAACGAAATGATTCGTTTTTTTCTCAGTATTAAAAACCGTTAAGCTTTAACTTGAGGGATGCTTGTAAAGCTGTATTGCAGCAATCACCGAAGGCATCCCTTTTTCGACCTCACTTGATTCACACCAAAGCATTCCCGCATCCTTTCCAACAAACTGCATTAGCTCAGCTTGATCAAGCAACGCTTTTGACGAGCCTATCGCCATAATGGTTTTGCAATGACGATATGCATCCTTCAAAAATTCCATTGTGTGTTCATCTTTCGCCAGCGTTGTTACAGCCTCTAAGCCGTCAGGTAACACAATAGCGTCGAAGAGTACCGATGGAGAATTTTCAAGCGACTTGTTCGCCTCGATTGAGCCCTTACCGTCAAAGGCCGCGAACCTCCCAACCCGCGGCCCAATAAAGTGCACCACCGCGCCTTCTGATGTTAGCGTTGCTTGTATCGCAGCCAGCGATTCATGCATCACTCCATTAGCGACCAACAAAGCCACCTGCCGAGTGCGAATTCCACACTCCCCGGGCAATGAAGTCATGGATAACGTCGGGGATTTTTTGACTTCGGGTTTTGGCGGATTCGGCATGGCCCGTGGCATTGGGGCGGGGAGCTCCATACCTAAACCGGCGGCAACCTCAGCTGCAAGTTTACTAGACACATTGACTAACGATGACAGCATTCGTTGCCGAATCGCTGGCACAGTTACTTTACTTAATTCAAAACGAAAAGCGGCAATGATATGGATTTGTTCAACGGCAGTTTGGCTATCGAAGAATAAAGTAGCTTGCGAGTAATGCTCTGCAAATTTCTCGGGTTTACCCCGAACTTTATCTTCTTGTACGGGAGCCGGAAATGAAACAAATCCAGCGCTTCCAACCTGAAACGGGCATCCCCCGGCTAAAGAGTTAGGCTCATAGGCAACCCGACCGCGGTGCACGGCTTGCCTATGAATTCCATCACGCTGATTGTTTTGCACAAGTGAGATAGGGGCATTGATTGGAATCTCATGAAAGTTGGCACCGCCAAGTCGAGAAATTTGTGTATCTATGTATGAGTGGATACGTCCGGCCAAAAGCGGATCATTAGAGAAATCAATACCTGGCACAACATGAGCCGTACAAAACGCTACCTGTTCGGTCTCGGCAAAAAAGTTATCCGGGTTGCGATTAAGTACCATCCGCCCCACGGGCGTTATCGGCACCAGTTCCTCAGGAATCAACTTTGTCGCATCGAGCACATCAAAGCTAAACGCTTCGCTCTGGGCCTCGGTAAAAATTTGAAACCCTAATTCCCACTCAGGAAAATCACCAGCTTCAATCGCTTCCCATAAATCTCGGCGATGAAAATCGGGATCAGCACCAGAAATCTTTACCGCTTCGTCCCATGTAAGTGAATGGGTGCCGAATTTCGGCGTCCAATGGAATTTACAAAACACTGATTCGTTATTGCTGTTGACCAACCGAAATGTGTGTACGCCAAAGCCCGGCATCATCCGTAGACTTCGAGGAATACCTCTATCTGACATAACCCACATTAGCATATGTGACGTCTCTGGCATCAACGATGCGAAGTCCCAAAATGTGTCGTGCGCGGACGCTGCTTGTGGCATACCGTTATGGGGCTCGGGTTTTACCGCGTGAATAAGATCCGGAAACTTCATCGCATCTTGAATAAAAAACACTGGAATATTGTTACCGACTAAGTCCCAAATTCCTTCGTCGGTGTAAAACTTAACCGCGAAGCCCCTCGCATCACGCGCGGTGTCCTTTGAGCCACGCTCACCTGCCACTGTTGAAAAGCGCACAAATACAGGAGTGATCTTGCCTTTTTCAGTGAATGGCGCTGCGCGAGTGTGCTGTGGTAATGCGTCATAACATTCAAAAAAACCGTGTGCCCCTGATCCTCGCGCATGAACCACCCGCTCCGGAATTCGTTCATGGTCAAAGTGCGTAATCTTTTCTCGCAAAATAAAATCTTCCAGCAATGCTGGGCCGCGCAGACCTGCCTTTAACGAATGTTGGTTATCGCTGATCGGAACGCCTTGATTGGTTGTTAAACGTTGGCCTCCTGCATCCACTCTCACCGAGTCAAGCGACCCAATGGTTGCATTTACGCCAAACTGCGCTGCTCCGCCCGTTTTGTCATTGCTATTTTTTTCTGCGCGAGTGCTTGCTAAAAGATCGGACGACGCGGGCTTTTGAAAAGATCCAACATGGGGCGAATGGGCATTGTTAAGACCGTATTCCAACGCTTTATTCGCGTTCTCTGGCATAGCTGTCGCTAGGCCGTCGATTTCTCTTCCGCTGATCGATTCGACATCTTTTGCCTGCAAATTAGACGAGTCAGGTTTCATTTTCGTTATCGCTTTCGACACTTTTTTTCCGCTGGGCATAGTAGTTCCTTAAGTAGTGATGAATTTTCACTCACCATATAAAATGTCGACGCCAGCTTGTGCCTTGTGATTGTGTAGGAGTAACACCAATCGAATCCTTGGCGTTCCACTTGGTCAAGCTTTGTTCGTCAGCGAACAGAGAGTTAATTTAAAAACAATTATTCTTGAATGCACAAGCCGAACCGGCTTGTATTAATTCTCTGCACAAGCGTGCTAGGTCCCAAAATGAACAAAAGAATCAAACTAGCATTAGTCACCATCGGTTTTTTGGCTGCCACCAGCGCCAAATCCGAAATTACATTTTATGAAAACGACGAATTTCAGGGCCGTACCTTTACTGCGAACGAAGAGATCAGAAATTTTCAACAATTTGGTTTTAATGACCGAGCCTCATCGGCAATCGTCATGCGCGATCGCTGGGAGGTTTGTGAAGATGTGCAATTTGGCGGCCGATGCATCGTCCTCCGGCCCGGACGTTATTCTTCGCTATCTTCGATGAGCTTAAACAATCGCATTTCGTCAGTCCGAATTGTAGGTTACTCGGACCGGGTCGACGATGATCGTTATGCGCCCCCGCCTTACCCAATTTATGATAACCGCCGTCGAAATAACGAACGCATTTATACAGCAAACGTTACTTCGGTACGCGCCGTGCTTGGAGCATCAGAACGTCGTTGCTGGGTAGAGCGTGAACGCGTCGGCGAATCGCAAAATAATAACAACGTACCAGGTGCCGTCATTGGTGCTGTCATTGGTGGAATTTTAGGTCATCAAGTCGGTGGTGGCAGCGGAAAAGATATTGCTACCGCAATCGGCGCTGCGACGGGCGCTGTAGTGGGAAACAAATCGGGTGGTAATGATCAAAATAGGCGTACTTACACACAAAATGTACGCCGCTGCGAAAACGATGTAAGCTCGGCAAAACCTGAATATTGGGACGTTACTTATTTTTACCGTGGTCAAGAGCATAGAGTTCAAATGAGCTATCCACCTGGGCCAACAATTTCTGTTAATCGTCGTGGCGAGCCCAGGTGATTAAAGTAGCTACAACCGCTTACTTTTCCGTTTTTAATTTTCGGTAGATTTTGTCCACTTGATCGGCTCGATCAGTGTCTTTCAATCCTCTGGCGATGTCGGTAGCCGCTTGTCTCATAACCTTGCGTACTACGACATCGCTTACATCAACCGACTCGTCCTTTTCCGAAGGAAGCGAAGGTACCGATTCACCCAATATGCTCACTTTCATGTTCATGGTTTTAATCCTAACTGGCCTCTGATTTCACCATTTGGATTGGCGGCAGTATGAATATTAAAATACAATTTTCCTGCCTTTAAATCGTTAACTTGCGCCACTGTTAATGTAGTAACCCCGGCGATCGGACTAACTAGACTTCCTTCAACCGGGACAACTGGCGGAGCGTTCTCGCCAGACATTGCAGGTCCATGAATATGCGATGCCGTTACCGGACCCGAAAGACCTGAGTAGTTAACAGTCCAAGTTAGAACGTTGGTAGTTTGGTCTAGTTTCGCATCAAAATTACCGCTGCCGGTACTGCTAACCGACGGTACTTCATTAGAGCCCCCAAGTGCTGCGATTACGGAAACAGGACTCAGATTCGCTGCTTTTGGTTCAGCCACAGCCACGGGAGGCGCTGGGGTAGTGGATGCAGAAGGTTCCATTGGTGTTGGTGGTGGCGGAGTCGTCCTATTACACCCAGTTGCGCCGATAACAGTCACCGCCAACGTGCCTAAAAGGCCTGTACGAATTACATTTAAATAGTCGTTGTTCATAAAATTATCCTAATAAAAAAAGAAGAGGTAAAACAATTACCAATAACAGTTTGCAACCGATCCTTCGCGATCACTGTTCGCTGGCGAACAGACCGTAAAGAAATTCGCCGAAAATTAAGCCACGCAAATCGCGGTGTTTTCCTACACGAAAACACTAGAAAATCTGACTAAATACGATTGAATAAAAACGCACTATTAGGCTCTTTTCGAGTATTGGAACTAATATGTCTGTAAGCACTGGGTCTATAACAAGCATCGCTTCCCGCGAAAGTTCTAGTGCCGTCTCTTGGAGCGCAATCCTAGCGGGCGCGGCAGCTGCAGCGGCGCTTTCGCTCATTCTTTTAATCCTTGGAACTGGTCTAGGTTTATCGTCGATATCACCTTGGAGTAACCAAGGAATTGCTGCGCTCACATTCGGCGTTTCAACTATCCTATGGATTACAGTTACGCAAATTGTGGCTTCGGGTTTAGGTGGCTATATTGCAGGTCGATTAAGAACACGGTGGCTTGATACTAACCACGACGAGGTTTTTTTTCGTGATACGGCACATGGATTTCTAGCTTGGGCTGTAGCCTCTATAGTAACCGCAGCATTGTTAACCTCAGCCGTTAGTACGATAGTCGGTGGCGCAGCTAAAGCTGGTGCCTCGTTGATGGGCAACACGGCAACGTCAGACGTCGAGCCGGTTGCAAGCAAGAGCCTACAGCCTGGCGAAAATCTTACTACGTATTTTTTGGACCTATTGTTTAGAAGCCCTGGGGCAACAACTGATCGTTCTAGGCTTGACGCCGCTATCGAAGTCAATCGAATTTTTATTAATGCTATTCAGTCCAACAGCATGGCGATTGAAGATACTCAGTATGTAGCTCAACTGGTAGTTCAACGAACCGGAGTGACTCAAGCAGAGGCAGAGAGACGTGTTACTGACACCTTTGTTCGTATACAGAAAAAAATTGCAGAAACCCAAGCTAGCGTAAATGAAGCGACTAACAAAGCGCGAAAAGCGTCCGCATACGCAGCGTTATGGTTGTTTATCTCGCTGCTTCTGGGCGCATTTGCTGCGAGTTACGCCGCAACGTTTGGTGGCCGGCAGCGCGATACCGAAAACGCAGTTTAAATAACCACACAGAAAGTTTTCATGCGCTCTATTCTCTTATTGTTTCTCGGCATACCGATACCGATCATTATCCTAATCGCTTTATTCTCATAATTCTTTTTAAGAAAAATTACTCAATGAAAACTGCCACTCAAAAAAATGAATCACTTACTTTACTCAGTGAATTGATCGAGCCCTTACGCGTAGCAATGCTTACCATCTCGAATGCAGAGGCTGATCTAATCAGCAAACCAATGGCACCTTTAGAAATGGATGAAGACGGAGCAATTTGGTTTTTTACCGACTTGCATTCCGACAAAGTAAGGCATTTAAACGTTGTAAATTTGAGTTTTAGTGACGCCGACAATGGCACTTACGTTTCTATTTCTGGTCGTGGTGAAACCCATTCGGATCGTAATAAAATTCAAGAGTTATGGACTGCCGCTGCAAAGCCGTGGTTTCCAAATGGGGTAGATTCGGCAAATTTGGCGTTGCTTAAGATTATTCCGAGCAGCGTCGAGTATTGGGATGCGCCAAATAGCAAAATGATGCGAATGTTTGCAATGGCAGCCTCTGTTGTATCCGGAAAACCGGTAGGTCTTGGCAAGCATGAAGTTCTAGATAACCTTGCATAAATTCAGACCACTTTTGTTGTAGACTTTTCAAACTAGGCTTGCCATGGACCAACCGCTTTGGGGAACCCAAACTGAGCTTAGTTTGAAGTACTTTGCCATTGGCGAGCAGCGCATGCCAACGGAGATTATCCACAGCATTGCTTGGATTAAATGGGCAGCGGCCCACGTCAACAGTGAACTAGGTTTACTGGAACCTAGCAAAGCGTATGCAATAGCGCTAATTGCAGCTCGCATTGGAAACGGGGAACTATCAAACCAATTTCCACTGTCTGTTTGGCAAACGGGTTCGGGTACGCAAAGCCATATGAATGTTAACGAAGTCATTGCTGCTTTGGCAAGTACGCCGACAAACAAAATACATCCAAATGACGATGTCAATCTTGGTCAATCATCAAACGATGTATTTCCAACCGCCCTTCACTTGGCAATCATATTAAGTTGCAATACACGCCTATTACCGGCAATTAAAAATTTACGTTTTACGCTGCAAAATAAAATGACTGAATTCGAACCAATTATAAAAATTGGACGGACTCATTTACAAGACGCAATCCCAATCGCCCTCGCACAAGAATTTAGCGGCTATGACGCACAAGTTGGCGCGTTTGAAACGAATGTGCAGCATCCTTTAGCGACGTTGCACGCACTGGCGATTGGTGGCACCGCGGTAGGAACCGGCTTTAACACGCACCCAGAATTCGGGTCACGGGTTGCTGCGCGCTTAGCACAAAAGTTTAAATTGCCGCTGGTACAGTCGTCTAATTTGTTTGCCTCCATAGCGGGAGCCGAAGCTTTGGTTGCCTACCATTCGGTGCTAAAGCAATTAGCGCTTAGCCTTATCAAAATTGGAAATGACATTCGATTGATGGGCAGCGGACCACGAGCGGGATTGGGCGAACTACAGTTGCCCCAGAACGAACCTGGTAGTTCTATGATGCCGGGTAAAGTTAACCCGACGCAAATCGAAGCACTTAATATGGTGGCCGCCCAAGTAATGGGTCACGATTTAGCGATTTCGTTTGCAGCGAGTCAAGGCCAATTCGAATTGAACGTGTTTCAACCATTATTTGCATTAAATATTCTCGACAGTACCCGTCTTCTAGCCGACGCTGTTAACGGTTTTACCAACTATTGCGTTGCCGGAATTCGTGTAGACAAAGCGCGCGTCGAAGACTTATTGCAACGGTCCCTAATGCTTGTAACTGCGCTAACACCTCACATTGGTTATGAAAAGTCTTCGCAAATCGCACTGCACGCATGGACAAATAACTCTACTTTGCGACAAGCCGCGTTGGCGCTTGAAACGGTTAGCGCTGCCGATTTTGACCGTTGGGTAAATCCCAAAAAAATGATCAGCAACCAACCATAAAGTGGCGATAACCATGACTCGCCTATTGCTCGTTGGCTTATGTTTGGTCATGTGTGGATGTAGTAGCCTAACTAGGTTCGTTCCGGACATGGCATCCACTAAACGGCCTGCGATCCAAATTGCCAACGCCAACGGACTAATTTCAAAAGAAAAAAGTAGAGCGATGTTAACAACAATGCGAAACCGCATTGGGGTTGGTGAAACTAACATCTTTGACCGTCATTTAGCAAACGAACAGGCCATTGTTGGAGGTCCTTTAAGTGTTGGCAATTCTGCCAAACTTTTACTAGATGGCCCACAAACTTACACGGCAATGCTCAAGGCGATTGCAGCGGCCACTGACCACATTAATATGGAAACCTACATTTTTGACGACGATTTTATCGGACAAGAATTTGTTGCAGCGTTAATCAACAAGCAACGCCAAGGGGTACAGGTCAACATCATTCGCGACAGTGTTGGCACCCTCAACACACCAGTAGTATTTTTTGAGAAACTAAAAGCGGCTGGCGTTATGGTGCTTGAGTTTAATCCTATTAATCCTCTACTCGCACGCAATCAATGGGAGCTAAACCGGCGCGATCATCGTAAATTATTAATTGTTGATGGCCGTATCGCATTTTTAGGTGGAATCAATATCAGTAGTGTTTACTCAGGCGGATCGGCAAGAAAAAAAACCAAATATGGCAAGCTAGCTTGGCGTGATACACACTTGCAGTTGGATGGGCCCGTTGTTGCAGATCTTCAAAAACTATTCTTTTCCACTTGGGAAAAGCAAAAAGGCGACGCGGTAGCCGCTAAAAATTATTTTCCGGCCTTAGTTTCACGCGGCAATCAAATGATACGGGTGATTGGCAGTGCTCCTGAGGAGCCGTTTAGTCAAATCTACGCTACCCTTCTATCGGCTATAGATAATGCTGAAACCAGCATCCAATTGACGAATGCCTATTTTGCACCCGACCCGCAACTGCTTAATGGTTTAATCGAAGCGGTGAAGCGTGGGGTGAGCGTGTCTTTAATTTTGCCAAGTCAGACCGACTCTTGGTTAGTGTTTCATGCGGGGCGTGCCTATTACAAGCAATTGTTAGAAGGAGGCGTAAAAATTTTTCAAAGACGTGGGGTAGTCTTACACTCCAAAACCGCAGTGATTGATGGTGTTTGGTCAACAGTAGGTTCTACTAATTTAGATTGGCGTAGCTTTTTACATAACCAAGAGTTAAATGCCGTTATGCTTGGAGTTGATTTTGGCGGACAAGTGCAAGGCATGTTCGAAAGAGATTTAAAAGAGTCGGTAGAAATAAAGCTTGATGAGTGGCAAAACCGTAGTGTCGATCAGCGCATAAAAGAGTTGTTTGCACGAATGTGGGAGTACTGGCTATAGCCCAATAAACAAAAACCGAATACACAATTTTTAAACAATTTAACTAAGCTTTAGAAAGGCTTTGACTATGCAATTATTAACTACTTATTTAACGATGATAGTTACAATGGCGGTGCTGGATGTTTTATGGATTGGGTTTATCGCAAAATCGATTTATCAAACAGGTATTGGCCACTTAATGGCGGATAAACCAAATCTGGTTGCAGCGGCGGCTTTTTATCTGGTTTTTTGCGCTGGCTTATTGTGGTTTGCAATTTTGCCCAATCCAGATAAGACCGGACTTACCAAGGCAATAACCGCAGCTGGGATATTTGGATTTTGTGCTTACGCAACTTACGACTTAACTAACTATGCAACCCTAAAAGCGTGGCCAATTTCTGTAACACTGGCCGATATGGCTTGGGGAACATTTGCCAGTATCGTAGCGGTGACGCTTGGCAAAACTGTCTTCAATAAATTTGCAGCCAGCTAAAATTTGAACAAAAAAAAGCACGTTTTTTAAGCGTGCTAAAAGTGACCTCGATTCGGGGAGAAGAGTACGCTTAAGTCGCTACGAAATAAACGTTGAGGTCACGGAGAGAGCCAAGAATTTATCTTTACAAGTTTCGAGTCGGGACGTAGGCCAATGCTTTTGCAACAATTTGCGGAACCAAAGTTCCAATGACGGCAGGTTTAAACAGCCAACTCCACGGCCTAGTCCACACCAACAGTCCGCCTACAACGGCCGCGGACAAAACAAATATCATTGGGTTGCGTTGCGCCAATGGCGTTACTACAGTCTTTGTCACGTCTCCGATGACATCAGTAGCCAATTTAACCGGATGTGCAGTTAGCCATTGATTAACTACCTGACCCGGTGTCGCTGGCGGGGTAGAAAGCGCACGACGGATTTCGTCGCGTGAATGATCAAGCTGCGCGTTACTATTTAAATTATTACCAATCATAAAGCGCCCGTTTCACGTAACATCGCTAAATCAGCACGCATCTGAGCTTTAACTTTTGTCAATCCGGCTGGTGGAGGATCGGCCTTGATAATTAGGAACAACAAAAACGATGTTAAAAGAGGCGCGCTTGGTACCGCAATTAAAATCCAACTCTGTTCAGACCTTACTTCGGGCAAAGCCCCCCAAAGCATTAATCCAATGCCAGCCAGCAACAAAAACAATAGCATTAAAAGCCAAGCAGCACAGCCTAAGAAAACCCTTCGCGACAAAGCCCTAGATCCAGCGTTTATTTCCTCCGCCAGCAGTTGTAAATAACTTTCTGCATGGGCGGCAACTAAATTTGGCCGGGATGTAATCAGTCTAAAAAGGGGGTTCATAAGCGTCTGGCTCATGGGCGATTGCGTGAACTGGTCATCAAGCTAAGCAATCCCATTAGAGTCGCTCCTGTGGCAGCGGCAATTAACATCGCTTTGACAGGCTCGCCTTTAATGTAGCTAACCGTACCTTCGCTCGCGCGTTGCGCACTCTCGCGCAAATGCACTGAACCATTGCGCATTGCATCGACGCCGCGATGCGCTAAGGCAGAAGCTTGCTCTGTTGCGCTGTGCAGCAATGGCGCTGCTTGCTCGTTGAGATGATTTAGATTAGTTGATAGACCATCAATAGCAGCGCTTGTATTAGTTTTAAGCGATCCAAGTGCTTGCTCGGCGTCCTTGGTCATACTATCAATTATCGTATTTGTTTGCTCAAAAGGCTTTGTAGAGTTCATAAAGTTTCCAATCATTAAAAATTAAACATGACGCATTATTGGTTATTGCATCGACGCAGCAAATAAGTAACAAGCTTGAGCTGATGTAGGACTAAACCCACAACATATAGTGTGCTGTGTTCGCTAACGCACAGTCACAATAGGTGATTCAAACGCATCATTAAAGATCACTAGGTAGCCCAAGTCGGGCCTGGCTCGAACACTAATTGTTATTTGGGATTCCCGCATGCGTTTCATACTGTCAACTAAGTCACGCAGCGCAGCTTTATGCGCAGTATTCTTATCGATTGTTGCCATCACCGGATGCACAGAATCCGCAGTACCAAGACCCGCAGATCCAGCTGGGCAACCAGTGGTATTAAAGGAACTATTTGCAACCCTAGCTGGTGCTAATGAAATTCCTGCGATTCTAGGTAGTGGAACAGGTATCTTTGAGGCCATATTTGATCCAGCAAAAAATACGCTTAGCTGGACAGTAACTTACGCTGGCTTATCGGGCGTCGCAAGTGCAGCCCGTTTCCATGGGCCCGCTTTTGCGGGAGAAAATGCTCCGGCAGTAAATTATGTAAACGGAAAACTAACCAGTCCGATCTCTGGCGTGATGACGTTGAACGCGACGCAAATAATCGATCTACACGCCGGTAAGTGGTACTTCAATATTTACACAAAAGCCTATCCCAACGGCGAAATACGCGGCCAGCTGCAACTTAAACCATAGCGTTAAAAATCACTAGAAAGTAAACCATATGAAAGCAATGTTAGTTGTAAAATTTGGTGCCGCCCTAGAGCTACAGGACATACCAACGCCAAAGTTAAACGGTGAGTTTGATATTTTGGTAAAAATTCATGCGTCGGGTGTCTGCCATACTGATTTACATGCGGCCAACGGCGATTGGCCAGTCAAACCAAGCCTACCTTTTATACCCGGACATGAGGGCGTCGGCGAAGTGGTCGAGGTGGGAGAATTAGTAACCGACGTAAAGATTGGTGATCGTGTTGGCGTACCTTGGCTGTACTCTACTTGCGGGCATTGTCGCCACTGTCTAAGCGGTTGGGAAACGCTGTGTGCTAAGCAAAAAAATACGGGATATTCGGTAAACGGTGCTTACGCTGAATATGCTGTAGCCGACTCGCGGTATGTAGCGAAAATTCCAGATGGACTTGCCTATGTCGATATTAGTCCACACTTTTGCGCTGGCGTAACCACTTACAAAGCGGTAAAAGTCTCTGGGGCTAATTCTAGTAAAACGGTGCTTATTTCGGGCATTGGGGGACTTGGCCATATGGCACTACAGTATGCAAAAATTACTGGCGCACGCATAATTGCAGTGGACATTAGCGATGAAAAACTAGCGCTTGCGCGACGGTTAGGAGCGGATGAAACCATAAATTCGTTAAGCGAAGATACTGCCAAAACGGTCAAAAGTTTGGGCGGTGCTGATATTGTTATCGCTACGGCCGCGTCTGCGGAAGCGTTCCGCTCGGCATTTGATTCGTTAAACAGCGGTGGCACTTTGGTTATCGTAGGTATTCCCCCAGGCGAATTGCCAATTCCTATTTTTGACCTTGTGTTAAAGGGCATTAAAGTGATTGGATCGATCGTTGGTACGCGCTTGGATCTTGAAGAGACACTCGACTTGGCCGCACGACGATTAATCATTTGTGAACACAACACTGCTCGATTAGACGATGTCAATGAAGTGTTAGACCAAATGCGAGCAGGCGAGATTAACGGCCGAGTCGTTTTACAACTCGACGCAGTAACTTAAAAACACCAAATGAGTATCCGCAACTTAGACAATTTACTGCGCCCCGAATCGGTCGCTTTGATCGGTGCATCAAAGCGCTCTGGCAGCTTGGGTGGAATCATTTGGAACAATCTTAAAAGTGCGGGTTTTTTAGGATCGCTTTTTGCTGTTAATTTAAAGTACTCCAACATCGGAGGTTCTGCCGTTTTTAAATCGGTAAAAGACATACCACAGGTAATCGACCTAGCCATTGTTTGTACACCACCAGCGACCGTGGTCGATCTAATTACCGAACTTGGGTTGGCAAAAGTAAAAACAGTCATTGTCATCACCGCAGGTTTAAGCAGTACCCAAAAGCAGGCCATGTTAAGTGCTGCCAAACCGCATTTACTGCGTGTTTTAGGACCGAATTGCCTTGGCTTAATCAGTCCAAAAATTAGACTTAATGCAAGTTTTTCACAAACCAATTCGGTTGTTGGCGACCTAGCCTTTATCTCTCAATCGGGCGCAGTCGCGACTGCTGTGCTGGATTGGGCGAAATTTCGTGGCATTGGGTTTTCGCACTTGATTTCAGTAGGGGAAAGTAGCGACATTGATTTTGCGGATTTACTGGATGTGCTCGGGTCTGACTCGTCTACTAAAGCCATCATTTTATACATCGAATCGATTCAAAACGCGCGCAAATTTATGTCTGCAGCAAGGGCGGCGGCCCGTAATAAACCAGTCATCGTTCTTAAGGCGGGTCGAAGTCCGCAGGGCGCAATAGCAGCCGCTTCTCACTCAGGTGCACTAGCAGGTTCTGATCTGGTATTTGATGCTGCAATTAGTAGAGCGGGCATGTTACGCGTCGACACTTTACAAGAAATGTTCACTGCAGTAATGGCGCTAACGCATCGCAATATTGGCCAACATGACCGTTTAACGATCCTAACAAATGGTGGTGGTGCTGGCGTTATCGCAGCAGACTGCGCTGCGCGACAATCCATTGAATTAACCAGTCTCGAGCCCGTTGTTATTACGGCGCTAGACCAATTTTTACCGTCCACTTGGTCAAAGAGCAACCCAATTGACATTATTGGCGACGCGCCTATCAATCGCTATGTTCAATCGCTTGAGTATCTATTGAACAGTAACAACGATTCATCAATATTGCTGATTCACGCCCCAACGGCAATGGTGTCCAGTACCGCAATCGCAAAAGAATGTGTTTTAACAATCGATACAGCAAAAGATCGCGTTATCGGTTGCTGGTTGGGCGATGAATCGGTGCGTGAAGCGCGTGAAATTTTTAGACAAGCAGGGATTGCGGATTATGCAACCCCTGAAGAGGCTATTGCCGCATTTGGCATGCTACAAACCTACCGCCATCACCAAGAACTTTTAATGCAAGTGCCACCGGTCCGAGCGATGCCCTCAAAGCCGGATTTAAGCGGGATACGTAAAGCGATTGACGATACTTTGGCGGCCAATCGGTTCTGGCTTTCGATTGCAGATGTCAATCAATTATTGAACTTGTACGGCATTAGCACACCGCGATTACGCAGGGCTGTAGCGGACCGTAATGCGGTTCTTGCAGCGGGTGCTGAAGTGGGTTACCCATTGGCATTAAAAATAGATTCGGAACATATCCAACATAAAATTGATGTGGGTGGCGTCAAACTCAATATTAAAAATGCACAAGAGCTAGGTATTGCTTATGAACTTATGGTGGCAAGCCTGCATAAAAACTTACCCTCGGTTTCACTAGAACACTATATCTTGCAAGCCATGGTTGAAAAACCCAATACCATTGAACTCATTATCGGATCGACGGTCGATTCGTTGTTTGGGCCCGTTATTGTTTTTGGGCAAGGTGGTACTAGCGTTGAAATCACTAAAGATAGGGCAATTGGAATCCCGCCTTTAAATTCAATTTTAGCGAACGAGCTTATGTTTAGAACCCAAATATCTAAACAATTTGTAGCCTTCAGGGGCAAAGATCCGGTGAATACCGAAAGTATTTCAAATGTAATAGTCGCCTTATCCGCAATATTGGCCGACATTCCAGAAATCGTCGAAATGGATATCAATCCCTTGTGTGTCGACGCGATTGGTGCGATTGCGCTAGACGCGAGAATTCGGCTGGCAACACCCAGTAGCGGTGGTCTCACTCGTTTCGCAATACAGCCTTATCCCCACGAGCTTGTCGAATCGCTGGTCTGGCGTGACCAGACAATTGTCGTGCGCCCAATTCGCCCCGAGGACGAGACACAGCATCGACAATTTTTAGAGCAACTAACGCCAGAAGATATTCGTATGCGCGTCTTTTTTTCTAAACGACAACTTGCTCGCAGTGAGCTGGCGCGTTTAACGCAAATTGATTACGCGCGAGAAATGGCTTTTATTGCGGAAAGAGTACTAATTGACGGCACTAGCGAAACCCTCGCGGCTGTACGATTAATATCCGATCCGGAAGGCTATTCGGCCGAGTTTGCAATTGTCGTGCGGTCCGACCTAAAGCGTTTGGGTTTAGGAAAACTAATGCTTAACAAAGCCATTGTTTATGCAAAAGAAAAAGGGCTAAAACAATTGGTAGGCACCCTACTTCGCGACAACATCGCGATGCAACACCTCGCGACTCAAAGCGGTTTTATTACCGATAAGTCGATAGAAATGGAAGGCTCGGCTGGTAATATTATCTTGATCCTATAGGCCAAGTTGAACCTTCGGAATACTAATATGAAGCCAACCCGGGCCTCTGTTAACTGTTAAGTTAAACATTTGGGCTAACGCACTAACATCATCCCAATCAATACTGCGGATCGATCCTATCGCTTTTTCGTTCATATTTAAATCGGTTTTTGCAACTCCCACTAGAGTCAAATGCAAGGCTCCGGTGTCTAAAGATTGCTGATCTTTATCGTTAGTATTTTGAGTCAAGACTATGCGCAGTTCACGTTGATCGGTTTGCTCATCACAATATGCAAGCGTTATCCCAGCAACTACAGTGTGTAGAAACCTTTGTGAGACATTTAATTGGCCTTTGGGAATTTCATTGATTACGTTAAGCGCGGCGCTACCTAATTCAAGCGCAAGAATT
This sequence comes from Betaproteobacteria bacterium, assembly GCA_031429355.1. Taxonomy (GTDB): domain Bacteria; phylum Pseudomonadota; class Gammaproteobacteria; order Burkholderiales; family Burkholderiaceae_E; genus JANOZM01. The sequence goes on along the minus strand of JANOZM010000016.1, from coordinate 138,611 downwards.
TTTATTAGTTCATCAATTCCGTTCGACAAATCAACCAGTGTGTCGTCATCCATACCCATCCAAGCAATGGCATTGTTGTAGCCCATTAAAGCTTGCTTTGTTAGTTGGCCAATTGTTGTGATGTTTTCTTGCGCCGCGCTTAAACTGAAATCTGGCTTCATTAAACGACGCTCTAATACAGTTGCAAGTATTCGAACTGGCTGCATTAAACCGGCGACATCATGCCGAAGCACTGGGGCGACTCTGCGCAAAATAGTGTAACAAGCTGCTTCGCCACGATAGTTAATCATGTTGTGCCTAAGGTAGCCAAAATCGCGTCGATTTCATCAGGGTCAACGGGTTTTGTGAGATGGGCAAAAAAACCTGCGGCTAGCGATTTCTTTTTGTCGGCTTCAGTACCCCAACCCGTTATTGCAATCAGTGTGATGGGCGCTGTAAGGGGATTTTCAGACAATCGATGCGCAACTTCGTAGCCGTTCATTCCTGGCAAACCAATGTCTAAAAACATCACTTGAGGCAAAAAAGTGCGCGCCGAATCGAGTGCTTGTTGGCCGCCAAAGGCAGTTCGTGTTTCGTGGCCCGAAAGACTCAGTAGCATCGCCATTGTTTGGGCGGCATCAATATTGTCGTCAACGATTAATATTTTAAGCGGCACAATTTGATCTGAGTTTATAACTTCGATGCCCCGATTGACTGGGTTATAAATTTCACTAGACGACTTTATTGCCAACGGTAAGGTTACGCTAAACTCGCTACCTTGATCGACCCCTTCGCTTTTAGCTTGCACCGAGCCACCATGCATTTTTACTAAAGTTCGTACTAAAGACAAACCAACACCAAGTCCACCGTCTGCACGATCCAACGTTCGATTTACTTGCGTAAATAGTTCGAATACTTGATCAAGCATTTCGACTGGAATGCCAAAACCGCTGTCGATGATTGAGACAACAACATGTCGACCTTGTTTCTGTATTACAAATTTTATATGGCCACCATGTCCCATATACTTTGCGGCATTAGTCAATAGATTACCAAAAACTTGCGCCAAACGCATTGGGTCTGCATCAAGCCATAGTGGCTCGGATGGCCACTGAAGCGTTACCGTGTGTCCAGCGGTATCAATTAACGGTTGTGAGGTTTCGAGGGCAACGGTCGCGATTTCTTGAACGTTAATCCGCTGCTTTTTTAAAATAATTTTTCCGCTAGTAACGCGCGAAACATCCAGAAGATCATCGATTAAACGGACAAGCTGACCAAGCTGGCGCTCCATGACAGGCAAAGTGCTCTTGATCACTTCTGGATCTGGCGATCGTTTCAACAATTTAAAACTATTACGAATTGGCGCTAATGGGTTACGCAATTCATGGGCTAACGTGGCTAAAAACTCGTCTTTACGTTGGTCTTGCTCGAGTAGTAACTGCGTGCCGCGAACTTCAATTGTTCGATCAACGCCATGAATAAAAACACTAGACACTTTGCCGTCAGCGTCACGCAATGGAAGATAAACAAAGTCAACATAAAGATCGACTAATGCACCTTTAGGCCCCCGGGGCAACCGCACCACCATAGCCTTGGCTTCAAAGGGCTTGCCAGACGAATAAACTTGCTTTAACAACGCGGGAAAGGGTTGACCAATTATTTCGGGGATGGCTTCAATCACGGATTTACCAATAATTTCGGAACCCCGCCCAATGAGATCAAAATACGATTGATTAGCCATTTCGAATATAAAGGTTGGTCCACCTAAAACGGCAGAAAACGATGGCATGATTTCTAACATCTGCAGCAGTTGTAATTCACTGGCTGCTAATTTTTTTTCGGCTCGGGCACGTTCAATTGCTGACCATGTCAGCTCTGCGATTTCTCGGGCAGTGGAAATTTCTTCTATAGTCCAAGCGCGTGGCGTGCTTTGATGCACCCCCAGAACCGCTGCTAAACGCGCATTTTTTAAAATCGGTATACCTAAGTTAGCAACGATATTCATCTGCGAATACCCAACGCGCTCAGTCTCCGAATAGTCGGGATCCACAGTAATGTCAGCAACAACCGCATTGTGACCTGACATCAAAGTCGCCCAAAGTGACTCACCATAGTCTTTTAAAGAATAACAGCCTTCAATTTGTTGGACATTGTTAACGTAACTTGACCCAATAACAATCATGCCGTCGCTGTTCACTTCACCGTATATAACTCTGCTTGCGTTTAAATGGCACCCTAATAAAAATGAAGCCTCTAGCCTAATGTCAACTTCATCGATCAGATCGCGGGTCGCATCATTAAATGCGAGTCGAAATTTTTCACGATCACCTAATAGGCGTGAGGCTTCTTTATGTTGACGTAACTCGCGCGCCATCCCCCAACTTTCGCAGGCATTTTCAACGGAGCGACTTAGCGCAAAAGGGTTGGTCCAATCTTTGCCGATATAGTCTTGTGCGCCAGCGCGAATGACGCGCTGACCCTCTTGCCGATTAGCGCCTCCAGTTAGCACAACAACAGGGCAAATTGGCATATCATCAGCACCTCGCAGAGAAATAAGAACTTCTGGTGCCGACATGTCGGGCAAGTTGTAATCCAGAACCACGCAATCAGGCAAAATTCCTTTTGAAATAATCGCGTGAAGACCTTCGGCAGCCGTCGAAGCTTCAACGAAACTAATTCGCCGATCAGAGCCTTTAAGCAGCATGCGACGAATTTCAGCGCGATCATCTGGGCTGTCATCAATAATAAAGATGCACCAACGCTTTAGGACTGGTTTTTCTTCAACCAACATACTTACCCTTTAGGATCTGTCGTGTGCTGTGTTACGGTGTCAAGCCAGTAGCGCAATATCGAGCAAAGTAAGATTAAATATTGATCATGGCGGACCGGTTTTACATGGTAAGCATTGGCACCCGCTTGGTAGCAAAAAGTTACATCTTTAGCGTTAGCCGATGTTGTGAGCACCACCAGCGGAATTAGTTTTTTTTCGCAATCGTTCTTAATAGCTACTAAGGCTTCACGACCATCAATGCCGTGAGAATTTAGATCCATCATAATAAGCGCCGGCAGTAGTTTAGGGCGTGACTCTTGTTGCTCCATCAGCATTTCTAAGCAGGCCGCTCCCGACACCGCACGATGAATAGTTCGTGTTACACCGGCCATGCGAGCGGCTTCTAGGAAGGTATCATAATCTTCATCTGAGTCTTCGACTACGAAGATTGGGGCTGCTTGCGCTAATGCACAGTTAAATAACATCGGGCGGGGACAGCGTAAAAAAGAATGTACTACCCTCCCCCACGATCGAGTCCACCCACACTCGACCATGATGCCGTTCTATCAGCTTACGCACAATTGTCAGTCCAGCGCCAGTGCCACCACCATAATCTTCGCGCCCATGTAGTCGTTTAAACATTTTAAAGACTTGTTCAAAGTGGCGTTGCGCAATACCAATGCCGTTGTCCCGCACGAAAAACACAACTTGTCCATTACTAAATTCTGGAAACCCCACACGTAGTGCGAACTCTTGTGCCTCGACATACCCTACCTCAACTCGCTTTAATGTTTTGTCGCTATATTTCAGGGCATTAGATAACAAGTTAACTAGTACTTCTCGGACCCGTACTCGATCAGCTAAAATTATTGGCAGTGGCCGAGACACTACAAACTCGCTATGGCCATCGCTGGTGCGCGAACCGACCATTTCTGTTGCGTCAGAAAATACTTCGTTTAAATCGACTTGTTCAAGTGTTAACTCTTCTCGTCCAACCCTTGAAAAATGCAGCAAAGAATCGAGCAAACTATCCATGCGCAATGTAAGGCGCATTAATCCATCGAGCCGACGCTTTTCTTCGTCATTGGCGGGCACAGACTCCATTAACTGATGCGCGTATTTATGGATGCCTCGTAGGGGCTCTTTTAAATCGTGACTGGCAACATAGGCAAAGGCATCTAGCTCTTCGTTACTACGTGCCAAATCGGCATTTAAACCGGCTAGACTTTCCGCACGCACGATTACTAGTTCCATAATTAGAGAGCGTAATTGTGCAGCTGCTTCGATCTCGACTTGTAGCCATGGTTTTGCTGTGTGTTGAACCGATTCCGTAAACAGCTCGAAACTGCGCCTAGGGGTAAGGCGCGGACCATTTGGTCCAAGCACCTCTGGCTTGTCGTGCGGATTGCCGCCCCAATTGACCGTTTGACTAACTTCGGGCCGAAACCACATCATCAAGTTGTGGCCTGTCCGCGAAAGTGGCGCAGCAATCAATCCGCTAGCCACACTGGCAAATGCTGACCCCGGCGCATAGTCGGCAGTTAAACAATGGGTTGAATACAGTGGCGTCACTACTGAGCTTGAATCTAGCCTTTCTACTAACCACGCCGCCAATGCATCGAGCTCAGGCTCAGAGGGTGTTTGGCCGACCCGCCACCACCGGTCGCGATGAAACAAGGCGGCTCCCGTGGCATCCATTGCACCCAGTAACGAAGGTCTAGCATCGGTCATAGACGCTAGACCACCTTCTTGTGCGGCCATGCTGAGCAGCTGCTGATTGACTTCTTCTAATCGCAATCGGTAAGCGGCATGTTCACGATCTTCAACTGCGCGGTGCTGTAGAGAACCTACTTGCGCCAAAAACTCACAAGCTGCACGAAGCTCATACGGAACGAAACGTGGCCCTTGGTAGTGATGGCAAGTAATTAGCCCCCATAAATCATTGTCGCGGCGCAACGGCATTGTTAGTCCCGCCGAAACACCCATATTTTGTAGGTACTCGGTGTACATAATCGAAACACCACGCAAAGCACAAAACGTCATATCAACTGGTTTACCGGTATCTGGGTTTACCAAGGGAACCATTTCCGCTAACTCACAGCAAATATCGGGCACTGGACGAATCCACGTTTTAGCAAAAATATCGCGTGCCGGTTTAGGAATATCCTCCGCAGGGTAATGCAAGCCAAGCCACGGAGCAAGATGGTTCTCGCAGCTTTCCGCATACACTTCGCCGTGGTTGTCGGCATGAAACTTGTAGATCATTACCCGATCAAAACCCGATAATTGTCGAACTTCATCGGCCAGCGTCTGACAAAAACCTAACATCGTATCGATCGATTGCAGCCGCGCGATGGTTTTTTTTATCAGTGAGTAGTAGTTAGCACCATGATACGAACTCGGCGATTCTTGGCTACCCGTCTCGCCACCCGTTTTGCCACCATACTCGCGGCTTGTGGGCTCAAATTCGAGCATCGCAACGCCATCTATGGTGTGAACTGTTAAATCCATGGAAGCAAGTTCGTTAGTAGATGGTGAAGTCGCAACATAGATCGCGTTTCGCTCGGTAAATTCTTTGGCCAAAACAATTTGTAGCCTCGAATAATTATCCGCATTAAGTACTTGCGACACACTTTTTCCAAGCAAGCTTTGCGCCGCACTTCCCAAAATAATTAAGGTGTTTTCACTCGCTTGCAAAATAGACAGGTCCGACAAGCGCAACACAAGTAGCGCACCGTGGCCCTGAATACACCCTGGCGTGCGAACCGGTTCGGCATCGCAATTGAGTATATTGATACCATCGCGCTTAGTGCTGTAAGGTTGGGTGTCCCAAGGTGCAGCGGGTTTAATTGTCATTAAATTCATAAAGTTAAGCTTGTCTTTTCTGGTTCACCCGACTGGTACCACGAGCGTAGGCTGCTAAAGGTTGCAATTGCGTTGGAAACAATTGCGTCCTCGGTTTTTAAATCGAACGCAGCAGAAACTAAAAGTTGCCGCATTCCGTGCCACATCATTGCGCTGTTTTCGCCATAACCATAAAAAAAGCTACCGCCTGTTGTTGGATAAATATCGAGCGTATTTTGCGCGTGCTTGGTAATTAAACGACCGCCCAATGTGGCACCCTCAATTACATATAGACAGCCCAAAACATCGGCTTGGGTTTTTAGAGGTGGAAGAAAACGGCAAATGGCAAAGTCAGTCTGGGTTCGATCAAGAAACAGCAGATCGTTCTTTAGAAGCTCGGCCTTATTTAATCGGCCGTGCAATGCAGAGCTATCACCATTAGATGCCAAACCGGACTCCAACGGCGCATAAAATCCGTAAAACATGCGAAGACGATGGCAGTACGCATCGATCGTTAATGCATGATTCATGAGGTCAAGATCTTGTTCAAGCGCCACATGCTCGGCTCTTGTTTCTGCTTTTAAGCGGGCTAAGATCGTTGGCGAAAAGTTAGTAATGCTGCTGGCTTTAATCATAAGGTATGTGCATTGAGATGCAGAGCTTGGTACTTTTTAGTTTTGTCGATTTTAAGGGCAGCTAAAGCACCGAAAATAGCACATAGTTGGGTAGGAAAATTCCCCTGTTTCTTGTAGGAAATCTCCTACTCCCAATCCTACTTTTTCCTAGAGGCAACTCGGTCGTGGACCTTCGGCTTTAACCGCAACATTGGCCCGTCAAATCGCCATCGCACTTGATTGGGTTCATTACATTGACATCGTTCAAACTACTGCGCAATCGGTACCCAAGGTAGAACATAACATTTAGTCTTAACATCAGAGTTTAGTAGTAACGATTGACCGGGCAACAGCAACAACGCGCCTTCTGCAGCTGTCAGACCCAACGCTTCCTCGGATGTTCCCAGAATAAAGATAAATCTTAAGATGTGCTCGTCACGGCGTAACGTCAATTCACTTCGTAGCCAAGTGCTGGGTAAACACGGCTTAAAACTTAAACTACTACCGCGCAATTGCAAACCAAACATGCACTCTACCGCGGCTCTATGCATCCACGCAGCAGAACCCGTGTACCAACTCCAACCACCACGCGCCTCATAGGGCGGCTGGCTATAGACATCACCGGCCATAACATAGGGCTCAATAGCATAAGCCTTGCCATAGTCTTGATTAGCGGCCCTATGGGCAGGACTTAGGTAAGTGAAGTAGCGATAGGCAGCATCAGCATTACCGCGTTTCGCTTGGGCCATTAATGCCCAAACTGCGCCGTGAGAATATTGCCCGCCGTTTTCTCGGATGCCCGGTGGATAGGCTTGAATATAACCGGCACTTGGCTCGGCATTTACCAAGGGCGGGTCAATTAGTTTTATTAACCCGTGTTTAGTATCAACTAGTAACTCGTCCATAGAAGCCAGTGCTAAATCTTGCATATGGATCGGTGCAACCGAGGAAAGAACCGACCACGCTTGCGCAATCAAATCAATTTTGGCTTCTGCATTAACTGCCGAACCCAAGGGCTGGCCATTATCAAAAAATGCGCGCTTAAACCAACGCCCGTCCCACGAATCGGTCTTTAAGGCTTTCTCCCAACCCAATGCAGCAGCGGCCCAGCGCTGTGCCCGTTCATGCTCGCCACGCGCTTTAGCGAGTGGCCCGTAGCCCCGGACAATAATGCATAACAACCACGCCAACCAAACCGACTCACCTTTACCTTGTTGCCCTATTCTATTCATTCCATCGTTCCAATCGCCACTGCCTATTAACGGCAGTCCATGAACGCCGACAGCTAAACTACGATCAATTGCACGAGCGCCGTGTTCATACACATTTGCGGCTAATACACTTGCACCTGGGAGAAAGTAGGCGTCCTCAGCCCCATCGGGTATTGGAGCCCCTTCTAAGAACGGAACTTCTACCCGCAAAATTGAAGCATCGCCGGTCGTTTCTAAATAATGCAGACAGGCATAGGGCAACCAAAGCAAATCGTCTGAAAAGTGAGTTCTGACGCCAGCTCCTAAAGGTGGATGCCACCAGTGTTGGACATCGCCTTCAATAAATTGCCGCGAGGCGCACAAAATGATTTGATCACGTAACAAATGCGGCGCAGCCCAAGTAAAGGCCATGGCATCTTGCAATTGATCACGATAGCCAAATGCACCGCCGGCTTGGTAGAAGCCAGCCTTGCCTAAAATTCGACAAGCCAATGTTTGGTAAAGGAACCAACGATTGACCATTACATCAAACAAAGGATCGGGTGTTTTTACGGTTGTTGCAGTTAATACTTGATCCCAGTGTTTACGCACCTCGCTGATTAGCAACGGTGCCGGTTTTACGCGGATGCTTTGAAACAATAGTTTGGCTTTATCGACATCATCAGCAAAACCGAGAAAAAAAACATGCTCGATACTTTCTGATGCGTCTAGATCAAAACGCGTGGACATTGCTGCACATGGATCTGCGCCTACACCGCATTTTCTTCCCAAATGATCCGGCAAAATAAAATGCCCCCGTGAATCAAAAAACTCTCTTCGATCACAAGTCCAATCATCGGCATCTAAAGGGTTTTGTAATGCAATAAACGCGGTTCCCCCGCCAAAACCATGTGCTAACTCGCGTTGGGTACAAAACAATGCTCGATCAAAACGCGAAGTTGTAACTGTCGATCTAGCGGAGCGGTTCGCGCCCATAATCCACTCGACAATTGCACTGACCCGTAGCCGCATATTGCGTTGCGATGTGTTAGTCAATTGCAGCCGAATTTGTTTTACCGCACGCTTAGGATCGACGCACCAAGTCGCTGAAATCGTTAAGCCATTAAGTTGGTGGGTTATTGTGGTGCTGCCTTGGCTATGAACTACTTGATAATTTACGCCAATGGCACCCCATGCACTAGGGCTGACGCTCCAACAACGCATCGTCTTTAAGTCTTGCACCAAAAACCATTCAGCTGGCGGATCACTTAGTGAATCATTTGACCACGCGGTTAGCTGGTTTAGGCGACTGTTGTTTGCCCAACTATAGCCCCCGCCGGCTTCCGAAATAATCGTGCCAAAGACAGGGTTCGCTAACACATTGACCCAAGGGCGAAGCGGTCTTGTGTTGGTGCTGACATCGAAACTAAAATCGCCCGACTCTGTATTAAAAACGCCCTTACTTGGCTTCTGGCTCATTGCATCTTGCCCGAATAATTCTCGTTTATTTTTTTGCGCGTTAGACCTTAGTCCAACAGGTGCTGTGGAAACCATATTGCGCTCTTCAAAAGCGAAATCATGCTCCTCAATCCATTGTTGCACGTGATAGGACAAAGGCCTGCCGTCACCATTCATTTGCACTTTGGCCAAACTGCGCAGCGTACTAAGCTCATTAGCCGAAATTTCTGCCGCGCGCAAAATATGAAAACCGGTGTGCCCTGCATGGGGTTTGTCATTAGCGCCAATTTCCGACAAATATTGCTCTCGCACAATATTAATTTCACGACTAACTTCCATTAAGTAAGAAGGCGGCTCGGAATTGATGACTACCAGATCGCAACTAATGCGCCCCCAGAACCAAATACGCAGCGCTTGGCTTAACGAGCGCAGTAATCCGATCCCTTGAGTAACGCCAATAAACAACAAAATGATTGGCCTATCACCGGAAAGACCAAACCGCCAAAGCAGTCGTTGGTCACAGACAGGCAGTGCAGCCGAGTCGGCAGGCACTAAGGGGCGACTCACATTTAGAACTAGTGCGGTCGTCAGTGCGGAAACTGCGGAAAACACTTCAGGCGTGATACGAATAGAGCGTAGCCGAATGCCCATCAGCGTTGCCGACATCAGTGAAGCGCGTTGAACATGGCTAGGTTGCCGATATTTATCAATCACCGCGTGCAGTACGTCTTTTTTATCGGCGGCAGCAATACCAAACGTTACACTGGATTTTGATCCGGGCAATAACACAAATTTTAGTGACATTGCGCAAACCGGATCGAGCCCCGTTACGAGTGAACTCGTTAGCGCGGGTGCGGGATCAAACTTGGCTAGGGGTTGACTATAGGTGGTATTGCGGCCCTGCCAATGCTCGCGATTGGTTTGAATGCTCAGCTCCGACGCTTGCGGATCGGAGTTTGCTAAAAACTGGGCTAAATATTGGCCACCGTCAGGGCCACCACTTTGTTCGGTGACTAACCTTGGTTTACGCTCGAACATCAATGCTTGCTGTTCTGGTTCCCAACTTGCACGTACGAAAAGGTTAGAAAATGCCGGGTGCGCTTCGTCGGCCGCTTGCGATGACAGCGTTACTTCAAATGCCGACATAAGCTCGATGCTAAGGGTTTCGTCGCCAAGATTATGTAACTCCACACGTCTAAATTCAATATCATCTTCCGGACTGACCCACACGGTTGTAGTTGCTCGAACTTCAGACCAAAACGCATCGAAGCAAACCCGATCCGCGTGAAAAGTACTTTCGTATTGCGCGGCCGGATCGGGCGCAGGATGTTGAGTAATCGAAGTTGGCGTTGGATGTTCATCCCAACGCACATAGAAAAAACAACCGTAGGCGTCGCGCAATGCATCGTCTTTCCATCGTGACAACCCAACATCGCCCCTACGGCTCCAGCCAGCCCCATTGGGGCGTAGCGTTACACTATATTGACCGTTAGACAGCACATGAGTTGGCTCTACAGCCTCGGCACCGGGCTGCAAATACCGCAGTAGCCCGGGGGCACGTTTTTTTAAAGCTTGGGGTATCGCATTCAAAGGAGGGATCGTTGGCAAAGACACTTCTCTTGGAGCACGTTCATGTAACAAAGAACTAACGGCTTCAATGGATGGGTTGCTCATTGCCCAACGCCGGGGCGCGGATTGCAACAGCAAATTCGCAATAGCGACGATGCTCATCCCTTGGTGATGGGCCATGAAGGTGTCTACTTCTACGAATGCTTTTTCGGATGATTGTCGGGATACCGTGAAATCAAGTGACTCAATAAATCCATAATTGACTCGCACCGTCGAAGATAAGCTCTCAAGGCGCTTAAAGTTTATTATTGCCATTTTAGGAATGATCTGAACAGCCAGCGCTGTTGCATAGGGTGCAATAACCAATTCGTCTAAAGGTGTACGGCGCAGCGCAAGTCTTGGAACACCTTGCGGCGCATATTGGTACGCTAAACTATGATCGCTTGCCGCATACGCGGACTCAGAAATACCCCAAGGGACATTCTGCTGTACGCCAAATGCAATTTGCTCGATCACTGCGGCTAAGCAAGCCTCTTGCAGGACGCTGCCTATGGGCTCATCCAATAGTAAGGTAGGCATAAGATACTCAAACATCGAACCCGACCAAGAGCGCAAAGCCGCGTTTTTTCCGACTGCATAAAAAGGTCGACCTAGACTGGCCCAATGGCGAACTGGAACATCGCCCTTTGCAATCGCCAACACACTAGTTAACCGCGACTCTGAGGCGAGGAGATCATAAAAACTTGGGTCGAGCTGTTGCTCGGAGACGCGAAACCCAATGTGAAAAAGATGGCGTTTTTTATGATACAAAAATCGGTAGTCAGCGGCCCAAGCGATTGCTTCAAATTTATCTGCCAATGCTTGCAATGCCCGTGCTTGATCGACATCGACGCCCGCTGTTTTTGCAAACTCTTTACATCCTTGCGCGGCGGCCAATAAATGGCCGCTAAGATTTCCGCTATCTACGGTTGATACGTACATTGGCAAAAGCGGCGCACAAGTTTGGGTGTCGTACCAATTAAAGAAATGACCGTGATATCGATCAAGCCGGTTTAAAGTTTGCGCCGTGGCTTGCAATCGAGATAACAGTTCTGACAATTCTATCCAACCAAACTTTCTTGCACAAACGGTGCTAAGAATATACAACCCGATGTTGGTTGGTGAGGTTCGATGAGCGACCATTTCAAATGGCGAGGTCTGCAAATTGTCGGGCGGCAAATGATTTTCTTCGGCCACGACACAACGTTCAAACAAAAGCCAAGCTGACCGTGCAACACCTTCTAAGTAAACATGGTCTTGAGGGGTCAGTTGGGACTCGGGTGAAGCAAACTTATGCAATGAGCTGCCACGACATACCCACCAAGTCCAAACCGGCGAAGCGAACCATAACAGAACCAAAAACACAGCGAGGGGTGTAAATAGCGAGTACCACCAAAACGCAAGCAGGATTACCGTGGCAAGCGCAGGCTCCATCCAATGGGCGCGAAGCAGTGTCCGAAATTCGGTTTTAGCAGATGCTTGGACCGCTGCAGCCGTAGTCCACTGCAATAAATTACGCCGACTGAAAAGCATTCGATAACAGGCCCTCACAATTGCATCGAATGAATTGATTGATTGTTGTAGCAGCTGCGCTACGTGCCACAGCCCGCCTAAAACCGATCGATATAGTTCTTTGAAAGCGTGATAGTAAAAATGTCCCTTTGCTAAGTTTTCCTTAAACGATAGCAAGCCCGCCAGTGCGCCCATAAATGGGCCAGCACAAAACGCAGCAAATATAAGCAATACGGCTGTAAATAGCGATATTGCAGCACCAAAAACCGCTGCGATGACTAAAGCCAGTGACATTGGCGATACCAATGAGCGCCTAAGATTATCGATCATCTTCCAACGATTGATTGCAGCCAGGCCAGAGAGTTTGTTGCCAAAAATAAACGGCAACAATTGCCAATCGCCGCGCGTCCAACGATGCACACGTGCGGCCGCAACGTCGGAATGAAAAGGGGCTTCTTCCACAAGTGTAACGTCCGTAACTACAGCACATTTTGCAATGGAGCCTTCTAAAAGATCGTGGCTTAGAATTTGATCGGACGGCAAACGATTAGTCAGCACAGCATGCATTGCCCGGACGTTTAAAAGTCCTTTGCCAGTAAATGTTCCTTCGTCAAAAACGTCTTGATACACCTCGGAAGTGGCTGCGCTATACGGATCAATGCCACATTGCCCAGAAAAAAGCCAATGAAACAAAGTGACTTCGCTGGGTGAAGGCAACGGCGTCACAATTCGCGGTTGCAAAATGCCGTACCCATTTAAAATGCGACGATTTTTTTCGTCAATTTGTGGCTGATTACTTGGGTGGGCTGCAATACCTACGAGGTCACGCAGGCGCTCGGGAGGTAGCTGCGTATCACTATCTAGCGTGAGTACGTATTTAATATTGTCGGTTAGTTTTGATTCGGCACCAAGATCAATAAATGGATTTGGATCTTCTGGACAAGCAAGCTTAGCAATTAATTGTTCCAGCTTTCCGCGCTTTCTCTCCCAACCAATCCAGCGTTGTTCTGACTGACTAAAGATGCGATTACGATGTAGCAATACAAACCGCGACCCTGAACCAACCGGCTCAGGAAACTGGCGATTAAGACTGGCGATTGCCGATTGTGCGAACGCAAGCGCCGCCGCGTCTGCTGGCGCTGTTGCATTAACCGAATCGGGCCAGTCTGTTAACAACGCAAACTGTGCGTGGCGCTCTGGATTTGCTAGGTAATGAAGCAATAGACGATGGGTTAATTCGTTGGCAGAGGTTTCGCCGGTCAGCATACTTGGAATTACAACCAGTACTTTATGATCGATCGGAATACCATTGATCAGCGATAGGCGCGGCAAGTGATGTGGTTTGACCGATTCGCTTATCAGTCGATTCATGACAGCCAAAATCGCCTCTGAAACGGGAAACAACATTAGAAAGGCGGTGGCGAGTATTACGGGATTAAACGTGAGGCTTGCGTGCTTATGGAGTAGCCAAGCCACCAGCCCTAAGGTTCCTAAACACAACAGCAACAAATAGCTTGGCAAAATTGCATGCCGTGCCCAGCTAACCTGCCACCCCAAAGAAAGCCTCCTGTTTAGTAATGCTCTGCCATCACCCCGCAGCCAATAGGCAGGCACTGACGTAACTGGCAACGAATTCGATTGACCATCGGCATTGGCTTTTGTCAGTTCAAGCAAAATGTCGGCAATTTCTAATTCGCTTTTCCCCGCTTTTACGGCCAATTTTTCAATGTCATGCAGGGATTGATCTCGCGTGGTCAAATGCTCGGACTCAAAAACCGGACAAGACAACATTAGCAACATCAAAGCGCTATTTTTAGCAACAATATCGGGCCAGTCGGCGTCACTAATTGCTCGGAGCGAAGAAATGGAATTTCTGACGCTTAAATTGTCGGCCGCCTGATCAGCAACCTCGCGCATTTTTAAGCCCGCAAGATCTGGTAAAGCAACTTTAATCCACTGATGATAGTGATCTGCAAACCGATTAGGCTGGTCTTGCATGCGTTGCGCTAACTGCCCTAAGAAAACCGTTGCCACACCGCGTTCTTCCAGTGACGTACGAATATCTTCCAATGTTTCTGTTGTGAACTGATCGAGCCGATCACAGCACAAATTAGCTACCTCGCGGGCAGCCTTATTAGACGCAACGCGTTCGGCCAAACGCCTTAAATTTTCTATCAATACAACGCGCAAGGTTGTCGGCAACGCCCACATTTCGCTTAAATTTAATTCGCGATTGGTTTGATACGCTAGAAGAAATTGCCCGAGCAAATCTTCATCAAAATCACCGTCGGTATGGGCAACGAAGGCCCATGCAACCCCATAAATTCGCGGTAATCCCTGTAGGGGCTCTTGCTGCAGAACAGGTAGGGAACGAAAGTAACGTCGCGGCAACCCTTCGTGAATTTCTTTTAACTGGCGCTCGATTAAATGGAAGTTATCTAACAGCCATTCGGCTGCAGGACTAATGTCATAGCCTGACCGCGCCTGAACGCCGATGTAATCGTACGATTCTCGCAGTACCTCGACATTGCTTTCAAGCCTTGGGAAAAACCGCATTGTAGAAAACTTGGGAATTGCAGCTTGGTGAGTCAGCGCGAGGCTACGCCCATGCTCGGCAAAACGCTGCATTCCAAATATCTCCGAACGAATCGGGACCTGCACTGGTTCTCGCGAGCCGTCTAGTATTTTTAGTACAGCATTTTGCGCACCAAGCGCTGTAAATAAACGTAAACCTGTAAATCGGGCCATCGCCTATACGGCCATTGAACTAAATCCAATAAATACGAACACGATAACTGCGCTGGTAATTAAACGATTGGCAACAAAATTCTTTAATAATTCGGTGCCACAGCGCAATGCGAAAACGCCTCCGCCACGTTGTTTGCAATGATTTAAATGCTCACCAAGTCCGCTTAATTCTAAGTTTATCGGGGCAAAGATCGATAGGCTATTGTGGATATGTTTCATTTGATGCTCCTCGAATCTCAATTCAGTAGCCTCTACGATACGATCTGCGCAGACGGGGGTCTATCGGACGTCGTCTTGATCGTTGTAGGACAAAACCTTTTTTTGTAATATTTACTCGGGAGAATCGCTTCTTAATTGGGTGCTATGGATATGCCAGACAGCGAAGAACATCGCGGCGATTACTGGCCCGAGGACAAAGCCGTTGATTCCAAAGACGGCTAGCCCGCCCAATGTAGTGATCATTACAACGTAATCGGGCAAGTGAATATCTTTACCGATTAACACGGGTCGAAGGAGGTTGTCTACCAAGCCGATGATTAGTACGCCCCAAGTAATGAGCAATGCGCCTTCCCAAACTGCGCCAGTGGCGATTAGGTAAATCGCGACGGGTGCCCAGATTAGGCCCGCCCCAACAGCAGGAATTAGCGATAACACTGCCATCGACAGGCCCCAAAGAAGAGCGCCGGAAATATCGAGAAACCAGAAGGCAAATCCGCCTAGAGACCCTTGAATTGCAGCGATAAAAATATTACCTTTAATAGTCGCTCGGATAACGGTCGAGAATTTTTCGATCAGTTCGCGCTTGCTCTCTTGGGGTAGTGGTAGCGCATGTCGAACAACACGAGTGAGGAAAGCACCGTCGCGAATAAAGAAGAATGCTAAATACTGCGTAATAAAAACACCGATCACAAACTCGAGCGTAATCTGTCCAATGGTTAATACCTGCGTCGCAATGAATTGGCTCGCCTGCGACAACAATAGGGTTAAGCGTTTTTGTATTGAAGCTAAGTTAAAAAGACCAAAGCGGTCTAGTAGCGCGACTAAAGAATTAGGCAGCGCATCGAAAACACTTTGAAAGTATTTTTGAGGGTTAACCTTTCCAGATTCGATGTTGTTTATTATAAGTGACGCTTCACTCATCATCGCACCGGCCAGCAAAGCAACTGGCAATATCGCAATTGCAAATACAATAATTAAAGTAACGCCTGCCGCAATATTATTGCGCCCCCAAACCCGTGGTAACAACCACCTGTAAAGGGGCGAAAAAATAACGGCAATAATTACTGCCCAAAGGATTGTTCCATAAAAAGGCAGCAGTATCCAAATGAGTGCAATTGATGCAAGTAGCAGCAGCGCAGCAAGTGGTGATCTCACCTCTCGGAGTTAATTATTGTAATTAATTACTAAGGGCGCTTTTGCTCACTATTGGCAGTTCCAACGTCAAACCAAGAATCCGTAGCATTGCGCTCCCACTCTGCAATTTGCGACTCTGCTTCATCTTTGGCAATACCGTATCGTTCTTGAATTTTGCCGGCCAACTGATCCCGCCGCCCTGCTACTACATCGAAGTCATCGTCAGTTAGCTTGCCCCACTGCTCTTTGGCTTTGCCTGTAACTTGTTTCCAGTTCCCTTGTATTTGATCCCAATTCATATTAATTCCTTTAATTTTTTTAAGCAAACTAACTATGGGCGAACAATAATGTCGTTACGCACTGAAGAAACACCGTTAACTTTTCTTGCAATAGTTTCAGCGGTGGCTTTTTCTTTCATGTTTTTCGCAAAACCCGAAAGTACAACGGCGCCTTTTAATGTTTCAACGCTAATGCTGCTGGCATCGACGTCTGTGTTACCGACAAATTGCGCTTTGACCGACGATGTAATTGCAGTGTCATCAATATAGGCACCAACAGATTCTTGACCGCGAGTAACCGCGCATCCTGACGCAAAAAGAAGTGAAAGTGAAATAAGTGAGGCAATGATGGTTGATTGAATTTTCATTAGAATTCTCCGAAGATTTTAAAAATTGGAAGTACGTACCGAGTACGAACTATTTAAACCGTTAAGTAACAGACCCAAATTTAACGCCGCGCTTGGGTTGTTGATATAGGCACTCCA
This sequence comes from Betaproteobacteria bacterium, assembly GCA_031429355.1. Classification (GTDB taxonomy): domain Bacteria; phylum Pseudomonadota; class Gammaproteobacteria; order Burkholderiales; family Burkholderiaceae_E; genus JANOZM01. The sequence continues at coordinate 121,772 of JANOZM010000016.1, read as the reverse complement.
GACAATGGCTTGTAGGACATAACCCTATTTAGCCCTTGGCCGTTGCAATTTTGGTTGAACTGAAGCTAAACGCCCGGACCGTAGTTCGACAACAGCCTTGGCAACCGCTCGCGCTACGTTACGAACTTCTTCTTGTATTAGTAGGTCCTTATCAAGCGCTAAATGACTATTGGCATAAGGTTCGTAGTAGCCTATAAATCGATCAAGACGCGCCTGCGCACCTGCATCGATGAAGCCCATCCAATCGAGCCAATCCGACAATGCACGCCGCGATCCCTCAATACCAGCCACATCTCCATGGACTACCAAACCGTAGGCCCGCCCTTTTAAGTGCTGCGGAAAATCCCAACCTTGCATTTCGATTTTCTTTGCTTTTGCAGCGTCTTTGCCTCCGGTTGTCGTGGGGTCCGGGTTGCCACCATCGGCACATACCAATCGATCAATCATTAGTTTTAAGGGGCCGGGACTTTGATACCAATAAACGGGGGTCAAGATGACGACCGCATGCGCTGCTGTCCAGCGAACATAAATTTCATTCATCCAATCGTTGGTCTGATTTAGGGACGGGTTGGGGTAACAACTACAAGGCCAATGACAAAGCGGCATTGCAGTGGACGCGCAACCTTTGCAAGGAAAAATATTTCGTCCGTACTCCGAGGTAAGCAAACTTAAATCAAGAACATCGACGCTTACCTCAGATTTCTCAAGCTCCGTTTTTGCAAGTTCGAGTAGGCGATAAGTTTTTGACATTTCTCCAGGACAAGTACCATCGTTTCGGGCTGAACCGCAAATCAATAAAACGCGCGACGGCAACTTTGCGTTTTTCCATTCTTTTTGCGCTTTATCAATACTCTTTTTAGTGGCGAGCCATTCATCCGATAATTCATAAGTAGGATCGGCATAGCTGTTACCAGCTTTAGTTGTAAACGGTGCTTTGCGACCTTCGAGATAGGCACCCCATGCAATGCCTTCTAGACGCGTGATTGCAGGATTTTCGACTACAAAGGCGGGATCAATAAACGAGGCTCTAAAGCGTCGACTAAATTCTTTTTTCGACAAAATTTCTGGCGCTTGACCAGTTCGAATTTTTATTGTGCGATAGGTCATGTGCTTGGCAAAATGTTAATGAAGAAGACATTATTGTCGTTACCAAATAGCGCAGTACCTAGCGGAACACAAGCCTACTTATCGTAGGATAAATCCGACGCATTGATGGGTAAAGTTACTTGAATTTGTGTTCCTTGCCCTCTAGGTGATACAACGGTTAGAAATCCGCCTTCCGCTTGCACTCTAAACTTCATCCCTACTAAACCAAAGGATGCTTTGGGAAGCTGGGATGGATTAAATCCAATTCCGTTATCGCTAACGGAAATGACAATTGCGCTTTCTTGCAAACTAACAAATAAAATTACTCGCGTTGCTTTGCTGTGTTTGGCAATATTAGTAAAGGCTTCTTGCACAATACGATAAATAACTAGCTCTAGTGTGGGCTCGATACGCGCTGAGAAAAGTTGAATACGATGTTCCACCGCAATATTTGTTTGTTCGGAAAATTCGCGGCACAGTATTTCGAGGCTGGCATTTAAGCCCAAATTGGCAAGAGCCGAGGGACGCAAATCTTCAATAATCGTACGTCCTAATGCGATACCACTATTTAATGTTTCCACCAAATGTTCGAGTACCTTTAGGGTGTCTGGTTCGGACCCTAGCAGTCGTTTTTTTATTCGCGCTGCGTCAAGCTTTGCTGAAGTTAGTAGCGCACCTAAGTCGTCATGCAGGTTTCGGGCCAAACGATTTCGCTCGTCCTCGCGAGCAGTTTGTAAATGCAATGTTAACTCGGTTAATTGCGCTATCCGTTGTGTAACTTCTACTTCTAAACCATCTTTTTCGGTTTGCAAGAGCCGTTGAAACTCTAACCGTTTTTTTTCGAGCATATTTGTCTGGCGTAAGTAAAAAAACAAACCAATCAAACTAGCAGCGCTAAGCGCCACGACGCCGTAACGACTCACAGTTAAGGACCGTAGCATCGTGGTTCGCTTTTCCTCGACATACTGATCCTCATTTTTTAACCATTGCGCTCGCAATCGACGCAACTCTGAAAGCGGAACAGCGTTTGCTATCGGGACCTCCGAACTTCGCATTTGCGTTAACTTTAACTCCGTCAATAGTTTAAACTGAGCTAAGACAGCAATCGAATTAGGCGACAAGGTTCGGTAAGCCCCGAGCGCTAAAAAAGTGTCATCAAGATTTTTGACTGCGGTTTCAAAACCTAACTTATATTCGGGCGAGCCGCTTCCTCGGTACGCATTCATTTGTATTTCGGCGTCGCGTAATTCGGCTAACACTTTTTGAAGATTTACATTCGCTTGGCCTACTTCGGTTAAGTCTTTTAATGTATCAACCGATTTAAAAAATGCTTTTTCGCTCATGTAAATAAATGCGCTAATTGCAACACACGCGAGTGGAAATACGACGAGACTTCGATTAAAGACAAAAAACGGGTTGCGCATGGTTATTTCTATAGATATTGTGCCACTATCGAGTGACGGTTACTTAGGCTGTTAACTTTTTTACTAACCGTAACCAACTAGAAAGCGATGCCTTTTTATGATCAGAATCGCAATTGTTGATGATCACGCCGTAGTGCGCTCTGGCTTGCGCCAGTTCTTTTCCGACCAGTTGGATTTTCAGGTTGTTGCCGAAGCAGTAAACGGCCGCGAGGCGCTGGAACTTGCTCGTACAGTTGAAATTGATGTTTTGCTGATGGATATTTCGATGCCAGACCAAAGTGGAATCGATGCTCTGTTGGCCATTAAAGCACGTTGGCCCGATTTGCCAGTGTTGATTTTGAGCGGCTTCCCCGAAGCGCATTACGCCACTACGTTGTTGCGACAAGGCGCTAGTGGCTACCTTAATAAGGACTGCGATCCCGATGAAATTGTAAAAGCGGTACGCACAATTGCACGCGGCCGCAAATACATCACCGCAAGTGTCGCCGAACGTTTGGCCGATAGTTTGTTTGCAAATAAAAACGCAAAATCTTCTGATGGCATAGGCGCGGACGATCGCCTGCCTCACGAAAATCTATCAGATCGAGAGCTACAGGTTTTTTTGCGGCTGGCTCGCGGCGAAACCATTGGAAACATTGCCATTAGTATGTCCCTTAGTGTTAAAACCGTTAGCACCTATCGCACCAGGGTGATGGAGAAGGTTAATTTGTCTTCTAACAGCGACCTGACCTACTATGCGCTTAAAAACAATTTGATACAGTAAAACTTCGCAATTACAGTTCTTACTTGAGACTTAATACTTAGACAACTCTTTGCAGTAAGCAATTAGCCCGTCAATTTCATTCGATTTATCAAACACTCTATCCGCGCCAAAGCCAAAGCACTTTTGGCGCGTGTCGATTGTTGCAAAATTACTTAAGACCACCACAGCATATTTTTTGGGTCTTCCGTGTAATGCTCTGAGAATGCCAAGCCCTGTTCCGTTTCGTAAAAAAAGATCGACAATTATTAAGTCACATTCGTTTTCCGGTTTTAACAACCATTGCAAAGCGCCAAGTTCGTCGTCTGCTACGCCAACCACCTTTAACGGTAGTAGCTCTTCAAGGGTCTCAACTAAACTATCGCGAATAACGAGACTGTCTTCAACAATAAAAACTTTAATAGGATTGACGGCAGGCATGGTCTCAGTGGCGGTAACTAAATTTGCAGATGCGCGTTGAGTATGAACGTAATTGAGCAAATCATTTAGGCTAAATGGCGACAATCTTGGTAGGACAACGCCTACAAGCTTCTGCTCTGTGTTGATCTTAATCATCTTTTTGTAAAACTAAGCCACCGTGTCCAAAGTTAACTAATATGCCAATCGATCTGCAACTGCTTTCGGTTCTACACCAAATCCGTTTAAGCTGGCGCATCAATATGCGCAACCCGTATTAATTTTTTATTTACAAATTCGTGAATTCCCATTGACGACAGTTCGCGACCGTAGCCAGATTCTTTAACCCCACCAAAAGGTAAATCAGGTGAAGTCCAGGTCGGGTGATTAATAAATACCATTCCTGTATCGATTTCGCGGGCCATTGCTTTTGCGCGATTAATGTCTTTTGAAAAAATTGAACCGCCTAACCCAAACTTAGAATCGTTCGCTAGAGCAATCGCTTCAACATCAGTTTTGACGCGAAAAATAATCGCAATAGGTCCAAAAAACTCATCGTAAAATGCCGGATTTGATTGGGTAACGTCGCACAAAATAGTAGGCTGCATAAAGGCGCCGGTTCGGTCAATTCGCTTTCCCCCTTGCACTAGCGTTGCGCCAGCAGCGATTGCTTCATCAACTTGTGTAACTAGGTTTTTTAAAGCGGCCTCACTCGATAACGGCCCCAACGTCGTTGCTTTATCAAATGGGTCGCCGTCTTTTAGTGCACTCATGGCCGCAGAAAATTGGCTCATAAATGCGTCTGCAATTGCTTCGTGCAAAATGATTCGTTTCGCGGCAATACAACATTGTCCGTTGTTGTTCATTTTGGCCCACATTGCCCAGGTTACGGATTTTTCAATGTCTGCGTCGTCCAGCACAATAAACGCATCGTTTCCTCCGAGCTCCATCGTAGATTTTTTCATGTTTTTGCCAGCGCGCGCTGCAACCGATTTTCCGGCTTCAACACTGCCAGTTAGTGCCACGCCCCGAATTCGTGGATCATCAAGTAACCAATCAACTTGGTCATGAGAGGCAAACAAGTTTGTGTAGACACCAACGGGTGCGCCTGCCTCAAGCCAAAGTTTTTCGAAAGCGAGAGCACATTGCGGAATGTTGGCAGCGTGTTTAACCATCACAACGTTACCAGCCATTAAATTGGGAGCCGCAAACCGTGCTAGTTGATAGTAAGGAAAGTTCCATGGTTGGACTCCCAAGAGCACTCCAATTGGGGCGCTTTGGATTACAGCATCACCCGTAACTGGATTTAATGTTTGCGATGACAAAAAGCTTTCGGCATGCTTTCCGTAGTAGTCGATGATATCGGCGGTAAGTAAAACTTCACCACGTGACTCTTCAATTAATTTGCCCATTTCGAGGGTAATTAAGCGCGCGAATTCATCCGAGCGGGTACGAAGAATCGCAGCTGCTTTTGCTGCAATTAAGGCTCGGTCATCAAAACTCGAATTGCGCCATCCGTTAAAGCGCTGATGGGCAGTTTGCAGCATTAACTCTAGTTGTTCGCTGCTCGGTTCTGCAAAGACAGCGCCCGATTCGCCGTTGAAAGGATTAACTGTTTGATAAGGCATGGAGTACTTTTAAATTAGTGTTTATAAAATTAGCGCGGCTTAACGATGCCCTGCTCATCAGAGATAACTATTTCGACGCGCCGGTTTTGTTGGCGACCATCGCTATTACTATTGCTCGCTACCGGATAAGCCTCGCCAAAACCTATAGAGGACACGCGATTAATACTAATACCCTGCATCACTAATGCACTTTTGACAGCTTCAGCTCGTCGGTCGGACAGCGTTTGATTGGACGCTGGACTACCAACACTATCGGTAAAACCTTCAACAATGGCGCTACGTTTTGGGTATTGTTGCAAGAAGGCAATTAACTTTTCGACGCCGCGCAAATTGCCGGTCTTTAAGGTAGCTTGATTGGTATCAAACAGCACATCTTCGATCGTGACAATTAACCCGCGCTCAGTTTGTTTCGCATTCATTTCTCGAATTTGCGCCTCTAGTGCATCGTTGCGGGACCTAACATTGTCGGTCTGGGCTCGTGACGCGTTGGCTTGTCTTAGTGATTCATCAGACTGGCGCTTGGCTTCATCTGCTTGCCGCATTGATTCGGTCGCTTGTCGCCGCGATTCATCGGCGCGCAGTTTTGAAATCTCAGCTTGCTCTTGTGCCGTGTTTGCTTCGCTAGTTCGAGCGGCCAATATTGTTTTGTCTCGCTCACTTTGAGCGCTGGCAACAGACGCCTCAGCTACTTTTTGCTTACTAGTTTCTTGGGCAATTGCTACACGTTGTTTTGTTAAGTACGCAAGATGGTCAACCCGCGCCATGGTTTCTTTGGCAACCCATGCATCATTAGCTTTAATTAGGGCGTCGTTCGCTTGTTTAATTTCCGCAGGGGCATATTGCTGTACGGCACCGCTGCTTTGCGCACTAGTAAAATCTTGTCGGGCTTGTTCTAAGTTTAAATTTTCTTGGGGTACCGAACTGCATGCCCCAAGGGTTAATAGTGCTGCCGTCGCTAACACTGTGATTGGCGATACACGCAATAAATTTCCGTTTTTCATCTGGACGACCGATCTAATATTTTTATAAAATTCACGATTTTTAATGGCATTGGTTAGTGGCATTACTTAAGGCGCCGATTCATCTCTTCGCTTAATGCGCGGCTTGCCGCCTCAAGTTCGGCGGCTGCGCTTTGCGCTTTGGCAGAACCCGATTTAATTTGAGCTAATCGTGCGTCGACTTGCGCTTCTAAAGCCAATTCTCGAGCGATTTCATATTGCTTGTTTGCGATTGCAATATTTGCCTTAGCTAGTTTTTCTGTTGCGAGGTTCATTTCAAACGGCGCGGCTTGCGTGCCACCCGCTGTCTGCGCGTTTGCAACGGCAGCTTTAGTAACGGCCATTTGCTCGACTGGAACCGGCGTGCTTGCACAGGCAGCAAGCCCGAGCGCGGAAGCACTTACGAATAAAAAGTTATTGATGTTACGGGAGCTCAGTTTCATTGATTGGCACCAGAGAGAGTAATTATTAATGGCCTTATTCTGTTGCAGCGCGCCAAATCGGTCTGTGGGGTAATAAGCGAGGTGTACCCAGACAGAACCGCCTTTGGTATGGGTCAATGTCCTACACGGTTGCTGCGTAATTGTTTTGCTAGCCTGAGTGAAAATCGTGTATGTTCGCCGGCGCACAGAACAACCAACGCCTTCCACGGTATTTTTCGTTGATGAAAAATTGGGTAAAACGATGGATGAGTGCTGTACTTGCGCCGATTATTTGCGTCGAGGGAGACTGTCCTCATGTTTTTGGATTAACGGCCCAAGCAGTAAAAATTCCGTCGGCCCGTGGCCTAAGTCTGTTCGCTTGGTTTATACCTGCCTTAGCAGTTACTCCGCGCCCCGCTGTTGTCTTGCTTCATGGTTGGTGCGCAAACGCCAGCACGTTATTACCAGCCGCGAAGTTTTTAAACCAAGCCGGATATAGTGTTTTACTTATGGAGGCACGCAATCACGGCCGCAGCGATTGTGATGACCACGCTTCACTGCCACGTTTTGCTGAGGACCTGGACAACGCCATCGATTGGTTAAAAGCAAAAACCGAGGTCGACTGCTCGCGGATTGCTGCTCTCGGACATTCGATTGGAGCAGCAGCAGTACTGTTATCGGCATCGCGTCGTTACGATCTTGCAGCAGTTGTTAGCGTAGCCGCTTTTGCACATCCAGAGCAATTGATGCAACGATGGTTTGCTCTGCGTTACATTCCCTATTGGCCTATTGCTTGGTTTATTAATCGAACCCTTGAAAAAATTATCGGGGCGGCTTTTAGCGAAATAGCTCCGGTTAAAACAATTGCTTTAGTTAGCTGCCCAGTTTTGCTAATTCACGGACGCCAAGATTCTGTCGTCCCAATTGATGATGCTCGTCAAATTCGAGTACGTGCAAATCAGCACAACACGACGTTAGTTGAATGTGACGGCACTCATGAGGGCTTCGATGATGCTATCGGAATAAGTCTGAAAATTTTAGACTTCTTTGCACAATCGATGCCCTCACCTTTTGTTTTAACTACCGTAGACCAAAACTAATTAAACCCGAAAGAATCAAATTCGGTCTGCTAACTGTAAAGTTACTTTGTCAATTTGCGCCACCACATCGGGTGATAACCGATCTGTGACCTCAATTGCTTGAAGGTTATCGCGCAACTGATTAATGGTAGATGCCCCCGTAATTACAGTGCTGACATGGGGATTATGACTTGCCCAAGCTATTGCTAGTTGACCTACGGTGCAGTCTAAATTTGCGGCAATCTCGGTAAGAAGCGTAACCGCTGCATTTTTGCTTGCGTCTGTCAGACCGTTAACTAAAAAGGCTAACTCTTTGCGTGAACCACGGCTGTTTTTCGGCACGCCGTCGATATACTTACCCGTTAGCAAACCACTGGCCAGCGGGCTCCACGTGGTTAATCCAAGTCCAATGTCCTCATACAACCGAGCGTACTCGCGCTCGACTCGTTTGCGATGAAATAAATTGTACTGAGGTTGCTCCATAACCGGTTTATGTAAATGGTGTTTATCGGCGAAGCACCAAGCGGCACGAATCTCGTCGGCACTCCATTCACTAGTTCCCCAATACAACGCTTTTCCTTGGGTGATCATATCGCTCATTGCAAATACTGTTTCTTCGATGGGGGTCTGTGCATCAGGACGATGGCAATAAACCAGATCGATAAAATCTAGGCCCATTCGCTCCAATGAACCATCGATTGCTTGCATTAGGTATTTACGGTTCAAGGTTTTATTACGGTTCATACTTGGTGAGTCGCTTGCATGTTTGCCCAAGCCCCAAAAAAACTTGGTCGATACGATGTAATTTAAACGTGGCCATTTAAGGGCTTTTATAGCGTCGCCCATTACTTCCTCACTTTTGCCATTGGCATAGGCCTCGGCATTATCAAAGAAATTAACCCCTTGATCCATTGCAAGTGCCAGCATTTCTTTTGCCTGCTTAACGTTCACTTGATTAGCATAGGTAACCCATGAGCCCACCGAAAGTTCGCTAACCTGCAGGCCACTACGGCCTAGTCGTTTGTATTTCATTTGTTACTCCTTAAAAACAAGTTGGGCAAAAAACGTAAGTGTCGCGCAGAGGGGTTCTAGTGGGTTTAGAAAAAAGGATTGAACGGCATTGTAGTCACTGAATCAAAATATTATGTGGTTAAACATTCGAGCGTGTTAGATAGATGAGGATGTATTGTCTTAGGTCAAGCTTTGACTGGAAGTAGGCCTGAAGGGCCTGAGATGCGACGACACGGCGTGCGGTTGCAGTTGGTTGCCACGGTGGGCGTGAGGGTGATTTTAGTTTTACAGCGTGGCAGTGGCAGGGACTGAGGTTGGGACGAGTTGGTTTTGCTTCGGACTTTTGGGCAGGCGCGCTTTGCGCGGCCTGTCGACGGGATTCTCCCGGCTTTTGGCTGGTAAGCCAAAAGCTTCGAATCCCGACGTGAAGCCCATTAGGGCTTCACTCTCTCTCCGCCAATAAAAAAGCCCGCGGCGCGGGCTTGTTTATTGGCGGAGAGAGCGGGATACGAACCCGCGGAGGGTATAACCCCTCACACGCTTTCCAGGCGTGCGACTTAAACCACTCATCCATCTCTCCGCGGTCAGTACCGGACGAATTATACCCATAAAAAAACCCGCAAGGATCGCTTGCGGGTTTTTCTATTACCTATTTTAAGCGGCTGATTAAGCAGCTTTCAAGTTTGGATAACGTACGTTCTCAACCAAGTCTTGCGTTTCTTTTGAAGGCGCAGGGGTGATTAAGCTGACGACGAGGATAATTGCAATGCCTAACGGCACACCGAATACACCGGCAGAGATTGGATCAATGCCGAACCACAAGTCTTGCGGAGCTGAGCGAGGAATTCCGTAGAACGCTTCACGCAACCATGGCTGGTTCTTGATCATGTAGTAGATGGTAATACCTGAACCGAAGACCATACCCAAACTTGCAGCAATACCTGTTGTACGCTTCCAGAAAATACCCAATACCAAGGCTGGGAAGAAACCAGCGGCGGCAATCGAGAATGCAGCGGAAACTAAGAACAGAATGTCAGCGATTTTTAGGTTAGCAACGTAAGCGGCTATACCCGCAACAACCAACAACAAGCACTTGGAGATTAATACACGACGTGAGGTCGGTGCATTTGGGTTAATCATCTTGTAGTACAAGTCGTGTGAAAGTGCGTTTGCAATCGTTAACAACAAGCCGTCAGCAGTAGACAGAGCAGCAGCCAAACCACCGGCAGCAACTAAGCCCGAGATAACGTACGGTAGGCCACCAATTTCAGGGGTTGCTAATACCACAACGTCACCACCGATTACGATTTCAGCTAACTGAACAATACCGTCTTTATTAATGTCCGAAATCGATAGCAAGCTTGCATCTACTTTGGCCCATTGCTGAACCCATGCCGGCAAACTAGAGAAGGCGGAACCAACGATATCGTTGTACACCGTGAACTTCACAAGTACTGCCAAGGCAGGCGCTGTGAAATACAACAAGAAGATAAAGAACAATGACCATGTCACTGAGGCTCGTGCTTCTTTAACCGAAGGGGTTGTGTAGTAACGCATCAAGATGTGTGGCAGTGCAGCAGTACCCACCATCAAACAGAAAATTAACGCTAAGAAGTTACGGCGCTTTTTATCTGAATCAGCAGCGTCTTTACCTGCAAATGCTTCAGCATGTCGAATCGGTGGAGCAGCGCGAGCCGCTAGTGCACTCTCTTTACCCCAAGCAGCTTTCGCAGCAGCTTCATCTTTTGGATACGCTTTAATTGCATCTTCGGCTTTTTTAGTTGCGTCGCCGTCGTTTGCAGTTTTTGCGTCTTCCAATGATTTGGCTAAAGCAGCTTTGCCATCAGCAAAAGACTTTGGAACATCCTTCAGCTTTTCTTTACCCGCATCTGCACGGGCCTTGAACATGCCACGCACTTCTTTTTCTTTTGGATCGTCGATTAGCTTTTTCTCAAGCGCGGTTACTTTTTCCAACTGAGCGCCATAGGCGATCTGTGGGATTGGGTTGCCAGTTTGCTTGATCGATAACCATACGGCTGGAATTAAGTAAGCAATAATCAAAATGATGTATTGCGCAACTTGTGTCCATGTAACCGCTTTCATACCACCGAGGAATGAGCAAACCAAAATACCGGCTAGACCCAAGAAAATACCTACAGTGAACTCAAGACCAGTTAAACGCGCGGTGATTAGACCAACACCGTAAATTTGCGCTACAACGTATGTAAACGAGCACAAAATTGCGATGAGAACGCCAATGAAACGTGGGATGTTGCCGCCGTAACGTGCGCCCAAAAAGTCAGGAATTGTGAACTGACCAAATTTGCGTAAGAACGGTGCCAAGAACAAAGCCACTAGTACATAGCCGCCAGTCCAACCCATAATAAAGGCTAGGCCTGAATAACCTTGTAAATACAAAGTACCAGCCATACCAATAAACGAGGCTGCCGACATCCAGTCTGCACCGGTTGCCATGCCGTTAAACATCGCAGGAACGCGACGACCCGCTACGTAGTATTCATCAGCGTCATTTGTACGGCTCATTACACCAATACCGGCGTAGAGCAATACAGTAGCTGCTAAGAAAATGTAGCCCATAATGGCACGTGGTAATCCAGCTTGCTCAAGGATTGCCAAAGCCACTACAAAAAATACAAAGCCGCCTGTGTACCAGCTATAAACCTTCTTTAGCTGGGATTTAAATGCACTTTGAGTTTGAACAGTTCCGCTCATTCTTCCTCCTCCTCTTCAACTCCGTACTCGTGATCGAGTTGGTTCATGCGGCGTGCATAAAACCAAATGATCAGTACATAAATAACCAATGAACCTTGGGCGCCCATGTAAAACGGGAACGTCCAGCCCATGAAGGTAATTGAACTTAATTCACGGGCATACCAGCCAATGACGAAGGTCACTACGAACCAAATGGCCAACGAAACGAAGGTCAAGGTCAGTAGTTTGCTCCAATACTCTTTGTGTTTAGTAGTTACGCTCAAGATGTCTCCTTTAACGCGCGGTTTTAAATTTCGGGCTTGTTGCACCCTTGTTGTTATGATTCATGATGTTATCTCCCACTCCTCCTTTAAAAAATTAAATTTTTAAACCTTTGATTTTTTCTATTAAGCAAACGGTGATTTCACACCAGCATCAACGCCGGTTTCTTTTTGCAGCAACAGCGCGATGTTTGGTTCGAAAGCCGATAACTTTTTAATTGTTTTGATAACACGCTCGGTGTCATTCATTTTTTGATAGGTATGTGCTAATTGATACCAACCGTAAGGGCTCATTGGTTGCAACTTTGTATTAGCTTTTAAAGCCACAACAGCTTCGTCGAGCCGACCCAGTTTTACTAAAGAAATCGCTTTGCCGTAATAGGCTTGGTCAAGCTTTTCATTGGCACTAATTGCACTTTCAAAAGCTGCTAGCGCCTCTGCGTGTTGCTCGGCTTCTTGATGAATGTAGCCCATGTTGTACCAGGCAGAAGCTTCCTTTGGGTCGATTTTTACAGCACGGTCTAACCACTCTAATGCAGCAGGCATTCTTTTTGCAGCTGCATGGGCGTTAGCAATCGTTACCATCATTCGGGCGTCTTTAGGGTTGATGGTTAATACTTTTAACCAGTTCGCCATCGCAACATCGTTTTGTCCAAAAAACAAAGCAATGCGAGCCATTGTTCCGTAGTACCAAGCGGTAAAAGCATTCATCTTTTTTTCCTATTTCGAATTAACTAGCTGGCGAATCAACTAGCTGCTTTAATTGCGCTGCCAAATCGCACCGCTAAAAAGAACCATAACCAAAACAACAAAAAGAAGGCAACAAACGGTACATGTTGGTCTGCGATTTTTTTCGGCGTAATCAATCGCACACCTTTTGTTACGGGGCTTGTCAGCAAGCGAATAAATCGATAAACCGCGTTTGCTTCAGCGCGACCAAAACTTAAAACATAAATAAACCCCTGCCCGGCTAGCAAAACGGCAGCATACATTGCTAAACCTTGAACAACGCGCAGGAAGGTTTCCATACCTTTTTAAAGCGCCTTCTTTAGTTGATCCAAAATAGCTGGATTTTCTAGAGTAGAAATGTCTTGGGTAATATCTTCGCCCTTAGCAATCGAGCGCAGCAAGCGACGCATAATTTTTCCAGAGCGGGTCTTAGGTAAGTTATCGCCAAAGCGAATATCTTTTGGTTTTGCAATCGGGCCAATTTCTTTGGCTACCCATTCGCGCAATTCTTTTGCTAACTTCGCCGCCGCGGCCGCATCGGCAGGCAGCGCCTGTTTTAATACAACAAAAGCGCAAACTGCTTCGCCCGTCAACTCGTCGGGACGTCCGATAACCGCGGCCTCTGCAACCATTGGGTTAGACACCAAGGCAGACTCGATTTCCATCGTACCCAAGCGATGGCCGGACACATTAAGCACGTCGTCAATACGTCCCATGATCCAAAAGTAACCATCTAAATCGCGGTGCGCGCCGTCGCCAGCCAAATACAACTGGCCTTTAAAATCCTCGGGGAAATAGCTTTTTTTAAAGCGCTCTGGGTCGCCCCAAATATTGCGAATCATCGACGGCCAAGGTTTTTTAATCACCAAAAACCCGCCCTTGCCTTTTTCGACATCGGCACCGGTTTCATCAACAATAGCGGCAGCAATTCCTGGAAACGGCATGGTGCAAGAACCGGGTTTTAAATCATGAACACCGGGCAAAGGCGTAATCATATGACCACCGGTTTCGGTCTGCCACCAAGTATCAACAATTGGGCACCGCTCGCCGCCAATATTTTTGTAGTACCACATCCAAGCTTCAGGGTTAATTGGTTCACCCACCGAGCCAAGCAAACGAAGTGAGGTTAAATCGTACTTAGTTGGGTGATGCGCGGGCGAAACTTCACCGGCTTTAATAAGCGAACGAATAGCTGTCGGCGCGGTATAAAAAATGGTGCATTTATGTTTAGCAATTGTTTCCCAGAACCGACCCGCATTAGGATACGTTGGAACCCCTTCAAACATAATTTGGGTGGCGCCACAAGCCAACGGGCCGTAGGCAACATAGGTGTGGCCCGTAACCCAACCCACGTCCGCAGTACACCAAAACACATCGGTAGGCTTAATATCAAAAGTCCACTTCATCGTTAAGATGGCTTGTAACAAATAGCCACCTGACGAATGTTGCACGCCCTTTGGCTTGCCTGTAGAACCCGAGGTATACAAAATAAATAAAGGGTGCTCTGCGCTAACAAATTCGGGGGCGCAATCGTTTGCCTGACCAGCGCTAACGTCGTGCATCCACACATCCACTTTGGGGTTCCAAGCAACGTTGCCACCGGTACGCTTGAACACAATAACTTTACGGATGGCCTCACAGCCACCCATTGCCAAGGCTTCATCAACGGCAGGCTTTAATGGCAAGGCTTTGCCGCCGCGCATTTGTTCATCAGCGCAAATAACTAAAGTAGCACCGGCATCAATAATGCGTTCTTGCAAAGACTTAGCCGAGAAACCGCCGAACACAACCGAGTGGGTTAACCCAAGGCGCGCGCAGGCTTGCATTGCAACGACGGCCTCGATGGACATCGGCATATAAATAATGGCGCGCTCGCCTTTTTTGTAGCCTTGCGCTTTTAAGCCGTTGGCAAAATTGCAGACGCGCCAATACAACTCTTTGTAAGTAATGTTGGTAACAGTGCCGTCATCGGCTTCGAATATGATTGCAGTTTTGTTCTCGGTTGATGTACCAATATGGCGGTCGAGACAATTGGCCGAAACGTTTAAGGTACCGTCTTCAAACCACTTGTAAAATGGTGCGTCGGAGTCGTTTAGCGAAGTCGTAAATGATTTATTCCACTGCACATGCTCGCGTGCTAACTTGGCCCAAAACTCGGGGTAGTTGCTTTCGGCATCGGCGCACATTGCATTGTATTGAGCCATTCCGCTAATTGCGGCTGATTTAACTGTGCTTTCGGACGGTTTAAAAACACGGGTTTCGGTCAGTACGGATTCAATCTGTGCGCTCATCGGGCGTGGTCTCACCAAATTTAAGGAGACTCAAGATTAGCTAGAGTCGCTTACCTAAAACTTACAGATGCTTACATTCTCTAATGTCGCGCCGCAGCAATTCGGACAGCAAGAACAGAGTGCCGTGTTTCTACGTCGTACAATACCAAACAATAGAACTCAACAAAGAAATCCATGAGCAACTCGCCAGATCCATTAGCAAAAAAAGCCAAGCCTCTTATCCCGCCACTAAGTAATATTATTTTTTCAAGTCGTTGGCTGCAATTGCCGCTTTACCTTGGTTTAATTATTGCGCAAGTTGTCTACGTAGGCCTATTTTTTGAAGAGCTTTGGCATTTGGTTGAAATTTTATGGAAACCTACGGGTCTAGCAGAAACAATCAAAAGAATGGGCTTAGATATAGCGCCTGTATTTAACGGTGTTGTGCAAGCCGTTAAACCGCCCAGCAAAGAGACCGTCATTATGTTAATCGTGTTGTCACTGATCGACGTAGTGATGATTTCAAACTTGCTAATTATGGTTATCGTGGGTGGCTACGAAACCTTTGTTTCACGCCTAAACTTAGATGGGCATCCAGATCAACCTGAATGGTTATCACACGTTAATGCCAACGTTTTAAAAGTAAAACTAGCAACGGCCATTATTGGAATTTCTTCGATTCATTTATTAAAGACATTTATCTCAGCCGACAGCCTCAAGGAGAAAACATTGTTGTGGCAAACGGTTATTCATATTTCGTTTCTAGTGTCGGCTCTTTCGATAGCGTGGATTGACCGCATCATGGCACCATCGCATGCCCCCGAGCCATACGTCAAGCACTAACACGACATAATTGCATAAACAAACTTCAAACAATAAAACAATTATTACTATGTCTACCATTATCAAAAAAGCTGATCTAATCGAATCAATTGCTGCTGGTTTGCAATTTATTAGCTACTTCCATCCGATTGATTATATTCAGCATTTAGCGCGTGCCTATGCTGCCGAAAAAAGCCCAGCAGCCAAAGATGCTATTGCGCAAATTTTAACCAACTCACGCATGTGCGCCGAAGGCAAACGCCCGTTGTGCCAAGACACTGGCATTGTAAATGTGTACCTAAAAATTGGTATGAATGTGCGCTTTGAAGGGTTTGCTGCAACCGAGTCATTAACCGATGCGGTTAATGAAGGCGTACGCCAAGGCTACAACCACCCCGACAATAAATTGCGCGCATCCATTGTTGCTGACCCACAGTTTGAGCGCAAAAATACCAAAGACAACACACCGGCTGTTGTGCATATGGAATTGGTGCCTGGTGACACCCTTGATATACAAGTAGCAGCCAAGGGCGGTGGCTCGGAGAACAAGAGTAAATTCGTCATGCTAAACCCATCTGATTCTGTAGTGGATTGGGTTTTAAAAACGGTGCCGTTAATGGGCGCAGGTTGGTGCCCACCGGGCATGCTAGGCATCGGTATTGGTGGCACTGCCGAAAAAGCGATGATGATGGCTAAAGAGTCCTTAATGGAGCCTTTAGATATGTACGAATTATTGCAACGCGGCCCGCAAAGCAAACTAGAAGAAATGCGGATTGAGCTGTACGAAAAAGTAAATGGCCTAGGTATTGGCGCGCAAGGCTTAGGTGGATTAAGCACAGTGTTGGATGTAAAAATTGCCATGTTCCCGACCCACGCAGCTTCGAAACCAGTCGCAATGATTCCCAACTGCGCCGCTACCCGTCATGCGCATTTTGTGCTTGAAGGCAAAGGCCCTGTGTATTGCGAGGCACCTTCATTAAGCGAATGGCCCGATGTGCGTTGGGCGCCAAATACCGAGTTATCGCAACGCGTTAACTTAGACACCCTGACTCCAGCTGAAGTTGCTGCTTGGAAACCGGGGCAAACTTTGCTGTTGTCGGGCAAAATGCTAACCGGACGCGACGCTGCACATAAGCGTATTCAAGACATGCTTGCAAAGGGTGAAAAATTACCGGTTGATTTTACGAACCGAGTTATTTACTACGTTGGACCAGTCGATCCGGTGCGTGATGAAGTAGTAGGCCCCGCTGGCCCGACAACAGCAACGCGCATGGACAAATTTACCGAGATGATGTTGGCGCAAACCGGCCTTATTTCGATGGTCGGAAAAGCCGAGCGTGGACCCACTGCAATTGAAGCGATTAAGAAGCACAAGAGCGCTTATTTAATGGCCGTAGGCGGCGCCGCATACTTAGTATCCAAAGCTATTAAGCAGTCGAAAGTGGTGGGCTTTGCAGACTTGGGAATGGAAGCAATTTACGAATTTACGGTAGAAGATATGCCAGTTACTGTGGCGGTGGATTCAGCCGGAACTTCAGTACATCAAACTGGGCCAAAAGAATGGCAAGCCAAAATTGGGATTATTCCGGTTACGGTTGCGTAACTAGTTGGTTAGCAATTTAGCAATACGTTAGTAGCAATTTAATGCACTCGTTAAAGCCCGTTTGATTTGAAAAATCAAACGGGCTTTTTGTTACAGCGCGGCGATTCCTGCTTTAGCAATTTGCCCATCTTCGGTCGACTTAACGCCCGACACTCCAACGGCTCCAACGCAATTGCCTTCGACTAAAATAGGTACGCCACCCTCGAGCATACCTTCGAGATTTGGAGCCGACAAAAACGACATCCGGCCGCCGTTAATAACATCTTCGTAGACTTTACTTTCGCGGCGCCCCAGCGCAGCGGTACGGGCTTTTGACGGGCCAATATGTGCAGAGATTGGCGCGGCTCCATCGAGTCGCTTTAACCATAGCAAATTGCCGCCTTCATCAACGATTGCGATTGTTACCGCCCAGCTGTTTTTTAGGGCTTCCGCTTCGGCAGCGGCACCAATTCGGGCGGCGTCGGCGGCTTCTAATTGAAATGTCTTTTTCATTGAAAATTATTTACTTTTTATAAAGAGTGAAAGGTTGTTTATTTTGATTAAACCTTAAGCGCAGCTTGCCGCCCACGTTCAATTTGAACCGGTCGCAATAGTATCAGCCCGATGATAAAAAACACGCCGGTGGTTAAGATACCAAGGCGATGATTTCCCGCAGTAAGGAAAGTGACTAACCCATAGGTGATCGGGCCAATAATCGAGGCTAAGCGAGTTGCAAATGCCCAAAGCCCAAAGAACTCAGCACTTTTTGATACCGGTGCAAGTAAACCTGCCAGCGCACGTCCGCACGACTGGCTAGACCCCATGCAAAGGCCAGCAATTGTTGCCGCCACCCAAAACATAGTGACGCTAGATGTTAAACCGGCAATGCCGACCATTATTAACCAACCAAATAAGGTAGCCGCCAACATGCGTTTATGTCCAAACAAGTCTTGCAAATAACCGAAAGCAAACGCCCCGATTGCCGAGGCCACATTGACTACAAACACCAACATCATCGTTTGCTGTTGAGTGAACTTCATTACCGCTTCGGCATAAACTGCGGACAGCGTAATAACGACTGCAATACCAGCTTGATAAGCACTAGCGCAAAACAACAATTGCCGAAAATCAACATGCGAGCGCAACTGTTGCCAACTAATCGATAGCTGTGAAAAAGAATCGAAAATTGCTTTTACTGCGCCACCGCTATTAGCCGATTCTTGTGCCTGAGGAACTGCGCGCTCCTTTAGTAAAAAGAAGGTTGGCAAAGCCGCCAAGGCGAATATTGCGGCCGTTATCAACATTGTGTTGGGTACAAAAACGCTGGCACTGATACCGGCCTTGCTAGCCGACGTGATGTAAACAATACACAAAGCCAAAGTTAACATTCCACCAAAGTAACCTAGGCTCCAACCCCAACCAGAGACTCGTCCCATGGCTTCAGGTTTTGCAATTTCGGGCAAAAACGAGGCGCACAAGGACTCGCAAATACTAAAAGCTACATTAGAAAAACACAAAATTGCAGCTGCGAAAACAATCTCGCCGGGCATAGGCAAGGCCAGTAAAGCGGTTAACAAAACGCAAGCCGCGGTTGATATAAATAACAAGCGTTTTTTCGCAGCGCGTTGATCTGCATAACGCCCAATAGCGGGCATTAGCAACATCACCAATAGGTAAGACAATGACAAAGTTACAGTAAGCAACAAGGTTGCCCAAGATGCTTTTTGCGCTATGCCATTGACAAAATAAGCGTTGTAAACCGCAGTTAGTACAACGGTGGTGTAACCCGAGTTAGCAAAGTCAAACATCGACCATGCCCAGACTTCGCGTTTCTTAACCCCGGGATTTAAAGCGGCCGCAAAAGACGAATCAGTTTTAGCAGCGGCTTGGTTAGCACCTTCCTTTGGTTGCGAACTATCGTTAGACCTAGAATTTTGATTCACTTCGTTCGCCATGATTCGCCTTTTGTGTTTACAACGCGAGTTTACTTTTTACTCAGCAAGGCTACAAGGTCGTACCAAATTGCACCAATGATTTCGTGTAAATTGTCGTAAATGCGCGCGCCTGCCCACGCCGAAGGCAACCAAGTAAAGATAGTTTTGGGTGGGTTTGGTGTAAAAGCGGTGGGCGCTGCAATAGCCTGCATCCCTGCCCGCTCAAATGCAGGCATTGCACGCGGCAAATGGCTGGCGTGGGTCACTACTAACACGCGCGTAATGCCTTCGGCCTTCAAAATTTTTGCACTAAAGTTGGCGTTGTCTAGCGTATCTAATGATAACTCCTCACGCCATTTAACAGTGATGCCAAAATCCGATTGCAACGAACGCGCCATGGCAGCAGCTTCCGAACCCGTATTACGCATTGGTAAAATTCCACCAGATACTAAAATAGGTAAGCCTGAATCACGCGCGAGATGTGCGCCGTACACAAGCCGCTCGAGTGTTCGCCAATTGGGTACTTCTGGAACTTTATACTCAATCGCTTCGCTGCGAATCCCGCCACCTAAAATAACAATGGCTTGGGCATTTTGCACATCTATTTTTCCGTCAGCTTTAATAACCAATGGCTTGGTATTTCTCTCGACCCAATAGCCCGTGTAATTTGCTAAAAATGGCAAAAAACAAACGTACATCGCAGCAGCTAAGCCCAGCATCGCCCAGCCCGATTTTTTTGTTTGCGATTTACCTCGGACAATTTTAAGTAGACCAAAAAGCACTAGGCCAACAATAAAAATGCCCGGCGGCATCGTAAACATTTTAATCATGCCTTTTAAAACAATGATCAAGCCGGAAGTGTCCATCCCTACGCCTTTACTGCATCGCGTACCTGTTGGAGCGCGGCGGGATCTTCAATTGTTGTTAAGTCGCCCGCATCACGTCCTTCACAAACCGCTTGAATCGAGCGACGTAACACTTTGCCAGAACGGGTTTTGGGTAGCACGGTTACAAAATGCACGCGCGCAGGTCGGGCAACTGCGCCTAACTGCCGATCTACCGTAGCCATAATTTCGCCCTCTATACGCAAGCGATCAGCTTGTGCTGCCACCATGTTGGCGTCTTTAAGCACAGCAAAGCCCACAGCAACTTGGCCCTTTAATTGGTCTGCAACGCCTACTACTGCGCACTCAGCGACCGCCGCATGATTGTTAATCGACTCTTCAATTTCGCGAGTGCCGAGGCGATGCCCTGCAACGTTGATTACGTCATCTGTGCGACCTAAAATAAAGTAGTAACCCTGCTCATCCCGAATACCCCAATCGAAGGTTGAGTACATCGTGGTATTTGGGATGCTCTTAAAGTAAGTGTCAACAAATCGTTCATCATCGCCCCAAATAGTTTGCATGCAACCAGGCGGTAACGGCGTCATAATCGCCACTACGCCCTTTTCATTTGCTGCAACTTCTTGGCCGGTTAACTCGTGCACCACTTTTACGTTGTAGCCTGGCATTGCAAGTCCTGGCGAACCTAACTTTGTTGCTGTTTTTTCTATTCCGTGGGCCACTGACAAAATTGGCCAACCGGTTTCGGTTTGCCAATAGTTATCAATAATTGGGCGGCCTAAACCATCGGCAATCCATTGGGACGTCGGTTCATCTAAAGGCTCGCCAGCTAAAAACAACGCCTTTAAAGAACTTAGATCATATTTTTTTAACCAAGCGGGGTCTTGTTTTTTAAGTACCCGAACTGCAGTCGGTGCCGAGAACATTACTGACACTTTATATTTTTCAACCAACTCCCAAAAAATACCCGCATCGGGTCGTAGCGGCGTACCTTCGTACATTACTGTTGCCATCCCTGCAATTAACGGGCCGTACACGATGTACGAGTGCCCGACAACCCAACCAATATCACTAGTAGAAAAGTATGTTTCGCCCGCGCCACCACAGAATATTTGATCCATCGAAGCAGCCAACGCAACTGCGTAACCACCAACATCGCGTTGCACCCCTTTAGGTTTTCCGGTCGTACCTGAAGTGTATAAAATATACGAAATTTCGTTGGACTCTAACCAAGTAATTGGCACGTCAGTATTGGCAAATTTTGACCGTAGTTCGGCATAGTCAAGATCGCGGCCAGCCGTCATTGGAGCAGTAGCCAACCCCCGCATAACCATTAAAACACTAGCAGGTTTGTAGGTCGATAAATTGATGGCCTCGTCGAGCAGTCCTTTGTAAGGCACTACTTTTCCTGCACGACTGCCGGCATCACTACTAACAATTAACTTCGGTTTTGCATCTTCAATGCGGCTGGCTAAACTGACCGATGCAAAGCCACCAAACACGACCGAGTGAATCGCACCAATGCGCGCGCAAGCCAACATCGCAAAAACGGCCTCGGCAATCATCGGCATGTAAATTAAAACGCGATCCCCTTTGCCAACACCGAGCGACAACATTGAGGCAGCCATCGTCATTACTTCGGCTTTTAATTGCGAAAAGGTATACGTTTGTTCTTGCCCAGTTTCGCTAGATACGAAAATTAAAGCAGGTGCATCGGGCCGTTGTGCAGCGTGGCGGTCAACAGCATTAAAACAAAGATTGGTAGTGCCATCGATATACCAACGGTTAAAAGGCTCGCGGCTATCGTCGAGCACTTGTGTAAACGGTTGCTGCCAATGTATGCGTTTAGCTTGCTCAGCCCAGTAATTACGGGGATCGGAAATAGACGTTTGATACTGCGCCGCAAAACTCATGAGTAACCTCGAACTTAAAAATCGCGAACTTAATAATCGGATTGGTTGCCAAAAAAGACCTCTGCTGAGAATAGACCATTTTGGCCTTACGGCCTGCTTACATAGCGAGCCGATAGCAAGAAACCTAGCTAGTTAAGACTATTCTAAAAAGGATTAAACGAGGGCTTGAGCAACCAATAAAGGCATGCTGAATTTCCAGCGGTCTACTGCAACCGCCAATTGCCCCGAAGGTTCAATATCGGGCAAAGTATCTTGACAAATTTGCATAGCGGTCGAGGCATCGTCGCCCAAATAAGCGCCCGATAAAGCAACGCCAACAACAAAGTGCCTCGGATCGGAGCTACGGGTTAACGCAACGGCTAAACGCAGCGCAACACGAATTGCTTTTAATTCATTGTCCGTACGCAAGCTTAACCAAAACCGGCCATTGTCATCGGCCATTAAATCATCACCGGCCCGCAATTGTTGTTTCAACAATGCCAGCCGCAATGGCCTCGGTGGTGGTGGCGTCCTCGCTGGCGAATCTGTTTTTACTTCATTTTTCGAAGGACCAATTTGATGAAAGAACAATTTTCCATGCAGCAATAATCCTGAGCCAACCATTGCTCGCTCTTGCGTGGCATCGTCCACCGGCGCATTGAACTGCTTGGTTTGGTTCTCAATCCAAGCTAAAACAGATTCGTTTAATTTTGGTTCGAGCGGGCTCGCTTCGTTTAACTTAGATTCGTTTAACTTAGATTCGTTTAACTTTGATTCGTTTAACTTCGCTTCGGGCCGGCATGCTTCGTCAATTTGTAATTCGGGGGTAATTGGCTCCAGAATTGTTTGCTTTAAAACGGTTTGCTCTAAAACGACCACTTCTGAATTTACGGCCTCAACAGAATTAATTCCTAAAAACGGCAGCAAAGCATCGCTGTCATCAACAAAAGCACTAACGCCATATCCAATGGCTCGGTCTTTTATAGAACCGGCGGCGCATTGATAAGCAACCACCTCCATCGCATTTATTTTTGGATCGGCGGATCGCTTTATTCGCTCGATGAGACTCAACATCGCTTCATGCTCTGTTGCTAAATCAATCACTAACACTTCGGGGCGCACACCAATTAACAGGGCCTCACGCGCCCGTAATGCCCCCTTAAACGCATGAACAACCCACTGCTGCGGCAACGATTGGCGCAGCTTATCTTCACCCGCAAATGCCTCCGCCGACACTAAAAGCAAGTGCTTTTGTGGCAAAGGGCTGGTCAAACGACTAGCTTCATCAGCGGCCTTGGCGGCGTCTGTTGTATTTAAGGGTCCCAAAATCACGGGAGTTTTCTTCCTGGCTTGTAAATTTTTTTGACAACTGCGCCTATTCTGGCCTACCCTGCCTCGGATGCAAACCGAACTTGTCACGAGAGCCGCAATATTTTTGCTTGTTTTAGTCATTCCTTTGGCTGGATGTGCCACGCCAGCGGCAAAATCTTCGACACAGGCGTCGAACGTATTGCGCGAACTGAAGGCGGAATCAAAAGTTAAAGCGCCGTCGAGTTCGGCTACGCTGACTGCAAGACCTTCTAGCGATCCTTCAAACAACACTACAGCCGCAGTTGAAACCAGTGCTGATTGGCGTGCGGACATGGTGATGCGCGCGATGACTTTGTTGGGCGTTAGCTACAAATTTGGCGGCAACACGCCCGATGTAGGTCTCGACTGCAGTGGTTTTGTTCGGCTCGTCGTGAAAGATGTACTGGGCAAGGTATTGCCCCGTCGATCCGAAGAAATCTCCAATTCGAGTGAAGCGATAAAAGCCGAAGATTTAAAACCAGGCGATTTAGTTTTTTTCAACACGCTAAAACGAACTTTTTCGCACGTTGGCATTTACGTTGGCAACAATCAGTTTATACATTCGCCAAGCGCGGGCGGTACCGTGCGCATTGAAACTTTAGACAAACAGTATTGGACCTCGCGATTTGACGGCGCGCGCCGCCTTGTTGGACTGCCCGACCGAATTGGTGCCGATCTTTTCAGAGACGTTTCGGCCAAAGAGCCAGCGGCGCGAAACGCTACAGACCGGGTTGGTCAGTAAACGCGCGAATTCGCGCCATTAAGTTACCCAATTGATCTCGCATTGCCCGCTCGCCGTCGTCGATAGCACGTTTGCGCGATTCAAAACTTGCAGCACCTAAGTCGCCAACGTCGGGGCGCAATCGAATATCGGCTTCTTGCATTTCTTGTTCGGCTAATGATCGCCCCATGATGGCAAATGTTTGCAACAAAATTTGCCCTACTGTCTCGGTTGATTGGTACGAAGGCTTTGCACTAATATCGACGCCGATCACGATATCGCAACCTAAACGTTTGGTACTGCGAACTGGTATTGGGCTAGTTAAACCACCATCCACATATTCGCGGCCTTCAAAGCTAACCGGTTCAAAAACTGTAGGAACCGAACTAGACGCGCGCACAACCATGCCGCAATCGCCCGAAACAAAAAGCCTTAAATTTCCGTTGTATAAATCGGTGGCCGTAGCTGCAAACCGGCGTGGAAATTGTTCGATCCTGCGCTGCCCAACTAAACGGTTAACATAATCTTGCAAACCTTTACCCCGAATCACGCCTCGGCTGTTTAGCTGCCAATCACCTAATAACGACTCATCTAAGGCCAATGCTTGCGTGCGTAATGCGGAAGCACTTAAACCGCTAGCATAGAGGGCCCCAACGAGGCTACCGGCCGAGGTGCCAACAATCCAATCTGGTTGAATTCCAGCGGCTTCTAAAACACTGATTACTCCGACGTGTGCAAAGCCCCTTGCCGCTCCGCCCCCCAATGCCAACCCAATTTTTGGCTTTACGCGCGCACGCTGTACAGAAACTGCAGGTTTGACTGTTATTGGGTTTGCTGCGCCCGTAGTTGATGTTGCTGAAACATTATTGTTTGCCGATGGATTCGGCCCTGCAATTGAGTTCGCTTGGCTGCTTTGTCCTTGCGATGTACGCGATCCCGCGCCTCCAAGACCGCTGCACGCTTGTAATGCCGCTAGAGCGGGTAAAACGGTTAGCAAACTGCGTCTGGTAAGGGTAACGGTCGTGGGGGTGGGAGGGTTTGAAGATTGGGTAGGCAAATCGGGCGGAACAAAGTTCATAGGTGTTTTTAGGGTCGAAGCTTGAGTTGGCTTAAGTGTGCTGCGGTTGGTTTATTTTTCTACCGCTATTTTGCGGCAAATTAGAAAAATTACGAAAACTGATTGCAAATGCGAACGATTCGCATTATCATTAAACCCTGACTGAAGCACTTTAAACAATTTAGGTACTCACCTCTTATGACTATGTTCTCTTTAAACAATTCTTTGACCGCCCTTGTTCCGAAGCCGCACAGAACCTTGGTTACTTCGTTGCTAATTAGTATTTCGACTGCCTTGTGGATTGCGCCTAACGTGGCCGCCCAAACTGCACCGGCACCCATGCAATCAAACTCTAAAGAACTTAATTTGTATTCGGCCCGTCACTACCAAACCGATGAAGCTTTGTATAAAGACTTTACAGCGGCGACGGGTATCAAAATTAACTTGCTTGAGGCGGGCGATGAAGCTTTATTGGAGCGTCTTCGCTCAGAGGGCAAATCGAGCCCCGCCGACGTTGTCTTGATGGTCGATGCAGCGCGGCTTTGGCGCGCGCAAATTGACGGGTTGTTTCAGCCTGTCAATTCAGCCATTCTAAAAAAGAGAATTCCTGCACACCTGCAAGGTAAAGACGACGGCCAAGGCGCCCAGTGGTTTGGGTTCTCGACTCGCGCACGAGTCATCGTAACTAACAAAACCAGCGTAAGCACTAGCCAAATTCAAACGTATGAAGATTTAGCAAAACCTGAGTTTAAAGGCAAAGTTTGCACACGCTCGGGCAGTCACCCCTATATGTTGAGTTGGATCGGATCAATGTCTGAACATCTTGGTGAGGCCAAAACTTTACAGTGGGCCACAGCCGTTGTTGCTAACTTTGCACGCAAACCACGCGGTGGAGATACCGATCAAATTAAAGCGGTTGCAAATGGCGAATGTGCCATTGCAGTCACAAACACCTATTACCTAGTGCGTTTAATACGATCAGAAAAACCTGAAGACAAAGCCATTATGCAAAACATTCAAATAATTTGGCCCAATCAAAAAACCACTGGAACACACTTTAATGTAGCTGGCGGTGCGGTTGCTAAAAATGCACCCAATCGTGACGGCGCAGTTAAATTTTTAGAGTACTTAGCAAGCGATTCGGCACAACGTTACTTTGCTGAAGGCAACAACGAGTGGCCGAGCGTCGTTGGGCTGAAGGTAAACAACCCCGCGCTTTACAGCTTAGGCGAGTACAAAGCGGATGCAACACCATTAGCCAGTATTGGCCGCGCTCAAGTACTGGCACAGCGGATTGTTGATAAAGCTGGTTGGCGATAAGCGAGCTGTTAAGAACCGAGTTGGCATAAAACTAGATGGCGTAAAACTTGTTGGCGTTAAGCGAGCGAGTGTTACGCCATTTGGTATTAGGTCGAACAGGCTGCAATAACTTTTACTTCAACCAAATAAGCAGGTGTTGCCATCATTGCTTGAACAGTAGCCCGAGGTGGCGTTGCGCCAGCTACAACCCATTTTTCCCACACCGCATTCATCGCAGGAAAATCGCTCATGTCTTTTAGGAAAATCATTACCTGTAAGAGCTTGGTCTTGTCTGATTTAACTTCCGACAACAACTGGTCGATTGCCGCCAACACTTGTTGCGTCTGCCCGGTAATATCAGCAGTATTGTCGCTTGCAACTTGACCAGCTAAGTAGGCCACGCCTTGGTAAACAGCTACTTCGGACAAACGAGGTCCAACGTGTAAACGAGTAATGCTCATCGATTTTTTCCTTTAGTAAGTTGAAACAAAAATTAAAACAAAAAGTTAGTAAATATTTACGGGCTGGTAGGCTAGGCCCATTATTTTCGCCAACGCTTTTTCCACCATCTCAATTTGCTCTGCTGGCATTAACGATGGCGCATGACCTACATTGTCGACTTCATCAAAACTAGCTTTTGGACCGCGTTGACTCATTTCGATCACAGTTTGATGTTCTAGCAAATCCGATTCGGCACCGCGCAACACATGTGTTGGGCAAGCAATCGCGTCAAAGTACGGCCAAAGACTAGGTTGCACAGTACCTGCTGCTTTAAAAGGAATCGCAATACCAGGGTCGTGGTTTAGCACCCACTCGTCACCCACTTGTTTAACGTAGTGGCGTACAAAATATTCCCATTGCTCGTCGGTATGCACCCCAAAAGGAGCGCTGTTAGCTATGACCATAGCTTTAGCCTCGGCGTACGTTGACAGCTTTGGCGTAACGCCAGCGTAAGCACTTATTCGGGCAATGCCCACGGGCGAAATAACGGGGCCAATGTCGTTAAGAATAAGGCCGCGAATAGGGCTTGGTTGCATCGCCGCCAAGATCATTCCGACAATGCCACCCATTGAAGTACCAATCCAAAACACGCCATGTGGTGCTGCTTGGCTAATCAGTTGTGCAACTAACACCCCAGCGTCTTGTACATATTGTGGAATGGCATACTGCATCGGGTCGTGCAGCCGATCAGACTCGCCTCGACCAACAAAATCGACCGCGACTACTCTAAAACGATCGCACAACTGGCTAGCCAAAACATCGAAATCGCGCCCATTACGCGTTAAACCGTGTGCACAAATAATTAATGGCCTCGTTTTATCGGACCAGACCGCCTCAGAGCTGTAATTCCAATAGGCCATACGGTGCGGGCGTCCATCGGCAGCTTTGCAATCGATAAATTGAAGCCTTGGCTCAACGACAGGCTTAAGAGAATTCATTTGTACAATCCTAGGGCACCGTGAAACGGCTTAGCTGCTAATTTTAGCGGGTTCGCACCCGCTCTAAGGCTTAATGCGCCAATAGGCGTCGCGTTCGTGCCGAGCCGTCTGCACCGCAATTGCACTAGGCTCCTCCGTCGGTATAGTCTGCTTAAAGGGGTTTAGGGCATCCAGCGATTTGATTGGATTTAGATTGTCAAACGAATTGTTGTCAACATTGCCAAATTGAAAACGGATCGCGCCTTGCTGGTCAGTACGCTCTACTTGGATGCCCAATTGTTGGTAGCGTGGCAATACCTTATTGGGAATTTTCCAGCGGTTACGGTATCCGGCTTGAGACACGGCAAACTTTGGTTGGACCGCTTGCAACAATAATGCGCTTGAACCACTGGCAGCACCCTGCCCCGGCATTGCTAACACATCGGCTTTTAACTGATCGCCATACTGCTGCACAAGCCACCGTTCTTGTTTCACTTGAATATCAGCGGTCAGTATCACTTTATGTTCGTTGCCGCGAATCATTAAAACGCAGCTGCTTGCGTTATTGTCCACTTTTTTGGGGGGCGATTTTGAATGCTTAAGTTTTACTTTGTTGCTTGTAAGGTCGGCAGTTTGGGCTTCGTAAGCATCTTCCTCAATCGCATTGAGTTCAGTTCTAATCACCTCAGTATTATTAATCTCGATGTTTTTAACTTCGCTGTTTTTAACTTCGCTTGCCTGATCTTCCGAACTTTGCACTTGATCGCTATTTACCTCAAGTTCCGCAAGGTTTGGCGGATGCAGAACTTCCAATTCTAGGCCTGCAATTACTGTTTTTAGCCCACCTTGGCAGCGTTCAGTAACAGAACTTGTTAGCAATTTAGTTGTATTTGCAATTCGCTGCGATTGCACACTATCGTCGGGTAGGCTGGTCCAAATTTTTTCAATCGGCATTGCATCCAATATCGCGTTCAACCCGCCGATATGCCCAGTGTCCAAATGCGAAAGGACCAGCAAATCTATTTTGCGAATGCCTAAAAGCCGTAACGCTGGAACTATTGTGTTCGAACCCGCATCGCTTTCAGTCGATTGCTGAGGACCTGTATCAAACAAAACTACCTTATCTTTTGATCGAATTAAAATTGCGCTACCTTGCCCAACATCAAAAAAGGTTACGTCCCAATTATTTTTAACCGACGATTTTGAAACCGCTGGCAAAACTAATAAAGCTGTTGAAAAGCTTAACAACACGCTCTTAAATAAATAATGCCAACGCGATACTCGAAAAAAAGGCATCCAAGAGCGCGCCAATGCCAACATTATGAGTAATGTCGAAATGACAGTAATTAGCAAGCTAGGTTGTCCAACAATCCATTGCGCCGCAAGGCTTTGATCTAACCAAAGTAAAAATGCAAACAGCACATTCAGTATCCATGCGATGCCTTGAACTAAGGCCGCGGCCAACGGCATGGCAAAGGCGGGCAGCAAAACACAAAGTAAAGCGCAAGCAAGGGCCAGTGGCGTGATTACTAATCCAATAACGGGAATCGCAAGCGCATTCGCAACCACCGAGACCGCGCTAATGCTGCCAAAAAAATAAGCTAAGGCTGGCAGTAACACCCACGTGCATGCCCATTGCGCGCGAAGGGCCTGAACCAGCGTGTGTTTAAAAAAATGCTCGACCAGTAATTGCTTTGGGCTCTTTTCGACAATTGTCTTTTGCAATGTTTTGAGCGGTGACCGCGCCGGATCTAGCTTCAATTGATCAGGCGAAGTGCCTTGCAACATTAAGCCTGCAACCGCAAGAAATGATAGCCAAAAGCCAATGGTTAAAACGGCCCAAGGGTCCAAAATTAAAATACAAAACGCAACAGCTTGTAAGACCCAAAGCGCACCGAAACCCGCGCGCTGATGCGCCAACAAACCAATAAAAATAACGGTAAAGACGGTGCGTTGCGCTGGAATACCCCAACCTGCTAAAGCGCAATACAACAAGGCCACTGCAATGGCAAAAACCCAGGCCAAACGTCGTCGGTTTGGTAACCGAGCGAGATTGGCTAACGAAAGTTTAGCCGCAAATCGGTTCCAAAAAAATACCGTACACCATGCCGCCATAGCCGCTGTCATGGTGACATGCATTCCGGAAATACTCATTAAATGCGAAACACCGGTTCGGTTAAACAAACGCCAATCACCGGCGGTAATTGCCGACTGCTCCCCAATTGCAAGCGCCTTGATTACACCGGTTGCACGTTCGCCCGACAAGGGCGTTAATTCATCGAGCGATTGGCTAATAACTAAGCGCAACCGTTCTAATGTGATGGCCGGTAGCGAGGTCCATAAATCGGTTTGAAAAATTTGCAAGCACCACAGGTTGCAGTGAAATTGGGCGGCGTTTTTTTGAACACCGCCATACGCGCCAATTTGCTGGCGAAAGGCGTTGAGTTCGCTGTCAAAACCTTCGAAATTTACGGCCCCAACCGGTCGTTTTAACTTAACGGTAAACGTCCACAATTGGCCAGGCTCAAGATATTGAACCGAACCTGCCGTATGAAAAGTCGGCGCCCAAGACAGTACGATTTTTTTAGGTAACCGAACTTCAGTTGGTCCGTTGGTACTTGAAACTAGAAAGTCGAAACGTTGTGAGAATTGCTTTTGTTGTGGCATCGAAGCAATTAAGCCCGTTACTTGTATTTCACGCCCTTCCCACTGTGCAGATAGACGATCATCAAGTCGTTGCTGAGCTAGATGAGTCCAGCTACACCAAGCAATTAGGCTCACACTAAACAATATTAGCCAAGAAAGCCAGCGACGGCTTAATAGCCAAATGACGAATGCAATACACAACAAAAATACACCAGAAAGACCAAACCACCAAGCAGGCAACAACTGGGTTTGCTGATGAAAAATTAGCGCCAGAACAATTAAAATACCGCCCAAACCATGCCACTGAAAACCCAGCATTCTGGGTTTAGTAATTTGCTTAGTTGCAAAAATTTTCGATAAAGAAAGCGCTTGGATCATCGCCGCAGTATCAAAGTTTTAAGGCAGTTTGGCTATTAGCCAAAAGACTTAAGCTAAACGTTGCGCGCGGGGCAAAACCCTAAGTACATTTTGCGTAGTTGCTTGCCAAATTGCTGCGAGGCTTAACTCTGGCCTTAACTCGGCTAACACTTTGGCAATTCGAGGCAACTGTGTGGGGTCGTTGCGTTGATGATTAATCCATTCGGGTGCAATGTCTGGAGCGTCCGTCTCTAAGACAATCGCTTCGATTGGAAGTTGCGCCGCTAATCGTCGAATTTGCAATGCCCGCGTAAACGTCATGGCACCACCGAAACCCAAACAAATATTGCGTTCTATAAATTGGGCTGCTTGCTGTTCGCTGCCGTTAAACGCATGAGCAATACCACTAACCGGTTGGATTTGGCGTAAGCCCTTTAAAATCATGTCCTGTGAGCGTCGCACATGCATAATCACCGGCAAATCAAAGTCCTTAGCGATTTTTAGCTGCTCTATAAAAATCTGCCATTGCACTTGTCGGTCTAGGCCGGGTTCGAAATAATCTAAACCAATTTCGCCAATACCTAAGAATTTAGGATCACTTAAGGCAGCCTGCACTTGCACTCGCAACAGCGCGAGGTCATCCGGTTGAACGGTGTTGACATACATTGGGTGAATACCCAGCGTGTACATAGCGCCTGGCACTTGCTGCGCAAGCGCAGCGACTCGAGGCCAATTAGAACGCTCGACTGCCGGAATAACAAAGCCCGCTACCTCTTGACTTTTAGCCGCCTGCAAAATGCCGACTGCATCTAAACCAAACTCGCCAGCATCCATATGGCAATGGCTGTCGATTAAAAAGTTCACCTTAACAACTATTGGTTGTCGTTATGAAACTGTACTTGAACCGACATCGATTCATGCCCGCCACCAACCCGCACGCCGCGAATCGGCGCGGCAGATTCATAATCGCGCGCTACCGCTAACCGACAATGCTTGTCTGACGTCAGTTGACGATTAGTAATGTCCACGCTTATCCAACCCAAGCCTTCAATCCACACATCGACCCATGCATGGCTAGCTGCGTAATTAGCCGTACCGGGGTGAACATAACCGCTGACGTAACGTGCCGGACTATTTAGGACGCGGCAGCACGCTAAAAACACATGGGCATGGTCTTGGCAAACGCCCTGCTGCATTTCGAACGCTTGTGCAGCGGTACTGGTTACTTCTGTGACCCCCGTTAAGTAACTAACACGGTCAGCAATAGCAGCTGCCAATATTAAACAATCGCTGGGATCGCGCAGGCCGCGTGGTATGGTTTGGTGAGCAAACGCTGTTATGTCTTGGTCAGGCTGTGTTAACGGAGTGACTACGCCAAAGGCTAGCGCAGGAATAGCACCCTCTTCACGACTGATTAGACCATTACTTAAGGTACTTAACTCAACAACGCCACGCACCCTCACTTCGATTACGTCGTGCGGGCGATGTAACGATAGCATGTGAGTTGAGTTACCAAATGCATCAAATTGTTGTTCTAAACGCCCAGGCGCGAACAATTGCCAGTCGAGCGTACGTTGATGCGCTTCGCTGCGCGGCGTAAGTCGCAACATTTGCACCGTATTACTGACCGAACTGGCATAGCGATAGATGGTGGTATGTTCAATTGCAAAGCGCGTGGTCATGGGCGATTTTTCTTTAACATTGATTGCTAGACAACTAACGGAACAAGAAAGTCACGGCTTACACCCGATGCAATATTGTTAATGCGATCCAAAAAGCGCTGCAAATACGCATGCAGTCCCAATTCTAAAATTTCTTCAATAGTGCCAAAAGCAAGGTCGGCTTTTAACTTTCCGGCTTCACGCAAGGTAGCGTTTGATCGTGCGTTGGCGACTTCGCGTAAATTGACTTCAACCTCGGAAACACAGGCTAGTAACGAACGGGGCATTTCAGAGCGCAAGATTAAAAGCTCGGCGACTCGTTCTGGCGTAATCACATCACGATAGGTTTTACGATAAACCTCAAAGCCAGACACGCTGCGCAACAAGGCGGTCCAATGATAAAAATCGCGCGGACCAAAATCGCCGTCGTCGTTATCCGGTAAAGCGTAAAACTTTACGTCGAGCAACCGGGCCGTATTATCGGCGCGCTCTAAAAAAGTACCCATGCGAATAAAGAACAACGCCTCATCGCGCAACATTGTGCCAACAGTTACACCGCGCGTTAAATGGGAGCGAAATTTGACCCACTCAAAGAACGCACTTGGATCACGTTCTAACGCGCCCTGATCCAACATTTTTTGAGCCTCTAACCACGTCGTGTTTACGGTCTCCCAAACTTCGGTAGTTAGGCTTCCTCGTACCGCGCGGGCATTTTCACGAGCCGATCGTAAACAACTAATAATGCTGGACGAATTATCGACATCACGGGCCATAAAATTAAGCACCGAATCGGTGTCGTAAGCAGTGTGCTTTTTAACGTAAGCGGTTTCAAGCTCGGAAATACTGACCATCGCTTTCCATGCAACAGCGGTTTGTTCGTCGGTTTGCGGCAACAACGACATTTGTGTATTAACGTCGAGCATGCGTGCAGTATTTTCGGCCCGTTCGGTGTAGCGCCCCATCCAAAAAAGGCTATCAGCAGTTCGGCTTAACATGGTGCTTGTCCCGAGTCGTCTTCGAGGACCCACGTATCTTTGGTGCCGCCACCTTGCGAAGAGTTAACCACTAAAGAGCCCTCCCGCAGGGCAACCCGAGTTAGCCCGCCAGGAACGATACTGATATCTTTGCCGCACAACACATAGGGCCGTAAATCAATATGCCGTGGCGCAATACCCGCGTCGACATAGGTTGGGCAAGCCGAAAGCGCTAATGTTGGCTGAGCAATGTAATTGCTAGGGTTAGCTTTTACGCGTTCGGCAAAACCCTCTATTTCGGCCTTAGTCGATGCTGGCCCTACCAACATCCCGTATCCTCCAGCTCCATGAACCTCTTTTACAACGAGATCTTTTAAATTGGCTAATACAAAACTCAATTCGGTAGGCTTACGGCACTGATAGGTTGTGACGTTATTTAAAATGGGTTCTTCGCTTAAGTAGAAGCGAATCATATCGGGCACATAAGGATAGATACTTTTATCATCGGCAACACCGGTACCAATCGCATTACACAATGTGACATTACCGGCGCGATAACAATTGAGTAAACCAGCTACGCCTAGGCTAGAGTCGACCCTAAAATTCAAAGGATCTAAAAAGTCATCGTCTACGCGGCGATAAATAACATCGACTCGTTTTGGGCCTTGCGTTGTGCGCATAAATACTAAGTTTTCGTCGACAAATAAATCGCGCCCTTCAACTAATTCGACGCCCATTTGCTGCGCTAAAAAGGCATGCTCAAAATAAGCAGAGTTATACATACCAGGGGTCATTACAACAACCACCGGATCGGACACACCGCGCGGTGCAACCGAACGTAAATTCTCTAGTAGTACGTCCGCGTAATGCGCTACGGGTGCCACAGGAATTCGAGCAAAAACATCGGGAAAAAGGCGCATCATCATTTTACGATTTTCGAGCATGTACGAAACACCGGAAGGGACGCGTAAATTATCTTCTAAAACAAAAAACTCGCCCGCGCCAGCACGCACAACATCAACCCCCGCAATATGACAATAAATATCTTGCGGAACTTCTACACCTTGCATTTCGGGGCGGTATTGCGCATTTAAAAATACTTGTTCTGCGGGAATGATGCCCGCACGTACTATGCGCTGCTGATGGTAAACGTCGTGAATAAATGCGTTTAAGGCCCGCACCCTTTGTTTTAAGCCGCGATCTAAAAACGTCCATTCACTCGCCGGGATAACCCGCGGAATAATATCGAAAGGAATTAACCGTTCGGTGCCCGCATCATCACCATATACCGCGAACGTAATGCCCACGCGCCGAAAAGTTAAATCAGCCTCGGCGCGCTTGCTGCGAATAAATTCTTCTGGCTTACCCTTTAGCCAATTTTCAAAGGCTTGATAATGTTTACGTACGCCTTGCTGCGCGTGATGCATTTCATCGTAAATTTCTGCTGGTGTCACTGTAAGCGCCCTTCTTGCATTTGCAAAACCCGATCGCATCGTTGCGCAAGCGTACTGTCGTGGGTGACCAAAGCAAAAGCTATCCCTAGCTCTTTATTAAGCTGCAAAATTAGATCAAACACTTGCGTTGCTGTTTTGCGATCCAAGTTACCCGTTGGTTCGTCCGCCAATACACAACGAGGCTCGGTTACTAGCGCACGAGCAATCGCTACGCGTTGGCGTTCGCCACCCGACAACTGGCCTGGCACATGATGCTCGCGGTGGTCCAGACCCACGCGATGCAAAACAGTACTGGCACGCTTTAGTGCTTCAGCGTGGGGCAGACGTCTTAAAATTAAGGGCATCGCTACATTTTCTAACGCACTAAATTCGGGCAACAAATGATGAAACTGATAAACAAACCCTAGTTTTTGGTTGCGTAATGCAGCCAACTGGTTTTCGTTTAAATCGGCTAAATTTTGTTGCTCGATTAATACCTTGCCCTCATCGGGCCGATCCAGTCCACCAAGCAAATGCATTAAGGTACTTTTGCCCGAGCCAGAAGAACCAACAATGGCTAAAAGCTCGCCTTGGTGAAGCTGCAAATTGCAATTAGCCAGCACTTGAACCTTACCGGCACCGACCGAAGTTTCGGGAAAGCTCTTGGATACATCTTGGGCTTTAATGACCAATTCACCAGTATTAGCTTTAGATTTCACGGTGTCGTTATTCATAACGCAAGGCCTCTGCAGGTGAAAGCTGCGCGGCGCGGCGGCTTGGATAAAGAGTGGCAATAATTGAAAGAACGAACGATGTCATTGCAATAAAGCTCACATCCGAAAAGTTAATTTGGGACGGTACCTTACTAATTAAATACAGGCTTTCGGGTAGCGCTTGGAAACCAAACAATTTTTCAATAGCCCCAACAATTGTTCCAACGTTAAAGGCCAACACTAGCCCTAAAGCAACCCCAATTAAAGTACCCAACCAACCAATTAGCGCGCCCTGCACGATAAAGACTTTTTGAATACTGTTTGGCGTAGCGCCGAGGGTTCGCAAAATTGCAATATCCGATTGTTTTTCTGTCACGGTCATTACCAGCATCGAAACTAAATTAAAAGCCGCGACGGCAATAATCAAAGTTAGGATAATAAACATCATGCGCTTTTCAACTTGCACGGCAGCAAACCAAGTAGCATTTTCTTTAGACCAATCGCGCGCGTAAAATTCGGGTGGCAACGCTTTAGTTAAAGCGGCTGCTGTCTGCGGTGCTTGGTTCATATCGTTGGTTCGCAACCGCAGGCCCGTTACGCCGTCGGTACGTAACAACTTAGCGGCATCGCTCCAATGGGTCATAATCATTGCCGAGTCATACTCGTAATGGCCTGAATCAAATACCGCGACGACCGTAAACGACTTTAGTCGCGGTACGAACCCAGTAGGGGTCACTGTTCCGGCTGGGGCAATTAAAGTTAATTTATCGCCTATCTGCAGTCCGAAAGAATTGGCCAAGTGACGACCAATAACAACGCCAAATTCGCCCGGAATTAACGAAGCTAAAGAGCCCCTGCGAATTTGTTTTGCTAAATCTGACACTTCAGACTCGAAGGCCGGATCGATTCCTCGCAAGGCAACACCGCGTAAAACATCATCGCGCGTTGCCATTGCTTGACCCGATACAAATGGTGCGGCACCTATCACACCGTTAACTTGCTTGACCTTGGTAGCCAAACCTTGCCAGTCCTCGATGGGTCCGGCATTTGAGTTCACTTCGATATGCGGAATGACGGACAGCATTCTGTCGCGTACTTCGCGTTGAAAGCCGTTCATTACCGACAATACCAAAATTAATGCCGCAACGCCTAAAGCAATGCCCGTTGCGGACAAGCCTGAAATGAAGGAAATAAATCGGTTGCTGGTGACGGTTTTGCGTTTGGCGCGAACGTAGCGCCAGCCAATCCAAAGTTCGTAGGGAATATTCACTAAACAGCGCTATGCAAAAAAATTAATCATCCGACAGTTTGCCATAAACACATTGTCGTCAGTGACAAGCCGGCCTGACAATAGCCAAATGCCTCAAAATCGCTAAACGACTGTAGTGCATAGTTTATGATCGGGTTCGTATTTCCAGCATCTATTTTCTGATTCAAATTGCAGCATTAATATGCAGCACTACTGCGAGAAGCCCAATTGCCTGTTTTACTCAAAAAATCGACTGTTCAATGTATTTTGGTCGCTGGTGGACTAGCGCCCAAACATTGGCTTGATAACGAGCAACTGCGCGCAGTTATTAACAATAGTGCACTTGGCCAATTGGTGTCCGAGTTTTGCTCGACCGCCACTTTCGTGCCTTCAACACTCCCGACCGAATCGACCAGCGACACAAGTCCAGTACCGCGTTTTTTACCCCACGAACAGTGGCTTGCGGCCAAGCACCAACTTAAATGTTTTGGCTCTTTGGCAGCACAGTCTGTGTTGGAAGATTGGCCGCAATATCCGGATATCAGTAACTCGGACAAGATTACAAAATTACCGGCACAAGAAACCGCCGTTAATTGGTGGCGGATTGATCCGGTGTATTGCCAATTAGCTACTGACCACATTGTGCTCGGACGCGCCAAATTAGAGGACTTAACACTTGATGAAGCCCAACAACTAGCGGTCTCACTCACCGAGTACTGCGAATCGCAGGGTTTTTCAATTGTTGTTGCTCATCCGCAGCGCTGGTATTTAAATTGGAACGTGCCTACTCATCCCCCAGCCCTTAATGCAGCAAGCTCGCTTTCAGCACAGGGCCGAAGCATTCAATTGTATTTACCTCAAAATAACACGGATGGGACTTTAGCAAACCCAACGATTGACCACGCTCGCAACTGGCGACGTTTGGTCGGCGAAGCCGAGGTTTCTTGGTTTAACCATCCGGCAAACATGGCTCGCCAAGCAGATGGTCGTTTACCCGTCAATTCATTATGGCTGGTCGGGCCTTGCCCGCTTGTTGCAAATAAAACCGCAGTTGGTTCCGCAACCGAAAGCGCCTTGTTGGAAGAAAACTTGGTCATTACCGAGCCAATTCAAGAACTAGTCAATGATCGGGCCTACGAGTGGGCCGCCGCAATTGGCGCTATTTCGTCTGAAGTTTTAAAACCGGTTCGCGAGCAGTTGCAAGCTAGGCAAGGCTGCAAACTAATTCTTACGAGTGATCAAGAGATTTTAGAACTAACGCTAACACCGCCTAATTTTTTAAATGACCTTAAGCAGCGTCTTGGATTTTCTAAACCGAATACGCCCTTTTCGTCGATGTGTGCCCAGTCCTTACCAATGCCCCCTGCAAAATGAGCGTTTTACTAGCCAAACCAACTGTTACCCAAAGCGGCCCGCAAATCCGCCAAAGACCAGTTGATGAGCAAGCAGTAAAGGACCTAATCAAGGCGGGTTTAAATCCGTTAATGGCGCGTATTTACGGGGCTCGCGGCATTACGTTGGTGGAGCAAATCGAACCGCCGTTGGCCGAACTTTTAAACCCAAACCAACTGCTAGGTATAGAGGATGCCGCCGAAATTATTGCCGATGCAATTGCCAATCAAAAACGCATTGTTATCGTTGCGGATTACGATTGCGATGGGGCAACGGCCTGTGCCGTAGCAATTCGGGGTCTTAAATTATTAGGCGCTCAAGAGCACACGGTTGACTTTATCGTTCCAGATCGATTCAAGCTAGGATACGGCCTGTCGCCCGAATTGGTTGAGCTGGCGGCACAACGCAAGCCGGACTTACTAATTACTGTTGATAACGGCATTGCCAGCATCGAAGGCGTCAATCGTGCCAAAGCATTAGGTCTTAAAGTAGTTGTTACAGACCATCACTTAGCTGGCGAACAGGTTGCCCAACCCGATGCCATGGTGAACCCAAATCAACCTGGCTGTTTATTTGGCAGCAAAGCTTTAGCTGGTGTCGGCGTTATGTTTTACACGCTATTAGCGATACGGGCCTTGTTACGCAAGCAAAATAAACCCGAGGCTAGGGCCAATTTAGCGCAATTGTTAGATTTGGTGGCTCTAGGCACGGTGGCCGATTTAGTTCCGTTAGATACCAATAACCGAATTTTAGTAAAGCACGGTTTTGCCCGCATGTTGGCCGGTCAAATCCAACCGGGTCTACGTGCAATATTAAAAACAGCAGGTAAAGCAACCCAAACCCTGCAATTACGTGACTTAGGGTTTTTAGTTGGCCCCCGCTTAAATGCGGCAGGTCGACTAAGTGATATGTCTCTCGGGATTCGTTGCCTTATTAGCGATGATGAAGATGAGGTGGCAGGATTAGCAGAGCAACTCAATACGATTAACAGCGAGCGAAAAGAGTTGCAACAAACAATGCAGGAACAAGCGCAACTGCCCGAAGTACAAGCCGCAAGTCATTCCCTGACGGTATTTAGGGAAGACTGGCATCAAGGCATTGTGGGCTTAATCGCTTCGCGTTTAAAAGATCGTTGGCAGTGTCCAAGCTTCGCTCTTGCACCAGCCGAGCCAGGCAGTGAACAATTACGCGGTTCGGGTCGGTCAATACCTGGTGTGCATTTACGTGACGCGCTCGACTTAGTCGCGAAACAAGAGCCGCCGATTTTAGAGAAATTTGGTGGCCATGCGATGGCGGCCGGCATGACTTTAAATCACAAAGACTTGCCAAGATTCGAGATCGCCTTTAACCAAGCCGTGGAAACTTTAGTCGGCGCTCAATTGCCCGGCTCGGTGTTGTGGACTGATGGACCATTGTTCGCAGATGACTTAAGCATCGAAAACGCCCGCAGCACCCAAAACGGCATTTGGGGACAACAGTTCGAACCACCCGTTTTTGAGGTAAAAGGCAATGTAATTAAGCAAACATTGATTAAAGAAAAGCATTTAAAGTTACGCATTAATATTGACGGCCAAGTATTTGATGCAATAAAGTTTTTTTACACTATACCGGCTCCAGAAACTTGCCGTTTAATCGTAACGCTCAACCTCGATCGATTTAATGGACGCGAGCAGTTGTCTTTGATTATTGCGCATGTAGCGGCGACCGAACAGTTCAATTGATTGCACCCACTCGTGAACAAATACCCGCCAACGGGCTAATTTGATTTGGTCGAAGTAGCCGATTCAGGGACAATTCGCACAAGTTTTTCTTCTTGGCATTGATCCCATTTTTATACCGTGTACCTAAAACACTTCGGCTTAAACAGCAAACCATTTCTGGTAACACCGGAAACCGAATCCTTTTACAAGGGCGGTAGCCGCAAGAATTTGCTTGAATCAATCGAGTACGTTCTAGCCAATGAAGAAGGCATCGTAAAAATTACGGGCGAAGTTGGGTCAGGTAAAACAACGATTTGCCGCTACTTACTTAAAACGCTGCCAGCCCGCTTCAAATCAATTTACATTGCCGACCCAACCCTTTCGCGCGAGCAAATGTTGTTTGCAGTCGCCGACGGTCTTGGCGTTGAATTTAGCCGCCGCAACCCTGAAGCAATGGTTGTTGCGTTACAAAAGAAACTAGGCGAATACTACGAAGAAGGTCGCAAGATTGTTTTAATGGTCGACGAGGCGCACGCTATGCCCGAAGAAACATTAGACCAAATTCGCTTGCTATCGCAGCTTGAAGCTGGCGGCAACCGAATTATGCAGGTCATTTTGCTTGGCCCCCAAGAGTTAGACCACAACCTCGCCCTACCAGAATTGCGCGCGGTACGCGATCGAATCGTTCATGCATTTCGGATTAAGCGTCTAACCTTAGCTGATATTGCCGAGTATCTTAGCTTTAAAATGGCCAATGCTGGCTACGAAGGTCCACAAGTATTTTCCCAAAATGCAGTCCGTTTAATTGGTCGACTTTCAAACGGTTTGCCCCGACGTATTAACGTAGTGGCCGACAAAGCCTTGTTATCAAGCTCTCTAGACCTTCGATTCGAAGTTCGCAGTCGCGATATTGCCTCCGCCGCGCGTGAAATTAAGCTTGAGCGATCGATTACCGAAGGTGACACTTGGTTAATTCGAATTGGTTCGTTCTTTATGGGCGCAACAGCTGGAATACTGTGTTTAATGTTTGCGTTAAACCAAGGATGGGTTTCAGTTAAAACGCCGGCTACTGCAGCAGCATCCCAGGAGCAAATTATTGAAGGCGCTGTTCCTGGTGATTCGGCTAACACAGGAACTAGTCGTCAAGGCAGCATTACTCAAATTCCTGGCGCAAAAACCTCTAGTGATGCCAACGGTCCTTCGCCATCAAACATTCCGGTGCCTGCAGTTGATGCGCAAAGCATCCTATCGGGCGTGCTCGACGGCGACGATTACAATTTCGGTAAAAAAGGCGACGAAAAAGACGGCAACAAAGGCGTCTTAGCGCCCGCTGGTGGCACAGCGCCCGCCCCTGCAAAATAAGCATCCGGATCAACGTATAATCACTGGTTAGTCCTTAACGCAAAAAACAAGTTAAGCCGCAAGGTTGGCGTGTGTTGCAAGCGCGGGATAGAACCTTTTATAAGTTTGCATCATGGAAGCAGAACGCTTAAATAGCCTCGCGGCAGCCCTTTTATCTATCCAAGTTCGTAGCACGGACTTGCGGAGGTATCTTTGACTTTAATGGCAAAGAAGAACGTCTAGACACTGTAAGCCGCGAACTAGCCTCGCCAGCCGTTTGGGAAGAACCCAAACGCGCCCAAGAGCTTGGCAAAGAACAACGCATGCTAGAAGGCGTTGTAAACAACCTTAGATCCATCGACCAACAAACCATTGACGCTAACGATTTATTCGAAATGGCGCGCGATGAAGGCGATGACGACACTTTAATGGCAGTGGAGGCCGACGTGGCGTCGATCGAAGCCAAAGTGGCTGACTTAGAATTTCGCCGGATGTTTAACAACCCCGCCGACCCACTGCCTTGTTTTATCGATGTACAAGCCGGTGCTGGTGGAACCGAAGCGCAAGATTGGGCGTCAATGTTATTGCGCCAATATTTACGCTACGGTGAGCGCAAAGGTTTTAAAACCGAATTACTCGAAGAATCACCGGGTGACGTTGCTGGCATTAAGTCGGCAACTATCAAAATGACTGGCGACTACGCGTTTGGTTTTTTGCGCAGCGAAACTGGGGTTCATCGCCTCGTACGCAAGTCACCGTTTGATTCCAGTGGTGGTCGTCATACTTCGTTTGCCAGTATTTACGTGTATCCCGAAATCGACGATTCTTTCGAGATCGACATTAATCCCGCGGATCTACGTATCGACGTGTTTCGTGCTTCGGGCGCGGGCGGTCAACACGTTAACAAAACAGAATCTGCTGTTCGCATAACGCATTTGCCTACCAATATTGTGGTGCAGTGCCAAAACGATCGTTCACAACATCGCAACAAAGACGAAGCCATGGGCATGCTGCGTTCGCGCATGTACGAGCACGAAATGCGTAAACGTATGGCCGAGCAGCAAAAAGTTGAAGACAGTAAAACCGATGTCGGTTGGGGTCATCAAATTCGCAGTTACGTGTTGGATCAATCTCGTATAAAAGACTTACGCACTAACGTCGAAATTAGTAATACCCGCTCGGTTCTTGATGGTGATTTAGATGAATTTATTTCGGCCAGCTTGAAACAAGGCGTTTAATTTAAACAATGTAATACCAACTTTTGATTTGTTATGACAGACAATACCCAACCAGCAGCAACCCCAATTGCACCCGTAACAGTTGATGAAAATCAAATTATGGCCGAGCGTCGCCATAAATTGGATGAGTTGCGCAAACTGCCAACGCCGGCTTTTCCGAATGACTTTGTGCCAACTGATCGGGCGCGCGCCCTTGCACAGGCTCACGGCGAAAAAACGCGTGAAGTGCTAGAGGCCACACCGATCAAAGTCATCATTGCTGGCCGCATGATGTTAAAACGCGTGCAAGGTAAAGCAAGCTTTGCAACCGTGCAAGACTCAACTGGGCGTATTCAGTTGTACATTACAAATGAAGGCGTTAGCGAAGCTACCCACGAATCATTTAAGCATTGGGATTTAGGCGATATCGTCGGCGTGCAGGGCATCATGTTTAAAACCATGAAAGGCGAGCTATCGGTCAAATGTACTGAGCTTCGTTTGTTAACAAAGTCTTTGCGCCCTTTGCCTGATAAGTTTCATGGGTTGGCCGATCAAGAGACACGTTACCGCCAACGTTATATCGATTTAATTGTTAACGAAGAGTCGCGCTCCGTTTTCTTGGCTCGCTCTAAAGCAATTAGCGCCATTCGAAGTTTTATGATCGCGAATCAGTTTCTTGAAGTAGAAACGCCCATGATGCAGCCAATTCCCGGCGGCGCAGCGGCTAAGCCCTTTGTTACCCATCACAATGCGCTAGACCAAACAATGTATATGCGCATTGCGCCCGAGCTGTATCTAAAGCGCTTGGTCGTTGGTGGTTTTGAACGCGTGTTTGAGATTAATCGTAACTTTCGCAACGAAGGTATCTCGGTTCGCCACAATCCAGAATTTACAATGATGGAATTTTACGCGGCTTATACCGATTACCAATGGTTAATGGATTTTACTGAGCGTGTTATTCGCGATGCCGCATTAGCAGCGCGCGGTACAACCAAGTTGACCTATCAAGGCCGTGATATCGATTTGGGGCCTGCATTTGACCGCCTAACGGTTGTTCAAGCGATAGAAAAATACGCACCGCACTATGTCGGCTCGGCGTTTGACTCGCGCGATTGGTTACTAGCTACCTTACGTAGTTTGCACGTCGATATTAACGACAACAAAGTAAAGCTGGCAGGTATTGGCGCCTTGCAATTAATGTTGTTTGAAGAGTGCGCAGAGAGTCAATTGTGGAATCCAACGTACATTATTGATTACCCAATAGAGGTCTCCCCATTGGCGCGCGCCTCCGATACGCGTCCAGGTATTACCGAACGCTTTGAGTTATTTATGACCGGGCGCGAGTTTGCTAATGGCTTTTCTGAGTTAAACGACGCGCAAGATCAAGCCGCACGATTTAAGTCACAAGTGCAAGCTAAAGATGCCGGCGACGAAGAAGCGATGTTTTACGATGCAGATTACGTCCGCGCCCTCGAATACGGCATGCCACCCACGGGCGGATGTGGCATTGGAATTGACCGTTTAATGATGCTATTGACCGATAGTGCCAGTATTCGCGACGTTATTTTGTTTCCAACACTTAGGAAAATCGAGTGATCTGAGACATTATTCACGCGCTTTGTCCGCAGTGCGCGACCACATGTTCGGTTGAGTAATTAGTCACAAATCCATCGTGACTGCCGGTTTATGGTTTGAACCATGAACTCAAATCTTGCATATA
Source organism: Betaproteobacteria bacterium (assembly GCA_031429355.1). GTDB lineage: Bacteria > Pseudomonadota > Gammaproteobacteria > Burkholderiales > Burkholderiaceae_E > JANOZM01. The sequence goes on along the minus strand of JANOZM010000016.1, from coordinate 77,653 downwards.
AAATATTCACGGCTCGCGGCCCCCTAGCATTATTGGGAATCGTCTTGCACCTTGGAACATTTTATAATGTAAGCCACGAATTTCCAGTCACTCGAGAATCCCATTGGCTTCCGATTGCAGCCGTGAATCTAATTCATTCATTTAGGATGGAGGCATTCATGTTAATTGCAGGTTTAGCGTTTGCAATTCAAATTAAAAAGCACAGAAAACTGAGTTCTTTTTATTGGAACAGGGCTAAGCGACTCGCAGTGCCATTCGTTTTGACGGCCGTTTTTTTAAACTACCCAATCTATTTGTTGTTTGCCGATAGCAGCGTTTCAAGAACTGCAACATTACTCGAAGCCCCGCGCCTAGCAACCATAATGCACCTCTGGTTCTTACGCGACCTAGGCTACATCACCGTTTTAGCAGGATTTTTGTACCTATCGACTGCATCGCTAACGGCGGATCGTCGCCGAAGCATCAAGCTGTTTATTCAACAACATCAGATCCTAATAATCTGCTCGCTGCCTTTCCTACTCGTTTTCCCAAGAGTGATGGGTTATTTGTTTCCTATCGTTGCCACTATGTCTGAAACATTTGGAAGTATTGAAAGTTTTTTACGTTACACAATGTTTTTTTCGATCGGTGTGTTAACGCTTTACATGCCGATCACTTCAAGTTCAATTGAACGGCCCTCTCGGATTGGCGTTTTAGGTGCGTTGATTTTTTTAAATATCGCTTGGACTTTTTCATTGTTTGAATTTGAAAACACGCTTATTAGATTGTTTGCTTACACTGCGAAACAATTTTGTACGTTAACTCTAATTGCCTTGGCTATTCAATGCTGCTACAGGTTTAGTACACAAACTAAAAAACTTCTACCTATTTTAGACAAAGCCAGTTATTCAATTTATTTACTGCACTTACCGATCTTAATTTTAGTTGCTAACGCAATCGGAAAAGCGAATTTGCCAGTTTGGTTAGACTGGCCCCTCGTATTCGTTGTTACTACGTTTTTGTGCCTACAGCTCTTCGGTTTAAGTGAAAAATTAAAAAACACCGTTTTGGTTAAACCAATTCACTTACTTCAACGAAACAAAACTATTCCCGCGCGTGGTTAATCGTGTACTTCGGAATCTCTATCGTCAAGTCAGCGCCCTTCACTCGGGCTTGACACGATAGGCGTGATTGAGACGTAATTCCCCACGCTTTATCTAACATATCTTCTTCCTCGTCTGTCGCGGTTTCCAAAGAAGAGCCACCCGCTTTAACGATGATATGGCAAGTCGTACAAGCGCAAGACATATCGCAAGCATGCTCGATTGCAATACCTTGCGCTAGCAATGCACTACACACTACGGTTTCGCTAGGTACTGAAAATTGCGCACCTTCGGGGCACAATTGCGGATGAGGTAAAACGGTAATCGTGGGCATTGCAGCGCTTTAAAAAAACTAAGGGTTATTTTTGAATTAAGCGATTGTTAAACATTAACAATCAGCTTGGCTTTTGTTCTTGTGATTTAAAGGTTATCGGAAACAACTTTTGGAGCGATTTCATCAATTCGTTTTCCGGCTAATGCTTGTTTCACCGCTCGATCCATCCTCAGCGCAGCAAAGTTCTCTGTTAGCTGGGCAACATGATCGACTTGCTGCTTAATTTGCAAATGATCAGGACAATGCTCGCGAGCAACATTTAACTGCTCAAGCGCTTGGTTAATTGCATCTTGATCGGTCTGGCTTAGCAGGTCCGCATCAGCGCGCATCGCCGAACGAATTGCCTCTAACAAGCGCTCGGCTTCTACTTGTTGCTCAGCCAAGGCGCGCGCCTTCATATCTTGCGATGCACTGGCATACCCGGCCGACAACATGGTCGAAATTTCATCGTCCGACAAACCGTATGAAGGCTTCACATCGATTTGGGCTTTTATTCCGCTAGTTAACTCTTGCGCTTGGACATTTAACAATCCATCAGCATCGACCTGAAAGGTCACACGAATTTTTGCAGCACCGGCGGCCATTGGTGGAATACCACGCAACTCGAAGCGCGCCAGCGAACGGCAGTCACCGGCTAACTCGCGCTCGCCCTGCACTGCGTGAATAGCCATTGCGGTTTGGCCGTCTTTAAAGGTTGTAAATTCTTGTGCACGGGCAATCGGCAAAGTGGAATTGCGTGGCACAACTTTTTCTACAATGCCACCGTAGGTTTCGATACCCAAAGACAACGGAATGACATCCAACAACAACCAATCTTCGTCAGCTTGCTTGTTACCCACAAGCGCGTTGGCTTGAATTGCGGCACCTAGCGCCACGACCGTATCGGGATTGAGTTGGCACAAAGGTTCTTTGCCAAATAACTGCGCCACCGACGAGCGCACGGTCGGCATCCGCGTTGAGCCACCGACCAGCACAACGCCAGCGCAATCTTCAACTTTTATCTCGGCATCGCGTAACGCCTTTTTGCAAGCCTGGATGGTGCGTTTCATTAACGGCAAAACCATTGCATCAAAATAGCTGCGACTCAATATCAAATCAATAGCTTGACCATCTTCTAAACGCTTTTGAATCGGCACTTGTTCGTGCTCTGTCAGCAGTTCTTTGGCTTGGCGCGCGAGCATTCTTAATTGCCGTGCTGCGCTATCGGTTAGTGGTTTTAAATGCCCTTCTTGCTGCATCCATTGCACAACCAGTTCATCAAAGTCGTCACCACCTAAAGCGCTGTCGCCACCAGTGGCCATTACTTCAAATACACCTTTGGTTAAACGCAATATCGAAATATCAAATGTGCCGCCGCCCAAGTCGTATACGGCGTAAATTCCTTGGCTGCCTTGATCTAAGCCATAAGCAACAGCCGCAGCAGTTGGTTCGTTTAAAAGTCGCAACACATTGAGGCCGGCTAATCGTCCGGCGTCTTTAGTGGCTTGGCGTTGCGCATCGTCAAAATAAGCGGGCACAGTAATTACCACGCCTTCCAACTCGCCGCCAAGACTATCTTGTGCGCGGGCTTTTAACACTGCCAAAATATCGGCCGAAACTTGGACTGGCGAACGTAGCCCTGCTACGGTTTTAATACGTACTTGGCCCGGACCTTCATCAAGTTCGTAACGTAATTGTGTTGCTGAGCCAATTTCATCGCGCCCACGACCCATGAACCGTTTAACCGACGCAATCGTATTTGCGGGGTCTTGTACTTGTTTATAAAAAGCGTTGGTGCCAACCGTGGCCGTACCGTCGGTTGCGTAGTGGACAACCGAGGGCAGCAACTCAACCCCTTTGTCATCTGCTAACACTTCGGGGCTGCTAGAGCGAATAGTTGCGATTAAGGAGTTAGTCGTTCCTAAGTCGATACCGGCGGCTAACTTACGTTGATGGGGTTCGGGCGTCATGCCCGGTTCTGATATTTGGAAAAGCATATTAGTTTTGCAAAAGTACTTGTGCGTCGTCTACTTCTAGCGCCAGTTTATTAAAGAACATTAGCTCTTTGATTAAACTAACCGCTTCAGCAGTATTGTTGTGGACATCTAGCTGGCTATTTAACTGCGCTAGTCGGGTTCGCTGAGCCAATTCGACTTCTTCGTGCAAAGCTTCTAATTGATCCTCGCATTGGGATAAGTTTGCAGAAATCGATTTTGCAGTTGATAACAAATCCTCTAGCGTTTCGCGTAGTTGCATTTGCTCTACTAAAAACTTGCTCGTCATAGCCGTGTTAGTGTTTAAATTCACTTCATGCCCGCGAATCGCGCACAACAGCATCGCACGCTTTACTGGGTCTTTTAGTGTCTGATACGCATCATTGATATTCATCGATTGCTCGGCCGCATGGCGTTGCTCGGGGGCGCTGGCATTAGCAAATTTATCAGGATGCACTACAGCTTGTAGTTGGCGAAAACGCTGGTCGAGTTCTGAACGATTGATTTCAAAGCGCACAGGCAAAGAAAACAATTCAAAAAAACTGTGCGTTCCCAAGCCTTTTTTACACCGTGAACGATTCGCCGCAACCGCATTCCGCTTTGACGTTTGGGTTATTAAACTTAAAGCCCTCGTTTAAGCCTTCGCGACCAAAATCAAGCTCGGTACCCGACAAATACGGCAAACTTTTTGGGTCTACAAAAACCGCCACGCCAAAGTACTCGAAACGATGGTCTACCGTATCAACAGCATCAACAAACTCAAGTTTGTACGCTAAGCCTGAGCAGCCGGTAGTACGCACGCCCAAGCGCAAGCCGACACCCTTACCTCGTTTCGTTAAATACTTTGAAACATGGGTCGCAGCGGCTTGAGTCATGGTGACCGGCATAATGTTTGCAGCATCAGCAGGTTGCAACGACAAATTCTCAGTCGCAGCGTTCATTTAAGCTGCCTTTGCCTGGCTCGATACCAATTGGTGCTTTTGTTGGTAATCGAGAACGGCGGCTTTAATTGCATCTTCAGCCAAAATAGAGCAGTGAATTTTGACGGGCGGCAAAGCCAACTCTTCGGCAATAGTGGTGTTTTTTAGAGCTAAAGCTTCGTCAAGGGACTTGCCCTTGACCCACTCGGTAACTAATGAGGACGACGCAATAGCCGAACCACAACCATAGGTTTTAAACTTAGCGTCTTCGATGATGCCGTGCTCGTTGACTTTAATTTGTAATTTCATTACGTCACCACAAGCAGGGGCACCAACCATCCCGGTACCTACTGATGGATCGCCTTTATCCAAAGCGCCAACGTTGCGGGGGTTTTCGTAATGATCTAGTACTTTTTCACTGTAGGCCATAAAATTCTCGTTTTCCTGTTTTTACTTACTTAGTACTGTTTTACTCTTAAATCCTGCTTTATAACTAAATTACTGCTTTATGCCTAAATTACTACTTTATTAATGTGCCGCCCATTGTACGGAATTCAAGTCGACACCTTCTTTGAACATGTCCCAAAGTGGTGACATTTCGCGCAATTTAGCGACTTTGCTTTTTAATAAATCGATTGTGAAGTCAACGTCCTGTACGGTCGTAAAACGACCGACAGAGAATCGAATCGAACTATGGGCTAATTCATCACTTCGCCCTAGCGCACGAAGCACATACGACGGCTCAAGACTAGCGGAAGTACAAGCTGAACCCGAGGAAACGGCAACGTCTTTAATTGCCATCATCAGCGACTCGCCCTCAACAAAGTTAAAAGAAACATTTAAGTTGTGCGGAACCCGTTGATCGAAGTCGCCATTAATCGTGGCTTCTTCGATTTGCGAAAGCCCCGCCCACAAGCGATCTCGCAACATGCGAATGCGTTCGTTTTCAGCGCCCATTTCTAGCTTAGCCAAACGGAAGGCTTCGCCCATGCCCACAATTTGATGGGTTGGCAAAGTACCACTGCGAAAGCCACGCTCGTGCCCGCCACCGTGAATTTGCGCTTCGATGCGAATACGGGGCTTACGACGCACAAATAAAGCACCAATTCCTTTTGGAGCGTAAGTTTTGTGCCCTGAAAAACTCATTAGATCGACTTTTAACGCCTGCAAGTCGATCACAACCTTACCTGTCGCTTGTGCTGCATCGACATGAAAAACGATACCGCGTTCGCGGCAAAACTCGCCTAAAGCAGCAATGTCTTGAATGACGCCAATTTCGTTGTTCACCATCATGACTGACAACAAAATAGTGTCGGGTCGCACAGCTGCTTTGAAGGCTTCGAAATCAATTAACCCGTCTTCGCGCACATCCAAATAGGTTGCATCAAATCCATGACGCTCTAAATCCCGCACCGTATCTAGTGTAGCTTTATGCTCTGTTTTAATCGTAATGATGTGCTTGCCGCGCTCTTTGTAAAACTCCGCTGCACCCTTAAGCGCCAAATTGATTGATTCGGTCGCGCCGGAAGTCCAAACGATTTCTTTTGCATCGCAATTGACCAGCGATGCAACATCGGCTCGGGCTTTTTCTACGGCTTCCTCAGCAGTCCACCCGTAAGCGTGGCTGCGCGAGGCCGGGTTGCCATACTCTTCGCGTAAGAATGGAATCATTTTGTCAACAACCCTTGGATCTATCGGGGTGGTTGCGGAATAATCTAGGTAGACCGGTCTGCTCATTGCGTTTTCTACTGCTTTCTTTTGGTTAGGTACTTTTAAAACTGAAAACTATAAAAATTTACCGCTTTTGCCGCTTACGCTTCTGCGTTGCTTGTTTTCGCTTCTGCGCCGTTATTTGGGTTGCGTAAACCGTTTATGTTAATCACTTGCAAGGTCGACGTTGGGATTTCCAATGCAGCGCGATGCTCGCGTAGCGCCGAAACTTGCTTTGGCTGCATCACAGTAACCGGTGCCTCTTTTTGCTGTTCTACTAGGTCTTGCAATGAGACTGAATCTAAAAATTCCAACATTTTTGAATTTAGACTAGCCCACAACTGATGTGTCATACAAGGACCGTTGTCGTGGCAATTTTCTTGACCGGCACATTGGGTTGCATCTAAAGGCTCATCGACCGCAAAGATAATGTCGGCAACGGATACTTCGCGCAAACTACGCGCTAGCGAGTAGCCGCCGCCCGGGCCTCGGGTACTTTCTACAAGTTCGTGCCGACGCAGTTTCCCAAACAATTGTTCGAGGTAAGAAAGGCTAATTTTTTGACGCTGACTAATACCGGCCAGGGTTACTGGACCGCTGTGCTGACGCATCGCTAAATCAATCATTGCGGTGACTGCAAAACGACCTTTAGTGGTGAGACGCATTATTTGACTCCCAATAAGATAATGCTTGAGTGATCTACTCAGGATTAGATCAATCCCGAGCAGGCTTGTCAACAACTATACGCCAACGAGGTTGTCTTGTCTAGGACAGCGCCATAAAATTTTATTCAATAAAAACAATGACTTACAAAGAGAACCAATAAGTCACAGGTGTGCGGTTTGCGCATTCAAAATAATGTTTCTATTCGTGTAAGTAACTGTCTAATTCTTTTACGTGCATAAAAAAACAGGTTTTTGCATAAAAAATACGCAACAAAGGGCGGGTCCGTTCATCAGTTTGCAGCCTTTAAAAGGTCGTTTGCCTTACGGCTACAATCCAACCCCGACACCCACTAATCGCCTTACCCAGATACTTTGGAAGAAACTTTAAGCATGACCTTGCAAGCACATCAACCACAAACTCTTTCTAACCTTAATGCAACTTGGCCTGCAAAACCGCGCCTAGGCTTAATCGGTTTTGGCGAAGTCGGCAGCACTTTTGCTAAAGAGTTGGCGGCTACTCAACAGTTTTCAAGCATCAATGCTTGGGATATTAAATTATTAGGTCCCTTACGATCTGCGATGCACGAATCGATGCAACAACTTGCTGTAAATGTTTGTCAAAATGCAGCCGAATTAGCCCAATCCAGTGACATTATTTTTTCTGCTGTTACCGCAGCTAATACGTTAGCAGTCGCACAAGAAGTTGCTGAGCATTTAAAGCCTGGGCAAGTCTTTTTAGACTTAAACTCTGCTTCGCCAGCAACCAAACAAGAAGCCGCTAAATTAGTAAACGCAAGTAACGCTGATTATGTCGAGGCTGGCGTTATGACATCGGTACCGCCCTATGGCAAAAAAGTGCCCATGCTCTTGGGCGGTGAAAAAGCAGCAAGCCTTACAGTTTTTCTAAACCAACTCGGCATGGATACTAAGGCAATCAGCACCGAGATTGGGGTCGCTTCGGCCATAAAAATGTGCCGCAGCATAATGATTAAAGGGCTTGAGGCACTAGTGATCGAAAGTTATACAACTGCACGCAGTTACGGCGTTGAAGACCATGTGCTGCCAACCTTAGTCGAAACCTTTCCCAGCATCGATTGGTCAAAACAAGGCGCGTATTTTTACAGCCGAGTGGCGCAACATGGAAAACGACGCGCCGAAGAAATGCGTGAATCAGCCCACACGGTAAAAGACACTGGTTTTGTGCCTTTAATGGCTGCAGCAATTGCCCAAAAACATCAGTTTATTGCGGACCAAGCCGCCGCTGGTATTTTCGAAGGGCTCGACAAAGACTCTGATTGGCAAGCCTATGCAGACGCTTTAATTAACGCCAAGAAATAAGCCGATTCAACTAGTTACTTTTAAGATCCGTTGGTTACTACGATCGTTCTAAAAATTTCATGCACTGCGTACTGCGCACGACTTACCGGACGAGTCTTTGCGTAGACCAATACCAATTGTGTTCGGATACTTGGCTTAACAATTTCTTGCAGAAAAAACCGCTGGGGACGAGCTGCTAAACGTACAGTCGGTTCGGTCAAAACAGCGTAGCCCAAGCCCTCTGCAACCAACTCCAAAATAGTAGAAATTCCGTCAATTTCGGCAACCACTTTAAGCTCACAATTGATGCTTGCCATTGCGTCATCCACTGCGCGGCGAATCGCGTGCGGTCGGCTAGGTATGACGATAGGCAATTGCCCTAGCGCAGCTAACTTAATTGTGCCGCTTCGCGCGTTTGCGGCCACACCAACAAGGTACAAAGGTTGCTGACTAAGTCGAACCGACTCTAAAGGACTGGTTGGGTCGTTGTCGTAAATCACCGCCATATCCAAAGCGCCGCTTAACACTTGCTCTTCTAAGTGCCACGACAACGCTTCGCGTACCGTAAGACGAACATTAGGTAGCTGCTGTAGTGCGGCTTTTACTAATAGCGCGGCAAAACTTTGCGCAACGCTGGTGGGCATACCAACTGTTATGTGTCCTTGTACAACACGACCTCGGTCACGCATTAGGCCTGCAGTGCGGTTAGCTTGATGGACTAACGCGCTAGCCTGCTCATACAATAACAAGCCTATTTCGGTCGTTCGAACCCCTCGGCCGTGTCGATGCAACAACGGCGCGCCAAACTCTTTTTCTAGTTGACCCACACAGCGGCTTAAAGCAGGTTGTGCGATATCAATTTGCTCAGCGGCCCGCGAAAAACTTCCCGCATCGACAATCGCTAGGTAGTATTCAAGTTGTTTAAGTTCCATCGCATTTGCCCGATCAAGGTATAACAGTTTTCTTAAAATTGTTGTTTACTATACCATTTAGGCATAGTTGATATGGTGCTTGATGCCTTACACCTTTTGCGTTTTATGGGCAGAATTGGTGCTAGTTTCAATAGTCAACAATTCGACTCTCAACAAGCCGTTCCTAATTACCTGCTTTATAAAAGTTTCCATGAACAGCAAAGATCACTCTCTAGCAAGTCCTCAAGTGCGCATTCCGGCTTATTTTTATCGCGGCGGCACATCGCGCGGGCCGTTTTTTTTGGCTAGCGACTTGCCGGCCGACAAGCACAACAGGGATCAAGTATTGTTAGCCATTATGGGCTCTCCAGATCGACGCCAAATTGATGGCATGGGCGGCGCAAACCCCTTAACTAGCAAAGTGGGTATCGTTAGCGCTTCAAGTACTGCAGGCGTTGATCTCGACTTTTTATTCGCCCAAGTTTCGCTAGATAAACCATTAGTAGACACGACACCTAATTGCGGAAACATGCTAGCGGCGGTCTTACCATTCGCAATTGAACGCGGTTTGATTCAAGTAACAGGTGCAACAACTAGCGCCAGAATTTTGACTTTAAACACGCAAATGCAATGCGATGTAACCGTTCAAACCCCCCACGGTTTTGTAGAGTACGAGGGCGAGGCAACCATTGATGGCGTCCCCGGAACAGCCGCCCCAATTAGCATTAACTTTTTAGACACTGCGGGTTCAGTCTGTTCTGGGCTCTTGCCTACTGGAAACGTGCTTGATCGAATTTCTGTTCAGCCACTCAATAGCGTAAATACTGTTGATGGCGCGTTGCGAAACTTTGCGCCCTTCACTATTGACGTTACTTGCATCGACAACGGCATGCCTATGGTTTTAATGCGAGCAACCGATTTGCAACGCACCGGCAACGAGTCGGTAGACCAAATGAATACCGACGTAAACTTAAAAGCACGGCTTGAGGCAATGCGTATTACTTGCGGTCACTTAATGGGTCTAGGCGATGTAACGGAAAAGCCTTTTCCAAAAATGTGTTTGGTAGCACCCGCCGTCAATGGCGGCAGCATAAATACGCGTTGCTTTATTCCCCACGTTTGTCACGACGCAATTGGGGTGCTGGCAGCTGTAACCGTGGGAACCGCTTGTGTCCTAGACGGCTCGGTTACCCAAGGGCTAGCACTAATAAATCAGGGGCAAACAAAAGCTATTTCGGTAGAACATCCGAGCGGCGAATTTACTGTTGAACTTGCGCTCGATTCTAATGATTCGCAAAAAGTAACAAGAGCTGCATTGCTACGCACTGCACGCTTAATTATGCGTGGCGAGGTGCTATTACCGCGCCGGCTTAACTCACAATAACGATCTTAAAGAATATAAGGAACCCGATGATTATTGACTGCCATGGGCATTACACCACCGCTCCAAAAGCGCTAGAGGACTGGCGCAACCGACAAATAGCGGGCATTAAAGATGCCGCGTTAATGCCAAAAGTTTCAGAGTTAAAAATTTCCGATGATGAAATTCGCGAAACTATCGAATCGAATCAACTAAAACAAATGCGCGATCGCGGTAGTGATCTCACCATTTTTTCACCACGCGCATCGTTTATGGCGCATCACGTTGGTGATTACAATGTGTCGTCTACTTGGGCTTCAATTTGTAACGAACTTATTTACCGCGTTACGCAGCTATACCCCAACTCCTTCTCGGGCGCTGCGATGTTGCCGCAATCGCCAGGCGTCGATCCAAAAACTTGCATTGCCGAAATCGATAAGGTCGTTAAAGAATTTGATTTTGTTGGAATCAATTTAAATCCCGACCCTTCGGGCGGCCACTGGACATCACCGTCGTTGGCAGATCGCCAGTGGTACCCTATTTACGAAAAAATGGTCGAATACGACATTCCAGCCATGGTGCATGTTTCAACTAGTTGCAATGCTTGTTTTCATACGACCGGAGCGCATTATTTAAATGCGGATACGACAGCATTTATGCAGTTTTTAGATAGCGATTTGTTTAAAGATTTTCCGACTTTAAAATTTCTAATTCCGCATGGCGGTGGCGCAGTACCTTATCACTGGGGTCGTTTTCGGGGCTTGGCACAGATGCTCAAAAAACCCGAACCGGTACAGCATGTGATGAATAATGTGTTTTTTGATACTTGTGTGTACCACCAACCAGGTATCGATTTGCTAACTAATGTAATTCCCGTCGATAACATTTTATTTGCTTCAGAAATGATCGGTGCAGTACGCGGCATCGATCCAGATACCGGCTTTCATTTTGATGATACCAAGCGCTATGTTGAAGCCACACCTCACTTGAATGAGCAAACGCGTAAAAAAGTATTTGAGACCAATGCACGGCGGGTATTTAGCCGTTTAGATGCACAATTAAAACGCCGCTCTTTGTAAAAGGAAACCCAATGACTACTCCTCTAATTAATACGCTTGGCGTCGTTAAACGCACTATTATCCGCGCCGACAAGACCGCTGTAGAACAGCTCACAAAACAAGGTGTAGCGACCGTCCACGAAGCGATGGGCCGAGTGGGTTTAATGAAACCCTATATGCGCCCTATTTATGCTGGTGCGCATATTGCAGGTACTGCAGTGACTGTTTTGCTGCATCCCGGCGACAATTGGATGTTGCATGTTGCTGCCGAGCAAGTACAACCCGGCGATATTGTTGTAGCAGCGCTTACGGCCGAATGCACCGATGGTTTTTTTGGCGATTTGTTAGCCACTTCGTTTAGAGCGCGCGGCGCCAAGGGACTTATTATCGACGCCGGTGTGCGCGATGTAAAAGATCTAACCAGCATGGCATTTCCTGTTTGGAGTCGCGCCATTAGCGCCAAAGGAACCATTAAGGCTACCTTGGGTTCAGTCAATATTCCTGTCATTTGTGCTGGGACACTAGTGAACCCCGGCGACGTTGTAATTGCGGATGATGATGGCGTAGTGGTAGTGCCAGCGCAAGTCGCTGCACAAGCCGCCAAAGCGGCCCAAGAGCGCGAAGCCAATGAGGGTGACAAGCGCGCAAAATTGGCCGCTGGCATCTTGGGCTTAGATATGTACAACATGCGACCTGCGCTTGAAAAAGCCGGTTTGCAATACCTTGATTAACCCAAAAGAAATTTCATGAACGAAACGTTTGTTAAAACTATGGGCTGGCTTGATTGGTATGCAAAACCAAGCAAGCCGCAATTTAAAGTACCCGCTGGCAGCGTTGATGCCCATTGTCATGTGTTTGGGCCAGGCCATCAATTTGCTTTTGCGCCCGAGCGTAAATACACCCCTTGCGATGCCAGCAAAGCGCAATTACTTGAATTGCGTGACCACTTAGGATTTGCGCGCAATGTGGTGGTGCAAGCCACTTGCCACGGGGCCGACAACAGCGCTTTGCTGGATGTTTTAGCCAGCTCGCACGGTAAAGCGCGTGGTGTAGTGACGATTAAACGCGACGTAACCGATGCTCAGTTAAAAGCGATGCACGATCTTGGCGTACGCGGTGTGCGGTTTAATTTTATTAAGCGCTTAGTCGACTTTACGCCACGCGATGAGCTGATCGAAATCGCCCACCGTATCGCCCCGTTAGGTTGGCACGTCGTCATTTATTTTGAAGCGCAAGATTTGCCTGAGTTATGGGATTTTTTTACGGCCCTACCGACAACGATAGTTGTTGACCATATGGGAAGACCCAATGTCGACAAACCCGTCAATGGCGCAGAGTTTCAATTGTTTTTGCAGTTTATGCGCGAGCACCCTAACGTTTGGAGCAAAGTTAGTTGCCCCGAACGCTTATCGCTAACTGGCCCTAAAGCTTTAAATGGCGAACGCGCTGCTTACCAAGATGTGGCTCCCTTTGCACGCGCCGTAATAGACGCCTTTCCGGATCGTGTGCTTTGGGGAACGGACTGGCCGCATCCTAATTTAAAAGATCACATGCCCGACGATGGTTTGTTGGTCGATTTTATTCCCCACATTGCCACGACTTTCGAACTACAAAAAAAGCTGTTAGTTGACAACCCAATGCGCTTGTATTGGCCAGAAGAGGTAAGCCCATGAGTACTAATTTTTTAGAATTTAAAGCCCAATGCGCCGACATCCCAGGCACCACCGTGTTTGACGCTGAGCAATCGCGACTAGGGTTTCAGTTAAACCAGTTTTGTATGTCCTTGATGAAGGCCGACAACCGTGCGCAATTTAAAGCCAATGAAGAAACCTATCTGGCCCAGTTTCCAATGAGTGCGGCACAAAATGCGGCGGTTCGCGCCCGCGACTACAACCTAATGATTAGCCTTGGTGGCAATATTTATTTTTTGGCAAAAATTGGTGCAACAGATGGCCATTCGTTTCAAAAATTAGCCTCCATCATGACCGGCGTTACCGAAGAAACTTATCGCAATATGATGATTGCTGGTGGTCGATCGATTGATGGCAATCGTAGTAAAAAACAATCTGAAGAAACCGCGCTAAACATTACAAAAGAAAATCAACATGGCTAAATTAATTGCAGGGGTTGGTTGTTCACACGTACCAGCCATTGGTGCCGCGATTGATTTAGGCAAAACAAGCGACCCCTATTGGCAGCCATTGTTTAAAGGTTTCGAGACTTCTAAACAATGGATTGCTGAACAAAAACCGGACGTCATTATTTCGGTCTTTAACGATCATGCAACGGCTTTTTCACTCGAATTTATTCCTACATTTGCAATTGGTTGTGCCGCACAATACCAACCCGCTGACGAGGGTTGGGGGCCACGCCCGGTGCCCGTTGTACAAGGACATCCCGAGTTAGCTTGGCATATTGCGCAAAGCACTATCTTGGATGAATTTGATATGACCATTGTGCAAAAAATGGATGTCGACCACGGCCTCACCGTGCCCATGTCTTTAATGTTTGGGCAGCCAGAGCAATGGCCCTGCCCGGTTATTCCATTGGCAGTTAATGTGGTTCAGTACCCAGTGCCTACCGGTCGGCGTTGCTTAAAGTTAGGCCAAGCGATTCGACGCGCTGTCGATAGTTTTCCGGCCGATTTAAGGGTGATGATTTGGGGCACCGGCGGCATGTCTCACCAGCTACAAGGGCCACGGGCTGGTTTAATCAATTCAGAGTTTGATCGTGCATTTTTAGACGACCTTGTTCGCGATCCCGAAAATTTAGCGCTGAAGCCCCATATCGAATATTTACGCGAAGCCGGTTCGGAAGGGATCGAACTAGTTATGTGGTTAATCATGCGCGGCGCGATGAACCCCAAGGTTAAAGAAATTTATCGTCACTATCATGTACCAGCATCCAACACTGCCGTTGGTCATATTATTTTGGAAAATATAGAATGAAAATTGCCCTTGCAGGCGCGGGTGCCTTTGGCATTAAGCACTTAGATGCATTAAAACTTATCGACGGCGTCGAAGTGGTCTCCCTTATTGGTCGGGATTTGGCAAAAACACAAGAAGTAGCCGATAAGTACGGCATTGGGCATGTAACGACCGATTTAGCGGACACTTTAAAAATTAAGGCGGTTGACGCTGTTATTTTGTGTACGCCTACGCAGATGCATGCCGAGCAAGGGATCGCTTGCCTAGAGGCCGGAAAACACGTTCAAATTGAGATCCCATTGGCCGATCGCCTAGCCGATGCGCAAAAAGTAGCGGCCCTTCAAAACCAAACCGGCTTAGTCGCCATGGTTGGGCACACCCGACGCTTTAATCCTAGTCATCAGTGGGTACGCAATAAAATTCTAAATAAAGAATTCAACATTCAACAAATGGATGTGCAAACTTACTTTTTCCGACGGACCAATATCAATGCTTTAGGGCAAGCGCGTAGCTGGACTGACCATTTGTTGTGGCATCACTCGGCACACACGATCGACCTGTTTGCCTACCAAGCTCAGAGCCCCATTGTAAAAGCGCATATTGTGCAAGGGCCGATTCATCCCAATTTAGAAATAGCGATGGATATGTCGATTCAACTGCAAGCAGCCAACGGCGCAATATGTACACTATCGCTCTCGTTTAACAACGATGGACCGCTTGGTACTTTCTTTCGATACATTGGCGATACAGGAACTTACCTTGCTCGTTACGATGATTTGTTTGATGGCAAAGACAATAAAATTGACGTCTCCAAGGTTGATGTTTCAATGAATGGCATCGAACTTCAAGACCGCGAATTTGTAGATGCTATTCGGGCCGGGCGTGAGCCCAATGCGTCAGTTCGCAAGGTGCTGCCTTGTTATGAAGTCATGCATCAATTAGAACAAAGCTTAAACTCGTAAAATTAGACTAAATCGGATTCCAAATCAATTGAACACCTCGCAGCGCGCTATCGGCCCCCTCAAAGTTAATCCTATTGGCCTCGGATGCATGAACTTAAATCACGGCTATGGTCCCTACCCTAGCGCCGAAGATGCCCAACGGCTTTTGCTGAACAGCCTCGATGCTGGGTACGATTTTTTCGATACCGCGGCCTTGTATGGTGCCGGTCAAAACGAGGTGTTGCTAGGTAACGCGTTAGCCAAACATCGTTCCCGTTTTATGTTGGCCAGCAAATGCGGCATGACCCTTGAGCGCAACAATTCAGGTAAGTTAGAACGAATCATTGATGGCAGACCAGCTACTTTGCGGGCCTCTTGCGAATTGGCTTTACGCAGTTTAAAAACCGACGTAATCGATTTGTACTACATTCATCGTCAAGACAAAACAATCCCTATCGAGGACAGCGTTGGTGCTTTAAGCGATCTAGTGCAATCTGGAAAAATCCGCGCAATCGGTTTAAGCGAGATGAGTGCCGCTACGCTGCGTAAAGCCAACGCAGTTCATCCTATTGCCGCAATGCAAACCGAATATTCACTTTGGACTCGTAATCCGGAAATTGCGGTGCTTCAAGCCTGCGCGGAATTAGGGACAGCGTTTGTTGCGTTTAGTCCGTTAGCGCGGGCGTTTCTTTGTGATCTTTCGCTTAACCTTGACGACTTCGCCCCCCAAGACTTACGCCGCACAATGCCTCGGTTTCAACCCGACGTTGTTAGCAAACTAAACCAACAGTTAATGCCTCAGTACCGCGTTATTGCCAACGAAGTTGGTTGCACACCAGCGCAATTAGCATTGGCTTGGTTGTTAAAAAAAGCACCGACCATTATTGCAATTCCAGGAACTACTAATTTTTCGCATGCACAGCAAAATTTAAGTGCTGCCAATTTAAATCTGAGCGATCAACATTTTGCCCAGCTAGATCAGCTAATTAATCAACGTACTGTGCCGTATCCTCGTTACACTGCCGCCGCTCAATCTGACGTTGGTACCGAAGAATTTAATTAGTGGTGATAGTTAATTGCTTGTTGACTATCGCGTTAATGAAAGTGGCCTGAGAAGCGCTCAATTTCAAAACTGTTAACCGGCGTACACAACAAATTGCCTTGCAAGGTATCGAACCCTAAGTCGCTTGCAGTTTGGGCTTGATGCTTTGACTCTATTGCTTGCGTAATCACTTGAAGATGCAACGAGCGGCTAAGGTTTGCCACGGCTGAGAGCGCATTAAGTGCCGAGCGATCGCTAACTAAGTTGGCTAGCCAAGACTGATCTAATTTAATGCTATCAACCGGGCATTTCGCCAACTGCGCAATGGTTGATCCGCCTGAGCCGTAATTATCAATGGTCAAGTGCAATCCCATTGCATCTAAAGAACGCAATTTATCAAGTCGATTTTCAAGACCAACATCGTCGTCGGTATCCCCACGCCAAATCGCGGACTCTGCAATTTCCAAACCGATTAAGCCAGTCGGGCAAACAGCATCATGCAAATAAGTAGCGAGTTTAATTTGAAACCGATCATCAGAAAAAAACTCGGCGGTTAAATTGATAAACACCGGTACGTCCTGAAATTGGTCGTTCCTTTTCCATTGGCAACGTTGCTCGATCGCTGCGCGAAACGCCCACTCCTCAATTGCAAAAAGCAAATCATTTGAGCCGCTGGCTATTGGCAAAAATTGGGACGGCGTTAATAGACCACGACTCGGATGACGCCACCGCAGTAAGGCCTCAAGTCCAACTAATTTTGACGAACGCGCATGAAGTTGCGGTTGATAAAACAGAACCAATTCATTACCCGCAATCGCTTCGAATAATTCTTTACGCATATCTTGCGAGCTACTGATTTGTTTGCCAATTGCGTTTGACGCAAATGCATATCGCCCATGACCTTCGCGTTTGGCTGAATACATAGCAATATCAGCACGGCGAACTAACTCGTCAGTTGTCAATCCATCTGCGGGGGCACAACTAATTCCAATGCTTGCCGATCCTTTAATTCTAAGGTCACCAATTTGATAAGGCTGCAAAAGCGCGGCATGTATCTTTTTAATGCATTGCTCAATGGCTTGGTTATCGGCCAAATTTTGGAGTAACACAATAAACTCATCGCCACTTTGACGGCATACCGTGTCGGCCGCACGCACTGTGGCTTTTAACCGAAGTGCAACTTGCTTGAGAAATTCATCGCCTACTTGATGCCCATACGTATCGTTGACCGACTTAAAGTCATCGAGATCGATAAACATAAGTACGACTAAGGAATTGTCACGCTTAGCAACCGATAACATTTGATTGCAACGATCTCGCATTACTGCGCGGTTAGGCAAACCAGTTAGCGTGTCATGTTGTGCGATGTAGCGATTGCGCTGATCAATAATATGGCGTTCGGTAACATCTTGTGAGATGCAAATTAGTCGTGAGTCTGAGTCATCAGCCAATTTAAATAATTGGCCCTTGGTGTGTAGCCAGCGTTGGCGACCGTTGGGCAAAATAATTCGATATTCGAAATCGATTCCTGCAAGACCCGCAAGGCAATCGCTAAAACTTTTTTCAAACCGTTCGCGATCGTCTGAAACAACAGCATTAGTCAAAATAGCCAAGCTCAGTTTTGTCTCAGCATCTAGGCCTAAGACATCGGCCGCATAAGCCTGACTAGCGACGCTAAGGTCCACTGTGTTTACTTCAAACGAACCTAAATGCGCAAACTTGGAAGCAATTCGCTCGCGTTCTAAACTGATTTTTTGCTCGGTTTTTGCTTTTTGTTCAACGCTTATATCGCGCTGCACGCCAACAAAAAAAACCGGTTTTTTAGATTCATTAAAGACTGGAAAAATGGTCAACTCGTTGACAAAAAGAGTGCCATCTTTTCTAAAATTATTAACCAAAGATGTACATGGTATTAAAGCATTCATGCCGCCCTTAAGGCTAACTAAACCGGGTTGATCGTGATCAAACCCTTGCATAAAGCGGCAGTTTCTTCCAACAGCTTCGTGCGCCGTATAACCCGAAATTTGTTCAAACGCATGGTTAACAAACAAAAGCTCGCGATTTGGTGACTTTGCATCTGCAACGACCAAACCATGACGTTCAAGATCTATTGAACAGTTTGCTATGCGTTCGTTAACTTCACAAAACCTTTGCGCCGAAATATCGACTAGCTTGAGCCTAATTTTGCGCTGATCAATATCACCAAAAGCTTGACCAATGATTTGATACCAAGAAAAGCCGTTATTAGTTAGAAGGGGAAATTCGACCAGAAACAATTGCGCATTATCATGCATAGAAGCGACCAGCTTAGCCTCAAAGTCTGCAGCAATCGTTGGGCACTGGTCTTTCAATCTCGCCATGAAGTTTTCAAAAGTCGTTCCAAGCTCTGCGGGTAAATCAGCGAGCTGATTCAACGAAAAATCAGCAATACAGCGCTCGTAGTCAAACTCGTGTGGAGTGATCGCGGTTCTCTTTACCAAGTAATGCGGATCTGCAACATTCATGACAGAGCGTCCTTATTGAATCACTCCGGATTTAGCAACGGTGCTCAGAACATTCATTAACACCTCGTGCGTGACTATAGCGTCGAACGTTCAAAAACAACTTAAAACACTAGCTGAGAACCTGTGTTTTACCGAAATATTATGCAAAACGTATTTTTTTCGCAAAACCCTTTTTTTCGTTCGCCTTATACGAAAGCCTAAGGCAAAGAAAAAGCCGCCTTAATGATTAACGCTTAGTAAGCGGTTTTCAATAAGACGGCTTTAAATTTCAAGCAAGCTTCGCCCCTAAAGGCTAAAGTTTTACAACAAAAATACTATGCAGCAGCTACCTGAGTAGCGCGTCGTTTACAAACTTCTAGCAAACCTTGCGAAGCATCTTCGACGTAATCTAATACAGTTTCGAAACCTTGCGGTCCACCATAATACGGATCGGGAATGGTGGCACTTTCGTGCTCGGTCGCAAATCGCATAAACAGTTGCAGTTTATGCTGTTGCGACTTAGGAGCTTGTTGCTGCAAGAGCGCTAAGTTTTCCCAATCCATTGCTAAAATAAAATCGTATTCTTCGTAGTCACTTGCCTGCACTTGCCGACCCCGAAGGCCCGTCAAATCGTAGCCGCGTTTGGCAGCTATATTTTGTGCGCGCTTGTCAGGCGCTTCGCCAATGTGAAACCCGTGTGTACCGGCCGAATGCACCGTTACAACGTCTTCTAGTCCAGCCTGCTTGACCATAGTTTTGAGGACACCCTCGGCCATTGGCGAACGACAAATATTACCCATGCATACAAACAAAACCTTAGTGGTCATTGCGAGCGAGGTTGGTTCTCTTTTTGCCATTTCTTCTTTCCCTGCTGATGAAATCATACCTAACAGCGTAGCTTTAAAGCTACGCCGCCCTATTACTAACGAACGGAACCACGTTTGAACTGCCGTTCGACCCAAAAATCTGCTCCTTCAGAACAGCCAGTTGATCTCGCACTTGCGCAGCCTTCTCGAAATCGAGATTTCGCGCATGTTCGAGCATTAGTTTTTCAAGTCGTTTGAGCTCCTTCGAAACTTGCTTCTCACTCATTGCTTCATAAGATGCGGCCTCTTGGGCGGCTTTCAACTCCTCGCGTGCTTCTCGTGCATCACGCGGATCGTAAACGCCGTCGATCAACTCCTTGATATGCTTCTTTACTCCACGCGGCGTAATGCCGTGCAAAGTGTTGAACTCCACTTGCTTGGCGCGTCGCCGCGCCGTTTCATCTATGGCATGCTGCATGGATTTCGTCACCCGATCCCCATACAAAATCGCCTTACCATTGATATTTCTTGCTGCTCGGCCAATCGTTTGAATCAAGCTACGATTTGACCGCAAAAATCCTTCTTTGTCAGCATCTAAAATCGCTACAAGGGACACTTCTGGTAAATCTAATCCCTCGCGCAGCAAATTAATCCCAACCAATACATCAAACACACCTAAACGCAGATCGCGAATAATTTCGACGCGTTCTACGGTTTCAATGTCCGAATGCAAGTAACGCACCTTTACACCGTGATCACCTAGGAAATCCGTCAAGTCTTCGGACATTCTTTTGGTTAGGGTCGTAATTAAAACCCGCTCGCCGCTCTTGACACGCTCACCAATTTCAGACAACACATCATCAACTTGGTTTGTTGCCGGACGCACTTCGACCACTGGGTCAATCAAACCTGTAGGGCGAACTACTTGCTCAACAATTTGGCCGGACTTGTCTAATTCGTATTGCCCAGGCGTTGCAGAAACAAACACGGCTTGGCGCATCTTCGGCTCGTACTCTTCAAACTTTAGTGGCCTATTGTCCATTGCGGAAGGAAGCCGAAACCCATAGCTTACTAAGGTCTCTTTACGCGAACGATCGCCCTTGTACATTGCGCCTAACTGACCGATTGTGACGTGACTCTCGTCGACAATAATCAGCGAGTCTTTGGGCATGTAATCAACCAAAGTTGACGGTGGATCGCCCGGGCTTGCACCCGAAAAATGCCGCGAATAGTTTTCGATGCCCTTACAAAACCCGAGTTCTTGCAACATTTCAATATCGAACCGAGTGCGTTGCTCGATGCGCTGCGCCTCGACTAATTTACCGGTCTCTACGTAAAACTTGGTTCGTTCGCGTAACTCTTCTTTGATTGTTTCGATTGCACGCATCACCGTTTCGCGCGGCGTTACATAGTGTGACGAGGGGTAAACAATAAAGCGTGGAATTTTTTGGCGAACACGACCGGTTAAAGGATCAAATAAGGCTAGCGAATCGATTTCGTCATCGAATAATTCGATACGTAGCGCTAATTCAGCATGCTCAGCCGGAAATACATCAATGGTTTCACCGCGCACACGGAAAGTGCCTCGACCAAAATCAATTTCGTTGCGGTTGTATTGCATCGCCACCAAGCGGGCTAACAAATCACGGTGGTTAATTTTATCTTTCACGCGCAATGACAAAATCATAGCGTGGTATTCGTTTGGGTTACCAATACCGTAAATACAAGAAACCGTTGCAACAATAATAACGTCGCGACGTTCCATTAACGATTTGGTCGCCGATAAACGCATTTGCTCAATATGTTCGTTAATTGAAGAATCTTTTTCAATAAACAAGTCGCGTTGCGGAACGTACGCTTCGGGCTGGTAATAGTCGTAATAGGAAACAAAGTACTCAACGGCGTTGTTTGGAAAAAACTCACGCATTTCGGAGTACAGCTGCGCCGCTAATGTTTTATTGGGGGCTAACACTAAGGCCGGACGACCCAACTGGGCAATCGTATTCGCCATGGTGAAGGTTTTGCCCGAACCAGTCACTCCCAGTAAAGTTTGGAAACTTAAACCATTTTCGACGCCTTCGATCAGCTCGCGAATAGCCGTCGGCTGATCACCAGCCGGTTGATACGGTTGGTACAGCTGAAACGGGCTATCTGGGTAAGTAGCAAATTGCGCAGCAGGCTGCGTTAGTTCGGTCACGACGAAAAATACCTTTGGCTTAACTTCGGGGTGGTGTTCGTGTTTATCCCGCATTTGACCCCTTTAAGGCTGGTAAAATGCGGTTTCTTTCAAAAGCTTAAAATCATCAAAAACAGCCAGCTATTATCAGCCGCGACGGCAAAAAAAGCCAGCGTTTATCACAGCCCTTGGGTCAGAGTAACGACCCTAATTTACAATTTTTACAATTGAATCAATAGGTTACAACTTCATGACTACCGCATCAGTGTTTGCCGCAGTACCTTTAGCCCCCCGCGACCCCATTTTGGGCTTGACAGAGCAATTTAACGCTGATCAGCGTTCTGAAAAGATCAATTTAGGCGTTGGTGTGTATTACGACTCTAACGGCAAACTACCTTTATTGCAGGCCGTTAAAAAAGCCGAGGAAAAACGAGTTGCCGCATCGGCGGCGCGCGGTTATCTACCTATTGATGGCATTGCAAGTTATAACCTAGCCGTTCAAGGCCTATTGTTTGGTGCCGAGTCAGAATTGGTAAAAGGCAAGCGTGTAGCTACCGTTCAAGCAATTGGCGGCACCGGTGCCTTAAAGGTTGGCGCAGATTTATTAAAACGATTTAACCCAAACGCCTCGGTAATGATTAGCGACCCAAGCTGGGAAAACCATCGTGCGCTATTTGAAACGGCTGGCTTTCCCGTTAACAATTACGCTTACTACGACCCAGTTACCAAAGGTCTAAATTTCGCTGGAATGATTGCTAATTTAAAAGCCGCAGCAAGTGGAACTATTATTGTTTTACACGCTTGCTGCCATAACCCAACGGGTGCCGAAATGAACCCGGCTCAATGGCAAGAAGTTGCCAGCATCGTCAAAGATCGTGGCTTAGTACCCTTCTTAGATATGGCCTATCAAGGTTTTGGCGCAGGTATTGCCGAAGATGCCATAGCAGTAAATACCTTTATTGCCAGTGGCATGGACTTTTTAGTGTCGAGCTCGTTTTCGAAATCGTTTTCGTTATACGGGGAACGGGTCGGCGCATTGTCAATCGTTTGCGAAACCAGTGACGAAGCGGCGCGCGTTTTGAGCCAATTAAAACGCGTTGTGCGTACTAATTACTCTAACCCGCCAACTCACGGTGCCACTTTGGTTTCAATGGTTTTAACCGACCCAGAGTTGCGCCAACTCTGGGAAGAAGAACTAGCCAGCATGCGCAACCGCATTAAGCAAATGCGCCGAGGTTTCATTGATGGTCTAGCCGCAAGGGGCGTAAAGCAAGACTTCTCTTTCGTAAATCACCAAGTTGGAATGTTTTCTTATTCGGGACTAACCGCCGAACAAGTCGGCAAGTTGCGCGACGAACATGCGATTTACGCAATTGATACCGGCCGAATTTGCGTAGCAGCGCTAAATGACAAGAACCTAAATCGGGTACTGGACGCAATCGCTAAAGTTCTAGCTTAAACCGAAAACGGCTATTAACGATCATCGATAGCCGTAGTTTTACATTTCGCGCCTTTCTATGACATTTGGCGACTTAAAAACCAAACCCAATCGCACGGTCCTGTCTGCATTTCATTTGGCGCATAAAATTTTTTCTCGTTAGGAGAATTTTATGCAACATTGGACCCCCGTTATTATTGCCCATACTGGCGTTGCTTTTGCAGCATTTTTTGTTGGTTTAATTATGTTTGCGCGCCGCAAGGGAGATCAAAAACATCGTTGGATCGGCCGTAGTTGGGTACTCCTTTTAGCAATAACTGCGGTCTCAAGTTTCTTTATCAAAACTTCTGGTCAATTTAGCTGGATCCATCTGATTTCAATCGGCACCTTGTTTTTTCTCATTCGAGCAGTCAACGACGCCCGAAACGGTCAAATTAAACGCCACAAAAGAACAATGATCAGTCTCTATTTCGGCTCGTTAGTAATAGCGGGTCTATTTACCCTCATGCCCGGTCGTTTGTTAAATCAAGTATTAATGAGTATTGTGAATGGATTCATAGGTAACTTCGCATGACCACAACCGCCGACTTGGTGAACGAAAACACTTTTAAACGCCGCGATATTGTTTCGTCTATCGCATTTAACTTCTTTTTGTGTACGTTGATTGGCTTGGTTATTAGCGCCATTTACGGCAAATTCTGGCAAAACCAAATTATTTCGCACGCTATCGGCTGGTCCGCATTTGGTATCTGCGAAAGCATCGTTCGTAATGTTTGGCCCAATCAAAAAATTCCCCCTAAGGGCATCGTATTGCTGGCTATTGTTGGGCCGCTGTTTGGGGTTTTTGTTGGCGGCTCCATTGCAGTTGTATTGTTGGGTTACCCAATAAGAAACCTGTACAAAATGGGGTGGTTAGCCGAATGGCCCACCTTACTTATAACGCTAGTCGGCACAATCTCCGCGATTGCATTTGGTATATATCGTGGCCAAAAACTCACTAAAGAAATTGCCACCGCCAATTTAGCCGCCAGCGCAGAACGCAGCCAACGTGAACTGGCCGACGCTCAACTAAATATTATTCGCACTCAAGTTGAGCCACATATGTTGTTCAACACATTGGCTAATTTACGCGCACTAATAGGCATTGACCAACAAGCCGCAATTAAAATGTTAGATCACTTAAACGATTATTTACGCGCTTCATTAGGCAGTTCGCGCGAGGCAGATATTTCGCTAGACGACGAATTTAAATTGCTTAAAAATTATTTAGAAATCATGCAAATTCGTATGGGCGACCGCATGACTTACCAATTAGATTTGCCAAGCAACTGTACTGCGATTCGCATCGCGCCTTGGTTGCTGCAACCCCTAATTGAAAATTCGATTAAGTATGGCCTTGAACCGGCCATTAACGGTGGTCATATTTCGGTGACAGCGCAGCTGAAAGCTAACGGTACTTTACAAATTATTGTTGAGAATACTGGCGACCCGTTACCGGAAGGATTTTCGATTAATAACCTTAAACCAAGCAACGCAGGAGGACTTGGTTTGTATCAAGCAAAAAATCGTGTTGATCGTTTATACGGTGCAAAAAGCCATTTTAAGATTACTCGTGGCGCCAATAACCAAGGCGCACGCATAGAAATTCAAGTACCAACTATTAAAATTAATTAACCCAAACCGTTTGGAACCCAACAATGTCTGCAACAAAACCAACTTGTATTATTGCTGACGATGAACCTTTACTTGCAGCGGCTTTACGTAAAGAGTTAAATGTACTTTGGCCCGAACTTGAAGTACTAAAGGTCGTTAGCAATGGGCCTGCGGCAGTAGCCGCTATTGACGAGCTTAACCCCGCAGTTGCGTTCTTAGATATTCGCATGCCCGGTATGACAGGCATTGAAGTGGCAAACGCGATTGCAGACGACGACGGCGACGATAGCCGAAAAATCGCAAATACCGCGGTTGTGTTTGTTACTGCGTACGACGAATACGCGACCCAAGCGTTTGAAATGGCAGCAATCGACTACGTGCTAAAACCAGTTAGTTCAGATCGGCTCGCTAAATGCGTTGCTCGTTTAAAAAAACAATTAATCGAACCAACAACTTCATCCGATGTATTGCTAGAGCAATTGCAAAAACTTATGGCGGTTTCAAAACCGGCCGCAACAACCTCGGCGCCCTTATTAAGGCACATAAAAGCAAGCATAGGCGATACGGTAAAACTTATCCCTATTGATGAAGTAATCTTTTTTCAAGCCGCCGACAAGTACGTTATCGTCATGACGGCACAAGGCGAAAGCTTAATTCGCGAGGCGCTAAAGGACATCATTCCGCAATTACATTCGGAACGGTTTGTTCAAATTCATCGTGGTACGGTCGTGAATATCGATTGCGTGCAAGAAATGCAAAAAGACGAGCTAGGTAAACACGTATTAGTGCTTAAAGGCGTAAAGCAACGTCCAGTTGTTAGCCGACTGTATACCAATGTTTTTAAGGCCATGTAAACTAGAGGGATGAAAACCTATACAGTAACTGGCCTAACTTGCAACGGATGCGTAGCTCGGACGTTAAAAGTTCTTCAAACCTTCGATAGCAACGCACGAGTCACGCTTGACCCACCCAGCGCAACATTGCAGGCCCACGACTTAAATAGTTTGAACAAAGCACTCCAGACTGTGGGCAATTATGTATTGTTGGATAGTCCAACGACTTCAGCATCCGCCCAAACATCCGACCCGTTATTTACACCTGTTTCAACACCTTCTTCAACACTAGCTTCAATAGCTGTGCCCGCTTCAAATTCGTGGCTGGCAACTTATGCACCACTCTTGCTTATTTTTGGCTTCATTACAGGCGTAACTAGCTTAGAGTTCTTGCGCAGTCCCAATAGCAATGGCGAAACTTGGATGATGGACTTCATGGCGGGGTTTTTTCTAGTATTTGGTTTTTTCAAATTACTGAACTTAAGAGCCTTCGCTTTAAATTTTAAGGTCTACGATTTAGCCGCAATGGCAATTCCAGGTTACGCCATTGCTTATCCATTTATTGAAGTGGGTCTTGGCGTGGCCTATTTAATGCGCTGGTCTCCGCTGGTCACTAACAGCATTACGATCGTCATTATGGGTATCGGCGCTCTTGGTGTGTTGCAGGCTTTACGTCAGAAAAAACAAATCGATTGTGCTTGTTTAGGCACTGTCTTTAAATTACCAATGTCTACTGTTACGTTAGTTGAAGACTTGTTAATGCTACTAATGGCAGTCGTTATGTTGGCTGCGATTTTATAGTTAAATCCGTTGAATATTTATCGCCGGTTGACTGCCCTTCCCTTTGCTATTCAAGCGATGTTTTTTTGCTTGTTTTTTTGCTTGTTTTTTTTTAAAGAAGCTCGCGCTGCAGATGCACTTAACCCAAAAGATAATCAAACATTTGCCAAAGTTAAAACTTTAGGGCGAGGTATCAATTTAGGCAACTTTTTCGACGCGCCAGTCGAAGGCTATTGGAGCATGAAGTACGACGAGACCCTATTGGACCGCGTAAAAGAAGCTGGTTTCGATACGTTGCGTTTACCAGTTCGGTGGAGTAATCATGCCGC
Source organism: Betaproteobacteria bacterium (assembly GCA_031429355.1). Classification (GTDB taxonomy): domain Bacteria; phylum Pseudomonadota; class Gammaproteobacteria; order Burkholderiales; family Burkholderiaceae_E; genus JANOZM01. The sequence continues at coordinate 50,915 of JANOZM010000016.1, read as the reverse complement.
AGCAACAGCTCCTTATGCAATTGATCCAGTGTTTACCAAACGAATTCAAGGTGTAGTGGACGCCGCGCTGGCACGTGGCTTACATGTCGTGATGGATATGCATCATTACCGACAACTTAACGGCGAAAATGTAGATGAGGCCGAAAAAAAAGTAGACCAACAAATTGTAGACGAACGTTACTTGGCGCTTTGGGGGCAAATCGCCAGGCAGTTTGCAAGGTATCCACGACAGCTTTTGTTTGAGCCCTTCAATGAACCTAACAAACGCTTAGATGGGCCACGTTGGAGCACTTTGTTTGAAGATGTTCGCAAAGTAATACGCAAATCAAATCCCAATCGATACATAGTAGTTGGTCCGGCACAATGGAATAATGCCGAAGCACTCAGTTCGTTAAAGTTAAACAAGAAAGATCGCCGTTTAATCGTAACAATCCACCACTACGAGCCCTTCGATTTTACGCATCAAGGCGCTGAATGGACCACGATTGATATGCAAAAGGCTCGCGGAACCACTTGCTGTAATTCGGAGCAATTAGCCCGTATCGACAAACCATTAACCACAGCAATCGCTTGGAGCAAAAAAGAACAACGTCCAATTTGGGTCGGCGAATGGGGTTCGTTTGAGAAAGCGCCACTCGAATCGCGAATTGCCTACACAAAAGCGATGGTTAGCGCCTTTAAACGCTACGAGTTAACTTGGGCCTACTGGGAATTAGCATCGGGGTTTGGGATCTGGAATCCCAAAGAAAATCGTTGGCGAGATGATTTAAAAGCGGCATTGCTAAATAATAAGTAATCGGTTTCATAAGTAGCTGCTTTAACAGGTAAGCACTTTAATGAGTAGCTGATTTAACAAGTAACAAACAAATGAGCTTTACTAAGAACGCAACTTTTAAGCAGTTTGTGCGACTAAAACAGGCTCTTCTTTAATGGGAAGGTTCACCAATGCCGCAGCAATTGCGAGCACCGCGTCAGCATAGAACATCCAATTGTAATTGCCAGTATTTTGCAAGGCGATTCCACCCAGCCAAGCGCCAAAAAAACCACCTATTTGGTGACTAAACAAAGTAAGCCCAAACAAAGTTGCAAGGTATTGAATACCAAATAATTTACCAACGAGTCCGGCGGTTGGCGGCACTGTTGCTAACCACGTTAGACCCAACGCAATGGCAAACATATAAAAAGTAGTGGGCGTTTTGGGTGATGCCATGTAAATCAATACGATAAACGCGCGCGATAAATACATCCAAAACAAAAGGTATTTCATACGGTACTTACCACCGGCCCAACCCGCTGCAAGGCTGCCAACAATATTTGCCAATCCGATTAAAGCCAACGAAGTAGCGGATACAGAGGCCGACAAACCACAAAGCCCCACTTCCTGCGGTAAGTGCGTCACCATAAATGCGATATGAAATCCACAAGTAAAAAAACCCGCATGTAGACACCAGTAGCTTTTATCGCGAAAGGCGATACCCATCTGTTGCTTCATACCCATTCCAGCGTTTGTCTTTGCGGCCGCTGAAGCGCTGGCTGTACGCCTAAGCGGGTAGGCCAAGGGTATTGTTAACAACGCTGTGGCGGCTAAAATCCACATGGCCTTAACCCACCCAAAGCTTGCAATCCAAATTTGTACTAGCGGCGCAAAAATGGCTTGTCCGACTGAACCTCCTGCATTGATCAAGCCTGACGCAAAAGATCGGCGCTCCGGTGGTAAGCGCTGCGCAGCCGCACCGATCAATATTGAAAAACTTCCTGCGCCGGCGCCAGCGGCCGTTAATACTCCAAGCGCAAATACTAATCCTAGTTGGGAGTTCATTTGGGACGTTAAAGCCGTTCCAAATGCTAACAAAAGTCCTCCAGCTACGATGACTTTTGCAGGACCGTAACGGTCTGCAATTGCACCACAAATAGGCTGGGCAGCGCCCCACACAAACTGCCCAACAGCGGCCGCAAAACTAATAGCGGCAATACCGAGGCCAGTACTCGTGTTCAAGGGGGAAATAAACAGGCCGGTAGTCTGGCGCGCGCCCATGGTAATGGCTAAAATTAAAGCGCCGGGTAGCACTAAGCCCCAAAAAGCAGCGGCTTTGGCAGCCGAATTGGCTAATTGCGTAGCCGATGGTGATGTCGAATTGGTCATTGCTTAATTTTAAAACAACCTCAGTTCGGCTAAAGCCAAGCGTTGGTGTTTAAGGTGCAAAAACGTCAACTGGAAGCGAAACTGCGACAACCGGTTTGATGAAAGCAAAGGTTTAACGCTATAATTCAAGGCTGTATTCCTCGATAGCTCAGTTGGTAGAGCGCCGGACTGTTAATCCGTAGGTCCCTGGTTCGAGCCCAGGTCGAGGAGCCACGAAACACTTAAAAAGACTAGTGCATTTAATGCGCTGGTCTTTTTTTTTAGTTTTGAATGGCTTGATGCGAAATCCCATTTTAAAACTCAGTCGCTGGCGCTCCAATGAGTTGTAAAATGGGTTTTCGCATCAAGCCATTCGTACTGTGGGTATTTAACTTTAATTGTCCTCGGTGGGTTTTAAGGTTTTCGGCGGGTTGATTGTATTTGGGGGGCCTCGGTGATTTTCGCGATGCGGTGATTTTCGCGAAGCGGTGATTTTCGCGCTTTCACGCTTTGGGTGTTTTGATGGATTGTGGATTTTTTGTTTCAGGGGGTGTCACAATTTTGTAAAGTTGAATTGGGATGATTGTAGAGTTCACTCAACCAAACGATTAATATGCCCAATTCGAAACGCCTTAAAGTTGTGAAAATTTCTGCACTTACCCTTGCACGGCTCAGCTTTTTTGGGGGCCTCGGTTTGTGTTTGGTACCGGCATTTGCGGCACCGACTTTTATTAATTCCCTCGAAGTTCTTGGTAATGCGAGTGATATATCTGGTTTACCGACTAGTTTTGAACAACGTTTGAGCTTTGGATCAGATCTTGTTTATGACCGCGCTACGGGTTCTTATTATGGTTTGGCAGATCGTGGGCCAGGCGGCGGCGTACTTCCTTATGAAACACGGTTGCAACAATTTGGATTAACAGTTAACGCGACATCAGGCGCGATTAGTAATTTCAACTTAACACGCACCGTGCTGTTTAAAGATGGTTCTGGCAACCCACTTAGCGGGTTGAATCCATCGCTCTTGCCCGGAGGCAATGTCAGCACACTAGGTCGAAGTTTTGACCCCGAAGGCTTGGTGCGCATGAGTAACGGTAACTATTTTGTTGCTGACGAGTATGGACCTGCTGTTCGCGAGTTTAACGCCGCGGGCCAACAGTTGCGCGTGCTTCAAACACCGGCCAACCTAGTTCCACAGGCTAGCGGCGCGCCAAACTTTGTAGCGGGTAGACCCACGATTACTAGCGGTCGTCAAGATAATCGGGGGTTCGAAGGCCTTACTTTAAGTGCCGACGGCACTAAGCTAGTTGGTGTGATGCAAGCACCGTTAGTTAATGAAGGTGCCAGTAATGACGGCCGCCGCAGCCAAAACGTACGCATCGTAGAATTTGATATTGCAAGCGGAACCAGTACCCGACAGTTTGTTTATCAAACAGAATCCATTGCCGACATCAACAGTCGTATGCCAACAGCTTCGGCATTTACCGCTACACAGCAAGGTCGTTCGATTGGTTTAAGCGCAATTTATGCACTACCCGATGGTCGATACTTAGTTCTTGAGCGAGACAATCGCGGTTTAGGCGTTGAAGACATAACGGCTTCGGCCCCAATCGGCAGCAAGCGAATCTATTTAGTAGATCCGGCAGGAGCAACAAACGTCAGCAACATCAGTTTGGCGGGCTCTAACAGTTTGCCTGTCGGTGTAGTGCCGGTCAGCAAAATACTTTACTTAGATATTGCAGCAGCACTACAAGCAGCCGGCGTGACCGTCGCCGAAAAGATCGAGGGTTTAACCTTTGGGCCACAATTAAGCGATGGTAGCTTTGTCATGCTGCTAGTGTCGGATAACGATTTTTCGGTTACACAAAATGCTACGGGTGCACAATTTAATGTGTGCTACGACACAGCGGGCGGCGCACTGGGTTCTGCAAGCGTTGGCTTAAATCAAAATTGCGGTTTAGGTACTTCGTTGATCCCAAGTTACATTTATGCATTTAGGGTTAATGATTTAAATCCAGTTCCGATTCCTGCTTCAATTGCCCTAGTTACTTTGGGCCTTGGTTTGCTTGTTCGAAAGCCTCGCAAGCTTGAATGTTAGGCAACTGACGAACGTTTTTTCGTACACTGCGAATCTGAGTGACTTGACAGATTCGCAACGGCGGAACACCACATCAATCTTCATATGTCGGCCGAACAAACGGGAAAAATTTGTTAATTCGTGCTTGTCAAACCTAACGAACCGGATTCATGTTAAATCAATAACTTAAAGTGCTTGGCATTAAATTTGCATTATTTAAATTGAGCTTTCTTTCGACTTGTTTGATTCGAACCTTTCGAAAATCAGCTAATTTTTATTTCTCTTATTTAATTGACAAGGACGGGTATGAAAACCTTAACGAAAATGACTGCTTTAAGTGCAGCACTTTTAACTTCTACGGCGGCAATGGCAGTACCCACTATATTTTTCGGTGAGGACATTAAGTCGACAAATGGGCCTCACGCTTCGCGCCCCAATTCAACCGCAGCCCAAACAAGCTTTCTAGGTATTTTATCGGGCGTCAGTACTGAAGACTTTCAGTCGGCATCAGGTTCTGCGCCAATTGCGCTAACATTTACCGGGTCAAGTGGGGCTCTAAATGCTACGGTAACCTCTGGCGGCTCTATACTAACAACCACTGAATTTGGACGTTGGTCTATCAATAACGGTACAAACTATCTTGAGGCACAGTCAAGCTCGTTTGTTCTAACTTTCGCCTCACAAATAGCCGCCTTTGGATTTTACGGGACCGATATTGGCGATTTTAGTGGGGCACTTTCGATAGAACTTTTCAATGGTGTTACTTCGCTTGGCTTGTTCCAAGTAGGCAACACTCAGGGTACAGGTGGTAGTACAAACGGCTCTGTTTTGTTTTATGGATTAGTCGATACAGTGAATACGTTTAATCGTATAGTTTTTCGAAACACCGATACGGATGATATTTTTGGATTTGACAACATGACCATTGGCGATGTGCGCCAAGTGACCGGAACCGTGCCGGTGCCGGGATCGCTAGCGCTTCTTGGGCTTGGCTTAATTGGTTTTGCTGGCCTACGGAATAAATCGCAAAGCAAATCGCAAAGCAAGTCGCAAAGCAGGTCGCAAAGCAGGTCGCAAAGCTAGCATCAAGTTTTAAATGGAATATTGCCGCACAACTACCTAGTTGCGCGGCAAAAGCTTTACAACTGACCAAAGGTCATTTAATCTTTTGGCTAAATGACTCTTGGTCAGTTGATGAAAAACATGCAAATTGCAGTAGTGCCTAAAAGCCTTGCTCAAACGCAACAAGAAACGCGGCAAGAAGCACAGCCTACCTTACGCCAACGCGCAATCGAACCCAACGAAAAAATTGCTCGGCGCGAAGCTATTATCGATGCTGCTGCACGCTTATTTTCCCGCGCCCAGCAACTACCTAGCGTGGCCGATGTTGCCCTTGAAGCCGGTTTGGGAAAAGGCACAATGTATCTTTACTTCCAAACCCGCGAAGCGATTTATCTTTCTTTACATCAACGGCACGCCTCGTTATTTTTTGCCGCACTTAACGAACAGCTAGCGAAAAGCACGCCTTTTTCTCAAGACAAAATGGAAGCAATTGTCGATCAGTACATGATTGGCAACCCTAATTTTTTGCCATTGTGTAACTTTTGCATGAGTGTTTCTGTTGCCCAAGTCGATCAAGCCACACAAGAAAATTTTCATGCCCAAATGGCGCAATGGTTGCTTAGCTCGGGCGCGATGTTGGAACAAAAAATACCCACTTTAAAAACCGGCGATGGCGTACGTTTTTTACATCACGGTTACGCGCTGATTTTAGGCATGTACCAATTGTTAGGCGAACGCGCTGTGCCTTTAGAGCTGGCAACAGTCGTACAGCTAAAGCCACGCCTTCCGGGGATCGCTGATTTTCGTAGCGAAACACTGTCAGCGCTGCGCGCCTATTGGGATCACGCAGTGCAACAAGGCTTGCCAGCAGCCAACTAAATTAATCGTCGTTATCGTAATCGCTATCGCAATCGGAACCGCAATGAATACATCTTCCAAAAAAACAATCGTACTTGCTTTGTCTCTAGCCTTTACTTGTCTTGCCACTTTATCGGCGTGTGGAAAAAAAGAAGAGACACCTGCTAAAGCCGCCTCAGTTACAGATCAAAGTAACAAAGCAGAACCAATTCGCCCAGTTCGCACCATTACGGTTGCTCAAGGTGCTGTCGGTGACATTTTGTATTTACCCGGTGAAGTTAAAGCCCGCTACGAACAACGGTACGGATTTCGAGTCAATGGCAAAATAGCCCAGCGCTTGGTAGACGTTGGTCAGTCGGTAAAAGCAGGACAGACCTTGGCAGTGATGGACTCATCTGATGTAATGCCGGCAATTGCCGCCCAGAACGCGCAAGTAGAGGCCGCGCGAACCGATATGGCTTTACAACAATCTGAGTTAAAACGCGTACAAGAACTTTCGACCAAAGGCTTTTTATCGACCGCTGCGTTTGAGCGTCAACGAGCAGCAATGGAAGCCGCGAATGCTCGATTAAAGGCAGCACAATCGCAACTGGTCAGCGTACAAAACGGATTAAACTTTCAAACACTACGTGCTGACAAAGCCGGCATTGTAATTGGTGTAGATGCTGAAGCGGGTTCGGTTGTTGCAGCAGGGCAATCCGTTGTGCGGGTAGCGCAAGTAGCTGAAAAAGAAATTCAAGTTGCCGTCCCAGAACGCTCAGTTAAAGCTTTGCGCGAAGCTAGATCATTAATAGCGCTTTCGGACGCTGTGCCTGGAAAGGTATATAACTTGCAATTGCGCGAGCTTGCACCAAGCGCCGACCCAGCCAGCCGCACGTATTCGGCCAAACTGAGTATTGTTAATGCAGACGAAGCGTTACGTTGGGGCATGAGCAGCACAGTAAGAATCGATTTAAATCAAGTTCAAGCCCTAGTTGTGCCTAACACAGCGCTCTATACGCGTGACAGCATCGTTCGCGTTTGGGTGGTCGATAAAGCCACTGAAACGGTTAAACCGGTTGAAGTAAAACTTGGCACTAGTAAAGACGACGGCGTTGTAATTGCAAGTGGCCTAAAGGCCGGTGATGTTGTAGTTACAGCCGGATCAAACCTATTGCAAACGGGTCAAAAAGTACGCTTACTTGCCGAGCCCGTTGCCCAAGGGGCTAAGTAATGAACGAACACAGCAATTACAGCGGCATTAACCTTTCTGCCGCCGCAATTAAACACAAACAGTTAACGCTATTTTTTATTCTAGCTATAGCGATCGCTGGTTTTTTTGGTTATTTCAAATTAGGTCAACGCGAGGACCCCGACTTTACTTTTCGGGCCATTAACGTACGCACCCTTTGGCCTGGTGCAACTTCGCAACAAGTCGATGATCAACTGACTAATCGCATTGAAAAAAAATTACAAGAACTGCCCTACTTTAAGCGCACCCAAAGTTATTCAAAATCGGGCGAATCATTAATTATTTTAGAGCTATTGGATACCGCTCCGCGCGCGGAAGTTCAGCAAATTTGGTATCAGGCACGAAAGAAAATTAACGACATTCGACACACGCTGCCTCAAGAGGCCATTGGGCCGTTTTTCAATGATGAATTTGGTGACGTTTTTGGCTCGATTTATGCATTTACCGGCGATGGATTTAATTTATCCGAACTGCGCGACAAGCTAGAAGTTGTTCGACAAAATTTACTGCGCATTAAAGATGTTTCGAAAGTCGAGTTAATTGGGGTTCAAGACGATAAAATTTACGTCGAAATCGGCAACACAAAGTTAGCCGCATTCGGTATTGATGCCAACCAAATTGCAGCGCAATTACAAGCCCAAAATGCGATTACCTCGTCGGGCATTATCAACAATAAAGACAGCACAATTCCTATCCGAGTTAGTGGCAGTTTCGAGACTGTAACGTCGGTCAAAGAGCTGCAATTGGTAGTCCCAAGTTCGGGCCGAATTATTCGGCTTGGCGATGTCGCTAACGTCTATCGTGGCTATGCCGATCCGCCCTTTCAAACTATCCGATTTCAAGGGAAACCTTCAATCGCTGTAGCCGTGTCAATGAAAAACGACGGCGATGTTTTGCAACTAGGACAAAATCTTGATGCAGTAATGGCAAAAATCAAAGCCGATTTACCCATTGGCGTTGAATTTGAACAGGTATCCAATCAACCGAAAGTCGTCAAGCAAGCGGTCGGTACATTTATGCAGTCCTTGCTAGAAGCGATAGCCATCGTTTTGTTTGTTAGTTTTATCACCTTGGGGTGGCGCGCTGGCGCCGTTGTTGCTTTAACCATCCCGTTTGTTTTGTTAGCCACATTTTTGGTGATGACTTGGTTCAAGATTGACCTACACCGCATTTCTACTGGTGCGCTAATTATTGCATTGGGCCTGCTAGTAGACGACGCGATGATCGTAGTAGAGATGATGGTACGTAAACTAGAGGAAGGTTTTGAAAAGTTTGATGCCGCAACTTACGCGTATTCATCAACTGCCTGGCCTATGCTTAGTGGAACCCTAGTTACCGCAGCTGGCTTCTTGCCAATTGCTACAGCAAAATCGGCTACGGGCGAATACACATTTGCGATGTTTTCGGTTGTGACCATTGCATTAATTTTGTCGTGGTTTGCGGCAATTTTGGCCACACCATTGTTTGGCTATTGGATTTTAAAAGGCAAAGCCGCTGCGGGCAGTGCCCACCACGAACACTTTGACACGCCGTTTTATACGCGCCTACGGCGGATTATTGATTGGTGTATTCGGCATCGGTGGGTCACCATAGTTGTAACTGTTATTGGTTTAGTGCTTGGTGGTATTGGCATGGGCATGACCGAAAAACAGTTCTTTCCCACCAGTGATCGTACCGAAATTATGGTCGAATTATGGTTGCCCGAAGGTGCAAGCTTTAAGGCTACCGAACAGCAAGTTGAAAAATTAGAAACTTTTTTAAAAGCCGACAAAGAAGTACAGACATTTGTAACTAGTGTTGGCAATTCTTTGCCGCGGTTTTACTTGTCATTAAACCAAGAACTGTTTCGACCTAACTTTGCACACTCATTAATATTGACCGACACCGTGCAAGCGCGCGATAACGTGGTCTTGCGTTTGCAAAAAGAGCTGAATGATAACTTTCCGGGCGTTCGTGCCAGAGCCATTCGTACGCCATTAGGCCCACCTATTTCATATCCTATTATTTTTAGAGTAAGCGGGCCCGAAGTTGCCCAAATTAAACGCATTGGCGATGAGGTCGCCCAAGTGTTAAGGCAGCATCCAAAAACACGTGATATCAATACCGATTGGGGCGATCGCTCACCGGCCTTGCAAGTAACGATCGATCAAGACCGTGCGCGAGCACTTGGGATATCAAGCCAAACTGTTATGCGAACCTTAGGCGCGGCAATCTCAGGCGCACCGATTGCACAGTATCGCGAGCGAGATCGGTTGATTGACGTCGTGTTGCGTGCCCCAGCACAAGAACGCATAGCAATTGCGCAAATTCAAGACCTACAAATTAGTAGTGCGTCGGGCAAATTTGTGGCGCTTTCGCAAGTTGCCAAAGTAGAGCAAATTATGGAAGAACCCATTATTCGCCGCTATTCGCGTGTTCCAACCCTGTCAGCTCGTGCAGATATTTTAGAGGGCGTTCAAGCCCCCGATGTATCAGCACAAATTGACCCACAACTCAATGCCATTCGGGCCAAACTACCACCGGGATATCGTATTGATGCGGGTGGTGCCTACGAAGAAAACACAAACGCTCAAGCTTCTATCGGAGCGGGTGTTCCGTTAATGATCTTTGTTTGGTTAATGTTGCTAATGCTGCAATTGCAAAGCTTTTCATTAACGGCAATGGTTCTGCTAACAGCACCATTTGGAATTGTTGGCGTAGCAATCGGATTATTAGGCGCGCGCATGCCGTTTGGTTTTGTGGCGATGCTCGGGATGATTGCGTTAATGGGTATTATTATGCGCAACACCATTATTTTGATCGATCAAATTAAGCAAGATTTAGCACTGGGAATAGCGCCGTGGGTTGCAGCTAGAGAAGCCGCAGTCCGTCGATTTAGACCAATTACCATTACCGCTGCGGCTGCGGTGTTAGCGATGATTCCACTAACCAGAAGTGTTTTATGGGGGCCGATGGCAGTGGCAATTATGGCCGGATTGGTCATTGCAACGGTCTTAACTATTTTAAGTGTCCCAGCGATTTATGCGGCTTGGTATCGGGTAAAACCGGCGACTTAAAAACAATCTTCGCAAAGGCTTCACAGTTGTCTCACGGTAATCTAGCCAAGCCTTAATAGTTGGCTCACAGATCGCGTGTTTAATGTAAGTTTGGCGAAATCACTCGACTTTGCCTTAAACTACGCGAGCGCGGGCAACCTTTATGGGCCCGTGAAAAACCAAAATGACGACGACCGAATTGATCCGCTTGAACCCAATGCAATCAAACTTTATGCAAACACCCAGCGATGCTAAAGCTTCGGATACAAGCACCGAGAATCCTATTGTTTTATTAATTGAAGACGATCCTGCGATCGCCGAAACGATTGGATTTGCACTGCGCCAAGGCGGATTTACTGTGCATTGGTGCGCTCAAGGATTATTGGGGTTAGAGCAATTTCAGGCGGTTAACCCAAATTTAGTTATTTTGGATGTTGGCCTACCCGATATTGGCGGCTTTGAAGTCTGCCGCCGGATTCGACAACAAAGCCAAAAGCCGGTGCTGTTTTTAACCGCTCATAGCGACGAAATTGATCGGATTCAAGGTTTCGAGTTGGGGGCAGATGATTACATTGCCAAGCCCTTTAGTCCGCGCGAATTAGTTTCTAGAGTCCGCGCAATTTTGCGTCGCGCTGGCTCAAATTCAAATAACATGAGTAGCACAACCGCCGACCTTGAGTCTGTTGAAAGAGCCGCACTTTTGGGTCAACGAATGGGCAACAACGCAACGACCAGTCCCCACTTTACGGCAACGACCTATACATCGACTGACATAATAGTCAACGGTTCAATCCGATGTTTCAGCGACCAAGCACGCGTCTTAGTTGATCAAATTAGCCTAAGCTTAACGCGGACCGAATTTAAGTTGCTAGAACATTTAATGCGCTCTCCCCTACGTGTGTTCTCACGCGAGCAATTATTAAACGCTTTACAAGGTGCGGGTAGCCCAACGGGCGATCGCGCAATTGATACGCATATTAAAACGTTGCGAGCCAAAATTAGCCAAGCCAAAAACGGGTTAGACCCCATAAAAACCCACCGCGGCCTTGGCTATAGCTTCGAGCCAGAGGCTTAGTCTTGAAACGTCAAGTTCAGCCGTTTACTGGCAGTAGCACTTAATGGGTTTATCCGTCCGCATTTTGTTGGGTTATTTCCTAATTGTGGGGTTCGCGGGCGCGTTCATTTTAAAAACCGTCGTAGACCAATTGCAACCTGTTGTACGTGAAACCATTGAAGAAGTTATGGTGGACACCGTTCACTTAATGGCCGAATTAGCAGCCCAAGATTTTGTTGACGGCCAATTTACCAACGAGCACTTTGGGCCTGCCGTAGATGCTTACGTAAAACGCGAAGTAAAGGTAAAAATTTGGCACTTTGAAAAAGTAAAGCTCGATTTTGATATTTACCTCACAGATCAAAAAGGCAAAGTTGTTTTTGACTCTAGCGGCAAATGGCTAGGACAAGATTTTTCTAATTGGCGTAACGTCAATTTATCGCTTCGCGGCCGCTATGGTGCTCGTAGCACCCGCGAAGTAGCTGGCGACGACAGCAGTAGTGTTTATCATGTCTCGGCCCCAATTCAGATTAAGTCTGATCGTGGCGGTAACAGCAACATTGTTGGCACAGTCACCATTGCAAAGCCAGTAAACAGCGTCGATCCAATTATCGACAAAGCGCGCAGCATGGTTTTGTTTCAGGGTAGTTTATTAATTTTAGCGGCGTTAGTTACTGGCTTACTCATTACTTGGCGTTTGCAACAAGGCATTAAAAAGCTATTGGTGTTTGCAGAACAAGCCTCACAAGGCGAAATTACAAGCACCCCAAAAATACGAACTACCGAGCTAAAGTGGTTGGCCAACGCAATGGCAACAATGCGCGACGAGCTACGCGGCAAGCGCTATATGGAACACTATACCCAGGGCTTAGCGCACGAATTAAAATCACCGCTTTCGGCGCTGGCTGCAAGTAACGAATTGTTATCGGACGGTCAAATGACCGATGATGATCGGCAACGCTTTATACAGCTCAATAGCGAGCAAATTAGCAAGATGCGTTACAGTATCGACCAAATGTTGGCGGCCGCACGCATCGAACATTTACAAGCCCCGGAGCAAATGGGCGCTGTCAACGCCCGCGAGTTATTGGTCGAGTGTATTACTGAAGCAAAGGCGTTAGCCGATGCAAAAAGCATCGAATTGCGTACAGACGATTCAGCCTTTAAACACAACGAGCTAATGATTCATGCTGATCGCGCCTTGTTAAAATTAGCACTTGCTAATTTACTAAGCAATGCAATCGATTTCTCAGCAGCAAAATCGATCATTTACGCGACCTTAATATACGATAAGCCAAACTTGGTTTTTGAAATACAAGATCAAGGGCCTGGTATTCCCGAATTTGCGCTGAGTAAAATTTATGATCGTTTCTTTTCATTACCAAGACCAGACGGGCGCAAAGGTAGTGGCCTCGGTCTATCGTTAGCGGCACAAGTGGCTAAATTACATGGCGGCAAAGTGCAGGTTACTAATTCTCCGATGCCCGGACTTAAGACCGGCTGCCTTGCTAGCTTGTCGATTCCTTTCAAAACATAGTTTTAAACTTAGTGTTTTTGCTTCACACAAACTTCTTTAAGTGCTCGCTGCGGTTTCTTCTAAAGCGCATGCCTTCCTAACACCGCATTGTCATCCTAGGGTTTTCGTCATCAATGAAAGCCTTTATGAAACATTTCGCGCTTCGCTGCATCTATCTTTTATTACTACTCGCCCTGCTTTGGGTTGCGAGTTTGTACATTCGAGAAATCGTTAACGATAGACTTAACAATCGCGAACAAGCTCGACAGTCAATAAAACAAAGTTTCCCTGGAACGCAAACGGTAGCCGGACCATTTCTGGCTTTCGTTTACGAAGAAAAATTCATCCTTGAGGTGAATGAAGGCACGGAGGCTAAACCCGTCAAGGTACTTAAGCCAATGGTGCAATTGCACACGAATTACGTCCTCCCGGACCAACTCAGCATCAACAACCAAATGGAAACGCGGCCACGCACCCGTGGTATTTTTAAAGTAAATACTTTCACTTCAAAAGTGAAACTAGAAGGCAATTGGGTGTTGCCCGCCATTCAATCGCTGACGCGGCTGCATAGCAACTCCACTTTGGTTCTACCAAAAACGGGTACAGTTTATTTGGGTGTTGAGGACGCGCGTGGTTTAAGTGAAATCTCTGCTAAGTTAGACAACACCGTTGTAAAACCCGAGTCAAATATTAAACGTATTGGCGGTTTGCCAAGCGTTCAATTTGAGATTCCAATAAAACTTGAGCTAGTAAAAAAAGACGAGTCTGCGGCGGTGCCAACACCTCCAATGCCATTTGCTTTATCTTTCGATTTATCCGGAACCGATTCAATTCAATACGTCCCGCTAGCGCGCGAAAACAAGGTCAGTTTAACATCCGACTGGCCGCATCCTTCGTTTGAAGGGGCTGCCTTACCTTTAGAAAAAGATTCATCGGCAAAAGGCTTTACTGCACAATGGAACGTCTCTTCTTTATCAAGCGAAGCGCCCAGCACCTGGCTGCGACGTTTAAAGGCTAGCGGTGTTAATAACCAAACTGTAGTTTCAATGGATGCTGCTCAAGCCGCTGTCCACGCGGCTCAACAAGCAAGTACCGACGAGGTTAACTCGGCCAATCAGGTCACAATAGAGCGCCGTTACATTGCGGCGGATCAACGGATTCGGCAAAGCGGCTTGCATTCATTTGGCGTTCGCTTAATCGACCCAGTTGATGTTTATACCTTGTCGGATCGTGCAACAAAATACGCAATGCTATTCATCATTCTTACGATTGGTGCTTTTGTTTTGTTCGAGCTTTTCAAATTACTGCAAATTCACCCAGTTCAATATTTATTGGTCGGGGCAGCTTTATTGATGTTCTTCTTATTGTTGATTAGCTTGTCTGAACACATCGGTTTTGATAAAGCCTATCTTAGTGCGAGCCTTGCCTGCACTTCATTAATTAGTTTTTACGCGGCGTATTCGCTAAACAGCTGGAAGCGCGCCCTACCCCTTGGGTTTGGCTTAAGCCTTTTGTATGGCTGTCTATACCAAATTTTGCAGTCAGAGGACAAAGCGCTACTGATGGGCACCATTTTGTTATTCGCTATTTTGGCGACGTTAATGGTAGGGACGCGTAAAACAAATTGGTATCACTTATTTGATCGTTAAAGCGCAGACAGAAAGTTGCTCTAGATCTTTAGAAAAAACGATTTATTTTAAAAGCTTCAAGATCAATGGCTGGCCGCTCGTTAGTGGCCAGCGACGCAATTAGCTCACCCGTTAATGGCCCCGTAGACAAGCCAATATGCCCATGACCAAACGCCATTAAAATATTCGGGTTGTTTGGCAAAGCGCCAATAATTGGTAAACCATCCGGTGTCGAGGGGCGGCTTCCCAACCAAGGCTCACGGCTCGGTTCTAGCTCTAGGGCAATCGATTGACGGGCCGATTTAATGGCGCGGTTAAGCATTCCAAATGAAGGACTGTTATTGGGCAATCCCAATTCAATTCCAGAAAGTACCCGTATATCGCGGCCGTCATGCCCCATCGGTGACAGCACCACGCCGTTTGCACAATCGTAAACTGGGCGCTGCAGTGGCGGTGATTGGCTATGCAGTTGAAACTGCTGGTGATAACCGCGCTCGGCAGCAAAAGGAATAGACAATTTAAACGATTTCAACAACTGCCCTGACCAAGCACCTGCAGCAATAACAATGCGTTGCGCACAAATTTGCATATCGTCAGTGCGTAGCATAAAAGGCTGCTGCACTTGATTGATTTTTTTCACCTGCCCCCGAGCAACAACGCCACCGGACTGAGTAAAGTATTCATACAAGCGTCGTAGTAAGTCTTCAGGATTGCGTACTGCACCCGCATCATCAATTAGTGATCCGTGGGTAAACCGAGGCGCTAAGGCCGGTTCTGCTTGTCTTAATTCGGATTGATTCAAATCGGTTAAAGCGACGTCAAACTGACGAAGTAAAGCACGCTCAGCACTAGCGGCTTGCCAAGCATCGGCACTGGCATACAAACGAATCCAACCTTTGTATTGCAATAACTCTTGCGAATGCAGCACGCCTGCTAAGCGTTGATGTGCAGCCCACGCACCACGCGTGATGGCTTGTAGCGCAGTTGCTGTGGCTAGTTGATCGACCGTATTGCAACGCTGCAAAAACGCCCGTAACCATGGTGAAATAAATGGCAAACTTAGATAACGTAGGCGCAATCCTGGGTTTAGCCCCAGCGCGTAGCGCAATAAATTATTGCGCACCGCAACGCTAGCAACTGGAAGAATAGAGCCGCAACTAACGACACCTGCATTGCCAAACGAGGAACGCCTAGTTTCCTCTAATGGATCGACCAATAAAACTTCAAAACCACGCTGACGAAGAGCCAGCGCACAACTCGTGCCGACAATGCCGCCACCAACCACAACCCAAGGCCAGACCTTGGGTGTATTGACGTGAATTGGCTCTAATTTTTTTTGTAACGCAGGGCTCATAAGCCCCGAATAATAACTTAGCTTCGGGCGTTAAATACGCGCAAGTTTTAAAGCCACCGCTAGCCAATACACGTTAGTTGCGAAAGAATCCCAAATTTCGATCAGCGGCATTCCAGTTGTTAACTTGCGGCAAGACAGTGCTCATGTCAGTCGAGCTAACCCCAAACCAAGTAGCGAGCGTGGCCGCCAACTGATCGACCGAAGTTGAAGGAAGCAAGCGCCCTTGCCCAACATCATCTAAACCACCCGTCGATTTTTTACTTTCGACCGCATCCAAAATTGGTGGTTTGCCATAAAACTCTTTGCCCTTAATAGCGCCACCCATTACTAAATGATGACTACCCCAACCATGATCAGAGCCATTACCGTTGCCAGTTAAAGTACGCCCAAAATCAGAGGCGGTAAACGTTGTTACCTTATCGCGAACCTGTATTTCCTCCATGACCGAATCGAAGTACTTTAGAGCGTCTGACACTTTTTGCATTAGACCCGGATGCGCAGTTAGCACCGTGTCATGGGTATCAAATCCGCCAATAGAAACAAAAAACACTTGGCGATTGGCCCCAAGTGAATTGCGTGCTTGAATCGTGCGCGCAACCAATCGCAACTGACTCATTAAAGTGTTAGTAGCGTCGTAGGGGGCCAAATAGTTTACGCTTGAGGTAGCCAGGGCAGTAGTCATCTGTTCATTGGCTTGAATTGATCGATTAGTAACGGCTGCATACTCACGACCCATTGCGCCACTTGGGGCTGTTGTTACGATCGAGCGAAGCGCGCTGCTAGCTGCAGCGGACCCAAACAAACTATTGTTTTTAATCGAGTTAATTGGAATTGATCCAGACGAACTAACTTGATACTGCACAGCACTTTGACCCGACAAATAGACTGCGTTGCCAGAGACCGAAATAGTTGTAAAGGTTGCCTTGCCATTACCAGCCGCAAATAAGTCACCCATGCGCCCACCCCAACCCGATACAGCACCTTCGGCCTTAGACGATTGCCAAAAAGATTGTTGATCGTTATGAGAAAACAATTTAGGTGGCAACGGCACACTGCGCGCTTGATATTGCGCTTTGGTGGTCGGTTGGCGCAGCGTGCCTACGTTAAACAATACCCCCAAACGGCCCGCATCAAACACATCAACTAGAGGGTTTTTAGAAACACCTGCTGCGGCTGCATTAACGTAAGGCGCGATTGCAAATTTCATTGCCGCAAAATTGCCAGTTAATGCAGTGGTCGGAACTAAAACGTTAGAGGCTAAGACAACATCGTTTGGAATGGCTAAACCACCTGCCGTACTAAGCCCACCGCGAATCGCGGTGTAAATCGAATGATTTGCAGTATCCGCTGGAATGATCGTGTTGCCATAATCATTTCCGCCAAACAGGAACACACAAACCAAAGCTTTATAGTCCGTCGCAGATTGCGCAGCAGCTTCGCCCATTGCAGCAAGGCTAACAGCCCAAGGAGTCGCAGAACCAGCCACTGACAGGGCTGAGCCACGCTTTAAAAACTCGCGGCGCGCTAGTTTAGTACCGGATACGGCGCCCTGCTTATTTGCGCTAGCAGCTTCAGGACTTTTTCCAAAATTATTTTTTGTGTTCATAATTATTTAAATGAAACTTAAAAATTCAGGGGAAGCCATTACCAAAGTAATAGCGGCATACAAGCGATTTTTCTTACCGGCATCGGTGGTAGTTGCAATGCTCTGCACGCCCGTTTTTATAGTGGCTATAGTTGCTGCGCTTAAACGATCTGCGGCTAACAATAAATTAAGCTCAGCCAACAGAGCATCCACAGTATCGACCTTGCTTAACCACGCATCGTAGTTGGGCGTTAAATTGGTGTTGCTTGCAGAAACTACCGACTGGATATAGTTAATGTAACCAGCTACCGAAGTCTCGTGCGTAATTTGTAACTCCGGCGCAACTAAACCCTGACTTCCAATCGTCGTTGACGGCGGTACATAACCCGGGCGAAAAAAGTTAAACACCGAGTTAGATCTCAGCGGACTTTGCCCTAGCCGAGTTGCTGGGTCAGTCGTATTTTCGGCCCACTTATTAGTAGACGAAGTAACGCCAAATGCACGAGCCCACGCGGTAAACCGCAATACCGGTTCATTTAATTTCCCGGTTGCAGTTGCGGGCGGATTAATTGCTTCGACATCAAAAAGCACGGCCTTTAGAGTTGCCTTTAAATCGCCGCGAAACCCGTTACTACTATCGAATACGCTAGCAACTCGCTGAACATAGGCCGGCGATGGGTTACTAGTAACTAATCGTTGAATTAATTGGCGACCAATAAAAGGGCCAACGTTGGGATGACTAAACAAGGTATCTAAAGCAAGCTTTAAGCTTTCGGTTCCATTGGTATTTGCTGGAATATTGGCTGTCAGAAATACTTTGGCTAGTGGCGAATGATCGGATGCTTTTAGCACCATGGCGGCTCGGTTACGATCAGGCGATGTCGAAGGCAACGCCGGATCAAAGTCCCAGCCAGTAAACACCCGTGCTAAGCCCGATACGTCCACTTGATCGTAGGTTTCTACTGCGTTACCGTTTTGAACTTTCACGCTGCCATCAGCATTGAGTTCATACAAACCGATTGTAAACAATTGCATTACTTCGCGGGCATAGTTTTCGTCGGGTAAACGACCGCTGTTTACATCTTCTTTACGATTACCACGATGGGACAAGTAGTAACCCATCGCAATATTTAAAGTGACTTTTTCTAGCAAGACACGAAAATTGCCGAAGGCGTTATCTTCAAGAATATCCAAATAAGCAGCGCTCGAAAAATGTGGCCATGAGCCACCAACACCATCAATTCCAATTACAAAAATTTGGCTTAACGCAAACACCATACGTTGCCGCAACTGATCATTACTGGAGATTAATTTTCGCCACAAACTGTAGTCGATCGGACTGCGGTTGTTTTTGTCGGCATCGAGTCCGTAGCCATTGGCAATTAACCAATCCCAATGTCCTTGGGACTTAGGCAAAGCCACTTGCTCTTCGAACCACGCATCGAGCGATTTAGTTTGTAGCGCGGTCACGTCGGTTGGCGCCGCTCCTAGGGTGGCCATTTGTAAGAAGCGCGCGGCTTGCTTTGCCGTCGGAATAATGGCCGCTGGTGGTGGCACTGGACTAGGGTTTGGTGCCGGAGCTGGCGTTGTTCCAGGGGGCGCTGGGGTCGGATTAGGCCCGGGCGATGGCCCCGGAGCTGGCCCAGCTATCGGGGGAGCAGTTTCATCACCTCCACCACCACAGGCTGCTAACAATAAACTTGCCGCTAGCACAGACGAAGCACTGGTACTTTTGGCCAAAACTATTGAAGGCGGTGGTGGCGTCGGCTCAACGATGTTTTTAGCCGAATCGGCAACTATTGATTCTTTAATTTGGGACATGTCGGTTCCAGTAACAGTGACTGTTCG
The DNA here is from genome assembly GCA_031429355.1 of Betaproteobacteria bacterium. Lineage (GTDB taxonomy): Bacteria > Pseudomonadota > Gammaproteobacteria > Burkholderiales > Burkholderiaceae_E > JANOZM01. Next base: position 31,545 of record JANOZM010000016.1, on the reverse strand, counting down.
ATTAACTCTGGTTTGAACTTTGCCAGCGTTTAGATTGACGAATTACTGATGGTGACGCAACATTAGTAAGATTTTGTAACTAGAACCGCATTTGCTAACGACCGGTACGATTGACGCGACGAGAGGCAAGCAATGAAATGCCAATTGCAAGTGTCATAAATACTAACGCGACCCAAGGCAGAGCGGCATAACCATATTGCACGATCAAGAACGCACCAATTGGCGTCCCTATTGCTTGACCAACATAAAGGCAAGATGTATTCAAAGCAATTGAAGCCGACGCTAACGACGGAGCGGCAGCCATAAGTCGACCCTGCTGCGCCGAGTTACAAGCAAAACCGGCGGCACCCCAAACAAGTAAGGCTAAGCCAAGAGGAAAAACAAACATGGGAGCAAAACCAAACACCAAACCGCCAACATCCAACGAGTAAAACGCCAGTGCCCAAAATAGTAGCGAAATCGCAATCGTGATTAAGCAAAACGTTACAAATCGATTTGCCCCAATTTTTGGAATCCAACGCACTGCCAAACTATTTCCCGCTACACCGGCAAGACCATAAAAAGTTAAAAACCCGGCAACTAACAATGGCGACAAACCAAACGCTTTTTCTAACATCGGAACAGTGAAACTAAACAAACTAAATTGCGCCGCAAATGAAACTAAGGTCACTGCTAGTACGGGAATTAGCACGGGGTGCTTAGCGACGTCAATCCAAGCTTGAACGGATAGCCTTGGTACAACTAGACCTTTTGGAACTGCCCGAGCGATCCAGAACATTACCAGTAACGATAAAACACTGGCGATAACAAACGGCGCTCTCCAACCGAACTGCACCGCAATTAAATTGGTTGCTGGCATTGCCAGCACTGACGCTAACGACCAACCTACAAAAATAGAAGCAATAGCAGCGCCGCGCCGTTCTGCAGGCACTAGCAACCCAATAGTGGCCGCGGCTTGAGGCGTAATGATTGCAGCAGCCAAGACAGTAATAGACCGAACAATCAATAGTGCCGTAAAGTCCGATAAAACCGCGCAAACCAAATGCCCAACTACGAACAAAGCAGTTGAAGCCACCAACAACTTGCGCCGGTCGATATGCGAAGTAAAAGCGGCAGCCAAAGGCGCGCCTAGACCCATGACCACCGAGCCGGCGGTAATCAGCTGCCCCGCGACAGGAATCGAAACACTAAATGCGGATGCCAAGCTAGTGAGCATCCCGGGGACTAATAAAACACTTAATCCAACTATAAAGTTGGCCGCAGTCAGCGCAGCTATAACAAAGATCGGCGCTGCGTTTGTTGTGGAATTAGCGTTGCTTGCGCTAGTCAAATCCAACGAGCCCAGGAACGGGCAGCAACTTCTTGTTCAGCTTGCTGACGCAACCCAGCTGGAATTTTGCTTAGCAACCAAGGCACGCCAAAAGTAAGTACGGCCAAATCATCGGCCCACCCGATAATAGGCAGCAAATCAGAAATAATATCGACCGGACTTAGGACATACAGTACTAAGCCCAAGGCAGCAAAACGTATCCAACGTGGCGTGCCAGCCTTGCGAACCGCATAAAATAAGACTAAGCCGTTGCGACCAAAGGCTCGCAAGAGCATCCGTAGTTTCAGTAACATCGTCATGGCATTTCCCTTTCAGTGCTGCAAAAATTTACTGCTAGTTCGAACATAGAGTAACCCAAATATGCCTAAAATTCTGAGCCTTGGCTTGACTAAACAACTCCTCGCGTCATTGTTCGCCTTGCTGCTTGGTTTGTACGTTATCGGCAACTCAAAACTAGCCAGCGCGCAGCAGATGGCACCGCTGCAAGCAATTTCAAGTCTCGATTTACAAAAATACAAAGGACGTTGGTTCGAAATTGCCAAGTACCCCAATCGCTTCCAAAGCATGTGTGCCAAAGCGACAAGTGCGCAATACGCGCTGCAAGAGGGCGGTGTGTCGGTACTAAATACTTGCACGACCGACAAAAACGAAGTGACACAAGTTATGGGTGAAGCTAGGCCGACCGGTAAAGTGACCAACGACAGTCTTAGTCCGGCACAATTAGAAGTTGCGTTTGCGCCTAAGTGGATTCGTTGGCTGCCGGCTGTTTGGGGCAGCTATTGGGTCGTCGCTATTGACCCAAACTATCGTTGGAGTTTAGTCAGTGAACCAAAGCGCGAATTCGCGTGGATTTTAGCGCGCGAAACAAAACTAACCGAAGCCGATAAACAAGCCGTGTTAGCAGCGGTTCGCGCTGCTGGACTTGACGAAAAACGCCTCGATTGGACGAGTCACAACGATTTAGTTTTACCGCTTAAATAAACACCGGGTAAAACCAGAGCCGCGCCTAGTAAGTGATACCAAAATAGTGGCTCGCCCAAGGCTATCCAAGCTGCAACGCCTGCATATACTGGGCTTAGGTATAGCAAGACCGCCGATTGAGCAGCCCCGAGTTCTTTCATAATAAAACTATGCGATTGATAGGCCAAAAAACCTGGAAACACTGCGGCCAAGGCCATCAACCCAATACCACGCCAAGATATCCAAGAGTCAACACTCCACAATTGTGACTCGAAAATAGAGAACGGTATTAAAACAAGAACGCCGCCTGCAGTAATAGCCGCCAAACGAACCGCCGGAGGCAAATCGCTAACCCAATATTTAAGCAAAACCGAATACACCGCCCAGCAAATGGCAGCAACAATAATCCACCAATCGCCCATGTTCATTTGCATCGACAAAAAATTTTGCAGGCTGCCCTTACCCACCACAACCAACGCGCCGACTATGCCCAAAACGAAACCAAATTTTTGTAAAGCACATTGACGTTCGTGCATTAACTTTGTGGAAATTAGCGCAATAAGTACCGGTGCAATTGCATAAATTAAAGCAATGTTTATGGCTTGCGTATTGCGGCCACCTTGATAAACAAAAGCCCCGCAAACCCACATTCCCAAACCACCCAATATAATGAGCTGCCAACGTTCGCGCTTGAAGGCGGCTTTGTATTGAATCGCGTTAGCACGCATCGGTTTGTATAGCCAAATTAGCATTAATACTAAGGCCATAGTCCAACGCCCTAACGCTAAAATATGGGGTGCAACATGTCCCGGAGCCCAACGCGCTACCAAATAGTTGACGGTCCAAAAAGCAGGTGCAACAAACAATAAAATTAAAGCAAGACGATGCCTTGATTGGGTTACAGAATTTGGCATTAAATTTTCATAACTGTTGTTATTTTTGTGATTAGATTTTCGAGAACATTATTTAATTACTTGTTTGGCGACTTAGCGCGCGGATTTCAGATCGCTAACAGGCCCTAAATGCAATTCCCACACTTCATTGGGAAAGCGCTTTGCGCAATTGGAAGCAACTTTTGCCCAAACCGGGTTTTCTATATTGCGCGCGTCGATTGAAATTTGCATGATGAGTTTACGGCATTGCGCAGGGTCCAGTTCTGCGGCATCGGCAGTACGCTTGGTTTGAACTCCCAGACTACTTGATTCTGCTGATCTTGTTGCTCGCTCGGTAACGGCTAAGTCGGCAACTGCAACTTTTTCTTCACGACGTTCTTCGACTTGCGAAGGTTTTTGTCGGTCAACGCTTTTGTTTAAAGTTAGGGGAGCAGAGCTTAATTCATTTGCAGGGGCTGTGGAGCGCACAGGGGGTGGCGCAGCTGGCGGCGCGGGGGCTGATATTGGGGCAGATTTAGAAGCGGGTCGCAGAACTGATTGCGGAGGTGCTTTAGGCGTTAAGTGAGGTACAGGCGTGGCTGCGGGTGCCTTTGCGGGAGCCGAAGTCGACACAGCTTCTTGCTTAGTGTCAGCTGTCGAAGAGGAAGCCACTTCGCGCCCTGCACTTTCAATACCGATCTGCGACTCTGGTTGCGGTTCTGGCTGCGACGTCAAAATCAAAGTCGTCGCAAGCACAGCAACAGTCGATCCCGCGCCTAACCAAACAGGCCGTTGCCACCATTTTAGAGATGCTTTATTACCCTGTGTTTGATCGCTAAATTTAGTCTCGCTAGCTTGAGCCTTAGTTTGTCGATTAATCGCTGCTTGACTATGCGCCGCTGCCAAAATAGCTTCATCAAACGCGGTACGCTTTGGCGTCGCTTGTTGAAATGCCTCACGCGCTAACTGGTCGATTTTTGCATCAGTTTGCGCTTTATTCTGTAACCTATTCTTGGGTTCACTCATTTGTTAATCCCTCCCAGTGCTTGAACCAACTTGGCTCGCGCATAGCGCAAACGACTTTTGGTTGCTTCCACAGGCCAGCCTAAGCATTCGGCCGCTTCGGGCACTGACATTCCATTGTGCGCTACTAAAATAAATACTTCTTGTTGATCGCCTGGCAAATCATCTATCGCTTCCAACAAACGATCTCCCAACTGTTTTCGTTCGATTGAATCCAGCACATCATCTTGGTACGCTCCAAGACTGGCATCACCACTAAAACCTTGCTCACTTAAAGCTCCCAAATCACTCTCTTGAGTTTCATTTTGAGCAGACTCCCAAGGCAATTGTTCATCAGGTTTAATTTTTCGGCATTGATCTATTAGCCGCTGATTGGCAAGGGTATACAACCAAGTGGAAAACTTTGCGGTTGGCTGATAATTTGCGCTCGTTTTAATAATCGCCAACCAAGTGTCTTGGGCAACGTCTTCAGCCAACGCAACGCCGTTACTTAAAGAACGCAATTTTCCGCGCAGCATATGCAACAGCCACGAACGATTACGCTCGTACACCCAGTCGAACGCCATTGCATGCCCTTGCGAAAAGGCCTGCATTAACACTTCATCACTATCGGTTTGGTTAATCGACACTAGAAAAGAGACTTACTTTCACAAAAAAGCGCTAACAACAACCTCAACTACTTATCTTTAAAGAAATTACGTTGATTCTATTGAGATTAAACGTTAATCAATCCGAATTCGGGTTAAACAATTTAATTTTTACCAAAAATAAAATAAACAAGCACTAACACGGCAACAACAAGCAAAACTTTCAAGAAACGGCTACGCCAAAACTTAAGCAACAAATTAGTCAACAACGCCAACAAAACGACCTTAAGAATCTTCTTTGGTAAATCCTTGGCTAAGCCCTTCATTTCGGGCGATTGAAATACTTTTTCCATCATCTGCTCGAATGCTTGGCTTTGCGTTTCCGACTCAACTTGCCAAGTTGGGTTATGGTCGGGCGCACCCAAATACGGAACTAACTGATTGTTAAAGTAGTCTTTGCCCACTTCTAGGAGTTCAAACTCGGTCAAAAATTGCTGACGAACGGACTCGTTGGCGCTTGCAAAAACTGAATTTTTAACCAAAGCGACGCCATGCGTGTCGTCTTGTAAATGGGCGCTCGCCAGGTAAATGCTGTACTGGCCCTTCAAGATAACCGCCAATGAACTCAATAGAACGTACCGGTCGTGTCGGCTCTGTGTTAACGGTATGCGCTGCTCTACCGTGTTTTCGTTTGATATAAATTGTACCCACAACTCATAGTTCTCATCGTCGCCACCGATACGCACTTTTAAGCGATCGCCCGTTATCATTTGCGCAGAACAATCGCCAACGATTTCTTCTTCCATTGCACGATGATCAACCCAAATCACACGATTTGAAGTTTGACCTTGTAACGACAAAAACTCTTCCAATTGCATTGATGCTCCAAAGAACCAAGACACGGTATTCGATTTTAATACGAAGAGATATTGTTTTGCGCTACCTAAACGGCTCGCAACATCATTAGCTTCCTGATGCCTCACTGTACGACTTGGCAAACAAACGACAGGATTCGGACTACGCTATGCAAATAACTCAAGTATCTTCAAACCAACTAACTACCAAAGAAATGGCTTGCCTTAGCTTGGCTAGCTTAGTTTTGGTGATTGCAATAATCGGCCTTGCATACGGCGTTGTGATCCCTCAACACAGCGATTATCACGGCTTCGCAGATCAACGCAATTTGTTTAACCTACCCTTTGCGGCTGACGTCCTAAGTAACTTACCATTTGCGTTTGTTGGCGCGTACGGCTTGTTGTTAATTTCGCGCATCAACTATTCGGATGATCACAAAATTCAAATCAGTTTATTTTGCTTAAGTTTTTTAGGGTTAATTCTTACTACTGCGGCCTCTAGTTTTTACCACTTTGCACCGAACAACTATGGCCTGTCTATTGATCGACTAGGTATGACCAGTGCCTTTGCGGGCATTATCGGTCTAGCTATCGCCACTCGAATTAGCGACAGAGCGGGTTTAATGGGTGCGTTTGCTATTTTGATTCTTGCCCCCTTGTCCATCGCCCATTGGCATCAAACAGATAATTTATGGTTATGGAGTGTGATTCAAGGTGGCGGAATGCTTACATTAGTTTTGCTTGCATTTTGCCCAGTCGCAAAAAAAGGAATCCCTATTCAACTAGGCTGGATTATCGCCCTTTACGTTTTAGCCAAAATACTCGAAGTATCCGACCACCAAATTTATGATTGGTCGCAACAAATGGTATCGGGTCATTCGTTAAAACACTTGGCAGCTGCCGCTGCCGCTTGGCCGCTAATTCAAGCACTACGGCAGCAAATTAAAATTAATTAAACACCACCGTTTTACGCCCGTTAAGTAGCACGCGGCGCTCGGCATGCCAAGTAACAGCGCGGGCCAGCACCGCGCTTTCAATATCGCGACCCATATTGGTTAAGCGAGCCGGACTCATGGAATGATTGGCTCGCGCGATATCTTGTTCGATAATCGGTCCTTCGTCTAAATCGGCAGTTACATAGTGCGCTGTAGCGCCAATAATTTTTACACCACGCTCGAAGGCTTGATCGTAAGGTCTTGCGCCCTTGAAGCTTGGTAAAAACGAGTGATGAATGTTGATAACACGACCATCGAGACGACGGCACACATCATCTGACAAAACTTGCATGTAGCGCGCAAGAACTACTAACTCGACATTCGCTTTGGCCAATAAATCAAGCAAATGTGCCTCAGCCTGTGGTTTAGTTTGAGCGTCAACTGGAATATGGTGAAACGGAATATTGTAAGAAGCCGCCATCTGATAAAAATCGCGATGGTTGGAAACAATTCCGCGAATATCAAGCGGTAATAAATTTGAGCGATAACGAAACAATAGGTCATTTAAACAATGTCCTAATTTAGACACCATAATAAAAGTGGGCACTTTTTCATCAACTGAATGGATCTCCCATTTCATCGACATTAACTGTGCAATTTCAGCAAATTCAGTTCTTAAATTGATGGCATCGACTTCTGTACAAGCAAAACGCATGCGCATAAAAAACAGGCCTGTACTAGTGTCGTTATGTTGCGCAGCCTCGGTGATATTGGCCGAACGCTCCTTTAAAAACCCAGTCACGGTGTGAACAATACCGAGCTTATCGGGGCAAGAAAGCGTAAGAACGTAAGAGTAAGGGGCCATGTTAATAAGAGCTGTTAAAGTGAATAGTCGCAGTTTAATCAATAAATAGCCTAACCTTGTCGACTGTTGCACTCAATGCCCGCCAAATGCCGCGGCAAACGGTATTCTTACGGCATAGCCACTCATTCAACTTACCTCAAAAATATGCAAAACCCTGCACAAACCGACAGCTTTATCCTTGGCAAAGATGCCTCGTTAGAATCCACTATAGCAAAACTGCAGGGCAAACTGCATGATTTAGGGATAGAAATCGAAGAGCGTAGTTGGCTTAATCCAGTCGATGGAATTTGGTCCGTACACATCCGTGATAAAGACTGCACGATTTTGTTTGCTAACGGAAAAGGCGCAACAAAGCTGGCTTGTATGGCGAGCGCCTTGGGCGAGTTTTTCGAACGCCTTGCAACCAATTATTTTTGGACTCATTTTTATTTGGGTCCCACGGTAGCTAACAGTACGTTTGTTCACTATCCGCAAGAAAAATGGATTGAACTAAAAGAATCTAAAAAGAAATTATTGCCTTGGCCCAAAGAAATATTAAATAAAGAGCTACACGCTTTTTACAATCCCGACAGCAGCATTGATGCCCGTCAACTAATCGACTTTAACTCTGGAAATGCCGAGCGCGGTATTTGTACAATCCCGTATATCCGTGAACGCGATGGCAGTACCGCCTATATTCCCGTCAATATTATTGGCAATTTGTATGTCAGCAATGGCATGTCGGCAGGAAATACCAAACTAGAGGCCCGCACACAAGCTTTGTCAGAAATTTTCGAGCGCTACGTTAAGGGCAAAATTATCGGACAAAGCATTTGTTTACCTGATGTACCAGAGGCTGTACTTAATCGCTTTCCGCGTATTCAATCAGGCATCAAAGCATTGCGCGAAGCTGGCTTTGGTATTGTGGTTAAAGACGCTTCCCTAGGCGGTGAATACCCAGTAATGAACGTGACGCTGTTACATCCAAAGGACCAAGGTTGCTTCGCCAGCTTTGGAGCACATCCTCGGTTTGAAATTGCCTTAGAGCGTGCCCTGACCGAACTATTGCAAGGACGAGCACTGGATACGTTAACGGGATTTCCACCACCGGGTTTTGATTTAGATGAAGTCGCTAGCTCCACCAATATTGAAATTCACTTCGTTGATTCCAGTGGCGTCATTCACTGGAAATTTTTAGGCGACAAGCCAGATTACAAATTTGTGGATTGGAATTTTGCCGAATCTACTGCACAAGATTATCAATGGTGCGTCGACCGAATTCATAAAGACGGTTTCGACATTTACACATCGGACTTCACTCATCTTGGTGTTTATGCTTGCCGCATTTTGGTCCCCGGCATGTCAGAAATTTATCCGATTGATGATCTAGAGTTTGAGAACAATGGTTTTGCTAATAACATTCGCGAAGCGATTTTAAACTTAACCGATTTGGACGACGAAGAATGCAGCGATTTGCTAGAAACATTAAATGAATCGGGTATGGCCGATACACGCCCTATCGCCAATATGATTGGACTCGTTTCAGATGCAAATACGATGTGGAGTGATCTACGCCTAGGCGAACTAAAGACCATGCTGGCCCTTGCAAGCGGCGATGAAGCTGCAAGCCTTGAGGGCTGTGAGTGGGTTAGGCACTTTGGCCAAATCAATCCCGAGCGACGTGATGTATACGCCTGCGTCGAGAATTTACTAAAACTTAACGATAGCGAAAAAATTGCCCAAACCGGCAGCAACAAAGGCTATTTAGCAGCTTTAAAGCTAATGCATGGTGAATCGGTAGTAATAAAAGCGCAAGCCTTAATCAACCAACAAGATCGATTCTTTGGGATAAGCGCGCCCGGCTTAATGCTTGACGGATGTGATATGCATCAGCGACTTTTAAAAGCGTATGCAAAAGTAGGAAGTGCTAAAAAACTGGAACCTATTAACTCGTAAACGGTAGCCGGTAGGTTTAATGCCAAACACCTACCGGTTTCAGCTACATTAATCGTCTGAATTACGCATTGCGACCGCTAAATCGCGTGTGTTCTTCTGAACAGCAATAGATCCAAATAAGGCCAAGGCAAAGGCCATCGCGAAAAAACCTTTTTCGCTTAAAGTTAGCACCACTTTGTCCGCATTGAACAAACCCAATCCAAACAACACAACGCAAATGCCCAACGATAACCAGCACAAGCCGTAGTAAAGATTGGTTACGCGCAATCCTTCGATTCGGTCGCGAATCGATTTTTGCAACGAAACGGCCGAAAAAAGTCCGTACATAAGGACAATAAAATAAAAACCTTTTTCACTTCGAACCATGCCCGAATTCCAGAGGCCAAGCATAAAAGCCCCCGCGCCCAAACCTAAAGCAACCCACGAAGCGCCGACGAAAGCGGCAGAAGGTCTATAAACATTGTTAGCCATGCAGTGACTCCTTTAGAATTTAACTACTGTAACCCTTGAATCGTTGTGACACTATCCTGCCACTGATTACCGGCGGTGTTCAACAGATTAATGCCATCTATCTGGCAAAACGCAACATTAAGCGAGCGTAGCTAGTTGTAATACCGTTCGCATCGCATTGTGTAGCTTATGAATCATCCACTCTTTAAAATCCTCGAGTCACCGGCCAACTGGTGCGGTATGGGACTCAGCGTTACTGGCCCTTTTTTATCCGCTACGGACGTTATTAGCATCAATGGGTTTACTGCCCTAGGATTGGCAGCAGCAGGTTACGCAATTGGATTCGTTGCCGGTGGCAAAGCCTTTGGGTACCCTAATTTTTCTATGGAAAATGGCGAATGCCACGAAACCATAGCGCAGCACCAAGCCCGAATGAAAATAATTGCAGCCCTTGCCACCATTCGATACCGAGTCGAAGCTAACCCAGAGCAGCGGCTGCGCAAAGTAGTGCGAACCCGTATTTTTGCTTTATGTGACTTAATTGAGTCTTTAATAAGCCAATGGGGCGATAGTAAAACCGCCTTACCTTTTGAAGACACTTTCAACGCGCAACAAATTGCAGCAAAGTTTTTGCCCGCTGCCATCAATCGTTTTAGTGCCATTCCGAAATCATTTGCCGAGACTGAAGTGCTCGAAAATGGCAAAACTGCATTACAAACATTTGAAGAAACTTTAGATGATTTGAGCTCAAAAATAGCACTGATAAAAAGTAGCCTAGCACGTCAAGAAGCACAGGCCTTGTTAAATCACGCCACTTTTGTAAATCAAAAGTTTAAATAGTTTTAAACTGCAGGCAAGCCACTGCAAATTGCAGCAGCTTTTACAGCAGATTTTACAGCGCTACTGGCCCAGCGATAGCGCTAGACAATGCCGTTTTAGCTTGTTGGGCGCGGGTACGATCAACATAGGTTTGAGCACGTTCTAATTGCTCTTTCATAATCAAATTGTTTTGCCCCATAACATCCACGGCCTTGGCACGAAAGGTATCCATCGCGTCCATAGCCTTAAATGTTTGATCAAACATTTCACGAATTTTCTCGACACCGATCATCGGGTTTGATGCAAATTGGGTTGTTACATCGACGTGGTTTCCTAACTGGCGACCACTCTCTACCACTAAGGCCTCGACCGAACTGTTAACGCCCTTAAGCATATCCATCACTTGAATTTGATTACCTGTCGCACGAGCAACCGTTTGAGCAACTGCTAAAGCGCTCATGCCGGTCGTTGCTACGCGAGTGCAGCCGTTCATCATTTCTCGGCCGGTTTTCTTTAAAACATCTAGGGCCAAATACCCATTAGTGCAAACCGATTGTTGGGTCAGCATATCGGACAAATTTTGGCGGGTGTAAAACAACACCTCTTGTTGCAGCGCTTTGGCGCGTTCGGGGTCGGTACTTTGCAGCTGATTCACTCTATTGACCAACAATGTATCGAGCTGCTCGGTAAACAAAATAGCACCGCTTAGTTTTTGCATGCCCTCCCACAATTTTGCACGGGTCGCTTCAATTTCGACAATATCGCGTTGCATATCATCGCGAGCCGAATACAGTTGCTGCATGCTTTCATTTAACTGCTCGCCGGCGGATTGATATTTACGAAAATACGCTTGCAATTTATTGCCAAATGGAATGATGCCCAAAATTTTATTGGGTTGAAATAAATCACCTTCTTTGCCAGGATTTAAGTCATCCAAGTGGGTACGCATTTGCTGAATCGCCTTAAACGCCGATTGATCCTCTACCCCCACAAAATTTTGTGTCATAAACCGGCCTTGCATTAATGAGGCCGCAACAGAAACTTCTTGCTTACCTAAAGCAAAAGCACTGTCGAGCTTGGCTTTAAAAGCATCCGAATGCAAATCGTCTTGCATTAGGCCTTCGACAAACTTTTCGACCTGCGCATTAACGGCCGTTTTAGTGTCATTTGACAGCGGCACCGCAGTTTTAGCCACGGTTTCAGAAACCGGTGTAATCACCTCGGGCGGCGTCAACTGGAACGTTACTGCGGTTTGTGTGGTGGATTCGTTGCTCATAGTCACTACCCTTTTGGCTTTGCGATTTAAATTGGTTAAATTATCTGTTACTTCACGTTAGCAAATTTTGCACGCCCCGACAATCCGAATTTAACGAATTACACTTACAATCGACGAACGCAAAGGAAACGACCTTGACCGACACATTACAAACAACAACCCTGCCCGCTCCAGCGCTAGAACACTTGTGTGATTTAGCCGTAACGATTGCGCCACCGATTGAAATAGGACAAACACCAGCGGGTTTGCGGCGACTCATTCCCATTACTGGTGGGATCGTTAAAGGTGCTAGGTTAAACGGCACGGTCCTTCATGGCGGAGCCGATTTTCAATTAATTTTAAGTGAAGGTTCCGCTGCGCACCTCGATGCACGCTACATCATTCAAGCAGACGATGGTTCGCGTATTTTTGTGCAAAATACTGCGTTGCGATTTGCTTCGATAGAAAATTCAAAACGTTTAATGCAAGGACTCCCTGTTGATCCTGCCGAAGTTTATTTTCGCTGCCAGCCAAAATTTGAAGCCACCGTTGGGCCGTGGCAATGGCTAAACGAAAGTCAATTTATTGGCGTGGGAAAACGCGCCCCGAATGGAGTTTTTTTGAGTTTTTATCGAGTCGTTTAGGTGGCTAGCGAGCACTTCAGTTGGGTTGCGAACACTGCACTTGGCTTAAAAGCCACCTAAAGTTTAAACTCGAAGTTCAATCTTACAAATGGTTTGATGTCATTCAAACTTTGTTGAGTTTGCACCAAACCTGCACTCGAATATTCTGTCTTTCTAAGATTGTCTCCGGCAAACAAATTTTCTGCGGCAAGCTTGAAGTTAAATTTTGGGCTCACGATCCAAGAGGCATAAAACCCAAGGGATTTTTCTGAATTTTGCTCCAAGGTATCAAACTCTGTATTGCGCTGTAAACCACGTTGGCTGTATTTAAAAGAAGCACCCCAAGTTAAAGGCATTCCGACCATTTTATGGTCAAAACCAGTATTAAAATTTAAAGGCGTTTGCGAGGCCACTCGATTGCCGGGCGCGGGCAATGCATCCACTTTAGACCAATAGCGTCCAACATTCGCGCGAATTTGGGTTTTTGGGAAATCAGCGCTTAGTAGTTCGTTTAAATTGCCCTTGTACTCCAACTCAATTCCCTTAACCGTACCTGCACCAATATTTTCATTCCGGCTCTCCCATCGACCGTCAGCGTTTAACGTAGTACGTCGCAATAAAACATTATCAATTTTCTTAAACAGCAAGGTAGCACCTATGGAACCTTCTGTTCCAACGCGACGTGTATAGGCGAGATCCAGATTAATCGCCTGTTCGGGTTTTAAGTTAGGGTTACCCACTGTGTCGGGTGAATTGAACCGATTATCGACGCTAAAGTTTCGTCGTTGACTTAACTCAAAGCTGCGCAGTGGCTTCCATTTACGGCCGATTTCGATGCGATATTGCTCAGTTTTCGAACCACCCGGTTTAAATTGAAATTGCAACGACGGGGCCAACAATTGTTGTTTGCTGAGCAGTTGATTTGCGGTACCAAGATCGACATCAAATTCGAGGCTTTCCCAACGCACGCCAACATCTGAAGCCCACTCTTTACTAATTTGAAATTCATGGCGAACGAATATTGCATTTTGTTTTAATGAATCAATAGCCAATTCATCGCCGGGCAAGACGCGATTAATTCCCCCTAACAATTCGAATTTACTATTGCGGCTAGTGTCACGGCTAGTCTCAAAACCATAACTTGCGTTTTGCTCGGTATTAATATTTTGACGAATCGTAGCGCCTAAGAACTGCCAACTTCCTCGGCCGTTTTCTTCAAGTTCGCGAAATAATTCACCTCCACCAATCGCTGCAGCCAAGCTGTAGTTCATTTCGTTACGATTGCGGTTATACCAACGCCCCGCACGCGTTTTAAACTCTAGTTTTGTGCTGTCACTTAGGGTCTGGTTCCATTCACCATTAAACCAATGGCCGTGCCCGCCACCCTCAAAAACGCGTGTCGCGTTATCAAACACTGATGGGATGCCTAAGGTTCGTATGGTGATGTCTTTACCCAAATTCTCCCCTTTCCAAATCCAACCGCCAGTTTGAACCTGTATCCGCGTTTGCGGGCTAGGCGTGTACGTAAGCCTCGGACCGAAATTGATACTTTGGTTGGTTCCTGTGTAAATATTTGTCGAACTGCGTTGCTCAGTTGCTACTCCATTAAATGAAGCTTGTGCTTGGCTACCCGATTCAGAATCATTTTTTGAGACGCGCGCATTAGAATTTACAAACCAAGCCCACGGACCACTGCTATCGCCCCAAGTACCGGTCGCTCGCAACGTGTTGTTGTCCGCATTTGATTCAGCTGCAACACTTAAGCTTGCCTGCTTGCCTGTTCGCGTGCGCTTCAAAATAATATTGATCGTGCCACCAATCGACTGAGAACTAAACTCCACGCCCGAGCTAGGCATAATTTCAATCCGTTCCACCATATTGGGCGCTAAACTATCAAGCGAAAACCCTGGCGGTGGCCGTTGCCCGTCTACTAAAATTCGAACATAGGCGCTGCCAATGCCGCGCAAACTAAGTTGCCCTCCAGAAACAGTAATACCCGGTTGGCGCTTTAAAACATCAAGCACGTTACCGTCGCCAAATTTACTTAATTCGTCTTGACCAACAACACGTGTGATACCGTCACTAGAACTTTGATCTCGGCTTGCACGAACTTCTACGTTTTCTAGCTTAGCAGGCGCCGTCGGCTCTGCAGGTTTAGAGTCGGTAGGTTTTGCAGCATCGCTCGGCTTAGGCGCTTCAGCATTAGCTGGTGGACTTGTTGGCGTGGGTGCCGGCGTACTAGGCAAGACTTGCGCTTGTGCAAACGGTTGGCTAGCCAGCAACAAAATTGTTACAGCGATCTGTTTGTTCGTGAAAGTCATTTTTTAGCTTGGAGGGTTTTAATTATTATAAGCCTGTCTTATAAAGTGCTTAGACGTTAGTTGATATTGCTGTTTACATCATTTCGCTTGCCATGGCTGGGACAATTCAGTACTATTAGTCCACCTCTTAGTCCACAAAGGATTGTTATGGCGAACCCAGTGATTATCAATGTTCACGAAGCCAAAACGCATTTCTCCAAACTACTCGATCGCGCCCACGCAGGCGAAGAGCTTGTACTAGCAAAAGCAGGTGTCCCTTACGCTCGCCTTATGCCATTGGCTAAACCACTAGCCAAGCGCCGGTTTGGTCGCTTAACTGCGTCACCAATTGACGATAAGCTTTTCTTTGATCCACTCCCCAAAGAGGAGTTGGACGCTTGGAATCAGAGTTGAAGCTTTTATTAGATACTCACGCACTTATTTGGTGGTGGAATGGCGATTCGCGGCTATCCGATCAAGCAAACGTCGTCATTAGTAATGAGGCTAATATTGTTATGGTTAGCGCAGCTAGCATGTGGGAAATGGCAACTAAACATCGCCTTGGAAAATTGCCCGATGTTGATCAATCGTTACTTAGGTTTAATGAACTAATCCAGGCAGACGGTTTCACTCATCTCGATATTCACTGGCGTCATAGTTTGCTTGCTGGTCAGTACCCCAACATTCATTCGGATCCTTTTGACCGAATGCTCGCCGCCCAGGCCCAACTAGAAAACGCCGTACTAATTACGCGCGACGCTGAATTAAAGGCTTTTGGTATAGAGACTTGCTGGTAGTGCACGGATGCTGTGCGAGAAGAGAATAAACTACTGCGCCATCAGTACGGAAAAAAATCACTCACAAATAAAAAACCGCAGGCGATTAGGCCTACGGTTTTTATTGGCAAAGAAAGTTACTTCACTTGCTCAAGGTATTTTGCAAGACGATCTTTATTCATTGCCAAGCTCTTACTGTAGGACGTCGCTTCTTTTTTCGCGTCTTCCAAGTTAACTGCCTTGCCAACTTGAATTACACCAACCATTGCCATCGACTTATGTGGATCGCATTGGTACATGTAAATACCTTCTTCGTCTAACTTAATAACGATCTCCTCGTCCATCTTGCCTTTCCAAGCTTTGGCGCCTTTAGGTGCGAAGAACGAAGCGCTATTGTGCGAAGGATCAGTTTTAATAAACTTAACCGTGTCACCTTTTTGGGCCATAACAACGGCGGGTTCAAACACCATAATTCCGTCTTTACCTGTATTGAGCATCTTAATTTGATGCTCGGCTGCTAACGCTGACGCAGAAAATGCCAAACCAAGAGATATTGCAATAATTTTTTTCATGTCTCGTCCAAAGTCAATTGTTTTAAAATATTCCAGAATGGTTAAATCGCAAGGTTTATATACTGCCCTTCGTGATGCTCCATAAGTATATAACGGTTGACTAATATTTAGGATGACAGGAAAAATGACAATTAGTCACCATTTGTAACTTTCGCGGAAACCATAGGTTTATCGCTGAGACTCTCCACTGCAGCGTGAACTGTACCGAAGATTTGACCTTGAAATTCATGTGCAAATCCAAATTGGGCTAATCGATCAGAGATGGGTCCCTTAACATGAGCTAAGTGAAATCCAACACCTATCTCCTTAAGATCAACGCCTATTTCCAAGAGGGCTGCTACGCCAGAATAGTCAATATGATTGATTGCCGAAGCATCAAGCACAACTTGCTTAATATGCGCCGATTGCTTTAGGTACCGCTGTATGACGGACCGCAAACTTCGTTCGTTGACAAAATTTAAAGCATCATCAAACCGCAACAAAAGCAATGTGCCAGTCGGCTCAACAACATGGCGTAAATTGTTTTTATAGTGCTGCGACCCAGGTAAACGCCCTAGCTGCGCAACATGAGGATTAATTGAGCGCGCAAAAAAAACTGCAAGTGCTAACAATGCACCAACTAGTAAAGCCTGTTCTAATCCCCACATGAAAACTGAAATCAAGGTACTTAGCCAAATCAACAACTCGCGTCGATCAACGCGCCAAAGATGCAACGCTTGTTTGAACGAAATCAGTGGAATTATGGAAACAATAACAATAGCGGCCAGCGTGAACTTGGGCAGTTCTGCAAATAAGCTACTAGCAAACAACAGTATAAAAACCACAAACAATGCAGCCACAACACTCGATAACTGAGTACGTGCACCGGCTGAAAAATTTACCATAGAACGCGAAAAACCACCGGCAACGGGCATCCCTGCGAAAAATGCAGCCACGGTGTTGGCTCCGCTTAGCGCAATTAGCTCACTAGAAAGTTCAATTTGCTCTCGCCGTTTTTGCCCCAAGGTTTGTGCAACCGCAAAGCTTTCAACGAATGAAACTAAAGCAATTGCGACGCCACTCGGTAAAAGCGCAAAAAACAATTGTTGATCGAAAGCAAACAGCCAATCAATCGATAATTCTAAAATATTTGCCGGAACTTTTCCAACCGTCGGCCATGGTGGGGTCGCTGCCGCGCCATAAAATCGAAACAAGAAAAATGCTATTAGGATTAATAAAATAGGGCCAGCTCGACCAACCAATATTGCCGTTGTCGTACGAAAAACGGAGTTGGCTGGCGTGTTTAAACCAGAGTCTTTAAGCTTGTCATTAACTTGTATTAGAACTTTGTTGTAACCTACTTCGATTTGTTTTTGAAGATAAGGTCCGATATATCTTACATAGGCAAACAACAAGCCAACGGCGAGCAGACTGATCCAAACAATTGGTTGAAAAACCGCAAGGGATAACGGCGCAGCGCTAAGTTTTGGACTATTAAACAAAATCAATAATTGATTAAAAACAATTAATAGTGCTGCGCCGACAGTAAAACCGCTTAACACCGAATGTGAAAACACACGAGTCAAAAACTCCAATCGCATAATGACCAATGCCGCTAAAATTAGCGCCGCTTGGAGAGCCAATAGAGGCACAACTATGTGGGCCTGCCCTGGATAATCAATTACAACGCTACCTACCATCAGCGCAGCAACAGAAACAGGCCCCACTGAAAGCGTACGACTCGAACCCAATATTGCATAAGCTAACATCGGTAAGACACTAGCGGCCAATCCGACGTGTGCAGGCAGACCCGCTAAATGGGCAAACGCAACGGCTTGGGGAACTAAAACGACACCTGTGATTAACCCCGCAATGACATCGGCAAGACGTGTGCTGCGCCCCTGATGAACAATTGCAGACAGTCCTGGGGGAATCCCAAATTTCATGATTAAGTTGACAACCATTTTTTGGCAATAATCATGCCCAAAATCAGCGCAGCTGAAAAAACAAGTACATCTTGCCCAGCTACCAATAGCGAGGCAAAGGCTGGGCCGGGACAATAGCCAGCTAGTCCCCATCCAATTCCAAACAGCGCAGCGCCAGCAATCAACCGAATATCTAAATCGATGCGGGTGGGTAAGTGAAAGTCAGTGTCAAACCAAGGTTTTTCGCTACGCGCGGTTGTTGCAAATGCAATCAAAGTAACCAATAAGGCACCACCCATAACCAACGCTAAAGACGGGTCCCAAAATTTGGGCGCAGCATTCCAACTGACACCATTTTTAAGTCCGGCGACATTTAAAAAACCAATGACCTTCATTGGCTGGGTCATCCCCGAAACAACCAAACCAGTCGAAAACAATAATCCCGACAGGCCGGCAAACAATAATTTATTTAACATTGTGTGTACTCAACTTTAGGCGGATTGAAAGACAAAAACAGTTAGGGCACCTGCAGCCATAAACACCAAGGTAGCCACTAATGAGCGCATTGATCTCCGCCCTATTCCACAAACCCCATGACCGCTAGTGCAACCAGAACCAACGACAGTCCCAACACCCACCAGCAATCCTGCGGTTACAAGCAACCACACCGGACGCGTTACAACACTGGGTGTCTCTATCCAAAGGGAAGTAAGGCCCCCACCAACAACCAAACCGATAACAAATACCCACCGCCACAATCCATCGATTGTTTTTTCATTTTTAGTTGGAACTAAAGCGCTTGCAACAATTCCGCTAATTCCAGCGACACGTCCAATCGCCGCCAACAAAAGCCAACTGGCCAAGCCAATCAAGACACCGCCACTAAATGCTTGCAACGCTGAAGGTAAATCGTTCATTATTTCACTTTATGCTTATATTCGAATATATTGTTTACTTTATACTACTGGGAGTATAAGATCAACTTGTTCTTTGTTAAACCCAAACGTACTGGCTAATGGCAAAACTAATCGACCCAGTTAAGAAAAAAGCAATTACGACGCGCCTTGCACGCGTTGAAGGGCAACTGCGAGGCATTACGCGCCTGATTAATGAAGAAGCGGAATGCGAAACAATTGCTCAACAACTTAGCGCAGCCAGAAAAGCGCTAGACAAATCGTTCTTCGCCATGGTTGCTTGCGTAATCGAACAAGGCGAAATGCCCCCCGAAGATATCGCCAAACTACTAGCTAAATTTGCTTAACTATTGAGTACCCAAAATGACGCATAATTTGCTGCAATTGTTCGACAAAACTTCTAGCACCTTCACCTACGTTATATTCGACCCCATTACCCAAGATGCAATCATCATCGATCCAGTTGATGACCAGCTTACTCGCGACTTAGGGGTAATTAAAGACTACAGCTTGAAGTTGCGCTACGTTGTTGAGACCCACACACATGCTGACCACATTACTAGTGCATCGTCTCTTGTTGAGAAAACTGGAGCAATTGCCGCTACCCCGGTTGGTTGCGGAATTACGCCGGCGGCTATTCAATTGCAAAACGGGCAAACATTAACATTTGGATCGCATGTACTGACCGCAATTCACACCCCCGGTCACACTGCAGGTAGCATGAGTTTTCGCTGGAACGATAATATATTTACTGGCGACACCCTTCTTATTGGCGGCTGTGGGCGAACCGACTTTCAGTCTGGTAGTGCTGAGGCGCTTTACAACAGCTTAATTGATATTCTTTTCACACTGCCTGATGAAACCACCGTCTGGCCTGGGCACGATTACAAAGGCAGAACACACTCCAGCATTGGATTAGAAAAACGAACCAATACACGCATCGTTAACAATGGAACTATTCGACCACTTAAAGCCTTCGTCGAGTTAATGGACAGCCTAAATCTACCGAAGCCAAAGCGAATTGGCGAAGCAGTACCTGCCAATCTAATGCTCGGGTTAAAACACGAAGCGGGCCCTGCTTTTGCACCTGTTTTAAATCCGGCAATTCAACGCGTTACACCAGTTGCAGGCTATCGCGGAGATGTATCGGTTGAACTGGCCTATCAATGGTGGAAAAACGATATTGCTTATCTTGTAGATATTCGAACGGATGCTGAACGCACTTGGGTTGGATACATTCCCGGGGCAGTCAACATTGAATGGAAAATTTGGCCCGGTATGGCTTTGAATAGCCAATTTGATCAACTACTAAAAGCTGCGGTTCCTGCGGGCTCTAAAGTTTTGCTGATGTGCCGTTCCGGTTTACGATCAATTCCTGCAGCACAACGCGCTCAGACACTAGGGTATGAGGCGTACCACATCATCGACGGGTTTGAGGGCGATTGCGATGCTAACTTTAGACGAGGTAACAAAGGTGGTTGGCGGTTTCACGGATTTCCTTGCAAACAAGACTAAACAATTGCGATTTATTCTTGGGCTTTGAAAGGGGTCAGGGCCTCCACCGTTAACTCCCCGTTTGGGCTAGAAAACAAACGGCTAACTTTTCGAAACCGTATCCTGTCAAGTGCATTTGGTCAGACCTCCGAACTCATTTGCAAACGCAACCGCGCAGTCGTTACACTACTTTTACCAGTCTTCAAAAACACGTAGACACCCATAATTTGCAAGGTGATTAAAGGAATCGGAGCCCATAACGCCGCTAATCCCCAATCCAAATCAGGAAGTACCATTTTAAAAGAGCTGCTGCTCGGCAAGATCGCGGTAATCAACGCAACATTCGCGTAAATCAATGGCACCGTCAGTAAGGCCATCCATTGATATAAAGATATACGTCCGCTTCCCCGGTCGTCCGCGCGTAAAAACTCAGACGCAAAGCGCCAAAACTGCGATCCACCCATCGAAACTAAAATACTAAACAAGAACTCGCCTCGGTAAAAGTGCACGATCGCCCAACCGCCCAGCAGTACATGAATCACAGCAGTAATCGACTGAATTGGAACCACAGGAATTCCTTCCAGTCCCGATGCATACGAAATTTTTTTCGTGGGCCCATCAAAAACGAAATGCATCCGGTCAAAAATCCGTCGCATACGTCCGTTCAACTGGTCGACTCGAACACCCCAACAGCAACCAAAACTGATGCAAGCTACTCGTCCAACGCCCTCGCCATACACGTAAGCAATACTTAGAGCCGCCAACAACGCGGGCACTTGCGAGGCAAGGTAAGGTGAGCCTAGTCCAAACCATGTTTGGAATTTAGCGACTAGTACTATTGGTATCGAAATGGTTAATGCGAGCGCAAATAACGCTCCGCCAATTGTATGTGTTCCGGGTGTTTTCTCGACCCACTGCGCAACCCAACGAGAGGCCACAAGAGAAGTAACAACAATGAAGGCACTCAGTACTAAAACAGCTGGTAACGCCAACCCAACACTGCCGGTTAGTACGATCAACAGCGCAATCGCCAATATGAAAGCTAGGGCTGTCAGAGCCCCATACCAAGTAAGGTTAAGCCCGCGCCACAAACCATCCGATTCCAACCGCAACGGGATAGTTGCAAAAATTTGCCATCGCGCTTTGGTCATTTTTTCGGAAGCCCACCAAATCAACGCCAACAGCAAAACAGTAAACGGCAATAGCAGAATAATTAGATTCCAGGATTTCATGTGATTTCTCCTTTTACTAATGGTTTGGCATAGCCCAATGCAGAGCGCACTCGCACATCGGTTTCGACCATGGGTGTTCCATACACTTTCGTAAAACGGCTAGGAATATCGATACGGGCTTGATTAGCAACTAGGTCAGCACTAAACTGAATACGGTTTGGTTCAAACAACAGTACAACGGTGCTTGAGCCGGGATCAAACCGGCTTTTTACGTTACCTCGATAAACATGCATACCGGGTTCAAGTGCTTGCGGACTTTCGTAGCAATGCGCGCTATAACATTGTTCAATGCGGCCTATGAGTAAGGCAACAACTTCAACAATTGCAACAATGCCAACTTGACTTCCCCAAGCGACCTCAGTGTCGACAATAGTGATAAGACGAGCATTACGTGAGGTTGGTCGAATTTCGTGCGAAGCCACTAACGGATTGCAAGAATGGTACGCGCCATCAAGGCTATAAACATCCAGTACTACGCCAGAAACAGGCACGTGATTGAAGTGATATTTCTCGGGCGTTAAGCGAAAAATGGCCCATTGCGCTTGCGCAAAATTGCTTGCCCATGCTTTTTCTTTGCCAACCAATTCTTGGTTTGAAAATAGTTTGTTTTTTACTTCAATTCGATTCGAGCAATCATTGACCGTAGCACCATTGCACGTAGGAGAAAGTAATACGCGCGAATCGGACGGGCAGACCACTTCGAACTGATTATTACTCATCGGGCGCGAACGCCAGAATTCTATTTTACGACCAAAGACGTCACGCCAACTTGCAGCACTTCCCGCAATGGGCATACCGACTGCGTCCGAAAGATCAATATCAGATTTTTCGCAAAAGTCGTGAATTGAAGACGATGCTGACACCAGCGGCAAATCAAAATTTATATTGGCTAACCACTGATTGAACTGACGTGAATGCGTAAGCCAACGATACAGCGCGGGTGCAGACTCTCGCACGGACGAATACAACCACTTAACAGAACGATCACCAGCAAAAACTTCTGTGACAGCAGACCCATCACGACGCATTAGAAACTGATGGGGCTGGGGGGCTGTCATTGGGTGGCTATTCTCGAAAAATATTCGGAGTAAATAGCAAAGCACGGACAGTATCTACGAAGGATCTTGCCGTTGGTTTTTTCCATGTAAGCGAGCGTTTCATGGGAGCTAATGATGACCGAATCGCGTTACAGCTAGGTTATAGAATGGCTGCAAAATGATGAAAATCAACCCGGACAAAACATTTTCAAAGAAATTGAGGCGCAAGAGCCAGTTGGCCAAGCCAGATATAGCTCTCGGGATTTGCCGTTATGGAACTCATGAATTTTGTCGTTTAGATCGAACGGTGACAGAGAGTCCTCGGCCCATTTACCAAAATCTTCGTATAACTCAAGCAAGGCTTCGCTCAACTCTTCAGCCCAAGCCTCTGCCGAGAGAGCCCGTAACTCCGATTTTTCACGACGATTGAATTCGGAATTTTTGCGAGTAGCCATAGTTGAACGATTGAAATTTATCTTAATAGTTGTACAGCTGGAGGCCGCCGCTCGCTACGCTTGTAGTATGCACAATTTATTGCGCATACTACAAGAGAGAAACAGGTGCACAACCGGTCTGTGCGAACTGCAAGTTATACCGGCGATGCTGCGAAATTTAACCGACGCACTTTACCCAATTTTACAGTCTTACGCGCCTGCCACAAGTCATAACTATGTTGCATAGCAAGCCAACTTTCAGGGCTGCGCCCCAACGCTTTCGATAACCGCAATGCCATTTCTGGGCTGACGCCACTTTGAGACTTCAGCAACCGATTTAAAGTGGATGCCGCAACGTCAAGCCGTTCTGCAAGTTGCCGCCCGCTAACGTTAAATGGCTCAAGATAGACGCCGGTAATAAATTCACCTGGGTGTGGTGGATTGTGCATAGACATTAGTGATAATCCTCGTAATTTACGACTTCAGCGTTGCCACCAGAAAATTTAAAGGTAACGCGCCAATTTCCGTTGACCCAAATCGACCATGTCCCTTTTCGATCGCCTTGAAGTTCGTGAAGGTTCCAACCAGGTAAATCCATATCAATTGGCGACCGCCCCGAGTCTAAAGCGGTCAGCTGGAGCCTAAGCTTTTTTCGTGTAGCGGATTAATTCCTTTTTTACTTCCGGTGCGAAAAAAAGCTTCGAGACCTTTATGTAGGAACGAAACGATCATGGCGATAGTGTAGCGTGTTGCGCAACGCTGTTACTAGGTATAACGCCGGCGTTGTGGGGCGGCGAAACCGTCCCACACGAACAACCTGTTAGCCATGGCGTTCAACGCAAGCCCCCTTGGTGATAGCGAATCCGTGTTCAGTCGCTCCGACAGCCGGCAACGCAACAATGACCTGCCACGGTCTGTCGAACGGCTTAAGCACTTGCTGAATCTCCTCAGCAAGGGCTGGCGTAAAAGCCGATGCCGAGGAGCACTCGATTTTGTGCTGTGTAGAGCCATAGTCGTCTTCAACGAGATAAAAGTCTCCGCCTCCAAAGGGATCATGGACGCCGTGCCGTCTGAGGGCAGCGAGCAACGACCCATAGAGCGCTTGCCACTCGGCATCTTCGGACGATTCAGAGCCACACATGAGGGTATCCAAAGGCTAACGAAACTGTGAATAAACCCGTTTTTTCAAGAACGGTGGGCCTGTCAAATCAATTTGTTTGTTTTGTCGTTGCATAGTTTTAGTTTCGCTCATTTAAATGGACTAAGCAAGCGAACGGGCCGTATTTCTAGCCTCTACAAAGGTAATATTAGCTCTACAGGCCGTCGCCCTTACAGGTGCTGCGCTATCTTTTCGATGTTATGCTCTAGGCGATACAAGCGCCACTGCGTGGTGACCTTGGTTTTTCCACGCATCGTGAAACGGTTCATACTTTTGTGGTGCCGTAAATTAGCAAACACGGGCTCTACCGTTCCAACGCGTTGGCTGTAAAGACGTCTGCCGCGCTCCGAGTCAATGGCCTGTTTCATCAATTCGCTTGCACTGTTGTCGTCAATCGGTTTGCTTAAATAAATCGCGATTTGACGACCTCGGTTACTGTCTGGATTACGTTTGCATTGGGCACTGTTTGAACACGAAGCACAGTCTTGAGCCTGTGCCTCGTAGCGCCGAAACGGCAAGCCACGTTCGGTCGTGTAAATAGTGCCCAAACCGTGCATGGTTTTGCCTTGCGGGCACAGTGCAGTTTGTTCGTCTATAACGGTAAATTCGCTTAGCGGTGTTTGCTCTTTGTGATTTTTGTTCGCGCGTTTATCGTGAAACATCGGCACTCTAAATCGCGCCGCGTCGCGAAACCGTTGGTCTCGTTGGCGCATCGTTGTGTCCGCAATCAAAGCTGCAACACCACGATCATGAAGCGCTTGAACGTTGGCATCACTGAAGTAAGGGGATAGTAGTTTTAAAAGCCCTTTTGCTGCCGCTGCGAGCGTTTCGCTCCATGCATTGAGCGTCTGGCTTGATTGCATGACTGCCTAACTGCGTGATTGCACCGGCAAAACGGCTATGCGAGCGCAAAAGTACCACTGAAAATCCGCCTCAATCGGCTGCAATTCGCATTGCACGCATCCGCCTTCGCAGCCAGAATATTTGGGCTGAAATCTTTGGGTGTTGCTTTAGTTTTTTACACTTGAATCTTTAGAACACCATTTGTCCGCGCGCTGACGCGCGGGGTGGTGGTTGCGCCTCTAAGCCAAGTTAGGCGGCACCCTCATGGAGCTAACTCACTAATCAGTTTTTGCTCAGCGATTCCAACACATTCCTTGACGATGAGATCCAGTACGGCTTCCAACTTAGTTGCGTCGTAATCAGCCGACTGATGCCGCTGGTCAAGGAACTTACGCATGTACTGCGTCTTATGTTCTAGCTCTCCATGGTACTGCTGCAGCCCTTTATGAAATGAAGACCAGCGAACCATTGGCTCTGGAAGGCCGGGAGCATCAAGATCAAGATAGCACTCGATTGACGCTGCTCTCCCGTTGATATCTTCAACGCTTTGCCCAGTTGGCCCTACAGTGTTGAACTGCTCAAGTGAGTCGAGACGCGGCAACTGAATTGCACGAAAATTGACCGGGAGCGCAAGCTCTCGCGTCGCTTGGAGTTTCGCAACCCCCTCTGCATCATTGTCATAGACAACTATGATGTTGTTGAGAATGCCGATACTCACTAAACCTTGAACAAAGCGATAGAGGTTACCTGTTCCGGAAAAAGGATAGCCTTCCTCCATATCAACGAAACGGAAAAAATCGGCGATATGTGGGCGGTATAAAGCAAGGGCCCTTTCTATGATCTTTGCGTCGGAACTGCCTTCAGTAACAACCAGAAATTTTTGCTCGGGCTTCGCTCCGGCAGTGAACTCTTCTTTTGAGGCCCAGCCCGCTTCTAGTAACGGCGAATACCCCCAGCTAACTTCAAGGTCTTGGTTCGCTGGATTTTCGGCCAATAAACGAAGGGCAGCATTTGCGCCAAAGTTCTCAAGAAGTAAATCGATCTCCCAATGATCGGGCCGAAGTTCGCCGTCTGGATAGTGATGAGCCTGTGATTCGAGTGCTAACCTTTCAAGGATCTCTCTTCTTACAAATTTTCCGGGCTCGTAGTCCGTTTCGTAATTTCCACTGACCGCAGTTACGTCAACTGTCGCGAGTGCATGCTTGAGATCAGAAAACGGAATTGGTCGCTCAGCTAGATCGTGAAACTCATGCAGTTTCTCGTAGTGATCCTCGATGGCCTTGATAGTGTGACCAAGTAGCTCCAGGCGGTCACGAACCTCTCGCAGCGGCTTGGCCAGGCCTTCGTTCATCTCAACAATGGGATCACCGTCGGGCCAATCATCACCAGCGAAATAGGATGCAACTGGCTTGACATCAGACGCTCGGAACAACGACCCGTGGCCGGTGAAGAAATTGTTCTTTCCCCAATCGACTTCAAGGCGACCGAGCGCCAAGCTAATCATTGTCCCCATAAGAGCCTACCCGCAGCCTTCAATATTGGTACTTGCCGCATAACGAGTAATATGCACTACCCCTACCTGTAGCAACACGGTAGGTGTCAAGATGAGGGTTCTGAAATCTTCAACTTTTACAAGAGGGGTAGTCATGGATAAGGTTATCGCAATTGGTATCGACTTGGCAAAGAATACCGTGAGCCTACACGGTGAGAATGCGCAAGGCAAGGTGGTGCTGAAGAAGGCCTTAAAACCTGCCGCCATGTTTGAACTGCTGGCAACGATGGAACCATGCAAGATTGGCATGGAGGCTTGTTCTGGCGCTCACGATACGGCGCGGCGTTTAAAAGCAATGGGCCACGACGCGCGCATTATTGCGCCCAAGTACGTCGTGAAGTTTCGCCAGAAACAAAAGAACGATGCCAATGATGCGCAAGCGATTTGCGAAACATTGTTGCACCGTACCACCCGCTTCGTGCCGATTAAAAGTATCGAACAACAAGCGGTGCTTTGTTTGCACCGTATTCGCGCCGCACAGATTCATGCCCGAACCAGCTTGATCAATGAGATGCGAGGTTTGCTGACCGAATTTGGCGTTGTGATGTCCAAAGGACGTTACAACTTTCAAGACGGTGTGACCATGGCCATTGACCAACCTGAGGTACCCGAATTGGCTCGACAACTATTTGTTGATCTTCATGCAAAGCTGCGCGCTTTAAATGAAGACATCCTATCGCTTGATCGCAAGATATCAGCGCAGATCCGAATGAGCGATGCGATGCAACGGGTTCACCAGATATTAGGCGTAGGTGAGATCACGGCAAGTGCGGTCGTGGCTACAGTGGGCAATGCCGCAGACTTTAAGAACGGGCGTCAGTTTGCGGCGTGACTCGGTTTAGTACCCAAGCAGTTCTCGACCGGCGGTCACATCAAATTGGGCCGAATTACTAAACAAGGCGACTCGTATTTGCGAACGCTGCTGGTTCATGGCGCGCGTAGCGCGTTAATGAACGCCGCCAAGCGACCTGGGCGTATCAATCAATGGATCACCCAGCTGATCGCACGGCGCGGCTTTAACAAGGCCTGCGTAGCGATGGCGGCAAAGAATGCAGGGATTATTTGGGCCGTGCTAGCACGCGGCGAAGACTATCGACCAGATCATGTCATTAGCTTTGCGCAGTAAGCCAATGAACAGAAGTACCGCAATCAATAAACCAACTTAAAGTAACACTGTAAACCAGCAGGGCAACGCGATAGGAGCAATCGTTGATGAGATAAAGGTTTGCGACCAAGGCTTGGAGAACCTGTTTAACTTGATGATCGATGTCAGATCGACTAACGAATAAGGTCCAAGCCCCGGCACATTATCATCAGGGCCAGAGCATGAAAGCTCACTAGTAGGCCGTATACGGAACCGCAGTCCAATCCAATATCAAATCAACATGCAACTCGCAACGCCAAAGCAAAATGAACACCGGAGAAACAAATGAAAAGCGGTTAGATCAACAGCCAACATCAAGAATAAATTTACTCTTGACAGGGTAGTCCATACGGTTTGAGTTCAGCCGCCAACGGAGGGCGCAGCCCGGAGTGGGTCGGCTGGAATGAAGGGTTGGGCGTCATTTCGTAAAGCTACTTGCGACTTTTTGGGTTCAACCAACCACCGGGAGCATTGTCTTCCCATTCGATAACGATACCGTTAATTGCTCCAATGGAAGCCAAGGCAAGCAATGCGTATGCAAATGCGGTCATGAACGGCAATGGAACCCAATACCAAAGGGCTCCGGTCACGAGGAGAACAAGAATATACTTTACTGCAACAGGCCACCAGCTTTTAACGATCACGCCCTCCGCGGCTGATGGATTCTTCGAGGCGATTGCTTCGATTACGAAGTCAGTGACGGGCCACGCGGCAAGAAGAATAGTCGCCGCAACAAGAAAATGCACATTGGAGGTGACGTGAATGAGGACTGAAAATGCAAAAGCCAACGCGGTCGACTTCAGTAAATGAGGCCCGAGAAAGCGCCAGTCGATCTTCATGATGCCCAACGACCTAGTTCATTTGCATTTGACGCTGTGTGTTGTTTGCGAAAGCAAACGGCGCGCGGGGTCAAATGTCGAATGCAACGACTAGTTATACGGCTTGGCGGCAACAAAGATTCGCGCTGATTATTTACAATGCTCGATCGCAAATGTGTCATTAAGAACGGCGTTGCCAAATTTTCGGATCGCGTGAACCCGCAAAAACTGCAAGAATAATTACTTCGTCTTTTCGAGCCTTGTAGTACACCGAGTATGGAAAACGTGGGGCAACTGCGTGGCGTATGTTACCCAGAACTTTTTGATACAACTGCGGAGAATTGTTAATGCGATTTACCAAGCTCTCAATTTCTAAAATGAATTCGGAGCCCAAACCAATTCTTTGACCATCGTACCAATCGGCGGCTTCATCAAACTCGAGTCGTGCAGCTTTGCGAAATGTTACGATCACCGCTGTTTTGCCAGCCTTGCGCGCGCCTGCGCGAAGACATCTTTTGCGGCGACAACATCATTCGGGTTCGCATCATCATCAGCATCGCGCATTAACAATTCTGTACGCTGCGCTTCTGACATCGGGATTTTTTCTGGTTCTGATGCGATGCTCGCCCAGATCTCGTAAACCAAGGCCATCCGTTCTGCAATGGGCAACGAGTCAATGCCTAGCGACTTAGCTGAAACTGTCATGGGTAAGCCCTCCGAAAACACAATTTTACACTAGGGGAAACTAAAGGTGCTTTCTTGTAAAGCGTTGGAACTGCCCGGCGGGTAACACTAGCCGCGAAGCGGCATCCTTTTGTTTTCCGTCCACGCCGACCGGAATTTTATACCGGTTAGTCCACATAGCGATACGCGAGCCAATCTGGCCGCTTATTAGATTCCAAGAATTCATCTAGCGCATCGAAAGCGCGGGACTTCTTCATGCATTCCTCGATTGGGATGTCTGGTTCCCCATGGGCAATTCGCACACGCGTATGCTCCGGTGGCTCGACCGGAACTGCTTTGTCGAGCGCTCGATGTTCACTAACCTTTTCGTCAAAAAAGATCAGCGCAGCAAACTCGCCACTCCACTCTAAGGCAAAGAAGTGATCAACGTTGTACTTGGCACCAAGCAGGCGTTGCCACCATGGACGGAGTCCCACGACAGAGACAAGACTTATCTTTCCCTCCGAAGTTTCGCGGATGGCCCGAATCTTGGCTCGAACTTCCGCCAGCGATTGCAGATCAAAGTCCTCGCCATTATGTTCGAGGGTCCATTTCGAGTACCGACCAAGGTTCATGATGCCGTATAACTTAATATAGGGCGCAAAATTGCTGCATAACTTGGCTGCTTTTTGTTAATCATAAGTCTCAAGTTTAAGCGATAAGTCGCGTTCCTAATAGCAAATTTCACCACTACGCTCGATGTTTTTTAAGGAGTATCCAATTTTAGAAAGCATCAACACTGCGCTACCTTGCCCGCAGTGCACTTCCCAACCGCATAACCATTCGTTTGTACAACGAAACCAATTAATGAATCACCCAACGAGTCATTGCCTGATCTACTCCGAATTGTTCGCCTATTTCTACGTTTGCGCTTTGTCTAGTTGAGGCTGCCGTCCTTGGCTTAGATACAGGGCCTAACCGCTAAAGACCAGAAAACAAAAAAGCCCCGTTTCGCGGGGCTTTTAAGCTCAAAACTGTACCGTTATAAACTGCAAAAAAACAATCTTTGGCGGAGAAGGAGGGATTCGAATTAAGTGGTTAAGTTGCTGATTTCATTGAGTTGAGCGACAAACTTTTCTTGCCGCCCCTTATTTAGCCCCCTATTTTTTATTTCCTAGCGAAAATACAACAATTTTGCGTATCGAATACTTCATTGCAAAAAAACCAACGACCAGCAATGCCTTACACCCCCCGTACTTTAGTAGCCACACTGTACCGGCTTGGCGTGAAACGATGTACCGACATGCGTGAAATACACAGTTGGGGTGAACTTTTTGTGCTGGTTGACTTTGTTTTTAGTGCTTTCTTCGGCTTTTTCTTGATCTTGCAGTTGCACCACGTAGTCTTGCTCGGTGCGCGGTTGGCCGCTGTTGTTCACCTCGCCTATCCGGTTACCGTTTTGGTCGTAGTAGTAACGGAACAGCTCAGCCGCTTGTGTGGCCGTGCTTTTTTTAGTGGTCGTAAAGGTATCGGTGCCCGTATTTACAATGTTCCAGCCATTGAGTTCTTCGGTTTCTCGGCGCTGCACAATTTGACCATTGGCATCGGTCTCGTACTCGCGCAGTTGCTGCTTTGTGGCCGTTGGGTTGTACACTGCTTTTAACCGGCCATTGGCGTCGTAGTAAAACTGTGAGTAACCTATGTTGCTAGTGGTGCCCGTGCCGGTTTGGTTCTGGCCTATGTCGTTAGTGTTAAAACTGGTTAAGTGAATACCCCCACTGCTGATTGCAATGATGGTCTTTACACCCGCCTCAGTGATTCGTGCCGTCTCGGCCACTGCGGCTACCTAACGTCTAAGCGTTACGCCTTCGATTTGCTCACCGGTTAGCGGCGTTACTTTAACACTTGCTAACACGAAGCGACCATGTGTCAAATTTAGAAGTTGAATGCCAACCAAATCTCATCTTCTTATTGTTAAATCGAATCTAGTTCTCGGCAACGTAGTTTAGGCGTACCAGATTAAAACCATTTGGTTGTGTTGTGCAGCGAGCGCGTAAAACTGCTTTAACTCCAAAAAAGAAGGCAGAATAAAATTACTAAAGATTTCTTCCTCAGGGTTGGGTTCATCTGTATTCAAATCATCGTTCTCTTCATCAAACTCAAAGTCATGTCCAAGTCGTAAAATGTTTTCATTG
>JANOZM010000015.1:0-2046 GCA_031429355.1 Betaproteobacteria bacterium | reverse complement strand
GGCCAGCAAAACGACCAACAAAAACGCAATTATTTGTTTGGTGGCGATACCGAATCAAAAGCACGCGTAACGTTTGAAGGTATGAAGCCAAATTACGCGTTGCCGGTCGCTGGGTTTAGGTTGCCAAGTGTTAGCACGCCGGGTGATTGGGTTCCTGATAATGAATTAGCGAATCAATCCGTAGCCGCTCCGTCTGAAACAGGTGTCCCATCGCCCGAGCAATCGCAAGCCGACTTCATGAAAGCAGAGCGCGAATACCGAGCCGCTAACGATTCGAGTCGTCCGGTAAGAAAGCAAGACTACGAGAGCTATATGACATCCGAAGGCACTAAAGTGATTCGCGACGAAGAACGAAGGGTCTTGGCTCTGGAACAACAAAAGCGGATTGCCCAGGCTTACGCAGACCCGTCACGTGGTTACGATGTTGGGGTTCGGCAGCAAGGCACTCCGATGATGGTTGGTCGGCAAATGTCGACTGCTACCAACAGCGTCGCAATCTATGATTCGTGGTCTATAGTGAGCCCTGAGTTTGGTGGCACGGCGGGCACGGGCGGTAAAGCTGATTTTGCGGCAGCGAACCGATTCGCACGGAATGCTTCATGGGCAACGGTAGGCGCATTTGGTAACGCGCCTACCGAGACTTTAATGTTTGGGTATCGGATGATCGGCTACGCCGCCGCCGGGGTGGTTTCGCTCGTTTCGACAAAGTATGGCGATGAGATGTTTGCGACCTACGAAAAAAGTTGGAACGGTCGAATCATGCAGTACGATAACAACGACCAAATAGCCATGGCGGGAATCGTGGATTTGGTGGGTGGATTTTCTGTGGCACGCGGTCGACCCAAAAATGTGTTCACATTCGAGACGCTGACTAAGGCTGATTTTCCAGAGGTTGGATTGAAAGTTGCAAATACCCAGTTCCGCCACCTGAATGGGACCAAGGAGAATGCAAAAAACGGCGGTGGATTTGTGGACCGAATGGTAGACGCGCAAACTGTCCTTAATGCTTACCATTCTGGGGCTGCTAAGATATTAGGAAAGCATAAAGGCGAATTTCCAATTGTGCGTTTTGAGGGGGTAACTGGTACCAACGTTAATATTGGCGCGGGGTACTTTCAACCAACAAACTTGTTTTACATAAAGGGCACTACGCATCCAAGTATTGTTCCGATCAACCCATTCTGGAAACCAAGATAATGACTTTGAGCCTTAACCAGCAGAACACAGCAGTTCTTATGTTAAACCAAGCGCTACAAGGTGCAATTTCCCCAAACTTTCGACGAATCGCGATATCTTTTCTTGAAGATGTTTGGAAAATCGAGGTTTTTCTTGAGGTGGATGATGCTATTGATCGAGATGAGATTGAAGAAGTGGTCGATCAATTCATTGTTTATCTTTACGACGTCGAGCCTTCGTCCCCTAAAATCGAGACTTTAGTTCAGATTGGGAATAGCCCACTAAAGTTATTAGAAAAACAGACGGAAAGGGTAGTGTTTCAGCGTCGAGAATAGTGGAGCATCGAGTTGCCAACTGCGATGTGCACGGCGTCGAAATCAAAATCAGCGCTGGTTTAAGCATGCGGTAGTAAGCTAAAACGTTTAAGGCGTAGTTTTTAAATATTGATCCAGCGAAACTGTCAACGATTTAACCAACCGCAGTGTAGTGCAACGCAGTAACGATGCGGCCGGTGCCGCAAAATCGACCGCATTACTACGCTACAGTGACGATTGCAAGTTGTGGAGCATCAAGAACGCACGGACACCACCACCACCGTGACCAGCAACACCGCCTACACCTACCAGTGGTTTGGTGGAGCGGCGCAGTCGAGCATTACAAAAACCAACGGTGTGGGCGCTACTAGCACCACTGGTTACTCACAGTTTTACTACGACGCCAATGGCCGGTTAAAAGCAGTGTACAACCCAACGGCCACAAAGCAGCAACTGCGCGAGTACGAGACCGATGCCAATGGTCAAATTGTGCAGCGCCGAGAAACCGAAGAGCTCAATGGCTGGAACATTGTAAAGACGGGCACCGATACGTTTG
>JANOZM010000014.1:0-459636 GCA_031429355.1 Betaproteobacteria bacterium | reverse complement strand
ACGCTCTTTGCTGGCGTTGCTAGGCAGTTTCACGCCATCGATTGCAAAGTGCTCCTTACCAATCATGCCCAACCGATCACAGGTTTGCAGCACTTGGCTAAACAACACTTTAATGTCGTCATTTAATTCGCGCACGAACTTAGCGATGTGGGTGTAGCTCGGTTGCACATCGCCACTGATGGCCATGAACATAATATTTTCGGCGCAAGCTTGTTCAATGGAACGGCTGCTAATTAAGCCGCGCGAATAGGCAAGCAATACAATCTTGAGCATCACCCGTGGGTTGTATGCGGTAGCACCAGTAACGTCATTGTTGAATCGAGCATCCAAGGGCGACAAATCTAATTCGTTATCAACCAACTGGTTCAATGCAAACTCGAAGGTACCCGGCAGCAATTGATCTTCAAGCGTTAAGGGAATCAACTTCATTCCGCGAAACTCGGGTTTATAACGGGCCATTTGGATACCGATTGATGAACGTTTACGTGATCAGTATTTAACGTTTCAAGGGGGGCATTGGTGGACTTGGTTTTTAGACTTATTACACAGCCTCAACGGGCCAGTTCATTGGCGAATTTTGGGAACGGTGTTTTGTGTAAAGCTGCAAGCGCACACAAAATGACGGCACCAAAATTTGTCCAATGCAACACCAAGTTAGCCATACTCAAGCAGCTTTAGCTAATGGCATGTGAATTTCAACTGATTCAAACAATACTTGTACTTGGCCGTCTTGAGTTCTAGAAACGAGGCCGAGTTCCTCAAGCTTGGCGACATCTGAGTGTACATTTGAATAATTGCGATCAGCTTCTTTTGCGAGCGCATACACACTGCAAGGCCCTTGAGCTCGAAGTTGCTCAAGTAGTTCGAGCCGCACGGGGCTTAACGCTGAAAAAAGCGATTTCGCTGATTCGAACGACAACATAAAAAAGTCAGTTTTGGTGCCGCGTCCGCTTATAAGCTGATCACGAGCAGCCCTAATTGCAGAGCCACGCTTGGCAACCTGAATAATTGCTTTCATAGTTCTCCCCAGTTTTCAATATCAGCTTCAAAATCATCGAGTAGCTTTTCCATCGATTCGAATTCATACGCAACTTCAACGCCATTCACATGTTTGTGGTCGCCTTTGCCTTGCTCGTTGTCATAGCGCACACGTTCGCCGTTTGGAAGGCCGTAAAAAAACCGATACTTGTAACGATGCGCACTGCCGACTATTGGCTCCGCAAGTTCCCAAGCAACCAATTCAGTGATGGTTCCGTCATCACCGATGTCTTTACTGTGAAATAGAAGAGTTGCGGTCATATATTGCTTTATAACAATACATACGACTCTGTGTCAAGTATGGCTAACAGTTAATTAGCACTGTATGCATATCAGCAATGGATATCACCCAAAAACTCGAGTTTTCCTGTTTATTCATCAATGTTTATCAGCAAGGGTTATAGCTCAGAGGGCGCAGCAAACAGGCTTGCTACAGGCTTAGCTTGTTACCGTTCACTTTTTATCTTATCAAATAATGCACTAACTCTCAATGCTTGGCAATTGAGCTTTTGCGCTATTGGTAGGCGTTTACACCGTCAGGCTTAAGCCTCACGGCTAATTGTTTATTTCTGGATTAGAAACGACACTTCATATGCAATGAATCTACCTCCGCCACGCTTCCCTAATCGCACCGATCTTATCCAAATGGGTCGGCAGGCTAACGCAGCACACCGTTCTGTTAGGGCTGCAATTCCAGTTGTAATTCCGGCAAATTTAAAGCTGCTCGACCAGCTGCGTTATGTGTGCCGCGCTCGTCATTACAGTTTGCGCACCGAAGAGGTATACGTAATGTGGGTTCGCAAATACATCCTTTTTCACGACAAGCAACATCCGTCTCAGTTAGGCGGCCCTGAGGTTCAGGCGTTCGTTCATTATTTTTCAGTCGATAAAGAGTGCTCAGCATCAACGGTCCGTCAGGCCCTTGGCGCAATTGTGTTTTTCTACCGCGAAGTGTTTAAACTTGAACTCCCATGGATCGATGGTTTAATAACGCCAAAGCGACCAACTTATGTTCCTGTCGTGTTCAGCCAACGAGAAGTTCAAATCTTATTTGATGCGCTTGAAGGCACGTGGCGTCTTATTGCGCAAGTTCTTTACGGTGGCGGTTTGCGATTAAACGAAGCTCTACAACTTCGCATAAAAGATATCGATTTTGATCGCCAAACGTTAACAATCCGGCGGGCTAAAGGTGCCAAAGATCGCTACACCTGTCTGCTTGCATCATTAGTCGATCCGTTAAAGTTTCACGTTGCTAAAGTGCGGGATGTTTGGATAGCGGACGAAATGCTGTCATCAGTCTAGGCGATCAGCTATAGAAAAAAATCGAAAGATCAACTAAGAAAACAGTCCTTTAACCTTAAGCTTTAAAACCGCCCAAGCCAATTTCGATTCTTGCCAAATAAAGCTACTTTTAACTCGTTCGTAAACGATAGTTTTAATTTTGCGATAGAGAACACGTACCGATACAAACCACTGGTAACGCTCTAGCGCTGGTTCGGTTAGCGAATAAATCCACGCCAATAATCCGGTGCCCACAACTTTAGCTGCGAAAAAAATACCGAATCCCATGACTTTTTTACCGTGCGCAATAAAGTAAAGTCCAGCTAGTTTAAACGGCAACAAGGCAATTGCTGGAATTGCAAACATCAGAACGGCGGCCCATGATGGGCAAGCCCGTATTTTTGTTTCAAGCCATTGAATGTGTCCCCATTGCGTTATTTTTTTTACGACTCGAAGCAACGGGTTCCAAAGCCATTCAGAAAAGCCAATGACTAGCGCCGCAATACCTACGAAGGGCGCGGTAAGAATTTTTTTAAGTAATTCAATCATGCATTCGCGCTGGTCTCATTTGGTCCCAAGGTGCAAACAATTCAATTTGACGAAGCACTTGCAACAAATTTTTATCGCCACGTGGTTTGCCTATTAGCTGCATCCCAATGGGTAAACCGTCGCTCGAAAACCCAACCGGGACCGAAGCACACGGCAAGCCTGCATAGGTCGCGTAAATCACAACCTCCATCCAGCGATGGTAAGTGTCCATCGCACGATCTGCAATGCGGCTAGGCCACCGTTGCGTGACTTCAAACGGCCAGCACTGCGCTGACGGTAACGCTAATACGTCAAACTGTTCGAAGTGCCGAATAATTTGTTGATAAAATTCGGTTCGTTGTTGAGTTGCTAGCGATGTTTCGGCGGCAGTCATACCGCGCGATTGATCGTATTCCCAAAGACCTTCTGGTTTAATTTGATCGCGATTTTTTTCGTTGACTAAAAACGGCGCTAACCGTGCCCCGACTAACCAGCGTCGCCACACAAGCCATTGGGCCCAAGTTTGTTCTGGCGAAAAATTAGGTTTGATAGAATCGATTAAAAACCCCGCACTTTGCCATTGCGCCAAAGCGGTTTCGCAACACGCCAAAATGCCTGGCTCGGTCGCTAAATAACCCTGCAAATCACCAAGCCAGCCCACCCGCATTTGTTTCGCATCTAAGCCATCTAAATCTTGCAAAAAGTGTTCGGTGCTGTCTAGCGATAACGGTTGGCGCGCATCAAAACCACTTTGTGTTTGCAGCAGGCGTGCTAAGTCTTGCACATTACGCGCCATTGGCCCCTCGGTGCCTAGCTGCGCAATCCACACGTCGTTGGCGGGCCACATCGGTACGCGGCCTTGGCTGGGTCTAAAGCCCAGCACATTGTTCCAGCCTGCAGGGTTGCGTAAGCTGCCCATAAAATCACTGCCGTCGGCCACGGGTAGCAGGCGCTGCGCGAGTGCCACTGCAGCGCCGCCACTGCTACCACCCGCGGTTTTGCTTATGCTGTAGGCGTTTTTGGTACTGCCAAATACTTCGTTAAATGTGTGCGAACCTAAACCAAATTCTGGCGTATTGGTTTTGCCAATAATAATGGCGCCGGCCGCTTTAGTGCGTTGCGCTAGCAACCCATCTTCTTTGGGAATAAAGTTTTTAAGTAGCGGTGAGCCCATCGTATTGGGCAGCCCCGCAACCGGCGCAATATCTTTTATTGCTTGCGGAATACCGTGTAGCCAACCTTTGCTTTGACCTTTATCTAACAACGCGTCGTGCTGCTTGGCCTCGGTGAGTAAATCATCCAGAGAGCGTAGCGAAATGATTGCGTTGTAGATGGGGTTTAGTTGCGCAATGCGATCCCAATAGGCTTGCATCACTTGAACACAAGACACATCGCGTTGATGAATTGCAGCGCTGAGTTCACTGGCGCTTAGGTTGGTTATTAATGATTCAATCGTACTCATATAATCACCCAACCGAACGACAACGATTCATGCCCATGCCCTTCATGGTCATTACAACCACGTCATCGTGGTTAATCATTTCGCTATCAAACCAAAGCATGCCGCGATCGGGTTTGCTGGCCGAGCGTTTTTTGGCTGTTGTGGTCATACGCAAGCGCAATCTGTCATTTACTTTTACGGGGCAGTGCCAACGAATGGCATCGACACCAGGTGAGCCCATGCTCGAAAGCGGCGAAATAAAATGCAACACCATTAGGCGCATGGTAATGCCCACCGTCATCCAACCCGAGCCAACCAATTCGCCAAACGAACTTTGCTTGGCTGCTTCTTTGTCTAGGTGAAATACTTGTGGATCGTATTTAGTAGCAAATTCAATAATCTCGTTTTCTGTCACCAAATAATCGCCAAACTCAACAATCTCCTCTACCCAGTAGTCTTCAAAGTAACGTTCCATAAATGGCACGCCAGACGAACCGGTCTGTTGCTTTGTATCGTTCGCCAAAGAATTGGGTGCTTGTTTCGAATTCATGCTGTTTTGCCTCGCCTTTGGTACAAATGCTCTTAGAATAGAGTATCCGTAATGTACCAAAGCCTAGCAAGGCAGACTGTTTCTATATGACTATCGATACCCATTTTTTGCGCGAGCGCATTCGCACCGTGCCCGATTTTCCCGAGCCGGGTGTTATGTTTCGTGACATCAC
Organism: Betaproteobacteria bacterium; assembly: GCA_031429355.1. Classification (GTDB taxonomy): domain Bacteria; phylum Pseudomonadota; class Gammaproteobacteria; order Burkholderiales; family Burkholderiaceae_E; genus JANOZM01. The sequence goes on along the minus strand of JANOZM010000014.1, from coordinate 454,626 downwards.
GCCTTTGTTGCAAGACGCAAAAACTATGCGTGTATTAACCGATGCGTTTGTGCATCGCTACATGATGTCGGATATTAAGATGGTCGCCGGTATCGACGCGCGCGGTTTTATTATTGGCGCTGTGGTGGCGCACCAGTTAAACGCTGGGTTTGTGCCCATCCGTAAAAAAGGCAAGCTACCCTTTAAAACAATAGAAGAAAGCTACACCTTAGAGTACGGCCAAGCCACCATTCAAATTCACGCCGATGCTTGTAAAAACGGCGAACGGGTTTTGCTGATCGACGATTTAATTGCCACGGGCGGCACAATGTTAGCCGCTGCAAAATTGTTGACGCGTCTAGGCGCTACTATCGTTGATTGCACCGCAATCGTAGATCTACCCGACCTCGGCGGCTCGGCTCGGTTGCGTGCAGCGGGCTATTCGGTGAACTCTTTGATCTCTTTTGACGGACACTAATGAGCGACGCTGTACGCATTGATAAATGGCTTTGGGCCGCACGGTTTTTTAAGACGCGCAGCCTCGCGCAAACGCAAATAGAGCGTGGGCGAATTAAAGTAAATGAAGAATCGGTAAAAGCCTCGCGCAATTTAAAGTTAGGCGATCTAGTAGAGCTTGACACGCCCGATTTTGAGAAAACGGTCATGGTAAAAGGATTGTCAGAAAACCGCGGCTCGGCCCCGGTCGCGCAGCTGCTCTACGAAGAAACGCAAGACAGTATTCAAAAACGTGAGCTGGCTGCGCAGCGTCGCAAACTATTTACTGAGCCTGCATCGCAAATTAAAGGTCGACCAACCAAACGCGATCGGCGCGATTTGGGTCGAGCGGGTTCTACCGAGTAGGCTAGTCAAAGTGTTTGTGTCGATAGCCGTATTAAAAACGCCGCTTAAATATAGTTGTTGACATTTAAATTCGTTTGTATACAATTGAATTCATATGATTACAGACAACAAGCCTACGCAAACCATGGTTCCAGTCTCCGGACGTATTCCGGAAGACCTTTACCAGTGGTTAGCCACGCATTCGTTAGAAGGCGCGGCTACGATGAGCGACAAGTTACGCGTCGCTGTTTCCACCCTTAAGCGCCTCCATGATGGTGACTCGGAGTACAACGATGCGTTGGCTCTTATTCGCGACATGGGGCGCAACACGCGCGAAAGCATTGGCCGTTTAGAGCAAACCCACGGGCACTCCGAAGTGACTGCAGCTGTTTACGAACACGCTCTTGCAATGGCTGCTAGTTTGATGTCCGCGCAGGTTGCAACGTTCGAGGATGCCGTTACACTAGAGGAGCGTTTAGTGCGGCGAGCAATGCAATTATCTGAGGCGTTATTACGGCAAGGTATTACCAGCCAAGCCAGTGCTTTTGATCCTGAAGTAATTAAAAAACATGCAGACCGAGTGATCGAGTTGGTCCGCGTGCTTGCAACCAACCAAATTGCTAAACAGCAGAAAGGCAGTACCCATGAATAATTCATTATCGAGCCGCGTTGCCCGTGTGATTGCTGGTGGAGTTCACGCCATCGTAGATCGCATCGAAGATTTGGCACCATTGCAGGTGCTTGAACAATCGATTCGTGAGCTTGACGAAATCACTAACGAAGTGCGAACTGAATTGGGTCAAGCCATCACCAGCCGGCACTTGCTGCAGCAGCAACACCTCAAGTTAAATACCCAGCATGAAGCACTCCATGAATCGATTTCGGTGGCTCTGTCGCAAGGCAAAGACGATCTAGCAAAATCGGGAGTTGCTCGACAAATCGATATTGAAGTGCAATTGCCAATTTTGGAATCGTCACTGGCCGAGTCGGTGCAACGTGAACAGCAATGCTCTAGCTATGTCGATGCTTTAATGGGTAAAAAGCGCGAGATGCAAGATGCAATTCAACAATTGGCCAAAGCTAAAAGTGACCTGCTCAGCAGCGCGCCGATCAGCAAGCCACATAACCCGGTAGAAGCAAAAGTTGGAGCGGTTCAAGACGCATTTGATCGTAGTTATCAACGGCAAGCTTCAGGTGTGGCTAGCGCTAGTGGTGTCAGCCTTAAGCAGTCTGCACAGTTGGGTGAGCTTAGTGACTTGGTTCGAGAGCAAAAAATTGCTCAGCGCTTAGCAAGCATCAAAGGGCAGTAACAGCTTCGATTTTTACGTTAACTATTTTTCGATTACTTTTTAAAGAACAGAGGTAAACAATTGATTCTTTTTGCGCCGGAAACTTGGCCCTTCGGAGCCGCCCTAGCTGTGATGGTTGGCTTATTCATTGTTGAGGGTATCGGCTTTATGTTGTCAATGAGTCCGTCAAGCCTGTTTGACGCTTGGCTGCCCGATATTCCCGAGGGTGCGCAAGGCCTTAACAATGTGCTTGGTTGGTTGCACGTTGGCAAAGTGCCGATTCTTATTCTGTTAGGGTTGTTGTTGGGTGGCTTTGCATTGGCAGGTTATGTGATTCAAGCCACTGTGGGTGCATTGGGCTTCGGTCTGCTACCGGCTTGGATTGCGTCGTTGCCAGCCTTCTTTGCAGCGTTATCGATGACTAAATTGTTAGGTGGTTCGTTTGCAAAGCTAATCCCTTTGGAGCAAACCACCGCCGTGAGCGAATCAAGCTTAATTGGTCGCGCTGGTGTCGTGACGGAAGGTGTCGCCAAGCAAGGGCTGGCAGCCCAAGCCAAGGTAAGAGATGTACATGGCAACTTTCACTACATTTTGGTTGAACCCGATTTAGTTGATCAAACTTTTGCGGAAGGTGAAGCCATAGTTTTAGTTCGAAAAACTGGCGCTACTTACCGCGCAATTAGTAACCCAAGGCCCGATTTGCTCTAATTTAAATATTTCTTTATCACCACAGTAGTTACTTGAATTCTTACCTTTATTAGGAAACCATGCTTACGCTTTTAATCAACATTGCAATTCCTGCTGCGATTATTCTTTTTACCTTATTGTTTATTGGTTTAGTAGTTTCGCGCTTGTACAACCGCGCCACAAAAGAAGTTGCTTTTGTTCGCACGGGTTTGGGTGGGCAAAAAGTAATTATGGATGGTGGTGCCATTATCTTGCCGGTGTTTCATGAAACTATTCCGGTCAACATGAATACGCTCAAGCTCGAGGTTTCGCGTAAAGAAGATCAAAGCTTGATTGCCTTAGATCGTATGCGGGTTGACGTTGCAGCGGCATTTTTCGTGCGGGTCAAGCAAACAGCTGAAGCAGTCAGTACTGCTGCGCAAACTTTAGGTCGCAAGACAATGGCACCTGCTGAATTACGTACCTTGGTAGAGGACAAATTTGTCGACGCTTTGCGTGCCACTGCCGCGACTATGACCATGCAAGAACTACAAGATAAGCGTCGCCAATTTGTGCAGGCAGTGCAAAACGCAGTCGCGGAAGATTTAGAGAAAAACGGCCTCGAATTAGAATCGGTTTCGTTGACAAGTTTAGACCAAACATCCAAAGAGTTTTTTAATCCTAACAACGCATTTGATGCTGAAGGTTTAACTCGCCTAACGCAGGAAACTGAAGCTCGCCGGAAACAACGCAATGATGTTGAGCAAGATACTGAAGTGCAAGTGCGCACCAAAAATCTAGAAGCCGAGCGTGTTAAGTTAGATATTACTAAGCAACAAGAATTTGCGACGCTAACGCAACAACAAGAAATTTTGAATGCACGAGCTGATCAAACAGCAATCATTGCAAAAATAGAAGCCGAACGGCAGCGTGAGGCCGAAGAGGTTCGCATTAACGCCGAGCGTTTGGTCAAAGAGCGCCGCATCGAAGCGGATCGCACGGTTAACAGTGCCGAGATTGATAAAAATCTATCGATTCAGAAAAAGAATATCGAAGCGGATCGCGAAACAAAAATTAAGCAGGCCGAGCAACGTCAATCGGTCGAGATTGCCAACCAAGATGCAGCAATTGCGATTGCCAAAAAATCCGAAGAACAGTCGATGGCTGATGCGGCGGCAAACATTGCAAAATCTGAAGCTGTGAAGGCAGAAGAGGGCGTAAACACGGCACGTAATGTAGCGATTGCTGAACGTGAGAAAGCAATTCAACTGATTGGCGCTAAACAAGATGCCGAGCAATCAGCGATTGGCGTAAAAGTCGCCGCCGAAGCGGAAAAAGAAGCCGCTGAAAACCGAGCTTTGGCAATGCGCGTAGAAGCTAATGCAAAACGCGAGGCAGCCTTGGCCGAAGCTGAAGGCATTGCCGCAATTAACGAAGCGAAGAATAAATTGGGTGCCGCACAAATCGATTTAGCTGTGCGCTTACAATTAATTCAAGCCTTGCCGGAAATTATTGCGCAGGCCTCCAAACCAATGGAAAAAATTGACTCGATTCGCTTGTTCCAAATGAATGGAATGCCAATGAATGGAATGCCAATGAATGGCTTTGGCGGTTCTGGTGGCGAGTCATCTGGCGGATCAGGATCAGCAGGCACCTTGCCCGAACAGGTAATGAACTCGGCGCTGCAATATCAAGTAGCCAAACCAATCGTGGATGCCATTATGAAAGATGCTGGTTTGTCTAACCCAAGCCTAACCGGTATGGCTGAGTCGGTGGCGCAAATGTTGGTGCCTACTAAAGCTGCTGTCGCTCCTAAATAAGCGCGAGAACGTATTTGTATTGACTGAAGTGCCGGTTGAGGACAGTTTCGCTAAGGCCTAAGCCTTGGCGAAGCTTATTAGCCTGATGGCAGTCGAAACACTTGCCCATCCCCCACCCCAAACAACTCATCACCCTTGTTAGGTTCTACGGCAAAGCCACCCGTAAACTCGCCAAAAGACGGTAAACAAAGCCGGTTTTTTGTTTTCCAAAAAACCGGCAAGCGAATTGAATCACGTGCTTTTCCGCGCAGAACGAACACAGGATGGTAATGGCCAACGATGGTGTGTGGGCTGGAAATACGTAGTTCGTTGGTGCTTGGATGGCTGCCATTTTGGTTGTGCCCATGTTCCAGCCCGATGCCTCCTAGCGTAAATGCATCGGCTGCTATTTCAAAGCCTAATGTGGCCGTTAGTTGTAGTGTATTGCGGTCGTGGTTGCCGTGAACTAACACGCAGTTCACACTTTGCCACTGCGCTCGCCACAAAGCGATGCTGTCGATGAGTTCTTGCCCAATGCCGCGTTCGCTGTGAAACCAATCACCCAACACAATCAAGTGTTGCGCTTTAGTGGTTGTCAAAAGTTGGCTTAGCCGCTTTAGGTTTTCTTGGCCCGTACCGGTGGGCACCGCGACGCCGCTTTGCCGAAACGTATTGGCTTTGCCTAAATGTACATCTGCAACAAGCAGGGCATTTTGTTCGGGCCAAAAAACGGCCTTGTCTGCTAATAACCATAGCGCTTGATTTGCAAACTGAATTTCTAAACTACCTGGCGGCAAGATTTGCCAGTTTTCTTGGCTCATGGTGTTGCTGCTTTTTCAAGATCGCGCACCATGCGCGCGATTCGATCATTTAGTTTTTCGGTTGTTACTTTTTCTCGTAGTCTTTCCACCATGAGTGCAAAAGCAAATGGCGTTGGATGTTCAATTTTTTGCAGTAATAGTTTTTTGTGTGTTAATTCGATCATTGTTTCCGAAAGTCGCAAGGCGTCGAGTTCTTGTGATAGTACTTCGCGCTGTGCTTGCGCTAATAACTGGTTTTGCGCGTCGTACTTTTTAAATACTTCATAAAACAATCCGGAGGAGGCTTGCAATTGTCGGTTGCTTTTTGGAGCACCGGGGTAACCCTGAAAAATCAATCCTGAAATACGTGCAATTTCCCTAAAGCGACGCGCAGCTAGTTCGGACGCATTGAGATTTAGCTCGATGTCGTTGACAAGGTTGTGCGAGTCGGTCAGATGTTTTTGTAGGTTTTCGTCTAGGGTGATTGGTTGGGCGCTTAATAACTCAAAACCATAATCATTTACAGCAATCGAAAAGGTGGCTTCGCTAATTTGTCCGATACGCCATGCTAGTAACGACGACAAGCCAATGTGCACGTTGCGGCCGGCAAATGGGTAAACAAATAAATGAGTGCCCTCTTTGGATTGCAGCACTTCAATTAGTAGCGTTTTGGAATCGGGAATTGCGGACCATTGTGCTTGGAGCTCTAGCAGCGGTCGCACGGCTTGCATTGCAGGGCCTTTAAAGAGCCCATTTTTTGCCTGTTCTAAGCGCGCAAGAAACGCATTGGCTAACTCGGACGAGAGTGGCATTTTTCCACCATTCCAGCGCGGAATAGCTGGGCGTGTTCCAGTGGCACGTTTAACAAATGCGGTCATTTCGTAGGTGCGGATAAGTTCTAGCAACTTGCCGCCAAACATAAAGTAGTCGCCTTTTTTAAGGCGGCTAATAAACCCTTCTTCGATGGTGCCAACTTTTGCGCCGCTTAAATATTTAACTTGCATAGTCGCGTCAGAAACAATAGTGCCAATAGACATGCGGTGGCGTTTGGCAATCAGTGGGTCTACAACGCGAACCATGCCTTGTTCATCAACAACTGTGCGCTGGTATTCGGGGTAAGCGGTTAATGCTGCGCCACCATGGCCCGCAAAACCAAGGGCCCAATTCCACTGCTGTTGCGTTAAATTGCGATACGCCCAAGTGCTTTGCACTTCGTGAAATAATTCGTCCGCAATAAAGCCTGCGCCCAATGCTATGGTCACAATATGCTGGATTAGTACATCCATTGGTTGCTCTGGCGACAGGCGTGGCTCTAGTTTGCGCGTGTCCATCGCATCAGCTAATGCCGCGCCTTCAATTAACTCTAGAGCATTGGTTGGGACTAACGACAATCGACTCACTTGTCCCGGCGAATGCCCGCTGCGCCCCGCTCTTTGCAAAGCGCGCGAAACACCTTTGACGCTTCCTATTTGCAAAACTCTTTCAACGGGAGAAAAGTCAACGCCAAGGTCTAAACTCGATGTGCAAACGACCGCTTTAAGCGACCCGGCTTTCAAACCTGCTTCAACCCAATCGCGCACCGCTCGGTCGAGAGAGCCATGATGCAGTGCAATTAAGCCAGCCCATTCGGGGCGTGCATCCAACAACGCGTTGTACCAAATTTCAGATTGCGAACGGGTATTCGTAAACACCAAAGTGTTGTTTGAATTTTCAATTTCTTTTACCACTAACGGCAACATTCGAAGGCCTAAATGACCGCTCCAAGGAAAGCGCTCGCAAGCCTCAGGTAAAAGTACATCAATCGCAATCTTTTTTGGTTCGAGGCCTTGCACCAAGACACCTGCTGAATGATTTAACAGAACTTGCATAGCGTGGTCTAAATTACCGAGCGTTGCCGATAAACCCCATACGGACAATTCGGGTCTCCAACGTCGTAAGCGAGCTAATGCCAGCTGCACTTGCACGCCTCGCTTATTGCCCATTAATTCGTGCCACTCATCGACCACTACTAAATCGAGCTGGGCCATCTTTTGCTGCATGTCGGCCCGCGTGAGCATCAAACTCAAACTCTCGGGGGTAGTCACTAGGGCGTGGGGCAAGTGTTTGTCTTGCTTTGATCGTTCGGAGGCTTTGGTGTCCCCGGTACGTAAGCCAACGGTCCAATTTAAATCCAGTTGTTCTAAGGGTGAAGCGAGTGCTTTGGCAGTGTCGGTGGCCAGTGCACGCATCGGTGTAATCCAAAGCACTCTCAGGCCCGATTTGTCAGTTTTTGCGGCGGTGATTTTTTTATCGCTGGCACGTTGTTCTTGTGCAAATAAAGTTTGGTTTAAAGCGGCGTACCAAGCGGCGTATGTTTTACCCGAACCCGTTGTAGCATGAATTAACCCCGATTGTTTGCGCGCAAAGGCTTGCCAAACTTGCTCTTGGAATTTAAAGGGTTGCCAGTTTTGGTTCTTGAACCAATTGCGAAGGGTGATACTAATTTGCACGAATTCAGACTTCAATTGTCGCTCAGATAAATGATTGTACGTGTCGATCGGTCAAAGTAAGGATGACTCCTATGTGGTTGTTTAGTCCAAAAACCTCATAAATGCGGCATGGTTGTCATTATTTTGTAATCAACAAGTCACCTAGTCTTCATCGAAAGTCCCGATCATGTTAATGCAGGCTTTACCGAAACATCCCAACGCTTGAATTACCAATGGTTAGGAAAAAATGATGAATCAGCTTCCACGTTTACTTGCAGCAACGAGAGATTACTTTGATATTCAGAGTTTTAGAACGAAACGCCCGTTGCAAGTTAGGTTAGCGCGAAACGCAGCCGATGTTAGGGCTGCACAACAACTGCGGTATGAAGTGTTTAAAAGGGAAATGACTGCTAACCAATTTGAGCATCGTTTAATCGACTCTGATCATTACGATAAATACTGCCAACATTTAATTGTTGTTGACACTTTAATTGGGCAGGTGGTCGGGACTTACAGAATTTTGTCCTCTGACGCATCCGTTCGTGCAGGTGGTTTCTACTCTGAGCAATGTTTTTCCTTTGATCGACTTGCGACGGTTCGTGATCAATGTGTTGAGCTTGGGCGAAGTTGCGTGCATCCTGACTATCGTGACGGAACCGTTATTCGCATGCTCTGGAACGGGTTAGCTCAGGTGCTAGCCAATCGCCCAGAAAAATACATTATTGGTTGCCCGTCAGTAAGTGCCGCTGATGGTGGGTTGTTGGGTGCTGCTTTGTATACACAGCTAACGCCAAAGTATATGGCGGGCTCACACTTTCGAGTTAGCCCTAAAGTGGCCTTGCCGGTTGAAAAATTTCGTTATTCGATTGACCCCGTCATTCCGCCTTTAATTCGCGGCTATTTGAAATTAGGCGGCTTAATAGCGGGAGAGCCGCACCACGATGTGCAGTTTGGCAGCGTCGACTTTTTTATGGTGTTGCCAACGGTACTGCTGACTAAGCGGGTTCAACCTAACCGTATCAATGATTTTCACCCAGATGAAATTGAACAAGAATTTGCTGCAAATTGAAAATATAGAGTGAAAAATTTGCAGCAAAAAAAGGGAATCTAAAGAGATTCCCTTTTTTTATTGCTTGTTTGCTTAAGCCCGCTGTTTAAAAAAACCGCGCCTCGATAAACCAGCGGCAATAACTTCGGTAAATGTTGGGTCGTTGCCGAACATCCATTAATCTAAAGTAATTTTTCTGGTCCGAATTAAATTGGCCCAACGCTCACTTTCTTTACTGATCATGGTTGCAAATTCGTCGGGGCCACGGAACTTTACTTCTGCGCCAGCTGTTGCAAACTTAGTTTTAATATCGGCTTGCATTAACAACTTGTTAAGTTCTTCGGCCAATTTGTTGCGAATATCTGCGGGCATTCCTGCTGGGCCAACTAATCCCTGAAAACCTGCCGCTTCCATATCGCCAAAGCCTTGTTCTTTAACGGTTGCAACATCGGGAAGGGCCGCGTCGCGCTTTGAGCCGGTCACTGCAATTGCTCGTAAACGCCCGCCTTTAATTTGTGGCAATAAAACGGTGCCAGCGTCAATTAAAATACTGACCTGACCGCCTATTAAATCTTGAACAGCAGGGCTGCTGCCACGGTAAGGTACGTGGGGTAAATCGAGACCCGAGACAAGGTTTAACAATTCCCCATTTAAATGCGTGGACGAACCTAACCCACCAGAAGCGTAGTTTGCAGTTTTTGCATTTGCCTTGGCCCAAGCCACGAAGCTGGGTAAGTCTTTAGCGGGATGCTCGGCGCGAACGCACGCGATGTAGCTCGATTCTGAAATTTGACCGATATATGAAAAATCTTTACGCGGATCGTAAGGGCGTTTGGCTTGTAAAAAAGGCGCAATAGCAAATGGCCCTGTGTTTGCAATGAGCAAGGTATAACCATCGGGCGCAGCTTTTAGTAACTCAGTTGCTGCCAACAAACCGCCGGCACCCGCTTTGTATTCGATAATCACGCTTTGCTTTAGCGCAGCTTCTAGGCTCGGTTGAATTGAGCGAGCTGTAAAGTCAATGCCGCCACCCGGAGGAAACCCAACGATTAACTTAATCGTTTTGTTGGGATACGCCTGCGCCTGTGCGTGAAATGGCAAGGCAATCCCAGATGCTGCGAAGGCACTACTAATTGAGCCGCCTACGACCAGTTGCCGACGAGTTTTTTGATTTTTTATAATTGCCATGAAAATTTGCCCCAGTTAGTGAGTTCAAAGACAGCTAGTGAGTTTAGTCGTGTCAAGCTAATTTACTCGAAATATTCGTCAAGCGGTAAACTGTAAGAATGAAATTGAATAGTTCTGCTGCAAATCACAATAAGACTAAAGCGGCGCAAAAGTTGGCGACAACAGCGGCCGATGTAAGTGCCGAGCAGTCGCAAATTAAGCAGTTGTTGGTCGATATTGAAGACCTGCGCGCTTTCATGTCTACGTTAAGTACATTACAAGAAGAGCATCGCTTGTTGCGCGTGCGCAAAGTTTCGCCGCTACTTAATCAGTACTATGCCGCGAACGAACAAATCATTTTATTTTTAGCTGAACGCTTAAAAGAACCCGATGGGCTATCCATTAAGCAGCAAGATGATCTTGCTTACCTTGGCCTAGCTTTGTCTGCACGATTAAAAGACGTCGGACGGGTTAGCGAACCATTGCAAGAGGCGATGCATCGGTTTACTACACATCAAAGTGCGAAAGGTGCTGCAGCGCAAAAGCAGCCAAAGGTTTCGAATTTTCAGTCGGGCGATGCAGAAAACGCGGGATTTAATTTTGAGGCTGAAGGCGCGTTTCAAAAGCCCTCTAAAAAAGATAAAAAGAAATCAAAAAGTAAAAACAGTCCTGAAGCGGCTCAAAGTAGTGCTGCCAGCACGCAGCTTGCGCTACGTAGTATCTACCGAAAATTGGCGAGTGCATTACACCCAGATCGAGCGAAAAATGAAGCTGAACGGTTGCGTAAAACAACCTTAATGGCCAGCGTAAACGCGGCTAACGATCGTGGCGATTTAAGTGCCTTGATGCAGTTACAAACCGAGGCAAATTTAGTTGATTTAGACTTTAATGCCAGCCTTAATCCGGAGCGATTGCTAGTCTTTTGCCAAGAGCTGCGCGAACAATTAGAGCAACTTAATCTTGCGCGACAGCAGCAAGAGCAAAATATGCGGCAAGAATTTGGTTTAGGCTATGGCGCTATTAATCACAAAACTTTAAAAGTAGCCGCAAGGGCAGAGCTAGCGAGCTTGCAGTACAGCATCGATTCATTAGCGAACACCTTGCAACATGTGCAGACCCATCGCAATTTTAAAAACTGGATTAGGCAACAAGTGGAATTTTTTGAAACCTAGGTAATCCACGGGTATTGATTTGCGACTACACTACCAATAGGAAAACAATAGCTAGGCCATTAAGCACTAGCACCCTAAACTTAAATTTTTATCTAATGTCAAAATCTGTCTCTACTGCGGTTAATAACAATGTGATTGCAACTGCTTCACGTCCTATCGACTCCAAACTACAAGTACTTTGCTCTATTTTAAATTCTGGCCAAGGTGGGTTTATTGGTATGCTTAAGCGGTTTTTAGGCTCTCGCTAGCTCAACTTTGCTAATTGCTCGATGGCTATTATCGCGTTCGAGCAACTCTTTTAAATAAATCCCTGTATGGCTTTGGTCGTTGGCCATAATGTCTTCAGGGGTTCCTTGGGCGATCACAAGGCCGCCGCCCGCGCCGCCTTCTGGGCCCATGTCGATGACCCAATCAGCTGTTTTGACGACGTCTAAATTGTGCTCGATGACCACTACAGTATTGCCGTGGTCACGCAAGGTATGTAAGACGCGTAACAGCAAGGCCACATCGGCGAAATGCAAACCAGTGGTTGGTTCGTCAAGAATGTAAAGGGTTCGACCGGTATCGCGTTTGCTTAGTTCTTGCGAAAGCTTAACCCGTTGTGCTTCGCCGCCCGAGAGTGTAGTGGCGCTTTGCCCAAGCCGAATATAACCCAAGCCTACATCTAACATAGTGTCGAGTTTACGAACGATATTGGGCACTGCGTTAAAAAACTTTTGCGCTTGCTCAATCGTCATGTCCAACACTTCGGCAATGTTTTTTCCTTTGTAAATAACCTCCAATGTTTCACGGTTGTAGCGTTTGCTGTTGCAGGTTTCGCAAGGCACATACACGTCAGGCAAAAAGTGCATTTCTACTTTGATCATGCCGTCGCCTTCGCAAGTTTCGCAACGTCCCCCCTTAACGTTAAACGAAAAGCGACCCGGGTTGTATCCGCGCTCGCGTGCAATTGGCGTTTCGGCAAACAACTCACGAATCGGTGTAAACAAACCCGTGTAAGTCGCTGGGTTGCTGCGTGGTGTTCTACCAATCGGGCTTTGATCGATATTAATTACTTTGTCGTAGTGCTCAAGGCCTTCAACCCGATCACATTCGGCTGCGTTTAATGACGAGTTATACAAATGCCGAGCAACGATGGCGTACAAGGTATCGTTAACCAGTGTTGATTTACCAGAACCCGAAACACCGGTTACGCAAATTAATAAACCACTGGGAAATTCGACCGTGACATTTTGCAAATTATTACCCCGTGCGCCTTGTACGATTAAATTTTTACCGTGTGTAAACGGGTGGCGTTTTTTAGGTGTTTCGATACATAACTTACGGCTTAAATATTTGCCAGTTAACGATTCAGGATCGGCCTCTACAAATTCGGGCGTGCCTTGCGAAACAACAAAGCCGCCATGAACACCCGGCCCTGGTCCCATGTCTACCACGTGGTCTGCCGCTAAAATAGTGTCTTCGTCGTGCTCTACGACCAGCACTGTATTTCCTAGATCGCGCAAGTGTTTTAGGGTTTCAATTAGACGGTCGTTATCGCGTTGATGTAGGCCAATTGATGGCTCGTCTAGTACATACATTACCCCTGTTAGGCCCGAGCCAATTTGACTGGCTAAACGAATCCGTTGCGACTCGCCACCTGACAAGGTATCGGCTGACCGATCTAACGAAAGGTACGACAATCCAACGTTGTTTAAAAAGCGTAAGCGACTGACTATTTCGCGAATAATCCGCTCGCCAATTTGTGCGCGAGAGCCAGGCAGTTGAACTTTATCGAACCACTCTAAACTGTTGGCAAGGGTCCATTTTGAGACTTCCCAAATACCATGATCTTCATCCTTTGGTCCTAAGCGCACAAAGCGAGCTTGCATCCGTAAGCGCGTACCTTCGCAGGTAGGGCAGGGCTTGATATTTTGATAACGGACTAATTCTTCGCGCACCGGTTGCGAGTCGGTTTCTTTTAAGCGTCGCTCTAGGCTGGCAATGATGCCTTCGAAGGGGTGCTCTTTTTTTGTGGTTTTTACTTTTTCGCCAACACTGTCACCCAGGTAGGTGAACTTTATTTTGGTCGTTCCCGAGCCGTTTAAAATTTTGTCTTGAATTTCTTGGGGTAAATTTTCCCAGGCCGTGTCAACGCTAAATTTGTAATGGTCAGCCAAACAATTGAGCATTTGAAAGTAAAACATATTGCGGCGATCCCAGCCTTTTATCGCGCCCGAGGCTAACGATAATTGTGGGAACTGCACAATGCGCTTGGGGTCGAAAAAATTAACTTGTCCTAAGCCATCGCAGGACGGGCAGGCACCCATTGGGTTGTTAAACGAAAACAGCCGTGGCTCTAGTTCTTGCAATGCGTAACTACAAATTGGGCAGGCAAACTTATTGGAAAATACCTGCTCTTCCAAAGTGTCCATATCTTGCGTAATTACGCGGCCTTCGGCTAGTCGCAGCGCGGTCTCAAACGATTCAGCCAAGCGCTGTTTAATACTGGGCGAAACTTTAATACGGTCGATCACTACATCGATTGAATGCTTTTGATTTTTATTGAGCTCAGGAATTTCATCGAGTTCGTAGACTTGAGCTTTTTCATCTTTGCCGTCGGCTTTTACGCGAATTCGCATGAAGCCTTGTGCGCGTAAATTTTCTAACAAATCGATATGCTCGCCTTTGCGATTGTTGATAATCGGCGCCAAGATCATGAGCTTGGTTTCTTCGGGCTTGGCTAAAACAAAATCGACCATTTGCGCGACTGACTGTGCCTCTAAAGCGATTGCTGGGTGATAAGGGCAATACGGTGTTCCAGCACGTGCAAATAGCAAGCGCAAGTAGTCATGTATTTCTGTAACGGTGCCCACTGTGGAGCGTGGGTTGTGGCTAGCGGCTTTTTGTTCAATAGCAATGGCGGGTGACAGTCCTTCAATTAAATCGAAATCGGGCTTTTCCATTAACTGCAAAAACTGTCGTGCGTAAGTACTTAGCGATTCGACGTAACGGCGCTGACCTTCGGCATATAAAGTGTCAAAGGCTAAAGACGACTTACCAGACCCCGACAATCCAGTAATAACAACCAGTTTGTCTCGTGGTAAATCGATATTGATATTTTTTAAATTGTGCGTGCGTGCGCCGCGAATGCGAATTTCGTTCATAAGTCCAAGGGTAGCGGCTACTTATGAGCCGCAAAATTGTCACAAATTGGTCGCAAAAGGCGAACTTGGTACTATAGCCGACATGACCTCACTAGAGTTGCGCGCCAGCCTGTCGCTGGCCTTTCTATATGCCCTGCGTTTGCTTGGGTTATTTCTTATTTTACCCGTGTTTGCCGAGCACGCTAAGGTGATGCCCGGCGGTACCGACACCGCCTTAGTTGGTTTGGCCCTTGGCGCGTATGGTCTTACCCAAGGTTTGTTGCAGATACCCTTTGGCTTGGCAAGCGATTATTTTGGTCGAAAAAAAATCATTGGCCTTGGTCTACTGATTTTTGCGGCGGGTAGTTTGGTAGCAGCAATGGCCACCACAGTAGAGGGCGTCACTTTCGGTCGCGCTTTGCAAGGTGCTGGCGCTGTGTCTGGCGCAATTACGGCTTTGTTGGCCGATGCCACGCGCGAAGAGCAGCGCACTAAAGCAATGGCTTTAATTGGTGCTTCGATTGGGCTTACCTTTGCACTTAGTTTGATATTGTCACCGTTGCTATACGCGTCGTTTTCGTTGGCAGGATTGTTCTATGTAACTGCCGGATTAATTGCCGTGGGGCTGGTGGTCCTGTGGCTGGTTGTGCCCAATGTAACGGCGCCCAAACCAAAACCATTTACTTGGTCGGTATTCAAAGCCACAGCGTTGGAGCCCGATTTAATCCGCTTAAATATTGGTAACTTTGTATTGCAAGCGGTTTTAATGGCAATTTTTGTGGTTATGCCGCGTTGGTTAACGGCCAAAGCGGGCTTAACTTTAACCGCACATTGGCAAGTGTATTTGCCGGTTGTCGTCGCGTCTTTATTGCTTACTGTACCGCCATTAATGTGGAGCGAGCGGCGACACAAGCTAAAACCCTTATTCGTAGGTGCGATTGGCTTTTTACTGTTGGTTATTCTCGGATTTGCGCTGCAGCCGTCCAGCCTAAGCCTTCTGGCCCTCTTGTTATTGGCCTTCTTTTTGGGTTTTAATGTGCTTGAAGCGAGTTTGCCATCACTGGTATCGCGCTTAGCGCCGGCGGCAAACAAAGGGTTGGCTTTAGGTATCTACAACACGTTGCAGGCCTTGGGTTTGTTTACTGGCGCGGCTTTGGGTGGTTGGCTGGCCTCGCAGTGGGGCGATGCGGCGGTGTTCTATGCAGCGGCCCTTGCGTTACTGGCTTGGTTAGGTTTTGCCCCAAGTATGAAACGCTGGCCGACGCGCAAAGATGTAAAAGTCGAAGCCCAAACTGGTACTGGTTCACCCCCAACTGTGGCATCGCTGTAGCAGTTTGACGGCAAAGTAGGGTTGGCTTTTGGATAGAATTGGTAGGATAGTTTTTGCAGCACTAAAGTAGTAAAGCTTAGTAGTAAAGCTGAGCAGTAAAGCGTAAGTAGTCCCCTAGAACCTGCGGCATTTAAAAAGGAAATCGTATGGCAGCAGTTAATAAAGTAATTTTGGTTGGTAATTTGGGTAAAGACCCTGAAACCCGTTATTCGCCCGATGGTGGCGCAATTTGTAACATAAATATTGCCACTACCGAATCGTGGAAAGACAAAGCAACAGGCGAAAAAAAAGAAGCTACCGAATGGCATCGCGTCGTTTTATATAGCCGCCTAGCTGAAATCGCCGGCGAGTATTTAAAAAAAGGTCGCTCGGTTTATATCGAAGGCCGTTTAAAAACCCGCAAGTGGACCGACAAAGAAGGCGTCGAGAAATACACCACCGAGGTTATTGCTTCAGAGTTACAAATGCTCGGTAGCCGCGAAGGTGGCACTGGTGGCGGTGGTGATGACGGCGGCTCAAGCAGTAGTCGTGGTGAAAGTGGCGGCTATAACCGTGAAGGTTCGTCAAGTCCTGCAAAGGCCGCGCCAGCTAAAAAGCCAGCGCAAAGCTTTAGCGATATGGATGACGATATTCCGTTCTAGGATAACCCAAGTTAATTGGTGTAAACCTGCACTAGGTTGAGCTAATCTTAAGTCTGTGCGATGCAAATTTTATCGCGCCCAGATGCTTTTGCCGAGTACATCGCATTATCCGCTTGGGCAATAATGCGCTGTAAAGAATCAATTTGGTCGTGATAAACAACGCCAACGCTTACGGTGGTTTTAATTTCTGAATCACCGTAAGGCATTGGCCGCGAACGTAAACTGTTACACAAGCGCTCCGAAAGGTGAATGGCTTGCGTTTTGGTTATTCCCTTAGCGACAACACAAAACTCTTCACCACCGTAGCGACTGATCAAGTCTTGCGGTCTAATGGCTGCCGTTAGGATTTTGGCGCAGTGAATTAGAACCTGATCCCCTACTAAATGCCCATAGGTGTCGTTAATCACTTTAAAGTGATCAATGTCTAATAACATCACTGCATAACCCACCGGTTTTTCTTCCGCCAGAGGTGAGTTTTCAACCTGCGAATACAAGGCCCTTCGGTTGGCTAGGCCAGTCAAAGGATCGATTAATGCTTGATCCTTGAGCATATTCGCAAAACGAACATTAATCGCTACGACTAAGGCTGCGTAAAAAACTGTTGGTGTAATTGCCCACGAAAGACCCAAAACGATTTGTTCAAAGCTGCTAATGCCCGGTAGCGAGTCGGTGTCGAAAAAGACCCACTTGCTGACAGCTAACAACCAAGGGGCGGTCACCAAGGCAAGAAAAAGAGACAGCATTGCTACCGTGAATTTTGCAACTGGTGATTCTTTGTCTTTTTGCTTGAACGCTAGAATGGCTATGCCTAACGACAAAACTCCTTCAGCAACGATAGTCCAAGCGGCTATCCAACGTATTTCTGGAAACGCAAACAAGCCCAAGATTGCGGCAGCAACGACCGGCGCTGCGTACTTAATTAAATGCGTTTTCCCATAAAGAGATAAAAAGCTAGCGAGACCACACGCAAAAGTTAGGATGCCGAAACAACTAAAGGTTATAAGCAGCGGCCTCGAGTCACCCCGTATTGCAACAAAACCAAACAAAGACAGCCCAGCAAACAACATGGCAAGCGCGAAAATTACTAAAGTTTTCGAGTGTTGCTCGATAATTCGCGATTGAATTAAGGCCAGCACCATAATTAACAAGCAATTAATCGCACCAAGACTTGCAGTCGAGTTTGCGTTAAACAGGCTCGTGGTGATGACGTTAAAATCCAATACGGGCTCCGTAATGAGGGCGATTTAAAATTGAAGCGATTTGTTCAAATTGTGAAATTCGGAACACAACGCTAGAGCTTTCGATTATCCGTAACAGGCGCCAACGGGTAAACCATAGATCGTTTGGACGGTGCATAGTTTGTCGTGGACGGCTTAGGTCAACTAAATCACGTGTGTTTTAGCCAGTTGCTGTACATTTCTGCAAGTAACAACGAGTTGTTTTGAAGGGTCGGCTATTGGTAGCTATGCTATGCAAATTTGGAATGATTAATGATTCGTGAAGATGCCGAAACCGGCTTTGTGCATGAAAGGGCAACGCTAATTGCATCTGAAGCGCACCGAACGCCCCTACCAGTTCTAATGATTGCCGGAGTCGTGGTTCATGCCTATTGGCAAGTCACCGACCAACTTGCTGCGCCTTTAGTTTGGTTGCTAGCTATTTGCATACTGGTTTTTGCACGATTCACAGTAGCCCGTCGATTTTTAAAAAACGCTATCAACGCGAAACAGTTAGAAGTTGCGTATATCCGATTCGCCATTGTCAATGGCCTAATAATGGGGTTGGGGTTTTGCCTTAGCATGCGCGTATTTCCTACTGAATGGCAAGCCATCGTAACCATGTTTGGCGTTTGCTTGGTGGCGGCCACAATTCCTGGCAGTGCGCTGAATTCAAAAATTTTTGGAGCCTTTACATTTTCGGGCTTAGGTTTAATGGCAGTGGGCTGGTTCGCCTACGGTCGATTGCAACCAATTTGGTTTGATTGGCTATTGGGTTTTTTATTGTGTGTTTTTGCTTTCACGTCCTATTCTTTTGTTCAACAAAGTGAGGCTAAAGCAAAAGAGGCGTATAGCACCCGAAACGAAAATACTCGGTTAGTTGCCGAGCTTCGTGCTAATGAATCCGAGCTTATTCGGCAGCGTGATTTGGCAGAGCAGGCCAACCTTGGAAAGTCGCGTTTCTTGGTAGCGGCAAGCCACGATTTGCGACAGCCTTTGCACACGATTACTTTGTTTAATGCCACGTTAGCGTTGCGACCACTTGATGAGCGTAGCGCGTGGCTGGTACAACAAACGCACGAGGCCGTTGTTGCGCTTTCGTCCTTACTCAATTCGTTACTCGATTTATCGCGCCTAGACTCACAAAATACGCAAGCGCAAATACAAGCAGTGGACCTGAACCATTTGTTGCAACAAGTAGTGACGGGTTACAAACCGCAAGCGCAGTTAAAAGGTATTGCGCTGCAACTAATGTTGCAAGAACCGCTTGCAGTAAATAGCGATCCGATTTTTATCGAACGAATTGTGCGTAACTTAATTGATAACGCTTTGAAGCATGGCGCACGCAATCAATTGACCATCGAGCTGGAACGTAATTTCTTGGGCCAAACACAAATTCACGTAGTGGATGATGGAACGGGTATTCCAACGCACCTACAAAACACTGTGTTTGAAGAATTTTTTCAGGTAAACAATGAAGGGCGTGATCGAAGTAAAGGCATTGGACTCGGTTTGGCGATTGTAAAACGCTTGTGCGAACAGCTGAATATTCAATGCGTACTTCAGTCTACTAACGCCGGTAGTAATTTTATAGTTCAATTTCCCAGTGATCAAACGGCTTCACTATTGCCGTCAGTCGAAGCGGCAATTTACGTACCGTTAGCTAATGCAGAAGTACGCCGCGTTCTTGTTGTGGACAACGAAGTCTCGGTTGGGCAAAGTACCGTGGCTTTACTGTGCGCGTGGGGATATGAGGCTAGGTGGGTTTCTACCGCCAGCGCCGCTCGGCAGCAACTCAGTGCTGGGTCTTGGCACTCGGTAATTGTTGACGATCGGCTAGGCATCGCTGCGTCAGATAACAATACGTCCGATCAAGATGAAAATCTTGATCGTTCTCTTGCCGATTTAACGGGTGGAATTGAACTTTTAAATAACTATCGTTCTGAATTGAAAAATACCATTTGCTGCGTGGTCAGTGGTGATACGCAAGGCAATTTAAAGCAACAATGTGCTGAACAAGGGTATTATTTTTTTGCTAAACCAGTCGATCCAAATAGCTTAAGGCAGCGTCTAGAACTTTAAATGTCGAGCGATTGTTTTTGCTAATAGTTCAAGTTGAACTGGTTTGTGTAGAAGTTCGATGCCAGCCGAATTTGCGGCAGTCAGCTGTGCTGGTTCAGTATCGCCGCTTATTAGCAGGGCTGGTAAATTGGGATGCAATAGGCGAATCGCTTTGATGGTTTGAATGCCGTTGCTTAAACCTTGTAAACGTAGGTCGGCCAACAAAATATCCGGTTTGCGTTTTGTTGCTGCAGCAATTGCTTGCTCGCTATCGGCAACGGTTTCCACGTCACAACCAATTTCAGACAACAAGGCATTCATCGAAGCGCGAACTGCAGGTTCATCATCTAGTACCAGTACTTTGCAGCCCGTAAGATGCGAGAATCGCTCTGGGCTACTAATGTTTGAGCGTGCGGGTTCACGCACCGTCGCTGGCAAGGTTAGTTTAAATGTGCTGCCTTTTCCCCAACTAGATTCGCAGTCCAACTGTATACCTAACAAATTAGTTAGGCGTCTAACGATCGATAATCCTAGGCCCAAACCTTTTATGCGGTTGCGCTCGGGGTTATCGACTTGATAAAACTCATCAAAGACGTGATCCATCTCCGATGGTGCTATGCCAATCCCTTGGTCGCTAATTGATACTGAAACACTGCGGCGTTGCCTATCTAAGTGTGCCTCCACAACGATGGTGCCTTTTTCACTATATTTGATCGCATTGTCTACTAAGTTACGAACCACGCGTTCTAGTAAACTGCGATCCGAATTAACGCTTATCAGCGCATTGGTTACAACAACAAGCGTTAAATTATTTTCTTGCGCGACAGGCAGATAAAGCGTGCGTATGTTGTCTAGTAATTGGTTTAAATCGATTGGTGCCGTATTGACTTGAACAATACCGGCATCCAGTTTTGAAATGTCGAGCAATGAATCGAGCTCGCTGGTTAGATCTTGCATCGCCGTACTAATGTTGCGAGCAATGTCGGCGCTTTTCTGATCTAACGGGCGCAATTGCAATGCCGCGCTAAACATCGCAAGCGTATGTAATGGTTGGCGTAAGTCGTGGCTTGCAGAGGCTAAAAAACGCGTCTTCGCTCGGTTAGCACTTTCAGCCCGCTCCAAGGCTAAGCGGAGATCTTGGTTAAGCCCTACTAGTTGTTCGCGATTTCGGATGTTTGCAAATAAACTGCTTAAGGCGGCTCTTGCGTGCAGGCTCAAAATAACTAACAGAACCAACATCAAGATGCCCAAGCCAATCGAAGCGAGCTCACCGTCATTGCTTGTTGGATAAGTCAGCCAACAAAACGCCGAGCCGCCCACAGTGGGTATTTGATAGCACCAAGCAATACCTTGGTGGCCCATAGTTAAGGCTACGTTGCTTATCGCCATGCCCAAGAGAAGCACTGTAATGATAGCCCGTTGGGTGTCGGTCATTTGATTGAAAAACAGCAGCGGGGCTGCATGCAGTAACCCACTAACAAAATGTGTCAGCGTTACAATTCTAAGGCGATATACGTAGGTGTGTACTTCTTTTGCGATCCGTTGGATAACCTGCCAACGAACCAAGGTATGCAAAATAGTTAAAAAACCCCAGACAATTAACAAACTATGTGGAAATTTATCCCAGCCTAGCATCACAACGACGATAACGACAATTGTTACCGGAAATACCAGATACCGAGACCGCTGGTTTATTGTGTCGAATATTTCTTTGTAAACCGCCTCCACTAAAAGCGCTGAGCTATTAAAAACTGGGTTTAAAAAACCAAATTTACTCACGGTGGAGGGCGCAATTCTAATTATAAAATGTTCACAACAATCACTTGTCGAGTGAGCTCATTAGTTCGGTGCGGTCAGGCTCGGCTGTTGTGTTTTGAATTGCATTACGCTCTAGCTCGGCAACGGCATAAACAGCTTCGGTTCGATTGTTTACATTTAGCAATCGAAACGCGGTTGATAGATGTTGCTTAACGGTGCCTTCGGAAACCTCAAGCTCGCGAGAAATTTCTTTGTTTGATTTTCCTTTAACTGCAAGCATTAAGGCTTGTTGTTGCCGTTCGCTCAAAAAACTTAAAGGATTAAAAGTTGGTGGGTTGCTATTTTGGTTTGCAAAGCGCGTAGTTTGATTTTGAAACAACAATTCTGCGGGCAGATAAATACCTCCAGCGAGGACAAGCCTAAGTGCAGAAACCATGACTACTGGTAATGAAGATTTTGGAATGAATCCAGAAGCACCCAAATCGACGGCTTTGCGAACTAACGCTGGGTCTTCTTCGCCCGATAATATGACAATTGTCGCTTCTGTAAACAATTCGCGCACTCGAGCCAGCGTAGTCTCGCCTTTGTGCCCAGGTAAATTCCAGTCGAGTAGAATTAAGTCGAACTGTTGATGGCTGTTCTTTTCCGCTTCTTTCAAAGTGGCCGCCTCGGCAAAGACCAAACTTTCGTCAAGGTCTGAAAGTAAGAACTTTAGACCGCTCCGAAACAGTGCATGATCGTCGATAAGTAGGATGTGCATAAGGTAATTTTATTGGTATAACGAAATGCTAGCGTAGCCCGACGATTGTACCTAGTAGTATTTCTCGGTTTAACGGCTAGCCGGTTGGCTAGCCAAAAATTGGCCATTAGCTGGATTGTAAGTTGATGCTCTCTTCGATATCTTGGCCGAAGGGAGATACTAGATATGTACACATTCGAATTAAAACCTGACACAAGGCAAGGTAGCCTTTCTTCGGATTTAGTGCGGCCTCCGGCAATCCGTGAACATCATGTTCCTTCGACAAAGTCCAACGTCCTGCCGCTCATAAAAGACGTATTGGCCTATTACGAGCCAGACACTTCGGAGTTTTACGCTACCGAACCATTGCCCAACGCGGTTCATGCGATCTTTATTTTAGATGGAACCGATCGAGTTCGGCGCAAAAATTATCTGGCTGAAGAACTACTCGACGATCGGCAATTATTTTGCGTTGCCAATGGGCACTTGGTTCCGTTTTTAGATTCGGAGTTGCCGTATTGGGAGCGGCAGCTCAATGCCGTACGCAAGTCAGGCAAGCCGCGGTTTGCTATTTTGGCTGGGTTACATAATCGATTTGCCGTTGGCCTAAGCCTCAGAGCCCAAGGCGACATCGAAGTACATATTGAGACTGGTCTCAAAATTCGCGAGGAAGTGCTCCAAGTTTTTTGTGACAGTACGGGCATTACAGGAAGCGAAAAAGAGGTGTTGCGCTGGGTTTTGGTTGGTTTAAAGCCCAAAGCTATCGCCCATATTCGTTCGCGCTCCGAGGCAACCGTGCGTTCGCACGTAAAAAACGCATTGGCAAAAAGCGGGTGCTCCTCCGTTCCGGAGCTCATTGCCATGGTTACCCGATTGCCAGATTTCGCATAAAGAGTTTGCTTAAATTGCCTGTTGCAATAGACAGCGGTAGCGCCACTATGCGTAATGCTAAGTTGGGCTTTGTGGCATAAAATCTAGGGTTTCCTGCAAGAACGGCCGAAAAAGCCCCCTAACCCCTAGATTAGTCCTCGACTTATGCCGATTTACGCTTACCTATGTGATCTGTGTGGTCACCAACAAGATTTTCTACAAAAGCTAGCAGACCCACGCCTGACAACTTGCCCGGCTTGTAGCAAAGAGGGGCTAAAACGCCAGCTTACCGCTGCGGGATTCCAGTTAAAAGGATCGGGTTGGTACGTTACCGATTTTCGTGATGGTGGCAAAAAACCTTCAGCATCGCCTTCAGAGTCCGCTTCTGGGGCACCTGCTGCTGCGCCAAGCACCAATGACGCAAAAAGCGGCGGCGAATCTAAATCAAACGACTCAAGCGCGGCTCCGTCTAGTACGCCAGCGGCTTCCTCCGCGCCAAGTGCTGCGCCAGCGTCAACCTCTTCTGGTTCGAGCCCTAGTTCGAGCTCCCCACCGCCTGCTACTTCAAGCAAGAATTCAACTAATCCATGATTAAGCGTTATCTCATTACGGGGCTCCTAATTTGGGTTCCCCTAGTCATAACTTTGTGGGTGCTAAATTTTATTATTAGCGCCATGGAACCCACTTTGCGCCTGTTACCGGCCACGTGGCAGCCTGCCAAATTGATCGGTTACGACATCCCCGGCTTCGGCCTAATTTTGGCGGTGCTGATTGTTCTTATTACTGGCCTAATAACCGCCAACTATTTAGGGCAGCGCTTAGTTTCATTTTGGGAATTGTTGTTGGGTCGTATTCCAATCGTGCGTTCAATTTATTCTAGCGTTAAGCAAGTTAGTGATACTTTATTTTCCGATTCTGGCAATGCGTTTCGCAAAGCCTTGTTGGTGCAGTACCCGCGTGAAGGTAGTTGGACAATCGCCTTTCAAACCGGTATTCCCGCCAAAGAAGTAGGCGTTATGTTTACCGAGCCAATGGTTTCGGTTTATGTGCCCACTACGCCAAACCCGACCTCTGGTTTTTTCTTAATGATGAGAGAAAGCGATGTCAAGCCACTGGATATGTCGGTGGATGAAGCATTGAAATATGTAGTTTCCATGGGCGTTGTCTCGCCCGACCAGCTTATTCAAAAAAAGGATTAATCGATCATGCGAACTTGCTACACCGGCCTAGTGTCTACTCAGCACATTGACCAAGTCGTGGTGCTTAATGGCTGGGTGCATCGCCGGCGTGATCATGGCGGTGTTATCTTTATCGATCTGCGTGACCGTGAAGGTTTGGCGCAAATTGTCTGCGATCCAGATCGTGCCGATATGTTTGCTGTCGCCGAAGGAATCCGCAACGAGTTTTGTATTCGCATTACCGGCAAAGTGCGCGCCCGCCCTGCTGGCACCGAAAATGCCGACTTAAAAAGTGGCGGCATTGAAGTGTTGTGCCACGAGCTAGTCGTACTAAATGCTTCGGTTACACCACCGTTTCAAATTGATGAAGAAAATTTATCCGAAACAACCCGTTTAACCCATCGTGTTTTGGATTTGCGTCGTCCGCAAATGCAAAAGAACCTAATGCTGCGTTACAAAGCAGCCTTAGAGGTTCGTAAGTATTTAGACACACTCGGTTTTGTGGATATCGAAACACCGATGTTAACCAAATCAACACCCGAGGGTGCGCGCGATTACTTAGTGCCTTCGCGGGTTCATGCCGGCGAGTTTTTTGCGCTGCCACAGTCACCGCAATTGTTTAAGCAATTGTTAATGGTGGCGGGTTTTGATCGCTATTATCAAATTACTAAGTGCTTTCGCGACGAAGATTTACGTGCCGATCGGCAACCCGAATTCACCCAAATCGATTGCGAAACTTCGTTCTTAACCGAAGAAGAAATTCGTGAAATTTTTGGCGATATGTTCCGCACAGTGTTTAAAGCCTGTATCGATGTCGATTTACCGGCCGACATCCCTTGCATGCCGTACAGCGAAGCAATGCGTGACTACGGTAGCGATAAGCCCGACTTGCGCGTTCAGTTAAAGTTTACTGAACTAACCGACGTTATGAAAAACGTCGACTTTAAAGTGTTTGCCGATGCGGCTAATTTAGATGGCGGTCGCGTTGCTGCGTTGTGTGTGCCAGGCGGTGCAGCCATTAGCCGTGGTGAAATAGATCAGTACACACAGTTCGTGTCGATTTACGGCGCTAAAGGTTTGGCATGGATTAAGGTAAACGAAGTGGCCAAGGGCCGCGAAGGTTTGCAATCACCGATTGTTAAGAACTTATCCGATGAAGCGTTAAAGTCCATCTTAGAGCGCTCTGGTGCAAAAGACGGCGATATTTTGTTCTTTGCAGCGAGCAAAGCGAAAATCGTCAATGATTCATTAGGTGCTTTGCGTAACAAAATCGGGCACAGCGAGTTTGGTAAAGCCAATGGCTTATTACAAGGCAAATGGCAATTGTTGTGGGTTGTTGACTTCCCAATGTTCGAGTTTGATGAAGAAGGCGATCGTTGGTCTGCGGTACATCATCCGTTTACCGCACCTAAAGACGGTCACGAAGACTTTATGACTACTGATCCTAGTAAGTGCATAGCAAAAGCGTACGACTTAGTCTTGAATGGCTGGGAAATGGGCGGTGGTTCGGTTCGTATTCATAAGCAAGAAGTGCAAAGCAAAGTGTTCCGTGCTTTAAAAATTGATGCGGAAGAAGCGCGCTTAAAGTTTGGTTTCTTACTGGATGCGTTGCAGTACGGCGCACCGCCTCACGGTGGTATTGCGTTCGGCTTGGATCGGTTAGTTACGATGCTGGTCGGCGCTGAATCGATTCGTGATGTGATTGCTTTCCCGAAAACCCAACGCGCGCAGTGTTTGTTAACGTCCGCTCCTTCGGTCGTGGACGAAAAGCAATTACGCGAGTTGCATATTCGATTACGCACGGTTGAAGTGGCTAAGACTTAATCTTGATCGTACCAATTAGATTGCTAATTAACATAGGGCAGGTTCGTTGAAGCTTAGAGTTGCAACCTACAATATCCATAAAGGCGTCTCACGGCGCCTTTTTGGTTTGCGCCACCACGCAACCATTCAAGAACTAAGAAACCGGCTAAACGACTTAGAGTCCGACCTAGTCTTTTTGCAAGAAGTGCAGGGCCAGAATGATCGGCACGCTCTACGCATTGAAGCGTGGCCCGACGAACCGCAAAACGTGTACTTAGCAAAATCTACCCAACGCCGTCATGCGTTTGAAACAGCTTACGGGCAAAATGCAACCTATCTCCATGGACACCACGGCAATGCCTTGCTATCGCGCTTTGTAATTGAAAAACGCGAGCATCGCGATGTCTCAGACCATGCTCTTGAAAAGCGCGGAGTTTTACATTGCATCGTCCGTATGGAAAAAAGAGAAGTGCACTGCTTTGTTATTCATTTTGGGTTGTTGGCGCGCTCGCGGGCTCGACAAACCGAAGCGTTAATTGCTTGGATTGAGCGCGAAATTCCAAACGACCAGCCCTTACTAATTGCTGGAGATTTTAACGACTGGCGCCACACTTTAAGTGCAACGTTATATAAACGATTGTCAGTAAGCGAAGTGTTTGACGATCAGCACTGGGTTGGCCCTTTTCAGAAAAAAGCGAGCGATTTTATTGCCCGTCCTTTTGCAAAAGCGGGCTTGGATCAAGTGGCTAAAGGTATTGTTCGCGCGGGCAATCAATTGCAAAGTATTCGTGGCGCGCGAACCTTTCCTGCACTGCTACCGTGGCTTCAAATGGATCGAATTTATCAACGCGGATTTGTTACGCGCTCGGTGCAAGTCATGCGTGGTCCGGCGTGGGCGCGTCTGTCGGACCATGCACCCTTAGTTGCTGATTTAGAGTTATTGCCTTAAGGTGCGGACTAGTCTGCAAACTGACTGCAATCCAACCGACCATGAGCCAACCGACCCCCAACGAAATTCCGGAGCAGGTTTCATCTACTAAGCTCTCCCCAAATCAAGCACTCGGTTCAGTGCGGGGCACGCGTGTAGAAACCTCTTGGTTCTCGAGCTTAGAGCCGGACTACAGTGTGGGTAACGATTTGTTGTTACTGTCTGGTGGTCAAGAATTTTTCCCCGAACTAGAAACGCAAATTGATTTAGCCAAAAGTGAAGTTTTCTTAGAAACCTACATTTTTGAATACGACGCGAGCGGACAGCGCATTGCGGCAGCGCTTTCGCGTGCAGCCATCCGAGGTGTAGCGGTGCATTTGGTGGTTGATGGTTTTGGGTCAAAGGGTCTGCACAAAAGCTTTACCGATCAGTTCACCAGTGCTGCAGTGCAATGGCAAGTGTTTCGTCCCGAAAAGCGTTACATTACCTTTGAGCGCCAACGTTTGCGGCGCTTGCATCGCAAACTAGCGTTGATTGATGGCGCAGTTGCATTTGTAGGTGGAATTAACGTGCTCGATGATTTTTACGACCCTAATCACGGCGTTTTAGATGAGCCGCGTTTTGATTTTGCAGTGCGTATACGTGGGCCTTTAGTGGCCACTGTGCATTTGGCCGTTAGTCGAATGTGGTGGCAGTTAGCGACTCTAAAATTGCCGAATGGATTTCCCAGCATCGAGAAAAATAAGCTATCGGTACCAGAAAGTATAAGTTCTGTTATCGATCCTGTTGGCCCGTATAAGGCCAAGTTTATTCCGCGCGATAATTTTCGATTTCGCAAAGCAATTGAGAAAAGTTATTTACGCGCTATCGGTCGATCACGGCGTGAAATTCTAATTGCTAATGCTTATTTCTTGCCGGGCACAAAGTTTCGTCGTGCGCTAATTTTAGCGGCCCAGCGCGGCGTGCGCGTTCGCTTGTTACTGCAAGGAATTGCCGAATACAAAATGCAGCATTGGGCTACCCAAGCTATTTACGATGAACTGTTGGCAGCAGGCATCGAAATTTTCGAATACAAAAAAAGCTTTTTACATGCCAAGGTAGCCTTGGCCGATGACTGGGTCACCGTAGGCTCATCCAATATCGACCCGTTTAGTTTGCTGTTAGCAAGGGAGGCTAATATTGTGGTGCTCGATCAAGAGTTTGCAGATCAACTGCGTACGAAAGTAGAGGCCGGTATTGCCGATGGTGGACAAGCTGTTTTGTTGCACTCGCGAAAACAAATTAGTTGGGTTAAGCGGTTAGTGCACCGGGCCGCGTTTGGTTTAATGCGCGTAGCCGTTGCTTTAAGTGGCATCGCGGGTCGCTACTAGCGCGCTCTAAATGACCCATGAATGATTTAATTACACTAAGACCGCAAGGCCTATATTGCGAGGCAGGGCAGTTTTACATCGACCCTTGGCGGCCCGTAGATCGTGCGGTAATTACCCATTGCCACGCTGACCATGCGCGTTGGGGTATGGGGCAGTATATTGGGGCTGCGCGCGCAACGGGTCTGGTTAAAGTGCGATTAGGCAAAGTAAACTTTTTTGGCTTGCCGTTCGGTGAAACTTTAACGGTTAATGGCGTAAAAATTTCCTTGCACCCTGCGGGGCATATTTTAGGATCATCGCAAGTGCGGGTTGAATATCGTGGTCAAATTTGGGTCGCTTCAGGAGATTACAAAGTTGAGCCCGATAAAACCTGTGACGCATTCGAGTCAGTAAGTTGCCATACGTTTATTACCGAGTCGACATTTGGCCTGCCAATTTATCAATGGACGCCGGAGCAACAAATTTTTCAATCCATCAATCAATGGTGGCAAGACAACGCTAACAACGGCAAGGCCAGTGTGTTGTATGGCTATTCTTTGGGTAAGGCGCAGCGTATTTTGGGCGGAGTTGATCGCAGCATTGGGCCTATTGTTTGCCACGGCGCCGTAGAGCCGCTTAGTCAAGCGTACCGAGAGGCGGGAGTCGACTTGCCCGACACTTTTAGCGCAACTGAGATAACCGATAAGAAAGAACTTTCAAAGTGTCTTGTGCTGGCTCCTCCGTCGGTAGCGGGCTCTGCTTGGATGAAGCGCTTTGGATCTTTTTCGGATGCCTTTGCTTCGGGTTGGATGCAGCTACGCGGTGCGCGACGTCGGCGCGCGATGGATCGCGGATTTGTGTTGTCCGACCATGCAGACTGGCCGGGTCTTCAATTAGCTATTCGCGCTAGCCAAGCCGAGCAAGTCATCGTGACTCACGGTTACGTGCCCGTTATGGTTCGTTGGCTTAACGAGCAAGGTTTGCAAGCCCGAGCTTTTCAGACGGAGTACGGCACTAGCGCAGAAAGTGACGATTCGGTTGTGGAAACCCACCCTTAGGGGTTGTACTTATTTTGAGCATTTTTTAACCTTATCGCTTTGATGGTGGTCAACAAAACTTAAAGCCTGTCGTTATACTCGCAGAGATTAAATTTCTAACTAAAACTAAACGAGACCAATTCATGAAAAAAGTATTGTTAAGCACGCTGATCGCTAGCGCGTTTATTGCCCCTAATTTGGTTAACGCGCAGGCGGTTTACCCAAGCAAGCCCGTCACCATTGTGGTCGGCTTTGCGGCTGGCGGCCCAACTGACATCGTGGCCCGTACTTTAGCCCAAGCGATGGAGAAATCACTCGGAACGACCGTTGTAGTCGAAAACAAAGCCGGTGTTGGTGGCGTAATTGGCGTTGGCGATATTGCTAAGTCGCAGCCCGACGGCTACCGCATTTTGGTCCATCACATTGGTATGGCTACAGCCCCGTCTTTGTATCGCAAGCTTGCATTCGATGTGACCAAAGACTTCGAATATGTTGGCCTAATTAACGAGGTGCCGATGGTTATGTTGACCAAGCCCGGCATGCCGGTCAATAGTTTAAAAGAGCTGAATACTTACGTTGCCGCCAACAAAAATAAAGTTTCATTTGCCAATGCTGGTTTGGGTTCAGCCTCGCACTTGTGTGGTTTGCTTTACATGAGCAGCATCAAGGTCGACTTAACTACCGTACCCTACAAAGGCACAGCGCCAGCGATGACCGATTTAATCGGTGGTCAAGTCGATATGTTGTGTGACCAAACAACGTCGGTTACTGCACAAGTTAAAGCAGGCAAAGTTAAGCCAATCGCTATTACTAGCCCAGCACGTTTAGAAACTTTAAAAGATATTCCAACCACAAGCGAAGGTGGTTCGGCATCATTCCAAGTATCGGTATGGCATGGTTTGTATGCACCTAAAGGCACACCGAAGCCAGTAGTCGATAAATTGGTATCTGCTTTACAAACAGCCTTGGCTGACCCAGCGTTGCGCAAGCGGTTCGATGATTTAGGCGCTCAAACAGTAAGCAAAGAACGCGCAACTCCAGCTGCATTAGAAGCTCACCTAAAAGCCGAAATTACCAAGTGGACTCCAATCATCAAAGCTGCTGGCGAGTACGCCGACTAAGTTGAAACAGTTTTCGCAGTTGTATGCGCAGCTCGATGCTTCGACTTCGACGCTGCAAAAAATAGCCCTCTTGCAGGGCTATTTTTCTTTGGCTCACGCCGAAGATGCTGCGTGGGCTTGCTACCTATTAGCTGGTGGGCGAATACGCCAAGTCGTGCCAACCAAAGTATTACGGGCAACGGTAACGACCTTAAGTGGTTGCGAGCCGTGGTTGTTTGAAGAGTGCTATCAAGCGGTTGGCGATTTAGCTGAAACGATTGCGTATTTGTTACCCCCACCCAAAAGTTCCAGTGATCGATTTTTATCGCAATGGATTGAAGAATCAATATTGCCGCTGCGAGGTCAGCCCGAATTAAACATCCAAGATCAATTGTGCCAATTTTGGAATCAATTGTCGGCTAACGAGCGCTTTACCTTAAACAAACTGCTAACGGGCGGCTTTCGGGTGGGCGTATCACGTAGCTTAGTGACGCGTGCTTTGGCGCAAGCCTTTGATATCGACGCGGTGGTGGTGGCGCAGCGCTTTGTAGGTTATACGGATGCGAAACAATTACCAACGGCAGATCGTTTTAAGCACTTGGTGGCACGTCCTAATTTCAACGATGCTAACGAAATAGATAGCCCTGATGCAATTATTCAAGAAGGGCGTGCTTTGCCGTTTTTTCTGGCCCACCCCATTAAAGGCCATCCTCAAGCAACTTTGGGTGACATAGACGATTGGCAAGCCGAATGGAAGTGGGATGGCATTCGTGGACAATTAGTTATTAACGCAGAGCATTCGGCGTTGTGGTCACGCGGTGAAGAATTGATTTCAGAAAACTTCCCTGAGTTAATCGAGCTGGCTCAACATTGGTCGGCCCACGCACCCCAAGGCACTATTTTGGATGGTGAAATTTTAATTTGGGATTTCGAGCGCAACCGCCCGCAAGGATTTCAAGTGTTGCAACAACGTACAACCCGAAAAAAAATTAGTGCCGCTTTGCTTAAAACGAGCCCGGCAGTGCTGGTTGTTTACGATTGTTTAGCGGCTGATTTTAAAGATTTTCGTACGGCTGCTTTAACAGAACGTCGGGCGTTTTTAGAACAACACATCGGTCAAATTAATCACCCAAGATTGCGCTTAAGCGCCATCGTTTCAGCACCCGATTGGAGCGCTTTAGAGCAACAACGCGCCCAAGCGCGGTCCTTGGGTGTTGAAGGCTTAATGCTAAAACGTAAATCGTCAGCCTATGGGGTGGGGCGTTCAAAAACTGAAGCGGGCGGGCAATGGTGGAAATGGAAACTCGATCCTTATTCGATTGATGCTGTACTAATTTATGCGCAAGCCGGGCATGGCCGACGTGCTTCGTTGTATACCGATTACACATTCGCTGTTTGGAGTGGCGAAGTACTGGTGCCGTTTGCAAAAGCTTACAGCGGCTTAACCGATGAGGAAATTCGGCAAGTCGATGCAATTATAAAAAAGACCACGATCGATAAGTTTGGGCCAGTACGCAGCGTAACGCCGTCCTTAGTGTTTGAGCTTGGCTTCGAAGGTATTCAGGCCTCTGCTCGCCATAAATCGGGTATTGCCGTGCGCTTCCCGCGGATCTTGCGATGGCGAACTGACAAGCCAATTAATCAAGCCAACACATTAGATGATTTAAAGGCATTGGCTCAACTCAATTAAACCGTAGCGGCTAGCCCTAACAAGTTTTTTGCGCGCTGCGTAATGCCCGCCCAATCGGCTCGCAGAATTAAGTCCTTAGGGGCAACGGCCGAAGCGCCAACAGCCAGTACATTTGATTGCACAACGAATTCATGAATATTATTTTCGTTGATACCGCCCGTGGGGATGAAGCGAGCTTGCGCCAAGGGGCCACTAAACGCTTTGAGCAATTTTAAAGAATTGATCGCATCGGCTGGAAACAATTTCATATTGGTAATGCCGTGCTCTAGACAATGCATTACCTCGGACGGTGTCGCAACGCCAGGGAAAAAAGGGATGCCGCAACCTTGTGCTTCTTTTAATAAAGTGGGGGTGCTGCCGGGTGAAAATATAATTCTTGCACCGGACTGTATAGCGGCGTTTAGTTGAGCAGAATATAGTACCGTTCCGGCGGCGACAATAAGTTGGGGCCGCTCTTTGGCGATGATTGCAATGGCCTCTAAAGCGGCTTCGGTGCGCAAGGTGATCTCGATAATGTCAATGCCCCCGGCTAGTAGCGCGTCTGCTAGGGGCAATGCTGCGCCCGCGCTCGGAATTTCGACAACGGGGACGACTCGGCTTTTAAATAATAATGCTTGGTTCATAAACAATTGCTCTCGATTTTTTGAAGTGTTTGGCCTAAGTGCCAAAGGTAACGGCACCTTCATCGGCCCGCGTTACGATTTTTCTGAAGTTTGTAAACAGTTCGCGTCCGGTGCCAATACCTTGATCAACAATGGACGCAGCTGGTCGATCTTGCCAGTTCGGTGTCTCGTCACAAAAGCGCAAAATAGCTTGGTCGCAATCGACCTCAAGCCAATCACCATCGCGTACTTTTGAAATTGGGCCGCCGTCGGCCGCTTCGGGACACACATGAATCGCTGCTGGTACTTTGCCCGATGCGCCAGACATTCGGCCGTCGGTCACCAGAGCCACTTTTAAGCCACGATCAAGCAGCACGCTTAGGGTTGGGGTTAGTTGGTGTAGCTCGGGCATTCCGCAGGCCTTTGGGCCTTGGCCGCGCACCACAACAATAGTGTCTTGGGTAAACTCATTTGCTTTAAATGCTGCGATAACGGCTGCTTGTGAATCGAATACACGTGCTTGCGCTTTGATCGATCGATGCTCGGGCGCAACCGCTGATATTTTAACCACAGCTCGGCCCAAATTACCCTCGAGCATACGCAAGCCGCCTTCGGGTAAAAATGGTTGGGCAATGCTGCTAATAATTGTGTCGTCGCTCGATTGGGCCACTTCAGTTGCATAACGCAATTCGCTAGGCAAATTAGAGTTAGGGTGATCTGTACGCGCCGCCATTAAGCGTTTGGTGTAACCATCTAACCCACGCCCAACGACTGTTTGCACGTCGTTATGCAACAACCCTGCATCGAGTAACTGCGACATAACCGCGGCAATCCCTCCGGCTTGGTCAAATTGGTTGATATCAGCCGTTCCGTTTGGATAAATACGCGTAAGCGTTGGTACTGCCACAGCTAGCGCATGAATGTCTTCCCACGTCAGCAAAATGCCGGCTGCTCGAGCAATTGCAACCCAATGAATTGTATGGTTTGTGGAACCGCCCGTTGCCAGCAACGCCACGATTGCATTAACAATTACTTTTTCGTCAACCAGCTCGCCAAGTAGGGCTTGTTTTTTATGTGCCAAGCGCGCTAATTGCGCGGTGGAAGCTCGTGTTATTTGCTCACGTTGCGGATTGTCTGGTTGTACAAATGCGGCACCCGGCAACATTAACCCCATCGCCTCTAACAGCAACTGATTACTATTGGCTGTGCCATAAAAAGTGCAAGTGCCCTTGTCGTGATAAGCGGCCATTTCTGCTTCTAGCAAAACTTCGCTGTCGACTTGCCCTTGTGCAAATTGCTTACGTACTGTTGATTTATCCGTATTTGATAACCCTGAAGCCATTGGCCCCGCCGCAATAAAGATTGCTGGTAGGTGACCAAACGACAAAGCCCCTAGCAACAAACCCGGGATGATTTTGTCACAAACACCTAACAAAATTTGTCCGTCGTATAAGTCGTGGCTAAGGGCTATGGCGGTCGACATTGCAATGACGTCGCGCGAAAATAGACTGAGCTCCATACCCGCTTGACCTTGGGTAACCCCGTCACACATTGCCGGAACACCACCTGCAAATTGTGCAACGGCAGCGTGTTTACGGGCTTCGTCGCGAATGATTGCGGGGTAATGCTCGAAGGGCTGATGTGCACTTAGTACGTCGTTATAAGCCGAAACAATAGCCAGCATTGGTACGGGTTGCGAGCGAATTGCAATTTTGTCTTTGCCCGGTAATGCAGCGTAGCCGTGGGCTTGGTTTGCTGGTGCCAGCGAAAGGCGGCGTAATCGGTCTTGCTTTTGTTGATCAATTTTTTTTAAATACAAGGCCCGTGACTGGGCGCTACGAATAACCAATCGGTCGGTAACCGCCCGCATTAAAGCGGCGCGCTGTGGAGCAGAAAGCGCTGCAGTGCTTTTGAGCTGTGAGCTGGTTGGAGTTGCCATTGTTATGTTTGTGTTTGTGTTTAGTGGAACAGGTTGTTTGCGGGTCTTTGCTTAGTCTTTGCTGAATTTTTGCATGATGCGGACAAGTAGATCGGATTTGTGTAAAAACTACAATAATATTTAGATATTGTAAATTTACTACAAATACTAAATTCCGGCTGATTTTTTTTGATCAATACCGCTTTTATTCATCTAAGATGAATACTGCAACCTAACGATCCATCTTGTAACCTTAAGGTGAATCCTGTAGTTTTCATCAACCAATTACTTTTTCAAAATTTATGAGCAATAAAGCCGCCAGCCTAGGTACTGCGCCCCTAAAGTCGCTGACTGGCTTACTTAGCATGCAATTGTCAGAAGCTAGCGAGCGTGTGCGCACTTATGTGTTGGCTAACCCGTCTTTAGCTGCGGCATGCTCGATTGCGCAGCTAGCACAAGCTACTGGGGTTAGCGAGCCGAGCGTTGCGCGGTTTTGCCAAGCCGTAGGGTTTCCAGGTTGGAAGGCTTTTCGACTGTGGTTAGTATTTACCTTAGGCACGGGCGCTCCGTATGTGCATGTCGATGTTCGTTCGGGGGACGAACCCAACTCGATTCTTAACAAAGTAATTGATCGCAGTGCGCAAACGGTGCTGCAACTAAAAAACGATATAGCGCCGAACGAATTTGCGAAAGCGGTACGTTGGCTAGTCAGTGCACAGCGCATTGAATTTTATGGGCAAGGCAATTCTGGCATTACCGCGGCCGATGGGGCTCATAAATTTTTTAGACTGGGCTTTGCAGCGGTGGCTTACAACGATCCGCATTTGCATTGTGTATCGGCAGCGATGCTTAAAAAAAGTGATGTCGTTGTTGCGCTTTCTAATTCGGGTAAGACCCAAGCTTTGGTCGATTCGATGGCCTTTGCACGCACTGCTGGCGCAAAAATAATTGCGCTTACGGTACCAAAAACTCCCGTCGCTGATGCGTCTGATTTAGTGCTACCAGTTAATCCCAGCGAAGACCCGGACTTGTATGCACCCATGACATCAAGAATTGCTCAGTTGGTTTTAATCGATGCCTTGGCCGTCGCCACCGCGTCGCAAATGGGTGGTCTGGTTAGTAAACGATTAGAACGTTATAAGGCGGTGTTAACCAGCAAGCGAATTAATACGCGCAGTGCAAAAAAACCAAAGTAGAACCACAACAGATTAAGCAAACTTTAAGCTCAATTATTCCCGGCTGTGAGAACTTAAATCAGTTAACGGTGAAGCCGTTGTAATGCCTAATGTTTTGCCTTTGTTTTTACGCAGCTCAGCATTAAAGGCCGTTACTGGTCGGCTTGGATTGCTGCGTTGCATCGCAACGCCGACTGTTAAAATATCAACAATTAATAGGTGCAAAACACGGCTAACCATCGGCATTTGGGTTGCCAAATCTTCGCTGTGTTCAACCGCTAAAACAACATCTGCCGATTGGGCTAGGGCAGAGCCTGGCGACGTAACAGCAATGGTTTGGCAACCACGCGCACGCGCTTGCGCAGCCGCTTCAAGTAGCAAGGTTGACTCGCCTTCCATCGACACGAATAACGCGACTGATTTATTACTTAGCGCGCTCGCGCCCGCTAAAATTAGGCGTTCCTCGGTAAACGCTGCGCAAGCAATGCCCAAGCGTAAAATTTTAAATTGCGCGTCTTGCGCAACGATGCTGTATTGACCAACGGCGAACACATCGACTCGTTCGGCTTGCGTTAGTAAGGCAATGGCTTGGGTGATTTCGTGTTGGTTTAAGCGGTCTCGAACTTCTAAGATAGCCGATGCGGTATTGGATAAAACCTTACTGCCAAGCTCTAAAAGTGAGTCATCATCTTTTACTAAAGTGTGGGTTAGCGGCAAGGTTCCACGCAACTCAGAGGCTAGCCGTAATTTAAATTCCGCGAGCCCTTGGCACCCCATCGTCCTACAAAATCGAATAACCGTTGGTTGGCTAACACTGGAGTGCTCTGCAATCTCAGCAATCGGCTCCGTCAAGCAGCGGCGCGCGTGGGCCATTACATACTGGGCAACACGCTGCTCGGCCGATGATAAGGTCGACATCTCTTTAGTAATACGATTTAACAAAGCCGATTGCGGGCTGTTGGCAATCTCTTTTAACTGCGCATCTAAAATTGCAGACACACCAATAAAAGTTGCATTGGGCTCGGTAATTACATACGTGGGAATACTCTGAACGTAGCGTGAAAAACGCCCCTTACTTTCGAACCGTGCGCGAAAACCAGACCGTTCAAAAAACTCACCCAGTTTTGGGACAATGCCACCGCCAATGTAAATGCCACTTAAAGCGCCCAAGGTGAGCGCTAAATTCGCTGCAGCGGTGCCTAAAAATAAGCAAAACATTTCAGTGGCTTGAACACAAAGCGCATCAGTTTTCTCGATGGCTCGTTTGCTAATTTCGGGCGCCTCGAGTGGCGCAGATTTGGGTAAATTGGAGGTGTCTAGCTGGCTTGGCTGGGCTTGACTTAACAACGCTTGATAGATCAGCTCTAACCCGGCGCCTGAAACCAATCGCTCAAACGAAACATGTTCGTATTGCTTCCATGCGTACTGCAAAATTTGTAGCTCGCGTTCATCGCGCGGCGCAAAGTTTGCATGTCCGCCCTCGGCACCTAGAGCGACCCAACCAGTCTCGGCCGGAATTAAACCCGACATACCTAATCCGCTACCCGCGCCCATCACACCAATAACGCTACCTAGACGTGCTTTGCCGCCACCAATTTGTTTTTTTTGTGACTCTTTTAGATGCGGCACAGCCGACGCTAACGCGGTAAAGTCATTAACGACTACCAAGGTTTCGAAACCAAGCTGTTGACGCATTGCTTCAATAGAAAAATGCCAATGGTAATTAGTCATACTGACTTCGTCACCGTCCACTGGATTTGCGATAGCAACCGCAGCGTGCTGAATTTGACCAACTGAAACAGACTGCAAATACGTCGTCAATGCATCTTGAAAGTCTTTGAAATCAGCGCACTGTAGTGATCGGGCTTGCACAAATACCCCAAGTGATGGCTCCAAAGCAAAGCGCGCGTAGGTACCTCCGATATCGGCAATTAGCCTTGGAACCGGCAAATTTGTAGGCAAACTACTCGCTTTGTTCATTGGAAAGCTCTTGGATTTGTGCAAAAACGGCGGGCCTTGTAGTATTGTTACAAAAAATATGAGTCTAAATACTACAACTTTTCAAGTTTTCGGCGTCTCCGCGCAAATCGTAGCAGGGTTTCGTTAATGACGGCCGCAACTTTAGTCGCCGATATTGGCGGCACGCACTTTAACGCTGGCTTGGTTTTGCCCGGAGAGTCGCGGGTTTGTCACTTGCGTAAACTAAAAGCGGCCGAATTCGCGACGCCAACTCAAGCCGTTCAAGCCTATTTAAAAAGCATTTCAAGCGAAGTAAATTTCGATGTGAGCCAGCTCAAGCAGGCCGCCTTTGCTGTCGCGACTCCGGTCAGCGGTGATCGTATTTGCTTTACCAATAGCAACTGGAAGTTTTCGATTCAAGAGACGCAAACTTTGCTTAAGTTGCAAAGTTTGCGCGTAATGAATGACTTTGAAGCTCTAGCCTTGTCATTGCCCACGTTAAAGTCTGATCAATTTCGAGCGCACGGAGTAGCACCGAATTCTGCTGGTGTAATGGGTCGTTCGCAAGATACTTTGGCATCGCAAACGACTGGTTTAAATAATCCCGCTAGCACGGTGCTTGCAGTTGTGGGACCGGGTACCGGATTAGGTGTAGCGGCTGCTTTGCAAAGTGCTGGGCGGTGGCATTGCATACCCGGAGAGGGCGGCCATGCAACTTTAGCGGCTGGCAGTGACTTCGAACGTCGTTTGTTAGAAGGTTTGTCGTCGACCTATCCACATATTTCGGCCGAGCGATTATTGTCAGGCATTGGCCTGCCAGTGCTTTATCAAAGCGTGGCCAAAGAGTTGGGAAAATCAGTTGAAAGCTTATCGACACCTTCTATTGTTGAATTGGGTTTATCTCGCTCTGATGCAGTAGCCGATCAAACCTTAGAGGTATTTTGCGCCATGCTCGGTGGGTTCTGCGGAAACGTTGCGCTAACCTTTGGTGCGCGCGCTGGGTTATTTATTGGTGGTGGCATCGTTCCGCGTTTAGGCGAGCGTTTTTTTCAATCTGATTTTCGTAAACGCTTTGAAGCTAAAGGACGTTTCCAGGATTACTTAGCGGCTATTCCAACGGCTGTTATCACCGACCCTTTTGTGGCCTTAAGTGGCGCTGCGCTGGCCTTTAACTCCGGCGCAAATTAAGCCTAGTTGTGCGCGCGTGTTTAAGCCATCCTAGTTTTTTCCAACGGGTCCACATAATGAGTCCGCGTACCCATTCATCCGCAGCGTAAGCGATCCATAGGCCGGTTAAGCCCCAACCGAGTTGTTGACCAAAGAACCAACTGCAGCCAGCCAATACGAATATCATCGACGTAATGCCTGCCATCACTGGAAAGCGCGCGTCACCGGTGCCGCGTAACGCGTTAATGACAACAATGTTAAAAGTGCGTCCGGTTTCTAACGCAATGCTAATCCAAAGTAACTTACTTGCTTCGCGAATAATTACTGGGTCGCTAGTAAAAATTTTTAGCAACCAAGGGCTAAAGAGTGCTACTAAGCTTGAGATTGAAAAACTTAAAATCAATCCGAGGGCTAAACTTTGCTTGAGCATTTGATCTGCATTTCGCAATTTACCCGCGCCAATCAAGCGGCCAATTAAAATTTCTGTAGTCAACCCAATGGCAAGGCCGCACAATAAAATGGCCATGTTGAATTGGAATACATAAGCGTGGGTTGCAATAACTTGAGGTCCCCATTGGCTCATTATAAAAACGCTTACAATAAATGCCATTCGATAGCCGATATTTTCGGCAGCGGCAGGTAAACCGATATGCAAAATATCGTTTAAAGCACGTTTAGTTTGCAACCAAGAGTCTCGGTGTAGCAGATCAATTTTTAATTGTCGTTGCATTGCATAAAATAAACCGATTAATACAACGAAACGACTAACGAGCAAACCAACAGCAAAGCCCATTAACCCAATACTCGGCATCAACATCACGGCAATCGCACAGTGGATGCAATGCATTACAACCGTAAATGCTAAATTGGTTCGCGCGTACAAATAGGCTCGTAGCACTGCGAACAATGCCGCAATAATTGCATCGAGCATTAGCCCCCATCCGATCAATCGTAAAAACGGAATCGCTAATTCAAGAATGGTTTGGTCTGTAGTAAACCAACTTAAAAAATAAGGCGCGCCAACGCTTCCAATAATAGCCAATAGCGCACCCATCACAAACGAAACGCGTACTGCAGCACGCGCAATCCGTTGAGCGCTTTGCGATTGTTGTGCGCCTAAATGTTGAGCCACAACTACGCTAATGCCAGCCCCTAAAATGCGAAATAAAACAAATAAAGTTGCAACGACTTGATTAGTT
Source organism: Betaproteobacteria bacterium (assembly GCA_031429355.1). Classification (GTDB taxonomy): domain Bacteria; phylum Pseudomonadota; class Gammaproteobacteria; order Burkholderiales; family Burkholderiaceae_E; genus JANOZM01. Next base: position 414,552 of record JANOZM010000014.1, on the reverse strand, counting down.
AAAGCAAAAGCCGCTGCGTGTTGATTGCTAAGCTGGCCAGCCAATGCCGTGCCTGCAAAACTAACAGCAACACCAAGACTAAGCTCTAAAAGCAATGGCCAGCCCAGAACCACCACTTGTTGCAATAACGGTGGGTTCTTTTTTTTGTGCACGGAGGAAACAACTGCGGTCAATTAGAGTGCTTCAAAACTATTTTGGTCGGAGTGCGCGAACGAACGGGTGGAAAATTACAGGTAACAGAACGGATGTATTTCTTTTAATAAAAATAAATCTTAAAACGTGGATGATTTAGCAACTTTTAAATTGAGGATCTCTTGTCGGCAGCTTGCCGTTGTGGTGTAATTTAACTACAAAAATAGGTAATTAGGGCTGTTTACGTCCATTTTTGCTGTAGTAAAGCTGTAGTTTAGGTACATAGCCGTTAAAAGTTGTGAGAAATTGTTACGGCAAAGCTGTCAAAGTAACGACTATGAAGCTGTTTAAAACAAGGTTTGTGAGGAGACACTAATTGAGTAAAACAAAACACGCGCAGCAGACACAGTCTGTAAGTGCAACTATCATTCGCCGCACCGCAATCGCACAAGCGATTACGTTTGCATTTATGGCGGGCACTGTTCAGGCGCAAACTGCACCTGCAACACCCGCAGCAGACGCTCAAAAAATTGATGCTGTTACGGTGACAGGTATTCGCCGTGGTATCGAAGCAGCGATTTCGCAAAAGCGCAATAGTGATTCGATCGTAGAGGCAATATCCGCTGAAGACATTGGTAAGTTGCCGGACTCCAGCGTCGCTGAATCTATTTCGCGGCTTCCAGGTGTTGCTTCGCAGCGCTCAGCTGGTCGTGCACAACAAATTAGTATTCGTGGGCTTGCTCCCGATTTTGCAGGTGCGTTATTAAACGGCCGTGAACAAGCGTCCACTGGCGACAGTCGGGGTGTTGAGTTCGATCAGTATCCTTCAGAGTTATTGGGTAGCGTTGTTATTTACAAGACGCCAAATGGCGGTTTAGTCGGTCAGGGTCTTTCCGGTACGATTGATATGCGTACCGTGCGCCCGTTGGATTTTCCTAAACGTCAATTCGCAATTAGTGGCCGCAAACAACGTTCGGGTGTTGGCTTAGAGACCGAAGAGGGTTCGGGTACTCGACTGAACTTGTCTTACATCGATCAATTTGCTGATCGTACGATCGGTGTTGCAATCGGTTTTGCGCGATTCGATGAGAAAACACCACAAACCACCCGTTTCGAAGCGTGGGGTGTTGCTGACAACGCTAAGTTAAACGGTGCAGGTCCAAACCTACGTGCGCCAGGTGGTTTCAACTCTTGGGTTGACCAAACTAAACAAAAGCGTGACGGCTTAATGGCGGTATTGCAGTTCCGCCCCAATAAAGAATTCAATACCGTGCTTGATGTATTTACATCAAAATTTACGCGCGATAAATCGACAGTTGGTTTCCAAGCGCCGATCGGGTTTTCAAGCGGTGGTGGCTACGATCCAAGTGGAACATTGACAGCGGCGACAGTGAACGGGAACGTGGCTTCAAGTGGTACTTATAACAACTTTAAAGGCGTTGTACGAAGCGATCAAGAGTACACAACAGATAAATTGGACTCCATCGGATTGCGGTCTGAGTGGAAGTTTATGCCGACATGGGCAGCTGCCTTAGATTTGAGCCGCTCTACCTCCAAGCGCGCCGGGTCAATTTTAGAAAGCACCGCTGGGTTACCTGGCAATGGCAATCAAGGTGGCCAAGTTGGAACTATAAGCTGGACTGGTTTTGACGGCAACAACTTGCAAAATGCCACTTACCGATCAAGCGTGGACTACGCAAACCGCAGCGTTATTAGCCTTACAGACGTGATGGGTTGGGGCGGTGGTAACGCATTGCCACAAGCGGGCTACTCAAAGATCCCAAATGTTCAAGACACCTTAAACGGGTTTAAAGTTTCCGCAACCAAGACCTTTGCTGATAACGCCTATTTTTCTTCAGCTGATTTTGGAGTGAACGTTTCTGATCGGTCAAAAACACGCGCATATGTTGAAGGCCGTTTTTATATTGGTCAACAATCCAATCCTTATGCCACTGCACCAATCCCTGGTTCGGGTACTGCAATTGCTGGTGCCTCTGGTATTAGCGTAGCAACATGGAATCCTTCGCAGCTCTTGGGAAGCACCTACACGATCGCGGGTAAGTTAGTTGCAGATATCGCTAACAAAGACTGGACTGTTAACGAAAAGGTAACAACGCTTTACACTAAGTTGGATATCGACTCAAAGATGTTTGGTCTGCCGGTTCGAGGCAATTTAGGTGCCCAAATTGTAAGTACCGATCAAAGCTCACGCGCCTTTAGTGTTGACGGTCGCGCTTGCCCAGGTGATGTTTGCGCTACAACCGATGTAACTGATGGCCGTAAATACACAGACTTCTTACCAAGTTTGAATTTAGTTTGGGAGCTATCCGGTGATCAAGTTGTTCGCTTCGGTTTAGGCCGTGCTTTAGCCCGCGCCAACATAAATGACATGCGAGCCAGCTTTGGTTTTGGTTTAAATAGTGCTACTGGTGTGCCATTGCTAAAAGGCGATGCTGGTAATCCTAAATTAGATCCGTTCCGCGCAAATGCCTTGGATTTGTCATGGGAAAAATATTGGGGTACTAAAGCCTATGTGAGCGTTGCTGCTTTCCATAAGCAGTTAACCTCATACATTATTCGCCAAGAAACTCCGTTTGATTTTTCTCCCTTTGTAACGGCCGCAACTCCTCTGCCAACGGCCGGCCCATTTGCAGGTAGTAAGCTAGGTTTGCTTACTCGTCCGTTTAACGGCAAAGGCGGTTCATTAACTGGTTTAGAGTTTGCTGCTTCGTTCCCATTTGAAATGGCATCTCCTGCATTCAAGGGATTTGGTGCATTTGGTAACTATTCGTACACAGACTCTTCGGTTCAGTTGCCAACATCGGGCTTTGCTAATGACAATATTTCTGCTGGAAATATTACCTTGCCTGGTTTGTCAAAGCATGTAATGACCTTGGGCTTGTACTTTGAGCAAAATGGCTTCTCAGCTCGTGTAGCGCAACGTAATCGTTCTGATTTTGTTGGAGACGTTACCAATATTTTTGGCGACCGTAGCTTGACCTATGTTAAGGGTGAGAAAATTGTAGACATGCAAATTGGCTACGAAGTTCAATCGGGACCTATTAAAGGTTTGGGCATCACCTTCCAAGCCTCTAACTTGGAAAACACGCCATTTGTTCGTTACAAAGATGTTCCAACAAATCAAGTTGAGAACTCACAGTATGGCCGTACTTATTTGCTAGGCTTTAACTACAAGTTCTAATTAAAAAGTTGTACCTTACAGCCTCTGCGCGTCGTATGATTCGCGGAGGTTTTTTATTTGCGTCGAGCGTTTTATGAATACACAAAAACAAGCATTAGTTCAGTCTTTAGTCATCGTCGGTGGGGGTACCGCTGGTTGGATGGCAGCGGCGGCATTTTCCAAAGTATTACGCGGCAAGGTAGCAATTACTTTAGTTGAGTCTGAAGAGATTGGAACGGTCGGTGTAGGCGAGGCCACCATCCCAATGATCCAACGCTTTAATCAAGTGCTAGAAATTGATGAAGACGAGTTTGTGCGTGAAACCCAAGGCACATTTAAGTTGGGCATAGAGTTTGTCAATTGGGGCAAGCTGGGCGAGCGGTATATGCACGGGTTTGGCAAAATGGGCCAAGATCTTTGGACTATTACGTTTGACCAATACTGGCAAAAAATGTTCCGTGAAGGAAAGGCGCAAGACCTCGGTCAATATTCCATGACACGTGTTGCGGCTTACCAAAATAAGTTCATGCGCCCTCCTTCAGATTTGCCTAATTCGCCATTAGCTGATCTTGCCTACGCATTTCATTTTGATGCCGGTTTATACGCTAAGTACTTGCGTAAATACGCAGAAAAATTAGGTGTAAAGCGTGTTGAAGGAAAAATTAAACAAGTTGGTGTTAATGAACATACTGGTTTCATCGACAACTTACATTTAGAAGATGGACAGCAAATTGCAGGGCAATTGTTTATCGATTGCTCGGGCTTTCGTGGTTTGTTAATTGAAGAAACATTAAAAACCGGTTACGAAGACTGGACGCATTGGTTGCCTTGTGATCGTGCTATGGCGGTGCCCTGTGCTAGCGCCAAAGAGTTGTTGCCGTATACGCGTTCAACCGCAAGACAAGCCGGATGGCAGTGGCGTATTCCGTTGCAACATCGTATCGGCAATGGGCATGTATTTTGTAGCCAGTACATTTCAGAAGATGAAGCGACGGCAGTATTGCTGCAAAACCTAGATGGCGAAGCCTTGGCTGAGCCAAGACCGTTAAAATTTAAAACGGGCATGCGTAAGCAAACTTGGAATAAAAACGTAGTAGCGATGGGCTTAGCCAGTGGCTTTATGGAACCGCTTGAATCGACGAGTATTCATTTAATTCAAACAGCGATTCAACGGCTTATTAATTTTTTCCCTGCGCAATCGTTTAGTGCAACCGACATTGATGAATACAATCGCCAAACGCGATTTGAATATGAGCGCATTCGTGATTTTATCGTGCTGCATTATCACCAAAATCAGCGCCAAGATTCCGCTTTTTGGAAGCACTGCCAAACTATGGAAATTCCCAAAACCTTGCAGCAAAAGCTTGACTTATTTAAAACGCACGGTCGCATTGTGCGTGAAGGCAATGAACTGTTCTCCGAGGTGGGCTGGTTGCAAGTTATGCACGGCCAAGGTTTACGTTCTGACGGCTATCATCCATTGGCCGATCTAATCGACGAACGCGAAACACATGAGTACTTAGAAAGTGTGCGCGACGTCATTCAACAATGCGCTGGTGTCATGCCGGGGCACGCGGAGTTTATTGCGCGAATGTGTGCTGCAAAGGCTTGAGTCAGCCAATTTTGTAAAGCCTAAACTTATGAAATTGGAGCGAATCGAAGCCCGACGATTCTTTGCAGCTCGTCGATTCATTGCCCGCGCGTTGTCGGCATTCGGTTCGTTGTCGTTGATAAAGCCCGTCATGGCGCAGGCAACCCAAACGAAACTTACTCAAAAGCCCTTGGTCATTTGGTTTACGGTCGAAGGCTCGAAGGGCATGCGTAAAGTAGCCGAAGCGTTTACCAAAGAAACCGGTGTGCCGGTTGTAGTAGAGACGCCTGATGAAGGCCCGTCTAAATTTCAGCAAGCCGCCTCGGCCGGTAAGGGCCCCGATATTTACATATACGCGCACGATCGAATTGGCGAATGGGTAGCCAGCGGTTTAATTCGTTCTATCACGCCATCAAAGCGCATTCGTGACGACATCGCGCCAATCGCTTGGCAAGGGTTTACTTGGCGGGGGCGATATTGGGGTTACCCGTATGCGATTGAGGCAGTGACCTTGGTTTACAACAAGGCATTAGTCTCGCAAGCACCAACAAATTTTGATGAAGTATTTAAGCTTGATGCGCAATTGCGCAAACAAGGCAAAAGCGCAATTGTGTGGGACTACACCAATACCTATTTTACCTGGCCGTTGTTTGCCGCGAATGGTGGGTTTTCGTTTAAACAGCGGCCGGATGGAAGCGTCGATACGCAAGTGATTGGCGTTGCCAATAACGGCTCGATTCAAGGCGCACGCTTGTTGCACAAACTCATCGTTGACGGTGTGATGCAAAAAGGTATTGGTTACCCGGAGATGGAGGCGGCGATGGCCCAAGGTAAAGCGGCCATGATGATTAACGGTCCCTGGTCCTGGGTAAATCTTAAAAAGGCCGGCATTGATTTTGGTGTTGCAAAAGTACCTAGCGTTGGCGGTTCTAGCGCCAAGCCTTTTGTTGGCGTGAAAGGGTTAATGATCAATCGTTCAAGCCCACACCCAGAATTAGCAGTCGAATTTATCGAGAATTATTTGTTCACCTTAGAAGGTTTGCGTATCGTCAACCAAGCAGAACCAATTGGTGCGCCAGCAAGCCAAGCTTTTTTTAAAGAGCTTTCAATCGATCCTAAGTTGGCGGTCATTATGGCTTCAGCCAAAGATGGTGTGCCAACGCCAGCCGTGCCGGAAATGGGGCGCTTCTGGGATGCAATGAAATCGGCACTGCTTAACTTTACCCAAGGTCGGCAATCGCCCGAAGCTGCATTAAAAGATGCAGAACGAAAAATGCGAGACGCCAATTGAATGCTGGTTGGCTCAACCCCGCTTGGCGCTATTTGTTTCCGGGCATCTTAACTGCGCTGGTGTTTGTGGTGTTTCCGATGATTTACATAGTGTCGCTTGGCTTTACTAATATGAGCTCTAGTAATTTGCTCGAATATGAAAAATCACGACAATATTTATTAGAAGAGCGTCTAACGGTTGTTGATTCAGAAACGTCATACACACTTTATCAAACTGTTAATAATGAGTTGCAAATTAGTTTAACGATTGCCGGGCAAGTTTATTTGTCGGCTCCGTTTAAAAATCAATCCGAAAAATCTGACTCATTTAAAAACCTAGTGATTCCGATTGCGTTAGCCTCCCAACAATCAATTGATGCTTTGCCTAAACCGCTCTTGAAATCGCAGGTTGTGCAGCGACTAGACTTTTTGCGAACACTCCAATTGCATATAGCGCAACCGACAATCAAAAAATATAGTTTAACGAAACTGCAAGAATTTTCGGAATCGACGGCTTTGTACACGCCGATAGGAAACGGAGTGTTGCAAGATACAGTGAGCCAAATCAATTACGCGCCAGATCACAAAACAGGTTTTTTCGTCAACAACGATGGTGATCGTCTGCAGCCGGGGTTTCGCGTTAATGTGGGATTGCAACATTACGCGCGTCTATTTGCCGATGACCGTTTTAGAGCGCCGTTTCTTTCCGTGCTTGTGTGGACTATTGTGTTTGCAGCACTCAGTGTATTAGTTGCTGCTGGTCTTGGTATGTTGTTAGCTGTGCTTTTAGATTGGCAGGACCTTGAAGGGCGAGCAATTTATCGTTTAGTTTTATTTTTACCATATGCGGTGCCGGGGTTTATTTCAATTTTGGTTTTTAAAGGATTGTTTAATCAAAACTTAGGCGAAATAAATTTAATTCTTGGTGGCTTATTTGGCATCAAGCCCGCTTGGTTTTCAGATCCCTTTTATGCGCGCTTAATGCTGGTGCTGGTGAATGTTTGGTTGGGATTTCCCTACATGATGGTGCTTTGTGCGGGCTTGATAAAAACTATTCCCGCCGATCTTTACGAGGCTTCCGCAGTAGCAGGCGCGGGCACGCTAGATAATTTTTTTAAAATTACGCTGCCTTTAATTAGCAAGCCGCTAATGCCTTTGCTAATTAGTGCGTTTGCCTTTAATTTTAATAACTTTGTATTGGTTAGTTTGCTAACTAACGGACGACCGGATCAACTCGATACTGCCTTGCCTGCCGGAACCACTGATATTTTAGTCTCTTATACATGGCGTATTGCATTTCAAGATTCTGGTCAGCAGTTTGGATTGGCGTCGGCGATTTCTACCGTTATATTTTTGTTAATTGCAGGCATCACTTTATTGCAAATGCGTGCGTCGCGTTACGGACAGCTCGATAAGAAGAAAGGAGGCTAGCGATGCCATTGGTAAAACCGCGCGCAAGCCTATTGCGCAAATTCTTAGCGCATGCGTTTTTAATTTCACTCTGTGCGCTTGTAATGTTTCCTTTTCTGGTGGTTTTATCGGTTTCGTTTAGAGCGGGTAATTTCGCAAGTGGCTCGCTAATTCCGGAAAATTTTAGCCTAGAGCATTGGAGATATGTCTTGGGGTTTCCTTTCCCAGGTCCGGACGGAAAATTAATCGAACCTGATTTGCCGGTTCTATTATGGCTGTGGAACTCAATTAAGATCGCGACGCTCTCGGCGTTTTCAGTCGTACTGTTATCAACCACTGCGGCTTATGCGTTAGCTCGTTTGCAGTTCAAGGGTCGGCAATTCATGTTAAGCAGTTTGTTGTTGATGCAAATGTTTCCGGCCGTGTTGGCCTTGGTTGCTATTTATGCCATATTTGATCGCTTAGGTTCGGCGGTTCCTAGCCTCGGTTTAAATACCCATTTGGCCGTGGTCTTGGCCTACTCTGGCGGCATAGCAATGCATGTATGGACCATCAAAGGCTACTACGACACACTGCCTTACGAAGTTGAAGAAGCTGCTCGTGTAGAGGGTGCTAGTTTGTGGCAGTGTTTTGTTAAAATTCTGCTGCCGATGGCATTGCCGGTGTTAGCGGTTGTTTTTTTATTGGCTTTTATAGGGGCCATAATTGAATACCCCGTTGCCTCTATTTTGTTGACTCAGCAAGACCAGCTAACTCTAGCCGTTGGCGCTAAATTGTTTGTACATGAGCATAATTTTCATTGGGGCGATTTTGCAGCCGCCGCTATTTTGTCTGGCCTACCCATTACCGTTGTGTTTATGATCGCTCAGCGATGGCTCGTTTCTGGTCTAGCCGCAGGCGGGGTTAAAGAATGAGAAGTGAATTCGCTCACCCAGAATGGTCGCGCCAATGCGCAATCTACGAAGTAAACATTAGGCAATTCACTCCTGAGGGTACCTTCAGTGCGTTCGCGCAACACCTGCCGCGTATCAAAGCAATGGGCGTCGGATTAATTTGGCTAATGCCCATTCATCCGATTGGTTTACTTAATCGCAAGGGTAGTTTAGGTAGCTATTACGCGGTACAAGACTACCAAGGTATTAACCCCGAGTTTGGCAGTTTGGATGATTTTAAAGCGTTAGTAGCTCAAGCACATCAGCTAGGACTAAAAGTTATTATCGATTGGGTTGCCAATCACACCGCTTGGGATCATGTTTGGGTACATCAACATCCCGATTGGTTTAAAAAAAATGCGGCCGGTGAAATTTATCCGGTAACTTTTACCGACGGCCCAGAGCCCGAATATTGGACCGATGTAGTCGCTTTAGATTTTTCGGTTAAGGCTTTGTGGCAAGGAATGACTAAAGCCATGCAGTACTGGGTAACAGAAGCCGATATTGATGGCTTTCGTTGCGACGTGGCTGGATTGGTGCCCACACCTTTTTGGGAACATGCTCGGCGCGAATTAGATCGTATCAAGCCAATGTTTATGCTGGCCGAGTGGTCTACCCCCGAGCTTCATAACAGTGCTTTTGATATGACCTACGATTGGAAGCTATTTGATGTGTTAAAAAAAGCCGCTAAAGGTGAAGCAACCAGTCAAGATTTTATCGATTGGTGGCAATGGACTGTTACGACTTTTCCACCCGATGCTTATCGAATGACCTTTACGGCCAACCACGATTCAAACTCGTGGCACGGTTCCGATGCCGAGCTGTTTGGTGACTCGATCGACGCAATGTCCGTATTGGCTGCATTGTTGCCTGGTATGCCTTTGCTATATGGCGGGCAAGAGGGTGGGTTAAATAAACGCTTAGAATTTTTTGAAAAAGATCTAATCGACTGGAATGGTTTTGAACGGCAGCAACAATACACCCAGTTATTGCAACTAAAGCGTGAATATTCAGCTTTATGTAATGGTATCGGTGCTAGTGGCTTCGAAATTGAAACGACAGATAACCCTAAAGTGTTATGTTTTGTGCGATCTAGTAAAAATAATTGGCTTCATGTGCAGGTTAATTTATCTAATGCCGTGCAAGAGTTTACGTGGGGTAGTTTTCCTGCCGTGTTGCAACCCTTCGCGTGGAACCTTACTGTGAGTGTTCATTGATTAATATTCGTCGACTTACACTTAGCGATTGCAAACAGTACCGCGACTTAGCTATTCGTGGTTACACCGATCATCCCGAAGCATTTACATCGTCGGCCGCCGAGCGCATTGCTTTACCGTTGTCGTGGTGGGAAAAACGCCTAGCCCCTAGCGGCTCAAGCGAAATAATATTTGGTGCGTTTAAAACGCAACTTGTTGGCGTCGCCGGTCTGTCGTTAGAGCTGCGCGAAAAAACGCAACATAAGTCAACGCTTATCGGTATGTACATTAGCCCAGAAGCGCGCGGCCAAAAAGTAGGGCAGCAATTAGTGCATGCTGTTTTAGATCACGCAAAACAAATTCCAAATTTGCGTATTGTTCAGCTCACAGTAACTGTTGGGAACCTAAGCGCTCAAACGCTATACGAGCAATGCGGTTTTGAAACCTTTGGCATCGAGCCGTTTGCCGTGCTATGGCAAGGTCAGTTTTATTCTAAGCGGCATATGATCATTGATTTGGATAGTCGTTAATCCAATTCTGGGACACATCCCGTTTGGAACTCTCTATTTCTGCAACCCACTGTAGGCTCTAATTCTACTTTGTAGTAATCTAGGCTAATGACCACCAGCACCGCCCACCTTCCGTTACCCTCGCAGCCAAACCAAGATACACGCGTTATTTCGCTAATAACTTTAGCGCATGGCTTATCGCATTTTTATCAAATTTTAATTGCATCGTTGTTTGCTTTTATCTCGCCAGATTTAGGCCTTAGCTACACCCAACTGGGTATATTAATTGCTTTGTTTTTTGCAGCATCCGGTATTGGGCAAGTTGTCTCTGGTTTTGCTGTAGATGCCTTCGGTGGTCGGCGTTTGTTAATCGGCGGGCTAATGATGTGTGGCTTAGCGCACGTTGCGGCTGGTCTGGCTAGCGGGTTTTCCACTTTAGCAATTGCTGCATTGTTTGCGGGTATTGGTAACAGTGTTTTTCATCCGGCTGACTTTAGTTTGATGAATCATTTAGTCAGCCAAAAACGGTTGTCTTGGGCGTTTAGCTTGCATGCTATTGGTGGCAATATTGGTTATGTTTTGTCGCCAATTTTTGCAGTAGCTGCCCACAAACAATTAGGTTGGCATGGCGCGCTATTGTTAGCCGGTGGTGCTGGTGTTGCGTTAGCGTTGTGGCTAATGATTGAGCCAAGCCTACGAGAGAATGTAAAGACCAAGCCAATGACTAGTGCAGCCGGTTTGTCCGCCAAAGAACTTATCGCGCCATTGTTAAGTCCAGTTATTTTTATGGCGTTTGCGTTTTTTTGCGTCACCACATTTTATTCGGTCAGTATTTCTTCGTTTGGGCCAGCATTGTTTCGGGATGTGCATGGGCGCTCTATCGAGCAAGGAACCTTGTTGCTTTCGCTGTATTTGGTTTCTCAAACCCTTGGCATGTTGTTGGGTGGTTGGGTCGGCTCTACTGGCGTTGCGCCGGGTCGAACCGCAAGCATCGCAACTTTAAGTGCGGGTGTTATTGCCTGCGGTCTGTTTTTCGCGCCATTGTCATTTGCTTGGTTAACTACGATTTTATTAAGCGTTGGTTTGTGCGTCGGAATCGTAAGCCCGTCGCGCGATTTACTTATAAAAAAAGCGGCTCCTAAAAATGCTTTAGGACGCGCTTACGGCGTTGTTTATTCCGGCTTTGATGTCGGCGCAAGTGTGGCTCCAATCATCTACGGCTCGTTAATCGATCACCGACTTGGTTTGGTTGTATTTGCTTGCGCGGTGGCTTCGCTTTTTTTAAATGGGTGGATTGCTCATTGGCTAGATAAGCGCGTCAAGCTAACTTGAGAAGTCCAACGTGTTGTTTTTGGTAGGCGCGGTTTATTTCTCTAGTGCTTTATCAATTAAGGCATCCACCATCCAAAACGTCGTTTTCTCAATTTCGTTGGTTGATAAACCCAAAATATCGCGCATAACTACATAGGGCTCAATTCCGTAAACAACGGTTAATGCTTGAGTAAGCATCTTGTACTTGCGTTTACCGATTTCTGCTTCGAGCGGCTTGGCTAAACGATCAAGAATGGCCACGCGGTAGCCACGGCGGTACTGTTCTTCTTCCAGTAAACCAGCGCTGGCTTTGGCTTCGTGTTCTAGCGCTAACTGTAATGCTGCGCGTAGTTGTGGCTCGTATTCCGCGAAGCGTAAAAATGTTGATTCGAAGAGTTCTTTAACGCGTGTTCGACCATCTTGTTCATTTGTATCGAATTGCCTTACCTTTCCCAAGCTACGGTTCACTACAGCTGCAATCAATTTAGATCGGTTTGGAAAACACCGGTAGGCAGTCGCTCTGGAAACGCCCGCTGCCAGTGCTAATTCCGCTATAGAGGGCACATAACCACGACCTACCAATAGCATTGCGGCGTCCAATAATTTTGAATATGTGCGCACGCTGCTGCCTTCGGGTGGGCCGCTGTGATCGGTAAGTGGTAAAAGTTTTTTGCTTGACATTGATTTCATCCAAGGTCTATTATTGATCAAAATGAGACACGCGTCTCATTTTTAAAACTAAAAAATAAATTGTGATTCGATCTAAGTGACGACCGCAACGGAGACAAGCTTTGAAGGTAGCAGTCTATTGGTGGGGAGGCAAACGGCATGTCGGCCGTTAAGTTAGACGCTTCCATTTCTTAGTTAAGACGTAATATTTTTTGTCCAGTTTGAGATCGTAGTCTTGGTTTTGCTTGTTTAAGTAAAAGTTAAGGGTTTGTGATGGCAAATGTTCTATTTACAAACGTTCGAATTTTAGATGGCACGGGTGCTTTGCCTTTTGTTGGCGAGGTACTGGTGCAAGGTAACCGTATCCAAAAAATCGCCAAAGGCGTTCGCGTATTGCCTACGGTTGGTGTAACCATTGTCGATGCTGCGGGGGCTACTTTAATGCCCGGCATGGTCGAGGCGCACACCCATTTTTCTTGGAACGATCAGGCCACTTTAAACGCGATTCAGCGTATGCCAACCGAAGAGCATATTTTGTGGTGCGCGCATATTGCTAAAGCTTATTTGCAAATGGGATGGACATCCTGCGTTGGTGCAGCTGCCGCGAAGCCAAGGCTTGATGTTGTGATTCGTGATGCCATTGCTTCAGGTCAAATTGAAGGTCCGCGCTATTTAGCAGCCAGCCAAGAAATTACAGTGCCAGGTGGTTTGGGTGACGAAATGAAACCACATTTACCCTTCCCAGAGTTTAGTTTTGGCGTGGTGGTCAATGGTGCCGAAGAAATGCGCAAAGTCTGTCGCATGTTCTTAAAGTACAACGTTGATTCATTAAAACTTAATTTGTCTGGCGAATATATTGCAGGCATTGCTGCCGAATTAACACCAATGACCGACGCAGAAATTGCAGTGGCCGTGCAAGAGGCAAAAATGCGCGGTCGGCGGGTCACTGCACATGCGCGTTCCTGCGAGTCCATTAAGCAATGTGTGCGCCACGGCATTGAAGTGATTTATCACGCGAGCTATACCGACGAAGAAGCGCTGGATATGTTGGAAGCAAACAAAGACAAGCACTTTGTTGCCCCGGGCCTAGCTTGGTTAATTAACACTTCATATCATGCAAGTGAATGGGGTATCACACCAGAAATCGCCAAAGAGATGGGCTATCACCGCGAGTTAGAAGCGGCTGTCGAAAGCCTTAAAAAAATGCACAAACGTGGTGTCAAAGTACTGCCTGGTGGCGACTATGGTTTTGCGTGGATGAAGCACACCACCAATGCTAAAGACCTTGACTATTTTGTAAAGTACTTGGGTTTTACGCCGATGGAAGCGATTTTATCGGCTACTAAATATGGTGGGCAAATTATGAAATTGGGGCATGAGCTCGGCCAAATTAAAGAAGGCTTCTTGGCTGATATTTTATTGGTTGACGGTGACCCACTGGCTAATATTGCCTTGTTGCAAAACAGTAAGCGTATCTTGGCCGTAATGAAAGATGGCGTATTTGCAAAATCGCCCGAAGTCGCTTCGGCACGGACTCAGCGCTTTGGTGTGGCTGCTTAAAGCGATGCATTAACAATGACAACGCACATCATCAATCGAATGGCAGTCGAGGTCGAGGGATCGGGCGAGGCCGTTGTGATGTTGCACGGATTAGGTGGTACTTCTAATACTTTCTCGGCCATTATGCCGGTGTTTTCGCGCTACCAAACGATCCGTATTGATTTGCCCGGTGCCGGTCGATCCAATTTGGTAGAGGGCTCTATTTCGATTGCCAGTTTAGTTGCAGCGGTTGAGCGGGTGCTTAGTCATTTGAATATTAGCAAAGCGCATTTTGTGGGGCACTCGATGGGGACTATTGTGGCCGCTCATTTGGCAGCAAATACCAAGGTAAGTTCGGGCAACTCATTGGCGGTATCAGCTAGTCAATTAGTTCGAAGTCTCTTATTATTTGGTCCGCTTTTGTGCCCGCCGGAGCCAGCGCGGCCCAATATAAAAGCGCGCGCAGCAAAGGCGCGTTCCGAAGGCCTTGTGGGCATGCAAGTTATAGCCGATGCGCTGGTACAAAGCTCAACCAGTGCCGAGTCAAAACGGTCGCGTTTGGCCAGTATTGCGTTTGTACGTGAAACATTGATGCGCCAATGCCCCAATGGCTATGCAAGAAATTGTGAAGCGTTGGCCGAAGCCGAGGCTGCAGACACTAGCCAAATCGCCTGCCCAACCTTGCTGGTAACTGGTGATGAAGATGTCGTTGCACCACCGCAAGCGGTCCGTCAGATGAGTGAAAAAATTGCCAACAGTCGGTATGAGGTGTTGCGCGGTTGTGGCCATTGGACACCAATTGAAATGCCCATCGAATGTTCGCAACTAGCGAGCCAGTTTTATTCACAACGGTTTGCACCATGATGAAAGTGAGCCGCCCGTATGAGTAGCTATTTGTTTACCAACATCAAAATTTTTGATGCCACTAGTATCAGTGCCCAACCCTATGCAGGCGAGGTGCTAGTGCAAGGTAATCGTATTTCGCGCGTTGCAAGGGCCGGGCAATCGTCGGCAATGCCTTCGGCAGGTGTTACCGTAATCGATGGAGCTGGGGCTACTTTAATGCCCGGCATGATTGAATCGCATACGCACTTTGCATGGAACAACTCGGCTACGCTCGACGGTATTCAAATTATGCCGCTCGAGGAGCACACGCTATGGACTGCCGGTGTTGCCAAGGTTTATCTCGACCATGGTTGGACTGCTTGTGTTGGTGCAGCAACGGCCAAGCCTAGGCTGGATGTAGTGGTACGTAACGCAATTAACGAAGGCCTAATTCCTGGGCCTCGGTACACAGCAGCTAGCCAAGAAATTACGGTCGCGGGTGCTTTGGGTGACGATATGTTGCCTCATTTGCCCTATCCCGAATTTAGTTTTGGCCAAGTAGTTAGTGGGCCCGAAGAAATGCGCAAAGTGGTGCGGATGTTTTTAAAATACGGTGTCGATACCATCAAGCTCAATTTATCGGGCGATAATTTTGTAGCTGGTGCTGACGCCAAAACTACTTGGATGAGCGATGAAGAAGTTGCCGTTGCAGTAAAGGAAACCCACCAACGTGGCAAGCGCGTTACCGTGCATGCGCGCTCTTGCGAATCGGTTAAGCAAGCACTACGACACAACTGCGATATTCTTTATCACTGTAGTTATGTGGACGAAGAAGCGCTCGATATGCTTGAAGCGCACAAAAACAGAATTTTTGTATCTCCCGGCCTCTCGGTGATTGTTAAGTTGTTATATGACGGCGATCAAGTTGGTATTTCTCATGCCAAGGCGTTACAAATGGGGTACGGCGAAGAAATTGAAGCCGCCGAACACGGCCTACGTGCAATGCATAAACGCGGCGTAAAAATTCTTCCCGGCGGTGATTATGGTTTTGCTTGGGCTAAGCACGGCGAAAACGCTAACGATTTACAGTACCTCGTAAAGTACGCCGGCATGACCAATAAGGAAGCGCTCATTAGCGCAACAAAATTAGGCGGCGAAATCATGTTGATGGGCAACGAGTTAGGCCAAGTTAAAGAGGGTTTCTTGGCTGACCTATTATTGGTTGATGGTGACCCGGTTGCTGATTTAAGTATTTTGCTGGATAAGAAAAAACTCCTGGCGATAATGAAAGACGGCAAATTTCATAAAGCCCCTGAATTGCGTTCCTCCAGTACTACGCGCTGGAGTTTGAATGCCGCTTAATCGACAAAATTTCGCTTGGTGGTTATTAGGAGCAGTGTTTTTGGTGTTGTCGATTTGGGGCTTAATCGACAACGCGAAACTGTTCTTGCTAACCCTAATGAACGGCTTAACCTTGGCGTCGCTATATTTCTTAGTAGCCAGTGGTTTCACTTTAGTGTTTGGGTTAATGCGTAACGTAAATTTAGCGCATGGTTCTTTGTATTTGTTAGGCGCCTACGTGGGTTATAGCGTCGGTGATTACACTGGTTCGTGGTTGTTGGCCGTGTTTGCTGGGTTCGTTAGCTCGGCTTTACTCGGTATTTTGATGCAGGTCTTCGTGTTCCGATATATGCAGGGGCAAGATTTGCGGCAAACAATGGTGACGATTGGTTTGTCGATTGTATTGGCCGATTTGATGCTGTGGATTTGGGGCCCCGATGTCTATCAGTTTGATCCGCCCAGTTGGATGATGGGCGCAACCCCGTTGCCGATCGTCAATGCGTATGCCACATACCGTTTATTAGTGCTGGCTGCCTCGATTGTAATTGGTATTTTGCTTTGGTTATTGTTAACGAAAACACGCATTGGGGTAATGATTCGCGCTGGCGTAGATGATCGTGCAATGCTGGCTGCTTCGGGTGTTAACGTGCAAATGATTTTTGTAATTACCTTTGCAATTGGTGCAGGCCTTGCAGGTTTTGCTGGTGTGGTTGGCGGTTCTGCGCTTTCGATTACACCTGGTGAGGACGGCCGTTATTTGCTAGCTTCATTGATCGTGGTCATTGTTGGTGGAATGGGAAGTATTCCCGGTGCAGCTGTTGGGGCATGCTTAATAGGATTAGCCGAGCAGTTTGGTCTGGCTTACGCGCCGACTTACGGTGTTGTGTTTACGTTTGTAATTATGGTGGTGACATTGGCCTTTAGACCTCAAGGTATTATGGGGAAAAAAGCGTGAGCGCTTCCAATTGGCGTAAGGCTATGAACTCTGGGGCTGGGCGCGCTGCGTTTAAGTCAGGCGCTATTAAAACGCCCGCCCCGCAACGAACATCGCACGCAAATCAAACGAGTCATACTCTTAATGATGTGAGTGCAGATTCTCCCGCATGGTTGCGTTGGATTTGGGCTCGCGTTAGCGCGCGTCATGTACTTATTTTGTTGGGTCTTATTATTTACCCATTTGTGGCCTCGCCATTTTTTACTTTTCAAATTGGCGCGCAATCGCTCGTGTTGGGTCTAATCGCATTGTCGCTAGCTTTTTTGTCGGGTTATGGCGGTATTGTTTCGTTGGCGCAAATGACCGTAGCTGGGCTTGCGGGCTACATGGTAGCGGTGTTTGGTGCTAGTGGCGTCACCACAATTAGTTTGGGCTGGCCCTGGTGGCTTGCGGTGGTCATGGCCGTCACGATTGCAACGTTTGTTGCGGTACTGATTGGTTGGCTGTCAATCCGTACCGAGGGTATTTACACCATCATGATTACCTTGGCGATTGGTGTTGCTTTTTATTATCTTACTTTGCAAAACTACACCTTGTTTAACGGGTTTCAGGGATTTAACGGCGTTGAGGCACCTAAGTTTTGGGGCATTAATTGGCGCGACCCGATGCCGTTTTACTTCTTGGCTTTAGCCGTAGCGCTAGGTGGCTACTTACTTGTAAAGTACCTAGTACGCACACCGTTTGGCATTGCTTTTCAGGGAACCCGCGATAACGCGCGACGGATGAATTCGCTTGGGTTTAATGTCGTTGCAACCCGTATTACGGCTTACGCAGTGGCTGGCTTTTTAGCCGCTATCGGCGGTGTGCTGCAAATTTGGTACAACGGCTTAATTGCACCTGGTGTAGTGAATTTGAACTCGTTGATCAACATTTTAGTGATCGCGGTGTTGGGTGGAATGCGCCATCCGATTGGGCCGTTTATAGGTGCAGTTATTTTTGTTTTATTACAAAACTTTGCCATCTCGATTGTTAGCGCTGAACGCTTTAATTTACTAATTGGCAGTGTGTTTTTAGTCATTGTGTTGTTCTCACCGGATGGTGTTTTAGGTTGGTGGGAGCAGTTGAAGTCGCGTTTGGTTCATAACAAAAACCAAGCGCGATTAACAAATCGTCATAGCTGAAGTTTTTCAACTATTTCGTGAAGGAGGCCCTTGGGTATTGTTTTCGCGGTACTAGCAAGGTCGGATAAACAAGGCGAAGGGTTAGTCCGCAATGAAGCGGGCACCACGATCGCCATTTTTGGAGAATGTTATGACAGTTGGAAAAAAGAGAAATTTGTTTGCGCGTTCGGCAATCGCTGTCGCCGCATTCACAGCGATGGCGGGGATGACCCCAGCCCAGGCGCAAGAAGTAATCAAGATCGGATTGTTAGCAACACTTGAAGGCCCGTTTGCAGCACCCGGTGCCGATGGTATGCGCGGTGCCGAACTTGCATTGAAGTTACGTAATGGTATGGCTGGTGGTAAAAAGATTGAACTGATTAAAGGTTCTTCGGATGCTAAACCTGACGTCGCAGTAAACGCCACGCGCAAATTAGTTGAACAAGATAAAGTTCAAATTATGGTGGGTCCGTTATCGGGCGGTGAAGGTATTGCAGTTAAAGATTATTCAAAAACCCAGCCAAACATTACTTTTATTAATGGTTCATCCGGCGCACAAGCAACAACACTAGTTAATCCTTCACCAAATTTCTTTCGTTTCAATACCGAAGGCGCGCAGTGGATGGTGGGCTTAGGTAATCATGCGTTAAGCAAAGGTTACAAGCGCATGGCCTTAATCGCCGAAGATTACTCGTTTCCATACTCGCAAGTACAAGGTTTCATGGGTGAGTATTGCAAAGGCGGCGGAAAGATGGTCGAGAAGCTTTGGGTGCCGTTAGGCAACAAAGATTACGCCTCTGTCATTGCAAAAATTCCGAATGATGTCGATGCCTTGCTAGTGGTTTTGGGTGGTTCTGATGCCGTTAACTTTTTAACGCAATACGAGCAAGCCGGTGGCAACAAGCCAATGGTTGGTGGTTCGATTACGGTCGATCAAACAGTATTGAACTTTAAAGGCAAGCGTCGCGATAATTTAGTTGGAACTGCTTCTGCCAGCCCAATGGCCGATTCTATTGATACGCCCGAGTGGAAGAAATTCGTAGCCGATTATAAAGCTAACTTTAAAGACGGATTTCCAAGTCCTTCATTGTTTGCGTTTTTGTACTACTCGAATATGAAGGCGGCATTGGATGCGCTGGATGCTGTCAATGGCGATCTTTCTGGTGGTCAAGCGAAGTATCGTGATGCGCTTTCGAAGTTAGTGCTTAAAGGCCCAACCGGTGACGTGACTGTTGATGCAAACCGTAACGCGATTGGCCCAACTTTTGTTACTGAAGTGGCTAAAAATGCGGACGGTACTTTTTACAACAAAGTCGTTAAGGTAACTGCCAAGGTAAACCAACAGTTAAATCTGCCAAAAGCAGAATTTGATGCGATGGGACTTGGCACACGTGACAAACCAAGTTGCCCTTAAGTCTTGCTAACTTTTAACTAGGTAAATTCATCATGGCCTCCATTGCTCCACTCGCATCTAACGATGCGCTTGTTCTCGAAGGTGTCACGCGCGCCTTCGGAGCGTTAAAGGCTATTGATGATGTGTCGTTTACGGTGGCCGCTGGCGAGCGACGTGCCGTATTAGGTTCAAACGGTGCGGGTAAAACTACATTGTTTAATTGTATTACCGGAGATTTCCCGGCCACTGCGGGATCGATTCGATTTTTCGGTGAAGACGTTACGTTGCTACCGCCCTACGAACGGATTCGGCGGGGCTTGCGACGCACTTATCAAATTTCGCTGTTATTTAAAGAATTAACAGTACGAGATAATTTATTCTTAGCCGTGCGTGGCGTCAACCCTGGACGTCTTTCTTTTAAACGAACACCGACAGAACATACCAGCCAAGTTTCGGCCGATGATTTACTAGAACGCGTGCGCTTATCGCATTTAGCCAACGCACCAGTTGCACAACTCTCGCACGGGCAGCAACGCCAATTAGAAATTGGAATGGCATTGGCTGGTGCGCCACGATTTATTTTGTTTGATGAACCGGCAGCAGGGCTATCGCCAGCCGAGCGGCGCGAATTGGTTGCTTTGCTAAACGCACTACCACGCCACATGGGCTACATCATCATCGAACACGATTTGGACATTGCTTTAAAAGTGGTTGATCAAGTCACGATTATGCATAACGGCAAAGTGATCAAACACGGTACTCCATCGGAAATTGAAAACGATGAGCAAGTGCAAGCGATCTATATGGGTGGGAAGCACTAATGAACTGGTTCTCGCGCAAAAAAGCACCATCGCCTCGCTCTGGTCCAGCCTTAGTTTTGCAGGGGCTCGATGTGTTTTATGGCAGTGCACATGCCGTGCAAGAAGTCTCGCTCGAACTCAGTTCCGGTTTGTTGGCCGTAGTGGGCCGCAATGGCATGGGTAAAAGTACTTTGTGCAACGCCATTACCGGTCTAGTGCCTGCCAACGGTAGAGTCTCTGGGTCGGTTCGCTTAAATGGTAAAGAGGTTTGCGGCTTAACGCCCAATCGAATTACCGAAGCGGGTATTGGGTATGTCCCGCAGGGGCGTCGTGTATGGCCGTCGTTAACAGTTGATGAAACTTTAAAGCTTGCAGCAGGAACGCGCTCAGGGCCTTGGACGATTGATCGTATTTATCAAACTTTTCCGCGTTTGGGCGAGCGTAAAGGTAATGGTGGTGGGCAATTGTCAGGGGGCGAACAGCAAATGTTAGCGATCTCGCGTGCCTTGTTGTTCAACCCATCAGTATTAGTGATGGACGAGCCCACCGAAGGGTTGGCGCCAGTTATTGTTCAGCAAGTCGCTGACATGCTGAAGTCGCTTTCCCACGAAGGTGATATTGCCGTCTTGTTAATAGAACAAAATTTGGGTGTGGCGATGCAAGTCGCAGACGACATTGCCATTATGGTCAACGGTCGTATTGCGCGGCGACTGCCAGCATCACAATTAGCAGGCGACATACAACTACAACAGCAACTGCTGGGTATTAAATCATCGCTAGATGACGAAGTGCAAGTAGCGCCAACGGAAATCGAATCAAAGTCAACGGACGAGATTCAAATATTTACAATTAAGCGTAGCGGCGATGCAAACGAAGAAGGCCCTTCACTTGATAGCAATACAGGTGGCGAGCGCTTGCAACGGGGTTACAACCGCTGGAGCGCGGCAGACGCACACAGCACAGAACCTAAAGACCAGCTTATTAGTGGTCGCACGAAAACTGCGGCCGACCTAATGCCATCATCAACATTAGCTGCAACCGAGCTAGCAAAAAACGGTAAAGATACGCGTGTTGTTGAATTCCCAGTTGCGGCCAGCATGGGACGAGCAGCTTATATTGCGGGTACCTTTGATACCAAAGCAAAAGAACTTTTTTTTATTCGCTCGTGTATCGAAAAACTTGGCGTGCGAACCGTCACTGTCGATCTTTCGACTTCGGGTAAGCCTTCTCCAGCCATGGTACATCCGCGAGAAATTGCGCGGCATCATCCCAAGGGCGAGCGTGCTGTTTTTACCGGTGACCGAGGTTCGGCGACGATTGAAATGTCAGTGGCCTTCGAGCACTATATTCGTCAACGTCGAGACTTAGGCGGTATTATTTCTGCTGGCGGTTCTGGTGGCACGGCCTTGGCAACACCGGCCATGCGAGCCCTGCCCATTGGCGTTCCAAAAATGATGGTGTCTACCGTTGCTTCCGGTGATGTAAAGCCCTACGTGGGGCCTTCTGACATCACCATGATGTACTCGGTGACGGATGTGTCAGGCATCAATCGCATTAGCGAAAAAGTCTTGTCTAATGCGGCTCACGCCTTGGCCGGAATGATTTCGTATTGCAACGTCAATGCCACTAGCGATTCGCGTCCGGCCATTGGCTTAAGTATGTTTGGTGTCACTACGCCGTGCGTGCAAGCGGTCGCCAAGCAATTAGAAGAACAATACGATTGTTTGGTGTTTCACGCGACAGGTACTGGCGGGCAATCGATGGAAAAGTTAGTCGAGTCAGGTTTGCTTGCGGGCGTGCTTGATATCACCACGACCGAAGTTGCTGACGAGCTAGTGGGTGGCGTACTGACCGCTGGCCCTACGCGTATGGACGCGATGATTAAAAGTAAGTTGCCGTACGTGGGTTCGTGCGGCGCCTTAGACATGGTCAACTTTTGGGCTATGGAAACGGTGCCTGCAAAATTTAATGGCCGCAACTTTATTAAGCACAACAGTAACGTCACTTTAATGCGAACCACTGTTGCCGAAAATATTGCTATCGGTAAATTTATTGTTGATAAGCTTAATCGAATGGAAGGCCCTGTGCGGTTTCTAATTCCAGAGGGTGGTGTATCAGCAGTTGATGCCGTGGGCCAATCATTCTGGGACCCCGCCGCCGACAAGGCGTTATTCGACACCATTTCTAGTGGTTTCAAAGCCGGTAGCAATCGCAAACTTGTGCGCTTGCCACATAACATTAATGACCCGCAATTTAGCGACGCGCTAGTGGCTGCATTTCGCGAAATCGCTGTGCCTAATTTGATGCAAAACCAATCTCAAAGTAATTCTCAAAACAACTCTATTCACCGCTCAACTTCGTCTCTCGGAAAACCCTATGGCTCGTATCGCACGTAAAGATATTCTTAAAAAGTTTCGCCTAATGATCAAGGCTAAACAGCCGATCATTGGTGGCGGAGCGGGTACTGGCTTGTCTGCCAAATGCGAGGAGCAAGGTGGTATCGACTTGATCGTGATTTACAACTCGGGACGCTTTCGCATGGCCGGTCGCGGTTCGTTGTCGGGTTTGTTAGCCTACGGCAACGCCAACGAAATCGTTTGCGAGATGGCGCACGAGGTACTACCGGTTGTAAAGCACACACCCGTGTTGGCAGGGGTAAACGGGACTGACCCCTTTATGATTCCCGATGCCTTTCTGCGGCGGCTAATTGATTTAGGTTTTTCTGGCATTCAAAATTTTCCAACGGTCGGTTTGATTGACGGAAATTTCCGTGCGAACTTAGAAGAAACTGGCATGGGCTACGGTCTCGAAGTCGATTTGATTAAAAGTGCCAATAAGCTCGATTTGTTAACTACCCCTTATGTGTTTGATGAGCAAAGTGCCCGAGACATGACGAAGGCCGGGGCCGACATTATTGTTTGCCATTTGGGGCTGACCACCGGCGGCAATATAGGCGCGGAAACCGCGTTAAAGCTTAGCGATTGCGTGCCACAAATTAACGCTTGGGCAGCCGCCGCGCGCAAGGTCCGTAAAGATGTCATTGTGTTGTGTCATGGCGGGCCAATTGCAACGCCAGCAGATGCCAGTTATGTCTTGGCGAACTGCAACGATATTCACGGTTTTTATGGCGCCTCCAGTATGGAGCGCTTGCCGACCGAGGTTGCTTTAGTGGCAACTACCAAAGAGTTTAAGAACATTCAATTTAAAGCTAAAACAGCTAAAAAAGCCAAGGAGTAAACATCATGAGCGGTGCTCAATTCGGAAGTTTTCTATTAGGTCTGATCGTCGTTGCTATTGTCGTGGCGCTATTGGTATGGTTACTTAACTGGCTTTACCTTCGTAGCTCAAAAGAGCGGGCGTTTGTGCGTACCGGTCTTGGCGGACAAAAGGTTGTGATGAATGGTGGGGCGTTTGTTCTGCCGATCGTTCACGAAGTGATCCCCGTGAATATGAATACGTTACGACTAGAAGTAGCGCGCGGCAAAGATAAGGCGCTAATAACCAAAGACCGTATGCGGGTCGATGTAATTTCTGAGTTTTATGTGCGCGTGCAAGCAGGCGTTGAGGCGGTAGCGTCAGCGGCGCAAACCTTGGGTACGCGCACGATGCAACCCGAAATGCTAAAAGAATTGGTTGAAGGTAAATTTGTTGATGCGTTACGCACGGTAGCTGCAGAAATGACAATGGAAGAACTACATGAAAAGCGCGGCGAATATGTAAAGCGTGTGCGTGGTGTTGTGGCGGCCGATTTGCTACAAAACGGTTTGGAGTTAGAGGCGGTATCGCTAACGCAATTAGATCAAACTGGGATGGAGTATTTCAATCCATCTAACGCCTTTGATGCGGAAGGTTTAACGCGCTTGACCGAGCAAATTGAAATGCGCAAAAAAATCCGTAACGACATCGAGCAAGACACGATGATTCAAATTCGGAACAAAAACTTGCAAACAGAAAAGCAAGCCCTCGACATTGATCGAGAACTTGAAAACGCCCGCCTTTCGCAAGAGCGCGATTTAGAATTTTCTCGCGCTTCACAACGTTCTGAGTTAGTAAAAGATCGTGCGGCCAAAGAACAGGATGGTGAGCGGGCGCAAATTGCTGCAAAAGAATCGGTTGATCGTGCGCGCTTAATATCGGAGCGTTCAATTGAAGAAGAGCGTATTTCGAAAGAGCGGGAAATTCAAACTGCTGAAATTGAGCGTCGTAAAGCGATTGAACTAGCCGAGCAACAGCGTGCGATCGAAGTTGCCGTGCAATCAAAGGCGCAATCGGAAGCACAAGCGTCGGCCGACCAAGCTAGGGCCAAGGCGGTTCACGAAGAAGAGCGCGTGTTTACAGTGCGTGAAACCGAAATGGCCGAGCGGCGTAAAGCGATTGAGCTAATTGGTGCACAACAAGAGGCCGAGCGTGAGGGCATTCGTTTAACTATGGCTGCTCAAGCTGAAAAGGCCGCTGCATCCGACCGAGGCGATGCGATACGCGTAGAGGCGGAGGCCAACGCCGATGCCGAGAAAATTAAATCGATGGCCTATCGGATCCGTCATGAAGTAGAGGCCGAAGGTTTGAAGCTGATGAACGAAGCTGCCAATATGCTGTCACCAGAAGCGCGTGTTTCAGCGATGCGTATGAAATTGATTGACCGGCTTGAGGCGATTATTCGCGAATCGAGTCGCCCGTTAGAGCGTATCGAGGGCATTAAAATTTTACAGGTCGATGGCCTAATGGGCGCAAGCGGCGGTGGCGGACGTTCGGACTTTGATGGTGGCGGCGGAGGCGGTGGAGGTGGTGGCGGAAATTTTGCTGATAACGTTGTCAATTCAGCCTTGCGATTTAGAGCGCAAGCCCCTTTAGTCGATCAATTGCTAAGAGAAATTGGCGTTGATTCTGGCGACGTAGGCAAGTTGGCACGCGGAATGATGGACAAAAACTTAGACAAACCCGCTGATAAACCAAGTGGTATTGCGGGCGGTGCGCCGACGGCTATTTCTGGTGGTGGAAACTCGTAAATGATTAAGGTTTACACATCGACCGTGGTAAATGCTTCTGCTGATGCGGTATGGGCAGTCGTGCGCGATTTTAATGGTCTGCCAAATTGGACGCCCTTCGTTGCGGACTCGCGCATTGAGGGCGGTTTGCCAGCAGATAAAGTAGGTTGTATTCGAAACTTTCGGCTAAAAGATGGTGGCTTAATTCGTGAACAATTGCTAACGCTTTCTGACTACGATTTTCAGTGCACTTATTCCATTTTAGAAAGTCCGATGGGTGTTGAGAACTATGTGGCGACGCTTAAACTAACGCCAATTACCGATGGCAATACGACCTTTGCTGAATGGTCTGCAGAATTCGATCCACCTCTGGGTAAAGAGCGCGAATTGGCCGACAATATTGGACAGGGTGTTTTTCAAACCGCATTTAATCACCTAAAAAGTATGTTTCGGTAGCAGTGATAAAAGTTACTCGAACAGCCATTATTGATGCACCCATTGAACGGGTGTGGGCATTGATTCGCGACTTTAATGGTCACGATCATTGGCATCCTGCTGTGGCGTATTCAGAAATCGAAAATGGTGAAGCGCCCGATCAACTCGGTTGCGTTCGTAATTTCGAAATGCAAGATGGCGGGCGCATTCGCGAGCAATTGCTGAGTCTATCGGATCGCGATCATAGTTTTACCTATTGCATCCTTGATGCCACTGTTGCCTTAAAACGGTACGTAGCGACTTGTACGCTTAAACCAGTTACGGATGGCAATCAAACCTACTGGTGGTGGCAAAGCACATTCGATACACCCAAGGGGCAAGAGCGAGAACTAGCCGCATTAGTTGGTGACGGCGTTTATCAAGGAGGGTTTGATGGAGCTCGGGCTTTTTTACGCCAGCAGAGTCGTCTATCTACGGAAGCGCTAGCGCATAAATTGTTGCGGACGCGGCCAACGCGAACCGCGGTCAGTAATCCTGGGGCGGTCAGCAGCACTAAGTTCGCTGCTTTAGCTGCAGCGAGTTACGAATCGATTTTTCCGTCAATAACAGGGCAAGCGATTGTTGTAGCGGCGCATGGCGGTACAGACCAAATGCGCCTTCAATCAGTAAAAGTGTCCGGCCCAAAAGCGGGCGAAGTGCGCTTGAAACAAGCCGCTATTGGTGTGAATTACATCGATGTGTATGTTCGGACCGGTCAATACAAAATGTTAACGCCGCCCGGAATTATCGGGATGGAAGCCGCGGGAGTCGTTACCGAAGTAGGCGCGGGCGTTACGCAATTTTTGCCAGGAGATCGAGTGGCCTATGCGTGCGCACCGGTGGGTGCCTACACATCAGTGCGCACGATGTCGGCGGACCAACTGGTTTTGCTACCTGATTATATTTCCGACGAAGTGGCGGCTGCGTTAATGCTTAAGGGCATGACCGCAGAATATTTATTACATCGAGCCTGTCGAGTTACTGCTGGAACGCGAATACTCGTACATGCGGCTGCCGGCGGTGTTGGTTTGCTTTTGTGTCAATGGGCCTCGGCGCTTGGTGCAATTGTTATCGGCACTGTATCCAGTGAAGACAAAGCGCGTCTTGCCCGAGAGCACGGTTGCCGCCACCCAATTATTACCAAGCACTATGATTTTGCCGACAAAGTAAAAGAGCTCACCCAAGGCGAAGGCGCCGATATTATTTACGACGGCCTTGGCAAAGAAGCGTTTAATGAAAATTTAGAAGCTCTAGCAATGTGTGGCCATTGGGTTAGCTTTGGTCAAGCAAGTGGCGCTTATGGTGGATCGCCAACCGAGCAATTGTTAGCAAATTTAAGTGCAAAGTCGATTACGTTATCTCGTCCGGTTTTGTTTCACTACACGGCCAAGCGCGAAAAACTAAACGCCATTGCTGCGCGTACTTTCGATGCAGTGAAGCAAGGCATCATTAAAGTACCAATTCATTATCGATATCCGTTAAGTGCTGCAGGGCAGGCACACACAGATCTTGAAGCACGACGTACAACAGGTTCGATTATTTTAATACCCTAGCCCACCGCCCCGCGCACATTTAAATGCAATGCATACAACGAATGACTAGCCGCCATAAATAAACGGTTGTTCATCGGTCCGCCAAAGCAAACATTAGCGCATCGTTCGGGTAAATGAATATGGGCGAGCGGTAGACCCGTCGAATCGTAAACGCGCACGCCGTCTAGTGCCTCTAAATCGGCCCCAGCAGCACCACTACTACCAAAGCCACACCAAAGGTTGCCCTGTGTATCCACAGCGAATCCATCGTAAGCACCCGGGCCGTTTGCATCAACAAAAACTCGTTTGTTTTTAGTTTGATTGCCGACGACATCGTAGGCCCAAATTTTGCGCGTCGGCATTGCCCGACTTTCTACAACGTACAAGACACTTTCGTCGGGACTAAACGCGAGGCCGTTACTGCCTTGTAAATCGTCCAAAACCATAGTGAGTTCGCCGCTTGATGGGTCTAAGCAATACACACCGTGGGGTAGCTCGGCTACTGCGGGCTCGCCCTCCCACCAACCGGCAATACCAAACGGTGGATCGGTGAACCAGATGGTGTCGTCGCTTTTGCAAACAATATCGTTGGGTGAGTTGAGCCGTTTGCCTTTGTAACGGTCGGCTAAAACAGTAATGCTGCCGTTGTACTCGGTGCGGGTAATGCGGCGGGTGCCGTGTTCGCAAGCCAGCAAGCGACCTTGGCGGTCACGAGCAAGGCCATTGGCGTAATGGCTGGGTTGTCTAAAAGGACTGGTTTGCCCAGTGCAATGATCCCACTGCATGATGCGATTATTGGGGATATCGGAGAACAACAAAAACTGCCCATCGCCAAACCATTGCGGGCCTTCTGCCCAATAAAAACCGGTGGCTAGTTGCTCGACGCTACCCGACAGCAAACGCAGCGCTAGAAATTTTTCATCAAATACCTCGATGCGAGGATCGGGTAGTCGGCTATTGGGAATAAACGGGATGTGGGGGCCTGAGTTCACGTTTGTGATCGTACTCCAAAGACGACGTCGGTTTTGTTCGAGACTTGTTGCAACCTATCAAATCGGTTGTTTTTTAAAATGAAGCAAGAGTATTCGTTAAGGGTCACAGTATCAGTGGCAGCTGCACTAATCACCCAGTCGATGAGCAATTATCCAATTGGGCCAAGGCCTTACAGTTTGATCCCGAACCGAAGGTTAAATTACTAAAAAACCCCGTAAATTCTCCGTTTGATGTAGAATTTACGGCATGAATATTGACCGAACCGAGCGCTTTAAAGAAATTCAATTGGCCTTAGAAGAGACGCCTGCAGTCGTACTTATTGGGCCTCGACAGGTGGGTAAAACTACTTTAGCGAGACAAATAGGTGAAATTCATAATGCCGTTTATCTCGACCTAGAGAGCCCTGCGGACCTTCGAAAGCTTAACGATGCATCCGCGTTTCTGAGCGACCTAAGCGGCCGATTAATTGTTTTAGATGAGGTTCACCGATTGCCCGAGTTGTTCGCAGAATTGAGGGGCGTGATCGACGAACGAAGACGTCAAGGTGCGCCCTATGGTCAGTTCCTGTTGCTTGGTTCTGCATCACTAGATCTAATTCAGCAAACGTCGGAATCGCTTGCAGGTCGCGTGAGATATATCGAACTGAGTCCTCTCGACATGCTCGAAGTCCAATCGACGAATGCTTTGCCCGATATCTTGTGGCTACGTGGCGGCTTTCCCGAAAGCTATCTGGCGCGGACAGACGCAATGAGTTTGCGATGGCGTCAAGGGTTCATTCGTAGCTACCTAGAGCGTGATGTACCGATGTTTGCACCGCGTATGCCTGCCGCGCTGATCGGACGGCTCTGGAGTATGTTGGCTAATGCACAAGGAACATTGTTAAACGCTAGCCGCCTAGCTCAAAGTCTTGGTGTGTCTGCTAATGCCGTAGCGCGTTATCTCGATCTACTGGTTGATCTGTTATTGGTTAGACGTCTTCAACCTTGGAGCGGAAACGTCAATAAGCGTTTGGTAAAGTCGCCAAAGATCTACATTCGCGATAGCGGTTTAGTTCACGCATTGCTCGAGATTGAAACCCCAAATCAATTGCTTGGGCATATGGTGTGTGGTTCAAGCTGGGACGGGTTTGTCATCGAAAATTTGATTAATTCCGCGAGTAAGTCTTTGGTCCCGTTTTTTTACCGAACTGCCGACCGTGCCGAAATTGATCTTCTATTTGAGCGTGCTGGTAAACCGTTTATTGCCGTCGAAGTGAAGCGATCCAGTGCACCAAAAATAGAGCAAGGTTTTCATCAGGCCTGCGATGAGTTGGGTATTGTGCATCGAATGGTGGTCGCACCGGTATCGGAAAGTTATTCTAGTAAAAAAGCGCGCGTGCAATCGCTTGCGGATGCGATGCGCGCGATCCAAGCGTTGACTGAGTGAAATGAGTGAAATGAGTGAAATGAGTAAATTGCTAGGTATTGGGCCTTTAACCTTAGCAGTGTAGGTTCGTAGCGTTAAAAATAAAAACGGCGCTAATGTCCGTTTCACGTCGTTACAAGGCCTATTTCGGGCTGCAAAATCGGTATCCTTGGCGCAAGATCTTAGTTCTGACATCGTTCCAAAGCATCCTGCATCAAACGAAGTCGTCTTTAAATCTGAAGGCTATTTACAATGAATGCTTTAAGTACCGAACCAAAAAAATCCGCGCTGTTAGTTATTGATGTTCAAGAATCGTTTCGCGCTCGCCCCTATTGGAGTGATAAACATCTTGCAGACTTTATTGCGAACAGCAACGCACTAATTCAGCGATGCCAAGAGGCTGGTATTGCAGTAGTGCGCGTGTTTCATACCGATGGGGAGGCGCTATCAACGAACCCATTTGCAATAGAAAGTGATCTAGTTAAGCCACTAAAAGAGCTTGCCAGTTTTGATGCAGCGCTTACTATTTATAAACACAAACATAGCGCGCTAGTGGACACTGGGCTAAAGGGGTGGTTACACGCAAACGGAATCCAAAAATTGATTATTTGTGGCATACGTACCGAGCAATGTTGTGAGACTACGGCGCGTCACGCAAGCGATGAAGGATGGGACGTTGATTTTGCTTCGCGTGCAACGCTGACCTTTGATATGCATAGTCCTGATGGTCAGTTAGTTACTGCTGAGCAAATTATGCAACGCACAGAAACCGTGCTGGCAGGGCGCTTTGCAACCATCATATGATTGACGTTTTCTTTGTTGTGTTACCCAACACAGTGCTGCTTGATTTGGCTGGCCCAGCCGAGGCCTTTCGAATCGCCAATCAAGCTTTGGCTGAACCAAAATTTCGTTTGCATTTTGTTGGGCCGCAGCGTGAGGTTGATTCGTCGGTTGGTGTCGGAATATCAAACATTGAGCCGTTGCCGGTTAGTTTTTCTAAAACTGCAGAGCAAACTTGGGTTGTGTTGCTTGGGTTGCCAGGTTTAGTTTCGTCTAAGGTAATGCAGCAAATGGCGTGGCATAAAACAAGGGCTTGGCTTAGTAAAGTATTTGCGCCGCAATTACTTAAAAACGAGCAAGCTAATTTTAAATTATTAACAGTCTGTGTAGGGGCATTGTTAGCGGCAGATGCCGGGTTGTTTTCCAATCGCCAATGCACAACACATCACGAGCTCCTAGGTCAGTTACAAACGATGGCACCTAACGCGAAGGTTATTTCTAATCGTGTATTTGTAGAAGATGGCCCTATCTTTTCTAGTGCAGGCATAACGGCAGGTATTGATTTAGCTTTGCACTTAATCGCCAAAACTTGTAATGCTGCGATTGCCTCAAAAGTTGCACAAACGATGGTGGCCTTTACACGACGCGGACCATTAGATGCCGAGCTATCGCCGCTGCTAAAGTATCGGGATCATTTACATCCGGCAATCCATCGAGTACAAGATGCAGTGTGTGCCGATCCTAAAGCAAATTGGACTAGCGCCGATATGGCAAAAATTGGTTTTTTAACAGAACGACATTTATTGCGTTTATTTACCGACCATGTGGGGCTAACGCCGCGAGACTTTGTGCAAAACGTTCGTTGTGCAATTGCAGAACATGCATTAAGCAAGGGTTTGTCGGCTGCTAAAGCTGCGGACCTTTCTGGTTTGCAAACAGCTAGGCGGTTACGCGATACGCTTGCTAGGCATCGGTAGCCAAACGCGTAAACTTAATTTAAAAAAAAGACCAACTAATTGCTCCCGGCAGTGTTACCCCTCAGTTCGAAAATTGGCAATATGCCAGCGCTCTTGATTATGCCGAACGTGAATTGATGGTGCCCGCCGAAGTAATGCTCCAATTTTTTTAATCCTAGCGTCAATCGCAGAAATATTGAGCTGCGATCGCATTGAAATTGCTCGTGATTTCGAGGTGTCAGTAGCGTTTATACCGTCGATCAAGTTCAGTCGCTTTGTTCAACGAAACCCTACCAGAACGCAATGAATTGCATGAATAAAAATAAATAAAGAAACAACCTTCCACTTTTTTTAAGTTGCGCCGCCATTTATCCAGTTAAAGCGATTGCACCTTGTCATTTGATGTATTAACGTTACGCCATGCGCACGACTATAAACATTGACCAAGACGTTTTAATTGCAGTCAAAGAACTAGCTCAACTGGAGGGTTCCACGGTTGGAGTGGTGCTATCAAGGTTGGCCCGCGCTGTTTTAGCGGGAAGCACTGCGATCGTTAGCTCGAATTCGCCAAATGTTTCGGAGCTCGCGTCCGTTTATGGCTTTCGCCCGTTTTCAAAGAACGGCTCGGTCGTTACTAACGAGTCCATCAATCAATTAAAAAATCGCGAGGACGTTTAGATCGAAAGTCCCCCATATCGATGCAAAATAACTAGCAACAAAGCTTGTGCCGGTGCCTTAGAGCACTTGCCGCGAGGCAAGCTGTGGTCGGGGCTAATCGAAACCAACCGGTGCTTGCCGCTGTCACTTAACCAATGCAGACACTCTAATAATGAAAATAAAGTGTAAAAGGGATCTATGATAAAAGCTGAAGTTCAACCCACTGCGATGCGATTATTGTGGCGGAGTGGTGAAGATCGTCACTTTTGCGATTTACGCCGCTGAAATCTAATCGAGTTTAAGGAGGGGGCTCGAATTCGCCTCGTTTTCTTTGAAGTCCAATTCGAAAAATATCGCGATATGGCTCAAAGGTTGTCGATTGCGTTTCCAGTTGAACCTAGTTAAACTGCCCCAGTTATCTAGGAGAATACAATGGGCGCACGTGATGTTTTAACTGTTTCTGCGAAAGGGCAAGTGGTTATTCCGCAGTCCATTCGGATCGAGCTCGGAATAACGCCCGGCAGCGAGGTGGAAGTGCGTCGCGAAGGTACTGGTGTGATGATCAGACTAAAAAATGTACGCCCTGTAAGTAAGTTGGTCGACGGTTTTGGCATGTTGAAATACTCCGGCAAAAAGAGATTGGAAGACTTCGATATCGGCATCGAGATGCGTAAGCACGCGACTAAGCGTAAATGATTGCTGTTGACACAAACATTTTAGTGCGTCTCTATGTAGACCCGGTGAATTCGAATGAAAGTGATGTTCAGCGAAAAAAGGCTCGGAGCTTGTTTAATTCTAAGTCCTCGATCTTCGTTCCAATCACCGTCGTTCTGGAGCTAGCATGGGTACTACAAAGCTTTTATGAATTCTCTGCACATAATGTGCGAGATGTGCTCATTCATCTGACCGGCCTACCTAATGTTGAAGTCGAGCGTTGGGCTGACGTCAACACTGCAGCCGAACTCGCCTGCAAGGGCCTCGATATTGCCGACGTACTTCATGCATTGCTTTCCGCACATGCCCAAGAGTTCGTTACTTTTGACGACAAAAAGCTTGCGCGTCGCGCGAAGCGGCTTGGAGTGCTTGCGAACATTCGCGTACTTTAGAATTTTGCATCGCCGCCGTAACGAGTACGGACTAAAACTTTTGCCTCGCTAATTCAAAGTTTAAAAACCTCAAAACTCAGAAAAACTCATTTCAATTATCAAGTTTTCCCGAGTGTCGAAAATAACGTTACTAAGCTCTAGGCGAGTACCATCAAAACAACCCGCCGATTCTGAGCGCTAGCAGTGCGGTTGTTTCCTTTTACCAGCGGTTGCGATTCGCCATAAGACACCGTGTTAATGCGGTGCAAGGGAATACCAGACTTGTACAAATATTGTCGTACTGCTTCAGCCCGTTCTTGCCCAAGCTTAACGTTGTACTGGGCACTACCGACGGTATCAGTGTGTCCTTGAATTTCGATGAAGACATTCTTGTTATCCGCTTTAAGCTTACTTACTATGTCAGACAACATGCCTTCGGCGCTTTTACTCAGTTGCGCTGTGCCATATGAAAAACGAAACTTGTCATCTGTCAGAACGGTCTCTGACACTAGTTTGCCTTCGGCTAGTTTATGTGCCGAGTTTGCTCTACTCAGTGCATCTTGCGCCAGTTTTGAATTGGCTCCGAGGCCCGACTGCACGCTGGCAATTCGTTCTTCGTAGCGTCTATCGTTTGCCGTCACGGTCGCATTCACTTTTGCTAGATTTGCGTCCACATTGGCGATACTTGATTCGAGGCGTTTACCTTCTGTTGATACTTGCTCGTTAACAAAAGTTTTGGTTGCGCAAGCGGATAAAACTAAACTACTGAGGCTGATGATTAATAGTTTTTTCATGATGTCCCTTTTGAGATAAATTTTGGGTGAACTGCGGCGCGATTAAATCACGGAACAGCGATTTCGCTACAAAAATTGTTCGAAATTTTAGCAAGGGCACTGATTTGGTTACATAGATTTGCGCCCTACGCGGCATTTTGTAAATCCTATTCGTACAGAATTTACAAAATGTTACGAAACGATTGCACAGGACCGTATCGGTCTAAAGGGGATTGCTACGATAACGCGCCACTCCGTAGGTCATAGAGCAACAAGTTTTGATCGAGGGCAACCAAGCACCGATCGAACAACCTGTTGCGGCAGCTATCGAAGTAGCTTACCGATCAAAGTAACCTAGCCATTGCGGTACCCGTGCGCCAGATTAACGGCTCTGGCGTATACGCTTACTGATAGCGCAGTCACAAATGTCTGTCTACAATGATTCAAACAATACAAATCAGGAGACATCAATTGAGCAATTCCATTAACACGCATCGCAAATTACAACGTCTCCGACTAATTACTGCCGCAGGCGCTGCTGCCGGTTCGCTCGTGTTGCCGCATTCTATAAAGAGCGCTATGGCGCAAACTGCACCTTGGCCCAACAAGCCGATTCGCATTATTGTGGCCTTCGCGCCGGGCGGGCTTACGGACTCTTACGCGCGGCTCTACGCCGAGCAATTAACTGCAAAATTTGGTATTCAGGCTATTGTTGAAAACAAGCCTGGCGCCGGTGCAATTATTGCTATTGATGCGGTTGCGAAATCACCCGCCGATGGCTACACCTTGCTTATGACAACGTCGGGTACCGTCTGGCAAAATCGTGTGCTGTACAGCAAACTGCCCTACAACCTTGACAAAGATATTGTGCCAGTAGGCTTTTTTCCATCTGGACCGCTGGTAGTGGGTGTGCCCGAAAAAATTGGGGTTAACACCATGCGCGAACTCATTGAGTACGCCAAAAAAAATCCAGTGAGCATGGGCAGCTATGCGCCCGGCTCTTACCCACAAATGGTGGCTGATCAAACCAATCGTAACGAAGGTACTAAAATTGTTACGGTGAACTACCGAGGCGAAGCGCCGATGTGGGTTGACGTGGCTGGCGGCCAATTGCAAGTTGCGATTGGCAGTTACCAATCATTTGCTACGGTTCAACCGCGTGGCGTAAAAGCCATTGGCGTAACCGGCTCTTATCGCTCACCCAAATTGCCTGATGTACCGACGCTTACACAACAAGGCATTAAAGGTCGGTTGGTGACACTCGAAGGAGGCCTGCCGCTTATGGCCCCAACTGGCACGCCTGAAGCAGTGTTGCAGGCGCTATCGCAAGTTGTGGTGGATGGTGCAAACTCTCCCAAAGCAGCGCAATTGCGCGAATCGTTTGCAATACCGAATAAACCAAATAATTTAAAAGATACTCGCGAAAACTGGGCGCGTGATGTGCCTGTGTGGATTAAATTGGCAGTAGATTTAGGAATCAAGTTGGATTAACTTTTTTAACGCATTACTTCGGTTTGTTTGAACAGGCTATCCGATGAAAAAAAATTTACACCTTTTAGTACGACGCAACGTTGTAATGGCAGTTACCCTGTTGCCGTTGCATAGTGCCGGCACGCAAGCCCAAACAAACCCGCCTAAGAGTGCAAATAAGTTAAGACCCACACCATCGCAAACCGAAGGACCTTTTTATCCGCTACGAGAGCCGAAAGATGCCGATTTTGATTTGCTTCGAAACGGCGATCGTCAGTACACCAAAGGCACGCAAGCGTGGGTCGAAGGACGCATTGTTGACGTCGACGGCAAGCCGCTTAAAGGCGGTGTCATCGAAATTTGGCAATGCGATGAAAGCGGTCATTACGATCACCCTGCAGATGGCGCAAAGATGGACCCAAATTTCCAAGGTTTTGGGCGCGTGCAGTTGGATAGTGCTGGGCAATTTAAATTTCGGACGATAAAACCCGCTGCTTACAGTGGGCGCACCCCACATATTCACGCAAAAATTAAGTTAGGCAAAACAGATTTGCTGACCACGCAACTGTATGTGCGAGATGATCCCGGCAATCAACGTGATGGTATCTGGCGTCGCCTCAGTGAAGCCGATCGTATGGCCGTTACGCAACCTTACGCTGTAACTGCAGATGGTGTTAAAGCCAGCTATCAGTTGGTGGTGCAAATTTAGACTACGTAGTTCGTATTTACGACGTTGCTTAATTTTTACTTCCCAAGATTATTCATTGGTTTTACCAAGCCACAATTAGCGTCTAAAAATTTCCCTGCGTTTTCTATAACCATTTCATTGGTCTTGCCGTTCTGTACCGACTTTATTTTTAAAGTGCCCGTGTAATTGCTGTTACTTTGAAAAGTAAATGTACCTTCGCCTGTGCTTACGGGGTCGATACAAGTGAAACTAAACTTTTGTGTATTGCCTACCATTGGCCCTTTAGTATTTGTACATTTATTATTTTGGTTTGCATACTGTTGGTTTTCAATCATTTCTTTTGTCATGCAAACTTTCATGGCGGTGCTGCCGTCTTTGCCGACACTCATGTTTTGCATTGCTGCCATTGATCCTTCCATTGCTTTGCGCTGTTCTGGTGGAAGTTTCGCCGCTTGTGCCTGCATTTGCGCCTGCATTTGAGCAAGCATTTCTGGGGACATCTTTGGCATCGATTGGGCGGCTTTAAGTTGCTCGGGTGTTAGCCCGCCACTTTTTTCTTGTGCTTGCGCAATCGGGTTTGCGCTGCTTTGCATCTTGCCAGTAACTTCCCATAAGCCAGGTTTCATTTGCGCAGCAGTCTGGGTCGAAAATACTGCGAGAACAATCAAAACAAAACTAATAAATACGCAATCGTTAAGTGCTTTCATATTGAACTTTCCGAGCAAGTTAGATTTTTCAAAGATTAGCATACAGACTGTAACAACAAACGAAACAACGCGGCAAAAACATCTTTTGAAAAAGCGCAACCAAAGCTAATCAAACCCCGCTACAGTTCGCTTATCAACATTTACGGCGTTTGTAGCCAATACGAAAGCGATGCGCATGGTGCTTTCGATGTGACGCGGCTGCGGTGGCAAGCCTAGGTCAATTACACGACGAAGTTGCTGCGGTGTGGAAATTGATGCCGCCATTCTCAATCTGCGGCCAAGACAAACTGTCGTGGCTAAGCAAATGCAGTGGTTGACTAAACAGTTGCTCAGTATTGCTTCAGGCGATTTGTGCCTGCATTTCTTGAATGACCGTATAAATAATAGTGTTCAAGCAACGCAGCTCGCCTGCCATTGTTGCTGCAAGTTCGGGCCGTTCGCGAACGATGTGCTCGTTTTCTAAAGAGACTTCGTTAAAGAGTTCTTTCGCTTGGTGCACGATACGACTGCGCAAATTTTCCAACCTCTGAAGTGCCGTTGTTTTCGATATTTGCATTTGTTCACCCGCTTTGAGTAACAAATCACGGCTTAGTTTTTTATACTGTTTTACATCTAAAATTGGCCAAGCTATTTGACTTTGGGTGGGCCAGATATTTTTTTCGAATGCACGCGTTTCGTAAGTTGCAACACTAAGCAAATCATAAAATGGCGCTAATTGAATACCGTCACTAGACACCATAAAACTCAGGTTCTTCAAGTGGGCATCGCTGTTTCCCACCAACACATTGAACACAAGCCAGTTGTAAAGCCGTGACCGTGCAACGGCCGGGCTACGGCACGCATTGCCTAACCGCGCCAGATTTTCAATACTGCCTTGGTTGTACTTAAAACTGCGGTCCAGCCCTAATAACTGGCACGCATCAATCGCGTGTTGTCGCTCCCAGTCAATACTTCCATCGATTCCATTCGCCTTGCGCATGCGATCAAAGCGACTAATTAAATATACCGGCGTTGGTACATAGCGGCGATGCACTTCGGGCACATCAAGCCCAAGGCGCTTTGCCAAACGCATCACAAACCATTCGTTGATCACCGAATGCGGATAGTCCTCATCCGGATGGTCGGGTTTTAAAATATGCGTAGAAGGCATGGAACCAATGGGCTCGAAGAGCGCCCCTTCACGCATTATGACGGCCAATTTATGTTGCGTCCCCGCTAACGACATACGTTTAACAGCACCCTGGTTTAGCGACACTTTGGGTAGCTGCAGGATGCGCCTTTCTAATGCATTGTCAGATAGCGGGCGGGGCGGTTGATTAGGTGCTTCGAGCGTTTCGGGCAACAACAAAGTTAACGATCCGGCAGACTCGGCTCCGTACCAAGCGAGTAGGCTAAACGCATCGGCCACATCAATTTTGGCATCGCGCGCTAACAGAACACGCTGGCTTTCCTCGGACAACAAATTATCGAAGTACCATTGAACGGGGCGTCGGCTTGCGCCATCGAAAACGGCCGATGCAGACAATGGAAGGTCTGGGCTGAGCGCAAAACACTGAGGGTCGGCTAGCCAATCGCCCGAATATTGAAGACACCAAAGACCATCAGAATCAATCAATAAGCCGACTTCTTTTTGATTGATGCAAACCCGTAATGTGCGGCTCATAACGACCGAGGGTTTGTTAAGTTGATGGCCTTGTGAGGGTCGGTCGATTGGTTATTCGTTTTTTGAGCCATCAGATATTCGCCAACTGTCGGCGGCACATCAACAATAATTTTTATACCCAAGCCCTCGAGCACCTGAAACAACTTACCCCACTGCACGGTGTTATTGCCACTTTCAATTTTGCCAAGAAAATTCTCGCTCACGCCGACGCTGCCAGCGGCGACGTCTTGACGAATTTTTTGGGCTTTGCGGCTTGCCCGCACAATTTGGCCGATTGCTGAGGGGTTATCGAGCGGTATTTTCATCATTAATCCTCACGTCAGTAAGGATATTACATGGATAAACGCTGATTTTCAATAAATCCTGCCGTCCGTGCGGATTTTGCAGAAGCAAGACTAATTTAAATTAAAATCCTTTTGTTCGTGAGGATTTTAACTGGAATCACCACAAGGTTGCCAATACACTTGATCCGATAGGCCTAGCCTTTGCTAGCGACGGCATACAAACTATCGCTTAGGGGAAAGCGGTCTAAAAAATTCATTCGCTGTGTTTTTAATCCGGCTTTGGTCAACATTGCACGCAATAATGTGGGCGTAAAGTAATTGACATGGTCGGGCCAGCGAAATCCGCACCAGCGACTGCCGCGTAACGTGCGATTAACTGAATCGTAGTTAGGTACTTTAATAATAACGATGCCATCAGCCGTTAAATGTTTTCGGCAACGCCTCAGTAATTCGGCCGGTTGGGTTTCGTGTTCAAGAAACGATGAAAGCAAGATAACGTCAAAAAAATTGTCATCAAATTGTGCCATGCCATCAATTGCATTGTTGTGAATGCAGTGCCCGTTTAATGCCGTAAAGTTTATGTTTGCAGTGCGTGCCAGTTGGGTAGACAGTTCCACGCCATAAGGCTGGCATTTGCTTTGTGCTGATGCGGGCAAATGGGCAATAGTGTCCAATAACACAGCACCTTCGGCGCAACCCACATCTAATACGCGCCAAGCCGCTTTGTCGTTTTTAGTTAAGTGTTGCAAAGTAAGCGAGCGCACCTTGTTGCGCTTTGTTCGTGATCGAACCGCCTTGGAAACGCTGCTAATTTGGTAGCGCAAAGGCTCAGCGTTTTTCTTACGGGCACGTTCGTTTTCGTAGGTCACTTCCCAGGCTAGGTCTTCTTTTAAAGCCTCGTATCCCGGCGGGTTTTCAAGATAGACAAAACCGGTGGTTTCACATTGTTTAAGTTGCCAAGGGGCGGGTGCTCAAGGCAGTGGACGATTGGGTCCAGCGGTTTCGGTTAGCGGGCAAACGCGCGCAATAACAGTAGAGTTCTTACAGCGATGCTACAACAAAATTTTGCTGGTTTTTAAATTGGTAATAGTTGATCGATTAACCCCAAAATAAACTTCTTGTTGCAAATACGAATCATTCGCATTTACAATAAATCCTTATCTTGGAGGATTTATGGCGAACACGAAGGTTTTACTTGTTTCAATATTTGCGGCTGTGTTTACGCAGCTTGTGCATGCGGTGCCCGAAATGCCAACCCAGCAATACCGAACAGTCAATTTGGTTGCCACCTCGGAAAGTTACGGGGCGCAAATTACCGATCCGTCCATCGTAAACGCCTGGGGCATTGCGATTCGCCCGGCCGGTCTAGGCGGGCACTTTTGGGTGACCGCGAATGGCAACGGCACGTCCAATCAATTTGTCGGCGATGTGGGCAATACCGCTCTGTACCGAGATGGCTTAGCTTATGTCACAACCCCGGGCCCTGGCGGATTAAACGGCACGCCTACAGGCGTAGTGTTTAACCCAACCACAGGTTTTAAAATAACCCAAAACGCACCTAACGGAGTAATTGCTAACACTCCCGCAAAATTCCTATTTGCAACAGATAATGGTGTGATCTCCGCTTGGACTGAGCGTGTAAACACCAATTCCGCTTCGGGTTTTGATTGGCCCTTAACGGCAACGACCGTCATCGATAGTTCGGCCCGCGG
Organism: Betaproteobacteria bacterium; assembly: GCA_031429355.1. GTDB lineage: Bacteria > Pseudomonadota > Gammaproteobacteria > Burkholderiales > Burkholderiaceae_E > JANOZM01. Next base: position 374,197 of record JANOZM010000014.1, on the reverse strand, counting down.
TTCCCAGTATTTTGGAATTGGTTTATCTAAAACAGGCACCTTGTTCGCTGCTGATTTTGGGATAAATCCTGCAGTTCGACTGTTTGATAATCAGTTTGTTGAAACCGCTCAGTTAGCCTATCCCTTTGCAACTGGGACGGGGCAAAACCCAGGTGACTGGGTGCCTTTTAATGTCCAAGTTTTAGAGCACCAAGGACGCGAAAGCGTGTGGGTCACTTATGCACAAAGCAAACCAGACGAAACGGATCCCAGCAAAATTTACGCCGGTGAAGAAGATGCTGGGCCAGGAAAAGGGCGGTTAGCGGAATTTAGTACCTCGGGGCAATTGTTACGCGTTTGCGATGGTGGCGGCTTGCTTAACGCTCCTTGGGGGCTGGCAATTGCTTCGGGGCAGTGGGCCGGTGCGGGTTCAGATAGTTTGTTGGTCAGCAACTTTGGCGACGGCTCGATTGCGCGATTGAACCTAGCGACTTGCGCTGCAAACGACTATTTACGCAATAGCCAAAGCGAAGTCATTGCCGTCGAAGGAATATGGGGTTTGCAGTTTGGTAATGGCGCATCGTTAGGTCAGGCGGATCGGCTTTATTTTGCAGCGGGACCTGAGGACGAAACGGCTGGGCTGTTTGGGTACTTAGCGCAATCACAGGCACCATCGCAAGTGCCGTTGCCAGGCACGCTTGGATTATTTGCGTTAGGCCTTTTGGGGTTTTTTCGAGTTAAGCGGCGCAATAATTTTAAGGAGTAAACCGCTATGTTAAAAAGTTTAAGCCCTGAACCCGCGGATCCGAAACATCAAAGCGATATTGTTTTAGCTTCAACCTTGTTCTTGTTTTCCAGCTATGCGCGCAGCAAGCCAAATGAAAATCTAAAGAACATACTGCTAAAACATTTAGCGATACTCGCGGATGACGAAACGTTGAGTCCCGTCATCCGAAGTATCTGCGAGCAACTCGAAATGGATTGGTGCAACGTGCCAGCGCTAACAAAGGGCCCGTCATCTGTGCGAGAAACCAAGCTGAAAAGCCCGCTGGTATGGTTGTTTGGACAACACTAAATTGAGGCGTTACGCAGCCCGTTTTTTTATTGCTAGTTGGTTCGGATGGTTAACGGCTTAGAATTTTGACGCCAACAAGGTATCCTGTACTTACACAAAAATATGTTGAAGACAGCATGCCCGCAAAGAAAACAGTCGCGCAACTTCCAGGAAAACGTTCAATTATCAACGGCACTAAAGGTCGTCGTATAGCGAGCGATGCCCCAGTATTAGCGAAAGCTTTGCGAAGTTCGGGCATCAGCCAAAGCAGAAGCTCTGCCGTCGAGCTCCCGTCAAGCCGATTGCAAATGGCTGATATTGCGCGGTTAGCAGGGGTGTCGGTATCAACGGTTTCGCGTGCCTTAAGTGCCAGCCCGTTGATAAACGAAGAAACGCGTAGTCGTATTAAGCAGCTGGCTGAAGATCTAAATTATTCGATTAATTTAGGTGCTCGCAATTTACGGCTACAGCGTAACAACACGATTGCTGTGGTTGTACCTTTCGATTCGGGTGCCCATCAGCAAATTTCTGACCCGTTTTTTCTTTCGATTGTTGGTAGCTTAGCCGATGCGTTGACTGCTCAGGGTTACGACATGCTGCTCTCGCGTGTCGATGCTGATCACTTGTATCGGGCGGCTGATGCTGTGGATGCGGGAAAAGCGGTTGGCTTAATCGTTATCGGGCAGTGGCGTCATCACGATCAACTAAACACCCTAGCGGCGCGCCGCATTCCGATGGTTGTTTGGGGAGCGGAATTACCCCAACAGGCTTACTGTACGGTGGGCGGCAATAACCAATTGGGTGGTCGCCTTGCTACGCAGCATTTACTAAAACAAGGCCGTAAACGCTTAGTTTTTCTAGGCGACCCCAGTTTGCCAGAAGTATTCATGCGTAAACAAGGGTATGACCTAGCGCATGCTGAGGCCCGTATCCGAAGTTTGAAGCAACTGGAAATTGCCGTGCCCTTCGATGCGCCAGCGGGTTATTCGGCAATGACGCGGCTTTGCCAGAACGGGGTTGTTTTTGATGGTGTGGTTGCTTGTAGCGACGTTCTCGCATTGCAGGCTATTCGTGCGGTAGAAGAGTCTGGCCGCTCGGTGCCTGTTGATGTTTCTGTTGTTGGGTACGACGATACCGCTGTCGCAATGTACGGTAATCCGCCATTGTCGTCAGTACATCAACCCGTGGCAGAGGCGGGCGTTGCCTTGGTGCAAGCATTGCTGCAACAATTTGGATCAAAGCACCCTGGTCCGATCACTTTGCCGGTGCACTTGGTTGTACGCAAAAGCTCTACGCTTGCGGTTTAACGCGATCACTTGCGGTTCTTAAGTGGTCTGGTTGCAATTCGATTGCAACGCATTTTTATCTTTTTTGTAAATAAAATTATTTAATAAAATCAATTGCTTATAAATAATCAGTGGGATTGACTAATTAGTTTTATGCAATCGATTGCACAAATCGTTCTTTTTGGTGCAAACTAGTATTGTTCATCAGATACGGAGACCCCATGAACCGCCTAAATACAGTACAAAAAAAATCATCTGAAGCCTGTCCTTTTAGGCTTTCATCGTTGGCAGTCGCTATTGCATTTGCAACCTCATCAGTCGCTTTTGCTCAGACAAGCCCAGCACCCGTAGTGACAACGACCCCAGCGCCAGCAGAAGCTGCTACCGATCCAAATGATCAGTTGCAAATGGAAAAAGTGTTCGTTACAGGCACTTCCACTGCACGCACTAAGATGAAGCAAAGTGTTTCAGTCAGCACGATTTCTTCCGATCAAATTCAAAATTCAAAAGCGGCCAGCACCGTCGAAATTTTGCGTGCGGTACCAGGCTTGCGCGCAGAGTCAACTGGTGGCGAAGGCAATGCCAACTTAGGCGTGCGGGGCTTACCTATGTCTGATGGTGGTGGTCGGTATGTCCAGCTCCAAGAAGACGGTTTGCCCGTTTTGCTAATTGGCGATATTTCCTTTGCTACAGCCGATCAGTTTTTGCGCAGCGGTTACTGGACTGATTCCATCGACGTTATTCGCGGTGGTTCATCGTCTACTTTATCGACCAATTCGCCCGGCGCGATCGTTAACTTTATTTCAAAAACCGGTAAAGAACCGGGCGGCGCGTTTGGTTTAACCTTTGGTGCTGGTCACTCGCAACAACGCGGTGATTTTGATTACGGCGCTGCGCTTGGCAACGGTCTTTACTTTCATGTCGGCGGTTTTTATCGTATCGGTGAAGGTGCTCGCAATACCAATGTCAATGTAGAAAATGGTGGTTTAGTACGCGCTTCATTAACCAAGGATTTTGGTAAAGATGGCTACATTCGCTTCCAATTAAAACACCTCGCCGACAAAACACCAACGTACTTGCCAGTTCCGGTTCGTTTAAACGGTACAACCATCGAGCCTATTAATGGTATTGATCCACGTACAGCGTTTTTTATTGGCTCGAACTTCCCGACAGATACCGTAGTAGATCGTAATGGCAACCGCGTAACCACTAAACCTGGTGATGGCTTAAACGTTAATGTCAGTTCGTTTGGTTTCGAAGGTCAAATGAATTTGGGCAACGACTTAACGCTAACCAATCGTTTTCGCAAGAGCGCAATTTCGGGTCGCTTTGTTGGCGTGTTTCCGGCCGGTAGCCAACCGACTGGTGGCGCTACAAACTATAGCGGTGCTACGCCAGTGTTCTCAGCGCACATGTTTAATACCGAGCTAGACGACATGGGCAACATGTTTAACGACCTTCGTCTGCAAAAAGTATTCAACCTTGATAAAAACAGTCGCCTAACAGTGACTGGTGGTCTGTTCTTTGGCAATCAAACCGTTGCCGAAACTTGGTATTGGAATCGTTATAACGTCGAATTAACGGGTAACAACCCACGGCTGTTTAACAATGCGGGCGCAGTAACTACATCGCCAGTAGCCGATGCAACAACAACTTGGGGCGGCTGTTGCTTTCGCTCTATCGATGTAACCATTAACGCATTGGCTCCGTATCTTGCAGCCACGTGGGACATGGGACCGTTAAGTTTAGATGCAAGTGTACGTTCTGATCGTCAAAAAGCGACCGGCTCGCAACGCTTTGGGGATACCGCTAGCGGTGGCAACTGGAACGCTAGCAGAACGTCTGCAGTGGGCTATGACACCAGCGCATCGTCATACTCAGTTGGCGGCAATTACGAGTTTAGTCGTGGCTTATCAGCCTTTGCTCGAGCCAGTAGCGGCGCTTCGTGGAAGTCACCAGATCGCGTAATTTGGGACACCGATGTTTCGTCGGGTAAAACGCCTTACCCAGTAAACCGAGTGAATCAATTCGAAGCTGGTGTTAAGACACGTAATGGCCCGTTTAGTGCTTTCGTTACTTTCTTTGCTGCAAAAACTAAAGAGGGTGCTGGTTACGAGTTAACGACGCAAACTATTAAAAACGATTCTTACTCATCCAATGGTTTAGAGGCAGAACTCGGTTGGAGAAGTGGTCCGTTCCGTATTCAGGGTGGTGCTACATTAACCAATGCAAAGCTAACCTCCGGCGAGAACAATGGTAAAACTCCGCGTCGCCAAGCCAAGTTTATTTACCAAGTCTCACCAAGTTATTCGTTAGGTGATTTTGATTTTGGTGGCTCGTTAATTGGTACGACTAAATCATTTGCACAAAATGATAACAAAGCAGTGTTGCCAGCCTATGCAGTAATCAATTTGTTTGCAAATTATCAAGTGACAAAGAGCTTGTCGGTAAACTTCGGTGTAAACAACTTACTGAATAAAGTGGGTTATACCGAAGCCGAAGGGCAAGGCAATTTGAACGGCAATAGCCTGTACATTGCTCGCTCTATTAATGGCCGCACAGCCAACTTAGGTTTAAAAGTTGGTTTTTAAGCAGTTGAAGTAAAACCGTAATGCCTGGTAGTTAGCCCTACCAGGCATTACTTTTAAGTTAGGCGCAAACTATGAAACCGGTTCTTTCACTTCGACAAATCATCCACATGAATGTGGGATTTTTCGGCATTCAATTTAGCTTCGGTTTGCAACAAGCAAACATGAGCCCCATCTACCAGTACTTAGGTGCAAATGAAGCCAGTTTGCCAATCTTATGGCTGGCTGGGCCTATGACGGGGCTGTTAGTTCAACCCATCGTTGGTGCAATGAGTGATCGAACCAATAGTAAATACGGGCGCCGAACCCCTTATTTTTTGATTGGCGCTCTGCTGTGTAGTTTAGGTCTCTTGGCCATGCCGTTTAGCCCAACTTTATGGTTCGCTGCCGGCCTGTTGTGGATTCTAGATGCCGCAAACAATGTCACGATGGAACCGTATCGGGCGTATGTGAGCGACCGACTTAATCCAGACCAACACGCGGTCGGGTTTTTAACGCAAAGCGCCTTTACCGGGTTAGCCCAAACGCTAGCGTATTTAGCCCCATCGATCCTTGTCTATATGGGCATGAACAAAGATGCGGTTAATGGCAATCAAATTCCCTACATTACGTTAGTCGCGTTTTTTATCGGCGCAGCGCTGTCGTCATTAACCGTGTTTTGGTCTGTTAAAAAAGTTCCCGAATTACCGCTGACCACCGATGAGCGAGCGCGAATTCAAGCGCAACCGCGCGGCGTTGCGGCCACTTTTGGTGAAATTGTTTCTGCCTTTAAAGATATGCCCACCGTAATGCGCCAGCTGTGGTGGATGAAATTATTTCAGTGGTACGGCATGATGTGCTACTGGATTTATATTGTCCCGTCATTGGCGCGCACAATTTATAACACCTCGGATCCGGCTTCGACAGGGTTTCGCGACGCCGGGCTATTAAATGGCCAAATTGGTGGGTTTTATAACTTTGTGGCGTTTTTATCAGCGTTTGCCATGATTCCAATTAGCAAAAAATTTGGGGCCAAACCTGTTCACGCGATTTGCTTAACGCTGGCTGGTTTAAGTATGTTGGCAATACCAATGATTACAACGCCAGCGTTGTTGTTCATCCCGATGATTGGCGTCGGTTTGGCGTGGGCCAGCATCATGGGCAATCCCTACATTATGTTGGCAGGTAGTATCCCTGCGCATCGCGCCGGCGTGTACATGGGCATTTTTAACATGTTCATTGTTATTCCGATGTTGATCCAAAACGTAACCGTGCCGTTGTTCTACAACTCCTTGCTGGATGGAAAGCCCGAGAACGTGATTCGCCTTGCTGGCGGGTTACTGATTTGTGCTGCGATTGCAGTGCTGTTTGTAAAGACACATCAACCGGCGCAGACGGCTTCGAAGTAAAGTTAAGACATAAATAATGAAGAACCAAGTTCAATTAATTACTTACGTCGATCGTTTGGGTGGTGGTGGTATTGCCGCGTTATCCGAGTTACTGCAGGGCCCACTAAACAACTTGTTTGGGGCCGTTCATTTACTCCCATTTTATTATCCAATTGATGGGGTTGATGCTGGATTTGACCCAATCGACCATACCCAAGTGGACCCGCGGCTAGGACATTGGAATGATGTGCAGCAATTAGCGGCCAAGGTCGATGTAATGGCTGATGTAATCGTTAACCACATGTCTAGCGCTTCGCCACAATTTTTAGACTATTCAACATACGGTGATCAATCGAGATACGCTCGGTTGTTTTTGTCGATGGAAAGTGTGTTCCCTAGTGGAGCTACTGAATCCGATTTGTCGGCCGTTTATCGTCCGCGCCCCGGCTTGCCATTTACGTCGGTGCAGCTAAAGTCTGGACAAAAGAAATTGCTTTGGACCACATTTACGCCGAAGCAAATTGATATCGCTGTAGAGCTCGAAGCCGGACAAGATTACCTCATCAGCATCCTTGATAAGCTGCAATCGAACGGCGTAAAAATGATTCGGCTAGATGCCTGTGGTTACGCAATTAAGCGTGCTGGAACCAACTGTTTTATGTTGCCTGAAACATTTGAATTTATCGAACAACTGTCGGAGCAAGCCCGCTCAAGAGGCATCGAAGTTTTAGTTGAAATACATTCGTATTACCGTAAGCAAATTGCCATCGCCGCCAAAGTAGACCGCGTTTACGATTTTGCTCTACCGCCGCTGGTCCTGCATAGCTTTTTGGCGCGCGATGCGTCTGCCTTAACGAATTGGTTAACGATTCGCCCTAATAATGCAATTACTGTTTTGGACACTCACGATGGAATTGGCATTATTGATATTGGTAGTGATGCCGAGGACCGGGTCGGCTCACCTGGTTTAATAACGGATAGCCAACTAGCGGACTTAGTCGAAAGTATTCACTTTAATTCGAACCATCAAAGCAGGCAGGCGACCGGCGAAGCAGCATCTAACCTCGATTTATATCAGGTTAATTGCACTTACTTTGATGCACTGGCACGCAATGAAACTAACTACTTAATTGCACGCGCTATACAGTTTTTTATACCCGGTATTCCGCAGGTGTATTACGTTGGGCTATTAGCGGGCTTAAATGACATGGCACTACTTGATCGATCAGGAGTTGGGCGCGATATTAATCGACAGTACTACTCGAAAGACGACATCAGCAACACGATCCGTCGGCCAGTTGTCGCCCGTTTATTTGCCTTGATTCGATTGCGAAATTCGCATCCGGCATTCAATGGCGATTTTAGCTTTCGGCAAACTTCGGTATCGACGCTCACGATGCTTTGGAGCGAGCTGCGTTCAGCGGTTGGAAAAGAATCAACCAAGGAAATCCAATGGGCGCAACTAGAGGTTGATTTTTTAGACACTAAAAATACGACGTTGTCTTACACCGATAGCGGCGCTACTAAGCGTTTTGCTTGGAGCTTTTAAGCAAACAGATTGCGACATGCGGCGGGGCTAGTGACTAAACGTTTGCGGAGTTAATGCCGCAATGTACTGGCTTTGTCCTTTTTGACGTGCCTAGCCCCGTTTTATAGTGTTGTCGAGGCGCGCCTTTTGATGCATCGTTAATTGACCTCGCTTTTGAACGGCATTGCACGAATTCTCATAAAATGCTCTAACATCTAAAAATGTCAGAATTAGCTCCCCAAAAAATTGCTCTGTTCCCGCTGTCTAACGGGCTTTATCCCGATAGCGTTTTACAGTTAAATATTTTTGAAGTGCGCTACCTTCATTTAATGAAAGAGTGCAGCAAAAATAAATTGCCGTTTGGCGTCGTGTGGCTTTCCGACGGTGCAGAAATACAAGTTGCAGGGAAAGAGCAAGTGTTTTTTCCTTCGGGTACCTTGGCTAATATTCATTCGGTCGAGCAAGTTCAGCCCTCGTTGTTACAAGTGCGCGCGGTTGGTGGTTTACGTTTTCAAGTCGAATCGAGCGAGTTGGGTCCCTTTGGTGTTTGGTATGCCCACGTTCGTTATTTGACACAAGACCCAACAATCGAAGCACCGATAAAATTTGCGCCCCTAACCGATCGGTTAGGTCAGCTTATTGCTAGTGCTCAACAGCAAGGCTTTGCTGCTCGCCTGCCATTTGAGGCACCCTACAGGCTGGATGATTGTGGTTGGATTGCCAACCGCTGGGCAGAGTTATTGCCGATGGAGCCCGAAGGAAAACTAGATTTACTCAATGAAATGGATCCGATTGCTAGGCTTGAGAAAATCATGAATCAGATCGAACTCTAGAACTCTCTTTATTGTTTAAGTTACACTTGGTTGTTGAAATTTCGCTTTTTTCGATCGGAAAACCATGCTTAAACTAATTCGCGATAACAAAGGTTTTGTTTTATTTATCCTAGGCATGGCTATTTTTAGAACGGCCGTTGCCGATTGGAACCCCGTCCCAACAGGCTCCATGCAGCCCACAATTCTTGAAGGTGACGTGGTACTGGTGAATCGCTTAGCCTATAACGTTAAGGTGCCCTTAACCGATGTTGTTGTGGCGCGTACTGGCGATCCACAGCGCGGTGATATCGCAACGTTCACCTCGCCCAAAGACGGCGTGCGGTTGATTAAACGAATTGTTGCGGTGGGTGGAGATACCGTTGCAATGCGAGACGGTGTGTTAGTTGTTAATGGACAGCCAGCCGACTATCCCGAAGTCGTGCAAGGCCAAGTTACCTTGGAGTCTGGGAACAGTATTGCTGCACTAAGGTTGATAGAAGTGCAAGGCACTTCTCGGCGGAATATCCAACAGTTTCCCGATGTTCAGGCTGTTCGAAATTTCTCCGAAGTGACCTTATCCAATGATAGTTTTTTCATGATGGGTGACAACCGCGACAACAGTCTTGACTCCCGTTTTTATGGTCCAGTTCCCCGACACTTGCTAATTGGTCGAAGCTCCCGAATCTTGGTGTCCTCAGACATTCTTACTAATTGGAAATTACGCTTCGATCGCTTCGGGCTTGGAATTTAGGGCATACAATAGAAATGACAACTTTGCGGCTTTAACCGAAAAACAGAGTCTTGAAACTTAGCCTACGCGCGAAATCATTGTTAGCCGTTGCTCTAGCAACCCTGTTGGCCCTTATTGTTGCGGCATCAATTGGTGTTTATGCTGTTCGGGCAATAGAAACGCATTATGGTTCTGCCTTTGCCCGCAATTACGCAATGGTCTTAAAGCAGCGCATCGTTGCGCCGGTTAATCGTGAATTAGCCTTGTCTTTACGCTTAGCTGGTTCTGAAATTACGCGCGATTGGATTCGCGATGAAACCAATCCACAAAAGAAAGCGCTGTTTTTTCGTGAAGCCGAAGGCTACCGTAAAGACTTTACCGATCAATCATATTTTATTGCTTCTGCATCCAGCCGAAACTATTACTACAACGATGCTACTGGGCCAGTTAGCGATCAACCGCGATACGAGCTTGATCCTAAAAACGGTAAAAACACTTGGTTTTTTCAAGCGTTGCAAAACCCAAATTTATACGAAATTAATGTATCACCCGATCCGCAATTAGGGGTTACCAAAGTTTGGTTAAATTTTGCGGTTAAAGATGGAGCCCAAACGATTGCTGTGGCCGGTAGCGGACTCGATTTAACCAAGTTTGTAGAAAATTTTGTGCAAAGCCCAGAGTCGGGGGTGACTACTTTGGCCCTTGACGCACGCGGGGCGATTCAAGCCCATCGTGACAAAGAGCAAATAGCATTCCGTTCTGGTTTGATTGGTGCAGAGCCTGATAAAACACTATCGGCGTTGCTTCAGTCGGGCGAGCAACGCGAAGCGCTGTCGCGTGCGATGGAATTAGCCAAAATAAATACTGACGAGGCCTTCGAGTTCCCAGCGACGCTAGATGGAAAGCGCCAGATGATGGCCGTATCGTGGTCTCCCGAATTAAAGTGGTACGTTGTAGCTGCGGTCGATTTAGATGTAGCTAACGTTTTAAACGTGAGAGTTTATGTTCCGATGGTGCTGGCCGGTTTGGCGTTGTTTGGTGTTGCGCTTATGGGGTTTTTGTCAGCACTTAATCGTCTACTGTTAAAGCCTATTTATCAACTAACTAGGGCAGCATCGGAAGTAGCTGCGGGCCGTACTGATTTCAAGTTACCGAATGTACGTGATGATGAAATTGGGGTCCTTACCCAGGCATTTAGCACGATGGCCCAGCGGGTTCAAACGCAGCGCGAATTGTTAGAGCGCGCTGTCGAAGAACGCACCCGTGAATTGCGCGAAGCCAATACCGAATTAGCGCAATTATCCGAGCGCGATGAGTTAACAGGTTTGGGTAATCGTCGTATGTTGCTAGCTAAACTAAAGCTGCAAGATATTGAAGTGCGTCGACAACCTAACCCAGGCGTGTTGTCGTTAGCAATGCTCGACTTAGACCACTTCAAACAAGTAAACGACAGCTATGGGCACCCTGCGGGCGACAGCGTTTTAATTCAAGTGTCCGACCTGATTCAAAAGCAATTGCGCGTTACCGACATCGTTGGGCGTTGGGGTGGCGAAGAGTTTATGGTGGTGTTAGTTGGTAGCGATATTCATGAATCGAATGTCGTTATCGAGCGGGTTTTGCAAGCGATTAGCAGTACGCCAATGAAGCATGATCAACTTATCATTCATGTCAAGGCCAGCGCAGGTATTGCGCAACGTAAAGACAATGAACCGTTCGACGAATTAATTCGTCGAGCGGATCAGGGTTTGTATTACGCCAAGGATACTGGACGTAATCGGGTTATTTTAATTTAGCTAAAGGTAAGGCTAAATTACGCCGAAGGTTAAGCCTTAGGTACCCGATACATTGCACAAATTTTGTTGCCACTTGGGTCGCGCAAATACGCTAAGTACAAATTGCCCGCAGGACCTTCACGCATTCCTGGTGGGTCTTCGCAAGTTACGCCACCGTTGGCAAGCCCTGCAGCATGAAATGCATCGACTTGCTCGGGCGAAGTCGCCGAAAAACCTGTAGTAGAACCATTACCTGCGGTCGCTGGCTCACCATCAATTGGTGTTGAAATAGCAAACACGCCCGATGGGCTGCGATAAAAAAATCGGTTCTTGTTGGCAAAACCGGGGTTAATACCCAGAGCGCCTAAAGCGGCGTTGTAAAAAGTTTGCGCAGACTCTAAATTATTAACACCCAACATGACGTGACTAAACATTGCAATTGACCTTGGTTGATTTTGGTGGCCCCAAGAGTACCAGAGCCAATAAAAAAACTCCCACAAAACGTCTCGGGCTTTGGACCCTAAAGCTTTGTGAGAGTTGGAGGCGTTGCTAAATCGAGCTTAACTTTGATGCAGGCTCGCTTGGGCAATATAGTTTTATGGTGTTGCCTGCTTCAACCTGCAAAAGCACCATTTGAAAATTGTGAAATTACTTTTCCAATGATTTGCTGCGATAAGTGAATAGACATTGGATCACCTCCTTTCAAGAAAACGGAACATTCCGTAATTGCTAGATTAGCCGATATTTTTAGTTTCAGGTGAGCAGTTTTACCTTGTCTTGATTGGTACGCTCCTAAAACTTAACTAGGCAACAAAACCCGATCAACTAAATGCACCACGCCATTACTGGCCCCAATATCAACCTTGCTAATACGTGTTTTGCGATGCTGGCCGTCGGTTATGATTGGGCCGGGTTTAGCTAACAACTCTACGAGATCGTTGTTGGTGCTTACAAACTTGGCAACGGCCAATAGTGTTGAGAGCGAGGGCGTCGCCTGCACCGTAGCGGCAATTGATGAAGCCGATTGGCTTTGGTCCAAGTTATCGTTTGTATCGCGAAAGCTGCTGAAATCGGTGTTGCCGGCAGCGCTGTTTAATTTAGGCGACGCGCTTGCAATGCTTGCCGTCACGATTAAAAAAGCAGCGGTCGTTGTCATCGTTGCCAAGGGTAATAATTTCATTTTAAGTTCCTTAATTGAGGTTTGTGAATCTTTGGTCACGCCGTTGGTGGGTCGCTTACTTTTCCAACCTGTGAATGTGACGGAGTGCAAAATCTAGGGTTTGAAATGCAATTTTTGGCCGATTCAAATACCGTGCAACGAGGGCGCTAACGGAGTGCTATGCTTTCGTCGTTAGTGGCATTCTCAAGTTCCGTGTCGTGCCAATGGCTTCCAATTCAAATCAACAAGGAAAATATTTTGCGCATTCTTATTACCGGTGGTGCAGGTTTCTTAGGTGTTCGTTTAGCGCGCAGCTTGTTAAGCCTTGGGCAACTAAATGTTGCTGATGTTGACGGGGTTGTTAAAGCCCGCACCATTCAAAGCATCGTATTGGTGGACCGCGCCGCTGCGCCTGCCGACCTGCTTGCCGATGCGCGCGTTCAATCGGTAGTTGGTGACATGAATGCCTTGTTTTCAGCTGGCACAAGCGCTAATCAAGATCCGATGCAAACTTTTGGTAAAAATGTCGATTTAGTGTTTCACTTGGCAGCGGCCGTCAGCGGGGAGTGCGAAGCCGATTTTGATCTGGGCATGCGTAGCAATGTCGACGCTACCCGCGCGTTGCTTGAATACTGCCGCGCGACGCAGCATGTGCCGATGGTTGTCTTTGCAAGTTCGCTCGCGGTGTTTGGAAATTCGCCCGCGCAACCCTTACCGCCAGTGATCCAAGATACAACTTTACCTACGCCGCAAAGTAGCTACGGTATTCAAAAATTTATTTGTGAGCAGTTAGTGGCTGATTATGGTCGCAAGGGTTTTATTCGCGCCCGCAATGCGCGGTTGATGACGGTTAGTGTGCGGCCCGGCAAACCCAATGGCGCGGCTTCAAGTTTTTTAAGTGGCATGATTCGCGAGCCACTCGCAGGGGTCGCTGCTGTTTGCCCGGTCGATCGAAATACACCGGTTGCCTTGTCGTCGCCCGCTTGTACGATTGATGGTTTGTTAACAGCTGCGCAAACTAGCGATCAACAGTGGGGCGCGCGAACCGCAATAAACTTTCCGGCGATTAGCACGACCGTTGGCGAAATGGCCGACGCGCTGCAGCGGGTTGCAGGCGAAAAAGTTGCCGCTTTAATCGAATGGAAAATTGATCCGGCTATTAGCCGAATTGTTAGCAGCTGGCCTTCAACGATTCATGCCGAGCGTGCGAATAATTTAGGTTTGTTTCCGGAGAAAAGCTTTGACGACATTATTGCGGCTTACATTCGCGAGAATTAAATAGCGAAACTTAAACCGTAAGAGTTAAATTTTTACGAATTTCTTTTGTTAAAACTTAAAGAACACGGCCGACAACGCACCAATAGTCAATTCAATACTGCCATCGGATACTTTAAATTTCGCACCCGAAATGACATCGGTTACATCGCTTCTTGCTTCAAATCCAAGCGGTAATTTCAAACGAATTGTTTTTGTAGTGTTTGCGTTATTGGTAGCAGTAATTGCTTTCTCGCTACCTAGCATTCTTATCAAAGCTACGATATGACTATCTGCATAAAGCGGTGCTTCAATGCTGCCGCGACGCAAAATTACATGGTCCGAGCGCAATTTTGTCCAGCGTTTAAAGTCGGCTAACAGTTGGTTGTCGGGCTTGCCTCCAAAATCTTCCCACGGATAGGTTGCCCGGTTGTAAGGGTCGTCACCGCCGGTTACGCCCACTTCATCGCCATAGTAAATTGCTGGTGAGCCTGGATATAGCATTTGAAACAAGGTAGCAAAACTTAAACGTTGTTTGGCTAGCGCGATTGTCTTTTGATCTACCGGTTTATCACCCTCTGTTTTCCAACCAAACAAATGTAGTGCCCGCGCTTGGTCGTGGCTAGAAATTAAATTCATCAGTGCGTAAAACGCTTGCTTGGGGTACATCTCGCGCAATAATTCCATTTGCTCGTAGAGTTTTTTGGCATCGCCCCCCATTGCATAGTCCAACACTACGCCACGAAATACATAGTTCATGGTCGAATCAAAGGTATCGCCTAAAAAATACTTGCCCGACTCAAACCACGTTTCTGCCACTGTCATCGCTTCTGGGTCGGTGGCTTTTACGGCCTTGCGCCACTCGCGCCAAAATTCATCGGGCACCCACGGGGCAACGTCCATACGCCAACCCGATGCGCCGCGTTTTAGCCAACTACGCGTGACGGAATTTTCGTCACCATAGGCAAAGCGGCGATAGGCAAGCGAGCTTTTGTTTAGCTCCGGTAAATCGGTTACACCAACCCAGCCTTTAAATTGCTTGTCGGTTTCGGTTTGTTTTGGATCGAATACATACCAATCAGCGTAGGGGGACTGTGCGTTAATTTTTCCGTTTGCAAATGCGCCTTCGGGTTTAGTGCCTTTGCTGTAATTGCCAAAGCGATCAAAGTACTTTGAATCGGCTCCGGTGTGGTTTAAAGAGGCATCAACCATAATGCGAATGCCGCGTTTTTTGGCTTCTTCGGTAAGGAGAATAAAGTCGGCATTTGTACCAAAGTCGGTATCGATCTGATCATAATCGGCGGTGTCGTATTTGTGATTGCTTGCCGCTTTAAAAATCGGCGTCATATAAATAACGTTGGCGCCTAGCGCTTTAATATAATCGAGCTTTTCAATAATACCTGCTAGATCGCCGCCAAAAAAGTCGTTGTTATAAACCGCATCAGAACCATCACCAGTTCCTGGTTTATACGGTTTGTCACTCCAGTTTTGATGAAACTCTACGTCTTTGTTTTGGTAGCGCCGTGTGCCAGGACGCGGGTCGTTGGCTTTGTTGCCGTTACGAAACCGATCCGGAAAAATATAGTAGTACACCGCGTCTTGCGCCCAATCGGGCACTACAAAATTTGCAGCGTAGTTAGTTAATCGAAAGCGGCGGACGCGCTTGTAACCTTGTGCATCATTAACATGAGGTTCAACGGCACCCTTACCGCCCGAACCTTTTTCGCGCGTCCAATACACGGTGTCGGTATTGTTTTGGTAGGCGTATAGCTGGCCATTAATTTCAAGCTCGAACCAGTAGCCGTAAATAGCGGTGGCATCAAATGTAAAGTTAGCGGCCCAGCTTTGGTTGGTTGCGGCAGTATTAGTGGTTTCGCGTTGCATGGGTATTTTTGCAAACTGTGCGTACTCTAATACCTCTTGGTTACCCTCTAGGCGACGTTTATCAATTATTAAGTTTGCTTTGGTAACACCAGGCAGGGCCTGAAATTTAAATTGCACATTGGTACCCGCGGTAACTGCCCCAAAGGGCAATTTATCACCACCCCGCGAGTCGTGAATTACACTTAATGCAACAGGGTCAGTTACCGAAGCTGTTTTTGGATCGGCGAAACTTAAGCCACCCACAGTGATGCGTGGTTCACCAGATTCAAAGTCAACCTTAATCGTCATATCGCCACTAAAGTTAAAATTTAGATCGGCTGCCCCGCCGGGTTTACTTTGTTTGTTTAATTCTAAGGGGTGGTCGTGTGCAGGTGTAGAACGACCACCGGGGCTTGAGCCAAAAGTTGTTGGCATGGCCCAAGCGGCGTCAGCAATTTTAAAGTTATGCGGGCCATCCAACTTAACATTGATGTAATAGCCATCGCAATTGTATTGCAGCGCGTAATCATCTAACGCAGCCCAATTGTTCATCGTGCCACGAATAAAAAGGGTGGTGTCGCCAAGCGGTGGCGTTGCGGGTTTACATTCTTGCATCGTAAGTTGTGCGCTTTTTTCTTGCTCGGACGCGTTGGCGTTGTTCATTGACGGCGGGCTTGTATTAGTTTGGCTATTGGATGATTCGTTTGGTGGTTTCTTCATCGGCGGTCTCACTATAAAACGATAAGTCGCTTGATCGTTTCCTTTTAGTGGCAAATTAATTTCTTTGCCAATTCGCATTAAAGATAGCGGGCTTGTTAATGGATTTGTACTCACTGTAGACGGACTAACACCAAAGTCGGCATCCGCCGACCAAGACTCATCGCCGAATTTAAATTTGTGTTCTCCTTGTAAACGCGCTACCAATTCGTAGCGATTGCAAATCCAAGTAAAGCGATGTTCATTGGGTGCGGTCCATTGGTTAAACGTTCCACGCAAAAATAAGTAACGACCGGTTCCTTTTTCATTTAGTGGGTCGGTCGTACAAACTTCAGCCTTTGTCCCATTTTGGGTTAGCTGAGACGAAGTTTCAGCCCGTTTATCCTTGCGAGGTTGATCGGCGAGCACGGAATTGGCCGACGATGCAAACCATATTGAAAGTGCAAACAAGCAATACTTCACCAATAGCGAAATCGGTTTCCAAGTTGGTTGGATGATTTGAACTCCTCTCACTTTTGCGGCTCTTTGAAATAGTCTTTAGTTACCCTTTACTGGCCCCAGCCGATAACCCTGAAACAATCCATCGTTGTGCCAACAAAAAAACCACCGTTACCGGAAGCCCCGATAAAACTGCCGCCGCCGCAAAATCGCCCCATAAATATTTTTGATCATACAAATAATATTTAGAACCAACAGCCAGCGTTAAGTTGGGTTCTTCGCGCAACAGCACCGATGCAATTGGGTATTCAATAATGGTGCCGATAAACGCCAACACAAACACAACCACAATAATCGGTATCGCCATTGGTAACAGCACCCTTGAGAATGCTTGCCATGGGGTAGCGCCATCGACTTGAGCGCTTTCTTCAATGTCCTCTGGCAAGGTTTCTATGTACCCTTTGATGGTCCAAATATGCATTGCAACGCCGCCTAAATAGGCCAAGATAACGCCACCGTGTGTTTCGATACCTAGCCACGATATTTTAGAGCCGATGGTGTCGATCATTGCGTAAATGGCTACCAAGGCGACGGCGACCGGAAACATTTGCAGCAACAACATGGCGTTTAACAATGGTTGCTTAAAACGAAACTTAAGACGAGCAAAAGCGTAGGCTGCAAAAATAGAAATACACACAATTAATAGTGCCGAAATTGTGGCAATTTTTATTGAGTTCCAAAGCCACAATAAAACAGGAAAGGGCGGGGTTACTAGCTTGCCGTCAGTTCCGGTGTAGCTAAAACCTAGGGCTAGTTTCCAGTGCTCTAAACTAATTTCCGATGGGATTAACTGCCCAATTGCAAAGTTACCTGGGCGCAACGAAATAGAAATAATAGCAAGTAACGGAAACAAGGTAAGCGCAATTAATACCCACAAACAAGCATGTGCTGCAAAGATGCGCCAGCGTCCGGTTTTACCAATAACGAGTGCCATAATTTATGCCTTTGCCACGTGGTTTGTTTGGGCTTCGTTGTTTTGCTGGCGGGTCACTTTTAAGTTCCACCAAGACATCGCGGCTACTAAAATAAAAATTAGCGTACTAATGGCGGCCGCAAAACCAAAGTTTTGTCCCGCATCGGTAAACGCAATACGATAGGTATACGACACTAAAATGTCGTTGGTGCCCGCTGGTACTTTGGTGTTTAAAAAGTCTGGGCGACCATCGGTTAACAACGAAATTAAAACGAAGTTATTAAAGTTAAACGCAAAGGCTGCAATTAGTAATGGCGTTAAGGGCTTTATAACTAGCGGTAAAGTAATTTTAAAAAAGTTGGTCAGCGGCTTTGCTCCTGCGATGGCCGAGGCTTCGTACAGGTCAGTGGGAATGGACTTTAAAAGACCGGAACACAAAATCATAATGTAGGGGTAGCCGAGCCAAGTGTTAACAATAATTAACATTAAGCGCGCTAGCCACTGGTCCGCAAACCATGCCGGTTTAATTCCAAACAACGCGTTTAGAATTGCATTAATTTCGCCAAAGTTTTGATTAAACAAACCTTTAAACACTAAGATCGAAATAAAGCCTGGTACTGCATAGGGTAAAAATAATAGCGCGCGATACACTGCCTTACCCCTAATTGCGGGCCACTCTAAAACAACGGCTAATGCCATGCCTAGGCAAGTACATAAAAACACCGTGATGGCTGCAAACGCAACGGTCCAAATAAAAATAGATACAAAAGGGCCGCGAATATCGGCGTCGCTAAACAAGCGAACATAGTTGTCAGCGCCAACGCCAACTCGGTAACCGGGTTGCAATTTTTCGCCATCGCTGGCTTCAAAGAAACCAGTGGCTTGATTGGGCGAAAACACTTTTTTAGAGCGGGTTTCAATAATCGACCCGACCGGTTTATCTGTTTCGCTTGTGGCTTCAAACAATGGATTGTGCGTCGAGAATTCGCGTAACCCGGCATAACGCAGTACGGTGCCATTGGGTAACTTTAAACGAATCTTTGCTAGGGCATCGCGATTTTGAATACGCTCTTGAATGGTTAGCGCTTCATTTAGTTTTGCTGTGTTGTTTGGCTCTACTGGCTTTAAGTTAATTTCTTGTAACGCTTCGCCAGTGTTTGGTACAAAGGGCGTGCTTTCAAATAAAGCGGTGCCTAAATTTTCATTTTGCGGTGCCGCCGCGTATAGCCGAAGAACCCATTGCCCATTGTTTACGTGCACCGTGTAGGGCGAGCTTTTATCGCCATCAACTACAGCTTGCGATAGCAAATAACTACGCGCCCCCTCTTCGCCCAATAAATGACTTGAAGAATAGTTAGTAGTGCTTAACTGCGCGGTGTACATCAGCGGAAAAGCAATAAATGAAAACATGGCTGCGAGCGCGGGCAATAAATAAAGCCAGGCCGAAAATTCTGAGTTGCGGGCTTTCATTTACTCACCATCCGCGCGGCTGCGCCCTTCATTGCTTCGCTTGGTGCTTGGCGACCATTTGTAATCGCTTCAAGTGCAGCGTCTAATGCGGGCCAGAATTTACCTATCTGTGGAATGTTGGGTAATGGTTCGCCCACGCGAATATTTTCCATTGTGGCGCGAATGAGTGGGTCGGCAGCTAACTCGGTTGCGTAGGCTTTGTTCGCGGGCGTACCTAATGGCACGTCGGCGGAAATGATTTTTAAACTATCAATTTTTAACAAATGTTGTTCGATAAATTCGCGTGCAATATCTTTATATTTGCTAGGTGCCGTAATCATGCAACCCAATACACCCACAAATGGTTTTGAGGGCTTGCCAGCAATAACCGCCGGAATAGAGGCAACGCCAAAATCGATTTTTGCTTTGCGTGCGTTGTCCCAGGCCCAGGGTCCGGTAATCATCATGGCTACTTTGCCTTGAGCAAAACCGGCTTCCATTTCTGAGTACTTTGCCCCCTTGGGCATGTGGCCATCAACAATCAGTTTGTTAAGCATTTGCACTGCCTGAATACTGCCTTCAGTGGCAACGCCAACTTTTTCGGGGTCTAAATCACCGTCGGGTTTGCGCTCGAACACAAACGCACCGGCACCGGCCAACAACGGCCAAGTAAAGAAAGATTTGTTGTAGTCCCACAATATTGCAGTTTTGCCTTGAGTCTTTAAGCTGTTGTTTAGCTTGATGACATCGTCAAAAGTGGCGGGAACTTCTTTTACTAGTGCTTTGTTATACACCAAGCCAATTGCTTCCATTGCAATCGGGTAGGCCCAAGCGCGGCCACGGTAAGTGACGGCCTTCCAGGCGCTGTCGTCGATTTCGTTGCGTAGTCGCGAAGCGGGTTGCACCGGCGTAATTAAGCCCGACGAAGCCCATTCGCCAATACGGTCGTGGGGCCAACAAAAAATATCGGGACCTTTACCAGCACCAGCGGCCGCTTGAAATTTATCGGGTGCGCCTTCGGGGTGTTGAACTACAACTTTTATGCCTGACACTTTAGTAAAGTTGTCGCCTACCTTTTGCAGACCGTTATAGCCTTTGTCGCCATTGATCCAGACTAATAAATTGGGGGCTGATTGAGCGTAGGCGTTTGTACTAATACTTAGAGAGCTAACGATTGCTAACGTGCTTACTAAACTTGTAAAAGGGTAGGTATTCAACGACATACTAAGCGGCCTTGCGATGTGCAGGCGCCTGTAAGCGCTTAAAGGCATTTCCATTATCAGCAAACAAATGGCAAGCGGCAGCTGGTGCGCTTAACTGTAATGCTTGATTGTTTTCAACCGCTAAGTTGTTATCAATTTCGCAAGTGATGCCTTCTTCTAAACCGGGGTAAGAACAATACACATGGGCCGTGCTGCCAATACGCTCTACAAATATTACGGGCACTTTTACGGTATTTTCGTTGCCGTTAACCACTAAATGTTCGGGTCGAATGCCTAACTGCACTTTGTCGCCTAATTTGGCACCGGAAGCATCTACAAGTACTTGAAAAATTTCACCAGTAGCGAGTTTTACTTGCGCTCCGTTTGCCGAAGCGACTTCTATTGTGCCGGGCAAAAAATTCATTTTTGGCGAACCAATAAAACCGGCCACAAATTGGTTAACTGGGTGTTCGTACAATTCTAGTGGTGCGCCGACTTGTTCTACTTTGCCGCCACTTAGCACCACAATGCGATCAGCTAAGGTCATGGCTTCGACTTGATCGTGAGTCACATACACCATGGTTGTTTTGAAGGTTTCGTGCAACTTGGCAAATTCGTAGCGCATGCGGACCCGCAAAGCGGCATCGAGGTTCGATAACGGTTCGTCGAATAAAAACACTTTAGGTTGGCGCACGATGGCGCGGCCAATGGCAACCCGTTGGCGCTGACCGCCCGATAGCTCTTTTGGTTTGCGCTGCAGCAAGTGATCGATGTTGAGAATTTTGGCCGCTTTATGAACCGCTTCATCAATTTCGGCTTTGGGCATTTTGGCCAGTTTTAAGCCAAACGCCATGTTGTCGAATAGGTTCATATGGGGGTATAGCGCGTAAGACTGGAACACCATCGAAATGCCCCGCTCGGACGGTGGTATATCGTTGACCAACGTACCCCCAATGTTGAGCTGCCCTGACGTAATATCCTCTAGTCCGGCGATGACTCGCAGGAGTGTTGACTTGCCGCAGCCCGAGGGGCCGACGAAGACTACGAATTCCCCATCAGGGATATGTAAATCCACGTTGTGCAAAATTTGGGTCTGCCCAAACGACTTGTTGACGCCTTGTAGTCGTACTTCGGCCATGTTGTCTCCCCTATAAGATCTATGTTGTTTTACTGAATTGTAGGTAATTTACATGCTTTTGGGTAATTTCTTCTACCTAAAAAAACGCTGTTTTTGTGGTTCTTACCCGTAAATTCAACTACTTAGTTCTATACGAGAAACTGAAAATGTAGTAAAACTACACAAAATTTGCAAAATTTGATGAAAGACAGTGATGTCCGAACTGACCGCTAAAAAAAAGAAACCGACCGTACTTTTACCCACGCTTGATGCCAAAGCGATCGAACGTAGCCTCGAGCACACCTTAAGTCAGCGTTCTGACGGTTCTAGACGTGCCGCCGGATTACGTGCCAGTGCCGTCACGATCCGCAACCAATTAGAGCAACGCTGGGCACGCACCCAAGCCGCAGATGAGGCGCGCACCGACCGCCGCGTCAATTATTTATCAATGGAATTCTTAATGGGGCGCACTTTAGGCAATGCCTTAGTGGCCCTAAACGGTTCCGAAGCCATGAGCACCGCGCTAGATAAAGCCGGGATGGAGTTGGCTGATGTACTAGAAGAAGAGCAAGACGCGGCCTTAGGCAATGGCGGCCTTGGTCGACTCGCTGCTTGCTTTTTAGATTCGATGGCCACCGTTGGCGTGGCTTCATTTGGTTACGGCTTGCGTTATCAACATGGCATGTTTAGCCAACGGATTGAAGATGGCCGCCAAATTGAAATGCCTGATATGTGGTTAAAGCACGGTAACCCTTGGGAGAGTTTTAGGCCAGAGTTGGCGTTTACCATTGGTTTTGGTGGTCGCGTTGAAGTGGCCGGTGGCGTACGCCGTTGGGTGCCCGCACAAACTGTAAATGCCTGCGCACATGATTTAATTGTGCCGGGTCGCGATACTGATCGCGTGTCGACCTTGCGACTATGGAAAGCCACTGCATCAAGCAGTTTAGATTTTGCCGCATTTAGTCGAGGCGATATTTTAGGCTCGGCGCAACACTATTTAAGCGCCGACTCACTCAATTGGTTGCTGTACCCCGATGACAGTACCGAGGCCGGGCGCGAATTGCGTTTGCGTCAAGAATTTATGTTGGTCAGCGCCTCGTTGCAAGACATGATTGCCCGTCATTTGTACGAAAAAATTGATGTCGAAACGTTTGGTTTGCATAACGCGGTTCATTTAAACGACACCCACCCTGCAATGGTGCCTGCCGAGTTAATGCGCTTGTTAATTGATGAGCATGGCATTGCATGGGAGGCGGCTTGGAAAATCACGCGCCAAGCGGTCAGTTACACCAACCACACCTTAATGCCCGAGGCATTAGAGACTTGGCCTGTAGCGATGATGGAGCGAATTTTGCCGCGCCATCTCGAAATTATTTATGAAATTAATCAGCGCTTTTTAACCGAAGTGGCCGAGCGCTTTGGTGCTGATCACGAGCTGGCGCGTAAGCTCTCGTTGGTTGACGAAAGTGGTGAGCGTCGCGTGCGTATGGCGCATTTGGCGATTGTCGCTTCACATAAAATTAACGGCGTGTCGGCCTTGCACTCAGACCTGATGGTAAAAACCATTTTTGCTGACTTTGCCCGTTTGTGGCCGCAACGTTTTATTAACGTTACCAATGGCGTTACGCTGGGCCGTTGGGTCATGCACGCCAACCCCCATTTAACGCAGTGGCTAGACGCCACCATTGGTAAAAAGTGGCGCAAGCAATCAACCCAATTAGAGACTTTACGGGCGCATGCAAAAAAACCAGAAGCGCACTCAGGTTTTACAGCCGCTAAGTTAGCCAATAAGCAACGCTTGGTCGATTTAATTCGCCGCGATTTAGGTATCTCGGTTGATCCGCATAGTTTGTTTGATGTGCAAGTAAAGCGGATTCACGAGTACAAACGCCAGTTGCTTAACTTAATGCACGTTGTAGCCCGTTATCAAGCAATTATTGCCAATCCGCAAGGTCACTTAAATGCCGAGACTGGCAAGCTAACGACTTGGGTTCCCCGCACTGTTGTGTTTTCTGGCAAGGCAGCGTCAGCCTACGTTGCAGCAAAACAAATTATTCGTTTAATTCACGATGTGGCGCGGGTTGTTAACAGCGACCCTCGCGTTGGCGATAAATTAAAAGTGGTTTACTTACCAGACTACAGCGTAAGTTTGGCGGAAAAAATTATTCCTGCCGCCGATTTGTCCGAGCAAGTGTCCACCGCTGGAACCGAAGCGTCGGGTACTGGCAATATGAAGTTTGCCTTAAACGGTGCCTTAACCATTGGTACTTGGGACGGCGCAAACATCGAAATGGCACAAGCCATTGGCGAAGCGAATGTGTTTGTTTTTGGCCTACGAACCGACGAAGTAGCCGCTACTAAGTTGGCCGGTTACGACCCACGCTTGCACTACGAAGAAAACAAAGTGCTGCAAGGTGTAGTGGATGCAATATCCGGCGGTGTGTTTTGTCCTGGCGACCCTGATCGTTATCGCGCGATGATGCAACAGTTGCTGCGTAATGATCCGTACTTGTTATTGGCTGATTTTGAAAGTTATTGCCAAGCGCAAGCTAAGGTTGATGTTCTTTATAAAGACCAAAATGCTTGGGTAGAAAAAGCTATTTTGAATGTGGCCGGGATGGGTGGTTTTAGTTCGGATCGCACCATTGCACAGTATGTCGATCAAGTTTGGGCTAAGCCCGGGGCGGCAGGTTAAGCACCTTGAGTATCGTTAATGCAATTGCTTGGGGCGAATATGATCGCCCGTTCGAGTTCTTAGGTGCGCATCCCTTAGAAGTAACCGCAACGCAGAATGCAGCGGTTCGTTTTGCCGTGTGGGCACCCAACGCGTTTGCAGTTGCTGTCGTGGGCCCATTTAACGATTGGGATGCAACCGCCAATCGTATGGAAAGTATTTCTAAAAGCGGTGTTTGGGAAACTATTGTTATCGGCATTGGCCTTGGCGATTCTTATCAATTTTCTGTGATAGCCCACGAGGGTGCTGAACCTATTTTAAAGGCTGATCCCTACGCACGTTTTGCCCAGTATCGGCCCGATCAAGCCAGCATTATTGCTTCGATGCCCGCCAAGAAAGAACTCAGTGAAGCCCGCCAAAAAGCTAACCGAGTTGATGCACCGATTTCGGTTTACGAAGTGCATGCCAGCTCATGGCGGCGTGGCCCCGATGGTGAATTTTTGTCATGGGATGAGCTAGCGCAAAGTTTGCCAGCCTATGTGCGTGGCTTGGGGTTTACGCATTTAGAGTTGTTACCAATTTCAGAGCATCCCTTTGATGGCTCGTGGGGTTATCAAACCTTGGGGTTGTTTGCGCCCAGTTCGCGCTTTGGCGATCCAGAAGGATTGCATCGTTTTGTACAAGCCTGTCATCAGCATGGGCTAGGGGTAATTTTAGATTGGGTGCCAGCGCACTTTCCAACAGATTTACATGGCCCGATTCAATTTGATGGCACGCCATTGTATGAATATGCCGACCCAAAAGAAGGTTTTCACCGCGACTGGAAAACTTTAATTTACGATTTTAATCGTGCGGGTGTCAGAAATTTTTTAACGGGCAGTGCATTGTATTGGCTAGAACGTTACGGTGTTGATGGGTTACGCGTGGATGCCGTAGCTTCAATGTTATACCGCGACTACAGCCGTGACTCGGGACAATGGTTACCTAACCAAGTTGGTGGCCGCGAAAATTTAGAAGTGGTGTCGTTGTTTAAGCGCATTACTACTTTAATTCGCAATGCTTGCCCCGGTGCATTAATGATCGCCGAGGAGTCTACTGCTTGGCCCAATGTTACCAAACCGGCAGAGCAAGAGGGTTTAGGTTTTCATTTCAAATGGAATATGGGTTGGATGCATGACAGCTTGCAGTTTATGCAGGCCTCACCAAACGATCGAAGTCATCAATATGGCGCGTTAGTTGCGAGTTTAAATTTTGCATTCTCAGAAAAATTTATGTTGGCCTTGTCTCACGATGAAGTGGTGCACGGCAAGGGCTCTTTGTTGGGGAAAATGTCGGGTAACCCGCAAGAGCAATTTGCACAGTTGCGCGCCTATTACAGTTTAATGTGGGCCTACCCTGGCAAAAAACTTTTGTTTATGGGCCAAGAATTTGGTCAAGCGACCGAGTGGAACCACGATCAATCGTTACCTTGGGATTATGCAAAAACCGTAGGCGCGAGTGGAGTTAAAACACTGGTGCATGATTTGAATTTGTTGTATCGCAGTTCACCTTCATTGCATCAACTCGACGGCCAAGCCGAAGGCTTTGAATGGTTGGTAAATGACGATGCCGATAATCAAGTATTAGCGTGGTTACGCAAAGATTTATTGGGGCAAATGATTATGGCGGTGTGTAATTTTTCGAATCGCAATTTAAGTGCTTATCGAATTGGTGTACCAGCTGCATTGCGCTTAAGCCAATGGCGCGAAGTGCTTAATTCATCACGACCCGCCTATGGTGGTGTGCATGAAAACCCAATGCGTAATGTCAATGTTCAGGCAGTGCCAGCTAATCGCCAAGCGCAATCGATACAATTAGCGCTTGATGGGTTTACAACGTCATACTTCATTTTAAAGTCTATTGAAGGCTAGTTTCTAATGTGTGAACACTAATGCGTGAACGGGCATTTTTGCACCCCGGTGCCACGACACCGATGGGTGCCTTCTGTCGTGATGGCGGTATTAACTTTGCCGTGTTTTCTGATCACGCCACGCGTATCGAGTTATGTATTTTTGACCCACTGGGCGAACGCGAACTAGACCGACGCACTTTATTTGGCCCCGTTGATGGCGTATTCCACGGGTTCATTCCAGGGGTTGGTGCTGGTCTTGTGTATGGCTTTCGTGCTTGGGGCTCGTCCGATCAATCGTTAGGACACTGCTTCGATGCTAACGTAGTTTTGCTCGATCCTTATGCTAAAGAAATTTTAGATTTACATAAACCTAGCCACCATGTGGCAGCGCCCGGAACGCAATTTTTAGCGCGGGTAGTCGGTTCTGATTTACCTACAGCTAAGACTGAAAATGATTTCGAACTAAATCCTTCGTTACGGGTTTTATACGAAGTGCATGTAAAGGGATTTTCAAACCTACACCCGGATATTCCCCAAGCCTTGCGTGGTAAATACTTGGGTCTAAGTCACCCCGCAGCCATTGCGCATTTTAAAAGCATTGGCGTCAATAGCGTTTCAATTTTGCCGGTCTATGCGGGTCTGGATGAACATGATGTAGCTAAGCGTGGCAAAGTTAATTATTGGGGCTACAACACTCTCGGGTTTTTTTATCCTAGCCCGCGTTATGCCGTTAATGCAGCAGACCCAACCGCAGTGCGCGAAGAATTTAAATTAATGGTTCAGCAGTTGCACGCCGCGGGCATCGAAGTAGTGCTAGATGTGGTTTACAACCATACCGTTGAGGGTGGTTTAAGTGATCGGGTATTTAGCTTTCGCGGGTTAGACAACACCAGTTGGTATCGGGGTTCGGGTACCCCTTGGCGCGATCACAATGTAACCGGTTGTGGTAACGCCCTAAATTTTCAACACGCTAAAGTACGCCAGTTTGTTTTGGACTCAATGCGTTATTGGGTTCAAGAGATGGGTGTCGACGGATTTCGCTTTGATCTTGCGCCGGTGCATGGCCGCGAATGCGAAGATTTTTCTACCGATGCGCCGTTCTTTAAAGAGCTTGCTGCCGATCCCATTTTAAGTAAAAAATTAATGATTGCCGAACCTTGGGATGCAGGGTCAAACGGCTATCAAGTAGGACATTTCCCCAAGCCATTTATTGAATGGAACGATCAATTTCGGGATGCGGTACGTGGGTTTTGGATTGGTTCGCAAGTTAACCGTGGCAAGTTGGCGGCGCAATTGGCGGGCTCTAGTAATTTGTTTAAAGCCTCAAATCGATCGCCGTTAACCTCAGTCAATTTTATTTGTGTTCATGACGGTTTTACGTTGCGCGATATGCTCAGCTATAGTCGCAAGCATAATCAAGCCAACGGCGAAGAAAATCGCGATGGACGTGATAACGAGCTATGTAATAACTGCGGAATTGAAGGCCCTTCGACTCAAGGTAAAGTATTAGAAAAACGCGCGCGTTTAAGCCGAGCTTTTTTTGCAAGTTTGCTCTTATCCCAAGGCACCCCGATGCTGGGTTCGGGCGATGAGATGGGTAAAACGCAATTAGGTAACAACAACGCTTATTGCCAAGACACCGAAATAAACTGGCTCGATTGGCAGCGCAAAGATCAAGACTTAATACGTTGGGTTGGCGGCTTGGTTTTATTGCGCTCGGTGTTTCCAATTTTGCGTTATGCGCAATGGTTTCAGGACCGCGCTACCGAGCAACAGGCAGCCTTAGTTTGGTTTGATCATCGCGCACAAAGTTTAAGTATTCAGGCCTGGCATGACGTCAATCAATTAAGCCTAATGGTTTTATTTGAACCCGCGATCAAGCCAAACCAATTCATTCCAGAAAAGCCATGCTTGTTGATTTTTAATGGCGATAATTTAACGCGCGATTTTCAGTTGCCGAAAACCAAGGTTCAACAATGGCGGTTAATGGCCGATAGCGATAGCGGCCACTGTGCATCGCCTAACGAAACCATACGGTTTGTTAAAGGCCAGCTGCAATGCGCGGCTCAATCGGTGCAGTTACTAATTGCCGAATAAAATTTTTTACAGATTACCCACGAGCTTACAAACATGATGAAATCACAATCATCCAACAACAATGACAATACCGCCATTGCAGGCGCCCACCCAGTAGCGCGATATGATTTAACTATACGTGCTTCGGGGGTTTTGCTGCATGTATCCTCGCTGCCTGGTCCGCACGGTTGTGGCGATTTTGGCGCGAGTGCTTTTCATTATGTCGATTGGTTAGTCGCTGCGGGTCAACGTATTTGGCAAATTTTGCCGAACAATCCCATTGGTCCGGGTAATTCGCCCTACCAAAGCGTTTCGGCTTTTGCAGGCAGTCCATTAATGATTGCGTTAGAGCCGCTTAAAGAAAAAGGGTGGCTCTCTTCAATTGAGTTACCCGTTCCAGCCTTTAGCAATGAGCGTTTGGAATTCGATCGTGTAGTACCTTGGCGAATGATGCATTTGCGCCTTGCCGAGCAAGGGTTTAAAGCCAACGCAACCAAAACCGAACGTTCCGCGTTTGCTGCTTACTGCAAAACGCAAGCTTATTGGTTGGATGACTATGCCTTGTTTATGGCACTAGATGAAGCCGCCAATCACTATCCGTTCTGGACTTGGGAAACTGGTGTTCGTAGCCGTCAAGCGGCCGCGCTTGAGACTGCAGCAATTACTTACGCTGCTGAGATTGTGTTTTGGCAGTTTGTACAATGGTGTTTTGATGAACAAGCGGAAGCCGTAAAAAAGTACGCGAATGATCGTGGTGTTTACATCATGGGCGACTTGCCGATTTTTATTGCGCATCATAGTGCTGATTGTTGGACCCGCCCCGATTTGTATTATTTAGATAAAGATTTTAATACCACGGTTGTTGCTGGTGTTCCACCGGACGACATGGGGCCACTAGGCCAGCGTTGGGGTAGTCCTTTGTATCGTTGGGACAAGATGGCGGGCGAGAATTACTCGTGGTGGGTTGATCGTATGCGCCGTGCGCTAGAGCACTCCGATATTTTTCGTATTGATCATTTTCGAGGCTTTGCGGGATATTGGGAAATTCCTGCGTCCGAACCAACTGCGCAAGTAGGGCGTTGGGTTACGGGGCCGGGTAAAGCGCTGTTTGATGCCATACGCAAAGCCTTGGGACCATTACCGATTCTGGCCGAGGATTTAGGCTTTATTACCGATGATGTTCACGAGTTGCGCAAGTATTGCGGGTTTCCCGGCATGAAAATTTTGCAGTTTGGTTTTGGTGGTGACGGCAACGCTGAGTTCTTGCCACACAATTACGCGACCGATGCAGTTGTTTATACCGGGACACACGATAACGATACCGCCGTAGGTTGGTGGGATGCTGCAAACGACCATGAAAAAAAGATGGCAGGCATTTATCTCAACACAACGCGCGAGCATTTGCATTGGTCAATGATTCGCGCTGCGAGCCAATCGGTTGCTGCTTTAGCCGTATTTCCGATGCAAGATGTTTTGGGCTTGGGTTCCGAGCACCGCATGAATACACCAGGCACAATGAACTCAATTAATTGGAGTTGGCGTCTGCAATGGTCAATGGTGGGCGATGAGCCTGGAAAAAAGTTAGCAGCTATTAGTGCTGCAAGTGGTCGAGGTCCGTTTGATAAGTTAGGTTCCTAATGAAAATATTACCGCTTTTAAAAAAGTGTTTTACTAGCCTAGTAGCCTCTGGGATTTTTTTCTGCGGCAATGTTTTAGCCATAGACACAACTTCGGTTGCAGTCATTAATCGCAGCAGCGTCTTGCCAAAAAATTGGCAGTACGGCGGCATGATGGAAATATTCGTGCGCTCTTACAAAGATACCAACGGCGATGGTATTGGTGATTTAAAAGGCGTTACGCAAAGCCTAGATTACTTAAAAGCTTTGGGCGTAAAGGGCATTTGGTTAATGCCGATTCATCCTAGCCAAGATAAAGATCATGGCTATGCAGTTTCCGATTTTCGTGCGGTTAATCCCGAGTACGGCACCCTTGCCGATTTTGATGAGCTGCTTGCCCAAGCGCACAAGCGCGGCATCGGCATTATCATGGACTATGTCATCAATCATAGTGCTGCCGATAACCCGATTTTTTTAGAATCGGCTAGTAGCACCAATAGTCGTTTTCGCGACTGGTTTGTTTGGGAGGCCAAAGCGCCAGCGGGTTGGGATATCTTTGGTAACCCACCTTGGAATACACTGCCCAGTGGGGCGTACCTAGCGCAGTTCTCGCCCAACATGCCCGACTTCAACTTTCGTAATGCGCAAGTGATGGAGTATCACGAAAACACCATTCGGTTCTGGCTCAATCGTGGGCTTGATGGTATTCGTCTTGATGCCGTTGCGCATATGGTTGAAAACGGTCGCGATGCTTGGTATGACCAACTCGAAAATATTCCGTTAATTGCCCGTTTGCGCAAGGTTGTCGAGCAATACGATAACCGTTATTTAGTCTGTGAATCCACAGCTAGCGAACAGCGCTACGTAGACGCCTGCGGCAGTGTTTTTTCTTTGAAAATGAACGAGACATTTATTAAAGCGGCGAAGGGCGAGGCCGCAGCAGTGGCAAAAATTGCTGAGCATTTTAAAACGGCGCCTGCATCGATGGCGATACTTTTAGCCAATCACGATGCATTTGCCGGTATCCGCGTTTGGGATCAGTTAAACGGCAATCAAAAAAAATATCGCTTGGCGGCTGCAAGCTACCTGTTGCATCCCGGAGTGCCGTTTGTTTACTACGGCGAAGAGATTGGTATGGCCCAAGTGCCCGAGTTAAAAGGTGATCCGGCGTTACGTGGGCCAATGATCTGGAGTCACGACCCTATAAACGCAGGCTTTAGCACCGTAGCGCCGTATCGACGTTTAGCCACAAACGCACAAACTAATGCAGTAGTTAGTCAAAAAAATAAAAAAGATTCTCTTTGGAATTACTATCGTAGCTTGCTCAAGGTACGCCAACAACATCCTTCGCTTTTGCAGGGCGGTTACGAAGCTGCAAGGGCTGATGGAACGGCACTGCAATTCCAACGCCGTTTAGCTAAAGACCATACTTTTGTTGCAATTAACTATGGTGAGCAAGCGTTGCAAATTAAACCTGAACAATTACGCGGAAAAAAATTGCAGCTTAGTTTTGTTAGTAATGCGGCTGGTACGTCGGCAATAAATAAAGTAAAAGCATTTACGGTCGGTGCTGATCAGCAACTTCAACTTCCACCTCAATCGGTGTTTGTTTGGAAAGTAAAACCTTGAAATACATTTGGCCAGCTCAAATGAGCTTAAAACCCAAATGGATACTAAGCTCCGTCGCTTTTGGGTTGTGCGTATTTGGTTTTGCTCCAATTGCGTTAGCCCAACAATCGAGTTCTGGCGTGCTTAGTTTGCCGACCTTGCTGCCTGCTTTGACACTAACAGCGGCCTCGATACAAAACTCGCAATGCACCCAAAGCGATGCCGCTTTGTTGCAGCCTGTGCCAAGCAATGCGCAAATCGATAAAACACCGAATGCCGTTTGGCTAAATTCAACGCAAATTCAGTGGCCCAATTTAAATGCAATTTCAAATACGCGTTTTGCGCTTTTGATGTCCGCTAATAGCTCTATTGTTGCTGCTAAAAATGAACCAGCGCAAGGCGCAGATCAACGAATTGATTTAACTGTAAATGACTTCGCACTACCCGATTTGCTAACTAAACAATTTGCTTATCTGGAAGTTGGTGTGAGATTATCATTGCCAGCTAGCGAGACAGCCCAACAGCAATCGCTCTTGCGAAAATTGCAGAAACAGCAAATTGTTTTAGTTCAAGAAGATGCTACAGGTAAGGTAATGCGTGCGACCGAAGTTCAAGCGGCGCGCTTGTTGGATGAGTTGTACGCAGATGCGGAAAATTCTGCACCGTTAGGCGTTAGCCTAGAAAAAAACAAAACGATATTCCGTGTTTGGGCGCCTACAGCAAAGCAAGTGATTGTGTGCCTTAACATAGCTAGTACAAAGCAAAAAAAATCAACCAGTAGTGATGGAGTGCAAGCAGTCAAGATGCAGCGTGACGAGCGCACTGGTGTTTGGAGCGCGCAAGTTGAAAAAGATTTAACGGGTGCAACTTACACCTATGCAGTGGACGTGCATGTGAATCAGCTTGGTGTCGTGAGCAATCGTGTAACCGATCCTTATAGCATTAGCCTAAATGCTGATTCAAAGGCAAGCTATGTCGCTGATTTAAATTCGGCCGCACTCAAACCGCAAGGCTGGAATGGCGCAAAACATCGTAAACAAGTTAACGGCCTAGCACGTATAAAAAATGCAACCGACATGATGATCTACGAATTACATGTTCGAGATTTTTCTGCAAACGATAAATCGGTGACCAATAAAATGCGCGGAAAATATCTTGCGTTTACGCAAAAAAAATCCGACGGCATGAAGCATTTGCAAGCATTAACAAATGCGGGCATTACCGATATTCATTTTTTACCTTTTTTTGATTTGGCAACCGTACCCGAAGTTGACTGTCAGCAAGGCCTTCCGTCGGCCAACGCCCTAAGCGATTTGCGCAAAAACCCGGCCAGCGAATTACCCCATGACGAAGTCCAAACTAATAAGTCCAAAGACTGCTTTAATTGGGGCTACGATCCGTTTCATTACACGGCGCCCGAGGGTAGTTTTGCCAGTGATTCAAACAATCCTGCTACGCGCGTAATCGAGCTGCGTAAAATGATTATGACTTTGCACGCAATGGGGCTACGCGTGGGCATGGACGTGGTGTACAACCATACTTCATCAGCTGGGCAAGCCAGTCATTCGATATTGGATCGGATTGTGCCGGGCTACTACCAACGCTTAAATAGCAAAGGTGAAATCGAAACTTCGACCTGTTGTTCAAACACCGCTACCGAGCATCGCATGATGGCGCGTTTGATGCGTGATTCGGTAATTACTTGGGCCAAAAACTACGGCATCAATTCTTTTCGGTTTGATTTAATGGGGCACCAACCTAAAGATGAAATGGTGCGCATTCAAAACGAAGTGAATCAAATAATTTCAAAAAACGGATCAAAGCAAACCGTGCATTTTATTGGCGAGGGCTGGAATTTTGGCGAAGTCGCCAATAACCGCCGTTTCGTGCAAGCCTCACAAGGTAATTTAAACGGCACCGGCATTGGCACTTTTAGTGACCGAGCGCGCGATGCAATCCGTGGCGGCGGTTGTTGCGATTCAGGTCCAGCGTCGGTTGATAGCAAGGGCTTTGTGAATCGACAATATGGTGCCGCCAACGAGACAGATGTTTCTAAAGCGCAGGCCCTGCAACAAGCCGATATGGCTCGTGTGGGGTTAGCCGGTACTATTGAAAGTTATGTCCTTTCGACTTTTGACGGTAAGTCGATACCTTTAGACAAAATGCGCTACGGCGATGGGCCTGCAGGTTATGTGAGCCAACCTGGCGAAGTCGTGAACTACGTCGAGAATCACGATAATCAAACCTTGTTTGATATTCACGTGTTTAAGTTGCCAACTGATACGCTTGCCAGCGATCGCGCGCGGGTTCAAGTGTTAGCGCTGGCGTTTCCTATATTAAGTCAGGGCGTTGCGTATTTTCATGCGGGCGGCGAGATACTGCGTAGTAAGTCCTTAGATCGCAATAGTTATGATTCAGGCGATTGGTTTAATCGGATAGATTGGAGTGGCCGTACGCATGCTTTTCCTAGTGGCTTGCCGATTAAAAATGACAACGGTGGCGATTGGGGTTTAATGAAAGCATTTTTAGAGAACCCTGTAATTCGCGTTGGGCAACCCGATATTCTATGGACGCGGGATCAATTTTTGGCGTTGTTAAAAATTCGAGCGCACACTTCTTTGCTGCGCTTGCCTACGGCCCAAGCAATTAATGATCGCTTAAAATTTCATAACACCGGCCCACAGTCGATTGCCGGTTTAATTG
Source organism: Betaproteobacteria bacterium (assembly GCA_031429355.1). Lineage (GTDB taxonomy): Bacteria > Pseudomonadota > Gammaproteobacteria > Burkholderiales > Burkholderiaceae_E > JANOZM01. The sequence continues at coordinate 340,341 of JANOZM010000014.1, read as the reverse complement.
TTGGCGATCTGAGTGGGCAAGGGTTGGCCGATGCGAAGCATAAGTCGTTGGTGTATTTTATAAACGCGCGGCAAGCAGAAACTACCATTCAAATTAGTGCGCTAAAAGGGCGAAGATTGGCGGTTCATCCGGCCTTGCTAGGTGGCGCAAAAAAAGCAAAAATGTTAGATGAAAATCAACGTAAAGTTAAGTTTGATATTCAAACAGGAACCGTAACGATTCCTGCGCGGACGGTTACGGTTCTGGTGAATTAAGTAAGGTATCCGGCGCTAGTCTTTGTGTTTCCAAAGTTGAAAGAGCTGCCACTTGAGTCGCCAAGCCAGCACTCGCAGTAATACTACGATCAAAATCGACGCCCAAAGCGCTACGGCTGTTTCAATGCCGTTTGTAACCATAGCGACATATGAAGCACAACCCGCAAATGAACAAACAGCATAAGGTTTTCCGTCGCGCAAAATAAGCGGGACTTCGTTGCATATAACATCGCGCAATACACCACCAAACACGCCAGTAATCACCCCCATAATAATACTGGCAAAGCCTTGGTAGCCCATCTCTAACGCTAAGCCCGTAGAGGCAACGCTAAACAAACCTAAGCCGAGCGCATCGGCAAAATTTAACACCCATTCGCTGACGATCGATTTAAAGAACCGCATCAAAGGCAGCGCAATAAATGACAGTACAAAGACCAGCAACGCATATTCTTGGTGCTCGACCCAAAACAAGGGGCGGCGATCTAGCAATATATCGCGCAAGGTACCACCGCCAAACGCAGCGATAAAAGCGACAACATATAGCCCAACAATATCCATCCCTTTTTTTTGCGCTTCACCAAAACCAGAAAATGCGGCAATTAAAATCGCGATAACTTCTATGGCTCTAAAAACTAGGGGGTCGATTACAAAATTTATAATCATGCGTTTGGTTGTTTTGGCTTCTTGTCGACTAACCAGCCTTGAATTCCTGCACCAATAACCAGACCAGCGATAGACCATAACAGCGGCCAGTAGCCATTGCCAAGCCCAGCTATGGCTGGTCCTGGGCATACGCCCGAGATGCCCCAACCAATTCCAAAAATAGCCGCGCCAATAAAAGTATTGCGTTCCCACTTAACGCTATGTTTTTCAAATGCTGTAGCTAATATCGGTTGCTTCATTTGCTTGGGCGTCAGTTGATAAAACAAAAAGGTAACCGAAACCGCAGAGCCTAAAACCAACAGTAGCCCTAAGTCTTTGCCGCGTAAAAAACTTAAAACAACTTCTGGCTTAACCATGGTTGAAAGGCTGAGGCCAAAACCGAAAAGCGCACCGCAAATCAATATCATGATGAGTGCATTGGGTGACATCGAATTGGTCGGATCCGATGGGTTCCACGACTCGGACTGGAACGTCGATGTTGTAGCTGCGTTCGTCGGCGCGGATGATTCTGAAAGTGTTGAATTGTTCATTGTCTAATTACCGGGCCCAGCCAACAGCGGCCATTAAGTTTGCGGTGATGGACGCAGTACCTAGAAAGATAACTACGGCAAGAATACTGGCTTTGTTTAAAGAGGCCAGGCCACAAATGCCGTGACCGGAAGTACAACCGTTTGATAATCGCGCCCCAAAGCCGGCGATAATGCCGCCAATAAATAATGCGGCGGGATGAATCGATAAAACATAACCTGGCTGTTTAAATGCAAAGCCTGCAACCAGTGCGCCCAAAATTAAACCAACAGCGTAAAACAAGCGCCACTGCCGTGAATTTAAAAATTTGGCTTGTTGAAAAAATGGCCGCTGTGAAATAAAGGACCAGGTCGAGCTATACACCGAGCTCATGCCGCCTACTAAACCGGTCATTACAAACAATAAACTAACGCCTAAGCCAATACACCCACCGCCCACGATGTAGTGCAAATAACCATTGGGGAAATATGCTTCCATAAAATTAACGCCCTCCTGAAACATCAATTGTAGTGCCGGTCACATAGGCTGACTGGTCAGACAATAACCAAGCTACAACGTCAGCAACTTCTTGCGCGCTACCGCCCCGTTTCATGGGAATAAGAGCGCTTAGGCGGTCTACCCGATCTGGCTCGCCACCGCTGGCATGGATGTCGGTATAAATTAAGCCAGGCCTTACGGCGTTGACGCGAATGCCTTCGGCGGCAACCTCTTTGGCTAGACCCATTGTCATTGTATCTACCGCGCCTTTTGAAGCGGCATAGTCAACATATTCGAACGGCGAGCCCATGCGCGCTGCTACCGACGAAATATTGACGATGCTGCCACCTTGCCCGCCATACAGGCTCGACATTCGCTTAACCGCCTCTTTGGCACACATAAAGCAACCGAATACGTTAGTACGAAATACGCGCTCCCAGCGCTCGACGCTCATCGCATCAAGGCGTGACGAGTTTTCTAAAATGCCGGCATTGTTTATCAAGGCGGTAATTGTGCCAAGCTGCTCGTCTACGTTGCTAAACAATTGCAGAACTTCGGCTTGGTTCCCGATGTCGGCTTGTAGTACCACGGCATTGCGCCCTAGTGCGCGAACTTGCTCGGCGACTTCTTGCGCGGCTTGTTGATTGTTCGCATAATTTAAAGCAATATCAAAGCCTAATTTGGCAGCAGCTAGCGCGCTGGCAGCACCGATGCCGCGACTGGCACCGGTAATTAGAGCAATTTTTTTTAGGGCAATTGTTTTGCCGGTGTTTTTATCTGAATTTGTCATGGTTTATCAATTCGTTTTTGCACGCAGCCTAATAGGCGCACAGTCTACCGCCAATTGTTAATCAAACTAAATAAACAACTTGAACGAATTTCCATCTCTACATTCTTGGCAACTACTTGGCGTTGATTTCACTAGCAGCCCGAGCCGCCGAAAGGCAATTACTGTTGCCGCTGGCCAGATTAATTCTGATGGCTCAGAGGTTCATTTAGAGCGTTTGCAAGCGATTGCCGATTGGCCTACTTTTGAAGCCTTGTTAGCTAAACCAGGGCCGTGGCTTGGCGGTTTTGATTTTCCATTTGGGTTGCCGCGTGAGTTGGTACAACATTTAGATTGGCCGCAAACATGGGCGCAATTAATGGATCACTTAACGACTCTTTCGCGTGTTCAGCTGCGCGAAATATTTAAAGCGTTTTGCGACACCCGACCCGTGGGGAAAAAATTCGCGCATCGAGCAACGGATATTCCTGCGGGTTCTAGTTCATCGATGAAGTGGGTCAATCCACCAGTAGCGTATATGTTGCACGAAGGCGCCACTAGAATTTTAAAGGCGAATGTGACGGTACCGGCAATGCATGCGGGGCGCGATGATGCGATTGCTTTGGAGGCCTACCCAGGCTTGCTGGCACGTAGTATTACCAAGGCATCCTATAAGAGCGATGAAAAATCGAAACAAACCCCCGAGCGCGCAATGCAACGCGAAGCAATTATTACCGCCTTGCGAATTGGTAAGCATCCGTTAGAACTAAAACTAATAGTGTCCGAAAGCGATGCGAAGCAATTGCAAAATGATGCCTCGGGTGATTTATTGGACGCTGCTATGTGTTTAGTGCAAGCTGCTTGGGCCGCTCGTTACGGCCCTAGTCGGCACTGGGGTTTGCCGCAATCGTTCGATACTTTAGAAGGTTGGATCATCACGGCTTGAGCTACTAATAAGTAGTCAACTGAAAACAGGGTCGTGCTTGCCCAGTAATAGTACCGCGAACATTTTTAATGCTTGGTGTTAGCCAAGTACCTAAAGGCGAATCTTCTAAGTTGGGTACTAGCTGCAATTGCCGCAGCACTTCGATACTGGCGGCAATAACTGCGCGTTGATTTCCATCGGCAATCTTGACAGCAATTCCTAAACCCTGGCTTCGAATTCCAATGAGCTGAACGCCGTCGGCACCAATTTTCGCAACCCAATCTTTTGGGGCCATATTCATAAATGCTAAATCATTGCGACCAGTGCCCGAAACATAGTCGGGGTAATTGGTCATCGCGGCAAACAAAGTTTTAGCGGTATCGCCACCGTTGGCGTCGGCTAATCGCGCGTAGCTTAAGGCTAAGGCGCGTAAGGGAAGGCCGTAATTTGGGGCCGAACAGCCGTCGATTCCAAACATAAATTGATCTTCTTTGGTGTCAGTCCAAATAGCTAGGTTTTTACGAATTGCTTGTTGTAAAGGATGGTCTGGGTCGAGGTAGTTTTCTTTTTTTGCGCCATGCAGTTGGCACCACGCTAAAAAACCAGAGTGTTTTCCAGAGCAATTGTTATGGGTGGCGTTCCAAACGGAATCGCGCGGGGGACGTTGATCGTTTATTGCGTAAAAATAGGGTGCATGGCAACCACACTGCAAATCATCGATAGTTGATTCCGCTTTGTTTAGTAAGCTAGTAACACCTTCGAGGTGAAAGCTTTCGCCTGAATGACTCGAACACATTAAGGCAATTTCTTGCTCGGTCAACTTCATGTCATCGACACCGTGATCATTAATGAAAGGTGTGGCTTGAAACGGTTTAATCGTTGAGCGGCTAAACGTCATAAAATTCGGATCGCCTGCACTTGCGACTAGTTTGCCACTGCGGTCTACTACGGCAATACTGCCAAAATGGATATTTTCTACGGATTCTTTGCGACCTTGCTTAGTGTCAATAGCGCGCGTAGTTTCTATTAGTGGAGCAGACATCATTTTTTTCGCCAAACGTTGAGATTGAAATGCAAATTTTAGACCCGCATTTTAACTAGGATTGAGTTTATATGGGCGATACGCCAGGGTTTATACTTGGGTTCGTTTAAGAAATGTTCAATAAATTCGAAAGTGATGAAATGAGTATCGAAAAATCGCCAACCAGTCGCCTTTATGGCCTAGCAATGGCAACTCTGGTCTTTGCCGGTTTAACTACCTTGACATCAAATTCTATGGCTCAGCTTGCCGAGCAAAAGCCTCAATCCGTTGCTTGTTTAGATTCAGTTCCCAAAGGCACAACTTGCTGGCGAGGTAAAGATAGCGCAGGCGCACCCTACCTTATTGCGATGCCCGAGAAGTGGACCGGTGTTTTGGTCGTTCACGCTCACGGTGGCCCGTTCTTAGGGGCTCCAACTGATGCACGCGCTGATGAAGATTTAAAGCGTTGGGCGATTACTGTTCAGCAAGGGCACGCTTGGGCCGGTTCGGTGTTTCGCCAAGGAGGGTTTGCGGTGACTACTGCAGCAGAAGATACAGAGCGCGTTCGCAAAATTTTTGTCGATCATGTTGCGAAACCGCGCCGCACAATTTTGCATGGGCAATCTTGGGGGGCAATGGTCGCTACAAAAGCGGGTGAATTGTTCCCGCAATCGTGGGACGGTATTTTGTTAACCAGCGGTGTCGTTGCTGGGCCTACTACTTACGATTTTCGTTTAGATATGCGGGTGCTGTATCAGTACTATTGCAACAACCATCCACTGCCGTCCGAAGCGCCCTACGCGTTGTCGCTGGGATTACCTGCTACTGGTTCAAGATTAACTAACGCTGAAGTAGCTGAGCGTGCCAATGAATGTCTAGGTGTGAGCAAACCCGCAGCGCAACGCAGTGCCGAGCAAGCGCAGCGTTTAAAGACGATTGCTACTCTTTTAAAACTACCAGAATCCTCGGTGCTAAGCCACATTAATTGGGGAACCGGCACCTTGGCCGATATCGTACATAAGCGTACCGGTGGAGCGAGTCCATTTGGTAACGAAGGCGTTCGCTACGTGGGTAGTACCGATGACGTCACACTAAACGAGAAAGTTTTACGATACAAAGCCGACCCTAAGGCCCGCGAGCAATTTGCGGCCGATACGGACAATATGGGACGGTTTAAAGTGCCCGTGCTAACGGCTCATGGAATTGGCGACGCCACTGTGTTTGTAGAAGGTAGTGATGCGTTGCGCGAGCGTATGGTGAAAGCTGGCACCGTGCAAAATTTAACGCAGACTTTTGTTCAATCAAGCGAGCATAGCTACTGGGGCGACGCGCATTATCCACCGCTATTTGAGGCGCTAATTTTATGGGTCGAAAAGGGCGAAAAACCTACACCAGAAACTATTGCGAATCGTTGTAAAGAATTACAAGCCAGTTCACCAAATCAGTGCAAATTCGATCTGGCTTACGCGGTAAAACCATTATCGTCTCGCATTTATCCAAGGTGATTGTTAGAATTAGGCAATGTTAAGTTGGAGTTGTACCGATGAATGATGCCCGTGCCCGTAAGCCGTTTTTTGTGTCGCCAATCAAGGTAGGTATGGCGAAAAAAACACTTGCCGGTATAGCAACATTTGTCTTTTCATTGAATGCCTTTGCAATGAACAATGCGCAATTAAAATCGATTGTCGAACAGCGATTGTTGGGTGATCGTACTAGCGCCTGCTGGGCCGTTGCACATATTAGTTTAGCGATTGAAACAGCAACTAGTGCTCCAGTCGCAACAACCATTGTGTGCGCCGACACCGCTAAACCTCGTAATATTACTGAGCAAAATACGTTTGAAATTGGTTCGGTGTCTAAGACCATGAACGGTGCTTTGCTCAGCATGTTAATTGCTGATGGCAAGCTAAAGTTAGACGATCGCCTTGCGCAGTTTGTTTCAGTGCCCGTGCCTAGTTTTGAAGGCAAAGAAATTACCCTTCGCCATTTGGTTGGTCATACTTCTGGTCTGCCAGCCTTACCGCCGCGCTTTGCGCCAACTGATGGCAGTAACCCCTATGTCGACATAACAGAAGCCATTGTTGTTGGTTCGCTAGCCGATGTAAAACTAACAGCAGTCCCAGGTACAAACAACAGTTATTCAAACTGGGGCGCGATGTTGCTCTCGCATGTACTAAGTAATGTGGCCGGAAAAAATTATGAATCACTGCTGCGCGAGCGATTGTTTTCTCCACTAAAAATGGAATCGGCCTTTGTAGCAATGCCTGCGAGTAATGCAAAAGATGCAAATCGCTTAGTCCAGGGTCATTTGCAAAGTGGGCTAGAAACAAGTCGATGGGATTTTCCAGTTAATTTTTCGGGTGTTGGCGGAGTGCGAGCCAACTTAACCGATATGGTGAAATACGTTCAGGCACAGATGAAAGCGACTAGTGTTGCGGCCAACGCCAGTACCCCTGATGCAGCGTTGTTGCGAGCTCTGAAGGCTTCGCACTTAGCCATTAGCGACGCGGGTGAATCGGGTCTAGGTTGGATGCGTGCAAAATTAAATGGTAAAACCTTTTTAGTTCACGAAGGTGGGACGGGTGGTTTCTCGTCATTTGTTGCGTTTGATGAAGCTGGCACCAAAGGAGTGGTCATATTGTCAGATACCGCGCTGAGTAATATCGGCGGGTTTTCGAGCCTAGGCGTTCATTTGCTTGATGCAAAAATGCCTTTGGGTAAACCACGAAAACTTGTGCAACCGTCGGTAGAGTTAGTGCGTGCCTTAGCTGGGCAATATGCTTTCGCGCAAACTGGCACAGTGGCCAGTTTTGAATTGCGCGAAACAAAACAAACGGATGGGAAAATCGGCTTAGAAATGCTAGTGCCCGGCCAAGAAAATTATCCGCTTCAATTCGATTCTAGCGGTGACTTTTTTCTAACTAAAGTTGATGCAATTGTTCGGCCAAGTAAGCGTTCTGACGGCAGTTACAACATCACCTATCTACAAGGTGGTGGCGTGATGGCTACAAAGCGTATTTTGGCGAGTGACGCCGTTGCAAAGGCACCCGCGCCTAAGTTAACGGCACAAGAATTAAGCGCCTACTTAGGTGTATTTGAAATTGCCCCAAATTTTTCAGTAAAGATATTTATGCAAGGCGCCGTGCTTATGGCGCAAGCTACGGGGCAGGGTTCGTTTCCGATAGAGCCTATTTTGCAAGATGCTTTTGCTGCTGATGTTGTTGGCATTGAAATAGTCTTCAAACGCGCCCCAGACGGAAAGATTGTTAGTTTTGATCTGTATCAAGGCGGGCGAATTACGCCAGCAAAAAAAATTCAGTAGTAAAATTATTGCAACCAAGTCACCAACTGATCACTAACTTCCCTGCTATGCAACAGCTGCAAATGGTTAGTCCGATAAACAATGCGTTGTTGATCTTCAGAGATCAACAACGCATTGTTTAGTGCACTAGTAACAGGTACGAGGCCGTCACCAATTGTTGCGTTGACTAATGTGGCTGCATTTTCTTGTGCACTAGTGCAACCCGCAATGGCATAAAAAATCGTCTTTGACTGATGTTCCGTTACTAAGTCGCTACTTAAACCCGTGCGTAAATCGTTAATGCCTTGGCTGCGTAATTGGGTCAAGGTTGCAAACGGTGCGGTATACGCCGAGCGACCCAGTAACTGTTCAATCCAGTGGCCCATTTGTTCTAACGGTGCGCCTAAATGCGGGGTGCCAATAAAAATTACTTTTTGCAAATAACTGACCCAACGTAAATTGTTTTCAATAGCAAAATTGCGCGCGATGCGGGTGATTAACCCGCCCATGCTATAGCCTACAATGTTGATCGACTCGATTGGGACTGGCCAATTAATCGCCAGTGCTTCAAGTTGCGCAGAAAATTCTTGTCCGTTGTCTGAAACGGCTCGCCCAGTGTTGTAGCGTAAATCTATTGGTGTGTAGCCCAATTCTTGTTGCAGAGTTTTACCGTAACTAAACTGCGTGTCCTCCTCAATACTTGACCATTGCAAGTCGTTCATGCACAGACCGTGAACGAAGATTAGTAACTTGGTCGGATTAACGGCTACCGAAGTAGGTGCAGGAGCCTGTAACGTATCGCTATCAATCAACTGCATCGCTATTGCCAAGTGATTATTGCTGGCAAGCAACCGATCACCCATAACGCCATTTAAAGCGGCTAATACAGCAAGTCTTTCAGGTGAATCTTGGGCGGGCGAAACTAAATCTTCTAATTGCTGTAGTACCGTATCTAAAGATTTGCCAACAAAACGATTAACGCCACGTACTCGGTTGTAGACAAACTTAGTAATACCAAACGGGTCTTGCCCAATTGCGCTATGTACGCCTTGCACGATGTTAGTCACCTGGTGCGTCGCTTGGCTAGCCAACTGAGCAATGGCACGTAAATCACGGGCGTCGAACATGCGTTGTTTGGGAATTTTAGTTCTCGATAGGTTTGCAAACTGTTTGAATATAACGTAAAAAGAGTTTCAAACTACAGTAACCGCAATGAAGACCAGAGAACAGTTAACCCCCGCAGCTTATTGGACCATATTAATTGGTGCTGCCACTATGCTCACGCTAGCGATGGGTATGCGCCAAAGCATGGGGTTGTATCAACCGCACATTATTAAAGACTTAGGCATTACAGCAGCCGATTTTTCGTTTGCAATTGCTTTGCAAAATATTATTTGGGGTGTTACGCAACCGTTTGTGGGCATGATGGTCGATAAGTATGGTGCACGACCTATCGCAGTGGCAGGCGCATTTATTTATGCCTTAGGTTTAATGATTACGCTCAATGCGCAATCAACGATAGTTCTTACTTTGGGCATTGGTGTTTGTGTTGGCTTAGCGCTGTCGTGCTGCGCCTCTAACGTCGCGATGAGTGTGACCTCACGCACCGTATCTCCGGCGCAGCGCAGCTTTGCAATGGGCGCAGTGTCGGCTGCAGGTTCGTTGGGCCTAATGTTGGCGTCGCCGCTTGCACAAGGTTTAATTAATTCGCGTAGTTGGCAAGTAGCAATGGGCGCATTTATTGTGCTGGCTTTTGTTATGGTGCCTGCTGCATGGTGTGCTGGTAAAGCCGATGAATTGCAATCAGAGAAAATTGCCGGGCCAACCCAATCGATGGGCCAAGCACTCACCGAAGCGATGTCACATCGCGGTTACATTATCATGGCGCTAGCGTTTTTTGTGTGCGGCTTGCAGTTGGTTTTTATCACCACCCACTTGCCCAACTATTTAGCTATTTGCGGTATTGACCCAAGCGTGGGCGCACAAGCTTTGGCCCTTATTGGTTTGTTCAATGCCTTTGGTTCGTTAGCGTTTGGTTGGTTAGGTGGACGCTACTCGAAACGGTTTTTATTGGGTGGTATTTATGTAGTTCGCTCACTCATTTTAGTCGCTTACTTTATGGTGCCACCAACAGTTGCTTCAACATTATTCTTTGCCGCCGCTATGGGTTCGCTGTGGTTAGGTGTTGTGCCCTTAGTTAACGGATTAGTTATTCATTTGTTTGGCCTGCGCTACGTTGCAACGCTAACTGGCATTGCGTTTTTTAGTCATCAAGTAGGCTCGTTCATTGGCGCCTGGGGCGGCGGTTTAATTTTTACGATGTTGGGCTCGTATGAGTGGGCTTGGAAGGGCGTGGTCATCGTTGGCATCTTGGCGGGCTTAGCGCAAATGCGCATGAATACTGTGCCTAGTCAGCGGATGCAGGCGGCTCAGGCTTAATATTTTTTGTTAAAAAATAACGTTTTCGATCTTTGCCTCGGTTATTTTGCGACTTTTCAGACTCGAATTACTCAAAAGTCGCGACTTTTGAGAGTATTCGGGTAAAATAGTCGTATGAATCGTTATTTAGAAAACAGAATCGACAAAGGTCTGGCAAAAAAAATGGTCCTGTTGACGGGTCCACGTCAAGTTGGAAAGACGACGTTGAGCCGCAATTTGCAACAGGATCTACCTAACAGCATTTATCTCAACTACGACACCCCTGCTGACAGGGCGATGATGTTGGCGCAAACATGGCCTCAGCGAGCCCCGTTGTTGATACTTGATGAAGTCCACAAAATGCCTCACTGGAAGGGTTGGCTGAAAGGTGTCTTTGATGGACGGGCCAATAACAACGGTACCTATCAAGAGATTCTCGTGACAAGCAGCGCGCGCATGGATAGCTTCAGACAAGCGGGTGAATCGTTGGCCGGGCGCTATTTTTCATGGCGACTGCATCCGATTTCTGTGCGTGAATGGTGCGATCAAACATCTGTGAGCCCGACACAAGCATTAACGCACTTGCTAGAGCGTGGCGGTTTTCCTGAACCAGCTCTGGCCGAAAGTGACCAAGAGGCGCAACGCTGGCGCGGTGAGTACTTTAGCGATTTGATTCGTGAAGATGTTTTAGAATTTTCGCGACTGCATGAGGTAAATGCGATGCGCTTGTTCGCGCAAACATTGCAACAGCGCGTGGGCTCACCCTTGTCGATAGCATCTATTGCCCGCGATATGGCGGTAGCTCCGAAAACATTGACAAGATATTTAGAAATTCTCGAAGCACTCTATATCGTTTTTACCGTTCGGCCTTGGAGTAGAAATATCACCCGTGCCACGCTAATGCAACCGAAGGTTTATTTCTTTGACACGGGATTGGTAAAAGGTGATGCCGGCGTGCAATTTGAAAATTTAGTGGCCTGCCATTTGCTCAAGCAAGTCCACTGGCAGCAAGATGCCTTGGGTAAACAAACTGATTTACATTACATCAGGACCAAGGACGGTGCTGAGGTTGATTTTGCATTAAGCGATGCTAGTGGCGCCGAAGCCGTTCTGACACATTTGATTGAATGCAAGCTGTCAGACGCCAAACCACACACTGCACTTAAGCGTTTTGGAATCGAACAACCGAACGCATTAGCAGTGCAACTCGTGCGTGATTTACGGCATGAGCAAGATGTTCAAGGTTTGCAGATCCGCGACGCTGCAAGTTGGCTGAACCAATTGGAGGTTTAAGAAGTATCCGCTCGTGGGCATCAAACCCAAAGAGCACCTGAGTGGTGTTGATTCGGCAGAACAAGATCAATCGGTTGTAATCGTGCTCGGAAAACTCGACCTTTACGCAGTTTTTCGCTAACGTTCAAGGAGATTGCTTTTCAGTAGCCTTAGTCACCTGCACAATACGCTCACTGGAAAGCGGATGCGAGGAAGTATAGCTACCCTCTGGAGCGAGACCATTTTTGTAAAACTCTTGCAATTTCTCAAGCGCCTTAGCAAATGCAATTGGCGTAGAGCCAGTTTGCATTAACAAGTGATGTGCAAAATGATCAGCCTGCTTTTCTTTTTCGCGTGACATTGAAGGAAACAGCAAGGTTTGATGAATCGCCCCTAGCGTCTCGTTGGTAATTTGGCTGCCGCCAATAATGCGAACGATGATCGTGCGAAACAGTTCAATGCCAACTAAGTTTTTAATACCGTGTCGATGAACCAAGTGACCCAATTCGTGAGCAATAACTGCATCAATCAAATCATCCTCTTTTAGCTGATCAATCAGCCCATCGGTCACAATAACAATATCACTTGGAAGGGCCATCGCATTTGGTAATCCGTCGCGAAATTCAAGTGTTGCATTTGGTTTTCCGGCTGCTTGCGCTAGACGTGAAAAACGCGCCTTGATTTCGGTTTGTTTAGCGGGTGAAATTTTAGTTGGCTTAAGCAATAAAATAGGGTCGTTCAAAATAGCTTTACCTAGGTGGCGTTCCCATTCGATTGGTACATGTTGGGCGGCCAAGTTTCCTAACGCAGGCAGAGCAACTAAAAAGAGAGCCATTGGCGTTACTACAATAGCAATGGCGCAAAGACCTGCAATCCAATTTGAGTTGATTGCTTTGTCAATATAATTCACGTTCAAATCCCAATTTCAATATCGAAAGAATTGGCCAGCTCATCCCAGGCGCCATGAGTTACTTTTTGTTGAACGTCACTGTTTATTTCAGGCCAATCACCATCTAAGTAAAATTGAACATGGCGCGCGCGCCACCGTGCGTAGTGAATGGTTGTCCAAGGAGTCAATAAACCGAAGCTCAAGACGATCATCAGGGTATAACGCATCGTTAAGAAACCCTGCTTGATAGGGTCTAGTGTTGTAGCGATTCGTATGATGCTGATCTTGTTGCCCCCAATTCGCAAGCGATGCAAGATATAGTTTAAGCGTCGAGTTCTTCCAAAGGTAACGGAAAAAACTGTGATGAGCAAAAAGCCTAGTGTTTTGAAAATCACTAATAAGTCTTGATCTCGAACTAGAATCAAAATGATGATCAATACCAACATATAAAGAAACATCGCCCAGAGGATACGACCGCTCCACATGGCCTTGAACGTAATTGATACGACGTCTTGTACCGAAGCATTTAAATCAAAAGGAGTTGACCCCCACCGTGCATTTGCAAAACGATGATGAGTAAAAGCAGCTGTTGCGTTGGGCCAAAAGTATAGGGTTGGCAAAATTAACAATGGGCTAATAGCTACAACCCAAGTAGCTGGGCCGAATATCGAATACCACACTGCGCCTGGTGTTACTGAAAGGGCGACCGCAATCATTAGCCGATAAATGGGCCTAATTAAAGTGGTCGGATTGGTCTGAAATCCAAACCGTTGGTTGCGAAAGGTAATCGTCTGCCAACGAAACGCGAAGCTCTTGGTTAAAAGCCAAGGTAAGCCAGCAAAAGTTATTAGGGTAAAGATCGGAACTAAAAACGGTTGGTACCAAGACATTACCGTAATGAAACTAAGGGATCCAAATACAAATAAGCGGCCGCGAAAAAGAGCAGGGGCGTCTAGTTGGATCGAAAATCTGTGCCCATCAAGTGCCCATTGTTGTGCGAGGTATTCGGCTTTACGAACGCGTGCCCAAGGGCCGTATAACCCCAATGTAATGATTGTAAGAAATTGGCAGACCGACCAAATTCGAAAATAAGCACTAGTGTGCCCATGAAATGCTAGCGCTAGTTTTCGACCAGTCGGTATTGAGTCGGAACTCGCGTCAAAATCGAAAAGCCGTGGCGCATCTTGTTCAATTGTGGCGCCCCAAAGTTCACCTTTTTCTTGGGACTTGTAACGCAACGGTGGTACATCGAATGGATTGCGCATGCAGAAAGTTAATAGTTGATTTTTTCGAAAGCATACTTATTAAATGATATCCAGTCGACACAATAGTAAAAATGAACCAGCTTCGCTCAAAAAAACAAATCATTGGCTGCACGGCTTTGTGCACTGTACAGAATCACTAAAATACCGTCTTGGCCTTGGTTCTAGCGCTAATTAAATCGCGAAACTTTCAACATATTTGTGCGTGTTCTGCCTCGCCAACACTTTGGACGCTCAATAAAAACCTATCGGAACTATCGACAAAATTCGAGGTACGGTTTATGGCATCCGCGCATTGACTTGTGGCTTGCCCGCCGTCTCTTCCTTACGGCTAGCGAAATTGTTACATGAATCAATTCAAACATTACCCAATGTCTCAAACCCCGCCACTTCAAACCCCGCAACGTTTTCTCGCTCGACTTTAAACTGGTTGCGTTTTTCAATTAACTTAAAGTGACTGGCTTGCTCGGGCATCACAAAATTAATAGCCAACCCCCGAGCACCCGCACGACCTGTACGCCCAATGCGATGGGTATAGTCGTTGGCCGAGCGCGGTAAGTCGTAGTTAATGACAACGGGCAAATCTTTAATGTCTAAACCGCGCGCTGCTAAATCGGTCGTGACTAATACATCGCAACGGCGGTGTTTAAAATCGTCTAGCGCCTGGGTACGTGCGCCTTGGCTTAAGTCACCATGAAACGCTTGGGCTTTTATTTTTTGTCGCGTTAGTTTTTCGGCTACATGGCTTGCGCCGTATTTGCTGGCGACAAATACCAAAACACTATGCCAAGGATGCTCGCCCGATTGCTCGGTTGGCTCCTGTGAAGTGACAGGGTGGTCGGTAGCGTTGCCAATATTTTTAACCAGCTGACCTTGTTTGATTAAATGGGCCAACAATTGCGTGCGGCGTTTGTCATCAACGCAAATTGCGCGCTGTGTAATGTCAGGTTTGTCGATACCTTTCGCTAACACTTCCAATCGCAACGGGTTGCGAAGTAGGCTCTCGGCTAGCGTTTTTACTTTGTCCTCAAACGTAGCCGAGAACATTAATGTTTGCCGTTGTTTAAGCAACTGTTTTGCAATGGCATTCAATTCATCAGCAAAGCCTAACGACAACAAACGGTCGGCTTCGTCTAGCACCACAATTTCGAATTCGTTTAAACGCACCGCGTTATGCTGCGCTAAATCTAATAGGCGACCGGGGGTTGCAATTAATACATCAGCACCGCCGCGCAATTGCATCATTTGCGGGTTAATCGAAAGGCCACCAATAGCGACTACAATTTTTGCAGGATCGTTTAGTAGGCGACACAATTGTGTAAACACTTTGCCGACTTGCGTCGCCAATTCACGCGTGGGCACCAGCACTATGCTGCGTTTGCCTAGCTGCACAATGGGTAGCGCATAGGCTGCGGTTTTACCCGAACCAGTTGGTGCAAGGGCCAACAAATCGCGCCGCTTTAAAATATTAGGAATCGTTTGCTGCTGAATTGCAGACGGTTCTATAAAGCCCAGCTGCATTGCTGCTTCGCATAAATGGCGATCGAGTTCTAGGTCAGAAAAGTTCAAACTGTTTTCTCGCGCTTAAAACTTTTTTTGCGATCCGCTGCGTATTGCGCTTTGCGCTCGGTACGTTCGGCGTCTTTCTCTAGACCGTCTTTTAACCATTGCAAATATTGCTCGGGGGTTTCTAAAGTAATGCGGCCCATCGCGGCTTGGCGAAAATCGTAAATCACCATTTCGGCCGCCTTTTGGAAACTAATCATTTTGCCCGCTTTAATTGCGCCACGGCGGCGGCCAATGGCTTCAAGCAAATCTTCGTCAGTGCGGTTAGCAACATCTTCTAAATCGTAGCGCGTTGCCAAAAGTGCTGGGTAATCAGTTTTTAAAATCGCCAACAACTCTACCGCCACTTCGGGCTCATCAAACGCGTTGCGCCCGACTGCACCACTGGCGGCTAAATTAAAACCAATTTGCGGCGAGGTAATCCGTGGCCACAAGATGCCGGGTGTATCAAACAAATAAAAGTCGTGATCTAAAGAGAACCGTTGCTCGACTTTAGTAACACCGGCTTCATCACCCGTTTTTGCGGTCTTGCGGCCCAGCATGGTGTTGATTAAAGTCGATTTACCCACGTTAGGCACACCGCACATTAGCACTCGCATGGGCTTGCCAATTTGGCGACGATTAGGAGCTAACTCGCATGAAGCTTGAATTAACATTTTAGCCGGTGTCGGGTCGCCCGCCGACATGCCAATTGCGCGGGTTGCAGGTTGGTCATTAAAGTGCGCTAACCACAAAGCCGTGCGAGCTGGGTCAGCCAAATCTTGTTTATTTAAAATTTTCAGTGCCGGTTTGCCCGCAGTGAGCTCGGCCAACATGGGGCTAGAACTCGAACCGGGCAAACGAGCGTCTAGCAGCTCGATCACCACATCAATTTCTTTAATACGCGCCGCAATTGCCTTGCGCGTGGCATGCATATGCCCAGGAAACCATTGAATTGCCATTGAACTACTTTTTCATTGTTACGTTACTAAAATACTTATTAAATCGGTCGACGCTGTAAGTTCAGCGTCGACCGATTGCTATGCTTTACTTCTTCTTGTTCGAAGCTTTATCACTATCTGGCTTGCTCTCACCGGCTGCTGGCGTATCACCAATAACGGACTTTAAAGGACAAACCGAAAACGCTGGACATTTTTTGCAGCCTGTAACAAGGGCGATTGGGCAGAGCGTCATGGTGAGTCCTTAGGGGTTGAGGGCTACAGGGTACGCTGATTTTAGCGTCGGCGGAAATGTAAACCTAGTTTTAAGGAAAGATCGAATAATTCTGGAACTGATACCTTAATTGATTTGGCACGACAGCACTTTATTGATGCGGGGTCTGTCGGCCAATGAACAAGACATTCATTAATTTTTTCATTGTTCAACCAATTGAATTTTTAAGTTACCTTGTTCGGGTACACCTATTGTTTGGGCTTCAAATACCTTGGTAATTGCTGCGCTTATTGGGCGATCAAACGCAACATCTACAAAGGTTTTTCCAGCGGCTTGTTTTAAGCTAGCTTTTGCACCTGCCTTTTTTAATTCTTCAACCAATTGTTGGCCTCGTGCTTTGGCATCTTTAACGCGAACAACTTCTATTTTTGCACCACGCATTACTTGGTCATCAAACCCGTCGCCACCGGTTGGTGGGCCAAAAATTAAACCGGCACCCAGCACAAGCGTTAACGCAGCCGCCATTGCATAGTTACGACTGCTAGGGTTCGAAAGATCGTACCAAGCCGCTTTTTTATTGCGCTCTTGCTCAACTTGCTGCTTATCACTCATGTCTCACCTCTAACTAAGTCGGCGCAAGGCAGCAAATACTCGCGTAATCTTATGCGGCATTGCGAAATGTACTCGCGGGTTGCCGTGGGGCTGCGTTTTAGAAATTCAGCTAATTCCTTCATAGTCCATCCTTCAATTACAGCTAGCTCTAGGGTACTGGCACGCTCTGGGCTATCTTTGACAAAAATACTAAAGTATCGGCTTACGCAATCGGTAATGTCCTCATCGCGGTTAAATTTGGTCTGACTTTGGCAGGTACTTTGCAATTGCATAATGGCATCAAAATCCGGTTCGAATTCGTCGATGCTAGCTTTATCTTTGGTGCTGCGAATTTGGTCCAACATACATTTGCGCGCAATCGACCGAATCCAAGCGCTAGGACTAGAATCGCCTTTAAATTGTTGGGCTGAGCGATTGACTTTAGTAAACGTTTCTTGAATTAAATTTGAAGCATCTTCGTCGCTTAGGCGATGTTTTTTAAAGTAAGCACGCATCCGGCCAGCGTACATTTTAAATAGCGCCTCCAGGCCGTGGTCAGCTGTTTTTCCACCCGAGGCGATCATTGCTAACAAAGCGGCAGCACGCTCGTAATTGGCTGCTATCGTTGCCGACAGTTTAGGGTTTATCGATAAACTCATAATAATTCCTCCGGCTCCCTTTTTTATCCTGTGTGTTTACGGATTGGGCGAACATTACGTTCGAGCCTAACAAAAATAAAGTGGCTATTAAGGTTTGTTTTCTAGGTATTGCAAGTTCAAGAACTTGGCCAAACAGCAAAGCGCAGTACATAACAATCCTTTATGTGAGAAACCTACCGTACCGATTGCCAAATATTAAGTTTAACAAGCTAAGACCATGCAATCCTCGAGAATGTTAATAATTTTGCATTCATCGGGACCTAATATTTTTACTCACGTATAAACACGTTATCTAATGCTGATGATCAGTATTGTCGCCTCACCTCAAAATGGAGAGGTAGGTGAATTGTGGGTATTGGTAATAACGGCGAAATTGATCATCATTATCAGCTGATGTTTACATAAGTTTTTGATGCCGCAATTATGAGTGGCTTGTAAATACAAACCGGCGTTACTTTGCTACAGTAGCGATGTTTTTTTTACTTTCGCCAGCTGTTCAAAGATTTACGATTGATGAATAATTTCGACTCACTCGGGTTGCAATCAAAAAATTGACTCGGGTACAATTGGCCAATTAATAAGTAAACTTAGCGGAGCATTTGATCCGGTGTTCATAACAAAATTTTTTACTCAACTTTGCCTCGCGGTTTGCGCGATTTCAACCCTTCCTGCAGTGGCCCAAACAATATCGGTGACATCAGAATCTCGCGACGCTTCAATTGCATTTCTAGGTACCGCAAACTTTGTGGTCGGGCGATTGGGGCGCGATTGCCTAGTCCCAATTGGTAGAAACGAAACTCCCCAAGCATTTGTGAATGTTTGGCAGCAACGTAACGCCAAATATTTACTGGCAATGCAAAAGTACTTAGATGCTCGGCTTGCTGAAGCCGAAGTCGCTGGTGGTGTTGCAGGGCGCGAAAAAATTATGCGCGAGCTGACTATTGCGGTTCAAACCGGCGCAAGTGCAATTTTAAAAACCTTACTAGATCATCCAGATCAATTCGACGCGTGCCGTCGAGCAATCAATTTCATTGATGCTGGACGATACGATGTTAATCAATCAATGCCAATTTACCCCGAGTTAGAGGCGCTAATTCGGTGGGCACAGCAATAGCTATTTGTTACGCTTAGCGCAGTGCTTTTACCCGAGCCGCAATTTCATTTTTCACACATGAAGAATCCGGCCCCACCACCACCATGTCGTAACCCAAATCTTTCATAGCGGTAGCCATTGGCAGCCCAGGGCAAAACACACCCGCATACTTATTCATTTTTTTGCTCACCGCTCGAATATGAAATAAAGCATCAGCTAACGGCCCCTTAGCAAAATCAATTGCGGGGTTGCCAATTAGTGAAATGCTTAAATCGGCTGGCCCAATAAAAATACCATCTAACCCCGGAGTTGCCAAAATGGCTTCGAGGTTGTTCATGCCCAGCTTAGTTTCAATCATCGCCAGTTTTAAAATGGTGTCATTGGCATGTTGAAAATAGTCATCGCCGCCGTACATCAACCCACGTGGCGCACCCCAACTGCGCTCACCAAGCGGTGGATATAGGCAAGCGCGCATGAATTCATGTGCATCTTCGGGCGTATTAATAAGCGGGGCGATTACGCCGTACGCGCCGTTATCGAGCACGCGATTAATCTCTGCAAAAGTATTTGATGACACGCGCACCAGCGGCGTGGCTGGGGTAGCGCTAATAGCTTGCATGATGCCAACCGCTTGCTCAACAAAAATAGGGCTGTGCTGCAAATCTAAGCAAACGCCATCAACCCCGGTATGCCCTAACAGCTCACCCATTAACGGCGCTGGCACTTGTTGCCAAGCAACATACGCTGTTTTGCCTTGAGAAAAGAGTGTTTTTAATGGATTGGGGCGCATGTCGTGTGACCGGTTCGTATTGATTAAATTAGACTTGAGTGTACCTTTTTGACTCGTTGTTGCGTTGCACCATTAGAGCGGGTCTCCTAAAAGGCGGGAGATTCGGACTTTCGCAGTTGACACAGACCGATGAGTTTTGGAATAGTACGACCGTTCGGATGTATTTCGCAGTCAAGGCGGTTTTTGCCCAATTCTGTTGCGAGATTTATCCAAATGAAATCCCAGTTCATTTCCAACCTTAAAACAGGAAGAACCAAATGCGCAAAGGTGATGCAACCAAAAACGCGATTATTGATGCCGGTCTGGCTATTGCCGCTCGCGATGGCTTAGAAGGCATCACGATTGGGTCACTTGCCGAATCGATCGGGATGTCCAAAAGCGGCGTGTTTTCCCATTTTGGTTCACGTGAAGACTTGCAGATTGCGTTATTAAAAGCCTACGAGCAGCGTTTCATTGACCACTCTTTAATCGCCAATCTCAAGCAACCACGTGGATTGCCGCGTTTGCAGGCCATTGTCGATGCGTGGCTAGAGCTGTCGGCCCGTGAGGCAACCGACGGCTGCATTTGGATCTCTGGTGCAACTGAATACGACGCACGACCTGGGGCTGTCCGTGAAACCTTGGTAGGCATGGTCCATTCATGGCAGCGTGAAATGAGTCGCGCAATTACCCAAGCAATAGAAATGGGGCACCTACGCGCCGACACCGACGCCGAACAATTGGTGTTTGAAATTTACGGCGTAATTTTAGTTTTACATCACGATGGCCGCTTATTGCAATCGGCCAATGTAGTCGGCCGCGCCGAGCGTTCAATTCGCCGTCTATTGGACTCGTACCAACCTTCACCAAACAATCTTTTAAAGGCAGACCAAAGTAATGGCGCTGCTAGTTCTAACAACAATAATCTCTCCGACGATATTTCAAGAAAGGCCGCATAAATGGCTCAATACATCGCTCCAGTTCGCGACATGCAGTTTGTTTTGCACGAGTTACTCAATACCGAAGAACACTTAAAGCAATTGCCCGAGCATGCTGATACCAACCGTGAATTAATCGATCAGGTGCTTGAAGAAGGTGGCAAGTTTTGCTCGGAAGTTTTATTCCCAATCAACCGTTCTGGTGACGAAGAAGGCTGTCATTACGAAGGCGATGGCGTAGTACGTACGCCAAAAGGCTTTAAAGAAGCGTGGGAGCAGTTTAAAGAGGCCGGTTGGCCCACGTTGACTTGCGACCCAGAGTATGGCGGCCAAGGTTTGCCTGCTGTGGTTGGCATGATGTTTCAAGAAATGATGAACTCGGCAAACCAGGCTTGGACTATGTATCCTGGCCTAACGCACGGTGCTTACGATTGTCTGCATGCGCATGGAACGCCTGAGCAAAAAGCGTTGTACTTAACTAAATTGGTATCTGGTCAATGGACCGGCACAATGTGTCTAACCGAGCCGCATTGCGGCACCGATTTAGGCATGTTGCGCACTAAATCTGAGCCACAGGCTGATGGCAGTTTTAAAATTACCGGCACGAAAATATTTATATCTTCGGGCGAGCATGACATGGCCGAGAACATCATTCATTTGGTGCTGGCGCGTACCCCCGATGCTCCCCCAGGAACTAAAGGTATTTCGCTGTATATCGTGCCTAAATTTGTACCCAATGCCGATGGCACTTTAGGTGCGCGTAACGGTATTAAGTGCGCTCGTATTGAAGAAAAAATGGGTATCCATGGCAACTCAACTTGTGTCATGAATTTGGATGGCGCTTATGGTTGGTTAGTAGGGCAACCTAACAAAGGTCTGCAAGCGATGTTTGTAATGATGAACGCGGCACGCATCGGTGTTGGCATGCAATCGCAAGGGCTAATGGAAGTGGCGTATCAAAATTCAGCAGCCTATGCGAAAGATCGTATTCAAAGTCGTTCGCTTAGTGGTGTGAAAAATCCGGACAAGCCAGCTGACTCTATTATTCATCACCCTGATGTGCGTCGTATGTTGTTAACGCAGCGCGCTTATTGTGAAGGCGGCCGTGCCTTCGCTACTTGGCTAGCATTGCAAGCGGACATTATGCATTCGCATCCCGATGAAGCCGTACGTAAAGATGCCGAAGATATGCTGTCATTACTCACGCCGGTTGTTAAAGCGTTTGTGACCGATAACGCTTTTGAAGCGACCAATATGGCGATGCAAATTTTTGGTGGGCACGGCTATATTCGCGAATGGGGCATGGAGCAATATGTACGTGATGCGCGAATCAACATGATTTATGAAGGCACCAACACAATTCAATCGCTCGATTTGTTAGGTCGCAAAGTATTAGGCGACAACGGGGCTAAGTTCCGCAAATTTGGTAAATTAGTGCAAGACTTAATTGAAGCCGAAGGCACTAACGATGCGATGGCCGAGTTTATCAATCCGCTAGCTGAATTAGCTGGAAAAATTGAAAAATTCACTATGGAAATTGGAATGAAAGCCTTCCAGAACCAAGACGAAGCCGGTGCAGCTGCAGTCGATTATTTGCGCGTGGTTGGGCATTTTGTATACGGATACTTCTGGGCGCGTATGGCAAAGTTAGCGTTAGAAAAAGCGGCTACCGGCGATAAGTTTTATGTCGCCAAACTAGCGACTGCACGGTTTTACTTTGCACGTTTACTGCCAGAAACCGCTTCGTTGATGCGAACCGCGCGTTCTGGTGCACAATCGTTAATGTCGTTAGAAGCTGAACTGTTTTAAATTTAATCGAAGTTAACCGAATTGAAAAAAAGGGATTGAATAATGAATACCAAATTTTTGAAATCTAATGCCATTGCTTTGGCATTGTTGGCAGCGCCTGCCTTGATGTTTTCTGGTAGCGCTTTTGCACAAGCTAAGGACACGCCTGTAGGTCTGTGGAAAACCATTGATGACGAAACTAAAGCGGCTAAGTCATTCGTTCGTATTACTGAAAAAGACGGCGTGTTAAGCGGCAAAATTGAAAAGATTATTGACCCTGCTAAAGCGGACTCAAAATGCACTGCCTGCACCGATGATCGTAAAGATAAGCCAGTGCAAGGTATGGTGATTTTGACTGGTCTTAAAAAGTTTGATGCAGAATGGGGTGAAGGCCAAATTTTAGATCCAAACAACGGCAAAATTTATAAAGCCAAAGCCAAAATGCTCGACGGTGGCAAGCGCTTAGAAGTGCGTGGTTTTATAGGTGTTGCATTGATGGGTCGTAGCCAATTTTGGGTGCGTGAAGAAGAGAAGTAAATGAGTATTGCCAAGCAAGTTGTGTGCGACACAGCTTGCTTTTTTGCTTTTCAATAAAACAGATTAAAAAATTTAGAGAACACTGAATGTCGAATTTTCTTGTAAAAAAAGTGGCTGTACTGGGTGCTGGTGTTATGGGCGCGCAGATCGCTGCGCATTGTGCTAACGCCCGCGTTGAAGTTATTTTGTTCGACTTAGCGGCTAAAGAAGGTCCGGCTAACGGCATCGTCGCTAAGGCCATCGATAACTTAAAAAAGCTTAGTCCCGCGCCGTTGGGCAGTAACGACTTTGCCGGCAGCATTGCCATGGGCAATTACAACGACGATTTAGAGCAACTTAAATCTTGCGATTTGATTATTGAAGCTATTGCTGAGCGTATGGATTGGAAGCACGATCTATACAAAAAGGTTGCTCCATTTATTGCACCGAACGCGATCTTCGCATCAAATACATCAGGGTTATCGATTACCCAACTGTCCGAAGGGTTTGATGCGCAATTAAAAGCTCGTTTTTGCGGCATTCACTTTTTTAACCCACCGCGCTACATGCACTTGGTCGAGTTAATTCCTACCGCTGCAACTAACCCTGTCATTTTAGATCAGCTCGAAGGTTTCTTAACTACCGTGGTTGGCAAAGGTGTTGTGCGCGCTAAAGATACGCCTAATTTTATCGCTAACCGCGTTGGTATTGCCGGTATGTTGGCCACCATGATTGAAGCCGATAAATTTGGCTTAAGCTACGACGTGGTGGATGACTTGACGGGCGCAAAATTAGGTCGTGCTAAGTCCGGTACATTCCGTACTGCGGACGTGGTTGGTTTAGATACCATGGCCCACGTTATTAAAACGATGCAAGACACATTGCCAAACGATCCGTTCGCAGCAACGTACGCAATTCCACCTGTGCTAAAAGCCTTGCTTGAAAAAGGTGCCTTAGGACAAAAAGCGGGTGCTGGGTTTTATAAAAAAGTAGGCAAAGAGATTATGCGTCTCGACCCTGCGAAAGCCGATTACGTTTCCGGCGGTGGCAAGGCTGACGAGACGGTTGTGCGTATTTTGAAAAAGAAAGATCCGGCAGAGCGTTTAAAGTTATTACGCGAATCAACTAATCCGCAAGCGCAGTTTGTATGGGCAATTTTGCGGGATCAGTTTCACTATGCGGCGACTAAGTTAGAGGAAATTGCCGACAACGCCCGTGACGTCGATTTTGCGATGCGTTGGGGCTTCGGTGCCGCTCAAGGCCCGTTTGAAGTGTGGCAAGCGGCTGGTTGGTTACAAGTAGCCAATTGGATCAAAGAAGACATTGCTGCAGGCAAAACATTAGCTAATGTTGCCTTACCTGATTGGGTGTTTACTGGTCCAGTTGCCGACAAAGGTGGCGTACACACTCCCGAAGGTTCATGGTCACCTGCAAGTAAAGCGTTTGTAGGTCGTTCAACATTAGGTATTTATCAGCGACAGTTATTCCGTGCACCCGTACTAGGTGACGGTGTTGCGTCGGGCCATACAGCCGGTGCAACAGTATTTGAGGACGACTCAATTCGTTTGTGGACTCTCGAAGGTCGTGGTGTCGAAGATGTACTGATTGCTTCGATCAAAACGAAAATGCATGCCATTGGTCCAGGTGTTACCGCCGGCTTAACGAAAGGCGTAGATTTAGCCGAGCAACAATACAAAGGCTTAGTTGTTTGGAGCCCTGACGAGCCGTTTTCTGCCGGTGCCGATTTGCAAGCCATGCTGCCATTATTTATGAGCGGTGGTGCTAAAGCAATTGGTCCAGAAGAGAAGAAATTGCAAGACGCCATGTTGCGTTTGCGTTACGCCGCCGTACCGACTGTTGCCGCTGTTTCGGGCTTGGCTTTAGGTGGCGGATGCGAGTTGGCCGTGTATTGCGCCAAGCGTGTCGCAAACATCGAAAGTTATATTGGTTTAGTTGAAGTCGGCGTTGGTTTAATTCCGGGTGCCGGTGGTTTAGCGTATGGCGCACGTCGGGCTGCCGAAGAGCAATCGGTCGCGCCAGAGACCTACTTATTTGATTTCTTAAAGAAGTATTTCTTAAATGCGGGCACTGCCGAAGTGTCTAAGTCGGCGCATCAAGCACAAGCTATGGGTTACTTGTTATCAAGCGACACGATTGTATTTAATAGTTATGAGTTGCTGTACACCGCGATTCGTGAAGCTAAAGCGATGCACGATGCGGGCTATCGCGCGCCACGCAAAGCGATGTTTAAAGTAGCCGGCCGCAGTGGGCAAGCTACCATCATGGCGCAGCTAGTCAACATGCGTGACGGTGGGTTTATTAGTGGTCACGATTTTCACTTGGGCAAAACCATTGCGCATGTGATGTGTGGTGGTGATGTTGATGCCGGAACGATGGTCAATGAAGAGTGGATTATGACCTTAGAGCGTGAAGCGTTTACTGGATTGCTAGAGCATCCAAAAACCCAAGAACGCATTATGGGCATGATGCAAACCGGCAAGCCGGTGCGCAACTAATCGACAACGACACAATAGAACATACGAGAAAAAAATGACTAAACAAGTTCAAGACGCCTATATCGTTGCTGCAGCGCGTACCCCAATTGGCAAAGCGCCAAAAGGTGCTTTTAAAAATATGCGCCCCGACGATTTGTTGGTTGCGGCTATTAAAGGTGCAATGGCACAAGCCCCCGGGCTCGACCCCAAAGTAATCGAAGACGCAATCGTTGGTTGCGCCATTCCCGAAGGTGAGCAAGGTTTAAACGTGGCCCGTCTAGGCGTGCTACTTGCAGGTTTGCCCAACACCATTGGTGGCGTTACCGTCAATCGTTTTTGCGCCTCGGGTTTAACTGCATTGGCGATGGCTGCCGATCGTATTCGGGTTGGTGAAGCCGATGCCATGATTGCCGCCGGCGCCGAGTCGATGAGCATGGTGCCGATGATGGGCAACAAACCTTCGATGAACATGAGTATTTTTGAAGGCAACGAAAACGTCGGTATCGCTTACGGTATGGGCATGACGGCCGAAAAGGTAGCCTCGCAATGGAAAATTTCACGCGAAGCGCAAGATGCGTTTGCTTTGCAATCACATTTAAAAGCCATCAAAGGCCAACAAGCTGGCGAATTTAATGCCGAGATGGTATCGGTTGAAGTGATGGATCGTTTTGCTAACTTGGCTTCTGGCAAAGTTGATATTCGATCCAAATTAGTGTCGATGGACGAAGGCGCTCGGGCCGATTCTACCATTGAAGGTTTGGCAAAATTGCGTGCTGTTTTTGCCGCAAAAGGTAGCGTTACTGCTGGCAATAGCTCGCAAATGTCCGACGGAGCTGGTGCTTTGTTAGTTGTTAGCGAAAAAATTCTAAGGCAATTTAACTTAACGCCATTAGCGCGTTTTGTGTCGTTTGCAGTGCGGGGCTTACCACCAGAAATTATGGGTATCGGTCCGAAAGAAGCCATTCCGGCGGCGTTGCGAAATGCGGGCCTAAAGCAAGAAGATATGGATTGGATTGAGTTAAACGAAGCGTTTGCGGCGCAATCTTTAGCGGTTATCCAAGACCTTGGTTTAGACCCAACCAAAGTCAATCCAATTGGTGGTGCCATTGCATTAGGTCACCCGCTAGGTGCTACGGGCGCGATTCGTTCCGCTACGGTTGTCCATGCTTTGCGCCGCCATCAATTGAAGTACGGCATGGTCACTATGTGCGTTGGCACTGGTATGGGCGCAGCTGGTATTTTCGAAAGAATGTAATGAGTATTGCAACTAGCATCGAAAACGGTATTTGCCGCATTGGGTTTAACCGGCCCGATAAAAAGAACGCCATTACAGCAGCGATGTATCAGGCTCTGGCCGATGCCTTAGTGCAAGGTGGCAAGGACGAGGACGTGAAAGTTTTTTTGATTCACGGAACCGATGATTGCTTTACTGCAGGTAACGATTTGCAAGATTTTTTGATGAATCCACCCCAAGGTGATGCAAGTCCCGTGTTTCAGTTTTTGCACGCGATTAGCACTGCAGAAAAGCCTTTAGTAGCCGCTGTCTCTGGTCGTGCGGTTGGTGTTGGCACTACATTGTTAATGCACTGCGATATGGTTTATGCCAGTGAGCAAAGCAAGTTTTCAATGCCCTTCGCGCAATTGGGTTTATGCCCAGAAGCGGCCTCAAGCTACTTGTTTCCAGCCCTTGCCGGTTATCAACGTGCCGCCGAAGCGTTGTTGTTAGGCGAGTCGTTTAGTGCAAGCCAAGCGCAAGAGATGGGTTTAGTTAATCGTGTACTTGAAGCCGACCAAGTTATTGCGTATGCGTTGGGCCAATGTTCCAAGCTTGCGGCTTTGCCCAGTACTTCGCTGCGTACTACTAAAATGTTGATGAAAAAAGGTAATGCAAAAGTGATTGCCGAACGCATGGCAGAAGAAGGTATTCACTTTAAAGCCCTTTTAAATGCGCCAGAAGCCAAGGCGGCATTTAAGGCCTTTTTGCAAAAAGCAGCTTAAAAAACCGCTAAAAA
Source organism: Betaproteobacteria bacterium (assembly GCA_031429355.1). GTDB lineage: Bacteria > Pseudomonadota > Gammaproteobacteria > Burkholderiales > Burkholderiaceae_E > JANOZM01. Next base: position 312,986 of record JANOZM010000014.1, on the reverse strand, counting down.
GGTTTAAGTCCGTAACAGAGTGGATGACCCAAGTTGCAATGGCTTGTCGTACCGCTAGCGCTCTCTAGATGATTCGCTCATCACCTTCTGGATTGGATCTAACAGGTACTGCAATATCGACCGCTTACCTTGGTGAATTTCTGCAAAAACTATTAGTCCAGCGGTCAATGGAAGATTGGAACCTCTTTCATCCTTCATGGTTGTTTGGTCGAAACCGACGAGTACTCTGAAACCTGTTTGCGGATTTGATGCTTGCGTCTGAGAAATAACATCCGCACCAATGTGAACAATTTTCCCCTGAAGTAAACCATATTTCTGAAAGGGAAATGCAGCAACTTTCAATTGAACCAGCTGACCGAGGGAAACGAAGCCAGCATCATAATTTTCGAGCGTAACTTCGGCAATAAGCCCCTCATTTTGGGGAACTATTTTTAATAAGGGTACACCCACGTGCACAACGCCACCCTTGGATGTGAATGACAACTCCTTTACAACGCCGCCACTTGGCGCTTTAATCTCTAAAAGACCACTTTTGAAGCTAAGTTTTTCGAGTTCTTGCCGACTGCGATTTAGTTGAGTGGCCACTTCAAGCCGTTCATTTTCCAGCTGGGCGCGATAGTTGGATTTAATAGAAAATAATTTGAGCTCAACATTCTTAATGACCGATTCAAGCCCTTTAACAATCGCTTGTTGGCTTCTAATTTCTTGTTCTTTTTCTATAAGTTCGCGTCGCCTTTCGTTAGCCAAAACATCACCAACAAACCCTTCTTTGAACAGTTTTTCGTAGGAATCAACCGATTTCTTAACCATTGGAAGCGTGAAACGCAATTTATCAAGAATTTGCGTTGCGCTATTTAAGTCGGCAGTTGCTTTATTTAGCGATTCTGTTTCAAGTGCTTGTGCGTCGCTAAGGGCTTGGCGTCTCGCACGAAATTGAGCGACTAATTGCGCAGCAATATCTGATGGCGACCCTATCGGCGGAAGAAATTGCTTATCGTTAAGTTCTGCTTCAATGCGCTTTAATGTTAAGGCTTTAAAGGCAACATCTCGCGAAATTGCTCCAATGTCAAATTGGGATGAGCGCGGATCTAATCTCAGTAGCGTTTGACCTTCAATAACGGTATCACCGTCTTTGACTAACACTTCTACGACCACCCCTGCTTCGGCTGATTGAACCGTTTTGTTAAACGAAATCGGGGCAATTTTTCCCTGTGCCGTTGCAACGATATCTAACTGAGCGAAACTAATCCAGCAAACAACGGCAACGATCAGTCCAGCAATTGCCAAAAGTATTCCACGCGGCCACTTGCTTGGCGGGCTATGCTCGATTGTATATAGATCAGCCCGAAAACCGAAAGCTTCTGGGCTGATCTGGTTTAAGTCTTTACGCAATTGAAGCAAACGCTTTACCAGTTTCGTCTGAGCCGGGGTAAGTATGCGTGTTGGGCTTAGGCCTCGTAACCGGACTCAATGCGGCAATGAGAAGGTCATTTTGTCCGAGCACCGGTTGACTTGAAATTTCTGGCGCTGCGCCGGTGCGAACTTGGCTGCCAACTCCCGATACCGCCTGCATTACTTGCCATGGATTGATAAAATCGCTGGAAAATTCGGATTCGTTGTCCTTAGGCTCGGTCATAGAATTGTTACGAGGAAAACGATCATTAACATGTGATTGCGAACTCAAATCAGAAAACCGATTTTCTATTTGCCCGGTCGTGCTTAAACCTGAAACATCTTGACCAAAGTAGATGTCAGCCTCTCCAGAAGTGTCCCCATCATTAGCTAAACCGAGCTCACCCTCATTGTTCTGCATATATCTAGACGGTTGATAAATAAGAAGCCCTTGCGAATTGACGACGTAGCCAAATGTCGCCATCAGCTGTAGGTAAAGTCGGTTCGCATGATCTTCCCTCGAGTCCCACTGTGCATTGAATGTACCTACGTCACGCGTTAAAGTGCTGCCGTCGTAAAACCTTAGTATAGATCGACTTGGATTTCCGAATCGATCCGCCGTTATTTCAACTATTCCCAAGTTGATACTTCCGTTGGCTTCGATCTCGGTTGTGATGTAGTGATTTCCAGTGTCGCCGTCAACATATTCGTTTGCATGTATTTTTACGTCACCTTGCGGCGAAACTAGATCCAATCCATTAATAGGAATCTCGTCGGCTATTGCACTTGTTAACCGTCTTACCCGAACCTCGTCACCACTAAGTACAACGGAACCGGGCGCAATTTGTGCATCTCGTGCGTCTAAAATGCCGTAACTTTGAGGCGTTCTATTCTCATAAAACGTATCTGGATTTATAAGCGGTGCGTGAAGCCCACCGGGTTGTCTAATTTGATAGTGAATGTGAAATAAATCGGTGTTCTCTTTGCCAACTGTTCCAAGAGCGCTACCAATTTGAACAAAATCGCCAACACTTACGCTTGAAGCGGCGCTATGCAAGAATTGATGGCGAACTCCAAACACATCTGTAACTTCAATCATGCCTGACGCGTTAAAGGCAACTGCGCTACTAACTTTATCGGCTGTATCAGTTCGTGTTACGACGCCGTTAATTGGGCTATAAAACAATGGACTTTGGGAGATCAATCCGCTTTGGCCTTGGCTATAACTGAAATCCCAAGCCCCGTGGAGCGCGCCGTTGGCTCGAAGAAACCCGCTACTCAAACGCGGCGTTTCACCTAGTCTGGGGGGCAATACTATTTGCATTACTGCGTCATTTGCAGCCATAAAATTTCCTTTAAATTTTGTCTCGAAAAAAATTTCAGTCTTGTCTTGAATTATTAAATTTTGTTATCGATAACTTCTCCTATTTCTGTAAAACGCCGTGCCTATCGACAATTTGAACAAGGTGCATTACTCCTTTAATCGGTGAAAAATAATATTCAATAGATCGCCAATCTCTAGGTGCCACTCCGTCGCTTTTTTCTTGAACTTTCACTACAACCTCGTTCGCGGAATGCCATTGAATCTCAAGCTCCCAAAGATTTTGGTCCATTGGTTGGATAGGCTTTTTGTCAAATGGAAACTTCACTAAAGCTAAAAGCTCATTACGTGGAAGGTTCAATTGTTCCAGTTTCTCTTTTCCGTTCATGCTTTTTTTACTGAGCGTCGAGTAGCGTAGAAAGCTGGTATTGAAACTACGTAAACGGAACGTCCCGGAAGCAATAAGCGGCACCAAGCTAGTAAAAAGACTAAGACCTGAATCTGCATATGTTGGCGCAGTTTTTAAAGTTTCTCTAAATTTCGTGAAGTCAAAAGACTTATACCCAACGTAGCGAAAACAACTCCCGTTCGTTTCAAATAACTGCTGCCAGGAATTTTCTGTGCCCTCGTAAGCGTAGTCAACAGCGAAGAGATTAGTTTTTAATTGAGTGACGACAGGCTTTTCAAGTCTATCTGGAAATCCACGCTTCTTAGAATCTTCGTTTACTAGTTCAGGGTCATAAAACTTAGAATCGACGTTCCTAGAATTTACAAAATCAAAAACACGTACGCTGCCGGGGTCAGAATCCCCAGCACTAGGAGCTAGCGTCAACAACCGATATCGGGCGATTTTCCCTGTTGCATACTTGCTTGCACTTTCACCTCGAGCCGTTGCAATACGTACGAACTCTTCAAAATTGTTGCTTGGGCATGCCGAAATTTCGTTAGGCTTGGCTTTCGCGGGATGCGGGGCGGCTTGTGTTACACCAAAGGTTAAAGTCAATACAATAAGGGCGCACATTTTCATATTTATTCCTTTGAAGATTCATGTTGCATTACGTTGAACAAACTGCTCGTTATCGTTCATCCTAAAAATTTTGTCGATAGATAAATTTTTAGGAATGCTGTGGGTTATAAAAAGTACGGTAACTTGGCCTCGCAACGTATTCACGGTTTTGGCGAACTCTTCTGCCGTAACAGAATCTAATGCGCTTGTAGCCTCGTCGAATATTAAAATTTTGGGCTTTTTTAGCAAGGCGCGCGCAATTGCGAGTCGTTGTTTTTGCCCGCCTGAAAGTCCAATTCCTCGTTCGCCTATAGCGGTCTCGTAGCCTAAAGGTAGTTGATCGACGAAGGTGTGGATTCCGGCCAGCTTTGCCGCCAGGACGATTTCCTGAAAATTTGCGATTGAGTGCCCCGCGCGTAAGTTGTCGATAATTGTCCCGCTAAAAAGAATAGTTTCCTGCGGCACGACTCCAAAATAGGAGCGCAATTCGTTCGCGCTAAGATTGCGAGTATCGACACCATCGAGCTTGATCGAACCCTTCGTCGGCTGGTAGAAACCCAATAGTAATTTGCCTAATGTGCTTTTGCCGCTGCCGCTTGGACCCGTTATTGCAATTGAAGACCCGGGCTCTATTTCAAGATTGAAATTTGAGTAAAGCAGGGGAAGCTCTTGCGAGTAGCGAAAACTCAATTGCGAAACAACTAAATGTCCTACCGTCGAAAGTGAGCGAATCGGACTAATACTATACGGCTCAATAGGTGAATTTAAGATATCCCCTAATCGATCAACAGCGAGTTTGGCTTGTTGGAATTGCGTCCAAAGCCCAACGATGCGCATTAACGGCTGACTCAACTTTCCGGCGAACATTTGAAATGCAATCAACATACCGATTGTGAAACCAATTGCGGAACTGGACGTCATCACAAAGTAAGCGCCAACAACAAGAATAAACAAATTCATCGTTTGTTCTATTGCTGTTGCTAGCGAGTTATAGGTGTTACTTGTTTGTTTTGTTTTAAAGGAACTTAAAAGAAAACTCGCCAGATAGATGCTGTACTTGTCGCGCAACTGAGGCTCCATTTGGAGCGTCTTTACCGTCTCGAAGCCAGAAATATGTTCGGTTATGAAGGCCTGATTTCGCGCGCTCAACAAAAACTGCTCGTTGAGCTGTTTTTGAAAAACTGGCGCAATTACGACGCTTAGAACGGCGATCAACAACATAAAAATTATGACAGAAATTGTCAAAAATGAGTTGTACCAAAACATAACGCTTACACAAATTATTAAAAACGGTATATCTAAAATTAGGCTGATTGCAGCGCCTGATACAAATTCTCTAATGCTTTCAACGGCATGTAAGCGTGCCGCGACGGTGCCCGCTGGTCTGCGATCAAAATAGGAGATGGGTAGTTTCAATAGATACTCCCAAACGGTAGAGCCGAGAACGGCGTCGATTCGGTTACCCGTATGAATAATTAAATATTGTCTTCCCCAAGAAAGCAGCGCATTGAAAAGAATGCAGAGCAACAAAGCAATTCCGACACTAATTAACGTGCTTTGAGTGCGGTGAACAACTACTTTGTCGATGATTACTTGCGTCAGCAATGGCGTCGTAAGCATAACGAGCTGCAGCACAAAAGAAGCGAGCAGCACATCGCGCCAAATTTTTTTGTATCGTAGTAACTCCGGCACGAACCAAGAGAAACTGAATGTAGTTCCATTTGCAACGGTTCTTCCCCGACTTGTGAGGGGAACGGATTCACCGTCGTTCGTAGGTCGTGCTTCGTTAAGGCTGAATAGCCATCCCAGACCGTTAAATTTTTGTTCAAATTCGGCCAGCGCGAGCGTGCGAGGATTAACCTGATTTGGTTCGAAAAAGACGATCTGATCGTTGTTACAGGAAACAACGAGCCCAACTGAATTTGCCGTTGGGGCAGGGCCCTCTGTGTTCTTTTCTTGCGTTTGATATTTGAGTTGAGCCAAAAACGGAATTGGCAATCCTTTTAGGTTTCGCTTCGAAACTTTTACTGCTTTAACTCTAAATCCGAAGATCTTTAATGCCAACTGAAAGGTAACTTCACTAACGTATTGACCGTCGAGCGAGGGAAATGTTTGCCTTAAAAGATTGCCCGAAAACGGAATGTGATGCAGAGAACACAAACTTCCGACCAGCCAATCGAACGATTGAGTCGTCAAAAACGCAGTTGTACGCGTTTCGGGCTGTTGGTAGGCTTTTGCGAACCACATATCAGACCTCGCGACCCAGTTTACGACTGACAACTAAAAAAATCAGGGGCGCAAAGCCCGAGGTACTAGCTTCCGCAGCATTAAAACTCGTTAGTTTTTGAGGGGGGGGGTAAAGTCACAATCTATCCAGACGGTTCATCGAATGAAGATTATTCCTTTCATTTGCCATTGTCTATAAGACCAATGGCCTAGTCAAAATTAGGAAGAGAGAGTCCGTTTACCTGATTTACAACCGTGGGGCTGGCTGTTTCTCTTATTTCTTAGTACTGGTAGCACCGAGCGCCGCATTTAATCACCGCCGCCGCCGCCACATCCTCCACTATCTCCGCCGCTTTCCGCGCCACCATCACTAGAATCAGAGCCGCTAGAGCTGTCAAAGTCACCCGCGCAATAGATGATAGTGCCACTATTGCTACCACCGCCACCGCTATTATTTTCGTGCTCACGGCGAATCCCTTCACAGTCAGGGACATAACGAAAGCCATTTGTAATATTTAATTTGCTGTCGATCGCAAACAAAAGTGGCAAACGCGGTGGTTTATTCGGATTAATGTTCTCTTCGATACAAGAGTGACGCCAGCAGCGACGTAAACCAGAGGCACTATCGGTTGCTGAACGCATAACCACCGCCGGCGTGTGATGAAAAAATTGCCCAAATGCTTTTTTGCAAAACTCGTCGTACTCTCGGGTGTACAAAATAAATTCGTGCCACAAATCGTCTACCACTTGGGATGGCATCGAAATTTGTCGATGCCCTGATTTTGCGTAAACCAAAAAATACTGGCGCAGACCACGGCCAACCAGTTGGCAGTCTTTAGTGCTCAGGGTGGGGTGCTTTTCTAGTAGCTTGTTGTACAAGCCTTTAGGCAAAGTGAAAGTGCGAATGTAATCGGTACGCACTAATTTTTGCGCTCGCTTCCAAAACACGAAACTGGTGGCAGCCAACATGGCGATGGCCATAATAAAAAACGGAGCAAACATGGTAATGGCGTTCTTGTTTTAGATTTAGTGCGTTAACGATAACGCAATTTGCGCTCCGGCTGTCACACTATCAATCACAGGGACGGCGACATAATCGCTGATTTGGGCGGCCATGCCTGCCAAGCCAGCGCCGCCTAAAATTACTACATCAGCATTAAATTGCGAAACGGCTTGTTGGCAGGCAAGGGTCAGTAATTTTTTTGCACCTTCCGGATCAGCAGCTAATTCAGCGCCGGTTTGTGTAACGGTTTTAATGCCCACTAATTTGCTTGAGTAATTGAGTGCCATAGCCAAGCGCTCAAGCATGGGTACCCAACGCGCGCCGCCTGTAACGATTGCAAAACGGCCCATTTTGGCAGCCTGAATAAACGAAGCCTCGGCCAATCCAGTTACTTTGCACGGACACACTTCGCGTAATGCAAACAAACCAGGATCACCAAAACAACCAATCAGAACGCTATCAAATAAAGTAGAACTGGGTGCATTCGTGCGTTCTTGCCAAGCATCTAAGGTTGCGTGACCGGCAACTGCATAGCTGGCTTCATCGCTAATGTAAGCTGCGCCAAAGGCAGCGGTTCGGGTGTGAATTTGTATTCGCGAACCTACGATTGCTTGCGTATGAGCCCGAAGTTTTTCGGTCACTAGGGCCGTTGTGTTGGGGTTAATCAATAAGAGTTTTTTGCTCGCCATAGGAACTGAATTTACCCAGCGTTACGACTTAAAAAACGACTGCTCAAAATCGCCAAGGCGATTACCAAAAATGAAATCAACGTGGTCACTGTGCCAAGGGCATAAATTGCTGGCGTAGTGACTGTTGTTGTTAATCCTTGCAGTTCTAATGGCAAAGTATTGACGTCGCCAATAGCTTGCGAAGTTCTAGCGATCTCGTCCCAACTGAGAGTGAATCCAAACATACCAACGCCCACAATGGAGGGCCCAATAAGCGGTAGCACGACGTACTTAAATGTTTGCCAGTGGGTTGCACCTAAATCGCGGGCAGCTTCTTCGTAGGCCGGATTAAAGCGGTTAAATACCGCAAACATAATGAGCAGACCGAAGGGTAACGTCCAAGTTAAATGTGCACCTAATGCCGAGCTAAGAAGCCCGAGGGAAGTACCAAAACTGGACATTAGTTCTTGCGCGCGCTCTGCTTCAAACAGAGCCTCAATAATCCATTTAATTGCGCCATCTAACATCCGAAACTGCAATCCAATACCGAGCGAAACAATAATCGACGGCATGATTAAGCTGGCTACGGTCACGTAAAAAAGTGCATCGCCACCTCGTAGGCGAGACGGCCCAGTTTTTTTACGAAAGGCTAAACCAGCCAACACCGATAAAGCCACAGTAAACAACATCACTACTAGGCCAAGCAATAACGATCGTTTAAACGCGGCGGCAATATCAACAGTACCTAAACCCTCGTAGAGTTTATAAAACCAATGCAAAGAGACGCCACGTAATGGAAATGTGAGACCACCTTCGGGTCCTTGAAAGCTCAAAATTAAAATGGTCAGCATGGGACCATACAAAAACAAAGTGAACAGTGCGAACACAATAGCAAGCGGCCAAAACCCGGGTTGGCGGCGACTTTTAAATTGATTCATGGCTCTACAGTTCTTTGCGAATGTTGACCATTCGCGTCAGTGCCCAAATAATCATGAGCACCACAATTAACAAAATTACCGCGTTAGCTGCTGCTAATGGAAACTGCAAATACGAAGTTTGCACCTGAATGATTTTGCCAATCGATGCAATTTGTTGACCACCCATAACGCCAATCGTTACAAAATCACCCATCACAATAGTGATTACAAAAATTGAGCCAATAATAATGCCAGTACGCGATAGTGGTACGACTACATTCCATAAGGTTTGCCAATGGCTAGCACCGGCGTCTTGAGCGGCCTCTAAGAGCGAGCGATCGATCCGCATCATGCTGTTAAATATAGGTACGATCATGAACATGGTGTAAAGGTGCACAAAGGCCATCACCACTGAGAAATCCGAAAATAGTAACCATTCAATGGGCTTATCAATGAACCCCATACTTTGCAGTGTTTGATTGACTAAGCCATTGCGTCCTAAGAGCGGAATCCAAGAAATCATGCGAATGACATTGGAAGTCCAAAATGGGATGGTGCACAGCACAAACAACAGCATTTGCGTGTTGGGGCCACGCACATGAAAGGCCAAAAAATAAGCCAAAGCAAAGCCCAGCACCAAGGTAATAAACCAAACAATTAAACTGAATTTAATAGTGGATAAATACGTTTTTAGGGTGACGCATAATTCTTCGGTATTACCGCAACCCTCAAAGACGCCAATATAGTTTTGGAGCGTAAAGGCTGGTGTCATGGAGTATTCACCAGATTGCCAAAAACTCACCATAACGATCAAAGCTAAAGGAACCAAAAAAAACAGTAAAAAAACCAAAGCATACGGGCTGGCCTGCCAACTTGCAGAAATAGCATTGTTCGCATTAACGCGTCGCGCGTTGGCAGGGCCCGTGTTCATATTAAGCAGTTTGCATGTTTAGGCTGCAACAAATTCATTCCACTTTTTAACCATGTATTCGTTTTCGTCCATTAAGGCATTCCAACAAGCGATGCCGCCCATTCGTTGTTCGTAACTACCACCATCACGAATCGCGCCGGTCTTGGCTAGCACGTCACCATTGGGTGATTTAATATCTTGCGTCGCTGGCTTGCCTTCCATCCAGTAAGCCCACTCGTAGGCTTCCATTTTTGCTTGGGCTGTTTCTAGGACTGCACTGTAATACCCTTGACGGTTAAGATAAGCACCGGCCCAGCCATCTAAGAACCAATTAATAAATTCGTATACGCCATCGGCCTTGCGACCCGTAACTGTTTTTGGTACGCCAAAGCCAGCAGCCCAAGCGCGATACCCTTCTTTTAACGGCTGGAAAGTGCATGCAATGCCTTTGGTACGCACCGCAGTAACGGCCGGTGACCACATTGATTGAATAACGACTTCACCTGATGCCATTAAGTTGACGGATTCGTTAAAGTCTTTCCATAGGGCGCGAAACTGACCGGCTTTTTTGGCTTCAATTAAGGTCTTAATGGTCAGATCAATTTCGGCTTTGGTCATGTTGCCCTTGTCGGGGTACTTATACTTGCCAATCGCTTCAACAACCATAGCGGCGTCCATAATACCAATCGACGGTATATTTAAGATTGCAGCTTTGCCCTTGAACTCAGGGTTTAATAGTTCGGCCCACGAGGTAATTGGACGTTTAATGAGGTCGGGCCTAATCCCCAAAGTGTCTGCGTTATAGACCGTTGGAATTAAAGTCATAAACTCGGTGGGTGTTTTAGAGAAAGTTTTAGAGTCGCGTTTCTCTAGATACATCACTTTTTTTGGCGCTGTACCTTGGTCACCGACGGCGACGCCTTTAACTTGGCCCGTAGTAAATAGTGAAGTAATTTTGCTGGCGTTTTTAATGCGCTTCGTGTCGATACCCAACAAGTTGCCGGTGGGAATAATTTTCTTTAATGAAAAATATTCGGTATCGATTAGATCAAAAGAGTTAGGCGCTGTCACGGCACGCTTAGTTACCTCATCGGTTGTAACTGCAACGTATTGAATTTCAATACCGGTGTCGGCCTTAAATTTTTCGGCTATTTTTTTGTCTTGGTTAACTGCAGTGCCCAGGTAGCGCAGCACGATTTTCTCTTGTGCATGAATGGCTGGGAATACGCCCGCAGCTAGAATGCCGGCAGTTCCTTTCAGTACGCTGCGGCGTGGTTTGTTTTGAGATTCAGACATGGTCTTGCTCCTTGAATGGTTAAAAACACTATGATGCCAAGCGGTGTGCCGCTTGTTCGGTCCAACTTAACTGCACGGTTTGTCCAACAGTAAAACGGTTCGCCTCGAAACTTGCTTCGGGCAACATGACGGAATAATCGTTTGCGCTGCTTGCGGTATGGGCGGCTTGTGGGTTTTGCAGCCCAATTAATACAAAACTACCTTGGTATTCGATATCGCTAATAACTGCTGGGATAGCACGGCTTGAGTCCGCGGCGTTGCCGTCTTGTTCAGTAAGCGCAATATGATCGGTACGCACACTAATAAGACCTTGCTGGGACTTGATCACATTGTGCCCACCCATAAAACGAGCAATAAACTCATTATTAGGGCGGTTAAAAATCTCGTGTGGCGATCCCATTTGCTCGATAAGACCCTGGTTCATCACAACCATTGTGTCTGCCAACGCCATGGCCTCTTCTTGCGAGTGGGTGACGTGAATAAAAGTGAGGCCCAATTCTTTTTGCCAGCGCCGCAGTTCGGCGCGCATTTGAATACGCAAAAAAGGATCTAAAGCCGATAGCGGCTCATCCAGCAACAGCACCTTTGGTTCGGTCATTAACGCTCGAGCAAGCGCAACTCGTTGTTGTTGACCGCCTGATAGCTCGTTTGGCTTGCGATCCGCGAGGTGCAACATCGCAACACGATCTAGTAAAGCGCGCGCTTTTTCTGCTCTGAGGGTTTTATCAACCCCCTTCATTTTTAGACTGAAGGCAACATTGTCTTGGGCATTTAAATGCGGAAACAACGCAAAGCTTTGAAACATCATTGCGGTCCCGCGCTCGGCAGCGGGCAAGTGTGTGATGTTTCGGCCCTCTAATAAAACGTCGCCACTAGTGGCGGTTTCATGGCCGGCAATCATGCGCAATGTGGTGCTTTTTCCGCAACCAGAAGGGCCTAATAAGCAACAATAACTACCGGCCGCAATGCGTAAATTGATATCCGCAACAGCGGGTTTACCTTGGGGAGAAAAGCGTTTGCTTAGGCCAATCAGTTCAACCGCAATTGGGTTCGCGCTTTGGATTGTTTGAGTTTGTTGCACTAAGTTCAATCAGTTTGAGTAATGACACATCGCAAAACTTATGCCACGAATAAAACGTCAGGGCGAGTTTGAATTTGCACTAAAACGGTTTACTTCCGTCGTAATGACTGAATAGTACCCCGTATTAGTGCGCTTACCCAATCTCACGCGAACCTTTTTAGTTCACTACATTAGGCGCGCTTTAGCTTGCTTATATTGTGCTTTTAAATCTGCCACAAAGTCCGCAGTTGACTTGACAGCTTCAATTGCGCCGATGCCTTGGCCACAACCCCAAATGTCTTTCCAAGCTTTTTTCTCGGTGTTGCCGCCCGAGCCAAAGTTCATTGCACTGGGATCACTGACTGGTAAGTTGTCTGGGTCGAAACCAGCATTTACGATGGACGGGCGCAAATAATTGCCATGCACACCGGTAAATAGGTTTGAATAAACAATGTCCTCACCCGAGCCTTCAACAATAGCTTGTTTGTAGGCCTCCGAGGCATTGGCCTCCTTGGTCGCAATGAAGGCTGACCCTATGTAGCCAAAGTCCGCACCCATTGCTTGAGCCGCTAAAATTGCACCGCCGGTAGCGATGGAGCCCGACAGAGCAATAGGTCCGTCAAACCATGCACGGGTTTCTTGTACTAATGCGAATGGTGAAAGCTGACCAGCATGGCCACCGGCACCTGCAGCGACCAATACCAAACCGTCGGCGCCCTTTTCGATCGCTTTGTGGGCGTACTTTTGATTGATGACGTCGTGCATAACGATGCCCCCTACCGAATGCATCGCTTGATTCAATTCTGCATTAGCGCCTAGCGAGGTAATCGTAATAGGCACTTTGTATTTCACGCACAAGGCAATATCGCTGTCTAAACGATTGTTAGATTTATGGACAATTTGATTTACTGCGAAGGGAGCGCTGGGTGAATCTGGATGGGCCTTGTCATGTTCGGCTAGAGCGGTAATGATTTTTTCTAACCATTGCTCAAGAACACCTTCGCCTCGGGCATTCAGTGCAGGAAAGGAGCCGACGATTCCCGCTTTGCATTGAGCGATAACGAGGTCGGGATTTGAAATAATAAACAGCGGTGCAGCGATTGCGGGGAGTTGCAATTTGCTCTTAAGTTCTTGGACGTTCATGGGATCTCTTCAGGTTAGATTTCCAATTGTACTCATGCATAAGCGCATTTCGATACAATTTGAGTGGTAAAAACCAACTAATTTACCTATGAAGCTTTCAATTATTTCATTCTTCTAGTAAGGTTCGTTTCCGTAGGTGAGTTGCTCATCGACAAACCATACTAACTAACACCAAGGAACATCATGGCCACTGCCAAGAAACCCGCTGCTAAAAAGCCTGCTGCAAAAAAAGCTGCCGCTCCTGCAAAAAAAGCTGCCGCTGCAAAGAAGCCCGTTACTGCTAAAAAACCTGCCGCTGCTAAAAAGCCTGCTGCAAAAAAAGTTGCTGCTCCAGCTAAGAAAGCCGCTGCTCCAGCTAAGAAAGCTGCTGCACCTGCAAAGAAAGCCGCCGCTCCAGCGAAAAAGGCCGCTGCTCCAGCCAAAAAAGCTGCTGCACCCGCAAAAAAAGCCGCTGCTAAAAAGCCAGCCGCTAAGAAGCGCGCTCCAAATGCCGCTTTCATGAAGGCGTTAACACCTAGCCCAGCATTAGCTGAGATCATTGGTAAATTGCCGTTGCCGCGCACTGAAGTGACCAAGAAAATTTGGGAATACATCAAGAAGAATAAACTTCAAGATGCAGTGAACCGCCGTATGATTAATGCTGATGCGAAGCTAAAAGTGTTGTTTAACAAAGCGCAAGTTTCGATGTTCGAAATGACAGCCTTGGTTTCAAAGCACTTATCGTAAGCGTTTAGTCGTAAACAAAACCCCCGCCTAGTGTTACTACGCGGGGGTTTTTCTTTGGTACTAAACAGCGTTTGAAAGAGCAGATTTGTTGCGGCTTTGAATACCTTTAGTGACTTCGCTAGCTAAATTTTCAAAATGATCGATCAACGATGATTGCTCTGCAACCATTTGTTCACTGGCCATTTGCTCCAGTTGAGCACACCATTCACCCAGTCGTAACGCGCCTACAGATCTGGAACTCGATTTAAGTCTATGTGCGATTGAAGCGGCCTCAGACGCCATTCCGTGTCTTAATGCGCGGGTCATTTGTACCTTTGAGGTTTCTAAAGAGAATAGATAGTCGGTTAGTAACTCGTCGATTGTTTCAAGATCGTCGCCAACAAATACTTTTAGAACACCATTGTCAAACACAGCTGGTTCCTGTGGTTTTACTGACCCAGTGTCGGCGGTCGCAAGGCTATTAGTTTGCGCTGGTGAGGGGATCGATGCGCTATCGTTATTTGGCAGCCAGCGCATTAGCTCTTGTCGAAGCTTTGACAGCGTAATCGGTTTGGTTAGGTAAGCGTCGATACCGGCATCGCGGGCCTTAGCGTCTTCGCCAGTTAGTGCATTTGCAGTTAACGCCAGAATCGGGATTCGTTGAAACTCGCTTTCGAATGCGCGAATCGTGCGCGTCAGGTCGTAACCGTCCAAAATAGGCATATGTAAATCAGTTAGCAAAAGGGCGAAACGACCGCTACGCCACTTCTCTAGCGCGGCAACGCCATCTTCTGCTGTTTCTGCAGCGTAGCCAATCGTGGTCAACTGTTGGCTGATCACCTTGCGATTGATCGGGTCGTCCTCGGCCACTAAAATAAGGCGGCGATCTCTTTCGGCCGCTTCTATTGTTGGCGGCGGTGTCGAAGTAATCGTTCCCGCAATTGATATTAACCGCGTAGGTTTAGCTTCAGACTTACCGGTAGCTAGCTTTACCGCTTCGCAAATTGTATTTTTACGTACCAAATCAAAATGCACTACCCCTGTTTTGATTAGGCGCGCTTGCTTGCGATTGCCTTGCCCAATGATGACTAATGAACAATTTTGCTCGGTTGAATTCCAGAGATCTGCCCGCTCTCTAATGTCTTCGTCTAGGCTTGTATCATTAGTTAGCAGGACGTTTTGTTGACCAGCTTGCAACTTTGCAGGATCAAACTCCCTAATAGTAAAAACACAAGCACCTGCACTTTGTAAATATGCCGACCAATCCAAGGACTGTGTTTCGTTTAAATTCAGTAAATGACAATTTACACCTTCTAGTGAGCGGTCAATGCCGGGGAATAATCCGATCACCGGCGTTAGTCGTAAAGTGAAACTAAATTTAGAACCGACACCGACTTCACTCTCAAGCTGAATCGCGCCGCCCATTGCGCCAACAATTCGTTGGCAAATCACTAGGCCAAGGCCGGTACCACCGTAGCGCCTTGCCGTTGTTCGTTCTGCTTGAGTAAACGCCGCAAATAGTTGCAATCTGCTTTCTTCAGAAATACCGATGCCGTTGTCTGAAATTGTAAAATGTAATTGATCTGCTCCGATAGGTTCAATACGCAAATACACCTGCCCTTCACGATCAGTAAGTCCACTAGTGAATTTAATTGCATTACCCACCAAGTTGTTAAGTACTTGGCGAAGTCGAATTGAATCACCAAGTACTTGCTCGGCAATATTGGGGTCGACAAAAACGTCAAGACGTACCTTTTTCTGCACTGCTACTTGCTGCAGAGCGTCGGCGACGCTTTCAACAATCGCTAGCAGATCAATCGGTTCGTTTTCTATTGTTAAATGGCCCGCTTCTATTTTTGAAAAATCTAAAATGTCATCGATGATGTTTAGCAAATTTGCGGCTGACTCGCGAATGGTTTTAACTGCATCACTTTGGTCTGCATCTAAACCACTTAGTGACAGCAGCTCCGCCATACCAAGCACACCATTCATTGGCGTACGAATTTCATGGCTCATTGTGGCGAGAAATGCCGATTTCGATTTGCTCGCCAGCAAGGCTTCTTCCTTAGCGAGACGCTCCGCTGATTCAGCTTGCCGTTGCTTGGTAACGTCGATAATCATATCAACGATTCCGACCGGTTCGCCGCTCGTGTCAAGCACTGGTGCTTTACGTACAAGTGCATTGATTGGTGCCTTCGAGGGCAAGTTTTGCACCACTTCGTATTCGCGCGACAGCTTTTCAGCTAGAACTTTTTGATCTTCTAGTCGGTGAATTTCTGCGGTTTCAGAGTCCATGATTTCAGACACCTGGGCGTTAAAAAGAACGGAAGGGTGGACGTTAAATAGGTCAGAATAGGCAGAATTTGAACGCACGAAATAGCCGTTAACGTCTTTCATCGCTAAGGGTAAAGGAAGTGCTTCAAACAACGCGTCGACAAGCGCAAGGCTGTCTCTAAGTGCCTCGGTGGCTGATTGATTAACAGTTACGTCCCGACCGATTCCTGAATAACCTAAAAACTCACCGTTAGGGCTCCAAATGGGCTTGCCTTGAATTTCGATCCAAAGGGGACGTTCAGGGTCGCTGATGTCCCGATGCTGCACGCCTCGAATGTATTCGCCTTTGTTTAGACGAGCGTGAAACTCCGCCCATCCGACGGAAGGCGCTTCGAAATTTGGTACTTCATCGCGTTTTTTACCGATCAAGCCGGACATAAAGCTTGTTGGCTGTGTGCCACCGGTTGAAACGTCAATAAATCGATGCTCGGGGTCGGTTCGCCAATACCAATCGGCTGATAAATCAGCGCGCGCACGCCATTCATCTTCGCGTGCCTTAGCTATTGTATTGTCAACGTAAACCATAAGTATGGTTGATGCTGAACCGTCCGCATTGCGCTCCTGCAACTGGATGTTGACATTAACCCAAGCCCAGTGTCCTTTTCGATGTTTTAACCGGATATCCATTATTGAGATTGCAAGCTCTCCCGAAATTACTTTTTCCATTTCGCCGCGAGCGGCACGCAAGTCATTTTCGTGGGTTAAATCGTCGAGTTGAGGCCCAGTAAAACTCTCAATCTCCTCTAATTGAAAGCCCAACATAAAAGCGAATGCAGCGTTGCAATCAAGGCTGTCATTAGTCTTGTTCCAAAAAACTACCCCTAAGTTACTTGCGCGGGCAATCGACTCCCAGCGATTGCGTTGCTCGATAGCGGTAGCTTGTGCTTGACGCAGGGCTGTAATTTCGGATCCCAATATAATGAAACCGACACAAGCTGCACCGTCGTCATAAATCGGCTGCAATTCGACATTGAACCAGAGCTCTCGATTGTTACTGCCTTTTAGCGGTAGCTGGTTATGCCAACTCTTTTGGTTGCGTATGGCCTCGACAAGCTCGGTCGTTATTTTTAAATCTGTAGTTTCGGTATTAAAAAGAGACTTTAACGATTGACCAAGGGCTTCGCCGGTTGCATATCCAAAAGTGCGTTCGAAGCTTTGATTAACCCAAATGACCTCGTAATCTAGATTCGTAATTATTACGCTGTTGTCGGTGTGCTTGGCCACGCGGGCCATTGTTGACAACTCTGCATTAATTTTTTTTACATTTAATTGAGCCTGATCTTTACGCTGTGCAAGCAGCCAGAAAATACAACTCAAACCAAAACCAAACAAGCCACCGGTAATTGCGAAAGGCAACCAGGCTAGTAGCGATTGTTTGCTCGTATCAGAGAAAACGAACTCAATTTCTAGGTTTTTACCTAGTATTTCAATTTTTTCGCCTACTTGAAGGGTCGGTGACTTACTGTCTTGGTTGTTTGGAATTTGTTGAGTAATAGAGCCTATGCTTGCAAAAATTTGTTTTTTCCCAAGCTTATTTTGCTCATATAAATTAAATTGATATGGCGAGTAAATTCGATTGGTTAACTCGCTCAGTAGATCTTCCAAGACAATCCTCGCGTAGACAAAACCAACAAATCGTTTTTTGTCTCTAAAGCCTAGCGAGCCCGATTGGATTTTGTAGACAGGTGCAAAATAAACAAGACCATGACTTTTTGGATTGTTTGCGTCTAACAGAACGCTCCGACTGATTGTAGGGCTTGATGATGAAAACGACTGTTCCATCGCCTCTCGCAAAACAGTGTTATCAAAAAACTGAACGCTCGATTCTGAATTATTCGCTAAAATTGGTTGCATGATTGGTGCTTGAATTTGACCAAACTCGTTTGCACTATTTACCGGCACGTCTAGTAAGCCGATAGACTCTAAACCACGAATTCGACCAAATAAATTGACACCGTTAATGAATTGGGAGAACGATTCATTACTACTTTTTTTCTCGGTTTCAACATGTGTTGATACAGCCACTAAACCTAAGTTTGGTGCGTTTAGCAGGCGAACTAGCTGTGATTTGACTTCCTCCTGCTGAAGCTTTTGGTTGGTCTCTATTTTTTCTTGAGTCGAGGTCCAAAGTAATCGGGAGCCAATAAAAACAAGCGCTAGGCAAACGATAAAAATCCCAAGGCTTAAATACAGCGCAAAATTCTTAGCGGGAGGCTTCAACATTACCAAACGCCGAGAATCAAGAAATTGCGCTTTTACGCTGGGTTTCGATGCGGGTGAATCGCTAGCCATGGGTCTTTTCCAAAAATGACCCACAAGCTTTGCTTAAAACACTGTGTGCGAACTAGCATGTCCGACATGCGGCGTACGGTTCAATCCTACCGGTCATACTTTTGTTGCTGGCGAATCAAATTAGCGCTACTAGCTCTTAGCTTTTGCCACAAAGCAAAATGGCGAATCGGGGGAGGCCGGTGGAATGGGCCGTGGGCGGCGTTGGTTGTCGGTGGCTACATAGGTAAGTGTTGCTTCGGTTACTTTCACGATTTCGGCATCTAACCGATTGCGCTCTGCAAACACTTCCACCCTAACGGTTATCGAGGTATTACCGACTTTTTCAATATCAGCATAAAACGATAGCAAATCGCCCACAAAAACCGGATGTTTAAACAAAAAACTGTTAACTGCAATAGTGGCTACCCGCCCATTCGAACGTTTCACAGCGGGCAAAGAGCCGGCGATATCTACTTGTGCCATGATCCAACCGCCAAATACATCGCCGTGAATATTTGCGTCCGAAGGCATCGGCATCATCCGCAATACCGGTTGCTTGTCGGCAGGTAGGCGCGTTATAGAATGTTGTTCCATCTTGAAGATCACAGTCACATTAAAAAGTGTAGGCAGCCAGTCTACTTTTTAAAGCCGAATGCGCCAACTGTAGCTGCGGAGCGCTCTGTGCTCACCGACATCAAGTGCACCAGTTATGATGTCGACTTATTGTTCATTTTAAGAATTTGATGAGAGCTCACGCCGCACAAGACAGCAGCGCGCCCGCCGCAAGCGCTAAGGGGGCGACCCAACGTTCGGATTGGGGCACGTTAAAAACACTGTTACCTTACCTGTTGGCATATCGCTGGCGTGTGCTGATCGCGTTAGCATGCCTAGCCGCTGCAAAGTTAGCCAACGTAGCGGTGCCAATTTCGTTAAAAGGTATTGTGGACCACTTAACGGCGGGGCTTAGCTTTGCGTCAGGTAAACCTTTAAGCATTGGCGGCGGAACCGCTGCCGAGCCTGCCAGCGCGTTAACCGTCGCTTTAGTTGTGCCGATCGGTCTAATTGTGGCCTATGGCTTGTTACGTTTATCGACAACCTTGTTTACCGAATTACGCGAATTTGTTTTTGCCCGAGTTACACAAAGCGCTGTCCGTGAAATTGCATTAAAAGTGTTTGGACATTTACATGCGTTGTCTTTGCGATTTCACTTAGAACGGCAAACCGGCGGACTTACCCGTGACATCGAACGCGGTACTCGTGGAGTGTCCAGTCTAGTGAGTTACGCGCTTTATAGTATTTTGCCCACCCTGTTTGAAATTACTTTGGTTCTAGCTTACTTAGTTTGGAAGTATGAAATTTGGTTTTCGGTCATTACGGTGTGTGCCTTAGTGCTTTATATTGTTTGGACAATTGGCGTTACCGAATGGCGAACTCATTTTCGCCGTGAAATGAACGACTTAGACTCGAAGGCCAACACCAAGGCCATTGATTCTATTTTGAACTATGAGACGGTTAAGTATTTCGGCAATGAGGCCTTTGAAGCTAAGCGGTACGACGACAGCCTGCAACGATGGATGAATGCTGCAATTCGCAGCCAAACATCGTTGTCGTTATTAAATTTTGGCCAGTCATTAATTATCGCAACGGCGGTTACTTTAATGGTTTGGCGTGCAACGGTTGGCGTTGCAAATGGGTCGATGACGCTCGGTGACTTAGTCTTAGTCAATGCTTTTATGATTCAGCTTTACATTCCACTGAACTTTTTAGGCGTGTTGTACCGCGAAATTAAACAAAGCCTAACGGACATGGAAAAACTGTTTCGCTTAATGTCGCAAAACCAAGAAATTGCTGACACGCCAGGTGCTGCTTCATTGTCAATTGAACAAGGACGCGCCGAGATTCAATTTGATTCGGTGGTATTTGGCTACGAAGACAAACGTACCATTTTACAAGGCGTAAGCTTTAGCATTCCTGCAGGAACAACTACGGCAGTTGTTGGCAGCTCGGGGGCTGGCAAATCAACTTTGTCACGTTTGCTGTATCGTTTTTATGATGTTCAAGGTGGCGCAATTCGTATTAACCATCAAGACATTCGGCAAGTTACGCAACAAAGCGTGCGCAAATGCATAGGTATTGTTCCGCAGGATACGGTGCTGTTTAACGATACGATTGCCTACAATATTGCCTATGGCAAACCCGGCGCAACAATCGAGCAAATTCAAGCAGCCGCCAAAGCCGCCCAGCTTGAGGATCTAATTCAAGCCTTGCCCAAAGGCTACGAATCGATTGTGGGCGAGCGTGGCCTAAAATTGTCGGGTGGTGAGAAGCAGCGCGTGGCAATAGCGCGGATGTTGTTAAAAGATCCGCCCATAGTTATTTTGGATGAGGCCACGTCGGCTTTGGATACGCGTAATGAGCAAGCGATTCAAGAGGCTTTGCAATCCTTATCTCGCAACCGAACTACTTTAGTGATTGCCCATCGCCTTTCTACAATTGTTGAGGCGGATCAAATTTTGGTCATGAATGAGGGTCAAATTATTGAGCGGGGCAAACATGCCGAGCTAATTGCCCTAGGTGGTACGTATGCCAAAATGTGGGCAGCGCAAATACAGGAAAATTAGCGTCTATGGAATCGAAATGGTTGGAGGATTTTGTTTCGTTAGCAGAGACTGGTAGCTTTTCGCGTTCGGCATTATTGCGTAACGTGACCCAACCGGCGTTCTCGCGAAGAATTCAATCATTAGAGGCTTGGGTTGGTGTTGATTTAATCGATCGCACTAGTTACCCCACACGCCTTACGCAAGCGGGCCAAGTGTTTTACGAGCAAGCCTTAACGATGCTAAACCAATTAAATACTTCGCGCGCCATGTTGCGTGGGCAAGGCAAAGTATCGGAAGAGACAATCGAGTTGGCGGTACCTCACACGCTGTCTTTTGTGTTTGTACCCAAGTGGATAAAGCTGTTAGAAAAAGAGCTAGGCCCAATTAAAAGCCGACTACTTGCAGGTAACGTACACGATGCCGTGTTAGCACTTGCCGAAGGCACTTGCGATTTGCTGATTTGTTATCACCACCCCAATTTGCCTGTTCAGTTAGACAGTCAACGTTACGATATGAAAGTACTAGGCAGTGAAACCGTGTCGGCCTATAGCAAATGCGATCGCAACGGCGTTCCCTTGTATACGCTGCCGGGTAAAAGCAACGCGCGCGTGCCTTTTTTGTCGTACTCGGCCAATGCTTACATCGGGCGTGTCGTTGATCGTATTCGCGAAAAGGCCAAGCCAATTTTGCACTTAGAGCAAGTCTACGAAACCGATATGTCTGAGGGTTTAAAGATGATGGCTATCGAAGGTCATGGCGTAGCTTGGTTACCCGATAGCGCAGTAAGCCGTGAAGTCAAGGCAAAGAGTTTAGCCAAAGTAGACGAGCGTTTTCAAGAGACTATGGAAATTCGCCTGTATCGGGAAAAACCTAGCGACACACGCAAAGTAAAAGACAAAGCTCAACAGGTTTGGCAGCTTTGCTAAAAACTGCGATTGGCTCGTCTGGCCGTTAAAACCGTAAAAAGCGGCAGCGCGCATCCCGCCACCAGAAAATGAGAAACCAATTAAGTTTTCGCCAACGATGTTTCGTACGGCGTTCACGCTCGCACCCAGCCCTTGCTCGGCTTTGCTTTGAATTGGCAGGTTGACTGGTTGATTTTGAATCGTTAACGCACAACCGCTTAATTGCAAAAAAAGTACGAAACTAGCAATTGAGATCGTGAATTTGCGCAGGCTTTTATTCTTGGTTGAGGCTAGAAAAAACATGAGAGCTAACGTAAGAAACGGCGTTGAAATGAGCGGCCTATTATGCCCTGATTCACTAGTTTAACCCTGAGGTTGATTGGCTCTAGGGTTATGCGTTTTATGCATAAACGAATAAATAAACAGCATTGGCGCGTACTGACCTACAGTCGTATAGTTCGCACACTCCAACTTTCGCGGCGCTTGCCAAAAGCGTGTGTCGTAAAAAAATGAATGATGTCGTACAACCCATTTTCAATACCAACACCCGACTAGAACATGATTCTTTAGGCGAGTTGTCCGTACCGCAGTCTGTGTATTGGGGTATTCATACCCTAAGAGCAAAAGAAAATTTCCCGATTTCGGGTGTGCCCATTGGGGCTGCGCGAGAGTTAATTGAAGCACTGGCTCTAGTAAAGGAAGCCGCCGCAGACACAAATGCTCGTTTAGGCACTTTGTCACAAAAAAAATCTGAAGTAATTCGTGCGGCTTGCAAGGAAATTCTAGCGGGTAAGTTTCACGATCAATTTATTGTCGATGTCATTCAAGGCGGGGCTGGTACGTCGACCAACATGAACGCAAACGAAGTCATTGCAAATCGTGCGCTCGAATTGCTGGGTCACACAAAAGGTGAGTATCAGTTTTTGCATCCAATCGATGATGTCAATCAATCGCAAAGTACTAATGATGCTTACCCCACAGCCGTTCGATTAGCAATGCTGTTTGCGCTTGATGGCTTGGTGGACTCTATGCAGACCTTGCAAAACGAATTTGCTGCGAAAGCTAGCGAATTTGCAAACATCATTAAAATTGGCCGCACGCAATTGCAAGACGCAGTACCGATGACCTTAGGTCAGGAATTTCGAACCTTTGCTGTAATGCTTGGCGAAGATATTTCTAGGGTGCGTGAAGCGGCAGCCTTAATGACTGAAATTAACCTAGGTGCTACCGCTATTGGGACGGGCATTAATACCGACCCGAACTACAGCCGGATGGTTTGCGCGCGCCTTGCTCAACTATCGGGTAAACCCTTGCAACCTGCACCCGACTTAATTGAAGCGACCCAAGACGTTGGTGCGTTTGTGCAGCTTTCGGGCGTGTTGAAACGCGTGGCCTGTAAAGTTTCTAAAATGTGTAACGATTTGCGTTTGTTGTCCAGCGGTCCTCAGTCTGGATTCGGTGAAATTAATTTACCCGAGCGTGCGGCTGGTTCCTCAATCATGCCAGGCAAAGTTAATCCGATTATCCCCGAGGTTGTTAATCAAATTGCGTTTGAAGTGATCGGCAATGACATCACGGTAACCATGGCCGCCGAAGCTGGCCAGCTGCAATTAAATGCTTTCGAACCAATCATTGGTTGGAGTTTGTTTAAAAGTATTCATCACCTAACTAACGGCTGCAACGTTTTGGCGCAACATTGCGTTCCTGGTATCACTGCTAACGTCGAATTGTTGGCTGAACGGGTTGCCCGATCTGCTGGCCTAGCGACTGCACTAAATCCGTACATTGGCTACGAAAAATCAGCGGAAATAGCAAAAGCCGCGCTGAAGCAGGGCAGGCCAGTCGCCGATTTGGTGTTGGAGCAGGGACTCTTAACTAAAGAGCAGCTGGATCGTATTTTAAGCCCCGAGCGTTTAACTGCGCCTGTCAGCCGATTAATCACTTAATTCGTTATTGGATTTAAGCAAAGCGGTTTTGGCGAAAACGCTGCGCATCAATTACGGACTTGGGGATTTCAGTTGCAGCTTGGCCGACTTCCCTTATACTTCGCCACCCAAAAAAATAATGGAGAGACTTAACAATGAAATTAGCAAAACTAACGTTTGTAGCTTTAAGCTTATTTGTAGCGGCTGGTGCTAGCGCCCAAGAAGGTACCTTGAAGAAGGTAAAAGATGCAGGCAAAATCGTCATGGGAATCCGTGAAACCTCGGCCCCTTTGTCGTACTTGGATCAAAACCAAAAGCCCGTTGGCTACCACATCGATGTGTGCAACGCCATCATCGAAAATGTTAAAAAACAAATCGCAATGCCTGGTTTGAAAGTTGAAACGCAAGCCGTTACTTCGCAAAACCGTATTCCTTTGTTAACTAACGGAACAGTCGATATCGAATGTGGTTCAACCACTAATTCGATGGATCGTCAAAAGCAAGTGGCTTTCGCGTACACAACGTTCGTAACCAATGTGCGTATGGCTACTAAAAAGGCTTCCGGAATTACTACCTTGGCTCAATTGAACGGTAAACCAGTGGCTACTACACAGGGAACTACTTCGGTGGCCTTAATGCGTGCACACGAAAAAGGCAAGGGAATCGACTTTAAAGAAGTTTACGGTAAAGACCATGGCGATTCATTCTTGTTGCTAGAGACCGATCGTGCTGTTGCGTTTGTAATGGATGACAACTTGTTGGCTGGCTTAATTGCTAATGCAAAAAACCCTGGCGAGTACATGATTACCGGCGAAACATTGCGTCAAGAGCCAATCGCCATTATGTTGCGTAAAGACGATCCAGCATTCAAAAAGGTAGCCGATGACACCATCGTTGCCATGATGAAAAGCGGCGAGTTGGACAAGTTGTATGCTAAATGGTTTACCTCAGCAATTCCACCAAAGAACAGCAACTTGAACTTTGCGATGAGCCAAGAGCTAAAAGACGCCATGAAGGCGCCTAATGACAAAGGTATCTAAATTGTAAAGTACGCGCTAAGTAAATTTGCTTTGCGCGTTCTTGCATTACTGAGTTGAAGCTGTAAACTAAAGGCCCGTCTACGAATTTCTTAGGCGGGCTTTTTTTAATTCCAAAGAGAAAAAAATGAACTACAACTGGAATTGGGGAATCTTCCTAGAGAAGATTAAGGGAGGCGACGAAACCTACCTAGACTGGCTGATTTCTGGCCTTGGATGGACCCTCGCCGTGGCAATTACCGCTTGGATCATTGCGTTTGTAATTGGTTCGGTCATGGGAACGTTTCGAACCGTTCCAAACAAATGGTTGCGCATGATCGGCAATTGTTGGGTCGAGTTGTTTCGCAATATTCCAATTTTGGTGCAATTGTTTCTTTGGTTCTTTGTCGTACCCGAACTGCTACCAAAGTCTTGGGGCCTGTGGGTTAAGCAAGAGATGCCGGCCAAAGAGTTTGTTACTGCAGCAATTGGCTTGGGTTTGTTTACATCGGCACGTATTGCCGAACAAGTGCGCGCCGGTGTCGAATCGTTATCGCGGGGCCAACGCTACGCTGGCTATGCAATGGGCTTTACAACCTTTCAAACTTACCGCTTTGTCTTGCTGCCGATGGCCTTCCGCATTATTTTGCCACCGCTAACATCCGAATTCATGAATGTCTTTAAAAATTCATCGGTGGCCTTTGCCATCGGTGTATTAGAGCTGACATTCCAAGCAAGGCAAATGCAAGAGGATTCTGAGCAGGGGATCGAGACTTATATCGCTGTAACCGTGCTGTATTTCATCTGCGCCTTCACCGCTAATCGCGGTATGAAGTTTATTGAAAAACGAACCCGTGTCCCTGGCTTAATTGCTCAGGGCGCAGGCGGACACTAGGAGCGCGCCATGGGTGGAGATTTTGATTTCACAGTTATTCAGGCCAGTTTGCCGTTCGTATGGGAGGGACTGAAGTTCTCGGTTTTCCTAACGGTGGTCGCGATGGTGGGTGGGATTGCGTTAGGCACTGTACTAGCTTTAATGCGTTTGTCATCCAATGCGCCAATGCGAATTTTTGCAACGATCTATGTTGATGGGCTGCGTTCAATTCCGTTGGTCATGGTTATTCTTTGGTTCTTTTTGATTATTCCATTAGTTATTGGTAAGGCGATCGGTGCCGAGCTTTCAGCGGTCATTACATTTACGTTGTTCGAAGCTGCGTACTTTAGTGAAATCGTTCGCGCGGGTATTCAATCGGTGCCAAAAGGCCAAGTCTATGCGGGCAATGCCATTGGCATGACCTATGCACAGTCGATGCGCTTAATTGTGTTGCCGCAAGCCTTTCGTAATATGTTGCCGGTGTTTTTAACGCAAACCATTATTTTGTTTCAAGACACCTCGTTGGTCTATGCCATCGGCGCAAAGGATTTGTTTAAGGCCACTGAAGTAACCGGCAAAAACTACGGTCGTCCTGTCGAAATGTATATTTTTGCGGCGCTCATTTATTTTGTGATTTGCTTTTCGTTGTCGTACATCGCCAAGCGAGTGCAGCAGCGCGTAGCCATCATTCGTTAATTTATTTATAAAAAAATAACAATTAGGAACTCATCATGTCGATGATCGAAATGCGTAATGTCAGCAAGTGGTACGGCAAATTTCAAGTGCTTACAGATTGCACCACAAATATTGAAAAAGGCGAGGTCGTGGTTGTTTGCGGACCGTCCGGCTCGGGAAAATCTACGCTGATTAAAACCGTTAATGCGTTAGAGCCTTTTCAAAAAGGCGAGGTCTCTGTAGATGGCACAGCGATTCACGATCCTAAAACCGATCTACCTAAATTGCGCTCGCGTGTCGGCATGGTCTTTCAGCACTTCGAGCTGTTTCCGCATTTATGCATTATAGAAAACTTAACTATCGGGCAAACCCGTGTGTTGGGCCGCTCGGAAGCTGATGCGCTCGCTAAGGCGCTAGCGCTTTTAGAGCGGGTTGGTTTAACGGCGCATAAAGATAAATTTCCGGGTCAATTATCCGGTGGTCAGCAGCAACGTGTAGCGATTGCACGTGCTTTGGCGATGGACCCTATTTGCATGTTGTTTGATGAGCCAACCTCTGCGCTAGATCCCGAAATGGTGAACGAAGTGCTCGATGTCATGGTGCAATTAGCCAAAGAGGGTATGACCATGATGGTGGTTACGCACGAGATGGGTTTTGCCCGCAAAGTGGCAAACCGCGTGATTTTTATGGATCAAGGAAAAATTGTTGAAGACTGTACTCGCGATGAGTTCTTTGGTTCGCCACGTGGTCCGCGCGCCCAAGAATTTTTGAGTAAGATTCTCAGCCATTAATCGTAGTCAATAAGCCCAGTTACTAACCGCATTAAGTATCATTAAGCAGCGCTTGAAAAAGTGCTTTAACTGAGGAACTCGTTTGATCCCGAAAGAGTATCTTGGAATGATTTGGCCACCGGCTTTAATGCCGGTGCGCAAGGAGTCGGTCGATGAAATGATGCAAGTTGAAGCTAACCGCGAATGGTTAAAACGACACGCAAAAGTTTATGATCGACGGGCTTGGTGGGTTCTAGGTGCAGCTGGAGTTTTGTTGGGCTTAACGCCCTACGCAATTGCGGTGTTTATACCCGCACTGCATATTCGGATTCAGATTTGGCGCATGCTTGGGGCGGTTAAAAACGAGGCCGAATAGTATGGCCTCGTTGCGTTACTACTCGCTGCGTTACTACTCGTTACGTCACTACTCGTTACGTCACTACTCGCTAGGTCACTTCTCATTGGGCAGCGCACGCTGCTCTCGCTTTTGTTTTTCCAGCATAGCTTTATCAGGTACCGGTTTTTCCGACACCTTTTTGTCTGTTGGGGCAGGCGGATCTTTTTCGACTGCTCGCGGCGAGGGCTTCACAGGCGCTACCGGTGCCAAATCTCCTTTGTCAGATTCTACTTGTTGCTTGGGTGATGGTTTAACCGGTATGTAAACAGGGGCAGCGGGGTGGTAGTGATGCCCCCAATGCCTTGGCGACCAACCCGAATGCGGTTGTGGATAGACTGGCCAGCCAAACGAATCCACCCAATACCAGCCAGAGCGACCAAAGAAAACACTGAATCGCGGTGGCGCAACCCAAACATAACGTTCCGGTTGGTTAATTTGGAGGATGGTATTAATTAAGGCGTGGGAGGCTCCCGCTTTACGTAAGGACTCAACATCCTCAGAGCCTACAGGCTCTGCGCCACGGCGCTGTAAGGCGGCGATAATTTCGTTCGAGGGCAGCCCAGCCTGTAAATGCGCTTCGATCTCGACCGCAGTCATTGCACCGCGTTTGACCATTGCGGGCGAGGTGGGTTGAGAGCTGTCCAAGCTTGCGCAACCCGATAGGGTCATCGCGCCTAGCGTGAGCGCAGCGGCTGTGAATCTAATAATTGAATTGTGTTTCATCGGAGACTCCTTTTTACGCAACTGCATAATTGCTACCTACATCAACTCTTAACGAATTTGCTACAGTTCGGATGACGGCAATTACTTCTAGTTTAGGGCAGACCACATCATGGCGCATCTATCTGAAACACAAATTAACAACTATCACAAAGAAGGTTGGTTAATTCCAGATTTTCGGCTTACATCGCGTGAAATTTCGCACTTACGGGAAGTGCTTGCGGCACTGATAACGGCCAACCCCGATGTGCGTCCAGAAAAATTGGTGTCGGCGCATGTGGTCGGAGCTGGTGAGGGTGGCAAAAATTCGGAAGGTGTTAGCGGTAGCAATGAGTTTTTAAAACTAGCGATGCACCCCGAGATTGTCGAGCTGGTTACCGGCGTGTTGGGCGACGATATTATTTTGTGGGGTTGCCATATTTTTTGCAAACCAGCGGGCGATGGAATGGAAACACCTTGGCATCAAGATGGGCACTATTGGCCAATTCGCCCACTAGCCACCTGTACGGTTTGGGTGGCTTTGGACGATTCGACGATCGAGAATGGATGCTTGCGAGTTGTACCTCAGTCGCACAAAGACAAAGTGGTGTTACCGCACTTGCAAGAAGATCGGACTGATTTAGTGTTGAATTTACGCACTAAGGCCGATGCGTTTAATCCTAACGATGCGGTCGATGTGCAATTGCAAGCCGGGCAAATGTCGATGCACGATGTGTACATGATTCATGGCGCAAATGTGAATCGTTCTTCTAAGCGGCGCGCCGGTGTAGCGCTGCGCTATATGCCGGGTAGTTCACTATTTGATCGCAATTTGAATCCCGCCAATGGAAAAACTGGCGTGCCCGTCAGCTTTGCAACGCGGCCTTTGTGGTTGCTACGTGGGCAAGACAAAACCGGGTTGAATGACTTCAAAATTGGGCATTAATTAAAAGTTTGAATAGGATTGAAAAATTAAACCAATAGAAAGCCTATTTGGTGCTGCCGGTTTGACTTCGAAATTTCGGTTGCCACTGACCGAAC
This sequence comes from Betaproteobacteria bacterium, assembly GCA_031429355.1. Taxonomy (GTDB): domain Bacteria; phylum Pseudomonadota; class Gammaproteobacteria; order Burkholderiales; family Burkholderiaceae_E; genus JANOZM01. The sequence goes on along the minus strand of JANOZM010000014.1, from coordinate 283,832 downwards.
AGGCCAAACCTTTTATTGCCCATTTGGAATCGCAAGGCTATGTAAAGTCTGGGCCAACCTTCGTGCAAAATGCTTTGGTTGTCGATGTTTTGGAAAACGCGACTCAAAACTTAATCGATATCGACATAGAATATCGAACAGAAGTGTCCGATAGTCCCGATCCCGAATGGCCGTCACTATTTGATGAGATTGGCAAGTCCGAAGGCTACGGTTTAAGCCGAGTGCAAGTTATGCATCGTGCCGAGTCAGGGCAGTATTTTTCTACTCGACATAACGGCAAGCTAGTGGCTTGCGGAATGGCTGCGTTTGATGATGGTTGGGCCAGCGTGCATGGTATGCGAACGCACGCGGATTATCGTCGACGTGGTTTAGCATCGGAAATTATTCGAAACATGATGCTAACCGCGCAAAGCCGAGCCATTGCGCAAACATTTTTGCAAGTCGAGGCCGAGAACCTTGGTGCACAAGCAGTGTATCAACGCTTAGGGTACCGCAATGTTTGGACTTATGCGTATTGGAGCAAACCAGCAGTTATAAGCGCCAAGATTGCGGTCCTTTAAACTCGTCGGTTAAGACCTCGAGAAAGCGAGTTAAGCGCGCTGTGCGTTGCAGCCCAGGGGGATACCACGCGATGATATCGCTAGTGCTTGTATTAAATTCGGGAAGCAAACGGACTAGTTTTTTTTGTTCAATTTCACGGCTAACATCCCATTCGCTACGGACCATTAACCCTTGGCCTGCCATCACCCAATGCTTAACGACTTCACCGTCGTTAGACGACATGTGACCACTTACGCGTACGCTTTCACTGGTGCGCCCTTTGGTAAATTGCCAAGTTGCAAAGTTAGCATCGGTTTGACGTAGCAAAATGCACCGATGGTTATTTAAGTCAGCCGGAATTTTAGGCGTACCAAACTGTTTTAAATAGCTGGGACTCGCGCACAACACGCGCTGGCAAGCGGCAATTTTTCTGGCAATTAAGCGCGCCTCAGGTAACGGGTCGAGCCAAATACAGACATCAACAGCATGGGCGGCTAAGTCTAAAGGTGTGTCGGTCAAGATCAGTTGAACTTCTACTTCGGGGTAAGTGTTGATGTATCGATTGACTAGAGGTGCCAAAAAGCGCCGCCCAAAACCAAAGGTGGCATTAATTCGTAAGCGGCCGCGCGGTGCTTGCTTGGGGCCACTGACTTCGGCACGCAACTGTTCTACTTGCGTCAATATTAAGTTCGCTCCTGCCAGCAATTTTTCGCCCTCATCGGTTAGGCTTAAAGCGCGAGGTGAGCGTCGTAATAGTTTTACACCTAGTTTTTTTTCTAAATTGGTTAGTCGCTTGCTAACCGCAGCGACGGAGTAGTCAAGTTCTCCCGCTGCTTGGGTCAGCGTTCGCGCTTGAGCAACTTTGGAAAAAAAACTAAGGTCAGCTTCAATCATTGTGTAATTTCCCGATAAATAGAGATTTATATTGAATTTTTTGCAAGCTACAATTAATTCAGTTTCAACATTAGAACCTAGTTTAGGGGATAAAATGCTTCCGGTCATGTATGGAATACCCGAAGTAGCTGGCCATTTAAATTTTAAAATCGATTGAATGTGTTCAAAACGAAGTTCATAACCATGAGTTCTAAATAATGAGTTCAATGACTAACGCCTCGGTTTCAAATACGCCCTTTAGTGGTTTCGTCCAAGAGACGCGTGTGGTAAACGGTGTTGAAATAGCGTTTCGTAAAGGCGGGCAGGGCGAGCCATTGCTGCTGCTGCACGGGCATCCGCAAACACATTTTATTTGGCACAAAGTGGCCGAACAGTTGGCCAAAAAATTTACCGTTATTGCGCCTGACTTGCGCGGTTACGGCGATAGCGGAAAACCCCCAGGTGTTGCCGATCATTCCAATTACAGCAAACGCACCATGGCGCGCGACCAATTAGAGTTGATGCAATCGCTAGGTTATGCAAAATTTAAGGTGCTGGCCCACGATCGTGGTGCCAGAGTTGCCCATCGTTTAGCGGTTGATCACCCCGCTGCTATCGACAAATTAATTTTGCTCGACATTGCCCCAACTTTGGCAATGTACGAACAAACTTCGCAGTTGTTTGCAACTAAGTATTGGCACTGGTTTTTCTTAATTCAGCCGGCCCCATTCCCCGAGCAATTAATACAGAGCGACCCCGACTTTTACATTTCTAAAGTGATGGGTAATCGCAGCGCCGGTTTGTCGCCGTTTACTCCAGAGGCATTTGATCAATATCAGCGCTGTCTAAAACTCCCCGGTGCAATTCACGCCATGTGCGAAGACTACCGCGCTGCTGCAACCATCGATTTAGAACATGATCGTGCTGACCGAGAAATTGGCCGAAAAATTCAATGCCCAACTTTAATTCTCTGGGGTGCCAACGGGGTTATTCAAATGTGTTTTGATGCCGTGCTCGAATGGCGTCGCGTAGCACAAGATGTGCGCGGACATAGTTTGCCGTGTGGCCACTATGTGCCCGAAGAAGCGCCTGCAGAGCTGTTGCATGATGCTGAACAATTTTTTAATGTTTAAAATTACTTTCAATTAGTTACTAGGATTCTTATGTCAAAAGTTTTTCGTATTGCCTGTATCGCCGGAGACGGTATTGGCAAAGAAGTCATGCCCGAGGGCATTCGCGCCGTCGAGGTTGCAGCGCGTCGCTTTAACATTCAATTGCAATTTGATCACTTCGATTTTTCGTCATGGGATTACTACGAAAAACACGGAAAAATGTTACCTGACAATTGGAAAGAACAAATCGGCGGGCACGACGCTATTTTCTTCGGTGCCGTCGGTTGGCCAGACAAAATTCCGGATCATGTTTCGCTCTGGGGTTCTTTGTTGTTGTTTCGTCGCGAGTTCGACCAGTACATTAATTTACGCCCAGTGCGCTTAATGCCCGGCGTACCGTCGCCCCTTGCCAATCGCAAACCTGGCGATATCGACTTTTATGTAGTGCGCGAAAACACTGAAGGCGAGTACTCGTCCGTCGGCGGTCGCATGTTTCCCGGAACCGAGCGCGAGTTTGTTTTGCAAGAATCTGTATTTACGCGCATTGGTGTGGATCGTGTTTTGAAGTACGCTTTCGATCTGGCACAAAGTCGCCCAAAAAAGCACTTAACATCGGCCACAAAATCAAATGGCATTTCAATCTCGATGCCCTACTGGGATGAGCGGGTCGTTGAAATGAGCAAGAATTATCAAGGCTTAACTATCGACAAATTTCACATCGATATTTTGACAGCGCACTTTGTTTTACGTCCTAATTTCTTTGACGTCGTTGTGGCTAGTAATTTGTTTGGCGATATTTTGTCTGATCTAGGCCCAGCTTGTACCGGAACGATTGGTATTGCGCCATCAGCTAATATCAACCCAGAAGGTAAATTTCCTTCATTGTTCGAACCAGTGCACGGTTCGGCGCCAGATATTGCTGGTAAAGGTTTGGCCAACCCAATTGGTCAAATTTGGTCAGGTGCATTGATGTTGCAACATTTAGGTTTTCAAGCTGCGCACGACTGCATGCTTAAAGCCATCGAGGCCGTGACCGAGCATGGCCCACGTACGCCCGATATGGGTGGCAAGGCGGTTACTAGTGATGTGGGTAAAGCCGTTTCAGATCTTATTGCGACCATCTAAAGTTAACTAATAGAAAACATTGATCGTGCGCGAGTTATTAGAGGCTGGATTTAACGCGGCCGTTGCTGCGGCTGACCCGGCTAAAGTGCTGGCCGGGTACTTGCCAAGTGATGCGCAGTTGCGCTCGTATCAGCGCATTGCTGTAGTGGGTGCAGGTAAAGCAGGCGGCAGTATGGCGGCCGCCTTAGATGCCGCGATTGCACCTGACATTGCAATGGAAGGTCTAGTTATTACACGATATGGGCATTGTGTGCCCGATGTGCAAATAAATAGCGCTATTACTAAGGCCGCACGAGTTAGAGTTGTTGAAGCAGCCCATCCGGTTCCTGATGCAGCTGGACTGCAAGCGACACAACAAGTATTAACGTTAGTTCAATCGCTAGGTGCTGACGATCTTCTGATTGCATTAATTTCCGGTGGCGGATCTAGCCTGTTGACACTGCCGGTTGCTGAATTGTCGCTTGATGATTTGCAGCAGTTAACAGCGCAACTGCTAGCCAGTGGCGCACCCATTGAAGAAATGAATATTGTGCGCAAGCATTTGTCTCAAGTGCAGGGCGGGCGATTAGCGCAAGCTTGCAAAGCGCAAATGCTAGTGCTGGTTGTTTCCGATGTGGCCGGTGATGATTTATCGGCAATTGCCTCGGGTCCTTTTGCGCCTGATGTTAGCCAATTCGCAGACGCTCAAGCGGTTATTCATCGTTGGAATGTTAAAGCGCCTTTAGCAGTGCAGAGTTATTTAGCAAAGGCTTGTTCCGGTGAAGTGACCGATACGCCAAAGCCAAGCGACCCCTTGTTTGTTCGTGTGCAACACCAACTAATTGCAACCGCACACCAAAGTTTAGAAGCGGCTGCTGCAGTGTTTAAAAAAGCGGGCTATCAAGCCGTAATTTTGGGCGATACCATTACCGGCGAAGCGCGCGATGTAGCGCAAGTGCATGCAGGGTTGGTGCGCGAAATTATAAAGTTTAATCAACCATTTAAAGCGCCGGTAGTGTTGCTTTCGGGTGGCGAATGCACGGTAACTTTACGCCCCAAAGCTGTCGGTGACCAACGCAAAGGCCGTGGCGGTCGATGCTCCGAGTTTTTATTGGCGCTAATGCATGCCCTGGGACCAGAGTCAGAAATGGCGCAGCGAGTTTGCGCCCTAGCTGCAGACACTGATGGAATCGATGGTAGCGAAGATAATGCCGGCGCCTTGTTTTTAGCGGACCGTTGGCAAAAAGCCACCCACCTCAAAATAGATCCGCGCAGTTTTCTAGATCGTAACGATGGCTTTTCTTTTTTTGAAGCGATTGATGGCTTGGTATACACGGGGCCAACTTTAACCAATGTGAATGATTTTCGAGCGATAGTTATTCGATAGTCTGCTTGTATTTAAGATCTTTTGTAATGCATGACCTAAAATTTTTTCTTTATGTTGGTTCTGCTATGCTCTTGTTTACTTTTTGAGCCTGCCACAAATGAAATCAATTCAACTTTTAGTTACGCGTCGCACTTTTAACCAACTTGCGTCTTACACAGCGCTTGCTAGCGCGGCACTTTTAGCGACAGCGTTGCTAGGCGCGAATGCCCAAGCACAAACTGGCGACTATCCAGCCAAGCCGATTAAATTAGTTGTCCCATTTCCTGTCGGTGGTAGTTCAGACGCCATGGGCCGATTAATTGCAGATCGCCTAGGCCCGCTACTAAAAACAACGGTAATCGTTGAAAATAAAGCGGGTGCAGGTGGCATGATTGGCACCGACGCTGTCGCCAAGTTACCGGCCGATGGCTATTCGCTAGTGCTGGTTGACGTGTTTCATTCCAGCACCCCGATTTACACGCGCAAAATGCCTTACGATGCAGTGAAAGACTTTACGCCGGTCTCGCTAATTGCACGTTCACCTGCGTTTTTAGTTGCCGCCAATTCGTTTGCACCTAAGACCGCTAAAGATGTTGTTGCATTCGCAAAGGCCAATCCCGAACGAATGACCATGGCGATTGCCGGTACTGGCAGCGTTGTCGTCGATTTGTTCCGAGCCCGTTCTGGCTTACAATTTTTAAATGTGCCATACAAAGGCTCGTCGCCCGCGATTCAAGACCTTATGGGTGGGCAAGTTAACGTGTTTATTACTACGATGGCCAGTGCCGGTGCTCACGTGAAAGCGGGGCGTTTGCGGGTTTTGGCGACCACCGGTAGCAAGCGTAATCCAGATTTTCCGGATGTGCCAACATTTGCCGAAGTGGGTGTAAACGGGATGGATTACGAGCAGTGGTTCGGAATTCTTGGGCCTGCCAACATGCCGAAAGCAATTGTCGACAAATTGTCGGCCGCGATTGCACAAATTACCAAAATGCCCGAAGTACGTGATCGTTTAGCCGCTATGGCCCTCGACGTAGCTTCGCCTGAACCCGAAGAAATGAAGCGGAAATTAGAGGGTGATGTGTTGCGTTGGCAGCGTTTGGCTAAAGAATTAGATATCAAGCCAATAGATTAAAGATGGTTTGATTGGGTTCGTTGAACAGGTTTTGCTAAACTGCGTGCGCCATCATCTAAAAGAAATCGCTTTCCATGAGCGCTGTCCTTCAAAGTTTCATTGCTAATCAGTGGATTGGTCAACAAGCGGCCCAAACGCTGCGCAGCGCAATTAACGGGCAGCCCGTCGCGCTAACTCACCAAGAATCAATTGATTTTGCGCAAAGCGTCGATTATGCAAGGCGTGTCGGCGTTCCTTCGCTTATGGCTTTGGATTTTCAAAAGCGCGCGCAAATTTTGCGTGGCCTCGCGAAATATTTGGGCGAGCATAAAGAGATGTTGTACGCGATTTCGGCCCACACCGGCGCTACGCGTACCGATAGTTGGGTTGATATTGAAGGCGGCTCGGGTACCTTAGCCTCATATGCCTCGCAAGGCAGCAACGAGTTGCCATCGGGCAATTTAATTCACGAAGGTCCGGCTTTTCCACTGGGTAAAAAAGGCGGCTTTGCGGGGACGCATGTTTTGGTGCCCCGTGGTGGTTTAGCCGTTCATATCAATGCTTTCAACTTCCCGGTTTGGGGACTGCTAGAAAAATTTGCACCTTGTTTTCTGGCCGGTATGCCCTGCATTGCTAAGCCTGCCACTAGTACGAGTTACCTTACCGAGGCCTGTGTTCGCTTGATGAATCAATCGGGGGTGTTACCTGCCGGGGCGTTACAGTTGGTCATTGGCAGCGTGGGTAATTTGCTCGATTTATTAAATGAACGTGATGTCGTTACGTTTACTGGATCTGCTGATACCGCTGCAAAGCTTCGCGTACACCCCAACATTATTCGCAACTCCATTCCGTTCAATGCTGAAGCCGATTCGCTAAACTGCGCCGTGTTGGCCGACGATGTGCAATCTGACGATGAAGAATTCGACTTATTTGTAAAAGAAGTTGCTCGCGAAATGACCGTTAAAGCAGGGCAAAAGTGCACAGCAATTCGCCGCGCGATTGTGCCAAAACAATATGTTGAAGAAGTCGCCAAGCGGTTGCGCGAGCGGTTTGCAAAAACTGTAGTGGGCGATCCCGCTTTAGAAGGTGTTCGTATGGGGGCTTTAGCCTCGCACGACCAACAAAGCGATGTAAGTGATCGTGTAAAGCTGTTGCAAGAACACTGTGACGTGTTGTATGGCTCTAAAGATGGCTTTAGCCCTAAAGGCGCAGGGGTTGCCAATGGTGCATTTTTTAGCCCGACACTATTGCTTGCTAAAGATGGATTAAATAACCCGGTGGTACATGATGTTGAAGCCTTTGGCCCAGTGAGTACTTTAATTGCCTACGAATCAATGGATGAGGCTTTAGCAATCGCTGCCCGAGGGCGCGGAAGCCTAGTGGGTACTTTGGTAACCAAGAGCGCAAAAGTAGCCGCTCATTTTGTTCCCTTAGCCGCTGCATTGCACGGTCGAATTTTAGTCTTAGATCGAGATGCAGCCGTTGAATCGACCGGACATGGTTCGCCTTTGCCAGTTCTAAAACACGGCGGCCCTGGCCGTGCTGGTGGCGGCGAAGAGCTGGGCGGTATGCGTGCAGTGATGCATTACTTACAACGCGCAGCCATTCAAGGTTCGCCCAAAATGATTAGTGCAATTACCGGCGAATTTATGCGCGGAGCGCCATTGGTTGAAACCGAAGTGCATCCGTTTCGCAGACACTTCGAGGAGCTGCAAATTGGTGAATCGTTGCTTACCCATCGACGCACCGTAACTGAAGCGGATATCGTAGCATTTGGTGGTATCTCAGGCGATTATTTTTATATGCACTTTGATGAAATTGCGGCTAAGGAAAGTGCTTTTGGCAAACGTATTGCGCATGGTTACTTTGTGTTGTCGGCGGCTGCGGGATTGTTTGTTTCCCCAGCGCCTGGGCCAGTCTTGGCAAATTACGGACTAGATACGCTGCGGTTTGTTAAGCCGGTCGGGATTGGCGATACGATTCAGGCGCGGCTAACTTGTAAGCGCAAGATTGATCGGAATAAAAAGGGTGCTGATGGGCGAGGGCAGGGGGTTGTGGCTTGGGATGTTGAAGTGACAAATCAGATGGGGGAAGTTGTGGCTAGTTACGATATTTTGACTTTGGTTTTGAAGGGTGATGAAGTTCAACCGAGAACCTAAAATCAATGTGAGTCGAGCCCCGCTTTTTCTATGATTGATAGCGTTTCACTTGAGGTCTTTGTCCAAGAAAAAAGGGCTGCGCGTTCCTTACCCTTTTGGGATAAACTTTCTCGGAGTTGAGCATCTTTCAAGAGACGTAACAATCCACTTCTAATAGAGTCTGTACTGCTTGGATCGATCAAAAGAGCGGCTCCCTCGGCAATTTCCTTTGTGGCGCCAATATTGCTCGTGAGAACCGGAATACCTAGAGCCATCGCTTCGAGAACGGGTAATCCAAAGCCTTCATAAAGAGACGGGTATACGAACGCCATCGCTTTGCGCATTAAATCAGACAAACCGTCGTCGTCCACAAACCCTCGAAATTCAGTCGAGGTATCGTTTAACGATTGCTCCATTAAGGCCTCAACAAGCCAACCTTTGGCGCCAACGATGACTAGCTTCACTCCATTTTGATCTTTTGCGCTGATTGAGCGCCACGCCGCTATTAAACGCTCTAAATTTTTTCTCGGCTCGACAGTTCCCGTAAAGAGAATATATTGGTGAGTACCATTACTATTTTCGAAAGGAGTAGCGCCCTGTTGATTTATTTGGCGCGCCGCAAGCAAAGTGACCACTGTTTTGTTTCGACTGTTAGGCAATAGTCTGTGAAGATCATTGCGAGTCGTTTCAGAAATTGCGATTACAACTTTCGCTTGATGAACCGCTGCCCGGATCATCGCAGGAAAATAGAAGCGCTTTATTCGCTCATGGACTTCTGGGAACAACTGGAACGTCAAATCATAAATTGAAACTACTGTGGGTGTATCGCAAAAAAAAGGGAGAACAAATCCAGCGCCCCAGTGCACGTCGAGACTTAATTTTTTAATTTGAAGAGCTAATACTGTTTGTTGCCAAAATGCTCGAAGCTGCTTGTTGTTGGGTGCTTGAACCAACTGAAAGCGTTGGTCTAGATTTAGCAGCGTAAAGTGATGTCTAGACTTAGACGAGGTAAAAATTATAAACTCATGATCGATTAACTTATCGGAATTCCAAACGGCCAAAATTTCGCTAAGATAAACTGCAGTCCCTGTCTTGGTCTCCCCTAGACCAGAAGCGTCAATGCCTATTTTCATATAATGGATTTAATCAAGTTTACTAATTTTGAGCCCTCTTCGGCCCAACTTGAATTTTGCTTTTGGCTAGCTTCAATAGGAACAGTTGAGCTGTACGCTTTCAACAGCCCGCCTTTGATTCCTTCATTAGTGGGCTCAATGTAAATGACCTCATCGCCTCCTGCTTCACGAATTTCTTGAATATTGGACGCAATAACTCTCGCCCCACAATTTTTGGCCTCCAATACTGGCATTCCAAATCCTTCATACAACGACGGCATGACGACAGCCAGTGAGCCTTTGTAGAGTGCTGGTAAACACTCGTCAGGTACATACCCGGTCATTAGGATTTTGGCGCCAATCAACATCGCTTGGGTAATAGTTTCAGCCAGCTTTTCATCTTTCCACCCTTTTTGACCAACCAGAACTAAACTAACATTTTCTAGTTGGCCACTCTGATGAAGCTGTGTGAATGAAGCCACCAAGGCTTCGATGTTTTTGCGCGGTTCTAGCGTAGCAACAGCGATGAAGTACGGCTGCTGAACATCGTAAGTGTTTAGTACTGATTCAATTTGGGTTTGAACAGGCGGTCGAAATATAGCTCCTGCGCTTGGCCTAATTACCGAACTCGCAACTAGCTGATAGAGCTCTCGCAAACGGTTTGCGGTTCCAAGTGAGTTTGTGGTGATTGCCGTCGCGCGCTTGAGACCGTTCTTAAAAAAACACCAATAGGCGATTCGATTGCGTAGGGTCAGAGTTTGGGGATACAGGCGGAACACAAAATCGTGAATCGTTAAAATTGACGCTGTTGATGAACCTAGGCCAAGCGGTAAAAAATTGGCGGCACCCCAGAACACATTGCAGCGATCGCTTTTCGCCATTCGACCAGCAAACAAAAAATACCAAATTGATGACGGGACAAATGATGCCAATCGGCTGAGGCCTCGTTGCGACCATCTCGGATTTTCAAGAGGAAAATTGAGTGGTCTATTCCCGTACACGTAAAATGTCGCATTTGGCAGTTCCAGATCCAGCACTTTGCAAAGCTCTAAAACGTATCGACCCGTACCAGATTGAACACCGTAAAGTGCTCGCCCATCAATACCGATTAACATGCAATTAACTGAGCCATTTGTGCCGAACTAAATTGTCGTTGCGTCGAGCATTTGTTTTAAAGTCTGAGCTAAAGTAGGGTCGTTGTGCGCAATATTTTTTGCTATTAATAATGAGTTGAGTTTGCTTGGGTCGCCACAAAGTCGATTGACTTCGTTGCCGCGTACGAACGCTGGATTAACCTTTACTTCTAACTTATGACCCGAAAGTTGTTCAAGCATTGAAACTACATGCAGGAGTGTATACGGTTGACCCGAGCAAACGTTATAGATTTCGTTCACTTCGCCATATTTTAGAAGCTTCAAATACCGATCACAGACCATCGAAACGTCGTTAAATTCACGTTCAACGTTTAGATTGCCCAATTCGACGGTTACAGCGCGTCGAGCAAAGTGCGAAACCAATTTTGGAATTACAAATTGCCCCGCTTGGCCTGGCCCCGTATAGTTAAACGGTCGCGTGAACATTAAGGGCACGCGTTCAGCGTAGGTTTTCGCCATGTGTTCCATTGCGAGTTTGCTTATTGCATAGTGATTTACGGGCGCAGGTGCTTGGGTTTCCGCAATTGGAGAGGTTTCGCAGTTGCCGTAAATATTTGCACTACTAGCGAGTAAAACGCGTGATGGTTGTTTCTTCAGTTTGGTTAAGGACTTTAGTAAGTTAACAGTCCCAATCACATTAACGTCGTAAAAGTCGGTTTCTTTCGAATGCCCAACAAAACTAATAGCTGCCAAATGAACTACCGCTTCTGGCGCGCATTGAATAACCTCGTTATCCAAAGCATCGGGATTCAAAAGATCCGACACAAGCGGAATTACATCATAACCCGCTGATTTAGCATGATTGATGAAATGTTTGCCGGTAAAACCTTGCGCCCCGGTGACTAGAATTTTCAAAACGAAAAACCTTCTTTGTTTCGCTTAATATCTGCGTTGACCATCATCTGGCAAAGCTGTTCTAGAGTAGTTGTAGGCTCCCAACCCAATTTTGCTTTTGCTTTTGCTGGATTACCAATGAGCAACTCTACTTCTGCTGGTCTATAAAATTTCGGGTTCACGCGCATTACAGTTTGATCGATTTTTACGTTTGAATTTTTCGCCTGTTCGTTCAATGAAGTCACTACGGCTATTTCCGCTTCAGCGGTGCCTTTAAATTCGACGTGGATGCCTGCTCCTTTAAAAGCCATTTGAACGAAGTCACGCACTGTCTCGGTTCTATTGGTGGCTAAAACATAGGTGTCGGGTTCGTTTACCTGAAGCATACGCCACATGCCTTCGACGTATTCTTTGGCGTATCCCCAATCGCGCTTGGCGTCAATATTGCCCAGCTCAACGCAGTCGAGTTTGCCGAGCGAAATTTTTGCAACGCTATCCGTAATTTTGCGAGTGACAAATTCGCGGCCGCGCAATGGGCTTTCGTGGTTGAATAAAATCCCACTGCTACCGAAAATTCCATAGCTTTCGCGGTAATTTATGGTCATCCAGTGTGCGTACAGTTTTGCAACACCGTAGGGGCTACGAGGATAAAAAGCGGTTTCTTCAACTTGCGGGATAGCTTGAACTTTCCCAAACATTTCCGATGTGCTGGCTTGGTAAAAGCGGATTTTAGGATTGATAAGTCGAATTGCTTCGAGTAAATTGAGAGCTCCAACGCCGGTGATTTGTGCAGTCGTGTGTGGTTGATCGAAACTCACGCCGACGAAGCTTTGCGCGGCCAAGTTATAAATTTCGTCAGGTTGTACTTTTTGAACCAGCGCAATTGTGCAGCCGATATCCGTTAAGTCGAATTCCACCAAATGTAAGTTTGGGTGATTCTGAACGCCTTGATACTCCATACGCCAAAAGTTAACGGAGCTAGTACGGCGATAGGTGCCATATACAGTGTAGCCTTTTTCTAAAAGGAGTTGGGCTAAATAGGCTCCGTCTTGTCCGGTTATGCCAGTAATTATTGCTGATTTCATACGTCCTTTTGGGGAAGGTAAATGTTGCTTGAAAAAGTGACTAGATGTCTGCTACGTTTTCTCAAATCTAACGAATATCCGATTATATAGTTGCAGCATCTGCGTGTAAATCTACGAGTGGGGCCGTATAGCTACGATGCTGCCGAGCTGCTGATCGACTGGCAACGAATTGTATTTGGAAGCAATTGTTCGAGCACTTTGCTCATTGAAGATTTGAACTGAGCTTCTGGATCATCTGTGTCGATTCTGAAAAATTTCTCATTGGTTAATGGTTCGTTTTTCGAGCAGTAAATTTCGAGTGCTTTAGAGTACACATCGGAAGTAAGGCAAGTAAAACGTTTGGAACAAGCGATCAAACTAGGAATGGTATTTACGTCGTCTAGGCTTAGCAAAAACCATGCAACTTCTGCACCGAATCGATGCAATTGGTTAATGGCCGATACCTTCTCCGCAACTTCATATCCCTCATTACTTATGCCAATAAATGCGAAGTTTTTTTGTTGACCAATCGGCTCGTCGATAAATCCTTCGCTTGGTAATTTTAAATGTTGCAATGCAAATTTTCTTGCAAAGAAAAATTGCTGCTTCTCCAACTGAAAGTACACTGGTTCTATTCTTAAATGGGCAATTGGTTCACTCATCCAAGAGCTTAGTAATTTCAGGACGAATTCGATAGTGCCATTTAATTGACTGTTTTGAACACAACACGAAATATCAATCAGAATTTTAGGGTGTTGATATCGGTCGCTCGTCAGGTTCCCGATTTTGTAGGCTGTTTGAGTCAAATCTTGCGCTTCAAATTTACCTCGAATGTTCCCTATACGCTTAGCTAAATATGAATTATTGTTGAAAGTTCTTGCGTAGTGCTCCTCCATTGCAGTTGCGTAAGCTTGAGCACAATTTCTCGGATTGTGTTGAGTTCGAATAATTGCTTTTGCGCGGATGCCAAGCGAATGTCGCTCATTAAGGTTTGCCCAAAGAAATTCAATAGCGCCGATCAGCTCTGAATCTGTGAACTCATCAGGCAGTTTATAGACCCCATCTGGCGATAGATCAGCCATGCTTCCGTTCGCGTTAACAATTGTTGGAAGGCCGTAGTTCATACAATCCAAAACTGCTGCTGATGTTTCGCCTCTTGAAAGCGTTCTAAGTTGTATTGCTAAATCAGCAATCGCAAGGTAGCGTTGATAGGTTTCAGCATTAACCCACCCAGTAATCGTAATTTGGTTGGGGGATGGATGATTTTTAGTTAACTTGTGTAATTCGATCTTATACTCGGCGGAGGGATCATTGCCGACCATGATCAGATAACAATTTTTTTCACGACTTAAGCTTGACGACAACCAAGCTTCATAAATACGGTGATTGAGTTTTGTTTTTGCCAAAGCTCCGAACGAACACACTACAAAATCATCGTTCGTAAAACCAAGCGCTAGTCTTTCTTGATTACGATTCAAATGACGAGGCGGCTGCTTTAAAAGCGGAATAACAGACCAATCTAAAGCAGCGTCGTCTCCGAACCATCGACGAGCTAATTTCCCTGAAAATTCAGAATGAACTATAACGCCCAAGCTAGCAGACAAAACTGAGGAGCAGCTTGGAAATTCATAGATGGATACCTCTGATGAATTAATTGATCGACTGACCAATGCGGAATAACCATGAGAGTGATAGAGTTGCTGATTAAAGTAATTTGGTTTTTGGTTAACCACTTCTATATAGTTAACCGCGCCTGAAAGGAAAAAATCGTGCAGTACAATTGAACCAGGAATTTCGTCAATAAGGTTAAACATATGAGTATGAAATTCAGAGTTGCCGAAATGGTAAAGCACCCTATCGTAGCTAGCAGCATTGTTTTGGAACCAAGGAACACTACGGATTTCTCCGATTGCTATTGCGTTTACATCGGTTACCTTTTCTTGATTAACAATAAAGTCGATCTCATAGTATCGTGTTAGTTCAGCCAATAGCTCTGAGCCGTAGTCTGCTATGCCTGATTTGGCTGGTGGTAATGGAGAGACGAACGCTAAACGCAGACGTTTTATTGGTTGTACGAAATCTTTCCCTAACTTTCGAGAAGCGTAATAAGACTCGAATGCACGAAGGGCCTCTCGGGCGCTCTTGTCCCAGCTGAACTTTTGAACTTGAACTTTTCCGTGAATTGCTAATCGCTCGCGCCATCCTTGATCGTTAAGCCCTTTTTCCAGTGCGGAGGCGATAGAAGTATCGGCATACGGGTCAAACAATGCTTCAGTAAGGCCAATTACCTCAGGGACACTGGATGTATTCGCCCCAATTACCGGTGCTCCGCAATTCATGGCCTCAAGTGCTGGGAGTCCGAAGCCCTCATGAATTGAAGGAAAAACGAACAGCTTGCATAAGTTGTAAAGTTGCACTAGTTCAGTTTCTGAAACGAAACCAGTCAAGATAACAGCGCCTTTCTCTAGACCGCTTTCGGTCGCTAGTAACAGCAGTCGCGCCCGATCTGTTTCGCTAGCAGAGCAGACAATTGCAAGCTGATGTTCGTTGCGAATTTTCTTGGGCAGCAATGCATAAGCTCGAATTAGACCTTCTAAGTTCTTTCGATGGTCAATTCCCCCCGTGTACATGACAAAGGGCTTTTCAAGTTTGAATTTTTCGAATAACTGCTTTTGGTCGATTGCGCTGATAGGAAAGTGCCGAAAGTGCGAATCAGCTGCAGTCGAAATGTTGAAAACGGAACAATCTGGCAAATTTAAGTACTGCATTCCTTCTTGCCGAGCCGATTCGGAAATTGCAAGCCAAAGAGATGCCCGACGCAAATGATCAATTTTTTCGAGGTACCAATGCTCTGTTACCGGATTTTCAAGGTACGGTTTTCGTAAAATTAACGGTATCAGGTCGTAGAGTGTAACGGCTACAGGTACCGAAGAAAATTTTGCAACACTGGAAAGGGCGTCATCGCTTAACCCTTCAAAAAGACTTGTTACGTGAATAATGTCTGGATTCAGAGATTCTAAAAAAGCCTCTCGCAATATTTCCGAAGTTTCTCGCCTCCATTTATTCTCTGCATATATAAAACTAGTATTGGGTAAAGGAGACCAAATTCGGAAACAGTGTGGCGGCAAAACACTTTCAAACTCTTTTCTTATCGGCTCGATTGTTTCCGGAAACTGGTCCGACAGCACAATTATAATTTCATGGTGCCCACGATTCCTTGCCATCGCCAGGGCAAGGGAAGTCGAGTATCTTCCAATTCCGCGGTTACGTGATCCATTCGATTGAGCTGCTTGCAAATCAATTACAATTCGCATTGATCTATCCGTTTTTTGGTCGGCTAGTTGCCAATACCAATTGTTTATAGATTCGATCAATTCTGGGCCCAGAATCGCTCAACACTAGTTGTAGTTTTGGGGCCGGGATGTCCGAGTTTTCTATGTATTCAACATGCTTGATAATAGGCGCTGCCCGTATAGATCTAATAATGTAGCTATACGTGCGAGGATTTTTCATTACTAAATTCTTGACCCGAACACTAAGATAGGGAAACTTAGCAAGGATTCTTTGCGCCCACCTTAACGATCGTTGCGTCAGCGTTTGTTCAACTGGCATTGGACTTTCTTTTACGTATTTAATATTTGACCCTGAAGTTTGAGCGCAGAGTCTTCGAATCGCTCTCAATGGTTTTGTAACTTGCCAAGAGGTACTGGAATGTAAAGAGACTACCCTTTCGTACCAACCATCTCGTTCACTCAAAGCCAACTGAACATTACCTATTTCTTCTATTAGTCGAATCCTTAGCTGATTCCGCTCGAATTCGGTGTTTGCGTGCTCTACTTTTTCGTCGTGGATCAACCTCTCAAGTTCGTTCTTTTGGCCGTTCAAAATATCCAATGATGTTTTTGATTCGGTCAATTGACGATGAGTGTCTTGCAGCGCCTTCTCTTGCATCGAAGCTGCAGAAGCGGCGTCGAGTGACAATTTCGCTAGCTGAATCTCAAGCGCGTTCACTTTGTCACTAATTAACAAATGCTGCGATTGGGCTTTAAATGAGACTTCAGATAGAGCAATGAACTTACGAGTTAGTGCGTCAAGATCAGCCTCTTTTCCTTTCAAAATGTCTTGTTCAGCTTTGACTGAATCGAGTTCACCAGTAGTTGCATGGAGTTTGCTTTCGATTTCAGCTAAACCAGCCGTTACGAACCGGTCAAAAACATTGGCGGGTTTGCTTAATATGCCCGTCAAGCCTGCGTGATTGTTATGCACATAGAATCTGTTCAGCCCATCAAAGAAACTAAACGCGTAGCCTTTTGCTAATATCAAAGATTCCCATTGTTCATGCGTAGCCACCTCTGTCATTGGTGCTGTACTCTCAATGACAACAACCCAAGGGCGGATCGAGGAATGAACCCAACTCTTTAACACGTCTTCTTCCCACCCTTCGACGTCAATTTTCATCCAGTGAATGTTTTGAACCCCTAATTCGTTAAAAAGCGAATCTAAAGATATGACTTCTGCTAGGGTGTTCTGAGACTTATATCCAGCTGCATGATGCGCCTCTGCAATTTGCGCATCCCCAGTAGAAAGGCCCGTATCTTCGAATTCGTAAAATTGAATGGGCGCTTTGGCAGTTCCAACTGCTTTTTGAATCACTATTTCATCAGGACGTGCGAGTTTGAGTTTTTCTGAATATTGACTACTGGGTTCAAGATGAACCCCTCGCCAGCCATTTTGGTAAAAAGCAAAGCTGATTGAGTCTTTGATCGGGTCCTGGGCACCGATGTCTAAATAAAAGCCTCCTCGAACGTCTTTTAGGGCTCTCCATAATACAACGTCCTCGAAGTTTTGCGAATACGAAATAAAGTTCATAAATTGCGAATTTTTATTTGCGGATCAAGCCAAGCGCTACCAGCAAAGTGTGATTTGTTTATATTGGCGACATTGAAAACGAGAGCGCCGTCACGCCACTCATAATTATTCTCTAAATGCGTTTCAGTACTTACCAGAGCCGTTTGGATCGAGTAGGTGCCGGGTCCAAGGTTCATAGAAAATTCAATTAAAAACTCGATGCGCGCCCCAGGCTCTACTGCCTCAATCGCCTGCTTTTTCAAGTGAGTATTAGTCCCATACATGACTTGACCCAAACGATCTTTGATGCCGTAACCCAGCACCAACCGGTCAATTCTAGTAGAAGCTTTAACGATGGCGCGGATAAAAACCTTCTCGCCGACATCAACAATTTCGATTGGTTTAAAACTCGCATTTAGGAGAGTCAATTCTTCTATATTCGCTTCCCCGGTGCCAGAAACCGTGTGCGTAACTCCGCTCGCAGTCGTTTCTTGAACTATTTTTTGATTTTGATCATTGGCCAACATTGCGTTGTAATAATCCATAACTGCTTCGGGAAGTCCGTCCCTCACAATCTGGCCTGTGTGCAATAGAATTGCCCTATCGCAAATCGCTTGGATTGCACCTTTGTCGTGACTAACAAGCAATAAGGTTGTGCCGAGCTTTCTAAATTGACTGATTCTCTCGAAACTCTTATGCTGAAAATACGCATCACCAACTGACAAGGCTTCATCAATAATGAGTACGTCGGGTCGAATAGCAGTCGCTACACTGAAGGCAAGTCGCATCTGCATGCCGCTCGAGTAGACTCGAACTTGTTGGTCTATGTAGTCGCCGATTTCGGCGAACGCTTCAATTTCAGGCATTAATTTAGTGATCTCCTCAGCGGAGTAGCCTAGTAACTGTCCGACCATAAAGGCGTTTTGGCGCCCAGTAAAATCAGCATGAAATCCCATTCCTAGTTCCAGAAGAGCTGCTACCCGTCCCGTCAGTTCAACTGTTCCTGTAGTCGCTTGAGTTGTACCTGTGATCAACTTAAGGAGCGTGCTTTTGCCCGCGCCGTTAAAGCCAATAATACCAAGCGATTCCCCCGGATTAACTGTGAAACTAATGTCTTTGAGAATCCATTTTAACGTGTGGTGCGGTTTGCTCCATGGAATAAGCCAATCAAGAAGACGCGAAACCCTCTTCGGGTATTGCTTATACGCTTTGCCTAGATTAATTACAGAAATTGTACCCATCAAAGCTCATCAATCAGTTCGCCGGATCGCCGCCGGAAAAGTTGCAAAGCAACGATAGCGAAAATCAAAGTCAAACAAGAAAGCGGAATTAGACTTTCCCATTGTGGCCATTTTTTTTGAACCATGATGTCTTGGAACCCCACGAAAAGTGGGAAGACTGGGTTGAACTTCAGCCATTCTCGAATGTGCTCGGGCAAGATAGTCGCCGGATAGACAATCGGAGTTAGCCAAAACCAAAAGACTAAAAATATCGTCATAAATTGGCCGACGTCGCGAAAAAAAACATTCAAGATACCAATAATAATGCCCAAGGAAACGGCAAATAAAATCAACAGGATCAATAGAGGAACAACTGCGCTAAAGATAACGCCCGGAAAATTACTAGTAATAATTAAAAACAGGGTGAACAACGAGAAAACGATAACAAAGTTGACTGATGCATTTAAGACAAGAATTACAGGAAGGCAAAGCCTGGGGAACTGCATCTTTTTAAGCAAATTCCCATTATCGATAAATGTGTTTTGGCAGCGTCCAACGATCTCTGCAAACAACCCCCAGGTTAAAGTACCTGCGCACAAGAAAACGCTGTACGCGTAGACACCGGTTACTCCGGGCAGCTTTGCCTGCATCAAATTTGAAAAAATTACGGTGTAAACGAAAATCATGGCGAGAGGATTCAAAAGGCTCCACACCACGCCGAGCAGTGAGTTTCTGTATTTAGAAAGAAACTCTCGTTTTACGCTTTGGAATACAAAGCCGCGATAGGACCATAGAGCTTTAAACATCTTAGGGCTAATAACTTCTACTTTGAGAACAAGACATGTTGTAAAAGTGCGGAGGTGCTTACAAAAACCGAACTTATCGAATTTGCGGTGAACTGCAATTGCTACTACTCTTAAGAGTTTACCTTAAGAATCGTTAGATTTTCTTATCCTTACAACAACTTACT
The DNA here is from genome assembly GCA_031429355.1 of Betaproteobacteria bacterium. Classification (GTDB taxonomy): domain Bacteria; phylum Pseudomonadota; class Gammaproteobacteria; order Burkholderiales; family Burkholderiaceae_E; genus JANOZM01. The sequence continues at coordinate 264,383 of JANOZM010000014.1, read as the reverse complement.
GTGATTTCTTCACTGCTTTTAGCCGTCATTTTGTCGTTAAAATTTATCACAAGGGTTGTACGGCGCTTACCCAGCATGCTGAGTGAGTCGCTTGTTTCCCAAGTCGAGGCATGCTGGGCATGGTTTGAAATGTAGTTTGAAAAGCATCTCGGCTCGAGGCCGAGTTTAACCGTGCGCTCATTTGATTGTTTCAATTAACTTGGGATTTGCTTTGACTTTAAAGGCAAATTTTTTGCCATGTGAAATAACGCGAAATTGGACGCCAAAAACCAACTCATCTAAATCGAAAGTCAAGTCAAACTGTATCGGCTGCGCCTCGGCAAGCTCCTTGCCGCGTACGACTCGGGTCGTAATCACAGGGGTTTTTTCTAATTTATCACTAAAAACCTCTAGTGTAATTACGTCATCGTTAAACCAACTCGAAAGTTGACGTTCAAGTCCCGATTGGCTTTCGAGCGTGAAAGTGACGGTGTAGTGTCCAGCAACAAGAGGCGCATAAGGGCCAAACATGGCTGCACCTGCAGTTGCTTCCGGAATTTCGAACCATCCATTGCCGTCGGGAGTCGTAACGCGCTGTCCAATTACCGAATGAGTGCGTGTCAAGCGTTCAGGCCAAGCCTTGGAATAAACTTGATTGGCAAGTTCAAGTAATTTAGCAGGATTTGCTCTAGTTTTTTTCCTAGCCTCCATCCACCACACATATGAATTTTCTGGAAAGGTTTTGCCGACCTCGATGCGTCGCTGATCAGTCCAATGTTCAGAATCAATGGAGTTAATCGTAAGCCAATCATTTGATTCAGGGGCAATACAAAGCCAAAGCCCAACGACTCGGGTTACTTCGAAACCAGCTGCTTCAGCGAGCAGTTTAGCTTCTTCAACATTAAACTCAACAACATGCTCCGGATGCGCGTCACGAGCCACTGCAGTAACGGCACGGTTTGGGCTATCAATAACTAGTAGCCCATTCGGGCGCAGTACACGCGAGGCTTCGACTAAAGATCCAACAATTTCCGGAACCCACAGATGTTCAATGTTCTGACCTGAAAAGAACAAATCAACACTATTATTGGCCACTGAAGCCATATCACCAACGGACTCAGGTATCCATTCAACTCCTTCAGGCAAATCAGCTGGTCGCGGTGAGTATTTTTCAATTGCAATATGTTTCGGAATTTTTCCGTAGCATTGCGAAATCCAATCAAAGTACCAAGTTCCGGAAGCCCCGGCGGTTAAAAACACTTCAGCTCCTTTTGGCAAAGCCATCAGTTGCTCTGATCGAAGGTCGTGAAGTAACTCGTTAATTGTGCGAATCGTTGTCAATTGCTTGCTCCTGCGCTTTTAAAAGTATCGAGACGATATCATGTCTGCTAGACAACGGTCCTCGAACGTAGTTTTAACAGCGATTTGCAGTAGTTGAATTACGTAACCTTCGTACTTTTCTTAAGCGCAGGCTGCAAGTTTTCAAACTGTAAAAACTTAGCGGTGGATGGCGCAATCGCGCTTCTAAACCACCTAATTATTTTGGGTATTCTCCGTAAAAATGAACTCGACTATTTGCAATATGCGAGCCCTGCAGCATTTGACACCTGCTCGGATGATTCAGAAACCAAAATAGTTTTAGTAATTTAAATAGAGCGCATTGGGAACAGAACCTACTCTGGACGACCAAAAAAGATTCGTTAGTTTCGATTATGTTGAAGTTGTCTACGTTCAAAACCCGGCGTCACGCTTACCTAGTCGTCCCTGAGAAACTCTGTTTTTAAATCAAGCGGCAAAAATTAAATGACAGCTGCCGATTCGGCATCGCTAGTACCCGCTAAAAGTCGAGACCATTTTTGGTACAAAAAAGCCGTAACTTCTTCAGGAACTTGGATAAATTGTGCCCAGCCATACACAGCAGTGCGTTCATCGCGTCACCATCCATACCCTTGTATAAGTTTCCCGACAATCTGCCATCCGATTTTATATGTCCTATAATGGGTTTTACAGCGTTTCGCCGCTTTAGTTTTTTCTAATGCTTGCAGTAACTCGCATTTTTGCCCCTGCAATCCAGACTTCAAACACATTGGTATTGCAACTGCGTCCCTTGTAAACGCAATCCACAAACGCCTGGGTCCGTGCCACGCTCGCTCGATACGCGCTGTGTTTGTTCTACAATGTTCGAGAGTTATAACAGGAGGTGGACGAATACTTTGATCTGGTTTGTAGATCTTATTGCCGTACAATCCAAAAACGGGTACCTCACAATGACATTGTCCAAAACCATGAAATTCCTACTTCTACACGGCATCAACCACAACATGTTTGGCAAACGCGACCCCAAACAGTACGGAACAATCACCCTAGAAGAAATCAACGCTAAGGTTCAAACTTTAGCCAGCGAGCTAGGCGTCACCTTAGAAACCTACCAAACCAACCACGAAGGCGCAATGTGCGAACGCCTTCACCAAGCCTTCTTCGATAAAGTTGACGGCGTCGTAATTAACGCCGGTGCTTGGACTCACTACAGCTACGGGTTACGCGATGCCATCGCCATCCTTACGTGCCCGGTAATTGAAGTTCACATGTCTAACATTCATGCGCGCGAGCCATTTCGGCATCAATCAGTCTTATCCGAAATTGTTAAAGGCCAAATTGCTGGCTTTGGCGTACAAAGTTATTTGTTGGGCTTACGCGCTGCGGTTTCTGCTGCTAAGGGCGAGTAGTTTTATTACTGCTGGCGTGTGCCCCAATCGCATCCGTTAGCACTTTCCAAAGTGCTTCTGGTAAATCGTGACCCATATCATCTATGGCTAAAAGTTTCGCACCGGGAATAGCCATAGCGGTTGCTTGGCCGCAAGCCAGCGGTACTAACGGATCAACTTTGCCATGAATCACTAAAGCTGGAATAGTCAGCGTTCTGAGCTGTTTTGTGCGTTCAGGCGCTGCAATAATAGCGAGTAGCTGCCGGGCTACACCCCGAGGTCGATACGCCCTCTTTACGCTCGCAGTAAGTCTCGTTTGTAGCTGGCCTAACCCAGCTTCGTCATTAGGAAAATACCTAGGTGAACCAATCACCGAGAAAGTACGGGTCGATTGCTTTACCAACAAAGCAATGCCTTCTTCCGAATGATCGTTAGCACCTTTAGGCAAAGGTTCAAGCAAGGCACTCCGAGCCTTAGAAGTTGGCCCTGGCAAACCGCGCGCGCCAGTTGTTGACATAATCGACGTCAAACTAAGAACACGATCTTTGTGCTCGCAAGCCATAATTTGCGCAATCATTCCGCCCATTGATGCACCCACAATATGCGCTTTGGCAATACCCAACTGGTCGAGCAAAGCGGCGCAATCGTCAGCCATATCGTTCAGTGAATAAATTGGCTTTACGTTAAATCCAAGGGCGCGTTTAGCAATCGCAAAAGGCAGATTGGGTTTGCCTTCATGTTCAAAATGAGTTGATAACCCAACATCACGATTATCAAATCGAACTACATAAAAACCTTGGACCACTAATTGTTGGCAAAATCCTTCGGGCCATGTAATTAGTTGCATGCCCAAACCCATAATCAGCAAAATACAAGGATGCTCTGGCTGCCCAAAAGTTTGTGCTTCTATTTGAATGTTGTTACAGGCGTATTGGGTCAATTTAAAAAACAAACCGCTTACGTTCTGGGTCGCGAAAAGCCAGCGCCCGCCAACCCGCACGATCGAACCGTTTCCAACGTCCCTCGGCTTGCGCTAAGCGATCGGCAACCACCCACAATGCCAACGGGTTTGCACCCATGCCAACATGACTTGCCTCGACTTCAATATTTTCGGCTAAAGGGTATGTCGCTAATTGTTCTGTCGTATGTCTAGCCCCTTGCCAGGCAACTACTCCGTCAGTTCGACTAAAAATAGCTGTAGTCGGTACCAAAGGTGGTTCGGCCAATTGCGACTCTAGTTCGTTGACGTCTTTGTGGTCGGGGTTAAATGCTTTGTACAACCACCAAGCGTTAGTGGCTCGACCGGGACCACCAAAGGGTGAGCCTAAACTGATTACACAACGAACTAATTCAGGGGCCATTTTGGCTAGTTCGCGGGCGTAAATTCCGCCTAAACTCCAGCCCACAATACTCACTTTTCGCCCGCTTAAATTGGCTAGTTGCTTGAGGTGAACTAACGAAGCTTCGAGAACGCCAGGCTTAGGCCCCAAGTTACGGCCTTGCAACCAACCATGTGCATCGTAGCCGCGATCTTTTAGAAAACGCCTCAGCAGCCAAGTCGAGTGATCGCCCGCCACAAAACCAGGCAACACTAGAACACTATGTCCATCCCCTTTAGGGGCTAGCTTTAGTGCTGGTTTTGCAGCAAAGTAGGCCGCGTGTTCCCAAGGGGCGCGGCTCTCAAGGGCTAACTTTACGAGTCCGGGTGCGGGTTGCAAGTTTGCTCTTTGGTTGAATAGATTCATCGGTAGTTTTACTCTTTTTCTTAGCAGCCGTAATTTTTTTAATCGCTACTTTTTTCGTGGCTGGCTGTGCTGTTTGTTTAGCTGTTTTCTTTGGTTTGGTTGCTTTTATTACGGGTGCGACTGTTGCTGACTCAACACTGAGCAAAGCGCATCTTAACTTCAATTCTTCGAACGCTTGCTCTAGAAATTGCGCCAATTCTGTGACATCGGGCACGGCCTTTTTACAGGCAATAATTCCAAAGCCCAGCTGCCCTGCATAACTTTGCAAGGTAATATTTAAAGCAATACCGTGCACGACAATCGACACTGGGTAGTAGCTAGTCATCGCTGCGCCAGCCATATACAACGGCACCGGCGGGCCAAGCACGTTTGACACCATTACATTGGCTACAGGCGGTAAATGGTTGGCTAATTTACTTTTGGTATAGAGCTGGGTAAGCCCAGTTAGAAGCCAAGGTATACCTAACGAAGGCATGTCGGTTGGCATGCCACTTTTCATTGCCGCCGATAACTCTTTGGCTCGCGCGGTGCCTTCCATAATTGCTTGTAATCGTTTAATCGGATCGACAACATCAGTGGCTAAACTCGTTAGAACCATCGACGATTGATTCTCGATATTCGCAGCATTGGTGTGGGCTTCGGTGCGCAAACTCACAGGCATTGCGCAAATTAGAGATTTTTTTGGTAACTCGTCATGCGAGTTTAAAAATGACCTTAGTCCGCCGCTAACAATGCCTAGTACTGCATCATTTAACGAACCACCCACCGCCTTACCAATTGCTTTTACTTCAGCCATCGGTAAATTTAAAGTAGCAAAGGCGCGTTGATTGCTAATGGCAACATTAAGGCGAGTCTTGGGGCCGGTAAATTGGCGTGATTTGTTGAGCTGTGAATTGCCGTCGTTCGAATTGCTAAAGCTAGCAATTGCTCCAGCCAAGCTAGAAGTCATTTGTGGTGCCGCTCTAACCAACTCGGTGTACTGACCTAGCAAGCCGCGAAATGATGCTGCCAGTAACGCTCCTGTAGACACTTTTGCCTTGCCCTTCAGAGCATCAGGCGATTCTTTTTTAGTACGCTCAACCGGTTTGGCCTCTAAATCTAAAATGGCTTTGGCTAACGCTACCCCGCCTTGACCATCCAATGCGGCATGATGGAATTTTGCAAAAAATCCAACTTCACCATTGCTTAAACCTTCTATGACATAGGCTCGCCACAAAGGCCGGTCGCGTGGTAACAACTCGGCGTGTGCTTTGGCGATAAATGCTTCTAGTTGTTTGAAGCTACCCGGCTTGTTTAGTTGCACATGTTGGATATGCCAATCAAGGTCTAACGTTTCGACCGTTTGCCATGCGGGGTTGGTTAGCCCCATCGGCATGGTTGCTAAACGTCTTTTAAAGATAGGTGCTAGATGCATTCGCGACACCAAGTGATCGCGCACATCCTGATAAAAACTAGGTTGCGCCTTCTTGGTTTTTTTCGCGGTTTGGGGAGGCAGTGTAAAGGTGTTTAAACCACCCACATGCATGGGTTGCTCGGGCGTTTCCAAATGCAAAAATAAAGCATCTAATGCGCTTAACAGTTTCACCGTTGTTCCCGAAGTTTATTCACTTGGATAGATAGTACCGGTCTTGCTTTGTTTCCCCAAGCGTCGCGTATGTACGAAACAATGTTGGCGACCTCGTCGTTGTTTAGTGTTTGGCTGAACGGCGGCATTCCAAAGGGTTGTGGGTTTAGCGCGGTTGCCGGGCTATAACCACCCTTTAAAATAACTTGAATTAAGTTGTCAGGAGCGGTTAATTGCACTGCGCGATTACCTTGTAAGCGCGGGTAGGCCGGTTTACCGTCGGCGGTCTGTGCGCCTTGGCCTTGATCGCCATGGCAAGAGGCGCAATGGGTTTCGTATAGCGCTTTACCGTTTAACAACGAGCTTTCGCCTGCGCTAAAACTTTGGCTTAACCCACCGCTAGTATCGATCGCCTCACGTTGGTATTGTTTGGGCAATTGTTTAAGATAAACAACCATCGCTAACGCATCGTCGTCAGTTAAATGTTGCAAACTTGTGCTTACCACGTGGGCCATTGGTCCGATTACTGATGCACTAGTATTAACGCCAGATTTTAAAAGGCGCACGGCTTCTTGGTTAGACCAAACTGTCATTGAGGCCTCTTGGTTATCAAGAAGAGAAGGCGCATACCAACCATGGCCTTGCATAACGCTACCGTTAAACTCAAGTCCCGCGCGCAAAGCGCCCATCGCATTACGGGTGCCGTGGCACTGCATACAATGTCCCGGCCCGTTGACCAAATACGCGCCCCGATTCAATTGCGGGGTTTGACTAGAATCAATCGTTTCCGTTGCCTGTGCAGCTGTAAAAAACAACGCGCGCCAAACTGCAATGGCCAGCTGACTGTCAAAAGGCGCGCGTAATTCGTGCGCTTTATTTTGTTGGGTAACGGGCGGCAGGCTAGTAAAAAAAGCGAATAACGCATCACTATCGTTGCGTGTCATTAAACTAAAATTGGTGTACGGAAACGCAGGGGTTAACAAGCGTCCGTCGCGCGAGCGGCCGTGATGCATTGCGCGCCAAAAATGATCGCCATTCCAGCTGCCAATGCCCGTTGCTTGATCTGCTGTTAAGTTGCCGGCATACACTTTGCCAAAGGGCGTGCTTAGACCATCCCCGCCCGCATACGACGCGCCACCGGCTGCTGTGTGGCAAGCGGCACAATTACCAACACGCGCTAGATAAGCACCGCGCTCAATTACTTTTTGATCGTTGCTTGGGGCTGCAACTTGCGCACGAATTGGGTCTTCGCCGCGAAAATTTAAATGGGCCACCAATGCAGCGGTTACGCCCAATACTGCCAATACAAACGATAAGCCATACGAGAAAACGCGCAGTTTTTTTAACATGGGCATTTATTTAAAGCTGCCACATTGCAAGGCTGCTGGGCTGGGCTCTTGCAGCTTGGCTTTACTAATTTCAGGCGATATTGGCTGAGCCGCTAGCCAATGGGTAACTGCTGCAATATCGCTAGGGGTTAATTGCTTGGCAACCTCGGCCATACAGTCGGGCGCGTGGGCTCTGCGTGAACCGGTCTGCCAAGCCCCTAGCTGTGCTACTAAATAATCGCGCGGAAGCCCCAATAAACTAGGTGATGCGGATCGCATGCCCATCATTGATTGGCCATGGCAAGTAACGCATGCGGCAATTTTTTTACCTGGGTCGCCCGTAAATACTAGCGTCTGACCGCGCTGCAAAATAGTTGGATCAAGGTTGGTTGCCTGCGGAGTTGCGTAAGGTAAATCTAAATTTGCAAAGTACTGCGCCATGTCTTTTAAATACACATCGGGTAAGTTGCTTACCAAATAATTCATGTGTACTTGTTGGCGGCGACCGTCACGAAAATTGGTCAGTTGGTTAAACAAATAGTCGCTTGGTTTGCCAGCAATGCGCGGGAAAAAACCATCGTTTGTAGCGCGTCCTTCTTTGCCGTGGCAAACCACACAAGTTTTGGAGCGCTCGGCCATCGAGTCGGCAACAATTTTGCTGGGGGTCTGTGCGTTGGCAAGCTGAGTGTGCAAACACAGTAGCGACGCTAACGGAACCAACAGCCTAACGACAAAATACAAAAACACTTTCAATGATTAACCTCGTTTTGCTCTTTTTGTAGATTGAACGACAAGTGGCTCAACTGCAAGCGGCAAATCAGAGCGCTTTAGTGTGCGCAGCACAAAACTTGAGCGGCTATTGCGAATGCCTTTAATTTTGTACAACTTGTCGCGTAATAGTCGTTCATAGTCTTTAGTGCCACTAACAACTACCTTGAGCAAATAATCGTAATCGCCGGATACTAAGTAGGCTTCAACCACTTCTGGAATTTGCGCCAAGGTTTCGCCAAATTTTTCGAGGGTGTTGTCCGAATGGCTGTCGAGCGTTACTTGAATTAAAACAGTGTCGTGTAGCCCCAATTGCTCGGCATTTAAACGCACTGTATAGCCTTCAATAATGCCCGCATCTTCCATGCGTTTAATCCGGGCCCAGCAGGGTGAATTACTTAAACCGACTTGCTCGCCAATGTCTTGCAAACTAGCGCGAGCGTTGCTTTGCAAAGCTAACAAAATTCTTTGATCGATCTTATCCATAAGCTATTTTATGCCGTTTTAGTTATTTAAAAGCAAAATTTGCTTAAATAATGCACTTTTTGCCAAAAAAACGGAAGCACTTTCTGCTTCATACAGCCCATACTTCGTTTCAGTCACCAAGGGTTTACCGACCCTTGGCGGCGCTCAGCTCTAGGCCCTCTTACCGGAGGGCCGTGAGAAGAAACCTTTACAAAAGGGCTCGCGATTAAAAAATTAGTTTGAAGACTGGCGCTGTAAAAAGACAAAAATTAACGCGCCGACATTCAACACCACAGTCAACCAAAAAACCACTTGAAATTCCTTCTTACTAGTTTTGTGGCGAAACATTTTTTGGGCTAACCACGCACTTGGCCAGCCGCCAGCCAGCGCCAACATATGAAGCGTTTTTTCGGGTACTCGCCAGCGCCCGGCTTGTGCCGCGGATTTGTCCACTAGATATGTCACAAAAGTGATAAGACTAACTAGGCAATAAAAGCCCAGAATGGTTAGCCCGAGGGATGAATTTAATGGCATTTTTTTCTAGGTAGGTACACCGATTAATGGGAAAAGTGGATCAACCATTTTTTCATTAGAGCCAAGCCGTTCTGTTAGGCCTTCAAATGGCGGCGAAGTGCGCCAAGTACGAACTGCGTGGCGGGCATCGTCACCAATGTAGCGAGCTGAAAAAACGCGTCGCTGCTGTGCTGGCCCGACGCCGCTAGCTGCATGCAGGGTGAGCATATGAAAGGCAATGCAATCGCCTGGCTCTAGTTCCCATGACATGATCCGTTGCGCCGGGTTTTGTTGATCTGTTGCTAACCCATTCGATTCATCAATTACTGGAAGTTCTTGCAAGCTTCCTTCAGGAAACCATTTGGCCTGTTGATCGCGAAAAGTACGCGGCATGTACCAAGGACCTAAATGCGAACGCGCCAATAAACGCAAACTAGTTTCTTTTGGGATCGGGTCGACTGGTATCCAAAAACTAACATTTTGACGGCCCGAAACATTGTAGTAGGGCTGGTCTTGATGCCAAGGCGTGGTTTGTTGTGTGCCCGGCTCCTTAACTAAAAGATGATCGTGATACAGCCGCACGGTTTCGCTACGCATTAAATTTTTCGCGTAGCGTGGTAAACCAGAGCGAAACAAAATGTCTTCGTAATACTGATTGCTTTGCCAAGTACAAAAATCTTCTACAAAACGTCCAGGATCATTGGGCTCGCTGGCGATAAGTGCCAAGTTGCTGAGGTTTTGTAAATTGGCCTCAATCCCCTGCCGCAAAACACTAAGCTGTGTTGCAGAAATTGCTTGGCGTATGACGATAGCGCCATCTTGTTGAAATTGATCTATCTGATCTAGGCTAATTGAAGCGGGTTGACTCATGCGCAATAAAAATTTCGTGTTAGCGTAGCGATCGGCAAAATACTATGAGCTTAAGAAAAATGGTACAAATAAATGCGAAGTGTTTTTTACAAATGAAACGTCTGATTGTTTTAAGCGCAATGGCCGTCAGTTTGCTCGGTTGCAGCACTCAATCAACGCAAGTGCAGTCTACCCAAAACCAGCCAACCAAACAGGGCTTGGCAGTAATTGAGCCAAATAAAAACCTGTTTACGCAAGGGATACCTCCGCTGGAACAAAGCATAGCCGATCAGGTTGCTGCCTATACTGACTTTCGTGGTTATTCATTTGTCGATTGGCATCCGACCAAAAAAGAAATGTTGGTGTCCCATCGTAAGGGCTCCACCTCGCAATTGTTTTTAGTTAATGCGCCCTTAGCCGAGCCGATTCAAATTACCGATTTTTCGGAGCGGGTTACTTCCGCAAATTTTGAGCCCCGCGAGGGGCGCTATATCGTTCTCGAACGGGCCAGTGGTGGCAATGAAGTTACGCAGCTGTATCGAATGGATTTGACAACCAAGCAAGTGACTTTGTTAACGAATCCAGATGAACGCCATGACATGGCAGGTTGGAATAAAGCGGGAAGCGCAGTGCTGTTCAGTTCGGTGCCAGTTGACCGCACTGCTCAAAGTGGTACACGCACCTCTATTACAACTACTTTAAAGTTGATCGACCCGTTAAAACCCGACAGCCCGCGCACGATCACACAGTTGCCAGGCGGAGGGTGGTGGGGTTTCGAATTTTCCCCCGACGATCAACAAATTTTAGCGATACAGTATTTGTCTGCAGCGCAGTCCGCAATTTGGTTAATTGATGCAGCTACCGGTAAAGCTGAGCGACTCTTGCCCGAAGTAGGTTCGGATTTAAAAGCAACTCATTTTCATTTGGGTTTTTCTGCCGACGGAGCCAAAATTTATTTAAGTTCGGATCGCCAAGGCGAATTCGGTGAAGTGATGGTCTACGAACGATCGTCAAAGAAGTTGCAGCTTTTAGGGGGCGCTGCAAAGAACGAAATTACTGGTGCACTGATTAACAAAAGCCGCAATCGTTTAGTAACTGCGTTAAACGTTGATGGTGCAACCCAATTGCAAATTTTAAATTTGGATAATGGCCAGGCGATCAATGGGCCAAATTTTCCCATAGCGACCGTAGGCGGTTTAGCATTTCACCCGTCCACTAGTCAACTGGCTTTTTCTGTAAATAGCGCGCAAGGTCCAAGTGATATTTTTGTTTTTACTGAGGCCACAGCGTCGACGCCCGCGCGCACCGAACCCTGGACAAAAGCTTTCGCGCCGCCTAGTTTGTCTGCAACACAGTTTCCCCCTCATTCAGTGATTCGTTGGACTAGTTTTGATGGCTTAACTATATCGGGTCTGAAAGTGCAGCCGCCTGCAAAGTTTTCTGGAAAGCGCCCGGTTTTAATTGATATTCATGGCGGGCCAGAAGGTCAATCGCGCCCAGGTTTTATGGGCCGCCTTAATTACTTAATTAACGAGCTCGGTGTAGCCGTAATTCAACCTAATGTTCGTGGCTCACGCGGTTACGGTAAGACCTTTCTAACGCTTGATGATGGCTACAAACGAGAAGATTCCGTCAAAGACATTGGCGCGTTGCTCGATTGGATTAAACAGCAACCCGATCTTGATGTAAACCGTGTGATGGTCATGGGAGGAAGTTACGGTGGCTACATGAGCCTAGCGAGTGCCGTCCATTTTAGCGACCGGATCGTTGGTGCGATTGATGTCGTTGGTATTTCAAATTTCGTCACTTTTTTAGAAACCACTGAAAGTTATCGACGGGATTTAAGACGGATCGAATACGGTGATGAGCGTGATCCAAAGATGCGTGCGTTTCAAACGGCAATTTCGCCATTAACCAATTCGCGCAAAATTAAGACGCCGTTGTTTGTCATTCAGGGTCGAAATGATCCGCGGGTTCCGTACACCGAAGCAGAACAAATTGTGACCGAAGTTCGAAAAAATAGTGTGCCGGTGTGGTACCTACGCGCCGAAAATGAAGGCCACGGTTTTGCACGCAAAGAGAATGCCGATTTCCAATTTTATGCAATGGTGGCGTTTATTCGTACGTATTTATTGAAATAATCCCTTTGTAGCCTGAACTCTATGTAGTTAGTAGGGTTTGCAAATGGCGAATTTGCATTAAACTGGACGTTCAGGCTTCGAAGGATGTTTCGATTGTCAGTTTTAAATTTTATTAGCGGAGAAGACCCTTATGCAGTTACGAACTCAAGCTGTACTTTTTTCAAGTGTTGTGGCTTTAGCCTTAGGTGGTTGCGTACAAACCGCCCCAAAAGTTGGATCTGCCGAAAGTAAAACAGTTGCTACTGGTTCTGCTGGTGGAGCGACCTCTGAGGGAGCTAATGCCCAGCTAGAAAAGTGTACGTCGCCCCTAGGAACTCTAGCTGTGGTCGAAGACCAGGCTGCTGATTGGTATCGAATCTTAACGACTCAGCGTGGATTAACTTCTACTGTACCTGTGTTGCGAATGATGATTCAACAATCGAATTGTTTCGTTATTGTCGATCGTGGTCGTGCAATGGGCAACATGGCCCAGGAGCGAGCCTTACAAAATTCTGGTGAGTTACGTGCCAATAGCAGCTTTGGCAAGGGGCAAATGGTCAGTGCAGATTACAGCTTAACGCCAGAAATTACCTTTAGCCAAAAAGGTACTGGTGGCATGGGTGGTGGACTCGCGGGTGTAAGCCGTGGCTTAGGGGTTTTAGGCGCAATCGCTGGTGGAATTAGAACGAACGAAGCTTCCACGATGTTGCTACTTACGGACAACCGCTCGGGCGTTCAGGTAGGTGCTGCCGAGGGCAGTGCTTCTAATACTGATTTTAATATTGGCGGCGCTTTATTTGGTAGTTCGGCTGGCGGTAGTTTGGGTGCTTACACAAACACACCGCAAGGTAAGGTATTGATTGCTGCGTTTATGGATAGTTACAACCAATTGGTTAAAGCTGCACGTAATTACAAAGCGCAAGTCGTTCAAGGGCAAGGCCTTGGTACAGGCGGTAAATTATCAGTTGATGGTGCGCCAGCACCTGCACCGGTTGCCACTGCGGCCGCAAAAACCGCCTCTGCAATGTCAATGCAGGCAGCCCAAACTAAGTTGAAGTCTTTAGGCTACGACGTTCCAACCTCTGATGGTCAATTAGGCGCAAAAACAGTTGCGGCGTTACGCAAATTCCAGAAAGACCGCACTATTCCTCAAACAGGTCGGTTGGATGATGCGACTCAGGCCGAGCTCTCTAAGTAATTGTCGAGCTGGATAAACTTTACGTGAGCTGTTTGTTTTTTAATTGGTTTGTTGAAAGATAACGACTTAGTTGTAGATATAACAAAAAACGGGGGAAACCCCGTTTTTTTGTTTTTGAATTGCGAATTGTTTATGATAATTCACATGCAGAAATTAACGTAACTAGCTATTTTTATTGAAGTTTTAAGATTTGATTCAAATTTTAGGAATACTTCGTAAGTATTTGAGTACATTGGTTTTTTTCCCTTTTCAACCTTAAAAGGGATATTTTTTTCTGATACAGTGTTGGTTAGTGGTGCTGAGTGGGTGAAGGTGGGGCGAAAAGCTCCTTCCCAGTCAGTTCTTTCCATCACCAAAATCAGGGAATTCCGTGGGCTTTCAAGGCGAATCAGCACTTGTCTTTGACGACAAAGGGCGCATCACAATACCTAAAGAGGTACGTGATCTGCTTGTGGCTGAGTGCGCGGGAATGTTGACGCTGGTGCGCAACCCCGATGGCTGTTTGATGGTCTTTCCCCGACCGACGTGGGAAGCAAAAAAAATTGAAATCATGAATTGGCCGATGTCGGCCCGCGCTTGGAGTCGTGTATTGCTCGGTAGCGCTTTAAATGTCGATATTGACTCGGCTGGCCGGATTGCAATTCCAGCGCACTTGCGTGAATCAGTTTCGATTGGGAAAAAAGCATTGTTACGCGGTGCAGGCCGTTCTTTTGAGCTTTGGGATGCCGAGGGCTACACAGCTTACGAAAAACAGACACAAACGCAAGGTTGGCCTGCCGACCTCGGCGCGATTAACTTTTAAGTCCGCCATGAAAGGTTCTGAGTGGTGGTTACCGCAAGCAAAACGAGGCCCGCGCATCGTCCTGTGCTCTTTGAAGAGTGCATGGATGGATTGGCCATTGCAACAAGCGGAACGTATTTAGACGGCACGTTTGGACGAGGTGGGCATAGCCAAGGCATCTTGCAACGATTGGGAGCGGATGGACGCTTAATTGCGTTGGATCGAGACCTTGATGCAATTGCAGCGGGCCAATTAATTGCCGATTCGCGCTTAACGTTAATTCACACGCCGTTTTCGGCGTTAGAGCAAGTTGGATTGCAATACGCGCCGCATGGTTTGGACGGTGTGTTTTTGGACTTAGGCGTTTCTTCACCCCAGTTAGATGAAGGGCGCCGTGGTTTTAGTTTTAAAAATGATGGCCCATTAGACATGCGTATGGATACGACGCGTGGCATGTCTGCGTTGCAATGGTTAGAAATGGCGTCGGAACAAGAAATCGCACAGGTACTTAAAGACTATGGGCAAGAACGGGCTGCTGTTCAGATTGCAAAGACGATTGTTACTCGCCGCGGGGACTCCGGTAGTTCCACGTTTCAGACCACTCGAGGGCTCGCCAGTCTCGTGGCGGGTGTCCTCGGCCACCGGCAGGGCAGCAAAGGTGGGCGAGCTGCGTTGGGGAAGGACCCAGCAACGCGGAGCTTTCAAGCTATACGGATTTTCATCAATCAGGAGCTTGAAGAGCTCACGGTCGGTTTAGAGGCTGCATTGAAAGCGGTGCGCGTGGGTGGGCGCATTGCAGTTATTTCGTTTCACTCACTTGAAGATCGCATTGTGAAGCAGTTTTTTAGTCAACAGGCTGGCAAGTTTCAGGCGCCAGCAATTGCTGGCAATGGCAATCAAACTGGGCTTGGTGCCGTGTTGGCTAAGCCTAAATTGCATTCGACATTTGCTGCAGGGCAGCGTCCAGAGCTGGTGGCTTGTGAGCCGAAGTTGAAGTTGTTTAAAAAAGTATTGCCGTCTGACCTAGAGCAAAGCATAAATCCGCGAGCTCGATCGGCGGTTTTACGTGTCGCTGAGAAATTAGCCTACTAACGAGGAATGACAATTATGGTTCGTTTAAATTTTATTCTCGCTGGGTTACTAATTTTGTGTGCGTTTGGTTTGATTCAATCGCAGCATAAGGCACGTAAGTTGTTTCATGATCTGAAGGTAGCTGAGCAAAGCGCTCGTCAAATGGATATTGAACGCGATCAGCTTGAGATAGAACAAAGCAATTTAGTAAGTCCAGGCAAAGTAAACAAAGTGGCTTTGCGTGATTTAAAGATGCAAAAAATTACCCCACCGCAAACGATGTATGTCGATGCGAATGACAAAACAGTTGCCGCTACCGATACAGCAACCACTAAAGCGGCGGCCCCACGATGAGTGTTTTCCAAAGCATTAAAGATAAATTGGGTTTGACCTCAAGCGGTAATGGTAAAACGCGTCCAATGAAACCTACGACTCGGTCGCCATTGCGCCCGAGCTCGCGCCAAACCAATGGTTTGCTTGAAGTCAAGATGGCTCCCTGGCGCTCGAAAATTGCCTTTTTATTTTTATCACTAGGCTTCTTAGCACTGGTGCTTAAGGCGGTTTACGTCCAAGTGTTCTCGCAAGAGTTCTTGCAAAGCGAAGCAGATAGTCGTTTTACGCAAACGCAAAAATTGCAAGCTACGCGGGGTAAAATTTTAGACCGCAACGGTTCTGTGTTGGCCTCCAGTTTGCCAGCTCGTGCAATTGGGATCTTTCCAACTAATTTTCAGCCATCGGCGGAGCAGTTCACCGAGCTTGCTAAGTTATTGGCTTTGCCCGAAAAAGAATTGCGCCGCCGCATTGATAGTGGCGGTAAAAGTTATTTCTATTTACAACGCCAACTCGACACAAGCGTTGCAGATAAAATTACAAAGTTGAAAATTAAGGGCTTGGACACCCAACGCGAATATCGTCGTTTGTACCCGGGCGGTGAAGCAACAGCACAAGTGGTTGGCTTTACCGACATCGATGATCGAGGTGTTGAGGGCGTCGAACGAGCGTTTCAAAAAACCTTGGTTGCACAAGCCGGTAGTTGGAAAGTTACACGTAGTCGCCTCGGGCACATGATCGATGAAGATGTTTCCGCTCAAGAGCTGCCTACGGCAGGTCGCGATGTTGAATTGTCGATTGATACGCGGGTTCAAGATTTAGCGTTTGCAGCTGTTAGAGATGCAGTTAAAGAACACAAAGCAAAAGCGGGTGCAGCCGTAGTGCTGGACGTCGTGACAGGCGAAGTGTTGGCTTTGGCAAACTGGCCAACCTACAACCCCAATCAGCGCAAAGGTGTTGTCTCACAGCAGATGCGTAATCGCGCTTTGGTCGATACTTACGAGCCAGGTTCGATTTTTAAACCATTTACTGTTGCGCTCGCTCTAGAAATGGGCAAAGTAAAACCCAGCACTGTTATTCAAACAGCGCCCGGTCGTATGACAATCGGTTCGGCCACGATCAGCGATGCGCATCCGCACGGCGCGTTAACGGTAGATCAAGTGATCCAAAAATCATCCAATATTGGCACCGCGCGCATCGCATTAGATATGTTGGGTCGTGAAGCTACTTGGGGATTTTTAAACCAACTAGGTTTTGGACAAGCGCCACAAATTGGATTTCCCGGCGCCGCTTCGGGTCGCGTACGTCCCTACAAAAACTGGCGGCCTATTGAGTTAGCAACAATATCTTATGGTCACGGAATTTCAACGTCGCTAATGCAAATGGCGCGTGCGTATACCGTTTTCGCAACCGATGGTCAGCTACTGCCGGTAAGCATTACTAAAACAACCGCAGCGCCCGAAGGTGTGCGTTTGTTAAAGCCTGAGCATGCAGCGGCAATGCGCAAAATGTTAGAGATGGCTGCCGGTCCTGGCGGCACTGCACCTAAAGCCCAAACCATTGGTTACCGCGTTGCGGGTAAAACAGGAACGGCGCACAAGCAGCAAGATGGTCGTTACGTCAATAAATATGTATCGTCGTTTGTTGGGTTTGCACCGGCTTCGAATCCGCGCGTGGTGATTGCGGTAATGGTTGATGAGCCGTCAGCTGGCAAGTATTACGGTGGTGATGTAGCGGCGCCAATTTTTTCGAAAATTACGCAAGATGTGTTGCGTTTGTTGCGCGTGCAACCTGATGCGCCTTATCGTGCCCAAATTG
Source organism: Betaproteobacteria bacterium (assembly GCA_031429355.1). Classification (GTDB taxonomy): domain Bacteria; phylum Pseudomonadota; class Gammaproteobacteria; order Burkholderiales; family Burkholderiaceae_E; genus JANOZM01. The sequence continues at coordinate 247,149 of JANOZM010000014.1, read as the reverse complement.
AAGTGCCCGAAGTACCTGTAAAGGAAAGCGTTTAATGCAGTCTAACGTCCATTCCACCGTCAGTTGGTTGCGTGCGCAACCACTATTGGCTATGGGCGCTCTGGTTGAAAAAGTTGCGGGCGACTCGACACCGGAAGCTAACCGTCCTGCAAAACTGCAGCAAGACAGTCGGGCCGTACGGCCGGGCGATATCTTTGTTGCTATGCCCGGTAGCGCTAGCGATGGCCGTGCCTTTATTGCGAATGCAATACAGCAAGGCGCCGTAGCAGTACTGTGGGACTCCAATGAATTTAATTGGCCTGCCGACCAAACGACAAGCCAATTGGGCGTAAGCAATTTAAAGCATCAGGCTGGCGAAATAGCGGCCCAGTGGTACGGCCAACCAAGCGAGCATCTGCATGTTTTTGCGTATACCGGAACGTCCGGAAAAACTTCTTGCAGTACTTGGACTAGTCAACTTTTAAGTGCATTAGGAAAGCCCTGTGCAGTAATTGGCACTCGGGGTGCTGGCATGGGTGAATCGTTGCAGCCGGTCGGTTTAACTACGCCGCAAGCGCTCGAAATGCAATGGCTGTTAGCAGAGTTTCAAAAGCAGAACGCGCAAGCTGCCGCGATAGAAGCCTCTTCGATTGGTATTGAAGAAGGGCGTTTAAATGGCACCCAAGTTCGCACCGCTTTGTTTACCAATTTAAGTCGTGATCATTTGGATTATCACGGGGATATGGCAGCCTATGGAGCGGCTAAAGCGCGGCTGTTTGCTTGGACAGGTTTAAAAACAGCGGTCATCAATATCGACGATGCGGCGGCCGATCAAATGATTGCCAAAGTACCGACCGGTATTCAGAAAATTTTCGTTAGTTTAAAAAGTCCAACTGGTATTGCAAACGACCTTATTACGTCGCCAAAAGTTTTTGAATTAAATCGCCCCGGCGTCTCGCGGGATCGACTTTTGTTTGCCCATCAAATTCGATTTGAAGCAGATGGTATGCGCTTTGCTATTGGTGGCGATTTCGGCGTGGCTCAAGTGCACACCAAAGTTGCTGGTTTATTCAATATTAGTAACTTATTGATGGTAGCCGCTTGCGCCTTGATCGAAGGATTTTCCTTAGAACAAATTGCTAAACCGCTTTCTCAGTTGCAAGCAATCGAAGGGCGCATGCAAATGTTTGGCGGGTTAGTCGGCAACCAGCCAATGCCAGTTGTGGTCGTAGACTATGCGCACAAACCCGATGCTCTTGAAAAGGTACTAGAGTCTTTACTTGTGCAGGCGCATGCCAACGGCGGTCAGTTATGGTGTGTGTTTGGTTGCGGTGGTGATCGAGATGCGGGTAAGCGCCAGATCATGGGTGCTATCGCTCAACGCTTAGCCGATCGACCTGTAGTTACATCGGATAATCCGCGCACTGAAAACCCATTGGCAATCGCAACGCAAATTACTGCAGGCATGTCACAAGGGCGATTTGAAATAGAGCTTGATCGCGCTAAGGCAATTGCGTCAGTGGTTCAGCGTGCTAAAACAAATGACGTTATTTTGATTGCTGGCAAAGGCCATGAGGCCTACCAAGAAATTGGTTCGCAGCGGATCGATTTTTCGGACGCTGCCCATGTTGAATTGGCCTTGGCCGAAAAATCGAGGGCACACTGATGGCTCTTAATTACACCGTTCGCCAAGTATTTGATTTGTTAGCAGACTGCCGTTTGCTGGGCACTGGTGCGGGTGTAATTTTAGGCGTGTCTACCGACACGCGGAGTATTCAAGCTGGTGATTTGTTTGTTGCTTTAAAAGGCGGGGTGTTTGATGCCAATGAAAAAGCTGCACTAGCAATCGAAAAAGGCGCATCAGCGGTTGTTATGGATAACGCCGAGTTGGCTTATCAAATAGCTACTAACTTAAGTTCAGCTTCGATACTGTTGGTACCCAATAGTTTGTATGCGTTAGGGTCAGTCGCCAAAAATTGGCGCGGACAATTTCAACTTCCCATTATTGCCGTAACTGGCAGCAACGGTAAGACCACTGTTAAAGAAATGATCGCTAATATTTTACGCGCCCAGTATGGTGATGCAGCCTTTGCAACGCAAGGCAATCTTAATAATGAAATTGGCGTACCACAAACATTGTTTCGTTTGAATGATTCGGTAAAAGCAGCCGTGATCGAGATGGGTATGAACCATCCTGGTGAAATTGCGCGGTTAGCAGCGATGACGTTGCCGCAAGTAGTCGTAGTAACCAATGCGCAGCGCGAACATCAAGAGTTTATGAAGACAGTTGAAGCGGTGGCGCTTGAGAATGGTTCCGCAATTAGTGTTCTACCTAATGACGGCGTTGCTGTGTTTCCGGCCGACGAAGCCTATAGCGCCATTTGGCAACAATTAGCCAGCCATGCAAAAACATTAACCTTTGGATTACAAACTGATGCAACTGGTTCTGCCGCTGTTTGGGCAACGGCTAGTGATTCGCCCGAGGCTTTTGTGATTCGTCACCAAGGACGCGAGCATTTAGTGAAGCTTGCAATTGCAGGTCGTCACAACGTAAAAAATGCCTTGGCTGCATCCTGTGCGTCACTAGCTATTGGCATCGACTGGCCTGCAATTGTTAAAGGGCTCGAAAGCTTTAAACCTGTTAAAGGTCGTTTGGTATCGCACGTGGTTGGCAAGGTTGGATTGATTGATGACTCGTATAACGCCAATCCTGATTCGGTTCTTGCTGCAATTGACGTGCTAGCTCAACAACCCGCACCCCGCTGCTTAGTATTGGGTGACATGGGTGAGGTTGGCGAGCAAGGGCCGCAATTTCATGCCGAAATTGGTCGTGCGATATTGGCTGCAAAAATCGAAAAAGTTTTGTTGTTGGGCGACTTAACCCAACATAGCCTGCAAGTTCTACAAAACAGTTTGGTGGTAGCAGCAAAGCATTTTGAATCGATGCCCGAGCTTTGTGCAGAACTTAGTTCGGTAACGGGTTCGGTATCTTTTGCTCATGGTGGTTCGGTTTTGGTTAAGGGATCTCGCTTCATGCAAATGGAACGCGCGGTTGAATATTTGCTGTCCTTGCCAAAGCTTGCGTCAGTGTTTGAGGAGGCACACTGATGCTTTTAGAATTAGCCCAGTGGTTGGCAAAAGATATCCGAGCCTTCTCGGTCTTCAATTACATTACCTTACGCGCGGCACTTGCCACAATTACTGCATTATTAGTTGGGCTAGCGTTTGGCCCACTTTTAATTCGTCGGCTAACTGCGCTCAAAATTGGCCAGCCGATTCGTGAAATTGGCCCACAAACACATTTAGTGAAATCCGGCACACCGACGATGGGTGGCGCGTTGGTGCTGATATCGATCGGTTTCTCAACAATATTGTGGAGCGATTTATCGAACCGATTTGTTTGGGTCGTGTTGATTGTAACTTTAGGATTTGGCGCAGTTGGTTGGGTTGACGACTATCGCAAGGTGGTTCACAAAGACCCCAAGGGTATGGCCTCTAAAGAAAAATATCTTTGGCAGTCCTTAATCGGAATTGTGGCTGCCGTTTATTTAGCATTTGCCGTACCAGCAACCAGTAACTCACAGGCTTTGCAATTGGTTGGGCAATGGATATCGAGCGGGTTTTCAAATTCATTACCACCTAAGGCTGATTTAATCGTTCCGTTTTTTAAGAATGTTGGCTACCCGCTAGGTGTTTTTGGTTTTATTTTGTTGTCGTACTTCGTGATTGTTGGCACCAGCAACGCGGTAAACCTGACCGATGGTGCCGACGGTTTGGCGATTATGCCTGCAGTGCTTGTAGGGACTGCATTGGGAATTTTTGCCTATGTAACGGGCAACGCTGTCTTTGCAAAATATTTGTTAATTCCTTATATACCAGGCGCTGGTGAGCTGGCGGTTTTTTGCGGTTCTATTGCGGGGGCTGGGTTAGCCTTTCTGTGGTTCAACGCTTACCCTGCCCAAGTATTTATGGGTGACGTTGGCGCGTTGGCTTTAGGTGCTGCTTTAGGAACGATTGCAGTGATCGTGCGCCAGGAAATAGTACTGTTCATTATGGGCGGTGTATTTGTAGCCGAGACGCTTTCCGTGATTTTGCAAGTTGGTTATTTCAAATACACCAAGAAACGTTTTGGGCAAGGGCGCCGCATTTTTAAAATGGCACCACTGCATCATCATTTTGAATTATCGGGTGTAAAAGAATCGCAAGTGGTTGTACGGTTTTGGATCGTCACCATGGTTTTAGTTTTGTTGGGTTTGTCGACGCTGAAATTGCGCTGATAGCTTTTCATTAATTTAGTTACATTAAAAAAAGTAAAATTTAGGACTATCGTAAACATGCAGTTAGATCATTTGCAAAACAAAAAAGTGTTGGTCGTGGGCCTCGGAGAATCGGGTCTTGCGATGGCGCGTTTTTGTGCGCTTGCAGGTGCCACTGTTCAAGTATGCGATACCCGTGAAGCACCACCCGGCCTAGAAGAATTGCGTGATTGGCATCCCGAGGTTGTGTTTACGGTCGGTTTACAGACTAGCTTGCTCGACGGCATTGAATGCCTTGCTTGGAGTCCGGGTTTATCACTGCGTGATTCAGAAAGTGCTGCGTTTCTTGAAGCTGCCAAGCTATTAGGTCTTAAGCCAACAGGTGAAGCTCAGTTATTTGCCGATGCCTTGACCGCATTACAAGTGAGGTACGGCTATCGCCCAAAAGTTTTGGCAATTACTGGCACAAACGGTAAAACGACTACCACGATGCTGACGACTCATTTATGTAAAACAGCTGGTCTTGATGTTGTTGCTGCAGGCAACGTAAGTCCTTCGATGCTCACAGTACTGCAGGGACGATTAGCGCAGGATCATTTGCCGCAAGTTTGGGTACTAGAGCTATCGAGTTTTCAGTTAGCGACGATTGATAAACTAGAGTGTGATGCCTCTGCCGTCTTGAATATTTCGCAAGACCACCTAGATTGGCATGCCGACATGGCGGAGTATCGTGCGGCCAAACACAAAATATTTGCTGGTGCTAACGTGATGATTTCTAATCGCGATGATCCGCAGACAACGCCGCAAATTGTAACGCCAGTGGTTAAAAAGACTTTTGGCAAAGCAAAACTAGAAGCCGTTAAAATAGTCGCTGCAGATGTTGAAATCCCGAAGATTGAACCAGCCCCTAGCGCCATAACCTTTGGACTAAGCGAGCCACAAAGTTTTGGTGACTTTGGCGTGATGCAATTAACCGGTCTTAATTGGTTGACGGAAGCAACAGCTGCTGAGGACGAAATGCCCGGGCGTAAACGTCAAGCAGCCGTTAAAGCATGGCGGGCCAACAAGTTAATGCCCGTCGAGCTACTACCTTTAGTAGGCGGGCATAACTTAATGAACGCTATGGCTTCGTTAGCACTGTGCCGAGCTATTGGCGTTAGCTATTCGAAGTTGCTGCGCGGCCTATCAACTTATAAAGGCGAGGCGCATCGGTGCGAACCAGTGCGCACTTTGGATGACGTGCTTTATATCGACGACAGTAAAGGTACTAACGTTGGGGCCACGGTCGCCGCGTTAAAAGGTTTAGGCCGCAAAATTGTTTTAATTGCTGGCGGTGACGGCAAAGGCCAAAACTTTTCAGCCCTTGCTGATGCTGTTCATCAATTTGCACGTAGTGTCGTTTTAATTGGGCGTGATGCCGATCAAATAGCCGAAGAAATTGCCACCCATCCGGCCATCGCCAATGACGGGTTTAGTTGTCAACATGCCAATAGTCTTGAAGCAGCGGTTGTCTTAGCGCAGTTAATGGCAAAAGCTGGTGACGCGGTTTTGTTGTCACCAGCCTGCGCCAGTTTCGATATGTTTAAAAATTACAAACATCGCGCCGAAGTTTTTGTTAAGGCTGTTTCGACGCTTGAATCAAAAGCACTGCCAGTTGCCGCTAACGATGCCAATCGTGGCTCGACATTGTTTCAATTAGTGGAGACAGATCAATGATCGGACGCTGGCCCGCCGCTTTGTCGATTGCTAGTTGGACCAAAATTGGTTCGGCGGGTAACAAGACTAATAACCCATCGGCGCAGTTGCAAGGCCGGGCGGCTACGCCTGCATTGGATATTGAACTCATTTGTACCGCTGCAATTTTAATGTTGCTTGGCATGGTCATGGTTTACTCCGCTACCATCGGGATGCCGGATTCTCCGCGATTCGCGGCCTATAAACCTTGGCATTTCCTAATTCGCCATGCGTTTGCAATTTGCGCAGGTATTACTGCAGGTGCAATAGTCTTTAGCGTACCCACTACAGTCTGGCAAAGATGGGCGATGGTGCTGTTCCTTGGCGGGTTGGCTTTACTGGCTCTCGTTCTTATTCCTGGAATTGGTAAAAGTGTTTATGGTGCGCGCCGGTGGATCCCTCTAGGGCTTTTAAACTTGCAGCCTTCCGAATTAATGAAAATTTTTGTAGTGTTGTATGCCGCCGATTTTGTGGTACGCAAACAAATCTATATGCATAGCCTTACCAAGGGTTTTTTGCCTCTCGCTGTAGCGATTGGTGTCGTCGGTGGTTTGTTGCTTTTGGAGCCTGATTTGGGCGCGTTTATTGTGATGGTTGCCATCGCAATGGGCTTGCTGTTTGTCGGCGGTATCAACATCGTTTGGTTTGCTGGACTCAGTAGCATTTTGGCGATTGTTTTTGGCCTAATTATTTGGTTATCACCCTGGCGACGCGAGCGTATGTTTGCCTACCTCGATCCCTTCGATGAGAACAATGTAGTGGGTAAGGGTTATCAATTGGCCCAATCGCTCATGGCCTTTGGGCGAGGCGAATTTACTGGTGTTGGTTTAGGTGGCAGCATCGGGAAACTGCATTACTTACCGGAGGCTCACACCGACTTTTTGCTGGCAGTTATCGGTGAAGAATTAGGTTTAGTCGGTGTGTTATTGGTAATCTATTTGTTTTACAAAATTACCCGTCGTGCTTTTGAAATTGGTCGCCAAGCGATTGTTGTGCAATCGTCATTTGCTGGTTTAGTGGCGATGGGCATTGGCATTTGGATTGGTGTACAAGGCTTTTTTAATATGGGCGTCAATTTAGGTTTGCTACCCACCAAAGGTTTGACATTACCGTTTATGAGTTACGGCGGCTCGGCGATACTTTGCAACTGTATTGGGTTGGCGTTGTTGCTCCGCATTGATTGGGAAAACAAACACCGCATGCGAGGTAATACCAAATGACCACGCGCACTTTGATGGTAATGGCCGGTGGTACTGGGGGACATGTGTTTCCAGGTCTTGCTGTAGCCAATTACTTGCGCGAACGCGATTGGAAAATTGTGTGGCTTGGCAACCCCAAGGGTATGGAAGCTACTTTAGTACCTACCCACGGTATTGAAGTGAAGGGAATTCAGTTTGGTGGTTTGCGCGGTAAAGGTTTGTTCACAAAATTGCTATTGCCATTAACTTTATTGCGTGCCTTCGCTCAATCGATCCGCGTCTTACGGCAGGTTAAACCCGATGTGGTGTTGGGAATGGGTGGTTACATTACTTTTCCGGCAGGCATGATGGCCGTGTTACTCGGTCGTCCGCTGGTATTGCATGAGCAAAACTCAATTGCCGGTCTAGCAAATAAAGTACTAGCCAAAGTGTCTGATGCAACTTTAGTTGCTTTTCCTAATGCGTTACCAGACGCTGAATGGGTAGGTAACCCAATTCGCGCGGACATTTGTGCCATTGCTGCACCAGCGGAGCGTTACGCGCAACGCACTGGTCCGCTGAAAGGCTTGGTCATTGGTGGCAGTTTAGGTGCTCAGGCTCTAAATGAAATAGTGCCCGCAGCGCTTGCCAAGATCGCCAGTGATTTACGACCGATTATGGTCCATCAAACCGGCAAAGGGAATAGCGCAACAGTTCAAGCCTTGTACGATGCAAATGGTGTCAAAGCGAGCGCAACCGATTTTATTCAAGAGATGGCCCAAGCTTACCAAGAGGCTGATTTTGTTATTTCACGCTCTGGCGCGATGGCTGTCTCCGAAATTGCGGCGGTTGGCATCGCTAGTTTGTTAGTCCCTTATCCGCATGCTGTGGATGATCATCAAACAACCAATGCACAGTTTTTGTCGGCTACGGGTGCAGCCGAATTAATTCAACAAAATAACTTGAATGCGCAAAACTTGGCGCATTGGATTGAGCAATTAAATCGCGAAAAATGTTTGGCTATGGCGATTAAAGCCAGAGCCTTGGCTAAACCAGAAGCAACAGCGCAAGTTGCGCGGGTTTGCGAAGCATGGGCCAAGCGATGAAACATAAAATTAAACACATTCATTTTGTGGGCATCGGCGGTTCGGGCATGAGTGGTATTGCCGAAGTGCTTTTAAATTTGGGCTATAAAATTAGTGGTTCGGACGCCGGTACTAATGCTGCAACTGAGCGTTTATCCCAACTAGGTGCGCAAGTGTGGCTAGGCCATTCCGCTGCCTACATTGAAAACGCAGATTGCGTAGTGACTTCAACGGCCGTCAAGTCGGATAACCCCGAAGTGATTGCGGCGCGCGCTGCCAAAGTGCCGGTTATTCCGCGTGCGCTAATGCTGGCCGAACTAATGAAGTTAAAGCAAGGTATTGCAATCGCGGGAACGCATGGCAAAACTACAACGACCAGTTTGGTGGCCAGTGTGTTGGCCGCCGGAGGCTTGGACCCAACTTTTGTGATTGGTGGCCGCTTAAATAGTGCTGGTGCAAATGCGCAATTGGGCAGTGGTGAGTTTATTGTTGTCGAAGCCGATGAGTCGGATGCTTCGTTTTTAAACTTGAGCCCCGTAATCTCGGTGATTACCAATATTGATGCCGACCATATGGAAACCTATGGTCACGACTTCGCCCGTTTGAAGCAAGCCTTTGTTGAGTTTATACAAAAATTGCCTTTTTACGGCACAGCCATTTTGTGTGTTGATGATGCCTGTGTGCGTGAAATTATGCCGTTTATCTCCAAGCCGATTGTGACCTACGGCTTTAGCGATGATGCGCAAGTACAAGCAATTAACTTGCGCGAAGTTGGGGCGCAAATGGTCTTTACGGTGCGCCGAAAAAATCGCGCTTTACTTGATGTAGTTCTAAACACCCCGGGTCGTCATAATGTTTTGAACTCGTTAGCCACCATTGCAGTAGCCGATGAGCTTGGCGTGCGTGATAGCGCGATCCTAGAAGCGCTAGCGCAATTTAAAGGCGTTGGTCGTCGGTTCCAACGCTACGGCGAATTTGCTGCAAAAACAGGTGGCGAATTTACGCTGGTAGATGATTATGGTCACCACCCTGTCGAAATGGCAGCAACGCTTGCAGCGGCGCGTGGCGCGTTTCCGGGTCGGCGCTTAGTGTTGGCGTTTCAGCCCCATCGCTTTACGCGAACCCGTGATTTGTTTGAAGATTTTGTGCGAGTAATGGGCACCGTCGATTGTTTGTTGTTGGCCGAAGTTTATCCAGCCGGTGAGGCACCGATTGTGGCCGCCGATGGGCGTGCATTAGCGCGTGCTTTACGAATCACTGGAAAAGTAGAACCTATTTTTGTAGAAGACATTTCGACCATGGCGCAAACCATCATTGATTTTGCACTAGCTGGCGATGTTGTGATGACGATGGGCGCTGGTTCTATTAGCGGCATCGGTCCGCAATTGGGTCGACTATTTAAAACGAATGTTGCAGACACTAGTACACCCCAAACCGCTGGGGGCCGACATGGTTGATCAAAGTATTCAAATGAGCACAGAAGAAATTAAAGCCTTGGGCCGCGTAGCCGTATTGTTTGGTGGTGAGTCCGCTGAACGTGAAGTGTCATTGATGTCTGGCAAAGGTGTGCTTGAGGCCTTGCTTAGCGTAGGTGTTGATGCTCATCCTTTTGATTCCGCCGAGCGCGATTTGCAAGTGCTAAGAGCACAGGGTTTTAATCGCGTGTTTATTGCTTTGCATGGTCGCTGGGGCGAAGACGGTTGCGTGCAAGGCGCTTTAGAGCTCCTTAAGATTCCCTACACCGGCCCAGGGGTAATGGCTAGTGCAATTTGTATGGACAAAATTACCACCAAACGTTTGTGGAAAGATCGCGGTTTGTCTACGCCGCTATACGAAGAAATTGAAGTCGCTAAAGTAACCGCAGAACGTTTGCAATCAGTCGCAGCCCGATTGGGTTACCCGCTTATTATGAAGGCACCACACGAAGGCTCGACATTAGGTTTGGCGAAAGTAAAAGATGCGGCTGGATTAAACGAAGGTTTTGCAATAGCAGCCGCACTAGATCAGATGGTGTTAGCGGAACAGTTTATTGATTCCCGCGAGTTAACCGTGTCCATTATTTCGCAAAACGGGCAACCGAGGGTACTACCAATTACTGAAATTGTTGCGCCTGACGGTAACTATGATTTTCAAAATAAGTATTACACCAACACAACGCGTTACGACTGCCCTGCTGTTTTAACAGAAGCGCTCACCAAGGAAATTCAACAACTTGCTTTGGATGCTTTTATAGCGGTCGGTTGTACGGGTTGGGCCAGGGTGGATGTGTTGCTACGCAAGACGGACTCGAAACCGTTTTTATTAGAAATTAACACCTCGCCAGGTATGACCAGCCACTCGTTAGTGCCCATGGCGGCTAAAGCAGTCGGTTTAAGTTATCCGCAATTGTGTTTGGAAATTTTACGTAGCGCCAAGCTGCATGTGGGCCAATACAAACGTGCAATTCAAGCTGAGCAAACAGAGGCGAGTTCATGATTATTTGGCACAACCCCCGTTGGTTACGCTGGATTGCATCGTGGATGATGTTGGCCGCGATTGCATTGATCGTGCTTTCGGGCGCGCGCTGGGTCGTGGATCGGACATTTTTTAATATTGTAAAAATAGACGTCGTAGCTGTTCCCAATGTGCCGCTACAGCAAATAGATTCGACGGTGCTCACTTCAGTGCAACTAGGTGAACTAAAGGGTGGTTTGTTTCGTGCCGATTTAGCCAAAGTAAAGCGTGCATTCGAAGCAACTCCGTGGGTGCGTCGCGCTAATGTACGGCGCGTATGGCCCAACCGTTTGCAAGTCGAAATTGAAGAACATCGTGCCATGGCGCTTTGGGATGATGGGCGTATTGTAAATACCTTTGGTGAGTTGTTCACAGCCAATTCCGCCGCGCTCGAAAACGAAAGCGCGTTGCCGAATTTGTCAGGACCGCAAGGCACTCATGCCGAAGTTACAAAGCGTTGGCAAGAAGTCAATGAATGGGTGGCCCCTTTAAATCGCCGTGTTGTCGATTTAACTTTGTCCGAGCGCCATGCATGGCAAGTAGAGCTGGACGACGGAATGGTGCTGTTATTAGGACGCGATCAAGGTTCACAAATTAAAGAGCGTTTTGTGCGCATGGTGCAAGTGCTACCAGAAGTACAGCAGCGCCTCGGTAGAACCGCCGTACAAATTGACTTGCGTCACCCCGAAGGTTTTGCAATTAAAGCACCTCGAATTGATCGGGTTAGTACCAGTAGCGCTAGCATTGAAAATAGAAGTGAAAATAGTATTGAGGCACCGGTCGACGAGCCCAAAGTAAATAATCGGCCAACAAAGTCATCGTCAAAAAAACAGCAGGGATAAAAAATGACTAAAGATAGTAAAGACCTCATCATCGGCCTCGATATTGGAACTTCCAAAATCGTGACGGTAGTTGCAGAGATTCAGCCCGATGGACGTTACGAAGTGATCGGTCTTGGCCAACATGAATCACGCGGCTTAAAAAAAGGGGTCGTGGTTGATATAGAAAAAACCGTGGCCTCGATTCAGCGTGCTTTAGAAGAAGCCGAACTAATGGCCGATTGCAAAATTCGCTCGGTCACAACGGGTATTGCTGGTAGCCATATTCGCAGCTTTAACTCTAGCGGCATGGTTGCAGTAAAAGATAAAGAAGTCACTGAAGCCGATGTGGCGCGTGTGCTCGAGACTGCCCGTGCGGTCAGCATCCCGCCCGACCAACAAATTTTGCATTTGTTAGCGCAAGAATTCATTATTGATGGTCAAGAAGATATTCGTGAACCAGTTGGCATGAGTGGCGTTCGTTTGGAAACAAAAGTACACATCGTGACTGGCGCAGTTTCGGCGGCGCAAAATATTGTTAAGTGTGTGCGCCGTTGCGGCTTAGAAGTTGATGAGTTGATGTTGCAGCCTTTAGCTTCGAGTATGTCGGTGCTAACCCAAGATGAAAAAGAGTTGGGTGTTGTGCTGGTTGATATTGGTGGTGGCACAACGGATATCGCAATCTTTACTGGCGGTGCAATTCGCCATACAGCAGTCATTCCAATTGCTGGTGATCAAGTGACTAGCGATATCGCAATGGCCCTGCGTACCCCAACCTTAGATGCCGAAGAAATTAAAAAACAATACGGGGTTGCTAAGCAAGTTTTAGTGGATCCTAACGACAAAATTGAAGTGCCTGGCCTCGGTGATCGCGCAGCCCGTCAACTCAGTAAACAGGCCTTAGCCGCTGTGATTGAGCCACGGGTTGAAGAGCTATTTTCTTTAGTTCAACAAGTCATTCGCGAATCCGGTTACGAAGAAGTGTTGTCGTCGGGTGTCGTATTAACTGGCGGTACATCGATGCTGCCGGGCATGGTCGAGTTGGGTGAGGATATTTTCCTGAAACCTGTACGGATCGGGATTCCAAATTATCACGGTGGTTTGTCTGACTTGGTGTGTAACCCACGTTATGCAACGGCCTTAGGTTTATTAGACGACGCACGCGCGCGTCGAATGAAGGGTTTTAAAACGGCCGAACAAACGGGATCTGTTAAAGACACCGTACGTCGAATGAAAGAATGGTTTTTAGGAAATTTCTGATCGTTAATGATCAGATTCAATGCGGGGGAACCTGCGAATTAAGAGAGGCTGAGCGATGTTTGAATTAATCGAAAATGAAGTAGAAGGCGCAGTAATTAAAGTAATCGGCGTGGGCGGCGCAGGTGGTAATGCGGTCAATCACATGGTCAATCGTGGTGTTCAAGGCGTTGAGTTTATCGCCGTCAATACCGATAAACAGGCATTAAGCCGTTCGTTAGCGGGAAGCGTCATTCAATTGGGTGAAGCGGGCTTAGGTGCTGGTGCAAACCCTGAAGCGGGGCGTCAATCGGCGCAACAAATGCGTGCCGAAATCGAAGCGCAATTAAAGGGCTCGAACATGGTGTTCATTACTGCAGGTATGGGTAAGGGCACAGGAACAGGCGCATCGCCAGTGGTGGCAGAAATCGCTAAAGAAATGGGTATTTTGACGGTGGGTGTGGTCACTAAACCATTTAGCTTCGAAGGTCCGCGCAAAATGCGTGTGGCTGAAGAAGGTATCGATGCTTTAGTTGAACATGTCGATTCGTTGATCGTGGTGTTAAACGAAAAGCTATTCGAAGTGATGGACGAAGATGCCAGCCTCGAAGATTCTTTCCGTACAGCGGATGATGTCTTACACAACGCGGTAGCCGGTATTGCAGAAATTATTAATGTACCAGGCTTAATCAACGTCGACTTTGCTGACGTTCGCACCATTATGAGCGAGCAAGGTAAGGCAATGATGGGTATCGGTGAGGCGGCTGGTTTAGACCGTGCTCGTTTATCGGCAGAGCAAGCGGTTGCTAGCCCGCTACTCGATGGTGTGAGCTTGCAAGGCGCGCGTGGTGTCATCGTTAACATTACAGCGAGTCGTTCGTTAAAATTGAAAGAGACCAACGAAGTGATCAACACGATTAAAGCGTTCTGCGCTGATGACGCTACCATTATTCATGGCACGGTGTTTGAAGACGGAATGCAAGATCGCTTGCGCGTAACGGTGATTGCAACTGGTATTGGCCGTGTGTCGAAACCACAATTAGTACCGCAAACCTTGATGGCTCCGATGCAACGCACTGGAACTGACAATCTATCGTATGCGGCTACAATCGACCAAAATGGCGGATCGAACCTCGATCAACCTGCTGTTTGGCGCAATGGCCGTAGTAGTGCTGCCTCACAAGTGGCTGCGTTAGAAGAAAAAGGCATGGAGCGTTACGACATTCCCGCGTTTTTACGCAAGCAAGCAGACTAATTTTGCTAAAAAATTAGACATTCACCCAATGAATGGGCGATAAAACCCTCGATGCGGACTCAGCCCCGCATCGAGGATTTGATTTTTACGTTTAAAATCGTGGTCTTCCCAATTTTTTAAACGCAAGGATTAATCATGACAATCAAAGTCGGTGACGCATTACCTGAAGCAACCCTAACCGAGTTTTTTGATGTTGAGGGCGACGGCTGCACCTTAGGCCCTAACGCATTTAAGGTGTCCGATTTAACTAAAGGCAAAACCATTGCTATTTTTGGTTTGCCTGGCGCCTTCACGCCAACCTGTTCGGCAAAGCACGTACCTAGTTATGTCGAGCATCTTGATGCACTAAAGGCTAAGGGCGTTGATGAAGTTTGGTGTATTTCGGTTAACGACGCCTTCGTTATGGGTGCTTGGGGCCGTGAACAAAAAGCAGATGGCAAAGTACGTATGATGGCCGACGGCAGCGCCGACTTCACTAAAAAAGTAGGCCTTGAGCTCGACCTCACAGGACGCGGCATGGGCTTGCGTTCGGATCGCTACTCGATGTTAGTAAAAGATGGCATCGTAAAATCGGTGAATCGCGAAGCACCTGGCAAGTTTGAAGTCAGTGATGCAGCAACGATGTTGAAGCAGCTGTAATTCGGCAGCTGTAATTCGGCAGCTGTAATGAAGCAGCTGTAATTCGGCAGCAGTCATTTCGACCGCTGTAATTAACCAAGGCCTAGTTCGACAACTCCCCAATGCTAAGACAAAGAACGCTCAAACAACTGGTTCGCGCCAGCGGTGTCGGGTTGCATTCGGGATTGCGTGTCGAACTAACCTTGCTTCCGGCTCCTATCGATCACGGTATTGTTTTTCGGCGTACAGATCTCGCACCAATTACCGATATCCGTGTGAACCCGCTACACATTACCGATACACGAATGGCCACTACGTTGTCGTCAGGTCTCGAGCCCGAGCAACGCAAGTTTAATGTAGCGACTATCGAACATTTAATGTCGGCTTTGTACGGCCTCGGAATCGACAATGCAATTGTTGAAGTGACCGCGTCCGAGATACCTATTTTGGATGGTTCTGCAGGTTCGTTTGTTCACTTGTTAAGGCAGGCAGGCTCGATTGAGCAAAAGGCCACCAAACGCTTTGTGTCGGTGCTTAAAACCCTGCAGGTTACCGAGGGCGACGCATGGGTAAAGTTAGAGCCTTATTTTGGTTTCAAAGCCAGTTTTAGTATTAACTTCGGGCATCCGGCCATTGATGCAACTGGGCAAATGGTTGAAATAGATTTTAGCCAAACTTCATACACTGAAGAAATTGCCCGGGCGCGTACATTTGGTTTTATGCAAGACGTAGATATGTTGCGTGGGAAAGGTTTGGCCCTTGGCGGCAGTCTCGATAACGCGATCGTAATGGACGAGTTTAAAGTGCTCAACGGAGACGGATTACGGTACTCGGACGAGTTCGCTAAGCACAAAATTTTAGATGCCATTGGCGACTTGTATGTGTTGGGTAAACCCCTGTTAGCGAGCTATTCTTCACATAAAGGCGGGCACCGACTAAACAATTTGCTGTTACGTCAATTGCTTGCAGATTCCAGTTTGTGGGAAGAAGTTCGCTTTGAAAGCAAACGCAAAGCGCCACGGGTTTTCGAACATGATTGGTTAGCCGCCTAATTATTCGAACTTTTGCGGCTGTTTTTAAGTAAGTTTGTGAGTGCAAACTTAATTGGTCCCTCTGGTAAATTAGCGCTTGTGCTCAAAATGTGCGTTAATGCCTGTGCGGGAATTGGTTGTCTTGGTAGCAGCTTAACGACTGGGGCAGTGGAAAATACTGTTTGCGGTCTAACCTTGATTCGGCTAAATTCCCATCCTGCTTGACGAAGGAATCCGATAATCTCGGGTTCTAGTTGACGTAGTTTGGCTGCTTGGCCGGCGTTAGAGACCATCAAAACAAGAATGGATTCGGCGTCGTCTATTTTCACAACCGACAAATGTGGCAGCTTGAACTGTTTAGAAATCAAAGTTTGTACCTTCAAAAGTCGGCCTGTTTGGGCTGCCAATTGAGATAGCAAACTGTCCTGACCGATCCAATCAGCAGCAATGGCGGCTCGTGGCGTTTTAGAACGCGCCGAGCTTAAATTTGTCGCTTTAAATGGTTTTTTCGGAAGAGACGAAGATTTAGGAGACATGATGCAAGTTATTTTGGTGCATCCAAAGTTAAAGCGTGCTCACACGCTGACGATCACTCGTCGAAAAGTTTTAGCTGTAGCCCTAGGCTCATTAGTATTAGTTGGGATTTCAACTGGACTACTTTCATATGTTACGGTAAAAACCGCGATCGATTCTGGATTGCCTTTTGTTGCCGAAAGAATTAAGTCGGTCACCGCTGCCGCGTCAGTTGATAAAGACCGTGTCGCAAAAGCGAGCATCGACGCGCTGGCCGTTAAATTGGGCCAAATGCAAGCACAGCTCACGCGCTTAGACGCCTTGGGCGATCGTGTTGCCGGTATGACTGGTGTCAAAATTCAAGACTTGAACGCTGCCAAAGTACCTGGTCGCGGTGGCCTTGAAGACTCTGCTAGTCGTAGTCTTACGATCAAAGAGCTGGAATCTGCCATTACGCTCGCCGCTGCGCGCATCGACCAACGTACCGATCATTTGCAGCAAGTCGAATCCGAATGGGTTTCGCGTAGCGTTCGGACCAAGCTATTGCCAAACAGTATGCCGTTGCCCGACAGCTTTATGGGCTCTGCATTTGGTACCCGCATTGACCCAATTACGGGCCGTGCTGCACGCCATGAAGGCATTGATTTCAGCGCACCAACTGGTTCACCGATTCACTCGGCTGCGGGTGGTATTGTTGTAGCAGCCGAGTTTCACCCAAGCTACGGCAATATGCTGGACGTCGATCATGGAAATAACATGGTCACGCGTTATGCTCATGCCCAGCGTTTGCTGGTCAAGCAAGGCGATATCGTGAAACAAGGGCAAATTATTGCCGAAGTAGGTTCCACTGGGCGTTCGACCGGTCCGCACCTTCATTTTGAAGTACGTATCGATGGCGAAGCAATTGACCCACGTCGTTACCTCGATTCGGGCTTAGGTTTTGGGCAGCAAGTCGCTAAGCAAGGTAAGTAATCGGAGTCAGTTAGCAAATTCGCCTGTTGTAATAGGCGACTATGCCCCAACGTTTCTGGGTACCCCGTGCTAACATCGAAAGTTCGAAAATCGCCGGTTTTCCGTATGCCATGAGGGTATGCGGGTAAGCTGGCACGCGCTAACTCATTCAACATGATCCAAAATTTCCTGACGCGGCTGTTTGGTAGTCGCAATGAACGTCTAGTACGCCAGTACACCAAAAAAATCAGTTCAATTAACGCCTTAGAGCCCGCAATTTCGGCGCTTACTGACGAACAATTAAGAGCTAAAACCGAAGAATTTAAAGCCAAATTTGCAGCTGGTACGTCGCTTGACGATTTGCTGGTTGAAGCGTTTGCGGTCTGCCGAGAAGGCTCCAAACGAGCCTTGGGAATGCGTCACTTCGATGTGCAGTTAGTTGGTGGAATGGTGTTGCACGACGGCAAAATCGCCGAAATGCGTACCGGCGAAGGTAAAACTTTAACCGCCACTTTAGCGGTTTATTTAAATGCGATTTCAGGCAAAGGTGTTCACCTTGTTACTGTTAACGATTATTTGGCGCAACGCGACGCGCAATGGATGGGGCGGCTTTATAAGTTCTTGGGACTGACCGTTGGCATCAACTTAAGTCAATTGCCCCACAGCGAGAAGCAAGCGGCTTACGCTTCTGATATTACTTATGGCACTAATAACGAATACGGTTTTGATTACCTTCGTGACAACATGGTGCAAGAAGTTGGTGATCGTGTTCAACGCGGGCTAAACTTTGCCATCGTTGATGAAGTCGACTCAATTTTAATTGATGAAGCGCGTACGCCACTGATTATTTCGGGTCAAGCCGATGATCACACCGAGACTTATCAAAAAGTAAATGCTATTCCATCGATGCTTAAAGAGATGGCGGCCGAGCCCAAAGCAAACGAACCCGAACCACCGGGCGACTATTGGGTAGACCGTAAAGCGCAACAAGTTTATCTAAGCGAAGCAGGGCACGAGCACGCTGAAAACTTGCTGACTGATATTGGGCTCTTAGCCGAAGGGGCCAGTTTGTACGACCCCACAAATATTTCGCTAATGCATCATGTCATGGTGGGATTGCGCGCGCATGTTTTGTATTTCCGCGATCAACACTATGTAGTGCAAGAAGGTGAAATTATTATTGTTGACGAGTTTACTGGCCGCATGATGACCGGGCGCCGTTGGAGTGATGGTTTGCATCAAGCCGTTGAAGCCAAAGAGCGCGTTGCCATTAACGCCGAAAATCAAACATTAGCGTCGATTACATTCCAAAACTATTTCCGCATGTATCGTCGTTTGGCCGGTATGACCGGAACTGCCGATACCGAAGCCTACGAGTTCCAAGAAATTTACCGCCTCGAAACAGTCGTTATTCCAACGCATCGCGCGATGATTCGTGATGATCGCCAAGATCAAGTGTTTCAAACGACCGACGAAAAACATGAGGCAATTATTGCCGATGTAAAGCGTTGTCACGAAAAAGGCCAGCCTGTATTAGTGGGTACCACCTCGATCGAAAACTCTGAGTTGTTGTCTAGTCTTTTAACGGCTCAAGGCCTAAAGCACGAAGTATTAAACGCGAAACAACACGAGCGTGAGGCGCAAATTGTGGCTGAAGCTGGCCGACCCAACGCAATTACGATTGCAACCAATATGGCCGGCCGTGGAACCGACATTGTATTGGGTGGCAATATCGGTAAAGCGGTTGATGCAGTCGAGTCAGACGAGGCGTTAGGCATCGAACAGCAAAAAGCTAAAGTGGGGCAATTGAAGGCTGATTGGCAGCCGATTCACGATCAAGTTTTACAATCGGGTGGCTTGCATATTATTGGCACCGAGCGCCACGAGTCGCGCCGCATTGATAACCAATTGCGCGGCCGTTCAGGTCGCCAAGGCGATGCTGGTTCGTCACGCTTTTTCCTTTCATTTGATGACCCCTTGCTGAAAATTTTCGCGGGCGACAAAATGAAAGCGATCATGACGCGCTTAAAAATTCCGCGCGGCGAACCCATTGAAGCTGGCATGGTGACTCGCTCAATCGAAACTGCGCAACGTAAAGTTGAAGCGCGCAACTTCGATATTCGTAAGCAATTGCTAGAGTTTGATGACGTTGCCAATGACCAACGTAAAGTAGTTTATTCCCAGCGAAATGATGTTTTAGAGTCCAAAGAAGTGACTGAGGCAACGACCCAATTGCGGCAAGGTTTATTTGACCAAATTTTCCGCCAGTTTGTACCCGCAGGCAGCATTGAAGAGCAGTGGGATCTGGCTGGTCTAGAAAAATTATTGAGCGAAGAATGGAATCTTGAAGTGCCATTGCGAGACATGGCGAAATCGAATACATCATTAGTTGACGACGATTTGTTGTTGGCGGTTAAGGCCGCGGCTGACAAAAACATCGAAGAAAAAGTAGAGCGTGTCGGTGCAGAAAACTGGTCTGGTTTTGAGCGCGCCGTTGTGTTGCAAAGCATGGACTCGCATTGGCGTGAGCACTTGGCTTCGCTCGATCACTTACGCCAAGGTATCCATTTGCGCGGGTTTGCACAAAAAAATCCAAAGCAAGAATACAAGCGTGAAGCGTTCCTATTGTTCGAGAGCATGAACGATTCAGTACGTAGCGATGTTACAAAACGCTTTATCACTGTTCATATCCAAACGGGTGAAGAAGCCCGAGCCGCCGAAGAGGCTGCTGCGCGTCCCGTCGATTACTCTAATATTCAATATACGCATGCCGACATTGGTGATGCAGCGGTAAGTGGCGAAGATGCAGAGGCGATTGCTTTGGCAGCGCAAAACGTTCCAACTAGCTCCGCAGAGCCAGCATCTGGTGGGGATGAGTCAGGGCAGGCCCCATTTCAACGCTTTGGGCAAAAAATTGGCCGCAACGATCCATGCCCTTGTGGCTCTGGTAAAAAGTACAAGCAATGCCACGGTGCGCTTAGTTAAAACCGGCTCGTTTAGTTTAGTGAGCTCAAAAAAATATTTTAAATAATTCGTTACGAGGCTTGTCGTTATGCCAGTGCAATTTGAAGTAACTCCCGAAGCTGCATTGTTGCCGGTTGCGGGCGTTGAAATTGGTGTGATTCAAGCGGGTATCCGCAAAGCCAACCGTTACGATTTAACCGTTATGCGATTTGCAGCGGGCACACAAGTGGCTGGTGTGTTTACGCGCAATCGATTTTGTGCAGCGCCAGTGCAAGTTTGTAAAGAGCATCTTGGGCGAAGCCAAGCGATGCGCGCGGTCGTTATTAATACCGGTAATGCAAATGCAGGCACGGGTGAAACTGGCCTAGCTAATGCGCGCCTTGCTTGCCAATACTTGGCCGAACAACTTGGCATAAGCCCAAGCGAAGTGTTGCCGTTTTCAACCGGCGTAATTTTGGAACCCTTGCCTGTAGATCGTATTGCTGCCGGACTGCCCGCTGCGATTGGTGCGTTGGGTGTAAACCAATGGGGTTTGGCTGCACAAGGTATCATGACCACCGATACGGTGCCTAAAGCGCTGAGCAAGCAAGCCATCATTGGGGGCAAGACAATTACGGTTACTGGTATCTCCAAAGGTGCCGGCATGATACGACCCAACATGGCCACTATGCTTGGGTTTATTGCAACCGACGCGATGGTGGATGGCCTAGCGTTGCAAGCGATGGTGAAACAAGCCGCCGACCAGAGTTTTAATCGCATTACGATAGATGGTGATACATCAACCAACGATTCGTTGCTGCTTATCGCAACTGGGCAAAGTGGTGTAAGTTGCTCGGCAGGTAACACAGCGACTCAACTACAAGCTTTAGTGAACGAAGTCGCGCAATGGCTTGCTCAAGCGATTGTACGCGACGGCGAAGGTGCGACTAAATTTATTTCAGTACGGGTTGAGCAAGCCGGTACTGAAGCCGAGGCTGCTGCTGTGGCGTATGCCATCGCGCACTCACCTTTGGTTAAGACCGCGTTCTTTGCATCCGATCCCAACTTGGGTCGTATTTTGGCAGCGATTGGTTACGCAGGAATCGACGATCTAGACGTTAGCAAAGTCGAGCTGTATTTAGACGATGTTCATGTCGCAACAGCAGGCGGACGCAATCCTTTGTATCAAGAAGAAGACGGTAAGCGCGTGATGAAAAAAGCAGAAATTTTAGTGCGGGTTATTTTGCAACGTGGCACCGTAAATACTACGGTTTGGACTTGCGATTTTTCACATGATTACGTCACCATTAACGCCGACTATCGTTCGTAACAAAGCGAATGTTCGTAACAAAGCCTAATATGTCTAAAGACGATAGCAACACCAACGAAGCCAAACTAGGTCGGGTTTTAGACCGACTGGAAACTTTGTTATCAAGCCCGTTGTTTAACGCCGCTGCGCTTGGTAATACTGCACAGACCGATTGGACTGCCATTTGTTATCGCTGGGAGCGTCAACAAGTTTTGGGAATGACTTCGGGACATTTAAAGCCAATCAAATTGTTAAGTACCATTGCGTTATCCGATTTACAAAACATTGATGAACAAAAAGCCCTAGTAGTTGCAAACACCAAGCAATTTGTAAACGGCCTGCCGTGTAACAACGTGCTGCTAACCGGGTCACGTGGCACCGGCAAAAGCTCTTTAATTAAAGCTTGCTTGCATCAATATGCTAAAAAAGGTTTGCGCTTAATCGAAGTTGATAAAGATGATCTTGCCGATTTGGCACGCATCGTCGAACTGGTGGCCGAACGCAAAGAGCGATTTATTGTTTACTGCGATGATCTTTCGTTCGAAGACGGCGAGCCGGGTTACAAGGCTCTTAAAGTTGCGCTAGATGGTTCTATAGCTGCGCAGTCCGATAATGTGGTGATTTATGCCACTTCAAATCGCCGCCATTTAATTCCCGAGTACATGAGCGAGAACCTTGAGGCTAAGCATCAAGAGTCCGGTGAAATCCATCATGGCGACACGGTCGAAGAAAAAATTTCATTGTCCGAGCGCTTCGGTTTATGGATAAATTTTTATCCTTTTCCGCAAGATGAATACTTAGCAATTGCCAATCATTGGTTAGCTAGTTTTGGTTGTACAGCCGAGCAGCAAAGCGCAGCGCGTGGTGATGCGTTACGGTTTGCATTAGAGCGTGGTTCACGCAGCGGCCGCGTTGCTTGGCAATTTGCCAAGGACTGGGCTGGCCGTAATAAAAAAACCAAATGAAAATAACAAACGTTGCCGTCGGAGTGTTGGTCAAGCCCGATGGACGCGTTTTGTATGCACAGCGCCTTGAAGGTAAACCCTACGCAGGTTGGTGGGAGTTTCCAGGGGGCAAACAAGAGCCCGGCGAAACTATGCGTCACGCGTTAAATCGTGAGCTTCAAGAAGAATTGGGAATTCAAGTTCAGCAGGCTACCCAATGGGTAGTGCGTGATCATGTTTATCCTCACGCCACGGTTCAATTGTACTTTTTCAAAATTGACCAGTGGCTCGGCGAGCCGCAATCGGCTGAAGGGCAAGCGTTACGTTGGCTTGATGCTGCCGATCGCGATAGCGTGAGCCCCGTGCTGCCAGCCGCTATTCCGGTGATTGAGTGGTTGTTGTTACCCGAAAAACTTGAACTAAACACGCAACGCGATTTAGTTGTTGGCCACTTGGTTCAAGCCATTTCAAATAAAGGCCAGGTTGTTTCGGGCATGGTCTGCAATAGTGCGGATGGTTTAAAAGAGGCCAATAATTTAGGCAAAGATTTCGCGGTACTTTGGACGCCCGATTTAACCCCTGAGAGCCAGCAGGAGCTTGCAACGGTATCTAGGGTGCCAGTTTATACACAAGTGGCAATGCAAGGTTCTCACGGGCTGTTTACAGCCGTTTAGTTGCACCGTTACTTGTCGCGACTTTGAATGTCCTGCTCAATTTCATTGGGGTCGGCATCGGTAGCGTTACCAATTTTGTAACCTTCGCTAGCCCAAGCACCCATATCGACCGAGCGGCATCGTTCTGAGCAAAATGGTTTAAAGAAGCTATCGGCTTCCCAGCGCACTTTGCGTTTGCAGGTGGGGCATTGAACGGTAAGGACTGTCATCGCAAGCTAGAAGAAATAATTGAAACTTTTAGAGATTGCAAAGCGAAAGCTCGAACCCGATATCTTCTTCAACCGTTTTTGGTTTGCCGTCACCGGCCTGCGAAGTAAATCGAATCCACAACATATATTTGTTGGCGCTAATTTCTGGAATCGCTGCGCGTTCGCGCAACATTCTAATTTGCAGCATTTGTACTAGCTTGCCGCCCAGCATTTGTTGGTAGCTGCCATTGGGCGCCGTAATTTGGTTGCGCTGACCGCTTTCACGCAGAAGGCGCAGCACAATGGCTAAAGCGTCTCTTAACGGCTGGAAAGGTGCTGCCCAAGTTTCCAAGTCGGCATGGCGGGCTGGCGGGTCTTGCTGCTGCCACGCGTAGTACGAGGGAATGTCGAACTCGCAAGCGCCACCGGGAATAATAGTGCGGCTGCGTACACTCATTAGCCACTCGTTATCCCGTAAGTGCTGGCCAATTTTTCCGGCGGTGGCGTTAAGGCGTTGCCAAGCACTTTCAATTTCAGTCAACACGCGATTAAGTGCTTCATTAGAGACGCCTGGCTGGTCGCGAAACCCCGCAAGGGTGGCTTTTTGCCGATCCAGTTCTTGCAACAAGTCAGACTTTAAATCCGCTCGGGCACCTACATCAATAATTTCAAAAAGCGTTGTAAGGGCTGAGTGGTGTTGCCAATAATGGTCGCTAGCACGATGAAACGCCAACCGCTCGAACAAATCCTCAAGCCGCAAGAGGGTACGAATGCGCTCGTTGAGAGGATATTCGTATTGAATGAATTGGCCGGTTGCTTCGCGATTCACGTCAGCTTAGGAGGGTAATTTCATAATTTTGCGTAGTTTGAAGCAAAGCGAGGAACTTGACAAACGCAAATTGAAATTTGTTGGTCTGATAAAGTCAATAAATTGGATTGTTCGGCCTGAGAAACAACGTTTTAAGGCAATGATCTTTGCGCAGCTTCCTACACAGACAAGGTATCTTTTGCCATCGCTAAATACAAATGATGGAGGCGGGACACTTGCGCTTCACAATCGGTTTGCCCATCAAAGTTAAGCACGACGTCATTCGCCCACTTTAACCGCTCTGCTCGTGTAGCTTGTGCCTGCATGATCGCTAACACTGCGGACTCGGTTAGATTGCTGCGCTTTTGCACGCGAATTAGCTGCTCGCTAGGTAAACAATCGATCACTAAAATACGATCAAATCGATTTGATACAGATCGATTGCTATCATTGGTTTTTAAGTGCTTATCCCTTAGTCCTTCGACCAAAAGTGGAATGCCAAACAATACATAAGGGCCAGAAGCCAAAGAGGCGGCTTCGTCACTAAATTGGCGAATCAGAGGGTGCAAAATCCCTTCAAGACGGTGTCGCGCTTCAGGGTCAACAAACACGAGTTCGCGCATTTTAGTTCGGTCTAGGGCGCCTTGCGCGTCGATGACTTCGTTGCCAAATTGCTCCGCAATGGCGGGTATCGCGGCCCCGTTGGCTTTCGTCAAGCTATGGGCTATTTGGTCTGCATCAATCGTTGCAATGCCATAGGATGCAAACAAATTACAAATTGTAGATTTGCCACTACCAATGCCGCCGGTAACCCCAATTCGAAACATCGCTTAAATTTTCATCCATTGACTAAGTACAGGTTTCAAATAAAGCGCCAACAACCCTGCAGCTGCTAAGTAAGGGCCAAACGGAATCGGTTGGCTTCGATGATGGCCTTTGAACAGCATGAGTCCTAACGCTGCAATAAGCCCAACCACTGACGAAAGCAAAATGACCATCGGCAAAACGGTCCAACCAAACCAAGCGCCAATAGCTGCGAGTAACTTAAAGTCTCCGTAACCCATTCCTTCTTTGCCAGTCACTAATTTAAACAGCCAATAGATCGACCAAAGCACTAGGTAACCGAGCGCTGCTCCAACTACAGCTTCTTGTAGTGGCACGAAAGTACCACGAACGTTCAGTAGTAGGCCAAGCCAAAGCAAGGGTAGCGTAATAGAGTCTGGCAACAGCTGCGTATCTAAATCGATCCAAGTTAAGGCTACTAGCGCAAAGCTAAAAGCTAACGCGCCAGCCAACTGCCAGCTAGCCCCAAATTTCCAAGCAGCAAGTCCGGCTAGTGCGCCGGTTAAAAGCTCGACGAACGGATAACGAAATGAAATGGGTGCTTTGCAAGCCGAACACTTACCACCCAAAAATAACCAACTAATAACTGGAATATTTTCCCATGAGCGAATTTTGTGTCCGCAATGGGGGCACGATGATGCAGGTGTTACTAAATTGTATTTTTCTGTTGATAGTGAATTAGCACCCACTGCATTGGCGTCTAATTTTCCGAGGCTTTGCATGACCTCAGTGGCTTCGGCCGCCCATTGGTTTTCCATCATTTTTGGCACGCGATGGATCACAACGTTTAAAAAGCTACCGACCAAAAGGCCAAACAGCGTCACAGCAATCCAACCTAAAAGCGGTTGCTGGATAAAAGGGTCAATAATTTCGGCGAACATTTGTTTTTATATCATTACTAAATAAAACGGGCTAGCTTGCGTTGTGCAAGTTAGCCCGTTTGTTGTTTTGCGGTAGTCGCTTTGCAGCAATCCCTACACCACTTGACCCAATTTGAAAATTGGCAAGTACATGGCAACCACTAAACCACCGATCAATGTTCCCAATACAACCATAATGACAGGTTCCATTAGACTTGAAAGTCCTTCCACAGCGTCATCGACATCGCGTTCGTAAATGTCAGCTGCTTTGGATAACATCCCGTCAAGTGAACCAGACTCTTCCCCAATTGAAGCCATTTGCAAAACCATGTTGGGAAATACATTAGTAGACTGCATCGCAGTTGTTAAACTGGTCCCGGTAGACACATCGGTTTGAATCTTTTTGGTCGCTTGCAAGTAAACAATGTTGCCTGACGCGCCGCCAACGGAATCAAGTGCTTCAACCAATGGAACACCAGCCGCGAACATCGTTGCTAAAGTTCGAGTCCAACGAGCAATGGTTGCTTTAAGAACTAAGCTGCCAAATATCGGTGCCTTTAGTAGTGCGCGGTCCATTGCCATTTGTACTTGCGGCGAACGTTTCCATGCTTCTAGCATAAAGTAAATAGCGCCGCCGGTTCCGCCAATAATTAGATACCACCACTTAACGAAAAAGTCCGACATTGCAATAACGATCATTGTTGGCGCTGGTAAGTCCGCACCAAAACTTGAGAATACGCTCTTGAACGCTGGAATTACAAACCACATAATTACGGCAACGATAATTACAGCTACCGCCATAATTGCAATCGGATACATCAAGGCGGATTTAATTTTACTTTTTATCGCTTGCGTTTTTTCTTTGTAAGTTGCCAAGCGATCAAGCAGATCATCCAAAATACCGGCTTGTTCGCCAGCACCTACCAAGTTACAAAATAAGGGGTCAAAATAAAGCGGATATTTGCGAAATGCTTGCGAGAGTGAGCTGCCTGTTTCGACGTCGCCCTTAATGTCCAAGAATAGTTTTGAAACAGAGCCGTTGTCGGTACCCTTGGCAACAATATCAAATGCTTGCAACAATGGAACGCCAGCTTTCATCATCGTTGCTAACTGACGCGTAAACAGCGTGATGTCGTTGTCTGTAATGCGTTTGCCACGCTTGCGTTTAGATTTTCCGACTTTGGTAACAGTGATACCTTGACGGCGCAACGAAGCACTAACAATTGCTTCGCCTTGGGCGCGCATCTCGCCGCGGATTACTTTTCCTGACTTGTCACGACCCTCCCAAGAAAATTGAGTGTCTTTTGGGGCTTGTGGGCGCGCAGGTGCTTTAGTGGCAGCCATGTTCAAATCCTTTAATAATGTGCATCTTTGTAAATGCGATAACTAAATTGATGTTGCAAAGCGATGATGAATTTAGGTTTTGACTATTCATTGGTACAACCCAAAACTTCTTCAATTGAAGTCTGACCGCTTTTTACTTTTCGTAACCCAGATTTACGCAAATCAGAGACGCCTTCGCGTTTTGCTTGCTCGGCGATTTGCATTGCATTGCCATTGGATAAAATAATTTTTTGAATTTCTTCTGTAACCGGCATTACTTGATAAATACCAACGCGGCCCTTATAGCCACCGCCGCCGCATCGATCACAACCAACGGGCTTATAGGGTTTCCAGGTACCGTCTAAGTCTTCGGGTGTATAGCCGACTTCGATTAGGGCTTCGTCCGACATTTCTAAAACTTCTTTGCATGTACACAGGCGGCGAGCCAAGCGTTGAGCGGTAATTAAAATTACCGACGAGGCGATGTTAAATGGCGCAATACCCATATTCATCATTCGCGTTATGGTGGTTGGCGCATCATTCGTGTGCAAAGTAGACATCACCATGTGGCCCGTCTGAGCCGCTTTAATTGATATGTCTGCTGTTTCTAGGTCGCGAATCTCACCGACCATAATGACGTCAGGATCTTGACGTAAAAACGATTTCAGTGCGACTGAGAAACTAAGTCCTGCACGGTCGTTAACGTTGACTTGATTAATGCCGGGTAAGTTAATCTCAGCAGGATCTTCGGCTGTTGAAATATTAATGCCAGGCTTGTTAAGAATATTAAGGCAGGTGTACAGAGAAACTGTTTTTCCAGAACCGGTTGGGCCGGTAACCAGTACCATGCCATAGGGTCGTTGAACCGCTTCCATTAACACCGCTTTTTGATCAGGCTCATAGCCAAGCGCGTCAATACCTAGCTTAGCTGATGACGGATCCAAAATACGCATCACAATTTTTTCGCCAAACAAAGTTGGCAAGGTGCTGACGCGAAAATCAATTGCTTTGGTTGCAGACAAAACGATCTTCATACGACCGTCTTGCGGGACGCGTTTTTCGGAAATATCTAGCCGACTAATAACTTTAATACGCGACGCCAATTTGTCTTTGATTTGATTCGGCGGCTGCATAATTTCTTTCAGCTCACCGTCGACGCGGTAACGAATACGATAAAATTTTTCGTAGGGCTCAAAATGAATATCAGATGCGCCAGACTCAATAGCGTCAATTAGTATTTTTTGCAAAAATTTAACAATCGGCGCGTCATCGACATCAGTGTCGGCGCCGGTTGCTGCGGCGGAGTCTTCCGTACCAAACTCAAGATCCTCAACGCCATCGCTAAATTCCGACAGTTGCTGTCCTGCAGACTTGGCAAATTTTTCTAGTATCTTGCGCAGCTTGTCGTGTTCTGTAACGACTACTTCAATTTGGCACTCTGTTTCAAATTGAATGCGATCCAAAATCGATTGATCGGTCGGATCTGAAACCGCGATAGTAATTTTGTTGCCGCGTTTTGCTAACGGAATCAAGAAACCCTGAGTAATTAACTTAACGCTAATTAAGTTCTGTGGGGTCCAGTCTTGATTAAACGCATCTAAGTCCATTAATGGCAGACCAAACTGCGTAGAACAGAACTTAGCCAGTGTTATAGAGTTCATCACGTTGCTTGCAAGCATTTCGTCGATGAATTTCCGTTCCGCAGTTTCCGCCTTAACTTGAATATCCAGCGCTTGTGCGGGCTTTAACACTTGTGCTTGTACTAACGCGCGTGCAATCCCCGGCAAAGTAGTTTGCTGTTTGGTTTGCCCGTTTTGTTGGCCTGCTTGAACTGGTGTTGCAACTGCCATAAATTCCGCCCGCTGTTTGCGTTTTTTTCTACCCTTTAGTGTTGGGGGTCACGCAAACAAGGACAAGCTGCAGCTGAGGGGGCGGGTTTAATTGCCGGATGAGCGGTTATCTAAATTGTCAGATAAATCACGTACTGGCCCCAAACGATGGATTCTGATGGTTTTAACGGTACGTTCGTCCATTTGAACGATTTCGACCGCAAACTGGCCCAAGCGGATACTTGCAGGCCCTTCTGGTAACTCGCGCAGTGTTTCTAAAATTAGGCCGTTAATGGTTTTCGGCCCGTCGACAGCAAAGTCAGTTCCGATGCGGCGGTTAAGGTCGCGTAAAGCAGTGCTGCCCTCAACTTGAATGACTCCGGTTTCGTCCCAAGTCATTTCGCTCTTGTCGCCACCTGGCGAGGTGGTTGTAAATTCACCAACGATTTCTTCGATAATGTCCTCAAGCGTTAACAGCCCCAATACGTCGCCGTACTCATCGACGACCACGCCCACGCGTTGCTTGTTTTCTTGAAAATATTGAAGTTGTGTAAAAACGGGAGTTTCGCTGGGAACAAAGTACGGATCGGTTAGCAATTCCTTAATATCTTCGTTGGTAAACTCTTCGCGCTGCATTAATGACAATACTTTTCGGACATGCAAAATACCGATGATTTTATTTATTTCGCCTTCATAAACCGGAATTTTATTGTGGTAGCAGGTCGTTAATTGCTCGATTATTTTTTCGGGCGGATCGTTAATGTCTAATGCCTCAAGTTTTGATCTTGGGGTCATCACGTCGTCGACCGTAATGTTTTCTAAATCAAATAAGTTCAACACAATACTGCGGTGTTTCTGGGGCATGAAATGACCCGATTCCAAAACAACCGAACGCAACTCTTCGTTGGTTAACTTGCTTTCGTCACCCGCTTTCGGGTTCACTCGCATTAGCTTTAAAAGCCAGCCTACGAACAAGTTAACAAACCACTCTGCTGGCCGCATGACTTTCATTAAAACGCGCAGCACATAACTGGCCGGTAAGGCAATTTTATCGGGATAGTTTGCCCCAATCACCTTTGGCGTTATTTCGCAAAACACAATAATTGCAAAAGCGACAGCGGCGGTGGCGATTAGTAAGACGGTATCGTTATTGCCAAAAATACTAATGGCAAGAGCGGTTACTAATGTCGTAACGGCTGTGTTGACAAGATTGTTGCCCAATAAAATGGTGCCCAACAAACGATCTGTTTGGCCTAAGAGGTCAGAGGCAACAATGGCTGATTTTTTCCCTTTTTTGGCTTGCGCAGCTAGCCGATAGCGGTTGAGCGCCATCATGCTGGTCTCTGAAATCGAGAAAAAAGCCGAAATCGCCAGCAGCAAAATTAAAGCAAGGGCATGCACCCACCAAGGTAATGATTCCACGCGCTTTGTTGGTCGTTTGAAGGGTTACAAGACTACACCAAGGCGCTATTGTTGCGGGGCTTTTTGGCGTTCATGTCGCCCGTTTGTGGCTACCAATCGGCTTTCATGACCGCTGCTTCTGCCGCAGGCCAGTGAGTGACCGCTTCGGGGATCGGTCAATGACTAAGGTTTGCGTGCGCTTAGAAGCGGCCCATAAAGAATAAGCAATAGCGCAATCAGCACCATGGGAAAGGCCAAGTATATCCACCCAGTAAACTGTTCTGCGCCAAGCCAAACACCCACAACCAAAGCCACGGCGGGGTTCACAAAAGAATAACTACCGGCAAGTGCCGGCGAAACATGTTGCAGCAACCAAAGGTAGGCGTTTAAGGCAATCAATGTGCCAAATACCACTAGGTAAGCCCAAGCGGCCCAAGCGCCCGCACTGGCATTCAGCATGTCCTGTGGGCGCTCTAGTAATAGTCCCGCTGTTAGTGCGATCGAGCCGCCAATAAGCCATTGGAAGCCGGCTCCCATAATGCCGACGGGTTGTTCTAGCTTTCGCGATGCGTAAGAGCCAATGCTCCAGCAAAACGGTCCAGCAAAGGCGCAGATCGCTCCGATAGGTGTTACCGAAACATCACCTTCCATTGCAAGTAAGGCAGCACCGCCAACGCCAATCGTTAAGCCTATCCAACTGGTCAGTGGCACGCTCTCGCCGCCGATACGGGTCCACAGCGCAAGCCACATGGGCATTGTTGTCACGATCGTTGCCATCAGCGCCGAGCCAATTCCAAGTTTATGTGCGATGGTAATTAAACTCATGGCGCAACTGACCATCATGAAACCAACAAAGCCAGCATTTCTGGCTACTTTTGCGCTTGGCCAGACGCCGCCTTTTAATCGTGCCAGACCTATCATGAGCAAACCAGCAACTACAAAGCGAGTGCCGTTTAGTAAGAAAGGTGGCATCGCGGCTGCGCCCCATTTAAGTACCAAATAGGTTGTGCCCCAAACGATGTAGACCAAAGCAAGTGCGATGGCGATTGATTGAACCGCTGGTTTTGCTTTTACGAGACTAGCCATAGTTTTACGGATTTGAGATTGAAAACTATCGCCTGCGATGGTGATTGAGCGATAATTCAAGAAAATATTCGGTAGGAAACCCAAGTTTCCGTAAATTTATCCGATATCTTTCTGAAAAACAAGTGCTTTGGAAGCAAATATCTCGTTGGATGCCATTGATGCAGGAATTATTACAGCGTTATCGAAAGATAGCCGACGTTCTTACGCCGATGTGGGTTTGGAGGTTGGTTTGTCGACCGCCGCTGTACACGAGCGCGTAAAAAAACTAATTGAACGCGGCGTTATCGAAAAATTTAGCTTAAAGGTAGACCCATTAAAAGTGGGCCTAACCTTTACGGCGTTTGTTTCAGTTCGCAACGATGGCAGCGCTCAATGCCGAGACATTGCGCGTTTAATGCGTGCAATTCCAGAAGTGATCGAGTTACATAGCGTTGCGGGGGATTACGATTTACTAGCGAAAATTCGTACCACCCATGCACGGGCTTTGGAAGATATTTTGTATCAACTCAAAGCAATTCCGGGCATTTTAAAAACCAACACTACAGTTGTTTTAAGTACTGAATTCGAAACTTAAAACTAAGCAATCACATTAACGTGCAGCTGGCCCAAACCTTCAATTTCGCCTAGCATCGTTTGGCCTGCAACTACTTTACCAACGCCTTCTGGCGTACCGGTATAAATTAGATCGCCGGGTTTTAAAGTGAAAAATTGCGACAAGTGCATGATGACTTCTGGCACCGACCAAATCAGGTTTGATAAATCGCTTTTTTGTTTTTGTGTGCCATCAACTAGTAGCGAAATCGCTTGGTTTTTTGGATGACCAAACGCGACCACTGGATAAATAGATGAGATTGGGGCGGATTGATCAAATGCCTTGCCTAACTCCCAAGGGCGGCCTTTGTCGCGTGATTTAATTTGTAAATCGCGGCGGGTCATATCCAAACCAACCGCATAACCAAACACATAGTCGGGTGCTTGCTCGACACTAATGTTGCTACCGCTTTTGCCAATGGCAACGACTAATTCAATTTCATGTTGGTAGTCGCTAGTGCCAGGTGGGTAGGCAATTGTGCCGGTCGTGCCAGGCTTTACAACCACAATGCTGTTGTCCGGTTTGCAAAAGAAAAATGGTGGCTCGCGGTCGGGGTCAAACCCCATTTCACGCGCATGTGCAGCATAATTTCTGCCAACGCAATACACGCGACGGACGGGAAATTGCTCTTCGCGGCCAACTACGGGTACGGCAATTTGTTGTTCAGGTTCAAAAACGTATTTCATATTATTTTTCCAATTTTTAGATACAGTTAATGCTTAGGTTTATTGCGTAATTAAAACAAACCAATAATTCGGCCGTCGTCGGCTACATCAATGGCGTGTGCGGCTGGTTCTTTAGGCAGGCCAGGCATCGTCATTACATCGCCACAGACCATAACAACAAATTCGGCACCGGCTGCTAACCGAACTTCGCGTACGTTAATACTGTGGCCCGAGGGAGCCCCACGCGAACTAGCGTCAGTTGAGAAAGAATATTGTGTTTTAGCAATGCACACGGGGTAATGGCCATAGCCAGCCGCTTGCAATTTTTTAATTTGGTTTTGTACTTTTGAGTCGGCAGTAACTTCGCTGGCACCGTAAATGTTTTTAGCGATGCTCTGTACCTTCTCCCAAAGGGTTGCGCTTTCTTCGTAGACAAAGCGAAACTGGTTGGGCTGCTCGCATAATTGCACGACCACCTTGGCTAATTCGGTGGCTCCTTTGCCACCTTCAGCCCAATGCTTGGCCACCACGACCGTCGCCCCAAAAGCTTGCGCACTTTTTTGCAGTAATTCGACTTCTGCTGGCGTATCTTCGGTGCGGTGATTAATGGCGACAACACATGGCAAACCATATTGTTCACGGATATTTTTTAAATGACGTTCTAGGTTGACGAGGCCTTTAGTTAAGGCTTCTAAGTTTTCGATCTTGGCGTCTTTTACTTCAACGCCGCCGTGGTACTTTAAGGCGCGAATAGTGGCAACCAGCACAACAGCCGATGGACGTAAACCTGATTTGCGACATTTGATATCGATAAATTTTTCGGCGCCAAGGTCGGCCCCAAAGCCTGCCTCGGTAACAACGTAATCGGCCATTTTTAATGCAGTCTGTGTTGCGATGACCGAATTGCAACCGTGGGCAATATTGGCGAATGGGCCGCCATGGATAAAGGCTAAATTGTTTTCTAGGGTCTGCGCTAAGTTAGGGGCCAACGCGTCTTTTAGCAGCGCTGTCATTGCGCCTTGTGCTTTCAAATCGCGTGCATGAATTGGTTTTTGATCGGTCGTGTAACCCACCACAATATTACTGAGCCTATTTTTTAAATCCGCAATGCTAGTGGCTAGGCAAAAAATCGCCATGACCTCAGAGGCCACCACAATATCAAAACCATCCTCGCGCGGCTGGCCGTTGGCAGTGCCGCCTAAAGCAACAATGGTTTGACGCAATGCGCGATCATTCATGTCGACGACCCGTTTCCAGGTGACTCGGCGTACATCGAAATTAAGTGCGTTGCCATGATGGATGTGATTGTCAATCAACGCAGCTAATAAATTATTAGCCAAGGCAATTGCATTAAAGTCACCCGTAAAATGTAAGTTGATATCTTCCATCGGAACGACTTGTGCGAACCCACCGCCCGCAGCGCCGCCCTTCATCCCAAACACTGGCCCAAGGGACGGCTCGCGCAGGCAAATAATAGCGCGCTTGCCAATGACGTTTAAGGCATCGCCTAGGCCAACGGTAGTGGTCGTTTTGCCTTCGCCTGCAGGCGTTGGCGAAATCGCGGTTACTAAAATTAACTTGCCGTTGGGTCGGTTTTTTAATGAGGCGGCGTAGTTCAGTGATAGCTTAGCTTTGTACCGACCGTAGGGTTCAAGCTCCTCTTCGGGAATGCCCAAGACCTTAGTTGCCAACGGAACTATAGGCAGTTTGCTTGCCGCTTGGGCGATGTCGATATCACTACGCATTGAAGTCTTTTCACCTAATTGAAAATTTAGCCGTCAAGGATACTAAATTTTTGCGTCGCGATTTTAATTTGCTACAACTAAATTAGTACTAGTTACTTTGATTTACCAGTCATCGGCACAATTAGCGTGTTGCCCGAATTTCTGCGAATATCCGCAAGTCGATATTGACCACATAGGCCCGAAAAATATGCAATTTCCAATGCAAGCTACTTTTAAGCTTCTCGCACTTGCACCACAGGTTTCGCTGACAGACTCAAGTGGACGCTTAATTTTGTATGTTCGTCAAAAGATGTTTAAGCTAAAAGAGGCGGTTACTTTTTTTGCTGATGCTGAGCAAACCAAACCTGTGCTTTCGATTAAAGCCGACCGAATTATCGACTTTGGGGCTAGCTATCAAATTACCACTACAGACGGGCGCGATGTAGGTTCGCTCAAGCGTAAAGGTATGCGCTCGCTGTGGAAGGCAACCTACGAGATCACAGCACTTGATGGGCAGTTACTGACGATTAACGAAACTAATCCTTGGGTGAAAGTGTTAGATGGAGTTTTGGGCGCTTTGCCCATTATTGGCCCGCTAACTAGCTACTTTTTACATCCAATTTACGAGCTTTCCTCGGATCGTCACGGGTTATTGTTTAGCTTCACAAAGCAGCCAGCTTTGTGGGAAGGGCGTTACAAAATTGAGCGAGTTAAGGCATCCGATGAGGCCACAGAATCACTTTGTGTGGCTAGCATCATGATGATTCTGTTGCTTGAACGTTCGCGCGGGTAATTTTTATGCTTTTTCAATAATCATTGCAATGCCTTGTCCAACCCCAATACACATCGTAATTAACGCATAGCGCCCGTTGATGCGATGCAATTGATTGCAAGCAGTAGTCACCAGGCGTGCTCCCGACGCGCCCAAGGGGTGACCCAAGGCGATTGCGCCCCCGTTGGGATTTACGCGCGGATCGTTATCTTGCAAACCCAGGTCGCGCATTACAGCTAAGCCTTGGGCTGCAAAGGCTTCATTTAATTCTATGATGTCCATTTGGGCAAGGCTTAAGCCAGTCAGCGCTAATACTTTGCGGGTGGCTGGTGCAGGGCCAAAGCCCATAATGCGCGGTGCAACTCCGGCCGTGGCCATGCCAACGACGCGTGCTTTCGGTGACAAGCCGTTTTTAACAGCGGCCGCTTCGCTGGCCAATAACAGCGCGCAAGATCCATCGTTAACGCCACTGGCATTTCCAGCGGTAACCGTACCATCAGGTTTTACAACGCCCTTTAATTTTGCTAGAGACTCCAAACTGGTTTCGCGCGGGTGTTCGTCCTGCGTTACAACAATAGGATCACCTTTTTTTTGCGCAATGCTGACTGGCGTAATTTCTGCATCAAAAAAACCAGATTTTTGCGCGGCCACTGCTTTAAGTTGCGATGCGAGCGCCATTGTATCTTGTGCGGTGCGTTCGATTTTAAATTGCTCGGCTACGTTCTCGGCGGTCTCTGGCATCGAGTCGACACCGTACTGTTCTTTCATTAACTTATTGATAAACCGCCACCCAATCGTGGTGTCGTAAACGGCATTGGTACGGCTAAACGCGGTGTCTGCTTTTGGCATAACAAATGGGGCGCGGCTCATACTTTCTACGCCGCCAGCAATCATCATCTGGGCTTCGCCCGATTTTATTGCGCGCGCTGCTGTGCCTACCGCATCTAGGCCCGAGCCGCACAAGCGATTAATCGTTGCGCCAGGCAAGTCGATTGGTAACCCAGCCAATAAAGTTGCCATGCGCGCGACATTACGATTGTCCTCGCCTGCTTGGTTAGCACAACCCAGTAGTACATCGGTCACTGCAGCCCAATCGACGGCCGTATTGCGGGCCATCAAGGCGCGTAGTGAAATCGCAGCTAAATCATCCGTCCGCACCGAAGATAAAGCGCCACCATAACGGCCAAATGGAGTGCGAATTGCGTCACAGATAAAGGCTTGAGTAGAGGTCATTAGGTATTACCGAAAAATATTATCGTACAAAAAATGAGGCGTCAATTCGAAAGACAGAACTCTGCTGGCGCTATTGATGCTAGTGAAAAGTGTGGCCTTGCTAGCGATAGGACTTAATAAGTTTCGAGATGCAAGCGTCCTTGGGATTGCAAAGTTGCGCCTAAATTGTCCCAAGACAATCCGGCTTCGGCAGCAATAGCGCTAAGGGCTTTTAGCACGCCTTCTTCCATCGCCCGCAATCCACAAACATAAAAATAAGTGTTGGGGTCTTGCATTAAAACCGCGAGGTCGGTGGCGCGTTCGCGCATGGCGTCTTGCACGTACTTTTTTTCTTGATTTGGCGTGCGTGAAAACGCTAAATTAATACCGATAAAGTCTTTGGGAAGCGATTGTAAGGGACCGAAATAGGGCAACTCTTCTTTTGTGCGAGCGCCAAAGAACAGCATTAACTTACCGCTTTCAAATTTTTCGGTTGCACGTTGCCGACGACGCCATTCTGTCATCGCGCGCATTGGTGCAGAACCAGTGCCGGTGCAGATCATCACTAAATTACTGCGCGGGTGATTCGCCATTAAAAAGCTTGCGCCAAAAGGACCAATGATTTGCACCGTATCGCCTACTTTGGAGTCGCACAGATAGTTGCTAGCGACTCCGCGAACAGGCCTGCCGTCGTGATCTTCGAGAACGCGTTTTACCGTTAACGATATGTTGTTGTAACCAGGTCGCTCGCCGTTGCGTGGGCTAGCAATTGAATACTGCCGTGCGTAGTGGGCCTTGCCGTTGATGTCTTTGCCCGCAGCAATTACGCCAACGGATTGACCTTCGAGCACGGGAAAAGGCATGTTGCCAAAGTCTAAAACAATGTGGTGCGTGTCGTAATCGGAACTGATACCGCCTTTACTCAATTCGGTCACTCGCACATTGCCCGTTACAGTGGCGGTAATGGTTTTGTGCGTTGCTTTGGGGCCGTAAATGTTGACAAAAGGGTGGGCGGCAGACCAAGGGGGCAGAGTGGAGCTGCCGACCGAAGGTACTGTTTTTTGGATATTGGTTGAGGCGTTTTCTTGTTCGTTATTGCTGCCAGATAACTGAGCCTCTGGGCTAGTTAGTATTTGGCTTGCTTGGGCAACTAAAGTTGGTGCTGCGCCGCCGCCTTCGCTGTTTAATTCTTCTGGTGGCAGGCTGGCCGGTAATTCGTCCCAAACCAGTTGTTCATCTAATGTGTAAGCACGGACCTTAGGCATGTCGCGCCAATTATCAATCGAGCCGGTTGGGCATGGCGGTACACAGTCCATACACAAGTTGCATTTGCTTGCATCGACCACATAATTGCGCGAGTCGTGCGTGATGGCCCCAACCGGGCAGGTCGCTTCGCAAGTGTTACACCGAATACAAATTTCGGGATCGATTAAATGTTGCTTGATCACCGTGATGTCCGATGTACCCATGCGAAGAACCTTCCAACAAAGTTAAAACAAATTAGTTGAAGCGAATATACTCGAAATCAACGGGTTGGCGATTAATTCCCATCGCAGGTGGTGCAATCCAGTTGGCAAATTTGCCGGGCTCAGCGACACGTCCCATTAAGCTGGCAACGAATGCACGATCTTGGGCCGTAGGTAACCAATCGTTTTCTTTGGCGTTCCATTCGGCATCAGTAATTACGCGACCTTCAGGCGAAACTTTAATGCCCTTTAGTGCGCCGATGTTGCGATGAAATGCTTTGTGCGGCGTTTTTAAACGGAATGGAATGCCCGCTTTTTCGAGCACTTTATTCCAACGCTCTACACCGGCAACACTGTCTTTAATGTAGTCGTCACGCAGCACCTCGTTTAATGCGTTGAGCATTGGCACTTCTTTTTCGGTTAGCTGGCCGTTGCGCGCTTCCAAAATTCGATAAGTTTGTCCGCGTAATTGGTGGTCGTCGGTACGTTTGCCTTCTTCATAGCGGCCTTTTAATCCAGTGCTGTAAAAGGTAGCTGCATTGCTGGATTCGTCAGCGCCAAACAAATCGATAGTGACGCTAAAATGGAAGTTTAAGTAGCGTTGTAACGTTGGTAAATCAATGACGCCGGCGGCACGCAACTTTGTAACGTCGTCAGTGCGTAGCTCGTTCATCATTTGGCAAGTACGTTGAATAATGCGCGAGATGCCGCTTTCGCCCACAAACATGTGATGGGCTTCTTCGGTCAACATGAACTTAGAAGTCCGAGCCAATGGGTCAAAGGCGCTTTCCGCTAATGCACATAACTGAAACTTACCGTCGCGGTCAGTGAAGTAAGTGAACATAAAAAAGCTTAACCAATCGGGCGTGGCTTCGTTAAACGCGCCTAAAATCCGTGGGTTGTCCTCATCGCCACTACGACGTACTAACAATGATTCTGCTTCTTCGCGACCATCGCGGCCAAAGTGCTTGTGTAGCAAGTAAACCATGGCCCATAAATGGCGACCCTCTTCTACGTTAATTTGATACAAATTGCGTAGGTCGTACATCGATGGGGCGGTTAAACCTAAGTGGCGTTGCTGCTCGACCGATGCTGGCTCGGTATCGCCTTGGGTCACAATAATGCGGCGTAAATTGGCACGGTATTCACCCGGAATATCGTTCCAAGCGTTCTCGCCCATGTGGTCGCCAAAATGGATTTTGCGATCTTGTTGGCCAGGGTTCATAAAAATTCCCCAACGGTAGTCGCGCATTTTAACGTGCCCAAAGCTAGCCCAGCCTTGCGGGTCTACGCTAACGGCGGTACGTAAATACACTTCGCTATCGGTTGAACCTTCAGGCCCAATTTCATCCCACCAGTTAATAAAGTTTGGTTGCCATTGCTCTAGCGCACGCTGAAGCGTACGGTCCTCGCTAAGGTTAACGTTGTTGGGAATTTTTTCGCTGTAATTGATGCTAGTGCTCATGATAAAAACCTTAATTTAAAAAGTTGTTCATTCTAAAAATCTAAACGCGATTCCAGTCAAAGGCTGCCTTGTCGCCTTTGCCGTACACTTTCAAAGCACCTTTTTCACCTACTGCATTAGGTCTTTGAAAAATCCAATTTTGCCATGCTGTTAGTCGACCAAAAACACGGGTCACCATATTTTCTGGGCCGTTAAATCGCAGGTTTGCTTCCATGCCTGTCAAGGCATCAGGAGACATTGCAATTCGTTCTTCAATGGCGATGCGAATTTCATCATCCCAATCGATGTCGTCGGGGTTGCTGGTGTTTAAGCCTAAAGCTGCGGCGGCATCGGCATCGAGCGCCGTACCAATACTGGCGCGAATCGCTTCTAGCGCTGAAGGCTCGTTGTAAAAACGGCGGCTTAGGCGGCTTTGACCTGTAGCCATCGGCAACGATCCAAAATTGAGTTCGCCAATGGTAATCGACGGTGACTTAACTGGGTCATCAGGTAAAGCCAAATGGTAGATACGGTCGCAAGCTAATGCTAATTCTAAAAAGCTTCCGGCAAAGCATGAGCCGGGTTCAATTAGCGCAAATAAACTACGGGAAGATACGTCTAAGCGGCTTAACGTACGACGCAAAAGCCCTAAAGTCTCACGAACGAACCAATGCGTTTGGTTTGCCAAGAGCGTCGCGTCCATAGCCAGTACAGCGCTAGCGTCACCTTCGGTTTTCATCAACCAAAGACCAATATCGGGTTCGTTGGTGCGCATGTTTAAGATGGCATTATCCAATTCGCGTGCAAGGCATAGTGGGTACCAGTTAGAACCAGCAGCTTCGATGCCAGCACTGTCGTGCGGTTGTGGGCCGGTTGGGCCTTTAATACAAAATACGGCAGTACGTTTTGTTCGGTCGATGGTTATTTGAACATTTGCGTAATGCAATGCATCTGCGCTTTGTGTGTACTGCAATGGTTCTAAGTTGACGCCTTTGCCATTTGCAGGGCGATCGCTTTGCGCGGCTAATTCCAAGGCGCGCGCTTGTATTGTTTGTGCAAACACTGCCGGTTTAATAACCTCGTCGACCAAGCGCCATTCTTTTGCTTTTGCGCCACGCACGCCTTCAACGCTAGTACAAAAAATATCTGCGCGATCGTGTCTGACTTGGCGCTTGTCAGTAACGCGGGTTAGGCCACCGGTGCCTGGCAAGACGCCCAGCAAGGGTACTTCTGGCAGGCTCACGGCACTTGCGCGGTCATCCACAAGATAAATTTCATCGCAGGCTAGGGCTAATTCGTATCCACCGCCAGCGCATGCACCGTTCACCGCTGCCAAAAATTTCAAGCCGCTGTATTGGGAAGAGTCTTCCATGCCGTTGCGTGTCTCGTTAGTAAATTTACAAAAATTTACCTTCCACGCGTGACTACTAACACCCAACATAAAAATATTTGCGCCGGAGCAAAAAACTTTTTCTTTGGCGCTAGTTAGAACTACGGTACGTACTTCTGGGTGCTCGAAACGAATGCGATTTAGTGCATCGTTTAACTCAATGTCGACGCCAAGGTCGTAGCTGTTGAGTTTTAGTTTGTAGCCAGGACGCAAACCGGCGTTTTCGTCGAAGTCGGCTTTTAAAGTAGCGACTACGCCGTCGAAGCTTAGCTTCCAGTGGTGATACTGCGCAGGGTGCGTTTGATAATTCACCTGCTCGCTCGATAGCTGCGGGGTGGCGCTTACGGGTTGGGTCATAACGCTGCTCATCGAGTTCTCCGGTCGGTTAAATAAGGCGTTGCTGGGCTTGCAAACACTCTAATATTAAAAGGGCTATTACAAAATAACTTGAACTTGCAAAATAATGCATGTCGGTGTTTAGACGGTTTATGCATAATAATGCATGAAAAACGAAGGGTCAACACTTCGTTGATATTTAGCTCAAAGACGACCGATCAATGACTTCGTGCACCCATTGAGTGAGAATTGTAAGACTTTCGTCGAAATTTTGGTCGCTGGTTTCAAGGCAAAAGTTTGCTTTAGAGTAAAAAGCGGCTCGACCCGCCAAGATACCTTTTAAGTCGTCCATTGCCTCTTTGCTGGCTGTCATTGGTCGCAAGTCACCTTGCGCAACAACCCGATTCATGTGGTCTTCTGGGCTCGCCTTAAGCCAAATTGTATGGCAACGATCCAGTGCTAACTTAAAGGTGCCGGTATCCGACACGAGTC
Source organism: Betaproteobacteria bacterium (assembly GCA_031429355.1). Classification (GTDB taxonomy): domain Bacteria; phylum Pseudomonadota; class Gammaproteobacteria; order Burkholderiales; family Burkholderiaceae_E; genus JANOZM01. The sequence continues at coordinate 205,701 of JANOZM010000014.1, read as the reverse complement.
CGCCAGGCGTCGCGATGATGACCTTAGATTGGCTTGCTAAGACCTCCTCTAGTGCCCTTCGTTCGTAGCGCCTGTAGGCATTAATCCCATACAGTGCTTGAATTTCAGCGGTCGAACAACCCGCTAAAATTTCGATGTGCTTGGCCAATTCGATAAATTGAAATCCTATATTTTTTGCCAGCTGCGCGCCAAGTGAAGACTTACCTGCCCCCCGCAATCCAATTAAGGCGAAGCGCAATTCTCGGTCTTGAGTGCCTTGCGTTTGGCCGATTAATTGTTCTATACCTAAGCGAACTTGCGTAAGCGTTTTATCGTCTTGCGTCTCTAACATCGAACGAATCATGAGCCATTCAGGCGATGAAGTTGTGACGTCGCCTAGTAATGCGGATAACGGAGAATCGAGGGCTTGCGAAATTTGCAATAAAACTAAAACCGACGCATTGCCAGTGCCATATTCTAAGTTGGCTAAATGTCGTTCCGAGACCGCGGCAGCTTGCGACAGTGCCTTTCGTGTTATCCCTTTGCGCGCACGCAGGCTCTTGAGTCGCTCGCCGAGGGCGATCAGAAACGGATGTTTGTCTTGTTTCTCATCCAATGGGCTGGCCGGTGCGGTTTGCGGCTTAAGAATCTTCGACTCCATAAATTGACCTACTAATATGCATTATAGTTCCGGCCGCAGCCGCAGGTGTAGGGTGTAGTCTACTGCATCTAGGTCCAATTTCGTCTATTCCATTCCACAGCAGTTCTTTTACCGGAAGTTTTGAATGACCAATCACACTGAACCAGCCGATCTTTTCAACATTGCGCAATATCTATTCGATCAAAATGCGGCGCGACCTAACAAAGCCGCATTTATTGATGATTTTGGTCAGCTTACTTTTAGCCAATTAGAAGCTCGTTGCGCTTTAGTGGGTCGAGCGGTAGATGCAGCGGGAATTCGCCCAGAAGAGCGCGTCGTAATTCTTATGCATGACAACGTCGACTGGCCTGTGGCGTTTTTGGGAGCGATTCGAGCGGGTGTTGTGCCGGTTGCAGTCAATACACTACTTACTACAGAGGACTATGCCTACATGTTGGCGCACAGCAAAGCGCAAGCGGTGTTTGTAAGTGCAGCCTTGTTGCCAGTTTTGCAAGCGGCGATTGAGCAAACCCAAGCAGAGCAACTGTGTACGGTTAATACGATATTTGTTTCGGGTATCACCTCGTTAACCGAGTGCGTGGGAATCAAAGTGCAATCGCTCGGATCGCTTTGGGCAGAAACGACCATAACAACCAAGTCGACCAAGCAAGTTGCAACCCACAAAGACGACCCTGCCTTTTGGTTGTATTCGTCTGGGTCAACAGGGCGACCCAAAGGAACGGTTCATACCCATGCGAATATTTATTGGACTTGTAAACTGTATGGTCAAGACGTTTTGGGGCTGAACGAGAACGATGTTTGTTTTTCAGCGGCAAAATTGTTCTTTGCTTATGGATTAGGTAACGCGCTGACTTTTCCACTATCCGTCGGTGCAACCACAATACTGATGGCCGAACGGCCAACGCCAGATGCAGTGTTTAAGCGTTGGCGCGGTCATGTTGCCGGTGCTGCTAATTTATTTAAACCCACAATATTTTATGGCGCACCAACCGGTTTTGCGGGAATGCTTGCAGCACCAAATTTACCCAGCCGTACTGAGGTTGCGCTGCGCTTTGCATCTTCTGCAGGCGAGGCTTTACCGGCAGAGCTTGGTCAAAAATTTAAAGCCCATTTTGGAATTGATATTGTTGACGGCATCGGATCGACCGAGATGCTGCATATCTATTTATCTAATTTGCCCGGCAATGTGCAATATGGAACGACAGGTTTTCCAGTGCCCGGTTACGAGGTGCAATTGCGGGGCGATGATGGTCAATTAGTTGAGGACGGTCAACCTGGGGATCTGTACGTAAAGGGGCCAAGCGCAGCATTAATGTATTGGTCTAATCGTACCAAGTCGCGTGAAACATTTCAGGGCGAGTGGACTAAAAGCGGTGATAAATATGTCCGTAACGAAAACGGAACTTACACCTACAGCGGGCGTGGCGATGACATGCTAAAGGTTAGTGGAATTTACGTTTCGCCCTTCGAAGTCGAGTCGACCTTAATGCAGCACGATGCTGTTTTAGAAGCAGCGGTTATTGGGGTAACCGATGCCGATGGTTTAACCAAAACTAAAGCCTATGTTGTGTTGAAAAGTGAACAATCTACTGACGAAGCAGCATTAAAATTGTTTGTAAAAGATCGACTTGCGCCATTTAAGTATCCACGGTTTATTGAGTTTGTGAACGAATTGCCAAAGACCGCAACCGGCAAAATTCAACGATTTAAACTACGTGCCCTAAATGGCTGAGACTGCACAAGTTCGATGGCGCGAGCGTAACGTACATTTAGAATACGATTGGGTTCGACCCAAGGGCGCAGACGTCATTGCAACTGCAAATAATTTGACAAATGCAGAGACAATTACTGCCGAGGCACGGGGCCTCACGCCAAGCGCTAAAAGCCCGCTCTGGGTATTGCTACACGAAGGATTGGGCTCGGTTGGCATGTGGCGCAAGTTCCCGCAGGAATTATCCGATAGCCTCGGTTGCGAACTATTGGTGTATTCAAGGCCCGGCTACGGTTGGTCTAGTGAGCGCCCCAGCCATGAGGTTTGGGAGAACGATTTTTTACACCAGCAAGCCCACGAAGTGTTGCCAGCGTTGTTAGGTGCAGTCGGTCTGCAATTTAGCGATGAAGGTCGTTGCACAACCCGCCCATTACACTTGTTAGGGCATAGCGATGGCGCATCGATTGCACTGTTGTATGCCGCTAAATACAAACCAGATTCGATCGTGGTGATGGCCCCGCACATTGTTGTGGAAGACATTAGCATCGCTAGCATTGAGCAGGCCAAAGAAAGTTACCAGACCACCGATTTACCCGCACGACTAGCGCGCTATCATCAAAGCGCAGATTCAGCGTTTTGGGGTTGGAATCAAGTTTGGTTGTCGCCTGAGTTTCGCCACTGGAATATTAGTTGCGAAATAGAGTCGATCGCTTGCCCCATTTTAGCGATTCAAGGCGAGGATGATGAATATGGAACGATGCTGCAAATCGAAGGAATTGCGCAACATTGTGGCCAAACAAAGCTGCTTAAATTAAGCAACTGCAAACATTCACCGCATCGCGATCAACCGCTACAAGTTATGCAAGGAATTGCTAAGTTTTTTACCCCAATTGCTTAAAGTTGATTAACGTTGCTTAAAGTTAGTTAAAGCTTAATTAACGATTTGGCATATCTTTAATCGAATACCCCAAGCTGACAGTCGCGTCGCTAGGAATTGCCGGCATAGTTGCATTCCATCGCTCCCACGATTGGCTCATGCTGGCAAGTCGCTCGGGGTCACGGGACCCTAAGTTAGCGCGCTCGCGACCGTCTTGTTCTACATTAAACAAGTAATCGTGATCGTCCACTCGCAAATACTTCCAAGGCCCAAGGCGCGCTGCGCGCTGACCGCGATAGTTCATGCGCCAAAATAATGGCCGCTCAAATTCCTTTCCTTGGTCGGCTAAAACGGGCAGCAAAGACACACCGTCTAATGGGTAATCTGCATGCGCTTTACCTTGTCCCGCCGCAATCATCGTGGCGGACCAATCCATAGTCAAACACTGTTGATCGGTTACGCGTCCCGGCTTAATAACCTTGGGCCAATACGCAATGTAGGGAACGCGAATCCCACCTTCGGTTAGGTCCATTTTGCCACCTACGTGCGGCCAGTTATCGGAAAATCGTTCGCCACCGTTATCGCTAGTAAATACGATTAAGGTGTTATCGAGTTGCCCAGTTTCTTTTAGCGCTTGCACAATCCAGCCAATGCCTTCATCCATTTGATGAATCATTTTTTGGTAAGTGGCTATGTTGCCACCATGCAAATGAAACAAATTACTTTTTACTTCTTGTGCAAGTTCACGATCTTCACGTGTCTCCCACGGCCAATGCGGCGCGGTGTAATGCAAGCTTAAGAAAAAAGGTTTTTGCTCGGGGGCAACTTTAGCTTGCTTAATATAATCAACCGCACGATTTGAAAGTAAATCGGTGAGATAGCCATCGACATGCTTTTCTTCTTCCCCAATGAAAAAGTCGTGAACTCCGCGACCGTTGCAGTGGGTAAAGTAATCAACGCCGCCCGACATCGGACCGAAAAACTCATCGTAACCAGACTTCAGTGGTCCGAACGACGGTGGATACCCGAGGTGCCATTTACCAAACAATGCGGTGCTGTAACCCGACTCGCGTAACAGCGACGGCAGGGTTGGATGCGCAATCGGCAGTCCTAAAGTTTCGCTGCCTCGGCTGGCACTGTTAATCGGTTCTTCTGCTGCGCCACGAAAGCGGTATTGGTAACGGGCGCTAATCATCGCGAAACGGGTTGGTGAGCACACCGGTGAATTGGAATAGCCGTCAGTAAAACGCAAGCCATTCGCGGCTAAGCTGTCGAGTACAGGGGATACTTTGCCAAACGATGCATCGCGGCCACCGTAGCAGCCTAAATCGGCATAACCCAAATCGTCAGCGACGATAAAAATAATATTTGGTTTTGACATATGAACGTGAGAGATTGCGCAAGCACAATATGCGGGTTAGCTTTTTCGCTCGACCGCTAAATGAGTTAAAAATATTAGTGCATCTTTAAACACAGAGTCGGGAAGGTCGGCGATGCACTCACGTGCGCGCTCGGCTTCAGTCTCTGCTTGTTTTCTTGCGTATTCGAGTGCGCCGGTACGTTCTATCGATTTTAAAATGGGGGCAATTACTTCTACACCCCCTTTTTCAATGGCATCGCGAACCTGTTTGCGCTCGGCATCATTGCCATGTTGCATAACGTAAATAAGGGGGAGGGTGGGCTTGCCTTCGCGCAGATCGTTGCCAACGACTTTGCCGGTGTCTTGGCTGTCGCCCGCATAATCGAGCACATCATCAATGACTTGAAATGCCGTGCCTAAGCAGCGACCATATTCGCCTGCGCGCTCGATAGCACCTTGATCGCCACCGCCTAAGACAGTGCCTAGCTCGCCAGCCGCTTCAAACAATTTTGCGGTCTTAAAGCGAATAACCTGCATGTATCGTTCTTCGGTAACGTCAGCATCTTGAATGTTCATCAATTGCAGCACCTCACCTTCTGCAATGACGTTAGTTGCGTCTGACAATATTTTCATAACGCGCATGTCATTGGGAATGATCATCATTTGGAAGGCGCGCGAGTACAAAAAGTCGCCAACTAAAACCGCCGCTGCATTGCCAAAATCGGAATTTGCTGTTGCGCGCCCACGCCTTAGTGGCGATTCATCAACAACATCGTCGTGCAACAAAGTGGCCGTATGAATAAATTCAACAACGGCTGCTAACAAGTGATGATTGGTGCCTTTATAGTCCAATGCTCGCGCAAACAACAGCAACAGAACTGGTCTTAGCCGTTTGCCGCCGCTTTGTACAATGTACTCAGAAATGGTGTTGATTAATGCAACTTCCGAATGCAAGCGCGCGCGAATGACCAGATCGGTTTGATAAAGATCGTCGGTAATGGCGGGAAAAAGTTCAGCTGCGGACAAAAGTGACTCGTTTCTTTGATGCGTGAATTATAAGGCTGATTGCGAGTGCCGCGTAACAACTGCGAAAATTTGAGTCGGCACTGTGTAACTGCCTAGCCTACAATTGTAGGCTGGGCATTGATGCTGCTGATTTGTAGTTGCTCCGATTGAAGCAACTAATTTTACGCAAGCAATACAGGCATGCAATTTCGACGAAATGCTTAGCCGCCAATTACAGGAGATTTTATTTTGTCGCGTTTGTTTAACTTTAGTGCTGGCCCAGCCATGTTGCCCGAAACTGTTTTGCAACAAGCTGCCGCCGAGATGATGGATTGGCAAGGTTCCGGTATGTCGGTAATGGAAATGAGCCATCGCGGCAAAGAGTACATGGGTATTCACGCCCAAGCCCAAGCCGACTTTCGTGAGTTGCTGAACATCCCCGAAAATTACAAAGTTCTCTTTTTACAAGGCGGTGGCACGCTGCAATTTATGCAAGTACCTTGCAATTTGCTGCGCGGCAAAGCCAGTGCCGATTACGTGGTTACTGGCGAGTGGTCTTCCAAAGCGGTCAAAGAAGCGGCACGGTTTTGCGCGCCCCGCGTAGCGGCTTCAACGGAAGGCTCGGGGTTTACGCAGTTCCCACTGCAATCGGACTTAAAGTTGTCTAAGCAGGCGGCCTACGTGTATTACTGCATGAACGAAACCATCCATGGCGTTGAGTCGTTTGCTATTCCAGAGGTTGGCAATGTGCCGTTGGTGACAGATATTTCGTCGACCTTTCTATCGCGTCCCGTTGATGTCAGTAAATTTGGCCTAATTTATGGCGGTGCACAAAAGAACATTGGTCCGGCGGGATTAACCATCGTCATCATCCGAGAGGATTTGATTGGTAAAGGAGTGCCCTTACCGCCAAGTATTTTGGATTACAAAACACAGGCTGACGCCGATTCGATGTTGAACACGCCGCCTTCGTATTCCATTTATTTGGCTGGATTGGTGTTTAAGTGGTTAAAAGCCCAGGGTGGGTTAAAAGCGATCGAAGCACGAAATATTGCTAAAGCTCGATTGCTTTACGATTACTTAGATAGCACCGACTTTTACACCAATAAAGTGCGAATTAGCAACCGTTCGCGTATGAATGTGCCATTTTTCTTGCAAGATGAGCGCAAGAACGACGATTTTCTAAAAGGTGCAAAAGAAGCGGGGATGGTGCAATTAAAAGGCCATCGGGTGTTGGGTGGTATGCGCGCTTCGATCTATAACGCAATGCCCATTGAGGGTGTGCAGCATTTGGTTTCGTACATGAAAGCGTTTGAAAAGCAGCACGGTTAAATCGCAATTTGGAGGCCGTTGTAACGTGACATCGGTCACAGCCGCAGTTCGAGACCAAAATCCGGCCCTTCGTCGCAAAGCTAGGGCAGAGCAATTCGGCCAGGAGCATATTGGAGCTGTAGTTTGATGTCTCCCTCCTCCTGGCCCCGTCTCGGCTTAAACCTTGACGGGGATTTTTTTTGCCCAATTTGCCACCTTCTTGCGCAATTTTTACTGATACGGTTCGGCTAAGTCCTTGATTTTGCAGCGTTGTGCGGCAAGGCGTCCGGTTGCGCAGCTTGTACAGATGTTGCCGTTTTCGGGGTTGAAAGTTATACTAGCGGGCTTCGCGCAATTCTTACAGATGCGCGATCGTTCTTTATTCAAAAGGGTTTTCATTCATGTACGCAGTCATAAAGACCGGTGGCAAGCAGTATAAAGTTGCAGCTGGCGATAAAATTAAAGTAGAACAGATACTAGCGGACGTCGGTGCACAAATCACTTTGGACCAAGTGTTAGCCGTAGGTAGTGGCGATCAAATTTCGATCGGCGCTCCTTTGGTAGCAGGGGCCACGGTGACCGCAACGGTGCTTAGTTTTGGACGTCACGACAAGGTACGCATTTTCAAAATGCGTCGTCGTAAGCATTATCAAAAGCGTCAAGGCCATCGTCAAAATTACATCGAGTTATTTATCAGCAAAATCACCAGCCCAGCTGGCGAAACAACTGCTTCAGCACCTGTTGCTGCCGCGGCTGATGACTTGACCAAAATTGAAGGTATTGGTCCAAAGATCAACGAAATTATGATCAATGCGGGTATCACTACGTTTGCCCAATTGGCTGCAACGCCAGTCGAGCGTTTACAAGGTCTGTTGAAAGCTGCTGGCGCGCGTTATGCAAGTCACGACCCAACAACTTGGCCAGAGCAAGCAACATTGGCTGCTAAAGGCGATTGGGATGCTTTTAAAAAGCTAACCGATGAGTTAGACGGCGGCAAGCGTAAGTAATTTGGGCAACTAAGATCAGTAGTTTTTAGGTAAATTGCTGATCGTTTTGGAGAATTAAACATGGCACAGAAAAAAGGCGGCGGTTCAACAAGAAACGGCCGCGAATCAGAATCAAAACGCCTCGGCGTTAAAGTGTATGGCGGCGAAGTTATTAACGCTGGCTCAATCATTGTTCGTCAACGCGGCACCGAGTTTCATCCTGGTGTTAACGTTGGCATTGGCAAAGACCATACTTTGTTTGCTAAAGTCGATGGCCACGTTCAGTTTGCTGTTAAAGGCGCACAGAACCGTCGTACCGTATCGGTATCACCAGCAGAAGCGCCGCTAGAAGCAGCTTAAGTTTCAGTCGGGCAGACGTTGTTCAAAGCCCCGCTGAGCGGGGCTTTGTCATTTTCAAGAAGTAAAATTAAGTAGTACCAATACAGATGTAAAAAGGGTCATTAGTATTATGAAATTCGTAGACGAAGCAAGAATCGAAGTTGTTGCTGGCGATGGTGGCAATGGCAGCGGCAGCATGCGTCGCGAAAAATTCATTCCGCGTGGCGGCCCTAACGGTGGCGACGGTGGTCGCGGCGGCTCGGTTATTGCGGTGGCCGATCAAAACATTAACACCCTCATCGATTTTCGTTACACAAAAATCCATAAAGCTCAAAGCGGTGAGCACGGCCGTGGTTCTGACCAATATGGTTCTGCCGGGGAAGACAAATTGTTGCGCATGCCCATTGGCACGCAAATTTTTGATATGGACACCGAAGAGCTATTGGGCGATTTAACCTTCCACGGTCAAGAATTTATTATTGCCAAAGGTGGCAATGGTGGATGGGGCAATATTCACTTTAAGACCAGCGTAAATCGCGCGCCACGTCAGCATTACCCCGGTATCCCGGGCGAAGAAAAAAATGTTCGTCTCGAATTAAAAGTATTGGCCGACGTCGGGTTGTTGGGCATGCCCAATGCCGGTAAGTCGACCTTTATTGCGTCAGTTTCAAACGCACGTCCTAAAATTGCGGACTATCCCTTCACTACACTGCATCCTAATTTGGGTGTTGTGCGCGTGGCCGAAGAAAAAAGTTTTGTTATTGCCGATATTCCAGGCCTGATCGAAGGTGCTGCTGAGGGTGCTGGCCTTGGACATCGCTTTTTAAAGCATTTGCAACGCACGCGTTTGTTGCTGCACATTGTGGACTTGTCCCAATTTGAGCACACCCGCGATCCAGTAGCCGAGTCTAAAGCGATTGTTAAAGAGTTAAAAAAGTACGATCAAAGTTTGTTTGATAAACAACGTTGGTTAGTGCTTAATAAAATGGACACCTTGGGCGAAGAGCGTGCTCAAGTTGTAAAAGATTTTATAAAACGTTACAAATTTAAAGGGCCAACTTTTGAAATTTCGGCCTTAACCGGCGAAGGCACGCGCGAGTTATGTTTTGCTATTTGGGGCGAGCTCGCAAAAATTGTGCGTGAAGCGCAACCCGAAACGGATGTGCGTTTAATGACCGAGCAAGAAACCGCTGATCAAGAAGCCGCCGCCCTAGAAGCACCGGCTGTAAAGTCAGCTCGTCGTCCAAAATCAAAGGCCATTGGTTAATTTTTATGGCGTCACAAAGCTCTGCGAGCCTTGAACCAAGCAAAGTACTAACCACCTCAAAAGTGTTGGTTAACGCTAAGCGTTGGGTGGTAAAAGTAGGTTCCAGTTTAGTGACCAATGACGGCAAAGGTTTAGATCAATCCGCAATCGATCGATGGGCCAACGAAATTGCTGCTTTACGTTCTGCTGGTGCGCAAGTTGTGTTGGTATCGTCTGGCGCTATTGCTGAAGGCATGTTGCGTTTAGGTTTTGCGGCGCGCCCCACAGCGATTAACGAATTGCAAGCTTGTGCTGCCGTTGGCCAAATGGGTTTAATTCAAAGTTACGAATCAAATTTTTCAAAGCTTGGTTTAAAGACCGCGCAAGTGTTGCTGACTCATGCCGATTTAGCCGACCGTGATCGTTACTTAAATGCCCGCAATACATTGCTTACTTTACTCAGTTTGGGTGTCGTACCGATCATCAACGAAAACGATACCGTAGTCACCGACGAAATTAAAGTGGGTGATAACGATACGTTGGGTGCCTTAGTTGCCAACTTAATTGATGCCGATTGCTTAGTTATTTTGACGGATCAACAAGGCTTGTTTTCGGCCGATCCGCGTAAAGATAACAACGCACAGTTTATTCACTTGGGTCGAGCTGGCGACGTTGCACTAGAAGCCATGGCCGGTGGTGCGGGCTCTAGTTTGGGCAAGGGCGGCATGCTCACAAAAATTTTGGCAGCTAAGCGTGCCGCAAGTAGTGGAACCCATACCGCAATTGCGTGGGGGCGCGAACCTCGCGTGTTGCAGCGATTAGCAGCAGGCGAATCGATTGGTACTTTTTTAGTGTGCGAAACACCTAAATTAGCAGCGCGTAAGCAATGGTTGTCGGACCACTTACAAACCCGCGGGCGCGTAGTGATTGATGCTGGTGCAACTAAGGCGCTGGTATCTAGTGGTCGCAGTTTATTACCTATCGGCGTCTTGCAAGTGGCTGGTGAATTTGCGCGTGGCGAGGTAATTGCTGTGTTTGATGAACAAGGCAAAGAGCTGGCGCGCGGTCTAACTAATTACGCTAGCGCTGAAACGCGTTTAATTGCACGCAAACCATCCAGCGAAATCGTTTCGATTTTAGGTTTTGATGAAGGCGCCGAACTCATTCATCGCGATAATTTGGTTGTACTCTAAATGATTCGCACGCTGGTATTAATTACGGCACTGTGCAACATTGCTTTCATGATTTTTAATACCGTTATTGGCCCCATCGCGCGGTTAGTAGGTATGCCCGAATGGCAAATTGGTGCCATGGTTTCCGCTGCAGGTTTAAGTTGGATGTTAGCCAGCCGCCCCTGGGGACAAGCGGGCGATCGCAACGGGCATTGGGTCACAATGCGTAAAGGCTTAATTTGGTTTGTGTTGGGTTTCGTTGCGCTTTGTGCTGCGGGCATTGCTGGGGTCGAAAAATTTATTGGGCCAATAGTATTGTTTGGCTTGTTGTTTGTTTTGCGTTGTTTCTTAGGCGTTATGTTTGCCGTTGTGCCCGTCGCTTCGCAAGCGTTAATCGCACAGCGTTACGAACCGAAAGAACGCCCAGGAATTTTAGCCGCGCTTGGTGCCGCCGGTGCCGTCGGCATGGTGTTAGGGCCTGCATTAGGCGGTGCGTTAGGCGCACTGTCGTTGTGGTATCCCCTGTTGCTAGCTGCATTGCTAGCCGTCGTAGCGCTGCTTCTAACTCTGCGCAGCGAGCTTAAAGATATCGTACTGGCAGATGCCACAAGCAGCGGACCTAAAACTATCTTAGGTTGGACCGATCATAGAATTCGGTGGCCAATGTTTGTTGCATTCGGTGCCATGTTTTGCGTGATGTCAGCGCAAGTAAACACAGCTTTTTTTATTATGGATCGGTTTAATGTAACGGCGGATCAAAGTACCGGCTACACCGGGCTAGCATTAACTTGTGTTGGTGTAGCGATTGTTATCTCGCAATTGTTAGTGCAACTCTTAAGTAAACTTGGCAAAGGTTTAACACCCAATCAAATGATTGCGTTTGGTGCTTCAGTAGCGTGTTTGGGTTTTTTCGGTTCCAGCTTTGTACAGAATATCTTGCAAATATCAGTCTGCTATTTTGTTTGCGGTTTTGGAATGGGCTTTGTTTTTCCATCGTTTGGCGCTATTGCTTCTACTGCTGTAGAAACGCACGAAGTGGGCGCAGCGGCAGGAACCGTTGGTGCCGCGCAAGCAATGGGTATGGTCGCTGGGCCCATTATTGCGACGCTTGTCTTTAAGCTCGAACCGCGCTATCCGTACTACATGATTGCGGCGTTTTTAGCCGTTATGGCGATTATGGCGGTTCGAAAGCTCATGGCTTCAAATAAAATGAGCGCTGCTTAAAGCGCTTCATTGGATATTGCTTTACTTCATGACTAATTTCACCGAGCCGCTGAAGTCGCCTGTGAAATCACCTAGATAAGTTCCGTCCGCTTGTTTCTTTAACATTGCTAGTACTGTATGGCCTTTGCTAGTTTTAATTTGTAGCTTATTGCCATCAACTGTTGCGGTAAAGTTTACGGGGTTATCAACGAATATGCCCGAGTTAAAAACACCGGAAACTTTGCTGCCTGCGAACTCTTTTACGTTTAAGAATGCGCCGCCTTTGCCGTGACCCTTGACATCCAGTTGAAGGTCTGCCGAAGATGGCTTGGTCTCGCCAAATATGTCTGAAAGGTTCTGAGCGAGTGCCGCTGTGGTGTTAAGTGCCGCCAAGCTAAAAGCTGCACTGATTAATAGTTTTTGTAAATTCATTTTAGTCTTCTCCAAGGTTGCCAACGAAACAGGCGTTTCGGTGGATTGAAGAGCTGTCGTTCCGTTTGGAGTTAGCTTACATTTCTTGATAATGGAGACTTGTGGGTGCTAACGACTAACCCTTGGGTATGCCTCTGTGTAACAGCACCATCAGATGAGAGTGTAAAAGCTAGCAGCACTGATCCGCGTACAATTTAGCGAGTAACAAGCAAAATAGGGTTTTCTTAACAGCATGGATCAAGTAGATATCGTCGTCATTGGTGCGGGTGTGGTTGGGCTGGCAATTGCTCGCGCCTTTGCCTTGCAAGGCCGCGAAGTGATTGTGCTCGAAAAAGAAAATGCAATTGGGCAAGGCGTTAGCTCGCGCAACAGCGAGGTTATTCATGCGGGTTTGCAATACGCGGCCGGTTCGCTCAAAGCGCAACTTTCCGTGCGCGGTAAAAAATTGTTATATGCGTATTGTCCCGAGCGCGGAATTAACTTTCGCAATTGTGGCAAATTAGTTGTTGCAACAGATGAGTCACAACATGGTGCGCTTGAAGCAATGCAAAACAAAGCACTAACGAACGGTACGCCAACGCAGTGGCTCAGCGCGGCCCAAGCCATGGCTATGGAACCGCAATTGCATTGCACCGCCGCTTTGCATTCACCGACCACAGGTATTGTCGATAGCCACGGTTTAATGTTGGCACTGCAAGGCGACTTTGAAAACGCAGCTGGCATGATGGTTTTTGGCACCGAAGTGGTCGCCGTGCATTTATCAAAACAAGGCGTCGCCCCCGCCCACATCATTCAAGCGAGAACTATCGCTAATTCGCAAGTAACCGAGCTGCAAGCGCGTTTGGTGATTAACGTGGCCAGTTTGCATGCCTGTGCGTTAGCGCGGCGTATGGAGGGGTTGTCGGCTCAACATATTCCGCGCGAGTATTTTGGCAAAGGTAGTTACTACAGCCTTGCTGCCAAGTCTCCGTTTAGTCGCTTAATTTATCCCGCGCCACAAGATGCTTGGTTAGGGGTTCATGTAACGCTAGATTTGGGTGGGCAATCAAAGTTTGGCCCAGACTTAGAATGGCTACAAGTTGCTTCTGCCGATGAAATTGATTACACCGTCGATCCAAGCCGCGCCGATATTTTTTACGCTGCGATTCGCAAATACTGGCCCGCTTTACCCGATGGTGCTTTGCAACCGAGCTACAGTGGCGTGCGCCCTAAAATTTACGGTCCCGAAAGTAATGCGCCTGACTTTCGTATTGATGGCCCTAAGGTTCATGGCATTAATGGTCTGATAAATTTATTCGGTATCGAGTCACCAGGCTTAACTAGCAGTCTGGCGATTGGTGATTATGTTGCGGCTTTGTAAATAAAATCTACCCGACAAACATTGATAACTTGCCGAGTACATTTTTACAACTCAAATAAGATAACCCAAAAACGAGCTGGGCCAAGAATTTACCTATTTTGCAGCGCGACGACGTGCAGCAAAACCAACTAAACCTAATCCTAATAAAGCGACGGTGCCAGGTAATGGAACGGCGTTAACTCTGACATCGTCTAATGAACCACCTAGGCTATCGTTGGTACCAACTGCTTTGAATAGAAGGACCGATGAAGCTGAGGTTGCGGTTGCCAAGTACGATGGTAACTGCCAAGTGTGGGTTGAAGTGCCGGTTCCAGTTGCAGTAGCAATCAAAACGCCGCCAAAATAAACTTCGATTCCGTTTGAGGCTGAAGGTATGTTGATACGGGGCGAGTAAGCAAAGGAGATTTCGTACATTGCACCAACCATTGTCGCAATAGTTTGGCTAATAATGCTATTGGCAGTGGTGTCTAATTCTGCATAGTTGCTACCCTCGTACGCCGTACCTACAACAGCATTCCGAATTTCTACATCTGGGGTCAAAGTCCAACCAGGAATTGTCGTGTAAATTGACCAAGTACCAGGCGCTTGATTTGGATCTTCAAATCCACCGTTAACTACTAAGTTTGCTTGGGCGGCTTGGCTTAAACCCAAAACGGCTAGTGCAGCTGCAATTTTTTAAGATTTCATGTGAATTCCAGTTGTAATTTAGTGGAGGAATGGATTGGGAGCCTAGGAGAGCTTGGTTAGCATCAGCAAATGTCGTGCCAGTCATAAAAAGCGCCTGAAATTCATCGGCTTACGAAATAGTCACAGTTTTTCGAGCGTCGGTTTCTTAAGAATCGCGACATGCGGTAAATCACATTCTGTTGATCTTGTTCAGCGCAACCGATAAGCACGCCCGCTCGAATTTTTTATCGCACCGTCAAAGTCGCTGCTCGCCAAGTCGCCTGTTGAAACTTCGCAAAAGCAAACAATGTGTGCGGATGATTTGCACGTCCATCAACGTTAAGGCTCGACGCTTTCAGTACTTCAAAAGTTGTGCGTACTTTGCTTTTTTCTAATACGTCACGAGCAACTAAAATACGCGCTTCTTGTTTGCTGTCTGCGGGCACCCAACCGGCAAACTCGACAATGCCCATGTTGGTTGTTTGTGTGCTGGGCGGTAGCACGTCGAACAGCCAAGCGTTATCCACTTTGCGCAGCAACCAAACTTCACGCCAAGTCTCGTTGGGTTGAACGGCGATACTCATCATTTGACCGTTAGGCGATACCGATGCCGATTGGGGCCACACGACGCCGTAAGTGCAACGTTTATTGGTTTCGTTGTTGGTCGCAATCACTAAGCAAGTTTGCCCAGGCTCGCCATTTACAATCGTTAATTGCTTGGGCAAGGTATTCGCTGGCAATGCTGCCCAACGCACCGCACCGACGCGCAAGCCGGTCTCGTCGTATTCAGCCTTTTCAACTTCACTCAACTCGTTTTTGTCCACACTAGCTAAGACTTCAATCGCTTGAGTTGCGTAGCGTGTGACTTGTTGCGGTATGTCGTTTGCTGGCGTACTGTTGATGTTTGCGCCGCTGTTTGTAAACGCGCGCTGTGACGCAAAACTGAGCGACGCTAAAATCGCTGCTTTGCGGTGCCGCAATCGATTCATCTCTAATCCCGACAAGCCCTTTGGGTCTAGTGGTACTTGTTCAATAACACTAAGGCGTGCCGCGTCGAGCTCGCGTTTTTGTAAAGCGCTTAAACGTGAATCGATACAGGTCGGTTTGGTCAGCGCTAAGGCCGCGGTTAGTTTGAACGATGCCGGCGCATTCAAACCCATCAGCAATTTGTAGGCATGACCGTCGTAGCACAAGCGTTGTTGCCCCTCGTGCTCTACAGAAACCATACGAACCCCAAGAAATCCGACCCCTTCAATTTGAGCGGAATTAGATTCGCCCGCAACTGCTTTGCTCGCGCGGTTTGCCAACCGTTCGGCCATCTTGCCAACAGCCTCTAGCACTTCGGGGTAGGCCGAGTCTTTAGCAGGACCTGCCGAAATTTTTAGATAGCTTTGTGCGTAACTAATACCTAGTGCTTCTTGGCCCGAGCTATCTTTTAGAAAACGCACTATTGATAAAAAATGCGAACCCTGTGTTTCATCCATACTAATCTTTCGCACCGAGCTTGCCTTAACAAAACCAGCGCGCTCGCGGCGGTGGTCATAGACTTGTAGGTAATCTAAACGCGCCCCGCGTACCTCAAGTAAATCGCCTTGAGTTAACGCGGCATGCTGCGGCGCGCTATCTGCAGCCGTTGCGCGTAAGGCAACACCATCGGTTTGAACAATTGCAGCGCTTGCCAAAGTGGCAACTAAAATTGAAGTAGACATTTAGTTCTCACTCACGGTGCGTGCTGCAGTTTTTTCGGTACGATCTTCGCGGTTGCTATAGTCACCCGCAATCGCGGCACCTAGGAAGCGACCATCCGTTCCGCTAGGGGCAACAATGACCGTGACTTTGTCCGATAGTTTATCCACCATGGCTTTTTGGACCAGCAACGGATGCTTACTTAAAATAGAACCTTCACGACTCATTTGTTCGCTAGTAATACGGCCAATCTTGTCCTGTCTATAGGCTTCAGCGTCGGCTAGTTTTTGGCGCGAATCGGCTTCGCCTGCGGCTTCAATGCGGCGGGCTTGGGCTGCACCTTCGGCAACACGAATGGTTGACTGTTTGTTGGCCTCTGCTTCTAACTGGCGTTGTGCAATTAATTTTTCTTTAAACGGCAGAACATGCTTCATAGCATCCTCTTGTGCCTTGGCGGCAATAATTTGTTCGCCTGCTGCTGCCTGAGCTAACTTCTCGCGGCTAACGCGTTCACCTTCGGACTCTAGCTCGCGTTCTTTTACGCGCTTGGCTTTTAGTTCCAAGGTAAAGCGCATTTTTTCAGAAGCAAGCTCTTCGGCTAATAACGATTCCATGCCTTTGCGGTAATCTGACGGTAAAGTAATTTTTCCCATTTGCACAGCCTTAAGCGCGACGCCTTCAGTTGATAGCGCTTTAGTTAACTCGGCACTAATTTGTGCCTCTACTTCGGCCCGTTTGCTGGCAAATATTTCACGCACGGTGTAACGCGCAAGAGTACGGTGAATCACCGAATCTATTGCCGGTTGAATCCGCTCTTTATGAATGTCCGCTGGCAATTTTCTCAGTTGATTTTGCAAAATTTTCATATCTAGTGTGTACCGAACGGCAACCTCTAAACCAAACGAAAGACCTTCGGTTGATTGAAATCCCTGCTCATTACCCGCTGGTGCTGGACGATAACTTTGCTCACGCATGTCGACGCTATAAATTGTGTGAATCCCTGGCAAGGACAACATTACGCCGTCGGTTGCCGTAACGGTAGTTCCATCAAATTTGTTTAGGCGAACTGTAAAACTACCGGGATCCACTGTGTGAAGTGGTGGGTTTTTAACAATCCAGTAACCCGCGCCAAGTAGCAAGACGGTGCCACCTGCAATCATCACGGAACGCATCGGAATACGTTTGATGTCCCAGCGATTGCCGCCATTGGTTTGATGAGTGCTTTGGTCATCGGAATTGCCTTCAACCGACGACAGGTTGCTAGTGCTGGTACGTAAAGTTGCAAACAAGTTTTTGATTCTGTTCAACATGACAATCTCCAAGTGGGGTTTAGTGATGCCATTGTTGACGGCATAGGCTGGAAGGGGAAAGTGGCGCGCAAGGGCAAAGTATTCCGCAGCGCGGAAGAAATCTTCCGCGCGAAAACACGCTGGCTACGGGCATAATGTTGACTATGACCCCGACCACGACATCCTCTACTGCCGCGCTACGTATTGCCGTTATTGAAGATGATGCGCCCACCAGCGATCAAATTAAGACCTGGGTTCTGGCTGCCCGCCCGGGCTTGTTGGTCGATCAGTTAACTAGTCGTGATGCTGCCGAAGCGGCATTATCAAAGCAGCACTATGCCGTGATTGTTTTGGATATTGAGTTAGGCCACGAACGCCATGCTGGGGTTGCATTAATTAATCTCATTAATAAAACTAGTCGCTCGCCTGTACTTGTGGTTAGCGCTATGCCCGCCGCTATTTACCGAAGCATCATGAAGGCATTAGACGCTTGGGACTATTTGCAAAAAACAACCTTTGCTGAACACGAGTTTATCGAAACATTTTTAGAGGTTTTACGAGCCTCAGAATTGCAAGCAAAACAAAACATTAAGCCCGAACCTAGTCCGGCACAACATAGCCAGTTAAGTATCGATCCTTTACGTCAAGCCAGTGTTTTGTTTAAAGGGCAACGTGTAAACATTCCGTTAACCGCGCAGCGCATTTTAGCGGTCTTAACAGAGCGCAAAGGCGATGTCGTTAGTTACGAGGATTTGTTTGCCGTTGTTAAAAGCGGGCGCAATCGCGATAACGTGCGTAAACATATTGGCACTATTCGAGAAGCCTTGCGTGAAATAGAACCCGATTTTGATGGCATTGATAGCGTGCCGATGCGAGGCTTTCGGTGGCGCTAACGTTGGCTGATGTAAAAGTACCGTTTGGTCTGCGGGCCTTTTTTCGTGCTGCTTTTTTATTGCTAGCGCTAGCGGTTATCGCGCTAGCGTTAACGGTTTTAATTGGCGAAAAGCAACGGCGCTATGCCGACTACGCAGTGTCTTTAGGTAAGACGCATCAACAAATTTTGGCGCGCTTGCGCCATCCTTCTGGGCAGTTGGCTTTGCTCAACCCCGATGTATTGCAGCGTGACGCAACCCCGTTGCGCCCCATTCTTTTACCTTACGGAGCGCTGGACTTTGACGATCGTTTGAAAGCGCGGCAGGCAGTAGAAAATGCAGGCTGTCAAACCCAGTACCCCGATGGTTCTTCGTTATGTGTAGCGATTGGTAATAATCCGTATGCGGGTGGTTTTATTTATTTAGTGGGCTCGTTTCCTTTGCCAGAATTAGTACCGCTTGCGCAAATGGAGTTTGATGTTAGCAAGGCCCATCGTGCGCTAGTGTCGGTAACGATGAAGGGGCAAACCTATCAATGGATTGCACCGTTTCAATATTTGTTGGACGGTACCAGCATCGACCCTGGTCGGCCGGGTGTGCGTGGCCGTTTAACGGGCTACAACGCCGACGAACCGATTACGACGGGTACCAAATCTATTCGTGACTTTAGAGCTTGGCTTTGGCAAGAAGGGTTGGCCGAGAATCAATTGCGTAGAACTTCGATTTCAATTCGTTTGCCGATTGAACCTTGGCGAGATGAAATTTTTGCAAAAAAACTAACGGTGTGGCCCCCTGTTGATTTGGCGCAAATGACAGTGCGCTTACAGTTTTTAGCCCCAGGCGAAAGCATATTGTTTGATAGCAATCAACCTGGCGGTTCGTTGCCTTTTTCGTGGAATGAAATCGCGCAAGTGCTCGACCCGGGTGAAACGCTTAGTATTTCGCGGGTAGGAAACGATCAAACTAAACCACTGGATCAAGCCAAATCATTGGATCAAGCCAAACCATTGGTCGTCTTGAAAGGCAAGGATTCACAAGAATCGCCAACAGTAATTCCCGTGTGGGTCGACCGTTTAATTACATCCTTGCCACTACTTGCAGTCAATACCCTAACCAAGCCCAGCGAACCCGGTTCTTTGGCACGAAAACAAACTTTGCAAACATCGGTTGGGCAATATGATGTTGAGCTTAGCGCGCAGTCGCAGGCTATTGATCGAGAGTTAGCAGCCGTTACAAGCCGTGTCTCGTGGTATTTGTTTGCGATTTTAGGGGCCATTGCCTTAACTTGGTTAGCACTTGAATTGCGAATTATTCGACGAGTAACAACCCTTACGGCAAGGGCTGCACAAGTCACTAAAAAGATTGCTGAGCAAAGTGAAATTACCGCTCTTGAGATCGAAGATATTAAGGGCCGTGACGAGCTTGGCTCACTATCGTCAAGCTTGCAAACATTGTTGGCGCGCGTAAAAGAAGACGTGCATCGCTCACAATTGCGCGCGCAGCAAGAACGCGATACATGGCAAGCCGTCGGGCACGAAATTATGTCGCCTTTGCAGTCGCTGATGGTGCTTCACAAAGCACCGAACGATCCCAGT
Organism: Betaproteobacteria bacterium; assembly: GCA_031429355.1. Lineage (GTDB taxonomy): Bacteria > Pseudomonadota > Gammaproteobacteria > Burkholderiales > Burkholderiaceae_E > JANOZM01. The sequence goes on along the minus strand of JANOZM010000014.1, from coordinate 185,951 downwards.
GCCCGTTATATCGAACGCATGCAGCAGGCGATCAAAGTTCTGTATGGAAGCGCTTCACCAACCGAAGCGTTTTCGGCAGCCACTCCTGTGTTGGGATTGGTTGAATTAAATCAATTTTTAGCGGTGCTTTGCGATTCAGCGGTTGAATTGGGCTTAGCGCCAATTCAGTTTAACAAGGGGGCGCAAAAAGTAATGGTACGTGCCGATGAATATTGGCTGGAGGATGTCTTAGGACATTTGCTAGCCAATGCGGATCGCCATAGAACGCCCAATACGCCGATTGTCCTTGGGCTGACGGTAGTATCAAATCAAATAAAAATAACGGTAGCAAACTCTGGCCCACCAATACCCGCCGAACTAATAGATAAAATTTTTGAGTATGGTGTGTCGCAACGTATTGCGGTTTCAGATCTCAATGGACCAAACGATGCCCCACGCGAAAGTTTGCGGGGGCAAGGCTTGTTTGTTGTACGCACGTACCTTAGTAAAATGGGTGCTAGCGTGATTGCGAACAATACGAGTGGTGGCGTTTTTTTTGAGATCAGTTTTTTAGTGGCTACTTAAATATTGAAAAATCAAGAAAATGCGCGACCTGTTTAGTGCGTCGTCTCCGCCTTGAGTCGAAACTCTTTAAAAGCACCAATCCGATTCCAGTCACTACATTCAGTGGTTAGCAAATGATTGCTTAGAGCATGCTGATCTAACCACGCTTGAGGCAGATTGATCGTCAATCGATTGCTCTTCAACTCAAGCTGAATTGGAATTTTGCGCTCATCACGGCGGCGGTGCAACAACACAGCAAGACGCAACGAAACTATAGCAAGCAGCAAATTTTGCTCGGGGTTTAGTGCCAAAATTTTTGCTAATTTTCCGCGATGCGATAACAGTAGTAGGCCTAAATTGTTTTGTTCGGTTTGCGAAAAACCGGCAATTTCAGCGTGCTCGACAATGTAGGCAGAGTGCTTATGATAATGGTCGTGACCAATGACAAGGCCGATCTCATGAATTTGCGCGGCCCATTGAGTTAAACGCGCTAAGGCCAGCGGATCAAATATGTTTTCTGTAGTTTGTTCGTCATCCAAAGAAACTAACTGACCAAACAATTCACGCGCCAATGTAGCAACGCGGGTGGCTTGATTTACATCAACCCCATGACGTTGTGCTAACCCAGCAATCGAAAGATCACGTAGATCAACATCTTGCTGCCGTCCCAAAAGATCGTGTACTAACCCCTCACGTAATGCACCACCGCAATAACCAAGCGATCGCACCTCAAACTCGTCCATTGCCGCCATTAAAGTTGCTAGTCCACCAGGCAAAACAGCACGTCGATCTTCCCTAAGGCTTTCGTACGCAATCTCGTCGACGTGCCCAAAGCTCAGTACTTCGTCTCGTATAGTTTTAAGCGCATCGCGTTCGATGCGATCAGTACCCATTCGTTCGCGTACTATTTGTAGCACTGAACGTGCCGTGCCTGATGTAGCCCAAGCTTGTTTCCAACCAAGTCGTTTGTATTCACCAGAAAAGCTAGCGAAGTGGCCTTTAGCCATAATGTAAGCTTTCTCGAAGGAATCGCGATTTAAGCGGCCATTGCTAAAGCAAAGCTTGGTAGTTGATAGGCAACCAACGCGTGCCGACTCTAATAAAATGGCATTGTGTCCGTGCCCAACAACGCACTCTGTAGAACCGCCTCCGATATCGATCACTAGCCGTCGATCATCGCTCGGACGTAATGTATTGGCTGCCCCAACGTAAATAAGGCGTGCTTCTTCGTGACCTGAAATCACTTCAATGGGGAAATGCAAACGCTTGATTGCCTCGGGCAAGAATTCGTCAATGTTTTTTGCAATTCTTAAGGCACTGGTGCCGACCGCGCGTACTTTTCGCTTCTCAAATCCCCGAATCCGCTCGGCGAATCGCTCGAGGGCACCCAAAGCTCTTTGCATTGCTTCTGCAGACAAACGCTGCTTGTCGTCAAGCCCTGCGGTTAAGCGTACTGTTTCCTTAATATCGTCAATCGGCTTTAAAAGATGCCCGGCTGCCGATTCTTCGACCTGCATAATCGTTAGGCGAAAGCTATTCGATCCTAAATCGATTGCTGCAAGTAAATTGTTTGAGGATGTCATTAATTTGTCATATTTCTGAAGTACATTCCTCGAATGCCTTTTCTCAACCGCGAACTCGGAATTTTAGCGTTTAACGAACGCGTACTCTATCAGAGCCAAGACCCCAGTGTCCCACTATTGGAGCGGCTGCGCTTTTTGGCGATTGTTAGTAGCAATTTGGACGAATTCTTCGAAGTTCGCGTTGCTTCATTAAAACGCACTTTGGCCCTGCATGGCCCCGAGGCCGATCTCGCAAAAGAGCAGTTGGTTCAAGTAGGCGAAAGAGCTCAAGCCCTTGTGGCTAAGCAATACGAAATTCTTAATAATGAGATTTTGCCGACATTGGGCAAGCAAGGTATAGAATTTTTTCCTTCTGCCAAATGGACCAAACCAATGCGGGCTTGGGCCTTGCAAGTGTTTAACGAGCAAATCGAACCATTGTTAACACCTGTAGCGCTTGATGGGGCCCATCCGTTTCCGCGCATTTATAACAAGAGTTTAAATTTTATTGTAGAGCTTTCAGGCGTTGATTCGTTTGGGCGAGCTGCTCAGTATGGTGTTATCGGTGCGCCTCGCTCGTTGCCTCGGGTCTTAGTTGTTCCGCAAAAAGCAGGCTCTAAAAAACACGGGCTTATTTTGTTAACCTCAATTGTTCGTGGGTTTGTGGATGAACTGTTTCCCGGGCGAGTGAAGTCTGGAGCGAAAAATCAAACCTACCAATTTCGCGTAACTCGCGATAGCGAACTCGATCTTGATGATTCTAATGTTACTGATTTACGCGACGCAATCGAAGATGAATTATCCGAGCGCAACTTTGGTCATCCGGTTCGGCTAGAGGTATCTAACGATATGCCACCGGAGATGACTCAGTTTCTAGTATCACAATTTAATTTAACGCTCGCTGATGTATATTCTGTTGATGGTCCAGTAAACCTTATGCGGTTGCAGCAAGTACCCGATATGGTTCCACTTAAATCGCTAAAGTACCAGCCGTTTTTGCCATTAAATCCGGCTGCATTTGATAAGCGCGATTTGTTCGCTGCGATTCGTCGTAAAGACGTTTTAGTGCATCACCCGTACGAGTCGTTTGCACCAGTGATGGACTTTTTGCGATCGGCCGCTACCGATGATCGTGTCGTTGCAATTAAGCAAACTATTTACCGTACCGGCGCGGATTCGCAATTGATGGAAGCGTTAGTTGCTGCAGCCAAAGAGGGTAAAGAAGTCACCGTTGTCCTAGAATTGATGGCGCGTTTTGATGAGCAAACTAACGTAGATTGGGCCGACCGGTTAGAGCGAGTTGGGGCGCATGTTGTGTATGGCGTCGTTGGTTTAAAAACGCATGCTAAGTTAGCCCAAGTGATACGCCGCGAGGGTAAAGTGTTGCGTCGTTATTCGCATATTGGTACTGGTAACTACCATCCGCGAACCGCAAAATTGTATGAAGACTTTGGTGTGTTTACGGCCAACGAGGCAATTTGCGACGATGTTCACGAAGTCTTTCGTCGATTAACGGGTGCTGGTAGGAACAAACCACTAAACCATCTTTGGTTGGCCCCAACACATTTGCATGCGAATGTTGTAAAAGCAATTAAGTTCGAAGCCGCACAAGCGCTGAAAGCAAAGCCAGCTCGAATTATTGCCAAAATGAATTCGCTGCTAGAAGAGGACGTAATTGAAGCTTTGTACGAGGCAAGCAATGCGGGCGTTAAAATCGATTTAATTGTGCGCGGAGTTTGCGCGTTGCGCCCTGGCGTTAAGGGCATGTCCGAAAATATTTCGGTGCGTTCGGTCGTTGGTCGTTTTCTAGAACACAGTCGAATTTTTCACTTCCACGCTGCCGGAAAAGATTTGGTTTACATCGCATCGTGCGATTGGATGGACCGTAACTTTTTTAGGCGCGTTGAAATTGCTTGCCCTATTCTCGATCCGAAAATTAAGAAACGTGTGCTTGATGAAGGCCTACTTGTTTACTTAAAAAATGAGCTAGGTGTTTGGTCAATGGATGGCAACGGAAAATACAGCCACCTCAAGAGCGCCAATGCAAAAGCGATTACTCCGCAGCAAGCGTTGGCTGGAAAGCCGATTTAGCTCAAGCTTGGGGCAACGGCAACGCTGTTTTATAGCGAACTTGCTTCAAAGCAAAACTGGATCGAATTTTTTCGATGCCAGAAATAGGTGTTAATTGATCCAAAATAAATCGCTCAAGAGCGCCGATATCGGCCACCGCAACGCGAATTAAATAATCACTATCACCGGTCATCAAATAGCATTCCATTACTTCGTCGTGCTCGGCAATCTTACTTTCAAATTCTAATAGTGCTTTTTTACCTTGCGATTTTAGGCTGATGTTAATGAACACATTTAAACCAAGGCCCACAGCGGCCGCATTGACTAAAGCAACGTAGCGTTGAATCACGCCGCGCGCCTCTAGTGCTTTTACTCGCGCTAGGCAAGGCGACGGGCTTAGGTGTACTACTTTTGCTAGGTCGACATTGCTTAAACTGCCGTCTTTTTGCAGCGTAGCAAGAATTCTTAAATCGGTGGCGTCAAGATCGAATTGCATTGTTTGTGCCTTTCTTTTGTATATTTACGGCATTTTATGCCGCTCTGCTAATAATTAGCAATGATTATCAGTAGCTCATTTTGTAAGCTATTCGTTACACTAACTACATGAACGCAGACACCGACCGCCGCTATTTACCCGCTATGACTCAAAGCAACCAACAGCTTCATGATCAATCGAATCGTTCGGATATTGATCCAACCGAAACGCAAGAGTGGCGCGATGCGTTTAACTCCATCATCGAGCAATATGGCCCCATCGAAGGACCAATACGGGCCAAGCAATTATTAGATGGTTTGGTTGCATTAGCTCGACAAAAACGCATTGGTTGGCAGCCCGAACTGACCACGCCGTATGTGAACACTATCGATGTATCGCAACAAGCCGCGTTTCCTGGCGACTTAGCAATTGAAGAAAAATTAGGCTCGCTAATTCGCTGGAACGCATTAGCAATGGTGGCGCGAGCTAACGCAGCCTACGGTGAATTGGGCGGGCACATTGCCAGCTACGCTAGCGCGGCCGATTTATTTGAGGTGGGCAACAATCATTTTTTTAAAGCGCGTGACCTAGATGCAGGCGACGAGCACGGCGGTGATTTGGTGTTTTATCAACCGCATAGTGCTCCGGGCGTTTATGCTCGTGCTTACTTAGAAGGCCGTTTAAGTGAGCATGACTTAAATTTTTATCGCCGTGAAATTCAAGCACCGGAGCATGGTGCACGCGGTTTAAGTAGTTATCCGCATCCTTGGTTAATGCCCGACTTTTGGCAATTTCCCACAGGGTCGATGGGCATAGGCCCCATTAGCAGTATTTACCATGCGCGCTTTATGCGTTACCTAACGCATCGCAACTTACTTAATTGCGATGCACGCAAAGTGTGGGGTATTTTTGGTGACGGCGAAATGGATGAGCCCGAAAGCATGAGTGCCTTGACTCTGGCTTCGCGCGAAGGATTAGACAATCTTGTGTGGGTCGTTAATTGCAACTTGCAACGCCTAGATGGACCCGTACGGGGCAATGGGCGCATCATTGATGAACTAGAGCGATTGTTTTCTGGTGCTGGTTGGAACGTGGTGAAGTTGGTCTGGGGAAGCGATTGGGATGGGCTGTTTGCGCGTGATATTCACGGCGCATTGGTAAAAGCCTTTTCGCAAACAGTCGATGGGCAAATGCAAACATTTGCGGCCAAAGATGGTCGTTACAATCGCGAAACTTTTTTCGGGCAAAACCCCGAGCTTGCTGCTCTTGCGCAAGGAATGACCGATGAGCAAATTGATCGCTTAAAACGTGGCGGACATGACTTAGTAAAAATATACGCCGCCTACGCCGCTGCTGCAAAACACAAAGGCCAACCCACCGTCATTTTGGCCCAAACCAAAAAAGGCTATGGCATGGGTAAAGCGGGTCAAGGCAAAATGACCACGCATAGCCAAAAAAAGTTAGACGAAGATGAATTAATTGCTTATCGCAATCGCTTCGATTTACCACTAACCGATGAGCAAGCTAAAACCTTAAGTTTTTACAAGCCCGCCAACGATAGTGCCGAAATGCGCTATTTAGTTCAAGCGCGTAAAAACCTTGGTGGCTATTTGCCGAAGCGTAATACAAAAGCAGCGATTGTAAACATACCAAGCATTAACATCGGTGGCGCCAGTTACGCACAATTCGCGTTGCAGGCCGATGGTAAAGAAATGTCTACGACTATGGCGTTTGTGCGCTTGCTTGGTGCCTTGCTTAAAGAGCCCGAGTTAGGCCCACGTATTGTGCCTATTGTTGCCGATGAGGCGCGTACATTTGGTATGGCAAACTTGTTTAAGCAAGTCGGCATTTATTCAAGCGTGGGTCAAAAATATTCGCCTGAAGACATTGGCTCGGTGCTGTCGTACCGCGAAGCCATGGACGGACAAATTCTTGAGGAAGGTATTTCGGAGGCCGGTGCAATTGCTAGTTGGACCGCCGCCGCTACCAGTTATAGCGTGCATGGTTTAGCCATGTTGCCATTTTACATTTACTACAGCATGTTTGGTTTTCAGCGAGTCGGCGATGCAATTTGGGCGGCGGCCGATCAACGTTCGCGCGGCTTTTTGTTAGGCGCAACGTCGGGCCGCACAACGCTAAGCGGCGAGGGCTTGCAGCATCAGGATGGCACTAGCCACCTAGTTGCCGCTACCATCCCTAATTGCAAAGCCTACGATCCGGCGTTTGCGTTTGAATTAGCAATTATTGTCGACGCTGGTATGCAAGAAATGTTGGTCGAGCAAAAGGATGTTTTTTATTACATTACGTTAATGAATGAAAACTATGCTCAGCCAAGTTTGCCTGCTGCTGCAATAGGCGGACGTGATCAGGATAAAGACGACAATAGAGTTGCGAGCGTACGCTCTGGTGTTCTCCAAGGTTGCTACCACTTCGAGCGTCGCGGCACCGGAACAATTAAATTTGTTACGTTAATGGGATCGGGTGCAATATTTACCGAGGTCCTCAAAGCGGCCGATGCTTTAGCGCAGCAAGACTATTGTGTTGATATCGTCAGCGTAACCAGTTGGAGCGAATTAGCCCGCTCGCAAGATTGGATTGCCAAGGTGCTTGGTAACACCCGTGGCCCAATTGTTGCTGCAACCGATTATGTTCGCGCCGTGCCCGAATCTGTCCGCGAATTCATTCCTGATGGGCGAAAATTTAAAACGCTGGGGACTGATGGCTTTGGGCGCAGCGACACTCGCTCGGAATTACGTAAATATTTTAAGGTCGACGCACAGAGCATTTTAGAGCTAGTCTCAAAGTTAGCCTAATGCCTTTGTAAGGTTGCCGCCCCAACTGCCACCGATCTGCATCGGAGGCTGCAATGCTAGCGTCACATTCCCAACTGAAATCGGTGGACATGCCGAAAATCTTGGTCGTTGAAGACGAGGCTGACTTACGACTGTTGGTTGACCGCGGCTTAAGCAGCCTGCCCGCCAAAGTCACGCAAGCTAGCGATGGCGCGCAAGGGCTTGAATTTGCTACACAAAATAAATTCGACTTGTTGGTGCTCGATGTTAACTTACCCAAATTAAGTGGTTTTAACCTTTGCCGTCAGCTGCGCGCTAAAGAAATTTACACGCCAGTTTTATTTTTAACGGCGATGCGAAGCGAATTCGATCAAGTTTTGGGCCTGCAGTTAGGGGCTGACGACTACGTTACTAAACCGTTTAGTTTGTTACCCCTACAAGCGCGGGTTCGGGCCTTATTGCGACGCGAGCAGTTTATGTTGGCAACGCAACTCAAAAATGAAAAATTAGTTTCTCCCCAATCAAAAAACACGTTGATATTTGGGGAGCTGTGTATTGACGATGCAAAGATGCAAGCCTCGATAGGTGGGCGAGATTTGAATTTAACCCCAAAAGAATGGGGAATACTGTGGGTAATGGCCAGTGCCCCTGGTGTGCTTTTTTCTAGAGAGCAGTTGTTGCAACGCGTATGGGGCAACGCTTATGATGGGTTTGAGCACACCGTTAACTCTCACATTAATCGGTTACGTGCAAAGTTAACCGAAGCCGATCCCGATCGGATCTATATTCAAACCGCTTGGGGATCGGGCTATCGATTCGAATGTCCGCAACTTTAACGAAGCACCTTAATGGTCTGCACATACGCATCGGACTTTTAGCGGCCGGTTTGGTTTTGCTTGGTATTGCCTCACTTTCCGTGCTGGCCTACGAATTCCAACGGACTACTATTGTTACGTGGGCGCAGCGGTTAAATTACTCGTTGGCGCAATATATTGTCGAGCATTTGGGGCGACCGCTAATTCAAAATAGCGGGGCTGTCGATCATGCGCTAATGAAGGATTTAGCAATGGACACGATGACTGTTAACCCTTCGGTAGAGCTATATTTGTTAAACACCGAAGGCAAAGTTATTTCGCATGCATTGGAGGGCAATGCGGTTCAGCGAGAGGTGATCGATTTAGTCCCAATTCGAGCTTTTTTGGGTAGAAATGCTCAACCTTTCGCAGAACCCATCCTAGGAGATGATCCGCGATTCGCAAATGCTAAGAGTAGTTTTTCGGCTGCACCGGTTGTGGCACCCAATGGCATTGTTAGCGGCTATCTTTACGTCATTCTTTACGGCGAACAATCGCGTCAGGCCGCTTTACAACTAGAACGCGACACACGCTTTGTTGTTTGGTTTAGTTTCATTGCTTTAGCATTGACAGTTGGAATTTTAGCGACCTGGTTAGCTTATAACTTTTTGACGCGACCATTAAGAAAGTTGACTCAAAAAATTGTTGAACACTCAAAGCAAGGCACAAAATTTATAGTGCCTCAAGGCGGCGAATTGGCTGTGTTAAATGCAGAGTTTGTGCAATTGCAACGGCGGATTGACGAGCAATTTCAACAGCTAAAACAAAGTGATGTTCAGCGGCGCGAGTTAATCGCCAACATCTCGCATGATATGCGCACGCCGCTATCAGGTATTCAAGGATATATCGAGCTAGCTAGCCATGAAAGTAAATTGCCTTTAGCTGGGCAACAGGCCTTGAAAATTGCCTTAAAGCATTGCACGGTAATGAATAAGCGAATTGATGACTTGCTAACAATAGCGCGATTAGATGGGACGGATTTAGTCATTAATTCCGAGCGATTTTCGCTGCGCGAGTTGGTGCATGACATTGTTGCGGGGTACCAAGTACGGGCAAATGCTGCTGGTCTTAAATTAACCATCGAAGTCAAACAAAACGAGTCCGAGCATTTTGAATGCATTGGTGATATTGGATTGTACGAACGTCTATTTCAAAACTTGCTCGATAATGCGCTGTGTTTTACAGAGGTCGGTGGTCGTATTTGGATCGAGATGGATCGACAAGATGTCGTCGATGTTGTGCGTGTTTGCGATACGGGTTGCGGCATGACTGTCGACCAAACCAAGCAGGTGTTTACTCGCCACTGGTCTGGCCGGGCAAGCACGGGGCTAGGTTTAGCGATTGTTCAACGAATTGCCCAGTTACACAACATAACGTTGGCTTTAAAATCGCAATGCAGCGGGCCAGAAAAAGGCAGTCAATTCGAATTAAAAATCCCGCTCAGTGTTTCGTGATCATTTCGTGATGATTTAACGACGATCAATTTATAAGCTAGTTGTTCCACAAACCCTAAAGAACAATCAGCCATGAAAATTCCCAACAAAAAAACAATAGCCGCAACGGCGGTTTTTGCAGCGGTTACAACCTTTGCTCAAAGTGCAGCGGCAATGCCTGTCGATGTAACCGTGCGAGTGACTAACTTAGCGCCGCAAAATGGCATCGCATTCGCACCATTGCGAATCGGCTTTAATAACGGCACTTTTGATGCTTTTAATGAGGGTGCTACGGCCCCAGCATCAATCGTGTCGGTCGCCGAAGGCGGCAGTGGTAACGCATGGTTTCCCGCTTTTGCGGCGGCTGATCCTACAGCAACTTTAGGAACCGTTGGTGGCTTGCTACTGGCCGGAGCGAGTGCCAGCGCCACATTTCGGGTCGATACGATGATTAATCGATTTTTTACCTTTGCGTCAATGGTCGTGCCAAGTAACGATTTGTTTATAGGTAATGATTCACCTACGGAATATCAACTGTTTGATACAAATGGTCGGTTACTTTTTACCAGCATCGATCAAAACGCTAGCGAAATTTGGGATGCAGGATCGGAAACGGCTGACCCAGCTAACGCCGCTTTTGTTCAAGGTGGTGTAAATGGTCAACGTACCCCACAAAATGGCGTCGTTAGTTTTAACTTCGGTGAATTAAACGCGTTTAATGGTCGAACCACAGGAGCCGGTTACGTTTTTAGTAATGGTCTTAGTGGCGATACCGCGATTTATCGAATTGAATTCAGCGCAACGCCCGTACCTGTCCCAGCAACCCTAGCACTTGCTGGTATCGGGCTCATTGGCTTAGCTCTAACGCGCCGTCAAAAAATTACAGTTAGTTGATCCGCATTTGACTTGAAAGCCAATCTACAAATGTAGGTTGGCCTATTCGTTTGCTAAGAAATTGGTTAAGGGTTTAACCGGGTTCTTAGCCAAGTTTTTAACAATATTACCGGGCGATCACTTTGGCTGATTTTTTGAAATTAAATCGATTTTAGAGCACGTCGATTAGTCTCGACTCGGTCACCGGCTTTCCTTGGACTTCATGATGTCTATATGCTGTTCGCTACAGATTGCGACCATTAACGCGCGATCATTCAAAAATAATGGATGGTTTTGACTTGAAATCGTAGGTTTTTCAAAACTGCTATTGAGAAAAACCGAGGACGCGGTGCTTTAGTTTTTCAAACGGCACGGATGAATACTGGCAATTCGGTACTACCGGACTACCTGTTGCCGTTTTTTGAATTAGTAATTTTATCTTGCTTCTCGTTAGAAAATCCTTAATATATAGAAATTAGCTAATTTACATAGAAATACGTTGATGCCTACTATGACTGCTGTTAAAGCACAAAGCCGGTTTGGTGAACTCCTTGATCTTGCTCAGCGGGAACCCGTTGCTGTAACTCGCCATGGACGGACGGTGGCGTATGTCGTGTCTGAATATGACTATCAAGCTATCCAAGCGATGGCCCAAGATCGTGCTAACGCTGTTCGTTGGTATGACGACTACGTTGCAGCGCTGAAAAGTGATCGCTCTGAAGTCACTCCCCGCATCACCCCAGAGGAAATTAAGCAGCTGATCAATGAGCATCGAGCGTAAGCCCATAGTTGTTGACAGTAATGTCTTGATTAGTGCGGCACTTGATGAAGATTCAATCTCAGCCAGAGCTTTTAGACGCGCGATAGAGTTATTTTCTTTAACGCGTTCCGAAGCGACGTTTGCTGAACTTGAAGATGTCTTAAATCGCTCGAAGCTTGATCGTTTTGTTTCTTTACCGACTCGACAAAAATTTCTTCTCGACTATTCTGCGCATTCGCGCGTCGTGCTCATTGTCGAAGAAGTGGTTGCATGTCGCGATCCTAAGGACGATAAATTTTTATCGCTGGCGGTTGCATCAGGCGCACTTTTGTTGATGTCAGGCGATCACGACTTGCGAGTGTTAAATCCGTTTCGAGGCATCGCCATCATGTCACCACGCGAATTTCTTGAGTGCTTTCCCGAGCGAACGCGGTAGTTATAGGAAGCAGGTTAGCCTTTACACCACCACCAAGGCAAAATCAGCGTAGGTCGCAATCCTAGCGCCAAACGTTGCAGGCTATATTACGGGTGATCACTTCGGCTGATTCTTTCCAAAGCTCTTCGTATCAGCCGCCGGAGGTGATACTTTAGGAACCGCTGCTGGTAATTCTTTCTTTTGCAACTGGCGAACTTGCACCACCAATTTATTGTGCGCATCTAAAAACGCACCCACAACTACCTTGGCTTCGTTAGTATTGCTCCAACCAGCCCCTGCGCCGCCGCCGGCCTTACCAAAGGCAAAGCCACCCAAACCAAGGTCTGTTGCTTTGGCAGAGCCTGTAGAGGCCGCTAACTGCTCTGTGGTTTGATTGTCTGTTAACAACAAAGCAACTTGGGCTTCTTTAAACTTAACTTGCTCGGCATAACCAGCAAAATCGCGCAGCACCGGAATCATTGCGATGATGCCGGCAATGCCTCGGCCTGCATCTTGTTCGCTAAAAGTTAGGCTGGGGGTAATAGTGTATTGGGCCTCGTACGCTTGGCCTTTTTGTAAAGTACTGTTTTGTCTAACGATGCCTTGGTCTTTTAGCGCTTGCTCTTGCACAGTCGCTTTAAGCCCCGCAGTACGGTCGACGACCCGAAAGCAATTGCTTTGCTGCGCCATCAAACGAATTAGCGGCACAGGGGACTCTGGTAAATTAAATTTTGATGCCACAGTATAGCCGTTAGGGCTTTCAACTAACGCAACCGTCGCAACTGGCTCGTCGCACTTAGCTAACTCTTTTGCGCTTTGCTGAGCGCCAGCAGGGCCCGACGAACCGGTAACCGGCGAACTACCTTGCCCAGTTTCGATTTGTGTTTTGTTGCATGCGCTTACCAACAGCAATGCACACAGTGCTGCGCCGGTACCAAACGCTCTGTAATAACGCGCCTGATGAATTGGTTTAGCTAAAAATATTGGATCTAAATTGCACTGTTTATTTTGCACTGTTTTTCCTAACCTAAAGTTGCGCCCGTGCGCTTAATGATGGGGCCCCATTTTTTATTCTCGTCAGACATCAGCTTGGCTAAATCAGCTGGTGTGCCTGTAAGCGGAGTTAAACCACCCGTCGCTAATCGCTGCGCAATTGCGCTGTCTTTTAAAGCGGCGTTAATTTCTGCATTTAGTTTCGCAATAACATCGGCCGGTGTGTTGGCAGGGCCGACAATTCCGTTCCAAGCGATGGCTTCAAAATCTTTTAACTCCGCAACACCCGATTCAGCCAAAGTAGGTACTTCGGGCAACGGCTGATAACGCTGCTTACTAGTCACGCCAATAATGCGCACTTTGCCTGATTGCACGTGTGGAATAACCGCTGGTGGAACTGCCATAATCATTTGCACATCGCCATTGGCAACCGCTAATGCCGATGGTGGCGAGCCGTTGTAAGGCACGTGTACAGCAAAGGTTTTTGTGGCACTTTTTAGCAACTCCATTGATAAATGCGAGGAGCTACCGTTACCGATTGATGCAAAATTTAATTGGCCAGGTTTTTGGCGCATTAAAGCTACTAATTCATTAATGTTCTTTACCGGCAAATTAGCATTGATAGCTAACACGTTGGGTTGGCTGCTGGTAATCGCAATGGGTGCTAAATCTTCGGGCAAGCGATAGGGTAACTTGGCATACAAGAACGGTGCGTAAGCCAATGGGCCGTTAAAGCTAATGCCAAATGTATGCCCGTCAGTTGCCTTGGCTACTAAATCGGTTCCTAGTAAACCACCCGCACCTGGGCGGTTATCGACCACAATGGCTTGGCCTAATTTTTCTTTTAATCGCTCGCTAATAGAACGCACAATTAAATCAAGCGAACTGCCAGGGCCGGTCGGCACAATAATACGAATAGGCTGGCGTGGCCATGCCGTTTGTGCAAATGCAAACGGACTAAAAGACGGCAAAGATAGCGTTGCGCTTGAAGCTGCCGCTGCTTTAATAATGGATCGACGATTCATAATGTGATCTCGCAAAAGAATTTAAATTGATTGAAAACAGAAAAAGTTTGGAAGCAGAAAATACAAACTAAGCATTAAAGCGTGCGCTGAATTAATTCCACTTTGTACCCATCGGGGTCCGTAATAAACGCAATAATCGTATTGCCACCTTTAACCGGTCCGGCTTCACGGGTGATGGCCGCGCCAAACTGTGTTGCGCGCTCGCGAATTTGATCGCATGTTTTGGCAACATCTGGCACGCCGATGGCCATGTGCCCAAACGCTGTACCTAACTCGTATTTTTCTACACCGTAGTTATAGGTCAGTTCAATTTCCGCATGCTCGGGGTTGTTGCCATAGCCAACAAACGCCAAGCTGTATTGTTGATCAGGTCGGTCGTTGGTACGCAATAGCTTCATGCCCATAATTTGTGTGTAAAAATCGATTGATCGTTGTAGGTTGCCAACGCGTAACATAGTGTGAAGGATAAGCATTCGAACTCTTTTAAATGGCTTTACGCGTTTTGGAACGCATGAATTGTTAAGGGCTAAATTTGGCTAGATGGCTCGAATTAAGAGGGTAATTCAAATACCAAGCAAGTCGTTGTGGCGTGAGCATACAGCTTGCCGTCAGGCCCGACAATCCTGCCCTCGGCTGTGGCTAATTGGCGGCCGCAGTGAATCACCTTGCCAATGGCGCGCAACGGGCCTGTTTTAGCGCTGGCGGCCCGCACAATATTGACACTAAGTTCTGCAGTAGTGTAGCCACGTCCGGCGGGCATCATAGTGTGCACCGCACAGCCAACAGCAGAATCTAGCAAGGTTGCGTACCAGCCACCGTGCACCGAACCCAGCGGGTTGTAATGTTTAAGCTGCGGAATACCTTGAAACACCACTTCGCCATACGCGACTTGGACAATACCAAAATCCATTGTGTCGGATATGTAGGGGTAGGGTATTTCGCCCCGCAACATTGCCTCGATAGTCTCTAGACCGGTTTTCCCTGCAATTTGATCCTTAGTCGCTACACCGCCCGTAGGGCCAAACTTGGCATGTACCTGGGTATATTGGTCGATCCATTCTTGGGTGCGTTGGGCAATTGCTTCGGGTGAATTTGAGTCGGGTGAATTTGCATTGGGCGAATCTGAATCGGGTTTTACGGGAAGTGACATGCAGGCAGGCTTTCAAAAGAGTTGCTGCTGCCACTTTACATAAAATTCGTTGGTTTTGTTTTTAGGATCGCTTACTCCTGCTACCGATCTTGTCGCGCCCAAGTAAAAGGCGTTACTTGCGCTGGCGCGCCAAACATAAGTCAGCGACTGGCTTAAAGACTTGTAGCGGTCAGCTTCTGTGTTGTAAAGCACTTCAGCTTTGCGACCAAATCCGCTTTGCTGATGTATCAGGCGCACAAAGTGATTCGGGCGAATATGAAAAATACCAATTAAATTAAATGAATGTTCGCGTTGTACCACGCCGTTATCACCTTTAAATAAACGTACATTAAATGTAGGATTTAAATCGATCCGGTTAGTGGGCTTAAAACTACCACCTAAGCCCGCTGCCAGCCCCGGTCGCGCGATGTTCGCGCTGTAATCGGCGAGCCGACCAATATCAACCCAGCCCCAAATATCCTCTACAACGCCACCTGGGTTGTAGTTGCCCCAAAGGTTAATAATGTGCTCTCGCATCAAACTGCTATTTTCGTCGCGGCGCACTAGCGATAACGGAACGATGCGCATACTGCTCTGAAATTTACCCGGCCACTGGGCGTACATATTCAAATTCATATTGGCATTAATTAACTTGCCAGTGTCAGCGCTGCGGCTTGCATTTCCGTTAGCACTGGTGTTTAAATCATTAGCGAGTCCAAGCAAAGGGATTTCAATTTTTTGGCGTTTAAATGTGTTCTCGAAACTAATATTTTGTATGCCGCTTTGGTTCACGAAACCAGTGTCGTTACGAAACTTAGAATCGATCCAATTAAAGCCAAAAAACTGATCAAGTTGTGCAGTGCTGCGAATAAAACGAGCATCAACACTAAACCCTTGCTGGCGCGCTTGATTGCTCAATTCACCGTCACTATTTAGCAAGGCCGACGTCGAAGATACGGCGGCTTGCATACGGCTACGCCATTCCTTGTTAAGCTCCCAATTGCGATCTAGCGCAAAGACTGAATTACTACCGCGATCGTTTTCGTACTGTCGTTGCAAAGCAATCAAACCGTAGCCATTGTATTGAGCGCGACCAATCAAAGTAGTGTGTGCAGGTTGCGCCGCATAGTTGCTACCGAAGGCGCCTGGTAAAATGACTATACCACCACCCCGATCGTGTGTAGCGATGGTGGTTCCTTGTAACTGATCGCTACGCCAAGAGGCGCGTAGTGCCCATTGTGGGTCGGTAATAGAGCGGGTGTAAATTACATCGCCAAGCGAACTAATGAGGTCGCGTGATTCTAAAAATAAAGGGCGTTTTTCTTGTTTGTAAAAAGCAAAACGTGCATTGCGCGTTAATTGAATTTGATCGATTTCTAGCTGCGTAAAATCTGGGTTTAAAGTGCCGTCAATCACTAGTTCGGTTTTTGGACTCCATTTAAAATCGACCGACACTTTGGTTTTGTTGCTGTTAGTTTTTTCAGGGCTAATGTCGTTAGTTTGCACCGAAGTAAGTGTAGGGCGTAACCAAAAAAAGCTCTTCGATTTGGGTGGAATAAAGCCTTCGAGCACCTGCATGTTATTAATAAAGCTTGGGGTCTCGCGCGCGAGTGGGACCGAAACATCTAAAAATAGTTCGTTACGCGGCGTTCTTCGTGCAACCATAATGCGCCAAGGCAAGGTCGAGTTTGGGTCGTAGCGCAAACTCGAATACGGCACGCGATACACGACGCTAAAGCCTTGCTCGTTTTTTTGACCTTTGGCTTCAAAATCGTAGTCAGGCGAAAAATCTTCATTGTCGTCTGCCGCTGTATGCAAGCCGTCAGCAGTCGCTCCGATAGAGCTCACTCTAAAAAACTGCGCTGAGTTTTTCTTTCCAGCCGGATCAATGTACAGCGCAATAAAATCCATAAACCGAAACACTCGATCAAAGCGCGCTTGCGGTGAAACGATTTCGCTTGGCTTCGGATCGTAAGCCTGCACCCCAACCCAAAGCGCCTCGCTGTCGTACAACACGCGTACCTCGGTCTTATAGCGAGCAGGCTTCGATGGCTCAGGGTCTTTTTGTGTGAATTCACTAAATATTGGCGCGAGTTGCCAGACGGGTGAGTTTAGTGTTCCATCAAAAACAACAGACTGCCCCGAAGGAATGGCCATGGCTTTAATCGGCTGTGCTGCGGTTGTAACGGACGAATCAACTTTCGTTACGTTTGGCTCGCTTTGTGCGAATGCGGATATTGCGCCGCTGCCTAACAATACGGCAGCTACCCATTTGGGTAATTTTTTAAATAGTTTCATTTGGAAATCAGAATTAATTCGTAGCTAGTTATCGGAAGTATTTTTTCTTAAGCCTTACGATGACTTTTGACATTTGCGATGAAGTGCTAATGGTTGGGCCGAATTGTAAAACGAAATAGAATACAGTTGATTGCTTTTGTAGGTTTTGCAAGGAAGGGGCTTGGCTCGTTCCGATTTCAGTCGCTTGCGCTCCAATGAAATCTCCACGAGCCAAGCCCCTTCCTTGCGAACTGTGGCGCGCGGGGCGGCGCTGTCTTCGATGTTCTGGCACAACCATGCACGAGCGCGCACAACCGCGCGCAACTTCAGTTTTTGGGGGCACGTGACGGCGCTCAAAATGCTTCATCGCGCCGGTGCAAATACGCGCATTCGGGCCGCTTCGCATGATCGAAGACAGCAAGTCCCCAAGGACAAGCGATACGAAATGGGGAGGGGTTGCTCTCGTAGATTTCATTGGAGCGTAAGCGACTGAAATCGTAGAGAGCAACCCCTCTCCATTTCAAAGCTTAGTAAGCGACTGAAATCGTAGAAAGCAACCCCTTCCCGTTTCAAAGCTTAGTAAGCGACTGAAATCGTAGAGAGCAACCCCTCCCCATTTCAAAGCAAAAAAACCTTACATCACCGCCCCAAGATACCAAGGAACAAACTCATCATTCCCCATGCCAAACGCCTCGCTCTTACTTTGCTCACCCGAGGCCACCCGCAAAATCAGCTCGAATATTTCTTGACCTTTTTGCGGTACGGTAATTTTTCCATCAATAATGTCGCCACAATTAATGTCCATGTCTTCGGTCATGTGCTCATACAACGGGGTATTGGTTGCCAGCTTAATTGAAGGGCTTGGTTTGCAACCGTAGACGCTGCCGCGTCCGGTGGTAAAGCAAATCATGTTGGCACCACCGGCTACTTGGCCGGTTGCGCTGACCGGGTCGTAACCAGGGGTGTCCATGAAGACGAAGCCTTTGGCAGTAACGGGGTAGGCGTATTCGTACACGTCTATTAAGTTGGTGGTTCCGCCTTTGGCAACTGCGCCCAGGCTTTTTTCTAGAATGGTAGTTAGGCCACCCGCTTTGTTGCCGGGGCTTGGGTTGTTGTCCATGCTACCTTGCAAGCGTTCGGTGTAGTCTTCCCACCAATGAATACGTGCAATTAATTTATCAGCTACGGCTTGGCTAACAGCGCGGCGCGTTAGCAAATGTTCTGCGCCATACACTTCGGGCGTTTCCGACAAAATAACGGTGCCGCCTTGGGCTACTAATAAATCGCAAGCAGAGCCTAATGCTGGGTTGGCGGTAATGCCCGAGTAGCCGTCGCTGCCACCACATTGCAGGCCAATGGTTAAATGGCTTGCTGGCACTAAGCTGCGGGTGGCTAAGTTGGCGTGAGGCAACATGGATTCAACCGCTGCAATGCCTGCCTTAGTTGTTTGCCTTGATCCACCAGTTGTTTGAATAACTAATGGTTTAAGTAGTGGGCTATCTTTTAAATCTTGCGCTGCAAACAATGCATCCATTTGATTGGCTTCGCAACCGAGGCCAATAATGACAACGCCTGCAAAGTTCACGTGGCGGGTGTAACCCGCAATCGTACGGCGCAGCACGTCGATGCCTTGTCCATTGCTATCCATACCGCAACCAATGCTATGCGTAATTGGCACGATGCCATCGACGTTTGGAAATAGCGTTAATTTTTCGTCCGTAAAGTAGGCGGCTACGGCACGAGAAACGCTGGCTGAACAATTGACAGTACTAATCACGCCAATATAATTGCGCGTAGCAACTCGACCATCGGGACGAACATAGCCCATAAAAGTGGCTTGGTTTTTGGCCGGTACCATGGGCTTTACATCAACACCGACAGCGTAATCGCGCTCGAACATTTCAAACGCTAAATTATGCGTGTGAATATGCTGACCCTTAAAAATTGCTTGGCTGGCAAAGCCGATAATTTGGTTATAGCGCCGTACTGGTTGGCCCTCGGCAATATCGCGCACGGCCAGTTTATGCCCAGCGGGAATTACGTCAACGCAAGTAATATTTTCATCGACCACAAGGTAGGCTTTTGCCAACGGGCGCGTTGCAATAACGACATCATCGGCTGCGTTTAAACGGAGCGTGGGTTTGCGAATAACTGAAATAATGCTCATCTTGTTTACCCTACGCTCATGTAGCCGCCATCAACGACCATTACAGTTCCGGTCATGTACCGTGCAGCGTCGGAACATAAAAATAAAATCGGGTCTGCAACTTCACTAGTTTCAGCCCAACGGTTCATCGGGATGCGGGCATTTATTTGGGCATAGCGCTCGGGGTTATCTCGTGCGCCTTTAGATAATGCGGTAATGATCCAACCTGGTGCAACTGCATTGACGCGAATGCCTTCGGTCGCGTAGGCGGCTCCTAAGGACATAGTCAAGTTTCGGATCGCACCTTTAGAGGCCGAATAGGCTGGTTGTGCAGGGCCACCAAAAAATGACATCACCGAACCAATCATTACAATGGCACCTTTGTTTTGCGCTAGTTTAGTTCGGGCTGCAGCGCAAACCCGCATGGTGCCGTTTAAATTAATGTCGATGACTTTGGCAAACTCGATGGGGTCGTGCTCTACGCCGCGCCGAATCATGCCAGCGCAAGTTACTACGTAATCGAGGCTAGGGATACTGTCGACTAAAGTTTGAACCGCAACGCCATCGGCAACGTCCAATGATTCAACGCGAATATCTTTAAAATTGGCTTGGCTACGCGCAGCGTTTAATTCTTCATCGCCTAAACCTGCCGCTATAACATTGGCCCCTGCGTTTTTAAAAGCCAAGCTAACGGCCATGCCAATGCCGGAGGTGCCGCCAGTAATTAATGCTGTTTTTCCGCTGAAATTAAATTGGAAGTTCATAAGCGTTTTCTTTTTTCATTTTGTTTCGGGTACATTGGCGAACATTCTCGTTTTGTAAGGATACATCGCAATGGATCAAACTTCGGCCGGTCGGCTCGCGGGTAAACGTATTTTAGTGACGGCTGCTGCAATGGGTATTGGTAAAGCCAGTGTTGAGGCAATGGTTGCACAAGGGGCACATGTTGTTGCAACCGACCGAAATTTTGACGCTTTGTTAGAAGCGTTTGGCGACATGCCCGAAGTGCAAACCCACGCCTTGGACGTTTTAGATGAAAGCGCTATTAACTCGCTTATTTCCGAAATGCCTGCTTTTGATGTGCTGTTCAATTGTGCAGGTTACGTACACCAAGGCACTATTTTTAATACCTCGGAACGTGATTGGGACTTTAGCTTCGAGCTCAATGTTAAGGCGCAGTTTAAAATGATTCAGGCTGTTTTACCGTCGATGGTAGAGCGCGGGCAGGGGTCGATTATTAACATGGCTTCGGTATGCAGCAGTACCAAAGGATTTCCTAATCGCTTGGCCTATGGTGCTTCTAAGGCGGCTGTCATTGGCCTTACAAAGGCGGTTGCCGCCGATGTCATCAAAATGGGGGTGCGCTGTAACTGTATTTGCCCCGGTACAGTCGAGAGTCCCAGCCTTCAGGACAGAATTAATTCATTCGCAGACCCCGTCCAAGCACGCAAAGACTTTATCGCACGTCAGCCCATGGGGCGGCTTGGTCTAGCTAATGAGATTGCGCCAATCGTAGTATTTTTAGCGAGCGACGAATCAAGCTACGCTACTGGCCAAGCTTTCGTTATTGACGGTGGGATATTGCTGTAACCCACACCGTCTTAATCAGTTCATTTAGTAAATTCGTTTAATAGAAAAAGGATAAGCATGAAATTAGTTCGTTACGGAAAAGTCGGCAAAGAAAAGCCCGGCCTAATTGATGCCGATGGCAAGCTACGCGATTTAAGCGGGGTCGTTAGCGATATCGACGCTACGCAACTATCGGCAAAAGCACTGGCCAAAATTAAAAAATTAAAGCCTGCAAATTTACCCTTGGTTAAAGGCAGTCCTCGATACGGCGTGCCCTTTACTGGTGCAACCAAATTTGTAGCGATTGGTTTGAATTTTTCCGATCATGCAGCCGAGACAGGTTCTAAGCCACCTAAAGAGCCTATTGTTTTTCATAAAACACTGAGCTGTATGCAAGGCCCAAATGATGATGTGATGCTACCAAAGGGTTCGAAAAAAACCGATTGGGAAGTAGAGTTGGGCATCGTTATTGGCACCAAAGCGCAATATGTTTCGAAAAAAGATGCGCTGAATTTTGTAGCCGGTTATGTGTTAGTCAATGATGTATCCGAGCGCGAATACCAGCTAGAGCGAAGCGGTACTTGGGATAAGGGCAAAGGCTGCGATACCTTTGGACCTATCGGCCCTTGGCTTGTTACAACCGACGAAATTGCTAACCCACAAAAACTAGAAATGTGGCTGGACATTAACGGTGAAAAGCGTCAGCGCGGTAACACCAAAACCATGATTTTTGATTGCGCCACAATTGTTAGTTACGTCAGCCAATTTATGACTTTAAATCCTGGTGACATTATTACTACTGGTACACCACCGGGTGTAGCGATGGGTATGAAGCCTGAGCCGGTATTTTTAAAGCCGGGTGACTCGATTCATTTGGGTATTGACGGCTTGGGTACTCAAACACAAAAAGTTTTAAAGTACAAAGCGGCGTAGTCTGCTACGTTTCAAGTAAATTAGCTTTTAACGCAATCCGCAGAGCGCCTAGTTCTGCGGATTTGTTTTTTTCAATATGGTGTTTTATGTTAAGCAATTTAAGCGCGTTCGAATAGCGTTCGCACAGCGCATCGGATCCAACCAAATGTACGCTAGCTGAACGAGACAAATCTTTTAACTCGCTCCCAATGAGTAAGCCAGAAAGTGCCGAGCCGGTACAAAAACCAGCCTCGTTGTTAATTAAGCTTTTGGCACGCAAGCTAAATAACTGAGCACTGAGGTCGCTTGCTTTTAAAGCCAGCAATACGCCAGTTTCAAATGAAGTTTGATCAAAACTATTGGGCTTACATAAACCGGCCAAAATACTGTGTGTGGTGAGTAAGCTAAACAATTCGCCAGTCATATACGTTTTGAATTGAATAATTTGTGCGTTCACAAATTGCGCGTGCTTGCTGTGCGTACCGGGCAAAATAAACAGAGATTCTTCAGTTCGCAACTGAGCGTCTTCACTTCGCAATTGACTAATCGGATAGTCAGAATCTAATCCAAACAATTGGGTTTCTTCGCCACGCATTACATCCGGTGGTTCGCTTTGCGAAACGCCCGGCACAATGTAGGCCCGCACCTTTTGCGGATGCGGGGTAAGCAGGGGGATTTCGATCAGTTGCGCCGCTAATTGTTCTAGTGTTGCAGGAGCGCAAACGTACGGCGCTTCAAGCCAGCCGCTTTTACTGCCCACCATACCGCTCATTAAAATTGTGGTTGGTTGATCAATCCAATGGCCAATCGTGTCCATTAAACAGGTTTCGAAGCGCGTTTCTAAAATGGCTTGATCGTTAGAATTTTGAAGGATTGCGTTAACAAAAAGCAATCCCTTATTAGTCTCAAGCCGTTCTACAACGACGGATTCACGGACTGGTTGTTTAATTGTCCATCGCGATGCACGAAAACTACTGGTGCCCCAATCAATGCTAATCAGCTGCATTTTAGTTCCTTGGTTACAATGTTGCGATTATGAACCTACATCAATTGCGATTCGTGGCCCAAGCGGCCCGCAGTGGCCTTAATTTAACCGAAGCCGCTAAAGCACTTTTTACCTCCCAATCGGGCGTCTCCAAAGGCATTATCGAATTGGAGCAAGAGCTGGGCGTTGAAATTTTTGTGCGCCAAGGCAAACGGCTCGTTCGTGTCACCGAAGCCGGTAAAAAAATTCTGCAATCAATCGATATCGTATTGCGTGAAGTGGGCAATATGAAACGCATTGGGGACGAGTTCGCCAATCAAAGTAAAGGCGTTTTATCCATTGCCGCTACGCACACCCAAGCGCGCTATGTTTTACCTGGTCCGATTAAAGCATTCCGTGCCGAGTATCCCGACGTTACCATTAGCTTGCATCAAGGCAGCCCAGAACAAGTCGCCCAATGGGTAGATGATGAAGTCGCACAAATTGGTATTGCAACGGAATCGATTGCAAATCATCCGGGTTTAATTAGTTTTCCTTGCTACGACTGGGAGCACTATGTCGTTATCCCGCAAGACCATCCTTTAGCAGCGCAGCGCGGTTTAAGTTTGGAGTCCCTAGCAATGTATCCATTAATCACCTACGCGCCCGCCTACACGGGCCGCAAGCGCATCGACGCTACTTTTGCTGCCGCTGGTTTAACCACCAATGTGCAATTGGAAGCGATTGATTCTGACGTGATTAAAACCTATGTGCGCTTAGGACTGGGCGTTGGCATCATGGCGCAAATGGCTTGGGATAACGAACGCGATCGCAAAGACCTAAAGTTTCGCAAAGCGGGCAAATTGTTTGGCATGAACACTTCACGCATAGCGTTTAAGCGTCATGTGGCGATGCGCGGGTTTGTTGAAAGGTTCGGCGAGTTGCTAGCGCCTGACTTGGCAAAAGGGTCAATAGGCAAGGGTGTTCAAGGCTAGCGATGTGTGATGCAAACTGCAAATGAAAAATTTAGAAATTAGAAAAAGTAATTTTAATTTCGACGCAACGCATGCAACTTTGCGGCGTTACGTCGACGCCAACATTCTTTCCGGTGTGTCTTCAGCCGTCTTGGTTGGGGGCGATTTGGTCGATATTCATTGCACCGGTTTTGCCGATATCGAGCAAAAAATTGCGCTACGTAGTGATCATCTATTTCGCGCGTTTTCAAATACCAAGCTAGTAACCTCCACAGCAATTATGCTTTTGGTGGAGGAGGGTTTGTTAAATCTTGAAGATGCCATCGAAACGTTCATTCCAGCACTAGGCGCACGCCGCGTATTAAAACCCGGCGCCATTTCGATCACGGATACCGAGCCTGCAAAAAGTTCTATAACCATTCGGCAATTGCTCAGCCATAGTTCGGGTCTCAGTTATGGTCTATTTGATCCTGGTACGGTAATTTTTAACGCCTACAGTGCGGCTAAGGTTCTAAGCCCGCAAACAACGCTAGAAGAATTGATTGAAATTCTAGCCCCGCTGCCTTTGCTGTTTCACCCGGGTACCAGTTGGGAATACTCCATCGCAACTGATGTTCTGTCGCGATTGGTTGAAGTAATTTGCGGTTCGGCATTTGATCATTTTATTCAGGCGCGCATTTTTAACCCATTGGGCATGAGTGATACCGGTTTTGTAATACCCACACAAGAGCAAGCGCGCCTGACAAGTTATTACGCGGGTGCTGATCTGCTTAACCCCATGAAACCGGGGCTAACAAAACTAGAGCGATCACCTTGGTCTGGGGCTTACTTAAGCGCGGTGCCTAGGCTTTCGGGTGGCGGAGGATTAGTGACCAGTTTGCCCGACATGATTGCGTTTATGCGAAGTTTCTTACCTCAAGGTCAAACGCTGCTTAAAGCCGAAACAATTGCACAGATGATGCACAATCAACTGTCGGATGGCGTGCGCATCGGTTTTGCGGGGTTAGGTAGGTTTGATGGAAAAGGCTTTGGACTTGGCGGTGCGGTAACCCTTAGCTGTTCGCCGCTAGATCCGCAAGGATCTGAAGGCGAGTTTGAGTGGGGTGGTATCGCTGGCACGCACTGGTGGATATCACCCAAGAAAAATATTGCGGGCATTTTGATGACGCAACGACGAATGTCTTTTTGGCATCCTTACGCACTTGATTTTAAGCGCGAAGTTTATCGGGCGGTTCACGCTTAGTTGAAGCTTTTTTTCGATTTAAAAATCGAGGGCGTTAAGGACTGATACAGGCCTTCCTTCATCGCCTAAACTGCAATCCTTTCAGGTCCGGAGACGACAGCCGAATATTAATTCGCTTGTCCTTTGATGCAATGGCTTTTGCCGCTGCCCGATACTTTGCAAAAGACGATTTTGTTCCAACGGATTGCAGAACTCTGCGCTCAAAAGATTCTAGAATTGCGTTCTCGAACGCGTCCAATTTAGGAACCTTAATTTTGGGCTTGGTCGTCATTTAAATAATCTCATGTTGCTTTACGACTAGGGATCATTGTTTTAAATTAGTCTGAATAGCCACCACTACTTCCTCGAAGCAAACACCACGCTCAAGCAACCTGTGCCCCGTTCCTTTCGAACGCAAGGTTATACCTCAGCACTGGCAACCCCGCGTAGGACGGCCGGCGCGATTATTCGATGCATCGGCTTGACTGGAATCATATAGATTTTTCCAAGCAAATTTTTGATGTGCACAATGGTCGTTACGGTGATAAGGACTTTCCCATTATTTTGTACAGGTCCACGGTGAATGCTTAACACCACATTCAAATGCTTGTCTTTATCGCCAATCAGAGCTTCATCGAAGTGGTTTTCAAATACAGTGAAGATCCCCACTCGCTCACCCACTTGATATTTGTCCGCTGATTTCTCGAGCTCGTCATTAGAAAGAGTGCCGAGGTTCTTGAGTCCCACTATCGACCCGACCCGGTTGCGCAAGGTCATACACGCATTCACCCATCGGGGTGTTTGCTTTGCTGCTTCAAGAAAGTGCGCCATTGCTGATCGCTCGATAGCACTAGATTCGATGCTCCAAGCGTCGCAAAAATCAGCTCCCTGAATTAGCTCCTGCGCTCGGCAATCGGTAGGAATTTTAGCTTCGAGGGGCTCGTTTTTCATGAGGTATAACGCAAGATTTAACCAGCGCCATAACAGGTGATGGCAAGGGCACTGGAGCACGAGAATTCATTCGTGCGTAAGTGACAACGAACCACTGTTTCTAGCGTCTGGTTCAAACAATTGTTAGTTTTCACGCTTTGGAACTCGATGGCAGCGGGCCTTTGGTCAAACGTTGCACCATACGAGTTTGCCAGCCAGGTCCCGTTGCTCGCCATTTTTCGAGTACGGTGACAGGCACTCTTAGGGATATAAGTTCGCGTGGGTTTTCCAAGGTCGGACGACCCGCTCTTTTTATTACCGCTCTAGCTAACATTTCGTCAGTCAGTTCCGGTAATTCTTCGTACTCCGCTTCGTCAATTATATGCGAATCAATTTTTTTAAAGTTACTCTTCAAGGAGTGCTCCGTAACGATTTTGCTCACGTCGATTTGCCTTTCTCATGCTAAACACATGACGCGCATTCGCGCGCTGGGTGTAACCCACAACAACCATTCGATTGAGTAACGTCCCAAAACAAATCATTCGTACTTCCCTGTAATCTTTTCGGGTATCTTCGAATTCGAATGTTTTACCGAGAAAAACAAATTTTGCATCCTCGAACGCAAGCCCGCGAGATGCAAATGCCTCGTCTCGCTTCGGTTGATCAAAGGTTACTTTCACGCCATTATTGTATATACGTTATTAGAAGATTGCAACGTCGATTTGTGATCTGCAAAACCCGTTGCCAGTGAAAACTAACTCTATGTTAAGCGCTGTACCAGCGCAAGGTAGTGAAGTTTAAATGAATGTCCTCATTCTCTAATTTCTGACTCTGCCTAACCCTTAGTCCATTTCTCGACACCGCCAAAGTTCGATGCCATTGGCTTTCCTATTACACCTAGTGTTAAACCACTTGTGCAACCATAAGTTGAAATGAGTTTCTGAGGCCCTGCTTGATGAAGCCGCAACGCTCGTACATCGCTATAGCTGGATTCTCTGGATGAACCGTTAGCGAGATCTGCTTATACCCAGCACTATTGGCTGCTGCTAGGGCAGCGAGCATCAACGGTTGGCCAATACCGCGATGCTGGAACTCAGGAAACAAGGCGATGCCAAGTTGCGGCGTAACTGCATCAAAGCTAGCCAAGCCTACGCCAAGCGGTAGCAACCGCATCCAGCATGCTCCAGCATCCCTTTCGTTAACCTGCGCTACAACTCCAACATCCGTAGGTTTACCCCAGTCGGCGGCATAGATAGATACATGAGGGCTCTCCAGAACCTCTACAGGGCGTAGCCCGGCGGGCGGTGGATCCCAAAGTGCAACATGAAGCCAGTTCCACAGCTGAGCTTGATCTTCCATGAGCAAAGGCCTGAATCGATGCATTGTTCATCTACCTAACATTTGCGGTGAGGCGGGACCAACTGAGCCTCGCCTCGACCGCGAAGGGTTAGGATTCATCGCGCGCGCCTCGATAGACCAGCCACAAAGAAACAGTAAATGGCCAAAGCGAATTTACTGAAGAGAATAGTCTTTGCGTCAATCCGCGATACGCCTCGGGGTCGAGCCCGGTCAAGTTAAGCCATAGATACAAGATACCCATTGAACTTACAGCCGCAGTGAGCGCGAAGTGGGCACGCCGCTTGAGACTACTTCCGAGCTCCAAGTGAGACAGTGCAGGCGCGATTAAGTTGGCAACACCCGCCCCGTAGAGCCCGTGCATCGGATTCCCCATTGGCCACACGCCGTTTGACAGCATTGCGAGCCCGAAAATAACCCAGGCGACAGCTCCGATGGACCAGCCGAAGGTGGCTCGGCGCCAGACGCCAACGCCGAACAGCACGAACGCCACCCCAGAACCAATAGCAGCTACGCGTAAGCAAAGCGCGGGCAAGCCACCGAGAGAAAACAATTCGCTACCGTGCCGGGATATAGCGCTGTATTCAGGCGCAAAGAATCCACCCAAGGTGATCCAGAACAGGAACCATGGCAAAGGCAGCGCTCCTGCGAGCAAGAGGTATTTATCAAATCGCGACATAGCACTAGTCATACTTATGAAAATTCACGGCTCAGCTGGGCTGCAAATTTCAGGGACGGCGTTTTGAGGGAAGCTGAAAGCGTCGACAAAATGCCGACACTGGAATTTGTCAGTTCGAGCGTCAAGCTATTCACGACCAAACCGCTCTAAAAGTTGTGTTTGCATTAAATAATTACCGTGGGTACAATAATAAATGTGAGCATACGTTTCGACCCAAAAAAGAACCTACGCAACATCGCCGAACGGGGCCTCCCTTTCGCACTCGTTGATAGCTTAGAATGGGGCTTCGCTTTCATTGTTTAGGATACTCGGAAAGATTATGGCGAGCAACGCTACATTGTCATTGGCCTTATTGATGAGGTACTTTACGTTACCGTTTTTACGCCGCGCAACGACCGACCACACGTGATAAGCCTTAGACGTGCAAACCTTCGCGAAATAAAAAGATATGCCACGCAAACCGAACCCTCAAAAAACTGATGCTGATTCGCCAGAGCTAACCAAAGAATGGTTTGCCAAGGTTAAGCCCGCGAAGGAAATATTGCCCAAGCTCTTCGCGAAGAAAACGACGACCCAACTTTTGACTCCGAAACGAGGCCGACCACCTTCGCTCACCACGAAGGAGCACATAAACATTCGCATCGATGCGGATGTACTTAGTGCTTTCAGAAAGAGCGGTACAGGATGGCAAACTCGCGTGAACGATGCATTACGCGAGTGGCTAAAAAGCCATGTATGACGCTTGAGTTAGGCATCACATGACACCTTCGCTGTGCGCCCTTTTTGCCGACTACAACCGTTCGATGAACCAGCGGTTGTACGATGCCGCCGCCAAGCTATCGGCCGATGAGCTTACTAAAGAAAGAGATGCTTTCTTCGGCTCGCTGTTCAATACTATGAACCACATCGCAGTGGCGGATTTGCTTTGGTTGAACCGGTTCGCAACCCTACCGGGGTTGTCGACAATACAAAACGAACTATCGAGCTTTCCGCAGCCAACTTCACTCCGTGAACCTCTTGCGGACTCGCTTGCAGGACTGACGACACTGCGAACAAGCATCGACGCGGTGATCGTTCGACTCGCATCCTTACTCACCAATCAGCTTTTGGAAAGCCCCCTGCACTACACCAACACTGCTGGCCAATACCACACGAAGAACTTTGGTCTACTACTCCACCACTTTTACAACCACGAAACACATCATCGCGGTCAAGCTAGTACGCTTCTCTTTCAGGCAGGCATCGACATTGGAGTCACAGACTTTATCGCACATATCCCGAGCGAGGCCTAACCACTGGTTGGTGCAGACCGAGTTGAAGTGCGGATTTACGTTTGCTGTATGCTCAACAAATTGTGCATACAGCAACCTTAGCGAGCAGCTGCTTCCGTCTGCAAAACGCAGAGTTGGGCAGCGTAAAAACACCACCTTGTGGCGCAGGTTTGATTAAAGTGAAACCGATTCAAACCGAGCATGCGCAGTATGTTCTAGCGTCTGCTCGAACGTCTTAAGATAAAGCACACTCGCCAGCGGATTTTTTAGTCTTTCCAAGCGTTCCATTTGAGCTTTGACTCCTCTCGGCCCCCGTTGGCATAATAAATTGCCATGCGGATTACGTACAGATAGTTTTTACTCGTTGCATGTTCCTCTTGGTCATTCTCTTTAATCAAGCGAGCAAATAACGCTTCTGGTTTTTTGTTTGCCAAATCAGCAATAGAAATTACGTTGATTCGAGCAAAATCCTTTACAAAGGTTTTTCCAATTCCAGGAATCAGCAGAAGATCAGATTTCGACATGTGTGGTTGCTTTATAACGTAGAAGTGAGGGGCTGCGCGTTTTTGCGCAGTCCCTCTCGACTGCAGGGTCGGGCGTGCATATTAAAGTTGCCGCGATATGGCGTACGAAATCGTTAATTATGGTCTTCAAGATCAAACCTCACCACATAGGCGCATGGGCTAATTTCACTGCTTGAATAAAACTCTTTGGCGTGTCGCGCTAGGAGGTCGCAAGGCTTTCCGTCTTTACCATAGAGCACCAAGTAAAAGTAATAATCTTTGCTGCTCTCATCAGAGTTAGAAACCGAGAGTTCATTCTCGGAGAGGTAAAACCGGAAGCATTCTTCTTTTCTGTCTCGACCAACTGATTTGACCTCAATGTATCTTTCCTGCCCCGGCCCACTAAAAGAAAGGTAGTCATATCCATAGGATGGAATGTTGCGGCGATCTTCTATTTTCGCGGCCAGCTCTTGATAACCGAGGCCGACTAACCGATTTTTTTCCCATTCGATGGCGAACTCTTCGCTTGCCTTGCCTATGGCATCTCGGTTTGCAGCAATATCCTCGAAATTAACTCTACGCCTAGTTTTTTTTCGAGGTTTTTTAACTTTAGCGGAAAGGGAGGTATTCAAGTCGCCACGAATAAACTTGGCGTAAAGAAATGACATGAACTTGGGGTTGCTCCATTCCTTTGTGATTTTGTTCGCCAATTTTTTTTCGACTAACAAATGCTGGTACTCGCTCACGAATTGTTGCCCCGAAATTCCCATCTCCGAGGCAATTTGTTCGAGGTGCTCGGAACTGCATATATTCAAGTAAAGCTTTGGGAAGTAAAGGCTCAATATCTTGGCCTTGAACATCTGAGAAAGGGGGTTTTCGTCGATCTCGCTAAAGCTTTTCGACTTGCCTGCTTTGACAAGATTTAATAGTGCCTCCTTAACTCCATCAAAAGCTTCATTTTTTGTTTTTCCAAACTTCTGAGTAAAGCGGTATCGCATTGTGGGATCAGATTTTGTCTTGCCAAAGTAAATGCCAAACTTATTTGCAGTTGCTCCTTGCATATTTGCCCAAGCCCTGGTCTTTGCTTCGACACACGCACAAAATGATGCAGTGCCCTTGCCGATTACATACTCATCAAGAGTAATATTTTTGAGTTGGCTGAGCGGATAAGAACGTAGAAAATGCCCACGGGCAGTTACCGCTTTGTCCTCATACGCAGTGTCAAAGTTTTGTGCAAAGGTATGAAGCTCAGTATTGAAATTAGAAGCTAGTGACATTGGAGGCTCTTTATTTTATGTGTACGCATGGCGCGCCAGTTATATGCCCAAAGTTCGAGGTAGGCTGGCACCAACGGCAGGACGCCAAGCCAAGCCACAGAAAATGTACACCGTACCTGTAGCTTGGGCTTGGTGGCCTGCCGTTGGTGCTCAGCTTAACCGAGGTAGGCGTCAGCGCAGCGGCTTTGGACTAGTTGGAAGACGTTCCGTAAATGGCACAGACCCAATCCAACTGACTCTCGCCCACCGTGCCAGGGGTGACTGGTGAAAGCCGAAGCTTTTCTCTTGGCATCGACTCCGAATCTGGGATCGTCTTGCCTGCTTCATAAACTGACAACTCGTAGGTGCCCATCCTTCTCCGGCGACAATCGTAGGCAACCCTCTGCATTGTGTACTTACCGGTTGGCTTGGTTGAACGTTGGATAACACCATTGACGGCGAGAGGTTTCCCAGTCTGATCCAGCACATCTTCACGCTTATATTCGGTGCTACGCATCCACACGTCTATGGACCCATCTACCTTAGCGCTTGTGCCAGTAACGAGAGAAGTCGCAGTCAGAATGCTATTTTCCTCCGAAGTTTGAGCGACTGGAATGAAACTGTTTTTGGGCTCTCTACTAGCCGTTTTGCAATATTGACCGGCCCTACGAGCTATCTGGTCAGCTAGAGCCACCAGGCTGGTGCTGACGTTGGTTTGTTCTATCGAGTATGGGTCTAGAGGCGTTTCCTTTGTCTTGGCGCTTTTATCTTGCTCTGAGATAGTCAAAACCTCGCCAAGGTGGAAAACGTCTCTGAAGGTGGTACTGATCCAAGTACCATCGCATGAAACGAGAAGATGTGCAGTGCGACCATATTTTTGCTCGGCGTTAAAGCTGTAGTGACGCAGAAGCAATGCATTACCTACCCGCGCCGAGCTTGCCGGGGACGAAATGGCAACGCGAAATTCTTTGGTATTCCCAAGTAGAACTGGTTCCTGACTCTGAGCGGCGGTTGTTTTGCAGACGAGTAAGAGCAGGTATGCCGTGACGTTCTGAGCGAGCATGGTGTCTTCGTGTTTGGTCGGTTGGAAGGTCGAGATTACCGGACTCATGGTTCTGGGGCCTAACTTAATACAGGGCGCAAAATTGCTGCATAACTTGGCTGGTTTTTGTTAATCATAAACTCGAAGTTTAAGCGATAAGCCAATTCCTAACCGAGAATCTTACCACCAAGCCCGACAGTTTTCCCTACGTATCCAATCTTGAAAAGCCTCACAACCATTCTAGACTTTAATAACGGCTCGCATTGGTCCTAAAGCAAACCCAACTTTCCACGCGTTTGCAACTTACAGCTGTTTAGCGGCCGCATGAATCGCGGCCCGAATCCTTTGATAGGTTCCGCATCGACATAAGTTGCCAGCCATTGCTTCGTCGATTTGCACGTCGCTTGGTGCCTTGTTTGATGCTAGCAAAGCCGTTGCCGCCATCAGTTGCCCAGGTTGGCAATAACCGCATTGCACCACGTCTAACTCGATCCACGCTTTTTTTACTTTTTCAAAAATCGGCCCGGCTGCGCCTTCAATTGTTGTTACCGCTTTATCACCCACCGCGTTCAATGGTGTAACACAGGATCTTGAGGGAACGCCATCAATGTAAATGGTGCAGGCTCCGCACAGTGCCATGCCGCAACCAAACTTAGTGCCTGTCATTTTTAAATCGTCGCGAAGTACCCATAGCATTGGGGTGTCCGCATCGGCTTGTACGGTTTTAATCGCACCATTAATTGATATTTTTGTGTCCATAATTTTCTCGTTCGGTAGCGTTGCAAAAACCTGCGGCTAGGGTCTCGTTCTGTGTTTCAAGCAACGGTTAAAGGTAGGTTTCTAAGGCGTTTTCCAGTGAGTGCAAACAAGGCGTTGGCTACCGCTGGTGCAATCGGGGGTAGCCCAGGCTCGCCGATGCCCTCTGGGGGGCGGCTGCTGGCAACAATATGGGTTTCTACTATTGGTGCCTCATTAAATCTGACAAGGGCGTAGTCATGAAAATTGCTTTGTTGCACAACGCCTTTTTCGATGTCTATTTTTCCGTAAATCGCGGCGCTAAGTCCAAACACAACGGCTGACTCCATTTGCTGCGCGATTAAATTAGGGTTAATTGCTAGACCACAATCAAGCGCACAGATTACGCGATGCACCTTAATACCACCGTCCTTGTTTAGCGATACTTCAGCAACCTGCGCAATAATGGTTCCAAATGATTCATGCAAAGCGATGCCTCTAGCTCTTTTTGTACCGTCACCATTGGTTGGCAACGGAGAATCCCAACCTGACTTTTTCGCTGCTAGTTCCAGCACTGCCTTGTGTCGTGGATGGTTCTTTAATAAGTTTGCTCGAAACAAATAGGGGTCAGTTTTAGCTGCAACGGCACACTCGTCAATAAAGCTCTCTTTAAAAAATGCTTGATGCGAGTGGCCGACCGCGCGCCAGAAACCAACAGGAGCCGCTAGATCAACGGCAACATGGCCAACTCTCGCGTTAGTAAACTCGTAGGGTTGGTCAAACGCACCTTCAGAGCTAGTTTTATCTGGACCACCAACTGGTAAGCCAGCGTTTCTCGACATGTATTGTGGAACGATGTTTTGACCAGCCGAGACATTGTTCCAAGCAACCATTTGCCCGGTTGAATCAAAGCCCGCATCAAAGCGTGCCAGCGCGGCAGGACGATAGAAGTCATGCTTCATATCCTCTTCGCGGCTCCAGATCATTTGCACGGCCTGACCTGGTAATTCTTTAGCAATTGAGGCGGCAGCAAAAACGGCGTCAATTTCTAAACGACGGCCAAATCCGCCACCTAAATACGTAACGATAACCGTAACTGCTTGTACATCAATGCCTAATGCTTTTGCGGCTGCCTTTTGTGCAAAATCTGGAACTTGAGTGGCTACCCATACCGTCGCTTTGCCGTCTTTAAACTCTACGGTGCAATTCATGGGTTCTAATGTGGCATGCGCAAGATAGGGCGCAAAATATTCGGCCTTGATTCGCGTTGTTGCACTTTTTAAAGCGGCTTCGACATCACCAATTTTGTAAAACCCAAAGCCGGTGTCGGTGTCGAGTGCACTTGCCATTGATTTTAATGCTTGGGCAGACGATAGGCCGTCGGCCGCGCTGGTATTCCAAACCACCTTTACTGTTTCTAAGGCTTTCTTTGCGAGCCAATAATGGTCTGCGATAACAGCCACGCCACCGGTTGCATCTTGCGAACCAGAAAATTTTACGATCTTTTTTACGCCGCGCATTTTTTCTGCAATTGCACTATCGATTTGCCCCGCACTACCACGTAGTTGCGGTGCCATTTTGACAGCAGCGTAGACCATTCCGGGAACCACGGTATCGATTCCGTAAGCTGCGCTCGCAGAGACTTTTGCTGCGGAGTCGATTCGCTTAAGCGGTTGCCCAATTACTTTAAATTGCGACTGGGTTTTTAGTTGATAGGTGTCAGCCACTTTGATGTTTGCGCCCAGCGACTTAACGAGCTCAACGAGTGATATTTTTTTGTCGCCTGCAGTAAATATTCCATTGGCTACTACAACAGTCGCTTCGGCAACATTCCAGTGAGTCGCAACTGTCTTGATAAGACTGGCCTTAGTCATTGCAGCGGCCTCGCGTAAGGGAATCCACAGGTCTTTGATACTGGCAGAGCCACCAGTCATCATAAAACCCATTTCTCGCATTACCTTGACCATCGTCCAACGCATCGTGCGTGCAACAGCACCTTGGTCGTCGGGATGGAATGGCACGCCTTCGGCCAAACCTACAACGTTGCCATAAATTTTATCGATTGGTGCGGGCAAAATACGTATTTGCTCGATAGAGCAATCGAGTTCTTCGGCAACCAACATTGCTAAACCGGTGTGGATGCCTTGGCCCATTTCAGATCTGGGCATAATTAAACCGACCGTGCCATCGGTCGCTAATTTAATCCAACCGTTTAGTGCTACTTCTCCGTTGGTTAACGGTAAAGCAGCCGAACCCGCCATTCGTTGGCGGGCGGGTAAAACGCCCCAGCCAACAACTAATGCACCGGTAGCTACAACCGCTGTAATTAAAAAATTTCGCTTCTTCATTATTTTGTCCGTTGGGCAATTTTTGGAGTTGCTGTTGCCGCGAGCATCGCTAGTTCAAGCATGGCGTCGCAGTCGGGATCGAGCAGCATCTCTGGTTTTTTGGAAACTCGCTGCATGAAGCGTTTAAATTGAGCGAGATGGTGAATATTTTCGTCTACTTCTTGAATTTTTATTTGTAATGCTTTGCGAAGCGCCGAAGGTGAGAAATGCTCTGCATCAATTAAGCTCAGTAAATCGGCAATTTCGGCTAGGGTAAAACCGGCTTTCGAGGCGACTTTTATTGCATTTAAGGTTACCACGGTATCTAAAGAAAACACCCGATAACCCGCAGAGGTTCTAAGCTCTGGCTTGATTAGGCCATGCTTTTCATAAAGCCTAAGTGCGCCTCTGGAAAGCCCAGTTTCGGTCGATAGCTGACCTGAGCTTAAGGTTTGTGGTTTTGTAGGGTTATCTTTTTTGTTACTCATAATTTGCTCGTCATGATTACCGCTAAGAAGCGTACATGAGTCGTTGCCCAGTACAACATCGCCTTGGGCTTTATCGTAATGCTGGTACCTTAGTACCAGGTCAAGACTTTAATTATAAGTCAGTCGGCGCTAGGCGCAGATGGCAGTCTTGCAAGTTAGAAGTTGGGATTAGCTTGCTTCAACGCCAACGTAAATGATCGCGATTAAGTTGGCTCAGTTGGGTCACGCCCATTAACTTCATATCGCGCTCAACCTCCGCTCTTAAATTACCTAAGGCCTTTTCTACGCCTGCTTGTCCTCCTGCCGCCAGCGCGTATAAATACATGTGCCCGCCCGAACAAGCGGTTGCGCCCGCTGCAATAGCTTTTAAAATATGGGTGCCGCGTTGAATGCCGCCATCGCAAATGATGTCAATTTGCCCTCCAACAGCGTCTGCAATTTCTGAAATTTGATCGAATGGGGAGCGTGAACCATCTAGTTGCCGACCCGCGTGGTTGGATACCATAATTGCCGTTGCACCAATATCTACGGCGCGTTTTGCATCCGCAACACTCATGATGCCTTTTAAACAAAACTGGCCGCCCCAGTATTTACGGACGTCCTCGGCGTCAGCCCAATTCATTGAAGGGTCTAGCATCTTAGAAAAGTAGTCTCCAATCGACATGGCGATATTGGTACCTTCAGAAACGTAGCTATCCAACTGCGGCAAACTAAAACGTTCGTGTGTAAAGTAATTCCAAGCCCAGCGCGGGTGAGTCGCAAAGCTAATTAAACTATCTAGGGTCAACCGCGGTGGTGAGGTAAATCCTGTTTTTAAATCACGCTCCCGGTTACCGCCGGTAATGCAATCAACAGTTAAAGCAATCGCGTCAAAATGAGAGGCCTTGCAACGATCAATCATGTTGTAGGTTAAGCCGCGATCTTTATGGAAATAAAGTTGAAATAATTTTGGGGAACTAATTGTTTGACCAATTTCTTCAATACTTACCGTTCCTAGTGACGATACTCCAAACATCGTGCCAAATTTTTGTGCTGCTTTGGCGACTGCGCGTTCGCCCTCGTGATGAAACAATCGTTGTAAGGCGGTAGGTGAGCAAAATATCGGTAGATCTAGTTTACAGCCCATAACCTTAACGGACATATCCACGTTTTCTACGCCAGCCAGAACGTTAGGGACTAAATCGCAATCGTCGAAGGCGGCAGTGTTACGGCGATAGCTAATCTCATCATCGGCCGCGCCATCAATGTAATGAAAGATTGGGCCCGGAAGGCGGCGTTGCGCAAGTGTGCGAAAGTCTTGGAAGTTTCTACATTGTTGGATTGAATTGTTCATGCAGACGAATATAGCGCTGACTGCAGGATTGAAGTAGAAACTAATTCAATGGTGATTGAACAAATTTCAATCGAATTGCGCCGTGATCCAATCAAAGAACGCGGAGCATTCCCAGCGCTTTAGGGCACCGGGTTGCCAACACAAATAATGCTGAAACGCGGTCTCTACAGATTCGGTGGATAGTCGTACTAACCGGCCACTGTCCAGCCATGCTTGGCCTAGCTTTAGGCGTAACAGTGCAACGCCGTAGCCAGCCGCCGCTGCTTCTAAGACCATACCCACGTCGTTGTATTGATCGCCATCGCTCGGCTCGGATAGGTTTAAACCAAAGGCTTGAAACCAGTTGTTCCAAGGTTCGAGTGAACTACGAATTAAGGACGTTTTTTGAATAACCGCGGCGTCGGTAAAGTTCTTGAACGGGCCGGACTCTGTAATCAGCAATGGACTACATGCAGGCGTTACGCGGTCTCGTAATAGGCAGGTGCTTTCGACGTCGGTAAAGTGTCCCGAACCAAATCGTATTTCTAAGTCAACTAGCGATGGCTTGGTCGACGCAAGCGGCACTGCTACTTGCAGAACCAATTCTATGTCGGGATAGGCTAATCGAAACAAAGGCAGTTTAGGCATTAGCAGTTGTCGTGCAAACGTTGGCGTCACTGCAACGCGCAATTTTTTTCGCACTCCCGCTGATGGCATAGCGGCTTGTGGCAGACGCGCTAAGGTTGCTAGCGCTTGCTTGACCAGTTGTAAGCAACTCTCCCCAGTAGCAGTCAGTCCGTAACTATTGTCAGTAAACAAAGAGGTCCCAAGAATAGACTCTAATTGCTTAATGCGGTGACTAACAGCGCTGGGTGTAATACAAAGCTCTTCGGCTGCCTGAATGCCGTTTTTAATGCGCGCTAAGGCTTCAAAGGCAACGAGGCAATGTAAAGGGGGAAGTTGCTTCATATTTCTATTTGCGCTTCGCGACCGTTTCATCAACCAGTCGTTCTAAAACTGTCAGCGGCAATGCGCCATTGGTTAGCACAACATTATGAAATTCTTTCAAATCAAACTTAGCACCTAGTGCAGTCTTTGACCGTTCGCGCAACTCTAGAATTTTTAGCATGCCGACTTTGTATGCAAGCGCTTGGCCTGGATTAACAAAATAACGTTCGATCTCAGTTTCTACTTCGCCTGCAGGCATGCCGGTGTGTTCCAACATATAGTCAATGGCGCGCTCGCGTGTCCAGCGCTTACTATGGATGCCTGTGTCAACAACTAGGCGTACGGCTCGAAACATTTCGGCTTGTAAGCGGCCTAGATTGTTTAACGGGTCTTTGTGATAACCGAATTCAGCGGCTAATTGTTCTGCGTATAAAGCCCAACCCTCTGAATAGGCGGTAAAGCCCAGCACATTTCTAAAAATCGGTAGGCCCTTTAGTTCTTGTGCAATACCGATTTGAAAGTGATGACCCGGAATTGCTTCGTGGTAAGCCAATGTACGCATCGCAAATTTTGGTGTTTCTTTTACATTTCTTAAATTGGCGTAAAAACGGCCTGGCAAAGAACCATCTAGTGGAGGGGGTTGATAATAGGCCCCAGCCGATGAGTCTTCGTTGCTTGGTTCAATGCGTTTCACTTGTACTTTGGCTTTGGGGCGTACCGCAAAGTAGGGTGCTAGGCCGCCGTCAATTTCATCAATAATGGTTTGGTAATCCTTTAGAATTTGGGCTCGCCCGGCATCGTCGTCGCTATACAACTGTGACGGTGATTCGGATAATTGTTTTACCCGTTGTGCAATGGTGCCTTCGGTATAGCCCGCAGTGCCTAGGATGCTAATCATTTGCGTTTTTAGCCGTTCTACTTCGGCTAGACCAATATTGTGTAGTTCGTTGGCTGTAAGCTTTGTTGTGGTGTTTGTTTCAATGCAATATTGATA
Source organism: Betaproteobacteria bacterium (assembly GCA_031429355.1). Classification (GTDB taxonomy): domain Bacteria; phylum Pseudomonadota; class Gammaproteobacteria; order Burkholderiales; family Burkholderiaceae_E; genus JANOZM01. The sequence goes on along the minus strand of JANOZM010000014.1, from coordinate 147,122 downwards.
GTACTGTTCGCCGTTTGGCCAAGCCCACACACCGTTATTGGTCGAAACCTTAGTTTTTAAGCCTTCAAAGTGAGTGGTAATTTTTTTGAAATTTGGAATCACTTTGTTTTCAATTGCCGACTCTGCCTTTGCAAGCCATTGCGTTTTTTCGGCAGTGGTCATGGTTGCTTCAGGCAACTTACCCAGCTTCTCTTTAAATGCGGTATATAGCGAGGTCTCTTTGGCTCCCTTGGCAACGTAACCTTGCAGTTGCAGTACAACTTTGTCCAACACGAAGCGCATTGGCAAAATGCCTTTGCTCTCGCGCAGTTTTACCCCTTCTAATATTTGATCAAACTTTACTGGCATCGTTTCTAGACGCTTTACATAGTGCTCGGCGTCGGTCGCATCGTTTATTTGCTGACTTTGCGTCATCAGCTCTGGCGTAGTGGTTTGCTCGCCAAAGTGCTGGCTAATGGGTAAGTTGTGGTAACGCCAAGGTTCGCCGTCGACTTTATCTTTTAGATAAAAATCTAGAACTTCATGCGAAATTTTATCTTGACCTTTTAGCGAGGTAGATTCGTAACTTTTAAAGGTCGTGTAATCGGCTTTAAGTTTTGCAAACTGTTTTTCTGAGTGCGTTTCCGAGGCATCACCCCATTGCCCATTGTGTCCGCGAATGCCCGCTTGTTCAAAAAGTCGTAGTTGGGTTAACAATTCAGGTGATTCGGTGGCAAATTGAAAAAACAGTTTTGTGTAAAACCAATTAATGCTGAGTGGCTTAAAAAACCATGTATGTGCGCCCAATGCGGCGGCGGCTAATACTATTATCGCTAAGAGCTGGCTGCCTCGTTTAAAAATTGTTTTCAATGGCGTGATCTCGCTGGTTGTTCTTTGGTCGGGAATTACGGGATTGTAGCTAATTTCGTGGATTGCACCTTAAATTAAAAAACATTGCATAATTCGCGTAGTTACTTTTGGAAGCGCTTTATGAAATCAATGTCCTTCGCTGCGATCCTCGCATTTGTATTAATTTAATAAAACAGGTGCCTCATTGGCTGCGCATGCTGGCAAAATTGATGATCCGCGTGAAACTGAGGGTTTGGCTCATTTTTGGAAGGCTGGGCGCGAGTTTAAATAGGTCATTGACTACCAGCGTAGTGGATCAACAAAAGGGCCTAGCTGTATATAACCAAAACAGCTAAGGTTCCTACTTTTTATTAGTTTTCAGTTGTAACCAGCCAATCTACCCTAGCGGGATGATTGAATACACTGACTTCGACCGCCAATTTATCCGCCAGCGCGCGGCCCAATACCGTAGCCAGCTAAATCGTTGGCAGCAAGGACAACTAAGCGAGGATGAATTTCGTCCTTTGCGCTTGCAAAATGGTTGGTATGTGCAACGCCATGCACCAATGCTTCGGGTTGCGGTGCCATGGGGCGAACTATCGAGTAAACAACTGCGGGTGCTGGCAACGATTGCGCGCGATTTCGATAGGGGCTATGCCCATTTAACCACCCGCCAAAATTTGCAATACAACTGGATTCCACTAGATCGCAGCGCCGACGTAATGGACTTGCTAGCGTCGGTCGATATGCACGGTATTCAAACTAGTGGTAACTGTGTTCGCAACATTACTTGCGATCCGTTGGCCGGTGTAGCGACTGACGAATTGTTTGACGTACGCCCGTATGCTGAAGTGGTACGCCAATGGAGTTCGTTACACCCCGAGTTTTCGTTTTTGCCGCGCAAGTTTAAAATTGCGATGAGTGGTGCAACCGAAGATAGAGCCGCATTGCGATGGCACGACATTGGCGTGCAAGCGACGCTCAACCAATTGGGTGAGCACGGTTTCAAAATGTTTGTCGGTGGTGGTATGGGCCGCACACCGGTCATTGCCCCGGAATTGCGTTCATTTTTGCCCGCCGCGGATTTGTTGCTGTATATCGAAGCGGTTTTACGCACCTACAACGCTTTTGGTCGGCGCGATAATATTTACAAAGCCCGCATCAAAATTTTAGTTAAGGCCGAAGGCCAGCATTTTATCGATCAAGTCGAATCCGAGTACCAAGCCATCATTACGCAAGACCTAGCGCCAACCCGAATCGCCGCTGAACAAATTGAAGTGCTTGCAGCGCAATTTAAGGCGCCCGTACTTCAAGCGAACGAAATCTTATTGACAGACGCTCAGTTAGTTTCTTCTAATAAAAGCGGCAGCGAAACTAAGGTTAGAGCTACTGAGGCCTACCAGCAATTTTATGCCACCAACGTGCAAGCCCATCGAGTCGCTGGCTTTGCTGCAGTTGTCATTTGCGTGAAAGGTAGCGAGCGCGTTGCGGGTGACTTAACCGCTGATCAAATGGATTCGGTTGCTCAATTAGCAGAGCAGTTTTCTAGTGGCGAATTACGCGTCTTGCGCGACCAGAATTTATTGCTGCCTTGGGTTCCTCAGCATCAATTGCCCGATTTGTTTGCTGCGATGCAGTTGCAGGGATTAACGGAAGTTGCCGCCGATTCGGCTGCGGACTTAATTTGTTGCCCAGGTGGCGATTTTTGCGCATTAGCCAATGCCCGTTCAATACCGGTAGCACAGTCGATTCAGTTGCGTTTACGCGAACGGATAGATTTCAAACAATTGAATCATTTAGATTTACATATTTCGGGTTGCATCAATTCATGCGGGCATCATCACAGTGGCGCTATTGGCGTCTTGGGTGTTGATAAAGATGGGCAAGAGTTTTATCAGGTGTCAGTAGGTGGTTCGGATGGCCGTGATGCCAATGGCCCAGCGCAAGCCGGGCGTGTTGTTGGACCGTCTTTTGCAGCCCATGAAGTGCCTGCAGTGGTCGATGCCTTGCTTAATACCTATCGCTCCCACCAGTTAGGTGATGAGCGTTTTATTCAAACAGTACGTCGCGTTGGTAACGATCCTTTTAAGCAAGCAGCTCAGCAAGTACGCGCACAAAGTGAGTTAATACATGAAACTTAAACTATTGGCTAAACAGCCTAGCGATTTACCAGTAGTTCAAATCGAGCCAGAGCAAGATTTAATAGCCGACCAGGTTCGTCTAGAAGCCGTTTTGATATCCGCTAAAGTCGTGCAATTAAGGCTACCGAAATTTACCGATGGGCGCGCCTACTCGCAGGCCGTTGTATTGCGTAAACGTTTAGCCTACCAAGGTCGCTTACGCATTGTTGGTGATGTGCTGGCAGATCAAGTGCAGGCGCTGTTGCGCGTTGGATTTGATCAAATTGAATTACGTGCCGACCAAGTGCCCGAAGTAGTGGATGGCGTTCTCGGAATTGTTAGTCAGTTTTATCAACAGCCTGTTGAACCCAGCGCGGCGACGGCTGCGCAAATTTGGCTAGCACGAGAAGAACCAGCTTATGCTTAATTCAGTTACGACGCAGCGAGAACTTAAAAAAATTGCCCTCGTTGGTGCGGGGCCGGGCTCGGTTGATTTAATTACCCTTAGAGGTTTGCGCTATTTGCAGGCTGCACAGGTGATTTTAACGGATGCGCTGGTCGATGCTGATTTTAGAAAACTGGCCCCCAATGCGACGTGGATTGAAGTGGGCAAGCGAGGCGTAAAACGAGGCGTAAAAAACTTAGTGATCGAAGGCAAGGACTTTAAAAGTTGCCCACAAGAGCGGATTGATCGTCAACTTATTTTGTTTGCCCAGTGTGGCTTTAATGTAGTGCGATTAAAGGGTGGTGATCCGAGTTTATTTGCCCGTGCCGAAGAAGAAATTGCTGCCCTACAAAACGCCGGTTTTGATTTCGAAATCGTTCCAGGTGTGACTTCTGCGTTAGCGGCCGCGGCTGATGCAAAGACCCCACTAACCCGCCGTGGGCGCGGGCGATCGGTTAGTTTTCAGACTGCGTTTTCTAATTGCAATAGCGAACCAGCGAGCACAGTAAATAGAACGCGACTAAGCAACCTCGATTCACCGCAAACAGCACCTACGCTAGTACTGTACATGGCGGGTGAGCAGTTAACACAGTTACTTAATCCCTTGCGAGCGGCCGGTTGGTCAATTGATACGCCCGTTCGTTTAGTTAGCAACGCCGGAAGTGCTAAACCGATTATTTCGGCGGGAACTGTTGGTGACTTGGCAAGTCTTGCACCACTTCATTCTGGCAAGCCAACCATTACGATGATCGGGGTTGGCTCACAAGCAATTCAATCGACTTTAAATACCCAAATATTGCCGCCGCAAAACTTGATTGCGCACTAGTTCTTGCATTGTAGCGCTGTAGGCAATTTGGCCTTTTTCAAGCACGTACACTCGATCGGCTACTTGCTGTGCAAAGTGTATGTTTTGCTCGCACAACAACACAGAAATACCTTCGGCCTTCATCGTTAAAATCGATCCAGCCATTTGCTCCACAATAAAAGGGGCAACGCCTTCCGACGGTTCGTCCATCAATACGCATTGCGGGTTTCCCATCAAGGTGCGCGCCACGGTTAGCATTTGTTGCTCGCCACCGCTCATAGAACCGCCGAGGCGATTGGGCATTTGTGCAAGGTTTGGAAACAACTTAAACAATCGTTCTATAGTCCAAGGGTTACTACTAGCAGCATTTGTCTTGCGACCAATTTCTAAATTTTCGAGCACCGTTAGTTCGGTAAAAATACGCCGATCTTCGGGAATGTATCCCAAGCCTAAACGAGCAATTTCGTGAGATTGCAATCGTGCAATGTCGCGTTCTAAAAATTGTACCGCTCCCGAGCGATCTTCAATCAAGCCCATTATTGATTTAAGCGTCGTTGATTTGCCGGCTCCGTTGCGCCCCATCAAGGCAACCACTTCGCCCTTTTGCACTTGCAATTGCAAATCAAACAAAATTTGCGCTTTGCCATAAAAAGCATTGAGTTTGGTCACGTTTAACATACAGCACCGTTCATTGTTTTGCACCACGCCCGAGGTAAACTTCTTGTACCTTCGGATCGTTACGAACTTGCTCAACGGACCCTTGTGCAATCAGTTGGCCGCGCGCCAACACAATGACGCGATCCGCGTAAGTAAAAACAGCGTCCATACTATGCTCGGTAAAAAGTACCGCAATACGCTGCGCTCTGGCAATTTCTTGGGTAATTGCCATTAGTGATAATCGCTCTTGAGGAGCCATGCCGGCAGTGGGCTCATCCATCAGCAGCAATTGGGGTTCGTTAGCTAGCGCAATAGCAAGCTCGGCGCGCTTAATATCACCGTAAGCCAAGACGCTGGTGGCACGATCGGCTTGGTCTCGCATTCCAACGCGATCAAGCAAAACTAAAGCTTGGTCGCGATGTTGTTCGCGTGCCGCAGTTAAACCACTGCTCGCACCATTCGGTTTAAACCAAGCAAGTAACGAAACACTGCGCGTCGAAGCACGGCGCGCGTTTAATGCGAGTGAATTACTGCGATGGCTTAAATGGATTTGCTTGGATAGCAAAGCCATCTGAACATTTTCAACAACCGTCATCGAGCTAAATGTTGCCGCGATTTGAAAAGTGCGTCCCACTCCGCAATGAAAAATTTGTTCAACAGTTTTTCCAGTTAACGAAGTGCTCCCTAATTCGACTAAACCCGCATCAGGCTTTAACTGTCCATTGATTAAATTAAAGCATGTCGATTTACCCGCTCCATTAGGGCCGATAAGGGCGAGCAATTCGCCAGATTGAATTTCGAAGCTTATATTGTCGACCGCTTTTAAGCCACCAAACGATTTGCTAATGCCAGTAACTTTTAGGCTAGGCACATTACTTAACATTTTCGGCCCGCCTGTTTAAAAATACTCGATCCCATCAATACTCGACCCCACAAGGCCGATAAACCGCCAACAACACCACCCGGAAACAGCATCACTAAAGTGAGAATAACGGCGCCAAGTCCAGCGCGCCAATAATCGGTTTCGCGCATTAATAGGTCTTGCAACCATGTAAATAAACTAGCCCCAACAACGGGACCCGCTAACGATTGAATGCCACCCAACAAGACCATCACTAAGCCATCAACCGATTTGGCTACTGACAAAGTTTCGGGCGATATGGTGCCCTTGGCAAATGCAAAGAGTGCGCCCGCAAGGCCTGCGCTTAAACCAGCGACAACGAAGGCGGCCCATTGGATTCGGTCTTGGTTAATTCCAATGGCGGCGGCGCGTAAGGGCGAATCGCGTGTAGCCCTAAGTGCGTAACCGAACGGTGCGTTGAGCAATTTAAATAACAACCAAACTGCCGTAGCAACTAGACCTAAGCTAAGGTAATAAAACGCGACTTTGTTTTGTAGCCATTCGCTGGGCCAGAGCCCTAGTAGGCCGTTGCTGCCGCCGGTAATGCCATCCCATTGAAACACTACGGACCAAACAATTTGGGCGAACGCAAGGGTAAGCATTGCAAGGTATACGCCGCTTAGTCGAACACAAAACCAGCCGAAAATAAGGGCACCTAAGCCCGCTAACAGGGGCGCTAATAGCAAGGCCACTTCCATTGGTAAAGCTAGGGCTTTAAAAAACAATGCGGTTCCATAGGCTCCGAGGCCAAAGTAAGCCGCGTGTCCAAACGAGTGCATGCCGCCAGGCCCCATAACAAAGTGCAAACTTTGCGCAAACAAAATCGCAATTAAAATATCGATCGCGATAATGATGCTGTACGGATACTGCTCGGCCAACAAAGGTAAAAGCAACAGTGCAATGGCACTAACAACCAATGAAATTTTGGAAGCAGAACTTAAGTTGCGTAATGGCGCTTCTATTTCGCCTACGTTTCTTACGGGGGCTTGGGGTTTGCCAAACAGGCCCCAAGGTCGCCAAACAAGCACAGCCGCCATGACTAAAAACTCGGCCACCATGGTGAGCTTAGAAAACGCAAACGAGTGTTCACCTATTTGCACGGTGCCCAAACCGATGCACAAGGCTTTAACCATTGAAATAACTAATGCAGCTACAAACGCACCGGGGATGCTGCCCATGCCGCCCACCACAACGACCACAAAAGCATCGCCGATGACGGCCAGATCTAAGCTTAAGTTGGCAGGTTCTCGTGGAATTTGTAACGCACCACCGAGTGCAGCTAAAAATGCGCCAAGTGCAAACACGCTAGTAAACAACCATTTTTGATTGACGCCTAAGGCACCCACTATTTCGCGGTCTTGAGTTGCGGCGCGAATCAATAAACCCCAACGTGTTTTAGTGAGCAAGAGCCAAAGTGCACCGAGTACGAAGGGGCCAACGACAATCGTCAACAAATCGTATTCAGGGACACTTCGGCCAAAAATTTCCACAGCGCCTTTTAAGCCGGGTGCCTTAGGGCCTAACAGGTCTTCTGGCCCCCAGTAGGCTAACGCGACGTCTTTGATAATTATAGTTAACGCAAATGTGCCTAGTAATTGAAAGAGTTCGGGCGCGCGATAAATACGTCGCAACAAGGTTATTTCAATGAGCGCACCAATAACGGCAACGATAACCGCAGCAAGCACAATACCGCCCCAGAAACCGATGATGCTATTGATTTGGTGTTGGCTAAAAAACTCAATAAGGCTGTAAGCGAAATAAATGCCCAGCATGTAAAACGAGCCATGCGCAAAATTGACAATACGCGTTACGCCAAAAATCAATGACAAACCGGCACCCACTAAAAACAAGCTGGTCGTGCCGGTTAAGCCATTCAAGATTTGAACGGCGATACTGCCCAACAAATCAGTCACTTATTTTGCGGGGCGCAATTTCGCAACCTCGGCATCGGATGGCAACACCTTTGCGCCGTCCACATAATAATAATCTTTCATGATGCCTTTGCCGCCTTCTAAACCAATGCGGCCTACAAAAGCACCCATGGTTGCTTGATTGTCTTGCGCGCGATAAATCATTGGGCCAAATGGGCTGCTCACGGGTAGGTTTTTAAATGCCGCAATTACTTTTTCGGTGTCGGTAGATTTGGCTTTGTTTAAAGCGGCTGCAATTGATTTAATTGTTGCATAACCCACCACAGAGCCAAGCCGTGGGTTATCGTTAAAGCGCTTGTAGTAGGCAACGAAAAACGCCTTGTGCTCGGGTGTTTGAATGCCTTGCCAAGGGTAGCCTGTCACAATCCAACCGGCAGGTGCTTCGTCTTTTAATGGATCTAAATACTCTGGCTCGCCAGATAACAAGCTAACGACCTCACGGCCTTTAAACAAACCGCGCGTATTGCCTTCACGCACAAACTTAGCCAAATCGGCGCCAAACAAAACATTAAAAATTGCATCAGGTTTTGCATCAGCTAACGCTTGCGCAACAGCGCCTGCATCTACTTTGCCTAAAGGGGCTGCTTGCTCTGCAACAAACTCGATATCGGGTTGGGCTGCCTTCATCAATTGCTTAAAGGTTGCTGCTGCCGATTGGCCGTACTCGTAGTTGGGGTACACAATAGCCCAGCGCTTTTTCTTAAGCTTGACGGCTTCTGGTACCAGCATAGAAGCTTGCATATAAGTATTTGGACGCAAGCGGAATGTATAGCGGTTGCCGTTCTGCCAAGTGATTTTGTCCGTTAATGGCTCGGAAGCCAAGAACACTACTTTGCGTTGCTTGGCAAAGTCGGTGACGGCCAAGCCAATGTTGGATAAAAAAGTACCCGTGAGCATAACGACTTGTTCGCGCGATAATAGCTCTTCGGCTACGCGTACCGCATCGCCAGGGTTGGCGTTGTCATCGCGATGCACGATTTCTAATTTTTTGCCCAACACGCCACCACTGGCATTAATTTCTTCAACCGCTAATTCGATACCTTTTTTGTAGGGCTCTAAAAATGCGGGTTGCGCTTTGTAGCTATTAAGTTCGCCAATTTTTATGGTGCCGTTTAACTTCGGCGCGGCGCTTGTGCCTGTTGATGTTTTGGTTTGTGCGTGCGCCGAACCTACAGTAATGGCAACGGTAGCCAAGCCTAGCGCAACGGTAAACGCTGCGAACTTGAGCGCAGGAACGGTTGATCCCAAAGCTGAACTCAAACTAGAACCCAAAGCGAAACCAACGGTAGAACCGAAGGATGAAACAGTCATTGCATGATTAGACCAAGCAGCGTTCATACGAACTCCTTTGAAGTATCGGCCTTTAACTGCTTAGGGCCACTAAGGGTTGACCGGCGACTTACAAGCCCAGCCCACGAGAATGACGCAATTTTAGTAGAAAGGCGTCGTTGTATAGTGAGGCATTAAGGTCTAATGCGGAGAAATTCAAATGCCCCAATCCAGTCAGCAAAGCGCAAATGCGAATCAAAAGCCCAGAACCGTTGTTGTAACTGGTGGGGGTTCGGGCATTGGTGCTGGTATTGCGCAACGGTTGGCGCAACAGGGCCAACGCGTAGTCATTTGGGATCTGGCACATGATGCCGGCAAAGTGGCCGACTATCCAGCCAATATTTCTAGTATCGAAGTAGACGTCACCGATTTTCACTCTGTTGCTAAGGCTTGTGAAGCGACGGTTGCTTTAACCGGTTCAATTGAAGGTTTAGTTTGCAGCGCTGGCGTAACCGGTCCCAATGTGCCAATGATGGAATACGACTACGCGGCTTGGAAAAACGTTTACGACGTCAACGTGCATGGCTTAATGTTGTGCAACCAAGCAGTCGGCAAAGCCATGATGAAAAACAACTTTGGCCGTATCGTTAACATTGCGTCTATTGCGGGTAAAGACGGCAACCCCAACGCCAGCGCTTATTCATCAAGCAAAGCCGCCGTAATTGGTCTAACAAAATCGTTTGGCAAAGAGTTGGCGCAAACCGGTGTTCGCGTGAATTGCATAACGCCTGCTGCCGTTAAGACGCCAATCTTCGATCAAATGACCGAACAACATATTCAGTTTATGTTGTCTAAAATTCCGATGGGCCGATTTGGTACTGTGGATGAAGTTGCACAAATGTGTATTTGGTTGCTCAGCGACGAGTGTTCATTTTCGACCGGTGCTGTATTTGATTGCTCGGGCGGAAGGGCGGTTTACTAAATTGCAGCAATACGAAGTTTCGAATTTAATTCAATATGCAAGCCAACTATTAAAAGCCGCGGGCTGTACGGACGAAATTGCAACTTGTGTTGCAGCCGTTTTGGTCGAGGCCGATTTATTAGGGCATGACACGCACGGCTTGGCGCAACTACCGGCCTATTTAGATGAACTTGAAAAGGGGTTAATGCAGGGCAAGGGCGAGATTCTTAAAACAGTTAATCGGCCCGCTGTTGCGCATTGGAATGCAAAGCGTTTGCCTGGTCCCTATGTTGTAACGCAAGCCATTGCGTGGGCGACTGAGCGCGCTAAAGAGTTCGGCAGCGGTTGTGTTGCCATCGAGCAGTCGCACCATATTGCTTGTCTTGCTGCGTATTTGGAAGCGCCCGCAAAAGCGGGTTATCTGGTCGAAGTGTTTACCTCTGATCCGGGGGCCGCCAGTGTTGCGCCGTTTGGTGGCACAAAGGCGGTGATTACCCCAAACCCAATGGCCATTGGTATCCCAACTCGTCGCTACCCGCCGATTTTAATTGACGTCTCTGCTTCCATTACGACTAACGCAATGACCAATCGATTAGCTGCTGCAAACCAAACTGCGCCGGGGCTTTGGTGGGCTGATCAACATGGGCAACCAAGTGCCGATCCGAAGGTGACGCAAACCTCACCGCCTGGCACGTTATTGCCCCTAGGTGGGGTTGATGCGGGTCATAAAGGTTATGGCTTAGGTTTGATGGTAGAAGCGTTTACGGCGGGCTTGTCGGGCTTTGGTCGTGCCAGCCAAACCATCCCGAAGTGGGGCGCTGCCGTAATGGTTCGTGTTACTGACCCAAGGGCATTTTCGGGTCCAACAGAAGGATTAAGTGCCTTCACCGAGCAAACCGATTTTTTGGTCGATCAATGCCTAACTAATCCTGCGCGCGACCCAAATCATCCTGTGCGTTTGCCCGGACAACGTGGACTTGAACGCAAGCATGAACAATTGCAACAAGGCGTTAAACTACACCCTAGTATTTTGCCAAAATTAAAACCTTGGGCAGAAAAATTTCAAATTCAAGCTTTGTAATTAGCTTTTAAATTTAAAACACCGTGAACATCTTTCAACGAAAATTTCCAATGTCTACCAAACCCTGTGTCTTAAGCCTGTCCGCAATGTACGGACCAAAACAACAAGTAGCCGAATCGTTATACGAAGTACACCACTACGGTTCAGCGCCCGATAAAGCCGCGCTTATTCAATCTATAGCAGCGCGTTGCCAAGTGCTGTTGACGACCGGCGGACGCGGTGCCGAGAAAGCGATACTAGAGCAATTACCTAACTTAAAATTAGTCGCCTGTTTTGGTGTGGGTGTTGATGCGATTGATCTCGAGTATTGCAAAGCTAAAGGCATTGCCGTTAGCAATACACCCGATGTACTAACCGAAGACGTTGCGGATATGGCCGTTGGCTTATTGTTAGCTGCGGTACGCCAATTACCCCAAGGGGATCGGTTCGTACGCGAAGGCCATTGGTTAAAAGGCGGTATGCCCCTAACGCTAACGATGCAACGCCGTCGTGTCGGGATTGTCGGTATGGGCCGTATTGGTCAGGCTATTGCCAAACGTTTACTACCGTTTAATTGCGAAATTGCCTACATGGGCCCGCGCAAAAAAGCAGATCTTCCGTATGCGCACTATTTGACTACCGAAGCGCTAGGCGAATGGGCCGATGTTATTGTTGCCGCTTGCCCAGGTGGCAAAGCAACCGAAAAAGTGGTGTCACGCGCGGCATTAAAAGCGCTGGGTAAAGAAGGTATTTTTGTAAACATTGCGCGTGGTTCGGTTGTGGACCAAGAAGCATTAGTTGAGTTTTTGTTAAACGGCGAATTAGGTGGTGCAGGGCTAGACGTGTTTAACGACGAACCTAAAGTGCCCGAAGCCTTATTTAGCGTAAATCACATTGTTTTACAGCCGCATCAGGGTAGCGCGACAGCAGATACTCGCGCGGCGATGGGGCAATTAACTTTAGATAATGTAGCGGCGTTTTTTGCAGGACAGGGGTTGAAAACGCCAGTCTTCTAAACGCTGCATTTTATAGCCCCGAATTACGCACGTTAGCATCAAGCGTTCTTGAAACGAATTGCAAAACACCGTCAGGAGTTCAGCCTATGTTCGTTAGAAATTGTTGGTACATGATTGCATGGGACTACGAGATCCCAAATGAACAAGCTAATGGGGCTATTTTTTCGCGCACTGTATTGGGTGAGCCGATTGTGGTGTATCGGTCGAGTGCGGGACTAGTTGCATTGGCAGATCGCTGCGTACATCGTGGCGCACCGTTGTCAAAGGGGCGGTTAGAGGGCGATAATTTGCGCTGTGGTTACCACGGCTTAGTCTTTAACCCTCAAGGCCAATGCACCGAAGTTCCGGGTATGGAAAAGGTGCCCGCTACTGCATGCGTAAAGCGCTACCCGATAGTAGAAAAAAACCGCTGGATTTTTGTTTGGATGGGCGAGCCCGAAAAGGCCGACCTGCTGCAATTACCAGATAATTATTCTTGCAACAGCCCCGAATGGAAAAACGTTCCGGGCTATATGCATTACGACACCAACTACTTGCTAATTTGCGACAATTTATTAGATTTTTCGCACCTTAGTTACGTCCACGAAAAAACCTTAGGCGGTTCGCTTGCAATTGCGCAAGCACGACCAACAGTAAGCGAAGTAACTACACCGGGCCAGCGGGGCTTGCGTTTGCAGCGCGCTGTCTCAGAGGCAAAGTCCTCACCTTATTACGACCGCATTCACCAATTCAAAGGCTTGCTCGATCGGTGGTGGGATTACGAGTTTTTGTTACCCGGAACGTTGCTCATGAAATCGGGCGGAAGGCCAAGCAAAACTAATACCTTAGATTCATTTGAAGTCGAGTTACACAGTTGCCAAACAGTGACGCCCGAAACTGAAAATAGTACCCACTATTTTTTTCAGCAAGGGCACAAAACCGGGCAGGGTGACGGCGATCTAGCTATGGCAATGTACGACACATTGGTTCGTGCGTTTCACGAAGACAAAGACATGATCGGGGCGCAAAGCGCAAGCTTGGCATTAGCGCCCGATTTTAAAATGCTGCCATTGCATTTGGATGGAGCGTTAACGCGGTTCAGAAAATTGATCGAATCGGAGATAGCGCGCGAGCATCTGGTTTAACAATGCTTGCTCGAAATCGCCCAACCCAATTGGGGTGATTTATTTCAATCGATAAAGGCTAGTTACTTCCTTAACGCGTGCAGCGTAAAGAGGGTCTGATATATCACTGCTCTTAGAGTGTTTTGGCGCGGTATCTAATTTTTCAATTACAGTTAAGCCGCCACTTGCAATCCATTGGTGTAATTCGTCATGGCTGCGTAAGCCTAAATGTTCTGCCAAGTTTGAAAGAACTAACCAAACTTCGCCGTCTGCATTTAAATACTCTTTTGCATGACTTAAAAACCCGCGCAACATGGTGCTGTTGGGGTCGTAAATAGCGTGCTCAATGGGTGCATTGGCTTTTGCTGGCAACCAAGGTGGGTTACATACGATTAAGTCCGCTTTTTTGTTTCCGCCTGGAAATAGGTTTGCTTGCTCAAGTGTTATTACCGATGCTAGGTTCAGTCGTGCGATATTTTCGGCTGCGCAATGTAAAGCACGTTCGCTGTTATCGGTTGCGATAATCGACTTTACCCCACGTGTTGCTAAAATTGCGGCAATCACGCCAGTACCGGTGCCGATGTCAAAGGCCGTCTTTACTTGGCCTAAAGTAGCCGACTGAATCAAACTTAAGTACTCGCCTCGCAATGGGCTGTAAACACCATAAGTAGCGTGAATATTGGCTTGAAGTGATTCGATAAAAACGCCTTTTTTGTGCCACTCGTGGGCACCAATAATGCCCAATAATTCCCGTAACGAGATCAGCATTTTTGCGGGTAATTTGTCGGGTTTAGCGTCGGTAAATAGCGCACTAACAACTGCGGCGGTCAGGTCGGGGGCGCGTTTTAAATCGCAACAGCCCTGATTAAGCTCGATTAATATTTTGTTGGTGATGCTGGCCCGTTGTATTTGCCGCGCGCGGTGCTGATGAAATGCTTGGGTTAAATTTTCGGGCACAGGGGGCGGGTTTGCGTCAACTTTACGGGCAATTGCTTGTAACAATTGTTTGGCGTTTTGAAAATCACCACGATAAATTAGCGATGCGCCTTCACAAACTTGCTTGTACGCAACTTTCGAGTTTGTCGTGTCGTCAGCGATGTTGATTTTTTTAGGCGGTAGTGCGTTAGACTCACTGTGCCATTGGGCGCTGTTAGCTGTGCCATTTTCTAACCAACTGACAATCGATGTTGATAATGCTGTTTCAGACAATGCGAACTCTCCGTAGTTGCAGATTAATTTGGAACTTGAATACGCCTACAGTAACAGATACCGCCAGATGGTTACTTATTGGTCATTGCCTCAAGTAAACGGGTCGGCGTCGAATTTAAAAGGGCAGATATACCAAAGTTAAGGAAATCAATGCAAATCTCAATAGACGACTTGAAACTTGACGCCCTGTACATTGTGTATCCTTGTCAAAACAGAAACAAAATTCAAAAAAATGTAGAAGCGGTACCGCTATGGGCTCTGGCCTGAAGCGTTTATTACTAGTAAAGCTTATTTTATTTTGGATGGATCGATATGCATCAAATTTTGCATCGCCTAGCTGCCGAGTTTAAACCACCTAACAAAAGTAGCGCTGAACTTTGGGCACACTCCAAATTACATCAGATGCATTCGGTTTTTCCGCATCGTGTTGAGCGTAGCCTGTTGGCTGTAGCCGCCCTATTTGTTGGTTTGGGTTTGATATTCTGGGTTGCTGCTAACTGGCAGGATCAATCGCGCCAATTCAAGTTTTATCTTATTCAATCGGCGTTGGTTGTTTGCGTGTTGTGTGCAGCGTTTATACCTCGAGGCCTCAAAGCCTTTTTATTGACCGGCACTTTGTGCTTGGGTGGACTGCTCGCGTTTGTGGGGCAGACGTATCAGACTGGCGCAGATCCTTGGCAGTTGTTTGCAGCATGGGCCGCCTTGACCCTTGTTTGGATGGTGCTTGCGCGAAGCGATGGGTTATGGTCGCTCTGGATCGTTATCGTAGGAGCTGGAATTGCCCTTTGGTCGGGCGATCAGTTGTTCGATCCTTCGGGCGTATTCGATAGCTGGCGGCCCAAAAATTTGTTGACTCCTTCAATGTGGGCCTGTTTACTTTTCGGCTTTGCTGGATTGCAGTTTTACACACCTTGGAAGTTCCCATATGCCTTGCGAATCGCGGCGTTCTTAAGCCTTTCTGCGTGGTGTACCTATGCTTTTAGTGGGTTGTTTAAAGGTAATTGGTTAGTCTTTTTTACTAACTTAGTTTTTGTGATTGGGGCTGCGCTAGTAGCGTGGCTAAGCAAGCCTCGAGATTTTAGTTTGTTGGCGTTTGCGGCCCTAGCGCTTAACGTTTTGTTCTTGGGCTGGTTAGTTTATTTTCTCGAAAAAATCTCTGCATTTAATCTTGGCTCGATCCTCGTGTTTGGGATTGTAGCAGCGGCGACCGTTGGGTTTACAGGGCATTGGATCTATCGGCAGCAGCAAGCAATGAGTAAAGCCCATCATGAATAACGAAAAAAACCTAGTTGATAGCGCAATCGCAAACGGTTTATTGCAAGATAACGCCACGAAGCTGCTGGAGGTTCAAAACCCGCCTTGGGCAATAACAATTACCAGTTTTATCGGCTCGTGGTTTGCAATTATTCCGATCGGTATTTTTCTTGGCGTTTTTACTTATAATTTATTCGGCAAACCGCCCGGTTCCTTCATTATGGCTGCAGCATGCTTAGCGGTAGGGATTTTTGGATTAAGAAAACAGACCCCAATTTTTATTCAACATTTGAGTTTTTGTTTCGTCATTATTGGAATAGCGTTTGCAGTTTTTAGCTTTGAATATTTAAAGCTCGGCGAAGTCGTATTTTTGGTTTGGTTTTTAGTCCAATTGACCGTTGCTTTAAGTATTAAAACCGCTTGGGTTCAAACGATTTTAGGTTTTGGGCTCGTCGTTCCCATCCTACTGCTTTCGCTCGAGCCGCTCTTTTATTCTGATCGAGGTAATGGCTACAGTCTTGATCAAAGTTTCAAGCATTTCCCGCAAATTCCGAATGCGATTGGTTTGGCAATTGCTTGGGCGCTTTGGTGCGCAAGCGAAATCCGACTTTCGGGGAAACGGTTTATAGCCAGCGCTTCTGCACTTGTTGATGGGATAGGCGTAGCGCTTTTGTTAGCTCAAGTCATTGCAAGCCGAAGTTTGTTTTTTGATTTTGGGCCTTCAACTCGCCAAGGCTCAGCCGATGTTGCCCATTTCGGAGAAGGTTCTTTTTTTGTATTCGATTGGGTTGTTGGAATTCAATCGATGCTTACTGTCGTGTGCTGCGTCTGGGCAGTTTCATGGGTGCGCCGCGCCAATATTCATCGAACGATCGCTGTCCGAACTATTGCGTTTGTTTGCGTGATGTACTTCGTCTTGTTGTTATTTAGTTTTTTTACTCGAGACGGCGGCGTTGTTGTTGTGGTGATAACTGCGGCTCTGGTAACTAGCCGCTTTCGGATGCTTGCTTTAGGCATATTAGTGCTTTTGGCGCAACTATCGGGGTTCTACTACGCTCTAAGTTGGACCTTAACCGCCAAAGCACTCTTGCTAGCTGTCGTTGGATTGGCGCTGGGTTCTGTTGCCCTTGCAATTCGCACGTTAATGCGAAGTGATGTCAGTTCTGATAATGCCGCGCAAATTAATGCCGTGGCCCGTTCTACTAAAGATGGCACTCGCGACGCGACCGAGTTAACAGACAAGAACCTAATACAAACGATGGCTTTGGTTTTTATTGGGGGTCTTATTGCATTGGGCGGCGTCAACTACGATGTCTTTAAAAAAGAGCAAGTCATTTCTAACGGGAAAAGAATTTATATAGCGTTAGCACCTCGCGATCCGCGCTCGATAATACAAGGCGATTACATGGCATTAAATTTCGGATTTGATCGGTTTGTTCAGCCTCTTAATTCGCAAGAAAATCCAAAACTATTTCAGTCAGACGTTAAAGTGGTGGCTAACCTAAATGTGAATGGCGTTGCAACAGTGCTGCGGCTTGCAAATGCTGTTTCAACCGAGGTTTTGGCAAAAGACGAAATTTTGTTACCGCTTAAATACAAGGGTAATCAGTGGGTATTGGTTACCGACGCTTTTTACTTTCCCGAAGGGCAGGGCGAACCCTTCAAAAAAGCGAAATTTGGTGAGTTTCGGGCATTGGCCGACGGACGTGCGTTGCTGGTTGGATTAACCGATGAAAATTTGATGCCTATTGTTCCTGCCCGAATAGTCGATTCTCCAACAGAGGCACAGCCGACACTACGGTAGCTAGCGTTTTCGTTAACCGCCTGTAATTTTTGCTCCACGAAGATTTTGTAAATACACATGATTTGGTTGCGCTGGGCGCGGCTATGCTGGGTTCTACTCGGTTGATTGACAGCGTTGAGTTTTCGATCGGTTAACTTTCCTCAATGTTAGACTAAGAATTCAGAATAATCGTCAACCATGGTGAAGCCAATGCGAGTACCTTCAGTTTTTAAAAATGTGCTGTTTCCGGTTGTTTTAATCGGCTCGCTTTGCACGCCTGCTTTGGCAGATGATTGGCCCAAGCAGGGCATTAAATTCGTAGTTCCGTTTCCGGCTGGCGGGTCTAACGATCTTGCTGCGCGGGTAGTAGGAGACGTCTTGCGAACCCGCCTTGGGCAACCCGTTGCAGTCGAAAACAAGCCGGGTGCAAACGGTGCTCTTGGTGTCGAAAATATGTTGGCAAACGCTAAAGACAATCATACGTTTTTGGTGGCGTCCGATTCGGTTTCGCTGTTGCCTCTGTTTCGCCCCAACATGAAATGGGACCTAAATAAGACGTTTGTTCCAGTGGCCGTTATGGTCTATCAACCTATCGTCTTGGTTGCATCGCCCGCAGCCGGCATACGTAGTGTGAAAGAATTAGTGGCCTTGGCTAAGGCTAAGCCGGGTCAAGTTCCGTATGCAACATCCGGCCAAGGGTCTATACAGCATTTGGTTGGTGAGCTTGCTGCGGGGAGCCTTGGGATCGACCTTTTGCATGTACCCTACAAAGGGGGTGGGCAAGCGGTTATTGATGTCATGAGTGGCCAAGTTCCGTTAGCAGTATTGGGCGCTGCTGCCGTGCTGCCGCATATTAAATCGGGCAAGCTGATTGCTTTGGCGGTATCGACTAAAACGCGTTCTGCGATGTTGCCGTCGGTACCAACCTTGGCCGAATCCGGTGCCGGTGAAATTGACGTACCGCAGTGGGCTGCATTGTTTGCACCGACCGGTTTTGACGAAGCGGCGCTACTAAAGTTTCGTGCCGCTGTTACGGCGTCTTTAGCAGAACCTGCAACCAAAGAAAAACTTCAACAAGCGTCGATGGAGATTGCACAAACAACGCCTGAAGATTTTCGTAAACAGTTGATTCGTGATCGTGATCGTTGGGCCAAACTTATTGTAGATCGAAAGATAAATCTCGAATGAATATTGTTTTAATTCTGGCCGATAATTTAGGTTGGGGCGAACTTGGTTGTTACGGGGGCGGTGCTCTACGTGGCGCACCAACCCCGCGTATCGATCAGCTCGCCAGCGAAGGCATGCAGTGCCTGAACTTTAACGTTGAGAGCGACTGCGTGCCGACACGCTCGGCCTTAATGACGGGCCGACATCCAATTCGCACCGGTGCCTTGCAGTCGGTCCCTGCGGGTCTACCGCAAGGCATTCATCCGTGGGAAGTTACGCTACCGCAATTGTTTAAGACCAAGGGTTATGCGACCGGCATGTTTGGCAAGTGGCACTTGGGCGATAGACCCGGGCGCTACCCTAACGAGCGCGGTTTCGATGAGTGGTACGGTATTCCACGAACTAGCAACGAAACCATGTTTACCAATGCACCAGGCTTTGACGCCACGGTGGTTGATATTCCACAAGTGATGGAAGGTTTTGCAGATAGTGCAGCGCGTGATGTAGCCCCTTACGATCTAACTAAGCGTCGCTTAATTGATAATGAAATTGTTGAGCACAGTGTTTCGTTTATGCAAAGAAACGCAGCTGCAAAAAAGCCATTTTTTCTTTACGTGCCATTAACCCATTTGCATTTTCCAACGCTCGCTCATCCCGATTTTCAAGGCAAAAGCGGCGTGGGTGAATTTGCTGATTCAATGATGGAAATGGATTTTCGCGTTGGCCAATTAATCGATGAAGTAGATCGTTTAGGGCTTCGCAACGAAACACTGTTTGTGTTTGCCAGTGATAACGGACCAGAGTTTCGGCGCCCATGGCGTGGCACAGCGGGCCCATGGACTGGTACGTATCACACAGCGATGGAGGGCGGACTGCGTGTGCCATTAATTGTACGTTGGCCAAAGCATATAAAGCCCGGCATTGTAAGCGATGACATCATCCACGTGACCGACCTTTTTGCAACCTTGGCCGATGCAGTAGGTGCACCAATGCCAACCGACCGTGCGATTGATGGCGTTACTCATTTAGCGCAATGGCAGGGCGCAACAAGTGAACCCGCGCGACAAGGGTTTGTGTTTTACATTAAAAAAGAACTGCGCGCGTTAAAGTGGCGGCATTGGAAAATGCACTTCATTCTTGAGAAAGAGCCAAACACTGGACCCATCCATTTAGAAACCCCAGCGCTGTTTAATTTAAAGCGCGATCCAAAAGAAGAGACCGACGCGTCGATGGAAGATGGTTGGGTACGCGGACCGATGCGTAAGATGTTGATAGCGTTTGAAGCAAGCTTGCGGGAGCATCCGTCGATACCACCCGGAGCGGCAGATGATTTTCGACCGCGCTAAGTGTATTTAGGCTTTCTTATATTATGAAAGTATCAAGAGCATGATCGAAAAACATTTAGACATTCCAACTAGCGACGGCGCGATGAACTCGTTCGTTGTTTATCCCGAAGAAAATGGGCCGTTTCCTATCGTACTGTTTTACATGGATGCGCCTGGCAAGCGCGAAGAGTTGCACGACATGGCGCGCCGAATCGCAGCTGTGGGTTACTACGTAATATTGCCCAATTTGTACTACCGTAGAACGCGCGATTTTTGGTTGAAAGAGCGCACTGAGGCGGCAATGGCTGAAATGTTTACGCACATGTACAGCCTAAACTCGACGACGAACCGTTGCGATACCAATGCCATGCTAAATTTTATCGACGCGCAGACGGAGACTTTAAAAACTCGTATTGGAGCGGTGGGTTATTGCATGAGCGGGCCCTTTGTAATTTGGGCGGCGGCGGCCCATCCAGAGCGCATACATTGCATCGCATCGATTCACGGTGCCAATCTTGTAACCACCGAACCTGACTCACCCCATATTGTTGCATCGCAAATTAATTGCGAAAGTTATGTTGCGTGTGCAGACAATGATAAATGGGCACCCGAAGAAGCAATTGCTCTTTTGGAAGTTTCACTAAAGACTACTAACGCTCCCTATCGTATCGAGTGGTTTCCAAAAGCCGAGCACGGCTTCGTCTTTCCGCTACGCCAAGGTGTTTATAAACAAGAGGCGGCCGAACGTCATTGGGAGCGTTTGTTTAGTTTGTTTCAACGACGGTTGAGTTAATTTTTATGCCGATTGAAATGAACCCAAACTCAGTTGAAATTCGTGCGACCCGCCACAGCGATCTTTCTTCGCTAGTGATCGATTGTTTAAATCCTGTATTTCTCGAGCGAAAATTTCTCGCGATTACAGAAGCCATTTCAGTCGAAGAAGCAATGGCGTATCACGGAACAAATATTACGGCAGGTCATCAAGAACGCGCATCATTTATATTTGCGTAACGGATTTGTTGAGGAAGGTCGTCGTCGCAAGGCATGGAAATTAGACGGCGTGACCTCGGATATTATTGATATGGCGCTACACTTGGAAAAGTAAAGTCGCGTTGTGCCTTGCTTGAGTCGTTTTGAGTGGTAATTCAATCGATTTTTGGTGAAATTTCATACCGTAAATCGTTACTCGGAGTTATGATTTTCGGGGTAAAAAAAGCGTAAACGAAGGGTTTGCAACGCTTTCGGGCAGTGAAAAACTAGGGTTGCAGTTTGCCGCCTCAGGGATTGGCGGTGAGGTTGCATCAACGCAACCATTTACTAATCAACAACCCCACCACTAACGTGATTACCGCGCCAGCCAAGCAGCCCAGAACCATTGACCAAACATACTGAAACAAAATATTGCCCCAACCGCTATCACTAAAAAGTACTAAAGTTGCAAGCAAGGGTGCAACCAAAAGGGTAGCAACCCAAGCCTTAAAGACGGCAACGTAATTATCGGGCAGCCACAGTACAGGTATAAAACTGAGCGCTACCAATAAGCTAATGGCGATAAGGGGATCGCCAAAAGGCACAGTCCATTCAATTGTTCTTGTAATTTTTGCAAAAAAGAAGAGCTCGCGGTTTTTGGAAATTACAACTGTCAGGAGCAAGCAACTAATAGAAAAGGCGATAAATGTTTTGTATTTTGACATTCTGAATTGTACGCATAGACTGCTCTTGTCGTCTTGGATTAGATAACAAATTCAGTTTTTAAACTTTAAGAAAAGCAAAGCATGAAACACATTCTTCACACGGTATTGCTGGTGATGTCATTTACTTTCGCTGGAACAACTGTTGCTGCGCCGCAATGTTCGGCAGAAGCCGTAATTCAAGCAAAAAAATTATTAGCCTTTCACCAAGACCCCGGCAGTTACACGATCGATATTTTACCCACTATGCCCGTTAAAGAGCTTGCTTCTATAAGCGATCCGGCAAATAAAAAACGGAAGTTAAAAGTTTTAGAGGTGTATGGCTATATTTATAAAAGCCAATATCGGATGCGTTTAATTTATCGCCACTCCAACGGCGAGTGCAATTTGGTTGGGCAAGAAGTCATTGCGGCCTAAAGCGCTTAATTATTTCGAAATTCGTTAGTAGCTTAACTACTTGTCGTTGTTTTACGCTGCCTAAGCAATCAAGCTCTCTCCAGGTTTAACCCGAGTAAATTGCACCGGCGCAGTCGTTAAGTCTAGCGAGCCATTAGTCTGTTGCACCTTAGTATAAGTAGACCGAAACAAATCACCCGCATCCGGATAGTCTTCGCGAAAATGCGCTCCGCGTGAATTCTCGCGCGCTTGTGCGGCCAGCACAATAGTTCGGCTAACCTTGACTAAACTATTTAAATTTAACCAGTCGTGCCAGCTTAAATGAAAAGCGCGCGAACCTGCGCCGCCTACACCGGTACGTTGCAATTGATCTTGCAGCCCATCTAAAAGGCTGCTGGCTCGCGCCAAGCCCTGGGCGTTACGCGAAATACCAACGTCGTCCCACATGCAGTTATACAAAGCTTCGCGCAGCGCATTGGTATCACCAGCGGCTAAATGAAAAGGCCGTTCACAGTCTGCTGCTGCTGATTGCATTTGTTCGCTATCGGGCTCGCGCCACGCGCCTTCACGCACCACGTAGGCGGCCATTGCATCGCCAGAAATTCCGCCATAAACAGTCGAGTTTGCTACGCCATTACCGCCCAGCCGATTTGCACCATGTACGCCGCCTGTATCTTCGCCCGCCGCGAACAGGCCAGGCAATGCTGTAGAGGTGTCGCCCGAAAACTCGACGCCGCCCATCATGTAATGCGCTGTGGGCACCACCTCAACGCGCCCGGCCGCTAAATCAAAGCCGCAATCGGCACAACGATCGACCATGCCTTTAAAATTGCGTTTAACTAAATCGACACCTAGATGCTTCATCTCGATGTACGCACCACCGTTAGGGGTAATCCGCCCAGCGCGCATCTCGGAGTAAATACTTCGCGAAACAATATCGCGAGTAGCGCGTTCGCCACTTGGGTCGTAATTAAACATGAAGCGTTCACCCGCGCCATTTAAAAGATAGCCACCAGCACCGCGTAATCCTTCTTCTAGTACGGTTCCGGTCATGCGGGTTCCCGCACCTGCAAGCAGGCCAGTCGGATGAAATTGCACCATCTCCATATCACGCAGCGTTAGTCCGGCATCCAACGCCATCGACAGGCCGTCACAGCTTTTGTCACCGCTAGGCGTGTGGTACTTGTACATGGTTGGCCCGCCGCCTGTTGCGAGCAATACGGCCCTAGCTTGGACAAATACAAAACCACCGGTGTGCATGTCGATCATCAAAACACCAGCCAACGCATCACCGGCCTTGTTTTTGATTAAAGCGACGGCACGATGTTCTTCGAGCCGCTCGATTTTGCGCGCCCAAACTTGCTCGGCCAAGCGATTAATAATTTCGATGCCGGTTTGATCACCCTTGTGCACTGTGCGATCAAAGGTTTGACCAGCAAATGCTTTCTGATGAACTGAACCATCTGGGTTGCGATCAAAAAAGCAACCCAATTCGTTTTCGAGTTCGTGAATTCGCTCGACCGCTTTTGTTACAAGGGTCCACGCTAAATCTTGTTGTGGTAACCACTTGCCGCCCTCAATCGTGTCCATAAAATGGCGTTCGATTGAATCGCCCTGAGCTAACGCGACGTTATATCCGCCCTGGACCATGCGGGTGCAACCACTTTTACCTAGTAAGCCTTTAACCGCAACAGTAATTTTTAAATCAGAAGCTTTTTGATGTGCGTGCAACGCCGCAAATAAGCCAGCACCACCAGAACCCAAAATTAAAATATCTGTTTGACGTCGTACGATGTTAATTGTCATTGTGCTACACCCGATCCAGCCGTGTTTGTGTCTACACCTAAATGAGCGAGCGCTTGCGCTCGACGATCAGCTACGGCCGCTTGTACATCGGTATAAAGCGAGGCTCCGTGCGAATCCATAGCAACTAACAGTGGCCCGAAATTTTTAATGCGAAACTTCCACAAAGACTCTGGGTTTAAATCATCTAAATCGACGTCCTCTATGGCCTCGATCCAAGTTGTTTCTAAAGCAGCAGTACCGCCCACGATTGCCAAATAAGCACCGCCCAATTCGCTAAAGGCTGCTTGCGAACCTTCGCGCATTCCACCCTTGCCGATAATGAATCGAACGCCGCATTGCGTCATCAATGAACGGGTAAAGCGCTCCATGCGATCACTGGTAGTCGTACCAATACAAACGGGCGCGTAGCCCGCGGGAAACTCGGCTGAAACCGGTACTTTTTTTACATTAGGCGCAGTGTGAATGACTGCGTGACCGGATAAATCGAAACGGGTTTTTCGTTGTCGGTCAAACATTGCAATGTAGCTCGCGTCGCGAATGCCAAACAATGTGCCGTGCAATGTAACGGTATCGTTAACGCGTAATTGCCTCACGCTGGCTTCGTCTAACGGTAAGTTTAGCTCGTAATGGGCCATGATCAATATCCGTAAGTAACGCTACCGGGTTTGAGCCAAGCCCGCGCACGCCGTGCCGAATGGCACTGCATATTGACGGCCACAGGGTTCATCGTAATATGTGTTGCGGCAAGTTCGATATGCACTGCAAACGCGGTTGAATCACCACCAAGCCCCTGAGGGCCTACTCCCAGTAAATTGACAGCCTGGGTCAAAGTTTGTTCAAGCTCGGCGGCTTGCGGGTCCGTGCTTGCCGTTCCGATAGGACGCGTAGCGGCGCGCTTGGCCAAGTGAACACACAGATCTGACGTGCCACCGACCCCAACACCAACGATTGTTGGGGGGCAAGTTTTACCACCCGCTGCAATGACACAATCGATGACGAAACGTTTGATCGCATCAATGCCTTCGGCGGGCACTGCCATTCGCAAAAAGGAGTTGTTCTCGGAGCCGCTGCCCTTTGGCACCATTTCAATTTCTACGCAATCGGCAACATCATTAAAGTCGACATGAATGACCGGAACGCCAATGCCACAACTGGTGTGTTGGTTTTTGCGGGTTAGGGGATGTACCACTGAAGAGCGTAAAGGATGCTCGGTGGTTGCACGCGTGCAGCCACGCACAATGGCAGCCTTTAATGCGACGCCATCGAACTGAACATTTGAACCAATCACAATATTGTAAATAGGAATACCCGTGTCTTGACACAGCAGGTTGTCGTTAGCTTCAGCAATTACAATATTGCGTGCCATTGTTGACAACACCGATTGCGCGGTTGCATCGGTTTCGCTGCCTTGCAATCGCGTTAAGCCTTGCTTCACGTCGGGAGGCAAGGCCTTTAGCGCTTGGATGTACAGGGCTTTTGCGGCCTCTTCGACAGCTATTAAATCGAGAATCATTGTTGTTGCAGCTTTCGCTCTTTAACTACTTTTGCCCAGCCGTTACTTTCTGTACGAATGGCCTCGGTAAATTGCGCAGGGGTATTGCCTACTGCAACCATACCGACCGCTAGGAGGCGTTGTTTAATATCATCGGTAGCCAAAATACGCGCGGTGTCGCGCTGAACTTTTTCAATTATTTCTTTGGCTGTACCCGCCGGGGCCAGCAAGCCAAACCAACCTTGATTCACGAAACCCGGCAAGCCAGATTCGGCTACGGTAGGAATTTCAGGTGCTGCCGGACTACGTTCGGCACTGGTAACACCCAACGCTTTTAGTCTGCCACTACGAATGTATGGCAGCATGCCGGCCAAATTGCCAGCCATCATTTCTACAGTTGCACCTGCAACATCATTCATTGCTTGTGACTCGCCTTTATAGGGTACGTGCTTAAGATCGACGCCAGCGGAGTGGAGAAAGTTCTCTCCGGCCATATGCACTTGCGAACCAATACCTGCAGAACCAAAGTTCAAACCGCCCGGTTTGCTTTTTGCTAGTGCAATTAGTTCGCTAATATTTTTCGCTGCAAAAGTTGGGTGAACCACAATGACCATGGGCCCCGAAGCCACATTGGTGATCGGCATCAAATCCTTAAATGTATCGAAAGGCATTTTTACGTAAAGATGCGGATTGATAGTGAGCGAACCCGAAGCCATCAGCAACGTGTAGCCATCGTTACTTGCCTTTGCAACGTCATTTGCGCCGATATTGCCGCCCGCTCCAGCCTTGTTCTCGACTATTACATTCTGGCCCCAAGCTTCTTGTAAGCGTAACGCTAACAAACGCGCTACAACATCAGTGGTTCCTCCTGCAGCAAACGGTACGATTAATCTCACCGGCTTTGCGGGCCAAGTTTGTGCCCAAGCGGATGGGGCGATTAACACCGCGCAGAGGCCCGCTAAAACTACCGCCAATGAAAATCGTTTTTGTTGTGTTCGCATGCGTATTTCCCTCGATAAAGAAACTAATTCAACATGATGATTGCAAGACCAATGCCAACCAATCCGGTGACCAACAACATCGTCCTAATTAGACCAAGACGCAACCCGCGCCATGGACCAAGCTCGATTAATAACAAACGCAAACCACCTAACAAATGCGCAGCCAGTAAACATACTAGTCCCCATTCGGCAATTTTGAATAAGGGGTTGTCAGTCCATTTTAAAAAAGTTTGCAACGCCGCTTCACCCCGCAGGCTTTGTGCAAGTGCTAAAAAGTGCAGTGGGAGAAACAAGGCAAGGCCTAGCCCCGAAAGTCGGTGAATTAGGAAGGCGCGATAACCAGCTGTGCCGCGCGCACGCGAATCGTTACGGCGCATAGACCCCCCAAACTGCTAATAACCCGGTGACCAACATCGCTAGGCCAAGTAGAGCGCACGCTAAATTTAAAGATTGGCCGCGCCACGAAAACCACTCTTGGCCAATACGTGCAAGACCAATTGGGGCATGCACTGCTGCGCTTAAAACAAAAATGACATAGAACAATGCAAACGCTAAATTGCCTCTAGTTCTACCAAGAATTTCAGCAGCGCTTAAACCGGAGCGCATTGCATAAAAAATTGTGATGAGATGAACGACAACACAAAGGGCCAACACACCGGCACTGATGCGTTGGGCCAACCAAAGTTTTACCTGCAAAGATTGTGATGACATTTATTCGAGTTCGCCGCGCAATGCTGCTTTTACAGACAACCGCTTTAACCCACTGATGCTGAGTGTCGGCGATAAGCCTTTTGGGCAGCGCTCGGTACAACTGGTGTGGGTATGGCAAGCTTGGCAACCGGCGTCGCCAGAAACGGCTTTAAGCCTTTCACGTTGTGCAACATCGCGTTCGTCATTGACTAAAGTCCAAGCGCGATTTAGTGCAGCGGGTCCAAGGTAGTCGGGCTGCCAAGTGACTGTATCGCATGAGGCGTAGCAAACACCACAACCGATGCATTCAATACCTGCATCGGCGGCTTGCCTAGCAGGTGACTTAGGTTCGACGAGGGCAAAGTCTTCATCGCGGCTGCGAGCGCCTTTAAACTGTCCTTTGGCGCTGGCCCATTTATCAAAAAAAATCGCCATGTCGGTGGCTAAGTCTTTAATCACAGGCAAGTTTGCCAAAGGTGCGAGTTCGAGCGAACCGCTTTGAGAGACTTTGGAAACATGGGTTCGACAAGTCCATCGTGCAACACCGTTTACGCTCATGGCGCACGAGCCACACATGCCTACCCGGCACGAAAATCGGTAACTCAGACTGGGATCTAAATGGCGCTGCACATAGGTCACTACATCCAAAACGGTTTGGCTTTCGTTTCTAGGCACCTCGTAAGAAACGAATTCACCTTTTGCGCTACTTTCGTTCTGCTCATTGGCGGTCCTCCAAATACGAACGTTTAAAGCCGCGGGCAATGCGGTAGAGCTAGGTGAAATCAAAATAGTCTCCGTTGAGGAAAATTTTTTTTCAATTTTTAAAAGGGCTTTGGTGCTTTGGCCGTTACATAGAATCTTCGAGAATTTGCGTATAATCCTCTGCAGATGCAATGCGTGGATTAGTTTTGTGGCAATGATCGTTTATAGCACCTTGAATGATTTTTTGATACCAATCACGTTCTACAGCCATTGCGGCCAACCCGGTTGGTAATCCTAAACGCGCATTCATGTCTTTGATGGCTGCGGGAATATCACTGCCCGATGCAAGGTTCATCGCTTGCGCCATGCGATTTAAGCGATGCTCGTTTTGTACAGTCACTGCGCTGGCATTAAATTGAACCACGGCGGGCAAGAACATCGCGTTTAACGTACCGTGATGCAAACGCGGATTAACGCCGCCCAAGCTATGACTTAAGCTGTGCACACAACCCAAACCTTTTTGGAACGCCATCGCGCCTTGCATCGAAGCACTCATTAAATTAAGTCGCGCTTCAATATCACTGCCGTTTCGGGTGGCGCGCTCGATATGCGCCCAAGCACGCTGTAATCCATCCAAACCAATGCCATCGGCCGGTGGGTTAAAGGCTGCGGCCATAAACGATTCCATGCAATGCGCTACAGCATCCATTCCCGTTGCAGCGGTTAACAAAGGCGGCAAGCCAAGCGTTAACTCTGGGTCGCAAATAGCGGCTTTAGGCACGAGGTTCCATGAATGAAACCCAAGTTTGCGTTGGTCGTTCACAATAATGATCGCGCCGCGTGCAACTTCGCTACCGGTGCCGCTAGTGGTGGGTACGGCAATAATTGGCGCAACACAATCGGTTATGCGCGGCGAGCCGCCTTCGATTGTGGCAAAGCTAGTTAGTGCACCTTCATGCGTGGCAGCAATGGCAACGCCTTTAGCGCAATCCATAGATGAACCACCGCCCACAGCAATCAAGCCATCGCAGTTGTTTTTTTTGTAGCTATCTACGGCTGCAAGTACTGCTGCTTCGGTCGGGTTCGAAGGGGTTTGGTCAAAGACTGAAACCTGAAGGCCAGTTAGTTGGAGTAAAGCCTTATCTAATATCCCAGCCGCTTTAACGCCTTGGTCTGTCACGATGAGAGGGCGTGATATGCCTACGCGCTCGCATTCTTGTTTTAGTAATTTGATTGCGCCCGGTTCGAATTGAATATGGGTCAGGTAATAGATGTAGGCCATAAAGACTTTTTGATTGATTCGAGGTAAATGTTGATTGAACTATAGGTCATTCAAGTAAAGATCGCTAGATAAACGATTTCGCGGTCTCACAGGTTTCCCACTACTGAAGACGAGCTACAGTTAATTCATTTGATCAAAATGTACTAAGTTTGATTGCTCAAATAAAAGCGAGCTCAAGTATTTTCGCTCGGAAAAACCAGTTTTAAAGCGTGTTTTTCTGCATTGGCCGAAAGCACCCCATCGAAGGTTGCAATTGAATCGGCTTTTAGCTGAAGAGCGCAAGCCAAATGCAGCGAATCGCCTGAACGTAATTTAGATTCTGAATTTAAGGCAAGCAAAGCCGCTTTATGAAACATCGATGCTTCAATTGAAACAAGCTGCAAATCATTAGAACATTGCTTTTCAAAACGAGCCCACGCCGCTGTAGATTGCTGGGTGTTAATTTGCCCAGTTCTTAGCTTTATTCCAAGTGCGCTCGCAAATTCGGTAACGCACCAAACTGCGCTAACTATTGGCTGCGCACAAGTTGCGTACCAATGCTCCGCTAGTTCGCTGTTAGGTTCATTCAAGTGCAGCGCTACTAGAACACTAGTGTCTACATAAACCACTAGTATTGACCGCCTCGACGCAACTCTTCAATGACGCTTACAC
Organism: Betaproteobacteria bacterium; assembly: GCA_031429355.1. Taxonomy (GTDB): domain Bacteria; phylum Pseudomonadota; class Gammaproteobacteria; order Burkholderiales; family Burkholderiaceae_E; genus JANOZM01. The sequence continues at coordinate 117,577 of JANOZM010000014.1, read as the reverse complement.
CCTGCGGCATCTGCTTTCTTGCGGCGCTCATTTCTTTAACGAAAGCCGCTCTGTCCCATTTTTTAGGGTGAAAACAAATTCCGCCTTGGGCAGTCAACGCCGCTTGAATAATGTCGCCCTCGATTAGCCCGACACCACGCGCCATTTCAGCGGGAATGCGTACGGCTAAACTGTTGCCCCATTTGGTGATTTGCAAGTTCATGGTGATTGTAGATACATTTACGGATCTACATAATAAACTGGCGAGCTTTTTTCGTCAATCTCAGCTGGGAAGGGAAAAAAGATCGCAATTCGACTTCGTTCGCAAATTAAAGCGTTAAACCAAATTAAAGCGTTAAGCCAAATCAAAGCGTTAAGTCAAATTAAGTTTTTACCTCATTCGGATCATTGGGTACATCAACTTCATCCGAATTCCCGTCATCTACCCCCGCACCATCCTCTGGATGCTCAACCTCAGCAGCCTCACCTTTACCCACTCCACCTTTACGCTGCGCCAAGAACCGCGACAATTCCGTCAGGGCAGCCTGATACACATCGCGCTTGAAATCGATGACCGATTCCAGCGGAACCCAGTACTCATTCCAGCGCCAAGCGTCAAATTCGGGGTGATCGGTGGCCCGCAACTGGATATCGCTATCCTTGCCGACCATACGAAGTAGGAACCAAATTTGCTTTTGGCCCTTATAATGCCCACGCCAGTCTGTTCGGACCCAGTGCTTTGGCACTTCGTAGCGCAACCAATCACGGGTGCGCCCGATTATGCGAACATGCTCTGGGAGCAATCCGACCTCTTCCTGCAATTCGCGGTACATCGCATGCTCGGGGCTTTCGCCTCGATTGATGCCGCCTTGCGGGAACTGCCACGAATGCTCTTTAATCCGTTTTCCCCAAAAAACCTCATTTTTTCGGTTTAAGAGGATGATGCCGACGTTGGGGCGGTAGCCGTCTCTATCCAGCATACTGCACACCTAAATTCTTTAAATTACTTTGATTATAGAACGCAACAGACTATGAAAGCGACTCAATTTCACTTAGCCACTCTTAAAGAGGCTCCATCCGACGCCGAAGTGGTTAGCCATCAGCTCATGACGCGTGCCGGAATGATCCGCAGACTCGCGGGCGGCGTGTATAGCTACATGCCATTGGGCCTTCGGGTGATCCGAAAGATCGAGGCCATCATTAGAAGTGAAATGGATGGCGCCGGTGCTGTCGAGTTGCTAATGCCGGTGATTCAACCGGCCGAATTGTGGATGGAATCGGGCCGTTGGGAAAAGTACGGCCCCGAGCTTTTACGCATTAAAGATCGTCATGGCCGCGATTTTATTGTGCAGCCAACATCGGAAGAAGTGATTACCGATATCGCGCGCGCCGAGTTGCGCAGCTACCGTAATTTGCCGAAGAATTTTTATCATATTCAAACAAAATTTCGCGATGAACGCCGTCCTCGCTTTGGCTTGATGCGTGGTCGCGAATTTACGATGAAAGATGCGTATTCGTTTGATCGCACGCCCGAAGATGCATTAAAAAGTTATCAAAATATGTACGATGCTTACATCCGTACCTTCGATCGTATTGGCCTAACTTACCGTGCTGTTGCTGCCGATACCGGTTCGATCGGTGGATCGGCCTCGCACGAGTTTCAAGTGATTGCCGATACGGGCGAAGACGCCATTGTGTATTGCCCGACATCTGACTTTGCCGCCAACATCGAGTTGGCAGAATGCGTAGCCTTAGGTGGTCCGCGTGCCGCTGCTGCGCAAGCCTTAGAAAAAACAGCAACACCTGCTAAATCAAGCTGTGCGGATGTGGCCGAGTATTTAAAGTTGCCGTTGACGCAAACTTTAAAATCGTTGGTCTTGGCAGTGGATCATCCGGCTGCTGATAAAACCCCTGCGCGCGTTGAAGTGGTGTTGGTTTTAGTTCGTGGCGATCACGAATTAAACGAAATTAAAACCGGCAAAGTGGCTGGTATGAAGGGTTTTCGATTTGCTTCCGAGGCGGAAATTACCGAGTACTTTGGTTGCAAACCCGGTTACTTAGGGCCGTTAAAAACAGCCAAACCGATTCGCACTATTGTCGATCGTACTGTTGCGCTAATGAGCGATTTTGTCAGCGGCGCTAACGAAGTTGATTTTCATTACACCGGCATGAATTGGGGCCGCGATTTACCAGAGCCAACCGAAGTTGCTGACGTACGTAACGCATTAGTGGGCGATCCGTCCCCAGACGGTAAAGGCGTGCTTGCGATTCAACGCGGCATCGAAGTAGGCCACGTTTTTTACTTAGGAACCCAATATTCCCAGGCCATGAATGCCACGTTTTTAGATGTTGATGGCAAGCCAAAAGTAATGGAAATGGGCTGCTACGGTATTGGGGTAACTCGTTTAGTGGGCGCAGCTATCGAACAAAATCACGACGAGCGAGGCATTATCTGGCCAAAGTCGATTGCACCATTTGAAGTGGTTATTTGCCCTTTAGGCTACGACCGCAGCGAGGCCGTAAAAGCCGCTACCGATCAGTTGTACGCCGATTTAAAGGCCGCCAAAGTCGATGTGATTTTGGATGATCGCGGCGAGCGTCCAGGTTCGATGTTTGCTGACTGGGAACTAATTGGCGTGCCACTGCGTATTACCGTGGGCGATCGTGGTTTAAAAGAGAATCAATTTGAAGTGTTGTCGCGTCGCGCCACCACTCCGGATATGGTGCCGACCGCCGATGCCGTTGCCGATATCGTGGCGCGATTGAAATTAGCAAAATAGGGCGCTTAAATATTGGTGTTCAAAGCTGTTTTATGCTTTTTAAATTTATGTTCTTAAAGTTTTTCGCGCGCGCTGCGTTGGTTGCGTCAATCTCATCATCATTGTTGATTGGAAACCCCGTTTTCGCGGGCAAGCAATTGTATGAACCCATGTCTGACACGGTTCGTACCGCTTTGTCTAAAACGATGGAGCTCGATCAAGAGCCGCCCGAACCGATGTTTAAAACATCGCAAGAGCGAGTCGGTTGGATGTCGCAAATGTCCGAGCGATTGCCGCGTAAGTGGAAACCTGAATCGCAACAACGTATCGATTTTTTAAAAATGGTGCGCTATGAATCGCAACGCGCCGGGTTAGAGCCCGAGCTGGTGTTGGGTTTGATCGAAGTAGAAAGTTATTTTCGGCGCTACGCAATATCGAGTGCAGGCGCGCGTGGTTATATGCAAGTAATGCCATTTTGGACCAAGCTTATTGGCAACTCTGACCCCAGCTCGCTGTTTGATATGCGAACCAACATTCGAATGGGCTGCACGATTCTGCGCCACTACTTGGATATGGAAAAAGGTGACTTGTACCTCGCCTTGGGACGATACAACGGCAGCCGCGGGCGACCCGAGTACCCAACGGCCGTTGAACGTGCTTGGAAGCATTGGAAGTACAACGGCCCTGTTTGACACCAGTACCCTCTAACGATAACCTGCCAAAGGAGATCGTTTTACAACAGAGGAGAAGGTATGTTTAAGAAGTTGTTGCTGGCCACTGCGGCCACCACAGCGTTTGCCATTGCAGCACCGGCATTTGCACAAGAAAAATTAACGGTTTGGTTTACCAAAGGCTTTTACCCAGCAGAAGATGCTGCACTTGATGCAATGATCAAGAAGTTTGAAACCAAAACGGGCGTTAAGGTTGAGTTGTCCAAATACGCCACTCAAGAGATTATTCCTAAAACAGTTGCTGCGTTAGATAGCAATGCGCCGCCAGACGTTGCATTTGGTACGGTGTTTGATTTTCAAGTAACGGCTAAATGGGCCAACGACGGCAAGCTCGCTGATATGAGCGACGTCATGAACCCCATGAAAGACAAATTTCTAAAGAACACTTTAGAAACTACTTACTTAAACAACAGCAAAACCAACAAAAAGGCTTACTACGCTTTTCCGTTGATGCAGCAAACCATTCACATCCAATATTGGCGCGATATGGTGACGGACGCTGGCTTTAAAGAAAGCGACATCCCCCAGACTTGGCAAGCCTATTGGAAATTTTGGTGTATCGATTTACAAAACGCTTATCGCCAAAAGACCGGCAAGCGTGCGTTTGGTATCGGTAACCCAATGGGTGTTGATTCAAGCGATACGTTTTATTCGTACCTAACCTTTATGGATGCCTACAACGTCAAGTTAGTAGATGACAACGGGAAGTTACGCGTAGATATTCCGCAAGTACGTCAAGGTCTAATCGATTCGATGAAGGACTACACGCAAATTTACGTGCGTGGTTGCACCCCACCATCATCAACTGCTTGGAAAGATCCAGACAACAACGTGGCCTTCCATAATAAGACCACTGCGATGACCCATAACGCAACCATTTCGATTGCTGCTAAATGGTTAGACGACATGAACAATCAATCGCTTAAAGCTGAAGAGCGTGCTCAGGCTAAAAAGAACTACGAGGAATTGATTGCAACTGCCGCTTTCCCGCGCAAGCCTGACAACGAGAAGTTTGTATATCGTGCCGCTGTCAAAACTGGCGTTGTATTCGAGCAAGCGAAAAACATTAAGCGTGCAAAAGAGTTCGTAACATTTATGTTGCAAGACGAAAATTTGCGTCCTTATGTTGAAGGTTCGTTAGGTCGTTGGTTTCCAGTAACTAAAGCTGGTGCCGATTCAGCTTTTTGGCAAAGCGATGTACATCGCCGCGCAGTGCATGGTCAGTTTAAATCGGGCACCGTAACATTCGAGTTTACAAAGAACTACAAGTTCACTATCTTGAACAATGAAAACGTTTGGGGCAAAGCGATGAACAGAATTATCAACGACAAAGTACCGGTTGATAAAGCTGTAGATGAAATGATTGCACGTATTAAAGAAGTAGCGAACTAAGTCGTAAATCAACAAGCGATTTTTAAGAAAAGCAACAATCAGTGACAGCATCTGTTTTAAGTTCCGGCTCCTCTACCGAATCTTTGGGTTCGGGGGGAGCCCCCAAATTAAAGAGCTCAAACTTAAGTAGTTACCAATTTTGGGGACGATTATTCTTAGTTCCCTATGTATTGATATTCTTAATTTTTGTGATCTACCCCGTGGGCTACGGCCTATGGATTGCCCGCGATCCGCAAAGCTACGTAAAGCTGTGGAACGATCCGGTATTTTTCCGTTCCTTAGTTAATACCTTAATTTTTGTCGTAGTCGCTGTAAACGTTAAGTTTGTAATAGCGCTAGGGCTTTCAGGTTTTTTTGTGCATAGCCGCCCTTGGATCAAGTGGGTATCGCTGCTATTTATTTTGCCGTGGGCCGTGCCTTCAATTCCCACCATCTTGTCGGTGCGGTTTATGTTTAACCCCGAGTGGGGTGTTATTAACAGCACAATTTTTAAATTGACTGGGGCCGACGGCCCGAATTGGTTAAACGATCCAACGGTGGCTCTAATCCTTGCCATGCTGATGCATATCTGGAAAAGCTTGCCGTTTTGGACACTTATTTTAATTGCCGGTCGCTTAGCGATTCCAGGCGATATTTACGAAGCGGCATCGGTTGATGGCGCTACGCCTTGGCAACGCTTTAAACACGTGACATGGCCTTCACTACGAACCCTTTATTTAACTTCGACCATTCTTTCAATGATTTGGACTTTGGGCGATTTTAATAGCGTGTATTTGTTAACCGGTGGTGGGCCAGCGGATCAAACACATGTGTTGGCAACTTTAGGTATTCGCTATTTGCGCTTAGATCAAATTGATATGGCAATGGCCAGTATTGTGGTGGCGTTACCCTTTGTGTTACCGCTCGTATTTGTGATGATGAAACGATTATCCAAAGGGCCGGATGAAGAATAACGTTAACGCTTATGCAAAAAAGAAGCTGCCGCTATGAGTAATAAACGCGGTTTGTTATGGAAAGAAGCAGGAACCGACGCCAAGTTATTGCTAATTGCAATCCCAGTTGTGTTGTGGACCGTATTGCCCATCTATCACATCATGTTGTTTGCATTTTCGGGAAAAGATTCTGCGTTTACGGGCAAATTGTTTCCCAATCCACTGACGCTTAATAATTTTGATATTGCGTTAAACCAAAAGCACTTTTATTTAGAGCACTTTTGGATGCAAATTTGGAACTCATTTTGGATTGCCGTATCAGTTGGTGTTATTACCTTAATGATTGCCACCGCCGCTGCATTTGCGATTAGCCGTTTACGAGTAAAGGGTGGTCGCACGGTAATGAACTTGGCGCTGCTTACCTATTTTATTCCCGCTGCATTTTTAGCCGTTCCGATGTACAAAGCCATGGGTACTTATGGTTTGCTAAACAATCGCTGGTCTTTAGTTTTGGCGATGGTAACGTTGGCAACACCCTATGCAATTTGGGTGCTAAAGCAAGCTTCCGATAAGTTGCCACGCGAATTAGACGAAGCTGCTATTGTTGACGGCGCTACGCCATTGCAACTGTTTCGCTTAGTGTATTTGCCGTTAATTCGTCCTTCGATGGTGGCTATTGGCGTGTATGCTTTGCTGCTGTCGTGGAACGAATACTTGTATGGCTTCTTGTTGTTATCTAAAGAAGAAACCGTTACTTTAGCAGTCGCTCTAGGCCACTTTTTGTCTGCTGACGATTCCCCTTGGGAGTTGTTAATGGCAACCGGACTCATTTACGCCATACCGCCTGCCGCTATTTATTACGTGTTTAAGCGGTATATGGTTTCGGGCTTAACCGCAGGTGCGGTAAAGTCTTAGGTATGAAATCCTTTGCAAAATTTAGTTTTGGCTTTTCGGCTGGCTTCGTGTTGGCCGGTTTACTTTGCGCCACGCCAGATGCCACCGCACAAATGTCGGCGCGCAAACCGGGCTTATGGGAAATCAAAACCCGCACGCTTATTGATGGAAAAATCCAAGAACGTTCATTGGCCTTTGATCGACTTGAAAAACCAGAACAAGCTAAAGTGCAAGAAGCAATGGCCAAGCGCGGCATGAAGTTAATTAAAGATGGCGCGGACGGGCGTACGATTCAAATGTGTTTGTCGCAACAAAAAGCCGTTTTGCCGCCAGAATTGTTTGGCTCAACGATGCGTAAAGGCGGCTGTGTTGCAACCGAAGTTGGTCGCAAAGATGCTGATAAAACAGCGTTGTACGAGTTTGTTTGTACCGGTGATTTTCCGGGTAATGGTCGCGGAGAAATGACTCTAGAATCGCCACAAAAGTACTCGGGTTGGACACAAGTTAAGCAAGCAGAAGCCGGAAAGCCTGCGCGAACGATTCGTAATGAAGTGACGGCAAAGTGGGTTAAGACTGATTGTGGTGCTTTGGTTGGGAAGTGAATTAGCAAGGGTTTTTGTAGGTTTTGAAACGGGGTGGGCTTGCTCATTCCGATTTCAGTCGCCAAGGCTCCAATGAAATCTCCATGAGCAAGCCCACCCCGTTTCGTGTTGCTTGTCCTTGGGGACTTGCTGTCTTCGATTGTTTTGGGTTGATCGTACTAGTGGTTTCGCTAAGCGCGCTCGCAGGACTAGAGTGTGCCTAAAACTGCAAAAACTCTGCGATTGAATGCGGTATTCGAAGACGGCGCTAATTCACAATACAACGATTCGCAAGCGAGGGGCTTATCCCTTTTTGATTTCATTGGAGCGTCAGCGACTGAAATCAAAAAGGGATAAGCCCCTCGCTTGCAAAACCTACACCATCAATCTACAAGTAAGGAACAAAAGTCTTCCGACGCAACGGGTCTTGCGCAATTGCATCGCGAATTTGGCTCATGTTTAACATTGCCGGTTCTACAGTCAAGCCGCCTAAAGGCTCTAACGATTCGGCGAAATTATTTTTCGCTTGAACCGCTGGACGCTCAAACGCCTTTTCTAATTCAGGCAAATCGCGTGACGCCATTGCCATCCATTCTTGGCGCAAGTTGGGCTGATGCTTCATCATGTCGAAGAAATTAGCTTCGTTACGATTACGCGCCAGGTGCTCGGAAAACGCCGCGAACATAGGTGCGGCCAGCGCCAGTAAGGCCGCAATCGCGGAAACCCAAATCACCATCCAGTGACCGAGCCAAGTTTCTTGCAAGCTTGCGCCAGCGTTTTCTTGTAGCGAGGAAAGTTCTGTAACAGCATAAATCAACGCTGCGGTTGCTACGGCGCCAACAATTGCGACACCAGACCATGCACGGGCGGTCCATCCGAAGTAAGCGTGTGCTTTTGAGGTAGATTGGTTCATTTTGAACTCCTTATCTAAAAAATGCCGGCTTGACTCAAGCGCGAGGAGGGAGGAGACATGCCCAAGCCAGAAGCCGACGTTGCAACCATAAGGGTTTACCAGCGATAATTCCAATGAATGTTTCGAATGAGTAGTATACGATTTGTGAATAACGACCCCGTGGAGCTTAACAATGTCATTTCGTAATCTGGATTTGAACTTATTACGCGTTTTTGATGAAGTGATGGCCGAGCGTAACTTTTCGCGGGCCGCCCACAACCTAGCGATGACTCAGCCGGCGGTCAGTAACGCGATACAACGCTTACGCGACACGCTTTCCGACACCTTGTTTGTACGTATTACCACCGGCGTAAAACCAACACCACTTGCCGAACGCATTTGGCCCGTGGTGCGCGAAGCACTAACCAGCCTGCAGGCCAACTTAATTCCCGACGCTTATGAACCTTTGCAAGCTCGAGATAATTTTCGATTAGCCATGGCCGATGCAACAGCAGCGATTCTGATTCCAGCTTTAGTTCCCTTGCTGCAAAAGGAAGCCCCTAACGTTACCTTAAGAATTTTGCCGCTCTTAACCCGTGATCCGCGCCAATTACTAGATCAAGATTCGATGGACATTGCTCTTGGATATTTCCCGACGACGGTAGCCGTGCTAAATCAAAACGAACAACAGTCCTTTTCGCATCAGCGCATGTATGACGGTGAGTATGTTGTGGTGATGCGCAAGGACCATCCCTTAGCAAAAGAAGAATTAACACTTGATGCGTTTTGCAGCGCAACGCATTTGTTGGTGAGTTTTTCGGGCCGGCCGTTTGGCTTTGTTGATGAAGGGTTGGCTGCAGTGGGCCGAAAGCGTAGAATTTTATTGACGGTGAACCAGTTTTTTACCGCAGGACGCGTGGTGACGGAATCCGACTTGCTAACTGTGTTGCCTAGGCATTTTGTGCCTGCAACAGGGTTTGCAAATCAGGTTGCGGTACGTCCGATTCCGTTGAATTTAGAGCCGGTGCATGTGGAGATGCTTTGGCATAATCGACATAAGCGTTCGCCTGCGCAAGTTTGGTTGCGTCAACTGATTACGAGAGCTTCGGAGAGGGTGTTGGCGGAATTAAGCCTTTGACTGTTTTTGTAGGTTTTGAAAGGAATGTCGGGTAGCGGTTTTAAAACTCAGTCGCTGGCGCTTCAATGAGTTTTAAAACCGCTACCCGACATTCCTTTCCGACTGCTGCTTGCAGGCAGACCTGTCTTCGGAAGGCTGGTTTAACCCCAATGTTTCGTTGATATTATTTGTTCCGGGCGTGAAAGAAACGGTCGGGATTGTAGTCGCCCCAACAGCTGGAAAATAGGCCCGAATTTCCAAGCGCAGGTACGATATTTGCAGCATTGACAAGTGATTTTATAAACGGAAAAGAGTATGACTTGGCATCAGCAGCGCGCCAGGTGATCTCGGTTTACTGAGGTCAAAGAAAGTCATGCAAACACTTAAAAACACGCCCACCCCACTGACAATTCGCAAAGCTCAAGAACCCGATGCCGAGCTTCTGCTTGAACTTCGCAAAACCATTTTCACGGAAAGTGTGTTTATGCTTTGGGAAGCTAGTGAGTTTCAAAGCACGGTTTTAGAAGAGCAACAACGCATCTCGCGATTAAACAGTCAGTCGAACTCTCGATGCTTCGTAGCGCAGGAGGGATCTGAGCTTATTGGATTTCTAAATGCGATGGGTGGACAAGTCAATCGACAAAAACATGCAACAACTTTGGCCTTAGGTGTTCGTAAATCCCATTGGCGCAAAGGTGTCGGCAGCGCGTTGATTTCTGCAGCCTTGGCATGGTCTAAGGAGGTACATCTAAGGCGCATCGAACTTACTGTACACACAACAAACGTTAATGCATTGAAGCTCTACGAGGGCGTTGGTTTTAGTGTGGAAGGTATCCGCCGAAGTTCACTTTTTGTCGACGACCGCTACGTTGATGAGTTCCTAATGGCGGTTATCAATGAGATTTAACATGAAACTACTTTCTCACATCAGTTAAAATCCTTCCGTCGAAGGCTTACTGGTTTCTGAAGTTGACGATCTAAATATGGCTATGCATCTTGAATAAACTAACAACACTTCTCACGCTAACCGCAGCCTCATTGGTCGGCTCACTTTACGTCGTGTTTAGAGTGCTCACATCGAACGGTGAACTTCCAACCGAATTACAGTTTTGGGGGAGCGTGCTCGCAGCAGGCGTTTTGATCGGTTCAATATTGACCTTTGATAAAGAATTTTATCGAAAGAACCAAGATCGACCAGTTTTGCGAGTATTAATTAGTGGGACAGCAGGGCTTTGTTTTGGACTAATCAACTCGTTCTCGATTGAAGGCCTTGTTGCCTCCGTTTTAATTTGCGCAATTCTTGGGTTTGTTGGTTATTACTGGTTAAAACATATTTGAATTGAAACAAACATCGCCCCAACCCAATGCAAATTTTAAGAATTTCTACCGAAAACCAAGCGCTTGACGTACAGCAAACTCACCGATTCCTCGCTGGACCTCTGCATAAAAACTGGACAGCGGTACACTTAGACCACCACTAAGGTGTTTGCCACCCACCTTTTGGCTAGTTCCATATTGATGCGTGATATTTAAGAGTTGAGTGCTCGAATATTGGTGAGGGGCGGCGGCGTTGCACGCGCAACAATACTGAACTTTCGGTTTAGTGCTTCGGTCCGAAGACGGGACACTACGCACAAAACAAAACGCAGGTCGGGATATAAACTCATTTTCAGACGCATTGGAGCGTAGCGACTAAGTCAGAAAATGGGTTTACATCCCGACCTGCTTCGCACAACTGAGTCAGAAAATGAGTTTACATCCCAACCTGCTTCGCACAACTCAGAAAAAAGGGGGGTACGATCAAGGTCCCGAGATGTCAGGCTAGTCGTTGCCTGAGTGCGCTAGCGCACAGTCAGTGCACCAGCGTGCTGACATCATCGACAGGTGAATACTGTAAATCAAACTATCTTCACTTGCCCTATGCACCCAGAGATACGGCAAGATAGAGCGGGCGCTTGTCCAAAATGTGGCATGGCGCTTGAGCCCACAATGCCTAGTCTTGATGATGGTGAGGCCCCCGAACTTCTCGATTTTAAAAGACGCTTTGCGTGGACGCTGCCGCTGACAATCATCGTTACATTCTTAGCGATGTTTGGGCACCGTACGCAGTGGTTTACGATGACCACTCAGAGTTGGGTTGAACTTGTTCTCACACTGCCTATTGTTTTTTGGGCTGGCTGGCCATTTTTCCAACGCGCTTGGGAATCGGTTGTCAATCGCAGCCCAAACATGTGGACGTTGATTGGATTAGGCACCGCAGCCGCTTTCATCTATAGCGTTGTGGCCACTATTGCACCTCAAGTTTTCCCAGAATCATTTATATCGATGGGCCGTGTAGCAGTGTATTTTGAAGCAGCTGCGGTCATCATATCGTTAACCTTGCTTGGGCAAGTTCTTGAATTGAAAGCGCGCTCGCAAACTTCGGCAGCTATTCGATCTTTGCTTGGGCTTGCTCCAAAAACCGCGCGTCGAATCAAAGCGGATGGCAGTGATGAAGATATACCTTTAACCGATGTTCATATCGGCGACCGACTACGGGTTAGACCTGGCGAGAAAGTTCCGGTCGATGGAGTCGTTGAGGAAGGCGGCAGTGCGGTTGATGAATCCATGCTCACGGGTGAGCCCATGCCTGTTACTAAAGGCGTGGGAGATAAACTGATTGGCGCCACGATGAATACCAATGGTGCGCTGGTGATGCGTACTGAAAAAGTTGGCTCGCAAACTGTGTTGGCAAGTATCGTGCAAATGGTTGTGCAGGCCCAGCGATCAAGAGCACCCATGCAACGCATGGCAGATCTGGTGGCGGGCTATTTCGTCATTTCTGTTATTGGTATTTCGATTCTGACATTTTTGGTGTGGGGACTATTTGGTCCAGACCCTAGCTGGGTGTATGGCCTTATCAATGCAGTCGCCGTGTTGATCATTGCCTGTCCTTGCGCATTAGGGCTTGCAACGCCAATGTCGATTATGGTCGCGACGGGCAAAGCGGCCACGCAAGGCGTGCTGTTTCGCGATGCTGCAGCTATAGAAAATCTATGCAAGATCGATACTCTTATTGTCGATAAAACGGGCACGCTAACTGAAGGCAAGCCACGTTTTGATCGCGTGATTAGTGTGCTCGGTTTTTCAGAAGATGAAGTGCTTAAACTGGCTGCAAGTGTCGACCAAGGCAGCGAGCATCCATTGGCAGACGCAATAGTACGCGCCGCTCGTGAGCGCAAATTGGTCGTTGAAAAAGTGGAGGGGTTCGAATCAAGCACGGGAATTGGGGTGCAAGGTAAGGTGGGTGGAAAGCACATTGCGTTGGGCAACACCGCGCTGATGGCGCAACTTTCAATACCTATTGATGCCCTGAAAACGCAAGCCGAAGCATTGCGAGCCGAAGGTGCTAGCGTAATGATACTGGCTGTCGATAAAACGGCTGCGGGCATTCTTGCCGTGTCAGACCCTATTAAAGTGAGTTCAGCCGAGGCGCTGGCGCAATTAAAGCAGGCCGGCATTAAAGTCATTATGGCAACCGGTGATGGTTTGACGACTGCCAAAACTGTGGGCGCTAAGCTTGGTATTGACGAAGTCTATGGAGAGGTTAAACCTGAAGACAAATTAGCATTGGTTACAAAGCTGCAAAAAGAAGGTCGAGTGGTAGCCATGGCGGGCGACGGTATAAATGATGCCCCAGCACTTGCTAAAGCAGATGTGGGTATTGCAATGGGCACCGGCACCGATGTGGCAATGAACAGTGCACAAGTCACGTTAGTGAAAGGCGACTTGCGCGGAATCGCTGAGGCTCGAACCATTTCTGCACAAACCGTCGCCAACATGAAACAAAATCTAGGTTTCGCATTGGTTTATAACGCATTAGGTGTACCGCTGGCCGCTGGCGTTTTGTACCCATTTACTGGCTGGCTACTTTCACCAATGTTCGCAGCGCTCGCCATGAGCTTGAGTTCAGTTTCAGTAATTACTAACGCACTGAGGTTAAAGCGATGAGCAATTGGCGCTGATGATGTTATCGAAACGGAACTGGCTAAAACTACTTGGCGTAACCGCGGTCGGTGGGGCTCTGGCCGGACTATGGCGATACTATAGTCGTCAGCAGACCGTCAACTATCCGTTTGACCCAAGGTTGACAGATGGCTTTACTAACAAGCTTTTCATTCCAATTGATAGCGGTCCTTTCGGCGTATTGGATATTAAAGGGGCGATCAAAATTCGGGCGCTGTCTTCAAAATTTCCCATCTTGCCGGGTTTGGAATCACCGTTTCTTTTATACGAAACACAAACGGCGGGAAAAACTTATCAAAACCCCATTTTTAGAATTGAAAGTGGTGCTCGGTTTACCGCTACCCTAGAAAACGCGTTAAGTGAGCCCACTATTATTCACTGGCATGGTCTACATACGCCCGCCACAATGGATGGTCATCCCAAGTACACAGTGTCGCCCGGCGCGGGGTATGAGTACGATTTCAAAGTGAGCAATCGAGGTGGCACCTATTGGTACCATACGCACGCACACGAGCTGACTGCCAAACAAGCTTACAGCGGCTTGGCCAGTTTCTTCTTAGTGGACGACCAAGAGCAGAGAAAACTCAGTGAGGTTCTTGATCTGAAGCTGGGCATAACAGACTTGCCATTGGTCATTCAAGATAAGCGATTTGACGTTCAAGGAAAGCTGCTTTATCAACCCGATGTTCACGATTCGATGATGGGTTGGCTTGGCGATATTGTGCTGGCCAACTTGACACCAAATGCAGCACAGGTTGTCACTCCGCGAACCTATCGGTTGCGCTTGTTAAACGGTTCGAACGCTCGTATTTATCGCCTTGCTTTCGTGAGCGGAATTAGTCCGTTAAATTTCACAGTGATTGGCACTGATGGGGGGCTGATTGATCGACCCGAAACAGTGACAGAGGCGTTTCTCGCGCCGGGCGAACGCCTAGATATTTTGTTTGATGCTGGGCAAGCCGAAGTAGGCACAAATATCTTCATGAAAAGCCTTGCTTTTGACGCGATGGAAAACGAAGGCGTGACTCGTGAAACATCGCACAAAGGCACGGGATCGATGATGGGTGGAATGGGCGGTATGGGCAACATGGGTTCGTCCCGATTGCCGATGGGTGTGGATTTCAATATTTTGAAGTTGTCAGTGACGACGGGACCTCGGCTGCCTCTCGCATTACCTAAGATTTTATCGCAGGTAAAAGTAATCAATCTGGTCGGCGCGGTGGAGCGCAAGATTGAGCTAGCAATGGACCATATGCGTTTTCTAATTAACGGACGAAGTTTTAGCATGGACGAAATTGCTTTCGATGTGAAGCGAGGTACGACCGAAATCTGGCGCATTAGCAACCCTGCAATCGGCATGCCCCATCCGATGCATTTGCATGGTTTTTCATTCCAAATACTAGAACGCCTCAATAGCCCACCTCAGGTCAAGCGCACGGCTAAATTTGAGATGAGCCGTACCGTTTGCGACCTTGGTTGGAAAGACACTGTATTGGTCTGGCCGGGTGAGACGGTACGCATAGCGATTGACTTTACCCATGATTTCCCGGGCAACCAAATTTACCTATTTCACTGCCACAACCTTGAACATGAAGACGGTGGAATGATGATTAACTATCGTGTGCTGGCATGATATCGAACAAGATCACCTTGCACGGCATTGCCTTATCTTGTTGTCTACGCGCAAACTTTCGGTGCTTCGGGCAAAAGGCTTTTGGCACTCCAGCGATGATGTGGCTATTCCGGGAGGCAAACGATGCCAAGGGCTGTTACGCCTTGCCTGTTCTCGACCGTGCTCGAATAAGGCTTGCACATAATTGGCATCATAAAGTTCGATTGAAGGCGCGTTGAAGGCGTCGTCTATCCAAGTAGCGTGGAAATTCGCATGTTCAGTTTGCGCGAGTAGATATAAAGTGTCGAGATCACCAATGCCTACCGATTGAGTCAACTGCAGCATGGCATGCTGGCTCAGGCTGATAGCGTCAGGAGGCATGATCATGTATTCAGACCGTACGCGACCGTTGCGAATAATATAGAAGTTAATTTCGCCGTTGGTGCTAAGTCTCTCCTCAGCGAGGTTCCAGTCAAAGCCATAAGGCGAAACAAATGCTTGTCTCATTACACCGCCATCAATGTGTAGTTCATGATAGGATTTTTTGCCTGCCGACACTGCGAAAATGACTGGTGGTAGAACGGCGGGTACTGCGGTGGATGCGAGTAGGACACGGTGAAAAAGTGCCAATGCCTCCGGCCGACCACTGTCGGCAATTGCGCCCATATCCCAAACGCTAAAGCGGCCTGCATAAACATGCGACGTGCCAACATACAAGCGCCGTCCGGCGCGATGGGCGCCTGCGATCTCTGCTAACACTTTTTTATCGAAGTATTCAGCAATTAGTTTTTCCAGCGGCAGCGATGAAGCCAAAGAGAATCCGAACGCCGCAATGAATTTAGGCCGTAGCGCTAGATGATGTTTGCCCGAAAGATCAATCAACATACGATTGATTGCATTATCGTATTGAGGGCCGATAAAAGCCAGCGGTGCCAGCAAAGCGCCTATGCTAACGCCTGTCACCACGTGAAAAACGGGTCTGTTACCGGTTTGAGTCCAGCCCGTCATGAATCCAGCGCCAAACGCTCCGTTTGCACCACCGGCCGAAAACGCAAGTACGTTTAATGGACCCTGTGGCGCGATGCTGACTGAACCATTACGCTTCGGGTTTTGACCAACCGCTGCAAAAGCTGGTGCTTCGCCCCAATAGCGAATGTTCGGGAATTCGGCAAATTTCGCTTCAATGATTAAAGCATCAGGAATCGGCGCAGTCGCGGTGGAGTCCATGCAGGAAGACATATTCAACGCCGCCAGCACACATCCAACCAATCGACACCACTTTAAGCGCCTGATAGCGCCGCTCGGATAACCGCGATTCGCGGATGCAAATAACAATGAGTCATCTCCCCAAACCGCTTATTAAGATCAACCGCAGTGGTTGCACTGCAAACTATTTCAGGCTGTCAGTAGCCGCTGGTTTTAATGTAGAGCCGTCACCCATAATTTTAAACCTAATTTTTCTACTTATCCATGCCCGTGTTTTATGGCTTCCGTACCAATGCAGCAAGCGCTAAAATAGCTTGCCTACGCGGACGTTCGGTCAAATCCAATTAACCGAAGACGGGACACTACGCACAAAGCAAAACGCAGGTCGGGATGTAAGCCCATTTTCAGACGCATTGGAGCGTAGCGACTAAGTCAGAAAATGGGCTTACATCCCGACCTGCTTCGCACAACTAAGTCAGTCATCGCCACTTAGTCAAGCGAACTTCCAACGACTGCTCGCCATCATTCATGCTCAAAATACCCTCTTGGATAATCGCGCTAAAACGCATAGAGCGTTGGGCCATTGCTTTAAGGGCTTGGCTTGCTTCGGGTTCTACTTGATAGACCGACAAATTACGTGGCCTTGAAACTTTGTTTTTGACGCCTTCCCACCAAATTGGGCTGGCGTGCGCGTAGCAATAAATGGCAACCTCGTCGGCTTTTCCACAGGCGCGCATGATGGGTTTTTCATCGGGCTGACCTACCTCGACCCAAAGTTTTGTTTGGCCGGTTAAGTCGCGTAACCAAACATCCGGTTCGTTGGGATCGCTTAAACCGGCGCCAAATGTTAGGTGTCCATCACCGTTGCACATCGCTTGCAATTGATACGCTTGCAATGCAAACGCGACTAGGCGAATCATCATGCGTTCGTCGGTTTCGCTGGGGTGGCGCGCCAAGGTTAAGGGGTGCTCGGCGTAGTAACCGTTGTCGATGTCAGAGACATCGAGGTGGGCTTTGTAAATGGTTGATTTTATGGCCAAGGGATATTCTTATTTTTATTGTTAGTTAATGGAAGTTTATTTAATGTTCTTAATTAATAACGTTCAGCCAAAATTTTTCCGGTGTGTGATTGCTTAGGGTTGCGGGCTAGGGCTTGTGGAGTTGATTGCGCCACTAGTCGACCACCACCGCTCCCGCCGTCGGGGCCAAGGTCGATAATCCAATCGGCTTCTAACCAAATGTCAACATCGTGCTCGATCACAACAACTGTATGGCCACCGTTTACTAACCGATGTAACACGGTCACTAAACGTTCCACGTCGGACATATGTAGGCCCACGGTTGGTTCATCTAAAACGTAAATGGTGTTGTCGTGCGGAAGACGTCCGCCTGGTCGAGTTAAAATATCATCGCGGACGCGCGATAGTTCGGCGACTAACTTTATACGTTGCGCTTCGCCGCCCGATAATGTGGGCGACGGTTGGCCAAGCGTGAGGTAACCTAAACCGACGTCTTGCATTAACTTTAAGGCATGGGCGATCGAGCGATGGTTGGCAAAAAACTCTACGGCTTCTTCAATCGACATACTTAAAACATCACCAATCGATTTGCCCCGCACCCGCACTTCTAAAGTAGCACGATTAAAGCGTTGTCCTTTGCATTGGTCGCAAGGTACTTTTACGTCGGGTAAGAAACTCATTTCGACCGTGCGTACACCTTGACCCTCACAGGCCTCGCAACGACCACCGGCTGTGTTAAATGAGAAGCGCCCTGGCTCGAAACCGCGAACTTTGGCATCGGTGGAGTCTGCAAAAAGTCGACGGATAGCGTCCCAGAAACCAATGTAGGTCGCGGGACATGAGCGTGGTGTTTTACCGATTGGGGTTTGGTCGACTTCGAGTACGCGACCAACTTGCTCTAGTCCTTCAATGCGTTCACAACCTTTGGCTGTAAAGGCTTGGGCAGTTGCCTGTGCTTTGTTTGGGTTTAATCCACGGGCTTGCAAATACGCTTGCAAATTTTCTAGCAAAACATCACGCGCCAAACTCGATTTACCCGAGCCGGAAACACCGGTTACTACCGTAAGTCGGGCCAATGGAATGGTTACTTTTGGCACTTGCAAGTTATGTAAGTCTGCGTTGTGTATGACTAGGGCAGGGCTTTGTTGGTCGATTGCACGCGGGGTACGTTTGGCTTGTCCACCGGCTGCGTTTTTTGCAGAGCGCTCCAACATTTTGCCGGTAATCGACTCGGGGTTATTGCTAACTTCGGCTAATGTCCCTTGTGCCACGATATAGCCACCAAGCACACCGGCACCAGGGCCTATATCAATAATATGATCGGCTCGGCGGATTGTGTCCTCATCATGCTCAACAACTAATAGTGTGTTGCCACGTTCCCGTAAGCGCTCTAATGTGTTAAGTAATATTCGATTGTCACGTGGATGTAAACCGATAGTTGGTTCGTCTAGTACATAGCACACGCCGCGTAAATTCGAACCCAATTGTGCTGCTAAACGAATACGTTGTGCCTCGCCACCGGACAACGTCGGGGCAGGGCGATCTAAGGACAAATAACCCAAACCAACATCACCTAAAAATTGCAGGCGCGAGCGCAACTCGACAAAAATATCACGCGCAATATCGGCTTCACGGTTTGATAGTTGTTGATCGTTCGCAAAGGTTTGTGCTAAATTTTCGACTGCCGCTCCGGTCAGTTTTGTTATCGATTGACCTTTCCAATAAACTGATCGAGCTACTTCATTTAGTCGTTCGCCATGGCAACTGCCACAGGCATCCGTGGTGGCTTCAATTGATTCGCCAATGTCCTCCCAGCCGCGTTCGCGATTACGATCTTTGTCGTCGTCAATTTTTCCAACGAGTGTTAAGCCTGTTCCTACGCAAGCAGTACACCAACCGTGGCTACTATTAAATGAAAACAACCGTGGGTCTAATTCTACAAAACTGCGGCTGCAACTAGGGCAGGCTCGTTTAGTCGAAAAAATGCGCGCCTTGGCTTTTGCACTAGTGCCACGTACATCGCCTCGGTCAATGGCTTTAGATAAATCGTCGAGGCCGGTAATTAAACTAATAACGCCTTTGCCAAAACTAAGTGCTGTTTTAATGGCTTCACGGAGTTCGCTTTCACGCGCTGGGTCGACCACTAAATCCATAATGGGTAAGTCGATATCGTGCTCTACATAGCGATCAAGGCGCGGAAACTTAAGTACCGACAGGTACTCTCCATCAACCCGTAAATGGCTGTAGCCTTTGCCCATTGCCCATTTTGCTAGGTCGGTGTAAACGCCTTTGCGGCCAGTAACTAAAGGCGCTAACAAGCCAATACGCTGGCCTTTATAGTCCGACATAATGCGCGCAACGATGGCATCAAAACTTTGGGCTTGAATCGGTGTTTGGCATTGTGGGCAATGTTGCGTGCCTAATTTAACGTAGAGCAACCGTAAAAAGTGATAGATCTCGGTTAGCGTGGCCACGGTACTTTTGCGGCCACCACGACTAGTGCGTTGTTCTATAGCGACTGATGGTGGAATGCCGTAAACGCCGTCTACATCGGGTCGTGATGCAGGTTGAACAAATTGCCTAGCGTAGGCATTGAGTGATTCTAAATAACGGCGTTGGCCCTCGCCAAATACAATATCGAAGGCAAGGGTAGACTTTCCGCTCCCACTTGGGCCGGTGACCACGGTTAATTGCCCGCGCGGAATAGCAACGTCGATATTTTTTAAATTGTGCTCGCGTGCTTTGTGCACATAAATACTTTGGGCTGCCTTTTGGCGCAACGCGGTTTGCAACGGTAGGCCTTCAAAACCAGCAACTGGGCGCGGTTCGGCGGCAATTAAGGCACTGGATTGATTAGCAGCTTCTGCTTTCGCGTAGCTTAGGTTAGAACCGTCGATTAACACCGATGCATCGCTTGTTACTGTTTTGGTTGTGAGGTTCGATGTCGTCGCACTGAGTTGCTGCTGGTAGGCCAATAATGCTCGCCCGGTATGCGAACTAGGGTGGGCTTTTACTTTTTCAACTGTACCGCAAACAACCACCCGACCACCCGCATCGCCCCCTTCAGGGCCTAAGTCTACTAACCAATCGGCAGCACCAATAACATCTAAATTATGTTCAATAACAATTAAGGAATGTCCAGCATCAACCAATGCGCGTAGGGCACCCAATAACTTGGCGATGTCCTCAAAATGCAAACCTGTGGTGGGCTCATCAAACAAGAAAAGTTTGTGTTCTTTAATGGTTTCTTTTGAGGCCGTTTTTAGGCTGCTTGCCGATTTCGTCGGGGTTTTGCTTGCCGCTTTGCTTTCGGCTTTACTTTTCTTATTCGCTAATTTTTTACTGGCAATTAAAGCATCGGCTAAGTGACCGGCTAACTTTAAGCGCTGCGCTTCACCGCCCGACAACGTGGGAACGGGTTGTCCAAGTCGCAAATACTCAAGGCCCACATCAGCCAGGGGGCTTAGGCGAATGCCAACTTCGGGATGGTCTGCAAACACTTCAAGCGCTTGACTGACTGTCAGCGCTAAGACATCGGCAACCGATAACGAACGGCCATTAAAATCTAAACCGACTTCTAGTAGTTCGGCGCGAAAACGTTTGCCGTCACAATCGGCGCAACGTAAATACACGTCCGACAAAAACTGCATTTCGATATGTTCAAAACCCGAACCTGTACACGTTGGGCAACGTCCTTCACCCGCGTTAAAACTAAACATTCCAGCGCTATAACCACGTTCTTTTGCAAGATCAGAACGGGCAAACAAATCACGAATGGCATCAAATGCACCGACGTAACTGACTGGGTTAGATCGGGTTGTTTTACCAATTGGCGTTTGGTCTACCATCACAATATCGGTCAGCTGTTTAATGCCCAATAGTTTGGCTAGCGGCCCACTTGATTCGATCGCTTTACCAAAGTGCTTACACAAAGCGGGGTACAGCACATCTTCGATCAGGGTTGATTTACCCGAACCCGAAACGCCGGTGACCGTCACTAAATGATTCAGTGGAAACTCAACGTCAATAGTTTTTAAATTGTGGGTGGCTGCACCTTCAACGCGCAACCAATCGGTTGAGGCGTTCGGTATTTTTTTTGTAAGACCGCGATCGGCGCGCAGCTTGTTGGCTAAGTATTGCCCCGTCAGCGTTTGTGTTCCGCGAATCGCTTGCGGGGTTCCTTTAAAGACAATTTCGCCGCCACGCTCGCCCGGCCCAGGACCAATTTCTAACATATGGTCGGCCGCAAACATGACAGCAGGGTCGTGCTCTACAACCACTAAAGTGTTGCCCGCATCCCGCAAGCGTTGCATCACTTGCACAATGCGATCCATGTCGCGCGGGTGCAATCCAATCGAAGGTTCATCTAATACAAATAAGGCATTAACCAGTGAGGTGCCGAGCGCAGTAGTTAAATTAATCCGCTGTACTTCACCACCCGATAATGTACGCGACTGCCGGTCTAATGTTAAGTAACCTAGGCCTACGTCTTGCAAGTAACGTAAGCGAGTACGAATTTCTCCAAGCAATAGGGTGGTGGCTTCGTCAGGTAGGCCGGGTAACTTTAGATTGCTAAACAAAGTAACCAAACGATCAATCGGCAACAGCATTTGATCGTGAATGGTTAGACCTGCCAATTGTTGTAGCGAGGCGTCAGACCATTGCACACCGGCTGGCTTGTAACGTTGGTAACTACCAGCGTTGTTAGACAGTGCTGTGTTTGCATTGTCTAGTGAGCCAACGCGCCATAACAAAGCATCCGGTTTTAAGCGTGCGCCTTCACAAACTGTACATGGGGTGTAGGCGCGGTACTTTGATAGCAAAACCCGAATATGCATTTTGTAGGCTTTGGTTTCTAGCCAGTCAAAAAAGCGTTTAATGCCAAACCACTGTTGGCCCCATTTGCCCTTCCACAACGGGCTGCCCGTTAAGACCCAATTGCGATCGTGTTGGCTTAAGTCGCGCCAAGGCTTGTCGAGATTAATATTTTCTTGGCGACCATACTTAATAAGATCGTCTTGGCACTCTTTAAATGACGGCGTCTGCCATGGTTTAACGGCACCTTCACGCAAAGTTTTACCTTCGTCGGGAATTACTAAGCCGTAATCAACGCCGATGACGCGTCCAAAGCCACGACAAGCTTCGCAAGCACCAATGGGTGAGTTAAACGAAAATAAACTAGGGGTGGCACTGTTATAGCTAATGTCGCACGCGGCGCAATGCAAGCCGTTTGAAAAGGCAAGGCGTGGTTGTTGTTCAATCGCTTCGGCTTCAATGCCGTCGGGCAATACAAACACTACTAATTTACCGCCGCCCAAACGTAGCGCGGTTTCGATAGCTTCCAATGCGCGTGCGCTATCGACGGCACTAATACGAAATCGATCTTGGGTAACAAACAGTGTTTCTTTTTCGCGGTAATGGAGGCGGGTATAACCCTGCGCTTGTAAATACTGTTCGACTTCACTGCTGCCAAAATTACTCGGGATATTGACCGCAAAGCAAATCATTAGCCGAGGGTCGGCGTGGCTGGCTCCATAGTGTTGTAACGCGCTATAAATGCTTGCCGGTGAATCGCTTTGTACGACTTGTGCACATTGACGACAAACCAATTGTGCCGCGCGTGCCATCAATAGTTTTAAGTGATCGTTCAGCTCGGTCATAGTGCCAACCGTGGACCTTGAAGTGCGGACTGGATTAGTTTGATCAATCGCAATCGCTGGGGGCACGCCCTCAATCGAGTCGACTTGCGGCTTGTCCATACGGTCTAAAAATTGCCGCGCATAAGCCGAAAAAGTTTCAACGTAACGGCGTTGACCTTCGGCGTATAAAGTGTCGAACACTAAAGACGATTTACCCGAACCAGAAACGCCAGTAACCACCGACAACTGGCCCACCGGAAAATCAACATCTAAATTTTTTAAATTATTTTGCCGTGCGCCGCGAATCGAAATAAAACCGTTGCTGTGATTAGCGTTGCGTCCTGGTTGTTTGTCATCCGATTGTTTAATACCTTCCGGTTTAGCGCCCACCCATCATTCCCTTCATGCCACGCATCATTTTTGCCAGTCCGCCCTTTTGCATTTTTTTCATCATGCCGGCCATTTGGTCGTACTGATTTAACATGCGATTGACTTCTTGTACGGTTACACCCGCACCCGTTGCAATACGACGTTTACGAGTGGCTTTTATAAGCTCAGGTTTGCTGCGCTCTGCAATAGTCATTGAGTGAATCATGCCTTGCATGCGACGCATATCTTTTTCGGCTTTGCCCATATCTGCACCGGCTGCGGCCTGCTGCATTTGCGATGGCAATTTATCGAGCAAGCTCGATAGGCCGCCCATTTTTTTCATCTGCGTTAGTTGGGCTAAAAAGTCGTTTAAGTCAAAACGACTACCGCTTTTAAATTTGCCTGCCAACTCCATGGCAGCTTCTTGATCGACGCCTTTTTGCG
Organism: Betaproteobacteria bacterium; assembly: GCA_031429355.1. Lineage (GTDB taxonomy): Bacteria > Pseudomonadota > Gammaproteobacteria > Burkholderiales > Burkholderiaceae_E > JANOZM01. The sequence continues at coordinate 94,006 of JANOZM010000014.1, read as the reverse complement.
CTTCTTCAACAAGCGAAAGAATATCGCCCATACCCAAAATACGTTTGGACATTCGATCGGGGTGAAATACATCAAGGCCAGTTAGTTTTTCGCCGACACCCACAAATTTAATAGGTTTGCCAGTAACCGCTTTTACCGATAACGCAGCGCCACCACGTGAATCGCCGTCTAACTTTGTAAGCACGATACCGGTTAGTGGTAATGCGTCGCCAAAGGCTTTGGCGGTGTTGACTGCATCTTGGCCTTGCATTGCATCGACCACGAACAATGTTTCGATTGGGTTAAGTTCTTTATGCAGCGCGGCAATTTCTTGCATCATCGCTTCATCAATACCTAAGCGTCCGGCGGTATCTACTAACAGTACATCGTGGAAATGTGTTTTTGCCCATTGCACTGCAGCGCGCGCAATATCAATAGGCTTCTGGTCCGGGGTCGAGGCGAAAAAATCGGCCCCCGCTTGCTCGGTAACCGCCCGCAATTGTTCGATAGCGGCTGGTCGGTACACGTCGCAAGAAACGGTCAAGACTTTTTTCTTGCGTTGTTCTTTGAGCCACTTTGCGAGTTTTCCGGTCGTGGTGGTTTTACCGGCACCTTGCAAACCAGCCATTAAAATAATAGCCGGCGGTTGTGTTGCAAAACTAAGCTCGGCTTGCGCTCCGCCCATTAGTTCAGTCAGTTCACGGTCGACAATACCAACCAAAACTTGGCCGGGGGTTAAGCTTTGCAAAACATCTTGCCCTTGCGACTTATCTTTTACCTTAGCAATAAAATCGCGTACAACGGGTAAGGCCACGTCGGCTTCGAGCAAGGCCATACGCACTTCGCGCAACATTTCTTGCGTGTTGGCTTCGGTAATTCGAGCCTCTCCGCGCATTGTTTTTACAACACGGGCGAGACGCGACGATAAATTTTCAAGCATTGGAAGGCCTTAAGTTAGGGTATGCTATTCACATGTTGAGTTTACTTTATGGCCTCGCCGTTGTCCTGTATATCGTCGCCCTTTTGGTCGCGCGGCGCTCATTGGCGTTGACCGAAAATTCGAATGCAGGGGTTGCCTCCAGCGGCCTATCAAAATTGGGCTTATTAGTGTTTGGATGCGCCGTGTTGGCTCACACACTAACTATCGTCGCTGCGTTCTCTGGATCTGGGCCGCCAAAATTTGGTTTTGCACTGGCACTATCTATTATGTTGTGCGGTGGTGCCGGTTTGCTTTGGGCCGAGAGTTTTTCGGTAAAAATTGAACCTTTATGGATATTGATTTTGCCGTTCGCGGCAATTGCCGCTGCCTTGCCTGCGTTTTTCCCCGGTGTTAGTTTGTCTGCGCAAAGTAATCGCCCCTTATTCATTCCACATTTAGTGGTCGGTATGTTGGCCTATAGTTTTTTGGCGTTAGCGGCAGTACACGCCGTGCTGATGATTTTAGCCGAACGTAGTTTGCACCGTCCGCTTGCCGCAAACGCTAACAATAATTCGGCGGGTGGGATAGGTGGTGTGGCCCATGGCTCTTTAGCTTGGCTAGAACGACTGCCGCCCCTGCTAGTACTCGAAAAAATTCTGTTTCGTATTTTATTTACCGGCTTTATTTTATTAACGCTAACCGTCTTGTCAGGCGTGGTGTTTTCCGAGGAAGTTTTTGGGCAGCCCTGGCGTTTAGATCATAAGTCCGTGTTTAGTGTAATAGCCTGGAGCGTATTTGCAGTGCTTCTGGCGGGCCGTAGCCTTTGGGGTTGGCGTGGCCGAATGGCAGCACGTATTACCCTTGGCGGTTTTGCGTTATTGATGCTGGCCTACGTTGGAAGCCGTTTCGTTATCGAAGTGGTTTTGGGCAGGAATTAACGGGTGGTTACGGAAGGTTTTTGGAATTCGCTACGCTACCTAGCGGTAACCCGGCTGCTAATAGCCGGAATCCTTACTTTGGTCTTGCCGTTGTATGCGAAGCGCTACGAAGCTTCGTTGTTGCAAGACACTAATTTATTTCTTTTGGTGGCAGGCCTTTACGTTGTGTTTGCGGTTCTCGCTCTCGTTTGTATTGACCGGGTTCGTTTAAAGTTTAATCATCAATTAGCTGTGCACATTGCCGGAGACCTGCTGTTTTTGAGTCTAGTTATATTCGCTGCAGGTGGCGCGCGTTCCGGTTTTGGTTTGTTGATGATGGCGCCGGTTGCAGGGGCGGCGATTTTAGTAACGCCCACATGGGCTTTGTTTGCGGCGGCCATTGCGTCAGTTAGTTTGCTAGGCCAAAGCGTGCTTATTTATCTGCGTGATGAAACCGTAGAGCCAGGCTTTTTCGCGGCGGCCGCAACAGGCGCGACTTTGTTTGCCGTAGCGTTTGTTCTTAATCGGCTTGCGGCTCGCGCCGCGATTAATGAAGCGCGCGCCCAGCGCCGTGGCACCGATTTGCGCAACCAATTAATGATTAACCAAATGGTAATCGCGGAGTTAACCGATGGCGTGTTAATTTTTAATGGTGATGGCAAAGTGCGCGTAATGAATCGAGCTGCCCAACAATTGCTAGGAAGCATGCCAGCGCAAGAATTAGCCCAAGCAGCTGGTTCAACGATAACGGGTTTTTTACCGACCGGGCCAGGATGGGCCGTGGTGGCCGAGCAATTGCACCTTTGGCAGCAAGCGGGTTCACCTAGTTCGCATGTGGTTGAAGTAGGCTTGATGCCGTCCAGCACGATCAGTCATTGGCAACGTAGCCAGCGGGTTCGCTTGCGATTTCTTTCCGACATGAAGCCTCGTGACGAAACAAGTAAGCAAAAATTACCATCTAGGTTCTTGACATCTGCGCTAGTGCCAGAAGCTAAACTTAACGGGTTGGGTGGGCAGCAAATAGCCAGTTTGGGTCCCGACTTTGTTTTGGTTATTGAAGATCTGGATCGTGTTGAGCAACAGGCTCAGCAGTTAAAACTTGCCTCAATGGGACGATTGTCGGCCTCGATTGCTCATGAAATTCGAAATCCTCTTGGCGCAATCCGCCATGCAAACGGACTCTTAAGCGAATCTTTGGGAGATCAAGTTAAACCCGCACAGCAACGTTTAGCACGAATCGTCGAGGACAATACAGTGCGGATTAACCGGATTGTTGAGGATATCTTGTCGATTGCGAGGCGGGATAGTGCGCAAATTGAGGATGTTGATTTAGCTGGTTTTTTGGCTGATTTTTTGCCTGATTTTGTAAAACAACAAGGCTGCGATGATACGGTCGTTCGATTGGAATTACGTAGCACCGAACCGATACCTTTCGATCCCGCGCATCTGCATCAAATACTGGTAAATTTACTAACTAACGCACTACGCTATGCGACGGCAAAGGCCGGCTCAGTGCGCGTTGTTTGGCAGTTCTCACAAGATCGTCGTGCTTACGAATTACTGGTGGCCGATGATGGGCCGGGAGTACCCGGTCAATTAACAGCTACTTTGTTTGAGCCCTTTGCGACGACGGACTCCAAAGGTACTGGCTTAGGCTTGTATTTAGCGCGCGAACTTTGCAGCATCAATGAGGCGTCTTTGCGCTACGACCGCTTGGCCGAGCGTTTGTTGGACGATACAAAGCCTACGCAAATCAAAACATCTTATGAGCCAGAAAATGGTCAGTCGGTTGACTGGTCCGGCTACGGTGCTTTTGTAATTAGTGTTGCAATGCGATAATCCGAGAATGAACGAAATTGCATTGTTACCAGAAAATTCTGATCTACCTTTAGTTCCCCGCGTGTTGGTGGTTGACGATGAAGCCGATTTACGCGAGTTGCTTGAACTAACCCTTATTGGCATGGGGCTTGATGTCGATTGCGCTGCCGATTTGGGCCAAGCGCGAGCAAATTTAAGTAAAAAAGTGTATTCACTGTGCTTATGCGATATGCGTCTACCTGACGGTGATGGCCTAAGCTTAGTGGCGCAAATAAGAGCAGTGCGTCCCGATTTACCAGTTGCTGTAATTACCGCGTTTGGTAGCGCTGAAAACGCTGTGGCGGCTTTGAAAGCCGGTGCGTTTGATTATTTATCAAAGCCCGTTGCGCTTGATGCATTGCGAAGTCTGGTCCGTACTGCTTTAAAACTACCGAGCCCCGGTCGCGCAGTGGCGCAAGAAGAGACCAGCGATGCCGCTCGTAAGTTGAAATCAGCCAGCGACGCAATGCTGGGCCAATCGGTGCAAATGAATGAAGTGCGCAGCACAATTGCGCGTTTGGCTCGTTCAATGGCGCCGGTACATATCCACGGAGAGTCGGGTTCTGGCAAAGAGTTGGCAGCCCGGTTAATTCATCAATCGAGTGCGCGTGCCGACAACGCTTTTATAGCGGTTAACTGCGGTGCCATTCCCGAAAGCCTAATGGAGTCGGAGTTTTTCGGCTACCGCAAAGGTGCATTTACTGGGGCGGAACAAGAGCGCGCCGGTTTTTTTCATGCGGCCGATGGTGGCACTTTGTTTTTAGATGAAGTGGCCGATTTGCCATTAGCGATGCAAGTTAAATTGCTGCGTGCCATTCAAGAGCGCCGGGTGCGCAAAGTTGGTGCCACTCAAGAGGAGGCAGTTGATGTACGCATTGTCAGCGCAACCCATCAAGATCTCGGTCAGTGCGTCGCCAATGGACGTTTCAGGCAAGATTTATTCTACCGCCTCAATGTAATCGAGCTACAACTACCGAGTTTGCGCGAGCGTCGGGATGACATTCCACAGCTAGCGCAACATGTGTTGCAGCGCATTGCCCAACGCATGCAATTAACCCAACCACCCGTTCTGGCTAGCGTTACCTTAAAATATTTACAGTCCTATGCATTCCCAGGCAACGTTCGAGAGCTAGAAAATATTTTAGAGCGCGCGGTCGCTTTTGCCACTGACTCTATTATTAATGTCGAAGACTTGGGTTTGCGTCCTAGTAGCCAATACGTCGAGAGCGAGCCTGATCAGGAGCGACTTGAACGTAGTCAGCGCGAGCAAGAAGCCGCTGGAAGCGAAACCGTTGTTGCAAAGCGTGAGGTAATTTTGTCGGCTGATGGCATCCCTGACTCTTTGCCGGATTATTTAGATCAAATCGAGCGCAATTCGATTTTAAAGGCACTAGACAAAACCAAGCAAAATCGAACTGCTGCAGCAAAGTTATTAGGTGTCAGTTTTCGCGCGTTGCGGTATCGGATGCAGCGCCTCAATATTGGGTAACCCGCAAGTCTTTAGATACATACTGTATTGCATTGAAGCAAAGAACTGTTTCTAAATATGCTTAATTTAGAAGTTGGCCTATCCGGATGGATTACCACAGCCCAACAAATTCATAGCCCTAACTACGACAACCGAGCCGAGCCAGCCCGTGGAAAAGTCTCGTTAATCGTCATTCATTACATTAGCTTGCCGGCCGAGCACTTTGTTGGGGATGCAATTGAACGTCTATTTACTAATCGGCTTCGCGCCGACGATCCTAATACTGATCTTGCTAGCCTCTCAGCGCTAAAAGTCTCCGCGCATTTTGTTATTCGTCGTCATGGGCAGTTAATTCAATTTGTTTCTTGTGACAACCGCGCTTGGCACGCTGGAGTGTCAAGTTTCGCCGGTCGCGAGCGTTGTAATGATTTTTCAATTGGTATCGAACTTGAAGGCAGTTCGCACCGGCCTTTTACGCAGTCGCAATACCGCGTGCTGCTTAAATTAATCGGAGCGTTGCGTAACAGTTACGGTATTCAAGCGCTAGCTGGTCACTGCGACATCGCTCCCGGTAGAAAAGAGGACCCAGGTCCGCTATTTGACTGGAAATTTATTCTCGAACAATCGAGCTTGCCTCGCCCGCAATGTGCATAACTTGTGCAAAACAGTGGTTTTTCTGTGTCTAACCTGAGGATTGATTCGGATAACTTTTACCGATTGATTCCCAAGCGGCATAAACACTGCGTTAACAAAATTTTCCCCCGATAAATGCCATTCTACAGGCCGAAAAATCGCTAGAGCTTAGTGAAATCAAGGTGCTTTGAATTTTTCTCTGAACCCACTAGAATTAGGGGTTGTTTCGGCATTAACCCCTACATTTAGTAGTTTCCGGCAGCAAAGTCACCATTAGCTGTATAATAAATTTCGTTGTAAAAATAAAAAATATTAGACGCCACGCGCCAACGATCTTTCTCGCATCGAACACATTCAGGGACAGTACAATCCATGCAAACAAATCAACAAAGCGCTGATGTCGGCGCCAAGTTCGGATCTTTTTCGACTACATCTATGCAATCAAGCGCGGCTGAAGGTAGTTCACAAGATCAGTATGCCAATTTTAAAATTTTGCGCCGTAACGGTTCGGTAGTTTCTTTCGAACCAGCCAAAATTGCAGTAGCTTTAACCAAAGCATTTTTAGCCGTTAGTGGTGGCCAAGGCGCTGCCTCAGCGCGCGTGCGCGAGTTGGTCGAACAGTTAACGCAGCAGGTTGTTGGCGCATTAACGCGCGGTAAACCTTCGGGCGGCATGTTTCACATCGAGGATGTGCAAGATCACGTCGAATTAGCGTTAATGCGTTCGGGTGAGCATGAAGTGGCCCGCGCCTATGTGCTGTATCGCGAGCGTCGTACGCAAGAACGCGCTAGCGAGCGCGAATTGGTTAAAGCCGCAACTGCAACGACTTTGCATGTTGTCGATAACGGCGAGCGAGTGGTTTTAAACGAAGCAGAGTTGCGCGGCATTATTGCATCCGCGAGCGAAGGTTTTGGTCAAGAGGTTGACGGTGAATTAGTTTTCCGTGAAACCCTAAAGAATTTGTATGACGGCATCCCATCCGAGGAAGTCTACAAGTCAGCTATTTTGGTCTCGCGGTCTTTGATCGAAAAAGATCCGGCCTACAACCGAGTCACTGCGCGCCTTTTAATGCACACGATTCGCCGCGAAATATTAGGCAAAAATGTTTTGCAAGGTGAAATGGCGGCCGAGTATCTCGATTATTTCCCGCAATTTATTAAACGCGGTATCGAAGGTGGGTTGCTCGACAAAAAGCTAGGCCAGTTCGACCTAAAACGTATGAGTGCCGGTTTAAAAGCGGAGCGCGATCTGCAGTTCACTTACTTGGGTTTGCAGACCTTGTTTGATCGATATTTCTTGCATATCGACGAGCAACGCATCGAGTTGCCGCAAGCCTTTTTCATGCGCGTTGCAATGGGCCTGGCGTTAAACGAAGTAGACCGCGAAGCCCGTGCGCTCGAATTCTACGAATTGCTGTCGTCATTCGACTTTATGAGCTCCACACCAACCTTGTTTAATTCGGGGACCTTGCACTCGCAATTGTCGTCTTGTTATTTAACGACAGTCGATGACGATTTGGATGGCATTTACGAAGCTATTAAAGAAAATGCATTGTTGGCGAAGTACGCTGGTGGTTTGGGCAACGACTGGACTAATGTGCGCGCTTTGGGTGCCCACATCAAAGGTACTAATGGTAAGAGTCAGGGCGTAGTGCCGTTCCTAAAAGTAGTGAACGATACGGCCGTTGCAGTGAACCAAGGTGGTAAACGTAAAGGTGCAGTCTGCGCTTACCTAGAAACTTGGCATCTCGATGTAGAAGAGTTCCTAGAGTTGCGCAAGAACACGGGCGATGAGCGCCGTCGTACCCACGACATGAATACCGCAAACTGGATTCCCGATTTGTTCATGAAGCGTGTCATGGAAAATGGCCCGTGGACTTTGTTTAGTCCATCAGATACGCCAGACCTGCATGACAAGTTCGGTAAAGCCTTCGAAGAAGCTTATGTTGGGCACGAGCAAAAAGCAGCGCGTGGCGAAATTAAATTGTTCCGCCAAATGCCAGCCGTTAACTTATGGCGCAAAATGTTGTCGATGTTGTTTGAAACTGGGCATCCTTGGATTACCTTCAAAGACCCTTGCAACATTCGCAGCCCGCAACAACACATTGGCGTTGTTCACAGCTCTAACCTGTGCACCGAAATTACTTTAAATACTAACGAGTCAGAAATTGCCGTTTGTAATTTAGGTTCGGTCAACATGGTGGCGCACTTAAAGCAAGAAAATGGTCAGTGGGTTATGGACCACGATAAGCTCAAGCGTACCGTGGGCACCGCCATGCGCATGCTCGACAACGTTATCGACATTAACTTTTATGCAGTTAATAAGGCGCGCAATTCAAACTTAAAGCATCGCCCTGTCGGTATGGGCATTATGGGGTTCCAAGATTGCTTGCACGTGATGCGCACGCCGTATGCTTCAGTAGAGGCAGTCGAGTTTGCAGACCGTTCTATGGAAGCGGTTACCTATTACGCTTATTTTGCTTCAAGCGAATTAGCCAAAGAGCGCGGACGTTATGCAACATACAAGGGCTCATTATGGGATCGTGGCATTCTTCCTCAAGACTCGGTCAAGTTATTGGCAGAAGAGCGCGGTGGCTATGTCGAAGTCGATCAATCTGAGGCAATGAACTGGTCATCACTACGCGAGCACATTAAAGTTTACGGAATGCGTAACTCCAATTGCGTAGCGATTGCGCCGACAGCGACTATCTCTAATATTATTGGTGTTTCTGCTTGCATCGAACCCACTTATCAGAACTTGTATGTCAAATCTAACTTGTCGGGTGAGTTCACTATTGTGAATGACTACTTGGTGCGTGATTTGAAAGCGCGTGGTTTGTGGGACGAAGTAATGGTTGCCGATTTAAAATATTTTGACGGCTCATTGTCTAAGATCGATCGTATTCCAGCGGACCTTCGTGCTATTTACGCAACCGCATTTGAAGTCGATCCATCTTGGTTGGTTGAGTGTGCTTCGCGTCGTCAAAAATGGATTGATCAAGCGCAGTCACTTAATATTTATATGGCGGGTGCATCAGGTAAGCGTTTAGATGATACGTACAAGCTGGCTTGGTTACGTGGGTTAAAGACAACTTATTACCTGCGTACATTGGCGGCGACATCGAGTGAGAAATCAACTTCGCATCGTGGTGGTCAACTCAATGCGGTAGATACAGGAAGTGGTTCAGCAAACTTCTCATATTCGACTGCTACTACTGGTGCAGCCGATAGCATGATGATGAACACAGCAAGCTCAGAAGAAATAACACCGAAGTTTTGCGCAATCGATGATCCTGACTGCGAAGCTTGTCAGTAATTCATTCGTAAAAAGTTTAAAAAAATTAGTTTGATCGAAACTGAAAAGCGCAGGTTTATAAACAGCCTGTGCGTTTCAAACAACAAACAAATACCAATAGTCAAGTTTTACATCAACAATCGTTGCTAACAGTTAACGTGACGCGTAATATTCTGCCTGTGAATAACAGCGGATTTTCGTGTCAGTACAATGAGTTAGCAACATGTACTAAAGCGAGAAATTAAATGCTAAGTTGGGATGAACCACAGTCGCGCGTCATGGGTAATGCAGGCCAATTAGGTCAGGTACCCCCGTCGTCAGGCTCTACAAAATTTGAGAAGCCAAATGTTGCAGCGCAAGCTGCAACGATATCGGCAACTGTATCTGACGCCGATGCGTCCGCTAAAGAAACCGCACCGTCTGTCGGTCTAGCGGGCGATCGCTTTGATCGTGTACGCGTCGAAGACAAGCGCATGATCAACGGCAATGCCGACGTAAATCAATTAGTACCATTTAAATATAGTTGGGCTTGGGATAAGTATTTAGCTTCGTGCGCAAATCACTGGATGCCCCAAGAGATCAACATGAGCCGTGATATCGCGCTCTGGAAAGACCCCAACGGTTTAACAGACGACGAGCGTCGGTTAGTTAAACGTAATTTGGGTTTCTTTGTTACAGCCGATTCCTTGGCCGCTAACAATATTGTGTTGGGAACCTACCGTCATATTTCGGCACCAGAAGCGCGTCAGTTTTTATTGCGGCAAGCTTTTGAAGAAGCCATTCATACGCACGCCTATCAGTACATCACTGAATCCTTAGGCTTGGATGAAAGTGAAATTTTCAATGCGTACAAAGAAGTTAAGTCGATTCGTGACAAGGATGATTTCCTAATCCCTTTCATCGACACCTTAACCGACCCTAACTTTAAAACTGGTACGCCAGAAGCGGATCAAAGTTTACTGAAGTCGTTAATTGTGTTTTCGTGCTTAATGGAAGGTTTATTTTTCTATGTAGGCTTTGTACAAATTTTGGCACTCGGTCGTCAAAACAAAATGACTGGTGCTGCCGAGCAGTACATGTACATTTTGCGTGATGAATCGATGCACTGTAATTTTGGTATTGACGTGGTCAATACCATCAAGCTAGAGAACCCACACTTGTGGACTCCAGAGTTCCGCGCAGAAATTAATACGCTATTTCATAAAGCCGTTGATTTGGAATATGCCTATGCAGAAGACACCATGCCTCGCGGTGTGTTGGGTCTAAACGCATCGATGTTTAAAGGTTATTTGCGCTATGTCGCCAATCGCCGTGCGCAGCAGATTGGATTAGACCCGTTGTTCCCGAATGAAGAAAACCCCTTTCCTTGGATGAGCGAGATGATCGATCTGAAGAAAGAGCGCAACTTTTTTGAGACACGAGTTATTGAGTATCAAACAGGTGGAGCCTTGAGTTGGGATTAAACGTCCGGGCTTCCATAACAAGATTTGTGAATTGTTATCAGCACGATGTGTTGATCACAATAGAACAGTCTGCGATGTCGGCCCAGCCGCCGCAGCATAAAGAATTCATTAGCGTTGGAAACGTAGGAATCTGATAACGATTTCCTGCGCCGATGAATAGCTCGATGGTCTCTAATCGGGCTTCCTTTTTGTTTGCTTTAACCTTTCAAGGACTATGAACCATGGCAACTGCTGCTAAAAAACCTGCTGCAAAAAAGCCAGCCGCTAAAAAAGCTGCTGCAAAAAAGCCCGCTGCTAAAAAAGTAGCTGCTGCAAAAAAACCAGCCGCTAAAAAAGCTGCTGCAAAGAAACCTGCTGCTAAAAAAGTAGCTGCTAAGAAGCCAGCTGCTAAAAAAGCTGCTGCTAAAAAGCCTGCTGCAAAAAAAGTAGCTGCTAAGAAGCCAGCCGCTAAAAAAGCTGCTGCCAAAAAGCCAGCCGCTAAAAAAGCTGCAAAAAAGACCGTAGCCAAAAAAGCTGCTAAAAAACCTGCTGCCAAAAAGCCTGCTGCTAAAAAAGCTGGTAAGAAAGCTGCTGGTAAGAAAGCTGCTAAAGCAGCGCCTGCTGCTGCACCCGCGAATTTAGCGGCTGCATGGCCATTCCCAACAGGTAGCCGTCCTTAATCGGAAATGCTTGTTTGGTAGCTTAGTTTTATATAACAAGCGGCGCAACTTTTGACAGCTTCCCCAGCCAGGGAGTTCACGCTGATCAAAAGTAAAAATCAAAGCAGCCGTGACTACCGTACCGCGCCTCAGGGCGCGGTTTTTTTTCGCGAATACTTTTGGCACTCAAGGTTAATGTGCGAAAATTCGGAATCGTTTTTTAAAGTATCGACAAACTATGCGTGCTATTTGGTGGTTAATCCAAGCTGTTGCAGGAATTTTAGTAATCGCCTGCTTGCTTCGGGTCTGGGGACACAAAGTGCAATTGTTGCAGCGTGATGTGCTGATGCATTTTTCATGCACGGTAACAGATTGGATTGTTTTGCCCTTGCGAAAAATTTTGCCATTAAAGCCAAGGGCAATTGATTTAGCCGGTGTCCTTGCCGCGGTAACGATTGCTGTGCTCGCAGCGCTAATTTACAACGTATTGATTCTAAGCGTTGTAGGAGGCGCTTTACCAAACCCTGGAATGATGGTGTTTCAAGCCGTAGGTTGGTTAATCGAAAAGACGCTGTATCTGATTATTTTTGTACTAATCGCCCAAGCAATTTTGTCATGGGTGAATCCGAATGCTCCGGTTGCGCCCAGCCTTAACTTACTGAGTCGCCCTATTTTGGCCCCGTTGCGCAAATTGCCCTTAACGATTGGTGGAATCGATTTTTCCCCATTGTTATTAATATTGGGCTTGCAATTTCTTATTCAAATTTGCGCTAACTTTTTTCCGCCAATTTAATTGACGTCTTCACGGGTTCGGTAGCGCCAGTCCATAGGCATCTTGCAAGCGACTCGCTATTTCATTTAAAGTTGGTTTATGGTTTTGCGCACCAGCGCTTTCTATCTTAATGGCGCCCATCACACTGCCTAAACACGCCGCATTTTTCCAAGACCAACCATTAACTCGCGCATGCACTAAGCCAGCTCTAAACGAATCGCCGCAACCAGTTGGATCGACCGGTTTGCTAATTTCTGCGGCGGCAACGCGCTGCACTTTGCCGTCGGTGTAAATGTCTGAACCGTCAGCGCCTAATGTAACAATAAGTGCGGTTACTTGCGCGGCAATTTCATTGAGCGTTAGACCAGTTTTTTCCACTAACATTTGTGCTTCGTAATCATTTACGGTGACTGCTTGCGCTTGATTGAAAAACACTTTTAGCTCGTCACCGTTAAACATAGGTAAGCCTTGACCCGGATCAAAAATGAATGGTATTTTGTTATCAAACATTGCTTGAGCGTGGTCATGCATCGCTTGCTTGCCGTTGGGAGAAACCAAACCTAGTGCCGCGCTAACTACTTTTGCCTCGTGTGCGTTGCTCATTGCGCCAGGGTGAAACGCCGTTATTTGGTTTGCCGCTAAATCGGTAGTGATAAATGCTTGGGCTGTAAAAGTATCGGGTACCGTTACGATGCCACTTCGATTGACGCCCCAAGAGGTTAAGCGCTCTAGATAAGAGGCCCCGTCGTTCGCGCCAACGCTTGCCAAAACGTAAGGATCGCCGCCTAGCAATTTAAGATTGTAGGCAATGTTGGCGGCGGTTCCACCATGCTCGCGTCTTAATCCCGGCGTCAAGAAGGCGACGTTAAGCATATGTACTTTGTCGGGCAAAATATGGTCTTTAAAGTAGCCTTCAAAGACCAGAATATTGTCAAAGGCAATAGAGCCGCTAATCAAAACTCGTTGTGTAGACATGCTTGTTACTTTCAGATAAGACGATGGGTTGTTGGTGCCGCTATTACAAAAAAATTAAGGGTAAAAGATGTTTACCGAAAAGCCCTTGGCTTCAATGGGCTCGGTCTGCAGGCCAATTCGAATGGGATGTTCACTGCCCCCCGGGACGCCACGTTCAGTGGGTGCTTGATTTAAATACTCGCGGGGCAAAAGTACTTTCCGCAACACGGGCCGACCATCAACACCTGTCAATGTGAGCTCCATCGCTGGCCATTGCACCGAGTAAGCCGAGCGATTTCTAACAATGGCGCTTACCGAGAGAATGTCTGGCCGAGCTGTCGATTGAACATCAAAACTTTCGATGGTTAACATCGACAAATTACGTGGAATTTCAACTTTCATTCCAAACAGTCCAGCTAATCCATCGAGGCTTGGTTGCACACTTGGCAATCGAATTGATAACCAGTTTCGCGCCAACAACAAACCCTGCACCAATAAACTGACGACAAGTAAACCAATGAGTCCGCGGCGAATCCAGCGCGACGCGCGATCATGCGTTGTCCCATAAGAATCTTCCGATGAGAAGAAGTCAACGGCATCTTCTTCAACATTATTTGTGAACTCGTTTTTTGCAGTGGGAACTACAACAGCACTAGTGTTGCCAACATAACTGGTTTGGATTGAACGAGGTGGCTGAATAACTTCACCTTGCAGCTCGGCTGGAACAGACTCTGGTAAAAAGAATGCGGTGTGCACATCGTCGTCGCTGCGAGTCAGCGTAGTACTTTCACCTAGACCGCGCTCGTTTAAAAACTCGGTGTTTGGATTGCGATTCGATGGATAAATGTCATCTAAATCCGAATCGCTTATGGGCGAATAAGGCGAAGGGTTTTGATGCGCATTTTCTGCTGAAGGTGCTAGCGAAGCCGGTATTGGTGCGAGAGTTGGTGCGAGATTTTGCGCAAAGCCTAGCGGACTTGAGGAAACCTGCTCAGCGCCTTGAACCGCCGAAGCCTGACTGAACGAGGTCGCTGGTAACGAGGGTGTCAAAGACGCTGTTTCTGGTAGCGGTGCAGTCGGGCTTATCTGTAGCGGTGCAATTGCTAACGGGTTTACTGGGGGCGAGCTTACTTTAATTGGAGGGACATTAATCTTGACGGGTTCCGCTCGTAGTTGCCCTGGTATTGCCGGAACGCCAGTGCTGTCGCTCGCTTGCCCACCCGATAGGGCTTCAACATACCGTAGGTGTTCTAGACCATTAAAAACGTTCTGACACACGCCACAACGCACCATGCCGCGACGCAGCTTGAGCTGGTCAGCGACTACGCGGAAACTGGTTTTACAGCGAGGGCAGGTTGTTGCAAGAGTCATACCGCGATGATCAGGCTTTCACTCCGGCTAGGCAAGCCCAACCATCACGAACTGCGTAAGCTTGCATCATCATGCCGTGGCTTTTATAGCTATCGCAAACTTCGTTAATTTGACGTTCTAGTACACCTGAAAGTGCTAATCGCCCGCCCGGAGCTACCAAAGAAATTAAAAGTGGCGCCAATAGCTTTAACGGACTAGCAAGTATGTTGGCAACTACTATCGGTGCAGAGCTGGGTAATGGGTCGGTTGTTGATTGAACTAACAAGTTGACTTGGTTGATTTCAGCATTCGAGCGAGAAGCAATCAGTGCTTGCGGATCAATATCGATACCGACAGCCGGCCCAGCACCTAGTCGTTTCGCTGCAATCGCTAAAATGCCCGAACCACAACCGTAATCGATAACCGATTCGCCGCCCAAGATATGTTCTTCTAGCCATTGCAAACATAAATGCGTGGTTGGATGGCTACCGGTTCCAAAAGCCAAGCCGGGGTCGACAATAATGCGTAGCCGCTCGGGCTGATTGCCGTCTTCACGCCAACTTGGTGTAATGAGTAATCGTTGCCCAACGGGAATAGGCTCGTATTGCGCTTGCGTTAAACGTACCCAATCGGCATCGGCAACTTCACGCATTTGAACTACAGGTACAGGCTGATCCAACTCTAGCGCGACGGCGCCAAGCAGTTGCTGCGGGTCGTCACCCTCGGCAATTAACACAACAATTTTGGTTCTGGCCCAAGCATTAACTTCGGGCGTTGTACCGGGCTCGCCGTAAATGGCTTGCTCGTCTAGCGAATCGGCATCGGCATCTTCGGCGCTAACTGCTAGCGCGCCATTTTCTAACAATGCATCAGACCACGGTTCGACTTGTTCGCGCTGCAAATGCATGATGACTTCTTGAAAACTCATCGGGATTGTTTGGCTAATGCCATTTTGTTTTCAAGATAGTGGATCGAGGTTCCGCCAGCGATAAAATGAGTATCCATCATCAACTCACGGTGCAAGGGAATGTTGGTCAAAATTCCTTCAACAATGGTTTCTGACAAGGCAATCCGCATGCGCGCTAAAGCCTGATCGCGGGTGTCACCATGCACTAATAATTTGGCCACCATTGAGTCGTAGTGAGACGGTACAACATAGTTGGTGTACACATGCGAGTCGACGCGAACACCTGGACCACCAGGCGCGTGCCAAGCGGTAATTTTCCCGGGTGACGGCGTGAATTTTATAGGGTCTTCGGCGTTCACTCGGCATTCAATAGCATGCCCGCGGATTTCAACATCGCGTTGCCGAATTAACATTTTTTCGCCCGCTGCAATTTTAATTTGCTGCTGAACAATATCGATACCAGTAACTAGTTCGGTGACAGGGTGTTCCACTTGCACGCGAGTATTCATTTCGATGAAATAAAACTCACCGTTTTCGTACAAAAATTCGAAAGTTCCGGCACCGCGATAGCCGATTTTTTTGCACGCATCAACGCAACGTGTACCGACTTTATCGATCAATCGGCGTGGAATGCCCGGAGCCGGCGCTTCTTCAATAATTTTTTGATGGCGGCGTTGCATCGAGCAATCACGTTCACCTAAAAAGATAGCGTTTTTGTGCTCATCGGCCAGCACTTGAATTTCGATGTGTCGTGGATTTTCAAGATACTTTTCCATGTACACCGTGCCGTTATTAAACGCGGCCAAGGCTTCTGCTTTGGTTAAGCTAACTGCATTAAGTAACGCAGCCTCGGTATGAACTACGCGCATGCCGCGCCCGCCACCACCACCAGAAGCTTTGATAATGACCGGATACCCGATGGCGCGCGCCGCTTTTGTAATTTCGCGCGGATCATCATTGAGCGCACCTTCGGAACCCGGAACACAAGGGACGCCAGTGCGCCTCATTGCATCTTTGGCGCTTACTTTGTCACCCATTAGCCGTATCGATTCTGGACGCGGGCCAATGAATACGAAGCCGCTTTTTTCTACCCGCTCAGCAAAGTCGGCATTTTCAGAAAGAAAGCCATAGCCGGGGTGAATTGCTTGGGCGTCGGTTACTTCGGCCGCTGCGATAATTGCCGGAATGTTTAAATAACTGTCACGCGATGCAGCTGGGCCAATACAAACGGACTCATCGGCCAAGCGAACGTACTTGGCTTGGCTATCGGCCTCGGAGTAAACCACCACGGTTTTAATACCCAGTTCACGACAGGCTCGTTGAATGCGCAGCGCAATTTCGCCACGATTGGCGATCAGAATTTTGTCGAACATTACTCAATAACAAATAAAGGTTGGCCATATTCGACTGGTTGGCCGTTGTCGACCAAAATTTGTTTGATAACACCAGTAAATTCACATTCAATTTCGTTGTGCAGTTTCATGGCTTCGATTATGCACAAGGTGTCACCCGTTTTAACCGCAGCGCCAATCACTGCAAAATCGGGTTTGCCAGGCCCAGAAGCTGCATAGAAAGTACCGACCATAGGCGACTTCACAATGTTGCCAGTAGGCGCTGCTGGAACTGCAACAGCTTCTGCTGCTAAAGGCTGGGCGGCAACTGATGCTGGTGCAGCGTAATTCTGCGGTGCTTGCATCATGACAGTTTGTGTCGGTGCCGGACCGTAAACGGGGGCTTTTACAATGCGAACAGTGCCTTCGGCTTCGGTAATTTCGAGCTCGGAAATTCCAGATTCAGCAACAAGGTCGATAAGGGTTTTTAGTTTTCGCAGATCCATTGCAACTTTCTTTTTTTGTTTGCGGTATTGCAGACTGAAAACTGAGGGTCGTTCAATTTGTTCTTATTTGTGATTAAAACGACTTAAATGTCTTTAAAATGCACACAAATTTCGAAAAACAAAGCCTCAAAAACAAACTAGGTCGATCCCCGAGGAAGCGGACTATAGCCCAATTAGAGTCATTTGCCTAGTTCGACCTGACTAATTAACTGGGGTAGTGCTCCGATGTCTAATGGGCCAGACACAATCTTGACCAATTGTCCGTTTGGTCCGAAAAATGCAGTAAAAGGCAGGCCTCCTTGGGTATTGCCAAGCGTTTTGGCCCAGTCGATGGCTGCAGCGCCGCTGGCAGTAACCGGAAAACTAATCGGTGTTTTTTGCAAATACTGGCGAACTTTCGATTCCGAATCGACACCAATACCAATAAATTGAACGTTTGGTGACCGACTGGCTAATTGCGAAAGAGCGGGCATTTCTTCGAGGCAAGGCGGGCACCAAGTGGCCCAAAAATTAACCACTGTTACTTTGCGTTTAGATGAGCCAATTGATTTTAAGCCCGGGTTCGCGGTCTTTTGCAAAGCTTTAAAGTCGGCGTGCATTGGCATTTCAATTGGCTCGATGGCGAGCGCTAAAAACGCATGTGGAGCGCTTTCAGCGAAATCTGCTTTTGCGCCATAACGCTGCTGCGCCCAAATTCCGGCTGCCGCAGCGAAAATACTTATAACGATAAAAAGTACTAGCGTTTTTCTAGATTGATTCAAGTTGCTTGCTCCAGGCGTTGTTTTAGTTGAGCCAAGTTACCGCGTTCGGCCTCACCTTGCTCGTTTGCAATTAATGCACCGCGTAAATCATCGCTGTCGTAGAGCGAAATTTGAAACGGCCAATCTTGCCATTGCAGTGATAGCGCTTCAATAAAACTATTGCGGCGGTTAAAGTGCGGGACTTCAACGCTATCAAACTGCAAGCCTTTGTTTAGCAGCAAAAAACATAGCTCTTTGCTGTCGTCGTTAAATACTTGCAAATGCCCATGCGCATGTTCGGCAACAATTCCCTTCCATGCCGCGCCTGTTACAAATGGGCTAAATTCAGTCAGCAATTGCATCAAGCTAACACAAGCGTCGCGCAATTGTTGGCAGCGTTCGCGGTGGCCATCCTCGTCAAACAAGTTTAAGTGCTCTAAAAGAGCCGCTTCCAATTCGAATTGATTTGGCATGACGGCTTTTGGTATCGATCGACCAAAAATTTCAGTGGCGGCACGTTGTTTTGCTTCATGGAACCCCAACGCGCTATCGGCGATTAAAGCTGCTGCGCGGATAGCGACCTCGCGGCGCTCTTGCACTTGGCCACCAAGCGTATTTTTGAAATCACTGTTTGGTTGGCTTTTAAGTGAATCTGGTAACTCACTAGTTTGCTTCGAATCTGAGTTCATGAATTTTTTAGTGCGATGGATCCGCTAAATTTAGATAAAAAGTCTCGGTATTCTTTCAAAGTGTAGTTCAGCATTGCGTACAATTGTGAGCTTATTCAGACGGCTCAGTGACTCATGCATCTTCATATTTTAGGTATCTGCGGAACTTTCATGGGGGGCATTGCCGCCTTAGCCGTAGAAGCGGGTCATCGTGTAACCGGCTGCGACGCCAATGTGTATCCGCCAATGAGCGATCAATTGCGTCAATTGGGTATCGATTTAATTGAAGGCTACTCTGCCGATCAAATGAAACTCAAACCCGATGTTTGGCTTATCGGTAACGTCGTAACCCGGGGCAACCCATTGATTGAAGCCATCATGGCGGCAGGTGGCCAGCGTTACGAGGCGGCCCCGCAATGGCTCTATCAAAATATTCTAAAAGATAAGTGGGTAACTGCCGTGGCTGGAACCCACGGCAAAACAACCACTACTGCTTTGTTAACTTGGGTGCTAGAGAAAAACGGCATTAATCCAGGGTTTTTAGTGGGCGGTGTGCCAGTTGGATTTCCGGTGTCTGCGCGTTTAACCGATTCGATTCATTTTGTGATTGAAGCGGATGAATACGACACCGCTTTTTTTGACAAGCGTAGTAAGTTTGTTCACTACCATCCGCGCACCGCTATTTTAAATAATTTAGAGTTTGATCACGCAGATATTTTTCCGGATTTAGCTGCTATCGAAACTCAGTTTCACCACTTAGTCCGCATCGTTCCTAACAACGGTCGACTAGTGTTAAATCGCGGCTCGGAGGCTTTGGAGCGCGTTTTAAAACGCGGCTGCTGGTCAGATCAACAATGGTTTGATGACTTGGCGCAGTGGCATAGCGTTTACCATGGCGATTCAGCTAATGCTTCGCAATTTAATGTGCGTTATGGTGAGATCGACTATGGCCAATGCAATAGCCCGCTAGCTGGGGAGCACAACCGTAGCAATGCACTTGCAGTCATTGCAGCTGCACAGCATTTGGGAGTACGTCCGCGCGATGCAATGGATGCTATTCAAACCTTTCCAGGTATCAAGCGCCGTCTCGAATTACGCGGTGTAGTTGGCGGTGTATCGGTCATTGATGACTTCGCGCATCACCCGACAGCTATTGCTTTAACCGTGCAAGGTTTGCGCCAGCGGATGGGCTTGCACGGAAGAATTTTGGCGGTACTTGAACCGCGTAGTGCAACCATGAAGCGCGGCGTAATGAAGGATCAATTAGGTGCCAGTTTGCAGTTAGCCGATCATGTTTATTGCTACGCGCAAGGGATCGATTGGGATGTCGATGCGGCCCTTGCTAATTTGGGCGAGCGCGCTCACATTAGCCGCGATCTGAATCAAATGTGCGCAACGATTGTGCAGCAGGCGCGCCAAGGCGACGCAATTTTAGTCATGAGCAATGGCGGTTTTGGTGGATTGCATGATTTGCTGCTCGGTGCTTTAGCAGCGCCTCGATTATAATTTGCAGATGTATGTAGTCTTTGATGAAAATGGCGATTTTAAAGCGGGCTCGGTAATTTCCGAGGCCGGTGGATCCTTGCAAGTTGAAACGCACACGGGTAAGCGCATTAAGGTCAAATCAAGCCACGTGGTCTTGAATTTTAAAACGCCCGATCCATCGCAAATGATGGAGCAAGCCCAGCTTCAAGCCAAACAAGTTGATTTGGATTTAATTTGGGAATGCGCTCCTGCCGACGAGTTCGGTTTTGAAGAACTAGCAAAGTCGTATTTTGGTGATCAAGTGTCTGCGCTTGAATCGTATGCTTTGCTAATTGCGATTCATGCAGCACCCGTTTATTTTTATCGTAAAGGCCGTGGTCGTTATCGCTCAGCCAGCGCGGAAACTTTAAAAGCGGCGCTTGCTGCCGTTGAAAAACGCAAACAATTGCAGGTACAAATTGATGAGTGGGCAAAGCAACTGGTTGATGGCGTTTGCCCCGACCCGTTTAAAGCAATTGCCGCTCAGCTCATTGTGGCGCCTGATAAAAACGGACCGTATTACAAAGCGCTTGCACAAGCTTGCGATAGCGCCCAATTGTCGGCGCAAGCTTTGTTGATGAAGGTCGGAGCCTTTCGCTCTCCCTACGAATTGCATTTGCGTAAATTTACAATTGATGCGTTTCCGCGTGGTACTGGTTTTAAAGAAAT
This sequence comes from Betaproteobacteria bacterium, assembly GCA_031429355.1. Taxonomy (GTDB): domain Bacteria; phylum Pseudomonadota; class Gammaproteobacteria; order Burkholderiales; family Burkholderiaceae_E; genus JANOZM01. The sequence goes on along the minus strand of JANOZM010000014.1, from coordinate 73,417 downwards.
AGCGCCGTTGGTGCTTGATGAAGCCGTTCTTGCCGAATTGCCCGTTTCTCCCGCACGTTGTTTTTCGATCGATGATTCATCCACCACAGAAATTGATGATTGCGTATCAGTTCAGTTTTTAGACGCGCATAAAATTCGCGTTGGTGTGCATATTGCGGCACCTGCAGCCTTTATCGAACAGGATGCCTCATCCGATTTATTAGCACGTGAACGCATGTCGACCTTGTATATGCCGGGCGATAAAATAACCATGCTGCCTGACGCGATTATTTTGGCGTTCTCGCTAGATGAGAGCCGACAAGTGCCAGCCACTTCGTTGTATGTCGACTTCGACTTAGAGCAAGGAATACTAATCGAAGGCTCGGCGCAATCGACCTTAGAACAAATTGTTGTCGCAGCTAATTTGCGCCACGATAAATTAGACGAAGTGGTTACCGAAGTTGCGCTTGAAGTCGAGCTGTTAGAAAATTTGCGTACGCCCGATTCGGCGTTTCCATTTGCGGTTGAGTTAAAAGCCCTTTGGAAAGTAGCGCAAATTTTATCGAAAGAACGCGACAAGGTTCGCGGCAAACCGGAAGCGCGAAATCGTGCTGACTACAACTTTCGTATTGACTCAACGACTAACTTTGTCGAGATCACCGAGCGGCAACGTAATGCACCCTTAGATCGTATTGTTGCCGAAATGATGATTTTGGCCAACAACCAGTGGGGCAAATTATTAGCTGCACATTTAACACCAGCAATTTATCGTGGGCAACATTTAGGTCGAGTAAAAATGACCACTTATCCGCAGGCGCATCAAGGCTTGGGGGTGACTCATTATGGTTGGTTTACTTCACCGTTGCGGCGCTACAGCGATATGGTCAATCAACGCCAACTGTTGGCGGTGCTGGCAGCGCAAGCTGCGCCGTATACGCAAAACGATGCGCGTTTGCATTCGGTAATTGCTGCGTTTGAGGCGCGTTACGCTGCCTATGGCGAGTTTCAGTCGCAAATGGAAAAGTATTGGTGTTTACGTTGGGTTGGGCAACAAACTAACGAATTGGGCACTAACCGTTTCTCGGCCGTTGTTGTTAAACCGGGCTTGGTTCGCTTGAGTCAAGCGCCACTCTATTTTCCAATGAATTCATTGCCCGATCTAGCTCCAGGACGGCAAATCATTGTAGAGATTAATTCGACCGATGATATCGAACTCAGTGTCGATGCGCGCTTTATTGAAGCCTCCGATGTGCCTGTTGATGCAGCAGAAGTTAATGAAGAGCTTGATGAGCAAAGCGCCGAGATTGCTTTGGAGCTAGAAGTGGCCTCGGCGCAGGTTCAATTAGTGCCTCAAGCCGATCTCGATTCAGCTGCGGGCTCGCTTAACGTGGTTCGGGCCGACGCATCGTGAATGCCGTTATTCCCAACAACGGGCCGAACGGATTCTTTAAAAATAAAGACTGGTTTCGCGATCCCTTGAGTATTGGTGTTGTGTTGTCTTTGGTAGTGCATGGGCTCTTAATGAGTATCCATTTTGTTGCGCCCGAGCCTTTGGTTTTTAAGGCTAACGATCCGCAAATTGAAATTGTTTTACTAAACGCAGGTACTCAAGCCAAACCTTTAAAACCCGATGTTTTGGCACAAATTTCGATGGAAGGTGGCGGTGATCGGGACAAGGGGCGTGCCAAGTCGCCGTTACCTGCAGAAGAAACCGCAACGGATGGCGAGGATTTGTTAAAGCGGCGCGCTCAAATTGAGCAATTAGAGGCGCAGCAACGGCGCTTGATTGCACTAACAAGCCAGACCGGAATATCCCAACCACTTAACAAAGAGGCGGTTGAGCAAGCCACCAATGCTGGGGTCGACCCTGCCGACACACAGGCGGTTATTCGGCGAATGCAAGCAGAAATTTCTAAGCAAATTGAGGACTACAACAAGCGCCCTAAGCGCATGACTTTTGGTGTGAATGCGCTAGGCGTTAGTTTTGCTCAGTATGTGGATGACTGGACCAATCGGATCGAAGAGTTAGGTACTACGCGTTACCCAAAAGACGCGCGCGGTAAAATTTATGATTCGCTAATATTAACGGTTGAAATTGATAAGCACGGCAATGTCGTCAGCGTGGTCTTTAATCAAAAATCTAAACATGCAATTTTAAATAAAGCTGCCCGTGAAATTGTTTATGCCGGTGCGCCTTACGAAAAATTTACCCCCGAGATGATCAAACAAGCCGATATTTTACAAATTGTCCGCACTTGGTATTTTACAAACGACGAATTGTCGGTAGAGGCTGCGCCAGCCGGGGTATTAAATAAACCAGCAGTGGTTCCAAAGACTGGCCAATAATGGTTCGAATTATTGCTTGGGTGCTAGGCGGTTTAGTCTTAGCTTTCCTGGCATTGCAGTCTTGGTACGCACTGCACATTATTTGGTGGAAATATAATCCGCCAAGCTCCACTAGCTTTATGCGCACGCAACAAATCAAAATCAAAGAAAAGGACCCAAAAGCGCTTTTACGCTATCAGTTCGTACCTTATGAAAAAATATCAGATCATTTAAAGCGCGCAGTAATCTCGGCGGAGGACGCTAACTTTACCGAGCATGACGGCGTAGATTGGGACGCGATCGAACGCGCCTACGAACAAAATAGAAGCCGCGGTAAAGTGATTCGCGGAGGCTCCACAATTACCATGCAATTGGCTAAAAATTTATTTTTATCTGGCGACCGTAGCTACTGGCGTAAAGGTCAAGAGGTCATCATTACTTACATGTTAGAAACAATTTTAGATAAACAGCGCATCCTAGAATTATATTTAAATGTAGCAGAGTGGGGCGTTGGTGTTTTCGGTGCTGAAGCAGCTGCGAAACATTATTTCAAGGCTAGCGCTTTGCAATTAGGCCCAAGCGCTAGTGCGAAATTAGCGGCAATGTTGCCTAATCCGCGCTTCTACGACGGGCAGCGCGATAATCGCTATTTGTTACGCCGTGCGGCACTTATTAGCCGCTATATGAACGGCGCTGAATTACCATAATTTAATAGCGCCGCCATGTGTCGGCGGTGAGTGCCATTGATGCCCGACACTTAAGACAAGATGGCCGTACGACGGCATTATCGCGGCCATGTCAGATACTTTATTGTGGTCCGCCGCCGGTGTTACGCTTAGCGCGATGGCTGGAACTATTGCCTTACATTCACACCAAAAAAAGTTGGGTCGAGAAGTTGATCGAACTGAAGCCGCGCGACTATTAGGTTGGGACTATCAGCCCTTGGATGCCGGTTTTACATTAGTGGGTCGGCAAATTGGTCGCCCTTGGGAACTGGTGGTTTCTGAGGTGGACTCGGCTCGTTGGAGCACTTGGACATTAGGTGCGCCAGATATCGACCGGCCCATCATCGTGTTATCACAGCGTCGTGCGGCTCAATATCAATCGCATTTAACAGAACAAATGTTTGGTAGTGAGCGTCTAAAAAAACGTTTCCAGCTGTGGTGCGATGACCCGCATATTGCTCAGCAAATGATTGATGCCGAACTAGAACAATTATTGCTGCATTGGTCGTCTAGTAATAATTGGCTCGGGCATCACTTTAGCGAATTAACTATTTGGGTTTGCCCACACGGCGTTCGAATTACAATGAACCGGGCATTGGGCCAGTGGCCCGATTTGCAGCAACTGGTCAGTTTGGGTTTGATGGTTAGTTTACGCAGTGGTATTTTGTAACGCACTCGATTACTCTCCAACTGTTTGATTTGTTGCATCTTGAAAGGCAATTACGTTGCCATTGAGTTACACGGCGTAACAGCCTTGAAATAAGGCGATAGTTTCAGTTGCAAATGACGCCCAACGGCATTACCCTCGCGCACGCACGCCAAATTCGTATTCTTGGATTTTTATGACCGACGGCCGAAATCCCAACAAAGATTCTTTGCAAAGTAGTCTGAGCCAGTCTGGTTCATCACTATCCTTGCATGATCAAAAAATCGATCCAATCGAGATTGAGGATGCACCGTTGCCGCGTGATCCAGAAGCGGCTTCCCGTGCTTTGGTCGAAGTACAAGCGCTACTGGTCCAAATTCACGATAGTCCCGGCGCAAAAGCCGGTTTGCTTGAGCGTTTGCGCGATCGCCTGGTACAACTACATTCAGCTGACGTTGCTTATATTTTAGAAGCGATTCCAATTGACGATCGTTTAGTCGTTTGGGACTTGGTGCGTGCCGAGCGTGATGGCGATATTTTGGTGGAGGTGTCCGAGTCTGTTCGTGAAAACCTAATCGCATCGATGGATCGTGATGAGTTGGTCGCCGCTGCCGAGACTTTAGATACCGACGATTTAGCTGACATAGCAGCCGATCTTCCGATTGACGTGGTCGAAGAGGTTCGTCGAGGTCTGAATCCTGAAGAGCGCGAACAGTTACGCGCAGCCATGTCTTACGGAGAAGATACTGTGGGCGCGCGTATGGATTTTGATATGGTCACCATGCCAGCTGACTTCACTGTGCAGCGAGTGTTGGCCGAATTGCGGCGTTTGGATCGATTGCCCGATCACACCGATCAAATTTTTATTGTGGCTAGTGACGACACGTTTTTGGGGGTTCTACCGTTTGATCGAATTTTAGTCAATGAGCCCGAAGTGCTAGTTGAAGATCTGATTGAACGCGAAACAATGACACTGCAAGCCTTGGACGAGGTCTCTGAGGCGGCCCAAGCTTTCGAGCGATATGATCTAGTCTCTGCGCCAGTCGTCGATCCGCACGGCCGTTTAGTGGGACGTCTAACTGTTGCCGAGGTCGTTGACGTCATTCGCGAAGAAGGCGAGTCCGATGTGTTGAACAAAGCGGGTCTGCGCGAAGAAGAAGATCTGTTTGCGAGTTTGTGGGCCTCGGCAAAGAATCGTTGGCTGTGGCTAGGGGTCAATTTGTGCACTGCTTTTTTTGTATCGCGCGTTATTGGTGCGTTCGAGGGCACGATTGAAAAAGTTGTGGCATTGGCCGCGCTTGCGCCGATTGTTGCCGGTATTGCCGGTAACTCGGGCAATCAAACCATGACACTGTTTATTCGTTCTTTGGCTTTAGGGCAGGTCAACCGCGCCAACGCCAAACGATTGCTTAGCAAAGAATTGTTGGTGGCGGGTTTTAACGGTTTAGTTTGGGGAACTATTGCCGGTGCGGTCGCGTGGTTTTTGTACAAGGACATTAAGTTCGGTTGGCTTTTGGGCCTGACCCTAATGTTAGCGATGATTTTGAACCTTCTAGTCGGAGCGCTAATTGGTATGCTCGTTCCCCTAGTTCTTGAACGCTTGGGCCGCGATCCAGCGGTGGGTTCGTCAGTGCTGCTTACCTTTGGTACCGACAGCATGGGCTATTTTATTTTTTTCGCGCTGGCTTCGCTGTTTTTTTAGCGGGCTCGACTTTAAAACTGCCTGATTGACCGCCAGTTTTTTCTAGCAACCGCACATTGCCAATAACCATACCGCGATCGACGGCTTTACACATATCGTAAATCGTTAATAAACCAATTTGAACTGCGGTTAACGCTTCCATTTCAACACCCGTTTTACCGGTGCATTCGACGCGTGCAGTGCAAGTTATTTGATGCCTTTGCGACTCAAGTTCAAAATCAACGCTAACTTTTGTTATTGCAATAGGGTGGCATAGCGGAATAAGGTCGGCTGTGCGCTTGGTCGCTTGAATCGCAGCGATTCGGGCAATGCCAATCACATCGCCTTTTTTACTAGTGCCTTGTTGAACTAAAGCAAAAGTGGCGGGTAGCATAGAAATGGTGCCACCGGCCAAAGCACTACGCACAGTATCGGGTTTGTCGCCCACGTCGACCATATGGGCTTGGCCGACTGAATTAAAGTGAGTCAGCTGGGTTGGTACTTTCGAATTTGTCTTGGGCATGGTTTTTTACAGATTCTTTTATTTAGGTGCTGACTTTAACATTTGCTTACAGCCTGCGTTTTTTCTAGAGGTATTATTAGTGTAATCCCATGGATAAAGTTCATTTGGTAGGTTCGGGTGATTTTTAAAGGTCGCAATAAATGATTCAAGTTTGGACTCGTTGCTTTCTAAACAGCCTTCGACGAATGGCCGGTCGTTGTGCGGTTCATGTTTTGGCCGTCTGCGTTTTATGGCAACCGTTTTTAATGAATGGTTGGCTGCTTAGTTCGGCCAATGCCCAAACTAGTGATTTAAATTTGCCGCGCTTAGGCGATGTTGAGAATGATGAATTTTCGCCATCTAGTGAGCGTCGGGTCGGGAATGCCATTCTTCAAAATCTAATTCGCGCCGGTGTGGTTCTCGAGGACGCTGAATTAACCCAGTGGATTAATGACTTTGCCGCCCCCTTAACGCGTACGCGTCAGGCGCAAGGTTATAGCTTTACGTTGTTTTTAATTCGCGACCGTTCCATTAATGCGTTTGCAATGCCAGGTGGTTACATTGGCGTGCATACTGGCCTAATTGAAGCGGCGGAAAGCGAGGCCGAGTTGGCAACGGTCTTGGGACACGAAATTGGTCACGTTACTCAACGGCATTTGGCTCGCCAATTTAGTAAACAAAGCCAGTCGGTTCCTATTCTAGTTGCTAGTACTTTACTTGCAATCTTGGCTGCAAAAAACAACCCAAATGCAGCGGTTGGTTTGCTTCAATTGGGCGAAGCCACGGCCATGAGTAATATTTTAAGATTTTCGCGTGATGCCGAGCGAGAAGCCGACCGAGTAGGTCTAGAAATTCTAAGCGAAGCGGGTTTTAATCCACTCGCAAGTGTTTCGTTTTTTAACAAATTGCAAGCAGCTAATCGGGTGTACGAAGGAAACGCGCCAGAGTATTTGCGTTCTCACCCGCTAACCACTGATCGAATTTCCGACATGCAATTACGCACCTTGTCGATGAAAGCCAAAATTCGCCCTGACACCCTCGAGTTTAATTTAGTAAAGGCACGCTTGCGTGCCCAAGCCGATGGTACGCGTGATGGAGCTCAAACCGGACTTGCTTTTTTTCAGTCACAACTAGCTAGTCAACCCAGGGCCGGTGAGGCTCAAGAAATTGCAGTCAATTGGTACGGTCAAGCAATCGCACAAGCCCAATTGCTTGATTTTTCCAAAGCAACACAAGCATTAGATCGGGCCGCTGCAGGTTTGCCCGCGCGCCACCCAATGATCCTGCGCGAACGCATTCGTTTGACAAGCCAAAGTAATGAAATACCGCGTTTGCTAGAGTTAACAGCAAGCGCGCGAAAAGAATGGCCGAATAAACGCGAATTCACGCTAGCGCGCGTTGAAGCTTTAATGCAAGCCGCAAAATGGACTGAAGCGACAGCAGAGGTTGAAAGCCTGCTGCAAGATCGAAGATCGGATGCAGAGCTTTGGCGATTAGCTTCAGAGATTTATTCAAAGACTGATCAACCAGCGCAAGCACATCGCGCAGCCGGTGAACGCTATGCCTTGCAAGCGTCTTGGAAAGCCGCTATCGATCAAATGACGACGGCGCAGCAAACAGTAAAGGGTGACTTCGTATTAGCCGCAATCGTCGATTCTAAAATTCGCGAGTTTCGCCAAGAGTTTGAGCGCGAAAAAAACGATCCAATGTTTGCTAAGCGGTAGGTTTAGCAACTAGCTTGTCGATAGTCTCGATTCTGTTGCGATAGATAAATTGAGCACCGTTGCCTGTGGATGAATCGACAACATTTCCGTCGCGTCCGGCTAACCACCACGATGGCGTTCCCATGCGGCCGTTACTGCTGTACGCCTTGTTGTAATCCGCTGTTGGGACTAAAGATCGGAAATTCACTTTGTAAGTCTTAACCCATTTTTCTGCGTCACCAGGATTTGAGTCAATATTCACACCTAAAACTGCAAATTTTTTGTCTTTAAATTCTTCTTGCTTATTGCGAAGCGCAGCAATATCGCGCAAGCAATAAGGGCACCACGAAGCCCAAATATAAAGCAACACCACATGATCTTGAAGAATTTTAGGATCAAACATTTCTCCGTCTAGCATTAACGCCGGATACAATTTTAATGCTTGTCCGACCGATTGCGCTTGTGCTTCTAACGAAATGAGACCCGTACTTGTTGCTGCAACTAGTGGAGTGCCAACGACCAGTGCTCTACGCGTTAAATTGATTGGCATGATTTTCATGAATATCGGAAGTTAAAAAGTAATAGGAGAATATCAGGTCGCTGTAAGGGCGGCATCACTAAAATTAATGATATTTATTGCTTAATACCTAGGTTAAACGATCGCGCGCATCAAGGTTTTTCGCCTCGGTCACTAATTGAACCAACTCCTGCAATCGATTGCTTAACAATTTTTGCGCGCCCCCAGTGTGAAACTGATCCGGCTCCTGCAATGCTAACCGATAGTTCTTCGGTTGCCCAAACTTTAGCGTCGCCAGCGCCAGCAATCGAGATACGGGCTTTTTGGGTTTTAAATTTGTCACCAATATAATCACCCGCACCAGCAATGCTAAGCGACAACGATTTAGCTTCACCTAGCAATTTTGCATCGCCAGCCCCAGCTAACGAAACCCGTAACTCGTCGACATGCAGGTCTTCAAAATCGAAGTCACCAGCACCGGCCATTCGTAGGCTTAGTTTTGGGAGTTTGATTCGGCCTTTGCCGTGTAAATTTCCTGAACCTGACAATGCAACATCTTCAAGGGTTTTAAAAGTAACGTTAATTTTTAATGAGCCGGCATTGTTGTCCCAAAATTTCCAGCCACCATTAAATCGAATTTTTACTTGGCTACCGTCTTGATGGACTTCAACACGCTCACGTGCTTGTGGGCTGGCATCAATAATAATTTCAGTTTCGCTGCCTTGGCGAACTGTAATGTCGGCCGACCCCTCAACATGCAATTTAGTAAATTCAGCAGGCTTAAACCAAGCGGCTTTACCATCTTCTTTGCTGGGTTTTAATTGGTCTGCACGTGCCACAGAACTGAACACTGGACTGAAAAAAGCAAGGAATACTAGGACGAACGTAGGCACCCAAATTTTGGGTTGAAACGACACCGATTCACGCGCGTTAAAATTTACACGATTGGCAATAGCGCTCATATGCTTTGACTCCTTAACAGCTTAGATACATCGCGACTGGCTGTAAAACTTGTACCGTCGCTCATTTTTACTACATATTGCGACATCTCATCGGGGGTCATTGACTCTACGAAATCTAAATTGACAATGCAGCTACGTTGCAACTTAAGAAAGCGCGATTTATCAAGGCGATCTTCAAATGCATGCAAAGCCAAGCGCACTAGAAACTGTCTGCCTTGGTACGCAATGGCCGTGTATTTCGTATCCGACTTTAAATATTCAACATGCTCTACTTTTACAGGAAAAATTTTTCCTTGATCGCGGACCATAATTCGGGTCAAGGGCTCGGTGGTACTGCCAGAAAGTGACGAGCTATCAAGCCTTGCTAATAATTCGCTTTGTGCGGAATCTTCATCGTCGGCACTTGAACCTTCGCTTGAACCTTGGTTAACATTATTTTGATTAAGTACGCGTTGATTCACTGCGTGTTCAATCGCTTCGTTAAAGCGTTCCAGAGAAAACGGCTTTAACAAGTAATCGATTGCGTGTAGTTCAAACGCCGTCAGTGCATGTTCGTCATATGCTGTAGTAAAGATAATCGAAGTGCTTGATTTTTTTTGAATTAAATTGCGCGCAACTTGCAATCCGGTTTGCCCAGGCATATTAATATCGAGTAACAACAAATCGGGTTTCAATTCATTGCACAAGGCAATTGCGTTTAGACCATCGCTGGCGTGACCCACAAACTCCAAATGCGAATGGGCCTGAACCCATTCAATGAGTGCTTCGGCCGCAAGCGGTTCGTCTTCGGCAATAACAACTTTTAATTTTTGGTTGTGCGTACTCATATTGGCATTTCGATAGTGGTTTTGAAACCCGCAGCGGGCGCGGTAGTTATTAGAAACTTAGCTTGATTATTTGTCGCCAAAGCAAATCGTTGTCTAACCGCGCTAACGCCTAGCCCTTTTCGCTCGTTGTTGTTGTTCGTGTTGGCTTTATCTAGTTGCTCTTGACTGCAACCTTGGCCGTCGTCTGCAACGGATAGCACTAAAGACTCGGTGCGATCCGGGTTTAATTGGATGTTGGCACTAATGGTTAAAGTGCCGCCTTCAATCTTTGGGGCAATACCATGAACAATGGCGTTTTCAACCAAGGGTTGCATACTCAAGGCTGGAACTTCAACGTCTAATGCATTCTCGTCGATATCCCAAACAACATTTAAACGCTTACCCAAACGTAACTTTTCAAGCTCAACATAATCTCGGACAAAATCAATTTCATTACCCAGCGGACAACGATCCCGGCCATGGCGCTGATTATCCAAAACATGGCGTAATAAACCGGCGAAACGTAATAGATTTTGCTCGGCAATTTTGGGGTCACGCCGAGTTAAAGCAATTAAGGTGTTTAGGGTGTTGAACAAAAAGTGCGGATTAAGTTTTCCGCGCAGTGCAGAAAGCTCGGCGCGTACTCGTGCCGATTGCGCTTGCTCGGCGGCCAAGGCACTTTGTCTAGCCGCTTTCGAATTTAAGAGCGCCGTAAAAGCGGCTACTAAGCCACCATATACGGCCACGCCCCAAATCAATCGCCACAAAATTGTTTGTTCTAAAGTGGCATTGGCGTAATCGGACCCGTAAAAAGTATAACCAGCTGCGTAGCTGACAATTTGCCAAGCAATCGAAAATACGATGGCGGCCAGTAAATGGAAACTAAAGTTTATTAAAGGTGATTTAGGGTAAAGGGCTTGGGTAACGGGAATAACAAATACACCCAATAGCATCGCCGACCAAAGCGTCCAACTGGCCTTAAATGCAGCCGCAGCAGGTCGCCACTGGCCTTGCTCGACATCGCTTTGCAGTGAAGCTAGCACGTGCAAGGCCCAAATTACCAGCCAAATTAGCCCATAGCTAAGCCATAACGCTCGGTCGTTGCGATTGAGTAAAGGATTCATAAGCGGATTCATAAGCGGATTCAAAAGCGGGTTCAAAAGCGGGTTCATAAGCAAATTATGCTCAGAAATCGCGGAATCGGTCGAGACCCCAGCCAGATTTTGGCTATTTAAGGCGCTTTGTGGGAAAAGAGGATTCAAAGAAGGCATGGCCGCAATGTAAGGCGGCCCTGTCAACTAATGCAATGTATGCGATTAAGTGCAAAAAACGAGGATTCAAATACGACTTGTACCCGTTTCGGGGTTTCGTTTAGCGCGGCAAACTATTCACTTCGGTTTCCCAGCGTCCAATAAGGCGCTTGCGCTCGCTGGACGACCCAAATTTTTTAAAATCGTAATCCACGAGTTTAATTTGCGCTGGCTGCACAATTTTTGGGTTCGATGGCGTTTTTTTGTTGGCCGGTTGTTGATAACTACGGGCTTTGTTGCCAATAGATTGTCCTTCGGGCGACATTAAAAATTCGTAGTACTTTTTAGCTGCTTCAGGGTTTTTACCACCCTTAATTAAAGCGATGCCACCCACTTCAAATCCCGTTCCTTCACAAGGCACAATTAAATCAACCGGAAAACCGTTTTCGATCTCGGTGATAAATCCGTGTAAAAACGAAATACCAATACCCACTTCACCGCGCGCAACCGTTTTTGCTTGGGCATTGCTAGAACGTGTATACGACGTAATATTTTTGTGAATTGCCTTCATGTAGTCGAACGCTTTTTCTTCACCCATCAAAGCGACTAGACCGGCAAGAATGGTGTACGCACCGCCACTAGATGATGGGTTAGAGCTTTCGATCTCACCTTTGTATATAGGTTTGATTAGGTCGGCCCAACACTTTGGGGCGGGTAGGTTCTTCTTTTTAAGAATCTCAGTATTGACGCCTAGTGAAATAGCGCCTGAATAAAACCCACCCACTTTATTGCCCGTTAAAACATATTGCTGTTGTGCCCAAGGCTGCAAATCGTTAAAACTTTGGGGGCGATATTCGGCCAACAAACCTTCTTCGGCGGCTTGTAAAAATGGGTCGCCGGTGCCACCCCACCAAATATCCGTTTTGGGGTTTTCGGACTCAGCTTTTAACTGTGCCATCGATTCGCCGGTGGCTTTTCGCACCTGCAACACTTTTATGCCGGTTTTTTTAGTAAATTCGGCGGCCGCCATTTCACACCAACCCTGATCAGTTGAACATAACGCGGTTAGTTGCTCGTTGGCTTGGGCGCCGCTTGCAAACAAAGCCATTGAGATGCCGGCTAACGCCCCAGTGATGGTCGAATTTTTAAGTTTCATAAATTACTTTGCCTGTCGGGGTGACTTTTCAAACCCCCATAATAATGCGGGCTCGCTGTTCAGTGCAACGGATAACCAAGTGGAGGTAACACGACTAATTAATAACTCCATTGAGCCATCATTGTTTTCGCGTAACCATTGATCTAAGCGGGCTAATTGTCGGTCGTCGATGACGCCAGGACCCAGCTCGGTTTTAACAAACACATTGCCGTTAAGGTCGACTGCTACTGCTAAAGTTTCAGTTGCAATTGCGCCCGTATGTGCAACCCAACGCAATTGATCTTGCTCATGATCAACACGCCAAACTAAGGGGGCTAATTCGCAATCGACATAGACACGCTGTGGGCCGTTTTGAAAGTACCAAGATCCGTTAGGTTCGGCCGCATAATTGCGCGCCATAAAGTCGATCAGTCGTTCGTTGCGCACAACAGAACCGTTTGCGTCGCGCTCCTCGCTAAAATCGGGCGCATCGCGTTTCACAATAAACCAATGCCCGCGCCGATCAATTCGTAACCAACCCCAAGCCGCGGGTACGTCGGGCCAGCGGGCCATTGCTTTAAGGACATCGTCATCCATTGGCATGGTGGCCGAAAAATTCTAGGCTTCGTTTTGGTAACCAATTTAAGTTTCCAGGAAACCGGCCCTGGGCAAAACCAACGTGTCCTCCCGTAGCTGGGTATTCTAAGCAAACGTGCTCAGAAACTTCATCGGGTTTTGGCAAAGCGCTAATGGGTAAAAAAGGATCGTTCTTGGCATTTACAATTAAAGTGGGACGCGTAATGTGTTTTAAGAACTGTTTGCACGAAGAGCGTTCCCAATAGTCTTGCGCACTTTTAAAACCATGCACCCGTGCCGTAACAATTTCATCGAAGTGATGAAAATTACGAATTGTTGCCAATTCTTTTTCGGTATAAGGCATATCAAACAGCGCTAATTTTGCACGACTTTTCGCGATCATCGTCGACATAAAATTGCGGGTGTACAAGGTCGATATTCCACTCGCCAATTGATCTGCACCTGCACTTAGACTGTGTGGAGCCGATATAGCGACTGCACCTTGAATAATAGTCGTTTGTAATGGTTCTTGACCTAACCATTTTAATAATGCGTTGCCACCTAAAGATACACCGATAACATATAGTGATGTTTGGTCGGACAATTGGCGTCGCGTCCAGCGTACTACATCGGCGATATCTTCGGATGCGCCCGAATGATAGCTGCGCGGCAAAATATTGGGTTGCCCGCTGCAGCCCCGCCAATGGGCAACAGCACCGCGCAGACCGCGTTGCTGCAATTGTTGCATCAGCGCCAAAGCGTAGTGGCTGTTCGAGCTACCCTCAAGCCCATGGAATAATAAAACAAAGGCTTGATGATTTTGCGCGTTTACTAAATTAGGTAGTGCATCAAGATGCACAAAATCGCCGTCGCGTAGGCTTACTTGAAACCGTTCGTATTTTACTTTTGGGCGCGGGGTAACTAGGGCTGGAAAAATTGTTTGACTATGTCCATCAGGAAGCCACAACGGAGCAACATAAGTGCTTTGAACAATTGAGGGCTGATGGATTGAACCCATTAATGCAGCAGTGGGCCGGGCGGCGCTGGGCTGGCATCTTGGGCGGCAATGGGAGTTGCTTGATGCAAATACAATTGCCAACCAACGGGGCCTTTTAAATAAACATTAGTGGCTGCCAGTGTAACCAGTTGTTGCCCCTGTTCTCCGTCGACTGTAATGCGCTCGGTTAAATGATGCACGGCTATCGTTGCACTTTGATGTACGTGGATATCGGACACGCGAATATCAAGGCCACCGCCGTCTAATATTTCGTCCATCGAAGCGCGTATTGCATTGTGGCCCGTTAAGCGATGACCGCTGGGGTGAATGCAAACAATATCTTCTTCTTCGCACCAAAGCTGCATTAGGGTTTCAACATCGCCCGCTTCAAGAGCATCGTAAAAAGCTTCTTCAACTGCATCCGCAGTTGCAAACATAGGTATCTTTTGAATCATGGTTAGAGTTTATCAGGGCTAGAGCAGCTGTGTATTGACGTGGTTTAGTTCCAACGCGTTCAAGGCGTCGCGCGGGGTAATTCGTTCAAGACAGAGTGCTCGGCCCAATTGGCAGGTTGGACCTTGGCAAGGGCTGCATTCTAGGTGCAGCCAAAGGGATCGGTGCTGGCTCGACTTCGGGGCGCGGCTGCGTGGGTCGGTGCCACCAAAAATCCCGACGTTAGGTACGCCAAGAGCTCTACTTAGATGCAACATCACGTTGTCGTTACCGACCACCGATAATGCGCCGGTCATTAACGCCATGGTTTCGTACAAATTAGTCATACCACATAGATTGTGTGCCAGAGGACCGATCAGTGTTGCAATTTCTGTAGCTCGGCTGCGATCGGCTGTATCGCCAATAAAAACAATTTGGACCTGACCAAAACGCTCTTGGGCTTGTAATGCAAGTTCAAACCAATAGCGATTTGGCCAATCCTTTTGATCGGGCGGCATCGATCGGCTATGACCCGCAACGAATATTAAAATAGGCATTAGCGCGCTTACGCCAAATTTTCGGCGCGCGTAGCTAGGCTCCATCGTTGGCCGAGTCAAAAAGGGAAGTTGAACCTGATAGTTATTAGGAGTTCGATAATTGCCGGATGGTCCACAGTCGGCTAGTTCAAGCCATTGGGCCAAACGTAGCGGTGTTTTTTGCTGTTCGTGAACTAGTTTTAAAGTGCGCGTTAGTGTTAAGGGCCAATGCGGCGCAAACCCCCAACGGGCGCGAATGCCAATGAGCATCGCCAGCAAGGGTCTGTAATGTGAATGTTCTAGAAAAATAGCGCGTTCGTATTTCACTTTGGCCATTTGTTTGCCCAGCGAAAGTTTTGCAGTCCAGTTGCGTAGCGCGTTGTTAAATAAGTCGCCAAGCGAATCTTCTACTGAATCGGCCGTAATATTCTCAAACCGCCAAACTTTGTAAACTAAAGGAAAGTGTTCAAAAAGCGCTGCGGTTTTTGGGGTCGCCACTACGTCAATACGATCATTTGGATAGCGCGCCGCAAAGTGCGCGATAAAACTTAACGACTCGATAGCGCGTGGCAAATCACTGGCAACGAAAATGATAGTTTTAGAGACAAAAGATGGTGTCTCAATTGTTTCGAGCGCGCGGGCAGGCGACTTTGGGGGCAGGTATGAAGCGGCGGGCATAACCCCGAAGTGTGCCGCTTACACCGCTACTTGGCTGTGCGATTGATCACGAGCAAATTGCAGTAGGCGATTGAAGGTGTGCCTAATTGGCATCCAACCGCTAGTGGCCCTTAACTTCTCCATCAAGTTGATACTGAGCACCACAATAAGGACACTTCGCGTGACCGTGTGAGTCAAACTCTAAATAAACTTTCGGGTGCTGATTCCATAAGGGGACTGCATCGGTTGGGCAATGTACGGGCAATTGCTCGGGCTTTACTTGCGTGGTTTTATTGTGCTCGGTTTTTTGAGAATTTGTTGGGCTCATAATTTCGAAACGGCTTTAGCAAAAGTGAAACTTCGGGTGAAACTTCGAGAGGTGCATTGTAGCTGCTAGTGCATAATTCCGTTTGTGCGTTTCAAAGTATTGTTTGCTTTGCGCCGGTTAACGGAGTTAGAGGAGTTGTATGCAGACGGTTTTTGCCCGCCAAGTCACGTTGTTGGCCCTGTTACAGGGATTGTTTCTAACTAACAATGTCACCCTAATTGCCATTAACGGATTGGCCGGATATGCGCTAACAAGCAATAAAGCGTTAGCAACCTTGCCCATTACGGCCTATTTGTTGGGTTCAGCCCTAATGACCATTCCGGCATCGCGGTACATGAAAAAAAATGGCCGCGCAGCAGGTTACAAGTTAGGCGCTATTGCGGCAATAGTAGGTACTTTGATTTCATTTTTTGCAGTGCAAGCGGGTAGCTTAGCCTTTCTTTGCTTGGGTACTTTAGTGGCTGGTACTTACCCCGCCTTTTCGTCAACATTACGCTTTACTGCGGCTGAAGTGGCCGACGCCGTAAAACCCGACTATAAATCGAGAGCGATTAGTTGGGTCTTAATGGGGGGGATTTTGGGGGGAATTATTGGGCCAGAATTATCGAAGTTAACCCGGGTAGCCTTACCCGGATTGTTTTCTGCCACGTATCTTTCATTGGCCGGATTTGCTCTTCTAAGCTTGGCGCTAACCCACATGCTGCGTATTCCCGCATCGCCCGCTGGCCAAGTGCAGGGCGAGGTTCGACCGTTGCTAGAAATTTTGCGGCAGCCCAATTGTTGGATCGCAGTCTTAGGAGCAGTAATCGCTTACGCGGTTATGAATTTACTGATGGTTGCAACGCCGTTGGCAATGGATGTTTGTAAACACCCTTACGCTTCGGCTGCTTTGGTTATTGAATGGCACGTTATCGGAATGTTTGCGCCAGGGCTGTTTACTGGGCATTTGATTTCTAAATTTGGTAGCTTAAAAATTATGATCGCCGGGTGCGTGCTGATGCTGATCTGTACAGCGATTGCGCTAGCAGGCGTTGATATTATGAATTTTCTTGCCGCTTTACTGGTCTTGGGAGTGGGTTGGAATTTCTTGTTCACTGGCGCTACAACATTACTAACCCAAAGTCATCGGCCTAGCGAAAAAGCCAAAGTGCAAGGTTTTAACGAATTATGTGTGTTCACCACCATGATTAGTTCTTCGTTCTCGTCGGGTGCCTTGTTACATGCAAATGGTTGGGCCATGTTGAACTGGGTATCCATTCCAGTGATCTTGTTTATGCTGATGGTGCTACTTTACAAAAGACCTCAGCCCATAGCCGCCTAACGCCCGCCCGCCGTTGTTCCCACTGTTCAGTGGGAACGCGGGTTTGTTCATGTCCGTTTAAACGTAAAGCGTATTGCATTCGACGCAAATCTTGGTAGGTTTGAATACACTCGGAAGCTAATTGTTGAGTGGTTAAGTTTTGCTCACCGCACATTTTTAATAAGGCTAAGTTGCCGATGTTCTTAGACAAATCTGGAAACTCTTTGGCGTAACAAAGCACGAGGCACTGAACTGCAAACTCAATGTCTACCATGCCACCGGTGTCATGTTTGAGATCAAATAGTTCGGTCCGATTCAAATGACCCGCAGCGACCTTGGTTCGCATATTGGCAACTTCAGTTTGGGTTGCTGTGTGATCGCGCGGCAAACGTAAAATTTCTAGACGAATTGCCTCGAAACGCTGACCAACTTGCATACTACCAGCGCTAAATCGCGCGCGTGTTAACGCCTGATGCTCCCACAGCCAAGCGTGACTTTTTTGATAGTCTTCAAAAGCACTGATGCTCGATACTAAAAGACCCGAATCGCCGTCGGGTCGAAGCCGAATATCCACATCAAACAACTCTCCTGCGCCTGTCTTTACTGTTAGCCACTGAATCAGTTTACGGGCTAAACGCGCGTAATACTCCTGGGCCGGCAAGCCTTTTTCAAAAGTATCAAAACCTTGTTCGTCGTAAATGAAAACGATGTCTAAATCGGATGCATAACCTAGTTCTTTGCCACCCAATTTACCGTAGGCGATCACGGCAAAAGAGCCAGCTGCCGGGTCGATACAAATCAATGTTTGTTCAATGATGACATCGGCCAGCGCACTGAGCTCGTCAGCTAAGGCCGCTACGCTCAGTTGTCCCTCAAGCTCGAGCAACATCAGGCGCAAAATTTGTGCATGGTGAAACTCCCGCAGCGCGTCTAGTTGACGTTCGGTATCTGAGTGCTCTAATTGCTGGCGAAGGGCTTGGCTAAGTCGCGGCCAATTGCTAAGCTGTGGATTAAGTTGGTTGCCGTTTTGGGTTGTTTGATCAGAGATAAGTTCATCAATCACAATCGGGTATCGCGTAATAAATTGGGCCGCCCATTGGCTATACGCCAGCAGTTTAATAAGTCGCTGTAACGCTCTTGGGTACTGGGCTAATAAGGCAATGTAGCCGGGCCGTCCAATTAAACGTTCAATCAAATCCAAAAGGCGCTGCAACGTCGTTTCGTCTAAAGTTTGAATTGAATTGCTATCTTCTTGCTTGCACCGTTCAATTAGCTGGCGCACAGTCTTCTGAATAGATTCATTAGCACGCGTGAATTTACTACCCTCGTAAAATGCCTTTTCGTAAGCACTAACAGTGGGTTCATTTGGCTCATCAAATTCAGGTGCGTTGGTTGTTGTTTTTGTTAAACCTGAGGTCGATTCAGCCAATTTCGATTCCGGCTTTGCCAGCAATTGATCGAACATCTCGGTAACTATTTTTCGAGTTGCGCTTAATTGCTCCAGCATTTGCTTCGGCGCTAAATTTAACAGCCCCGCGACTTGAGTAATTTGCTCTGGGTTTTGAAAATTTAGCCAATGCGTTTGTTGATCTTCGCGCCATTGGATCGCGTGTTCTATTTGCCTTAAAAAACAATACGCATTGCTTAGCTCATCAGCATCTTTTTCATTAATAACGTTAGCCTTTTGTAGCTTTGATAACGCTGCAATTGTCGAACGTTCGCGCAGCGAGGCATCTCGTCCAGCGCGAATTATTTGTAACAGTTGAACGCAAAACTCGATTTCTCGAATGCCGCCACGCCCCAACTTAACGTCCATCCCTTGATCTAACGACCGCCTGCGATTTTTGTGATGTTGTTCGTTTTGTATAAGGCCATGTAATTCACGCAATGCAGCTATGGCCGAATAATCCAAGTAGCGACGATAAACAAATGGTTCAATAACGGCGTTTAAGTTCCTAAGGTCCGCCGATTGGCCGCTAGGTCCAGAAAATTGGGTCGAAGCAATTAAAGAGGCTTTGAGCCAAGCAAAACGCTCCCAAGAGCGCCCCTCGCTGACTAAATAATCCTCAAGATAGTTCAATGAAACTGCAATCGGGCCGGAGTCTCCATGTGGTCTTAAGCGTAAATCGACCCGGAAAACAAAACCGTCAGGGGTCAATTGCTCAATTAATGGGACCATTATTTTGACTAAGCGCGCGAAATATTCGCTGGCGGCAATTTTGGAACCTAAATTGCTAGTTCCGCTGCTCAATCCCTGTTCGCGGTATAGCAACACTAAGTCGATGTCCGATGAAACATTAAGCTCGTTCGCACCTAGTTTTCCCATCCCCATGACCAATAGATCTTGCGGCTTGCCAGTGCTGTCTTGCGGAACACCAAAGTCGGTTTGCATTGCCTGCGCAGAAAAATCGATGGCAATTTGGACCGCAATTTTTGCAACTAACGATATTGCCTGAACCACCTCGGTTAAATCGGCCTGACCGGTAAGCGTACGTTGAGCAAGCCCGATCATGATCGTGTTTCGCCATTGGCGTAAATCCTTGGCTAGTTGCGCATCAGACAAATGCAGGCGATCCCACAAGTCTTTAATGACAGTTTCGTCGATCGCGGCGGCTGAGATTTGTTGTGCTAACGCCGCAATATTTGGGCTGGCTTGCAAGTTTCTCGCGGCATAAGCCGACAGTGAACTCAGGACCGCGAATGTGTCGTTTATCGGATTGTCGGTCCGATCAGTTGCATTTGGCTTAGTGTGTGGCGAATTTTCCATTCCTCTATGCTACATTCGGTTGGAGTAGATCGGTTGAATTTGTCCTAGATTTGTTGATTCACACAGTCTTCGGTCGGCTAAATGAAAGGTTGATTCGTTTCATTAAATGAAGCATGTTTTATCCACTCTTTTGATTGTTTGAATGACTAAATTTTTTCGCGCGATGGTCGTATTCCTTTTTTTGGGAACGTGCGGCCTGTATTTAGCGATGAGATACTTGCTTTGGCCGCAATTGCCCGCCTTAAAGCCGCGGATTGAACAATTTGTAACAACACAAACAAACAAGCCATTTTCGATAGGGCGGATTCAAACCAGTTGGGATCGCTTTATGCCCAGCGCTCAATTTTTCGATGTGCAATTAGGCGATGCGCTTCGCTTAGGTCAAGTTGATGCGACTCTATCGTTGCGCACGCTGACTAGCGGAAAGGCAGAGTTTGCAACGATTCGTTTGGTCAAACCGCAAATTGACATTGTTCGTACACACGAACGGGTTTTGCAAGTCGCTGGTTTTACCCTTGATTTAAACGGACCAAGTGACGATCAGCAAGGCTTGGCTTGGTTCCTTTCGCAGGCGCGTATCGAAGTGGTTGACGGGGCGCTTAGTTGGCAAGATGCCTTTGCTAAGTTACCGAAAATTGATGCAAACTCCGTTGGTTTTGTCGCAGTGAACCGAGGGCGCAGCCATAAGTTTTCGCTTAACGCACAATTGCCAAATGATCAAAATAAGGCCAATGCCTCAATTGATTTGCGCGCCGACTTTACTCGACCCATAGGTAGTCCGGCCGTGCAAATTAGTAATTGGCAAGGCGATAATTACTTAGCGGCTAAGGCAATCAATTGGGCGCAATTAGCCCCGCATCTAGCCGCATGGTTAAAAGCCGAGCAAATTCAAAAACTTTCAATTTTAAAATCGGCGACTGTAAATACCCAAATTTGGCTAAACATCAAACAAAAAATTCCGACGGGCTTTGAGGGTTTGATTAACCTTGAAGCCAATCAAGTGCAACTGGCTTTGCGAGATGAGAAAAAAGTACTTGAACCATTAGACTTCCAGCGCGCTTTCGTTACCACTTCATTTCGCTCACAAGCTGATCAAATTGAACTGGCGGATTTAGGATGGTCGGTAAAACAAAACAGCGGGCTACAGCTTGGTTCTAGCGAGGCTGGTCGACTAACGATTGCAGCAAACGGTCTGCCAAGAAGCGGACAAGTAAGTCTGCAGCCCTTTAGAGTTGAGGATTGGTTGCCCCAGTTAAATCGGCTTCCAATTGCGGAAACGCAGCGTGCCGCGATTCAGGCGCGCCAACCGAAAGGGCTAGTTAAATCGACCAAAATTAATTGGGAGTTGGCAGATGCCCAGTTGATGCAATGGCGCTGGAATGCTGACATTGATTTTGCGGACGCTGCCGTCAAGTCTGGTCGCGCGCATGAGGATCGTTTAGGTGTGCCGGGTTTTACAGGTTTAAGCGGAAAAGTTAGCGCCAACCAAACCACGGGCACAATGAACGTAGTTGGGCAAAAAACGCTTTTAACCGTTCCCAATTTATTCGACGAAGAAACGGTCGAATTTAAGAGTTTAAACAGCGCTTTAAAGTGGACTATTGGCGACACCAAAACGCCAAGCGTTCCGTTCTTGAAGGTGGTTGTAGAGACCTTACAATTTGCAAACGCAGATACAGAAGGCAGTTTGTCGGGCACCTATCAAACGGGCGGCAAGGGCGTTGGTATTGTTGATTTAAGTGGCGTGCTGACGTCCGGAAACTTACTTAAAGTGCACCGTTACATGCCTAAGCGGATTGCTGAGCGTGTACGGTTTTGGGTGCGTGATGCCGTGCGTGAAGGGCAAGTTGAGCACGTTAACTTCGCGGTAAAAGGCGATCTGTGGGATTTTCCTTATCGACCAAAAAGTGATGGCTCTGCCTCTGGCGTTTTTAAAGTTGTTACCAAATTGCGCGGCGTTACTTTGGCCTATAGCCCCGAATGGCCCGAAATTCGAAATTTAACGGGTGAGTTAATTTTAGATGGGCCCGGGCTAAACATTAGTATGCGTAGCGGCACTATTTACGACGTAAAATTTAACCGTGTCGACGCACAAATAAAGGACTTTGCTGATTCCGAATTGACCATCAAAAGTACCGGCCTCGGCCCCGCCCAAGATATGGTGAAATTTGTAAATGCTTCGCCAATCACTTCACGAATCGATAATTTCGCTAGCGCAACCGAAGTTTCCGGTGACGCTGCTCTCGATTTAAAATTAGTGTTGCCGTTAGGTGATTTTAGTAAAACCAAAGTTGATGTAACTATTGCCTTAAACCGCAATCAAGTCAAGGTTGATGACAGTTTGCCAAGGTTCGAAAACGTCTCGGGACAATTGGCATTTAACGATGCAGGTTTTGCACTCAACAACCTAACTGGCGAATTTTTAGGCGGGCCAATTAAAGTCAATGCAACGCCGCAAGGGCCAGGGCGATTGCTGATTCGCGCTGAAGGCCAGATGAGCGATACGTCGCTTCGCAAATTGACTGATAACGCCTTAACGCAGCGTTTAAGTGGTTTCGCCAATTACACAGCGTTAATCGACGTGAACGGAAAGTTATCAAACCTCGAAGTGCGGTCAGATTTGGTTGGCTTAACCAGTAACTTACCAGCTCCTTTTGCTAAACAAGCAAGCACAGTTGCACCAATGGTTATTAAGACGGTTCCCAACCCAATCGCGCCCAGCCAAGATCGATCGATGGGTGATGTACTAAACATGAGCGTTGGTGACGATATTGCGGTTGCCTTTGAGCGACGCCGCGAGCCTAAGACTTTAAGGATGGAGATTTTTCGCGGCAGTTTTGGGGTTCGCGCCGATCCGGTGCTGCCCGATACAGGATTTGCGGTTGTTGCCAACACTGATCGAATCGATTTGGATCAATGGATGCCTATTTTGGCGTCAATGCGGGACGATCAAACCACAAGTCGCGGTGAGGCCGGAAAAACGGCTGCGGATACAGCAACTCCGACAGAGGTTGTTGGTAGTTTTGCGGAAGGATTTTCACTTTTGCCATCACTTATTTCAATTGCAGCTGGCGAAGTAAAATCGGGTGGCCGTGAAGTTAAAAATGTTGTGGTTGGTGCAAGCCGATTAGAGGGTTTTTGGCGCGCAAATATTAGTGCGCAAGATATCAACGGTTATTTCACTTGGCGCGATTCGGGCCCAGGTCAAGGCAATGTTGGCGTACTTACCGCGCGCTTTAACCGCCTAAAAATTCCCAAATCACGAGCAGTTGATGTCGAGATCTTGCTTGACAGCAGGCCCGGTGATTTGCCCGGCTTAGATATATCGGCCGAAGAGTTTGTTTTTGATGAAACGAACTTTGGTCAACTCAGCTTAAAAGCTCAAAACTCGTTGCAAGCAGGCGCCCCGATTTGGACGATTAAAGAATTAAAGTTAGAAAATAAATTCGCAAAATTGGTAGCTTCTGGGCAGTGGGCTGCGCAACCAGAAGGACCCGCGCCTGCTGGGGTAAACGCAGCTAAACGTAGAACAGATTTAAGATTCGATCTTAATATTTTAGACAGCGGCGGTCTGTTGAATTTATTTGGTGTCAAGGACGCGGTACGGGCAGCCCCAGGATTAATCAGTGGCAACATCAATTGGCTTGGCTCACCTTTAGCAATTGACCATCCCACCTTGTCCGGAGAAATTCAAATTGCCCTAGAAAAAGGCCAGTTTTTAAAAATTGATCCGGGTGCTGCAAAACTAATTGGTGTGTTGAATTTACAGTCCTTACCTAAGCGATTGGTGTTTGATTTTAGTGATATGGTTTCCGAAGGTTTTACTTTTGACAGAGTAAATGGAGCTGCGAAAATTACCAAAGGTATTGCTCGTACCGAATCCCTTGAAATAAGAGGCGTTCAGGCCCGTATCAAAATAGATGGCACGGCTGACATTGCCCGCGAAACCCAAGATTTAAATGTTTTGGTTACGCCCGAAATCAATGTCGGCTTGGCCTCGCTAGCCTACACCGCAGTTAATCCGGCGATTGGTATAGGAACCTTACTGGCTCAAACAGTTTTGCGCAAACCGATTCAAGACGCGTTTGCCTATGAAATTTCAGTTAAAGGCTCATGGGTTGACCCAAAGGTAGAGCAAAAGAAAAGAACACCAGTGGTTCGCCGTGAAGACGAAAGTTCAACCCAATGAATTCGTTAACGGTTGCTGCGTTACAGACAGTCTCTAGCACGCATCTATCAAATAATCTTAAAGTGGCTGCTGATTTGATTTCAAATGCAGCGGCTAGAGGCGCACATCTGGTATTGCTTCCAGAGTACTTTTGCATGTTGGGCCGCTCCGCCAACGACAAACTAGCAATCGCCGAGCCCGATGGAGAAGGGCCGATTCAAGATTTTTTGAAAGAACAAGCGCTGCGTTATAAAATAGTTGTAGTAGGTGGAAGTGTGCCGCTGCAATCGCCCGAACCTAATAAAATTTGGAATAGTTGTTTGGCCTACGACGCGCAAGGTCAGCGTATTGCGCGCTATGACAAAATTCACTTATTTGCTTATCAAGACGAGCAACAAAGTTTTGACGAGAGGCAAACCATTGTTGCCGGCTCGCAACCAGTAGTTTTGGATTTGGACATCAATGGAAGTTCGTGGCGTATTGGTTTTAGTATTTGCTACGACTTGCGATTTCCGGAGCTCTATCGGCAACTATCAACAATGGGTGAGCTACACTGTGATTTGTTTTTGGTGCCATCGGCTTTTACTCATATTACTGGTCAGGCTCACTGGGAAGTACTACTGCGAGCCCGCGCGATCGAAAACCAATGCTATGTGTTAGCGGCAGCTCAAGGTGGTTTGCACGAAAACGGTCGGCGTACTTGGGGGCATAGCCTGCTGGTCAATCCTTGGGGTGAGGTAGCGTCTGTGCAAGAGCAAGACGGGCCCGGTGTTGTCCTAGGGCATATTGACCGGCAGCAATTGCAAAGCGCCAGACAGCGCTTACCTGCACTACAGCATCGCATTCTCCCTTCTTTTCCCTAGTCCTTGTTACACTGCATCCATGAACTCAGCAAATTTAAATACAAAATCAGCCAGCGCGGCTCTAGCCCTAAATTTAGGTGGATCACAAGACTCGGTCGACCACTTGCGTATCGCACGCCGCATTTTGCTCGAACCATCGGGTATCGATGAGCGTTTTTTTGAAAAAGCCTTTGCAGAAATATTTCAGCATCGCGTTGATGATGCCGATTTGTATTTTCAGTTCACCCGCTCAGAGGGCTGGAGTTTAGAAGAGGGCATTGTTAAGTCAGGCTCCTACGACATTGAACAAGGGGTCGGCATTCGCGCAGTGACTGGTGATAAATCTGCTTTTGCGTATTCGGACGAAATTTCCAAGGATGCAATTTTAGAAGCTGCACGGCAAACACGTGGTATTGCTCGACAAGGTTCGGGGCAAAAGCCAGCGGCTCGCAAACAAGGCTCTACAAAGTTACCAAAAATCGGTCGCCAGTTGTATGCCGGTGACGATCCTATTCTTGGATTAAGTTCCGAGCAAAAAGTGGCTCTGCTAGAACGTCTAGAGCGCATGGCTCGCGCCAAAGATCCGCGTGTAGTACAAGTGATGGCTGGTATTGCTGCCGAACACGATGTAGTTTTGGTAGCACGCGCCGATGGCTTAGTGGCCGCCGATGTACGTCCTTTAGTGCGGGTCTCGGTGACAGTGATTGCCGAAAGTAATGGCCGTCGCGAGCAGGGCAGTTCTGGCGGTGGAGGCCGGTTTGCTCTTGCTGTTTTTGATGATGCATTACTCGAACAGTACGCTAGTGAGGCGGTTCAAGCAGCTTTAACTAATTTGGAGTCACGTCCAGCACCAGGCGGGCCAATGACCGTTGTATTGGGCCCTGGTTGGCCGGGCGTGTTGTTACACGAAGCCATTGGACATGGCCTTGAGGGCGATTTTAATCGTAAAGGTTCATCTGCGTTTAGCGGTAAATTAGGCCAACGGGTCGCCGCTAAGGGCGTCACAGTAGTTGACGATGGCACTATTGCAAATCGGCGTGGTTCATTAAATATGGACGATGAAGGCAATAAGACCCAATGCACGACCCTAATTGAAGACGGTATTTTGGTCGGTTATTTGCAAGATCGAATGAATGCCCGACTGATGAAATCAAAAATTACTGGCAACGGCCGACGTGAATCGTATGCACATTTGCCAATGCCGCGTATGACCAATACCTATATGCTTGGCGGACATCAAGACCCCGATGAAATTGTGTCTTCAATAAAGCGTGGTTTGTACGCTGTCAATTTTGGTGGCGGGCAAGTCGATATTACGAATGGCAAGTTTGTGTTCTCAGCATCCGAGGCGTATTGGGTCGAAAACGGAAAAATTAAATACCCCGTAGCCGGCGCAACAATTATTGGCAACGGCCCCGATTCACTGACTAAAGTCACAATGATCGGTAACGATATGCAACTGGATTCAGGTGTGGGTGTTTGCGGTAAGGACGGACAGTCTGTACCCGTTGGCGTGGGCCAACCGACGCTGCGAATCGAAGGTCTAACCGTTGGCGGCGCGGCCTAATACGGCAATCGACCGTTTTGCTAGGGCTGTTTTTAAGCCTTAATTTTCAATTTTCGATACCCCAATTTTTTGAGTAATTCATGGATCAAATAGACAACATATCCGCCACTTCCAATTCAAAGCGACCCACCGATGATTTGCGTATTCGTGAGATTAAAGAGCTTGCACCACCGGCCCATCTGTTACGAGAGTTTCCATTAAGTCCAAAAGCATCAATTGTGGTTCACGATGCCCGCTTAGCAATCCATCGGATGCTCAATCGCATGGATGATCGTTTATTGGTGGTGGTTGGTCCTTGTTCGATTCACGACGCTAAAGCGGCCCGCGAGTACGCGCAACGCTTGATCGAGCAACGTAATTTACACAGCGAAAATTTGGAAATTGTGATGCGGGTGTATTTTGAAAAACCGCGCACGACGGTGGGATGGAAAGGGCTAATAAACGACCCGCGACTCGATGGGAGCTTTCAAATTAACGAAGGTTTACGGTTAGCGCGCGAATTGCTTCTGGACATTAATGAAATGGGCCTGCCCGCAGGCACAGAATTTCTAGACATGATTACCCCGCAATATTTAGCCGATCTTATTGCTTGGGGTGCCATTGGCGCACGTACCACCGAATCGCAAATTCACCGCGAATTAGCATCAGGTTTATCTTGCCCTGTTGGCTTTAAGAATGGCACCGATGGCAACTTGCGCATTGCACTTGATGCTATTCGCGCGGCTTCGCAGCCGCACCATTTTTTATCGGTCACTAAAGGTGGTGTTTCGGCCATTGTTGCGACTGGCGGAAACGAAGATTGCCATGTTATTTTGCGCGGTGGAAGCCAACCAAACTACGATGCAGCTAGCGTTGCAGACGCTTGTGTTCAATCCTCTAAATCCAATCTGGCCTGCCGTTTAATGATTGATGCGTCTCACGGCAATAGCCAAAAAAATCATTTAAATCAAATTCCGGTGTGTTCTGATATCGCCCAGCAAATGGCTAATGGCGAGCACCGTATTTTTGGCGTGATGGTTGAAAGTCATTTGGTCGAAGGGCGGCAAGATTTGGTCGCTGGCAAGTCGCCGTTGTACGGCCAAAGTGTGACCGACGCTTGCATTTCTTGGGAGGCAACTGAAAAGGTGTTAGCCGATTTGGCGCGGGGAGTCGCTGCGAGGCGATTGACTCAGGTTGAGTAGCGATTAATAACGAAGGGCAGACAATACCGAGGGTGTAAAATATTTTTGGAGCTGCTCGTAAAAATTGCAACAACACTGCGCACAGTTGCGAGACCGTCCATCGGTCTTAACCGAACAGTTGTCAGAAATGCAACGGTAGCTCGTGCGTTCACTCACTACCCGCGCTACTGTGCTATAAATCATTGAATCAGCCGGAGATGCACATGCTCGCTACACCAAACGCACCACTTTCCTCAGTACCGAACACCTTCGCCCAAGCTGCGGCGGGTACTAATGCTAAAAAAACCCCGCACGAACGTTTAATTGGTATGGGTTTAAAGCCGGTAGGCCGGGCAGCTGACTTTGCTGATGAATTGCATAGCCTGATGGCGAAAACGCCTTTGTTTTCTGGTCTCGATTTAGAGGAAACCCGCAAGCTCGGCGCGTTTATGTATGTTTACGAATCGGCGGCTGGTGTTACCTTAATTACCGAAGGCGAAAGCGGCGACTTTATGTTGTTGCTAATGGACGGCATGGTCGATGTACTACGTCGTAACCGTTACAACTATCCAAGCCGTATTGCCGTGGCGCACTCAGGTCACGCGCTAGGCGAAATGTCGATGTTTGATGGCGAGCCACGTTTTGCATCTTGCGTAACTTTAGAGACCAGCCGTGTTGCCGTACTTACGCGCGATGCGTTAATGCTAGTACTGCAAGAAGAGTCCAAATTAGGCAGCAAAATTTTGTTAAAGTTAGTGCAGTTGTTGTCCGAGCGTTTACGCCAGACTAGTGCTAAGTTAGTGTCGTACTTAGAGGCCGGTCGCGACGCTTAATCTGAATGCAATCTGCAATACAACTTGTTATTTTTGATTGTGATGGCGTACTAGTCGACAGCGAAACAGTCGCCAATCAGCAGTTTGCAATCGCCTTACAAACGCTGGGTTTGCCGTACACCTTCGAGAAAACAGTGGCCAGCTTTATGGGCCGCTCGTTAAAAAGTGCTTTTGCACAAATTGAACAAGAGCTCGGTAGACCGTTGCCCCACGGATTTGCGGCCAAACTTGATATAGACACTTCTGCGGCTTTCGAGCAAAGCCTTCAACCAGTTAATGGTATCCACGAAGCGTTAGCGATCGTACAAAGCCAATACAAAACTTGCGTTGCTTCTAGCGGTGATTTTAAAAAGATGGGCGTTACTTTAAAAAAGTGTGCCTTAGAAAGTCTTTTTACTGGACGCATATTTAGCGCGGTGGAAGTAAAAAACGGCAAGCCCGCACCGGATTTGTTTTTATACGCAGCGCAAAAAATGGGAGTTGCGCCCGAGCATTGTGTGGTTATAGAAGACAGCCCTTTTGGTGTGCAAGCTGCTAAAGCCGCGGGTATGCGGGTGCTTGGTTACTGCGCAATGACACCCGAATTACAACTTCAAGAAGCGGGCGCGCAAACATTTAGTTCGATGCATGATTTGCCCAAACTAATTGCTGGGTTGAACTAAACCCAAAGCATTTATTCTGCGCCGGTTTTTTTGCGATCTTTTTCCCAAAGAACATCAGCGCCTCCAGCAGCACGATTTAAAACCCGCGCTAATACAAACATCAAATCGGACAAGCGATTTAAATACTGCTGACACTCGGGGCGAATGCTCTCGATTGCTTTTGCACCGATAACTGTGCGCTCTGCACGACGACAGACCGTACGCACAATGTGCGCTTGGGCGGCGGCACGGCTACCACCCGGCAAAATAAACTCGGCTAAGCGCGGCAGTTTTTCGTTGTAGTGTGCTATCCAACGATCTAAGCGCTCGATTTGCGTCATTGCAATGTTTTCAAAGCCAGGGATGCACAATTCACCCCCTAAATCGAATAAATCGTGTTGAATTGTTAACAACGCTTCGCGAATATCGTCTGGAATCTGCTCACACAACAGCACACCGACGTGGCTATTGAGCTCATCAACATCCCCCATGGCAGCAACCCGCCCATTTGTTTTTGCAACCCTAGAACCGTCACCTAAGCCCGTGGTGCCGTCGTCGCCGGTGCGCGTTGTAATTGTGGAAAGTCGATTTGCCATGCGGGTTCTACCAAAAATGCGAAGAGAACTTCGATGCTACCATCTCAGGCAAGCTCTCAATACATGACGGCTCGCTTGGACTCCCCAATGCGACATGTCGGTTGATCGGCTCATTTAATTTGGAGAATTTATTTTGAAAACAGTGTTTTTAAAGGCTGTTGCAGCAACTTCTGTTGCCGCTTTGTCTAGTATTGGCTTTGCCCAAACCCCTACCGTTACTAATCCCGTAGCCACCCCCGCTTCAACAAACAAGCCGCTCAAAGTGGCCTACGTTTATGTATCGCCCGTTTCCGATGCTGGTTGGACGCATCAACACGACGTGGCACGCAAAGAGCTTGAAGCCAAAATGGCTGGCAAGGTAAGCACTAGTTTTGTTGCCAATGTACCCGAGGGTGCTGACGCCGAACGCGTCTTGCGTGATTTAGCGGTACAAGGAAACGATCTTATTTTTGCAACTTCGTTTGGTTACATGAACCCAACCGAAAAAGTAGCTGCGCAATTTCCAAACGTAAAGTTTATGCATGCGACTGGTTACAAAACAGCGCCCAACGTTGCTAACTACAATGCGCGTTTTTACGAAGGTCGTTTTTTAAATGGTGTGATTGCAGGGCGCATGACCAAGACCAATGTGGTGGGTTACGTCGCTGCATTTCCTATCCCCGAAGTGTTGCAAGGGATCAACGCCTTTACCTTAGGTTTGCGTTCGACCAATCCTAAAGCCGTTGTCAAAGTGATTTGGACTTCATCGTGGTATGACCCAACACGCGAACGTGAAGCGGCTAGCACCTTAATTTCACAGAAGGCCGATATTCTGACCCATCACACCGACTCAACAGCGGTCGTGCAAACCGCAGAAGCGCAAGGCGCCATGTCGTTTGGTTATCATTCGGACATGTCCAAATTTGGTCCTAAGGGCCACTTAACCGCCACCACACATCATTGGGGTGCTCACAATATTGTGGCCGCGCAACAAGTGATCGACGGTAAGTGGAAAAGCGAATCGGTTTGGGGCGGCATGAAGCAAGGATTTATAAAACTAGCACCACTTAATCCAATCATTCCGAAAAATGTTCGTGATGAAGTCGCTAAATTGGAAGCAGCCATTATTGCGGGCAAATTGCATCCGTTTACTGGCCCAATAATCGATCAAGCAGGGCAAGTTAAAGCGGCAAAAGGAACAGTAATGAGCGACGCTGATTTAAATGGCATGAAGTATTATGTTCAGGGCGTTGAAGGCAAACTGCCAACCAACTAAGAAAGTATCGGTAATGCATGCAATTCGCGCCAGTGTCTTAAGTTTTCATCGAGACCCCGGCGCGCTTGGTGCCCGCGAGATTAGCGGTGACTTGTCGGCAAATATCGAAAATTCAGTTTATAGCTATTTTGAAGATGGCTGTGTTCTTATCAATGAGCACGGCAACATTGAAGCCGTTGGACCTTGGCAGCAATTAGGCAATGACCTCGCAGCAAACATTATTGTTGATGACTACAGCGGACATTTATTGTGCCCCGGTTTTATTGACACCCATGTGCATGGTGCGCAATTAGACGTCATTGCATCTTATGGAACGCAGCTATTAGATTGGTTGGCGGTGCATACCTTTCCCGCCGAAGCTAAGTTTGAAAAAGCCGAGCATGCGCGACTTCAAGCACGATTATTTTTTAACGAATTGCTGCGTAACGGAACCACGAGTGCTGCCGTTTGGCCAACGGTACACGAGCAAGCCAGCACAATTTTCTTTCAAGAAGCGCAGCGTCTTGGTCTTAGGTTAGTTAGTGGCAAAGTGCTAATGGACCAACATTGCCCTATTAATTTACGCGATGAAAACCTGCAAACTACCGAACGAGTTTTGCGTGCCCAAATAGAGCGTTGGCACGGACAAGATCGTTTATCGTACGCGCTTACGCCGCGTTTTGCAGTGGCTACTAGCGAACCACTAATGCAACTAGCCGGCCGGTTATTCGCCGAAATGCCGGGCCTATATATGCAAAACCATGTAGCGGAAAACAAAGCTGAAGTTCAATTAATTAAACAGCTTTATCCAGCCGAACGCAGCTATTTAGCCTTGTATGAACGTATGGGGTTTTGTGCACCGCGTTCTATCTTCGCGCATTGCATATGGTTCGATCAACAAGACTGGCATTTAATGCAACGCTCGGGCAGTGCAATTGCTTTTTGCCCTAGCTCTAATTTGTTTCTAGGCAGTGGTTTTTTTGATTTAAAGCTTGCCGATCAATATTCAATTAATGTGGGTCTTGCTAGCGATGTCGGCGGTGGGACTAGCCTCAACATGCTGCAAACCATGTCGAGTGCCTATTTAGTACAACAGCAAATCGGCGCTAGCTTGCATCCGTTACGGCAGTTTTATTTAGCGACATTGGGTGGGGCCAAAGTGCTCGATTGGCAAGACAAAGTGGGTCGCGTTGCACGGGGCTACGAAGCCGATTTAGTGGTGCTTAAATGGGCGAGCGATCCAGTTGAAAAAAACCGCCAACTATTATCCAAAACCTTGGCTGATCGGTTGTTCTCACTCAGTACGCTTGGTGGGCGCGCCAACGTTGTAGCAACTTACGTGCGCGGAAAAAAAGTCGATAGTCCTGTCGAAGCAGTTAGCTAGATTGGCTCACAACATCATTTAGTTTTAAAACTTCGCGCGCAGGTGCCGGGCGGCTTAAGTGATAGCCTTGTGCTAAGTCAATTCCAAAGCCGCGCATACGTTCAAGCATCGCTTCATTTTCAACCCACTCAGCAACAGTCAATCGTCCTGACTGGCGAGCAATATCAATAATTGCGCGCAGTAACACTTGATTCTCGAGATCCGATTCAATGTTCTGAATAAATAGGCCATCAATTTTTAAGTAATCAGCATCAATATGCTTTAAATACGATAATGACGCGAAGCCCGAACCAAAGTCATCTAAGCATACTTGGCATCCCAATGCTTTTAATGCTTGCACAGCTTTCTTGGCGCGCTGAATATCCGATAGCGCCGCTGTTTCGGTTAGTTCTAAATGAACACGATGCCCGTCAATTCCAAACTCGGTTAGTTGAGACTGGACAAAGGCGGGTAAGTTTTCATCATCTAACGATATTGCAGACATATTGATTGCAATGGGCACGCAATCAGGCGACTGGCTTAAGATGCGAATACAATTTCTAATCATCCACTGGTCCAGCTCGATAATTTTTCCGGTCGATTCAGCGTGGCCAATAAACAAACCTGGGCTAAAAAATGTACCCGGTTTACTTTGATCGGGCATTCGAACTAAGGCTTCGTAGTGATGAATCGAGCCATCGGATATATTGTGGACACCTTGCAAAAATACCTCAAACCCGTCGTCACGCAATGCTTGGTTTACGCGATCGGCCCAAATTAGCGTTTGCATTTTTTCGGCATCACGCTCGGCATGTCGTTGAAAAGCTCGCCACGCGTTTTTACCTACGCGCTTAGCATCTACTTTTGCTTGATCGGCTGCCGCGATTAAAGTGTCTGCAGTTTCTGCATCCCGTGGATAAAAAGCAATTCCAACGCTGCAAGTTGTTTGTTTGCCGACGTCATCGGATTTGGTTGCATTGGAGGTTAATTGCAGTAGCAGGCGATCACACCAACTAGGCATATCTTGATCTTGGATATCCCTCACCAAAATTACAAATTCGTCCCCACCAATCCGACCCACGATATCGCTAGTGCGAGTCATCGAACTAATTCGTTGGGACAAATCGAGTAGCGTTTGGTCGCCGAATTCATGACCATATAAGTCGTTAATAATTTTAAAATTATCTAAGTCGATAAAAACCAGAGCCATTGATTCATTGGTTTTGGAGGCAATTTGCCCTTGCAGTGCATCACTAAAGCTGCGACGGTTTAACAATCCGGTCAGCGAATCGCGCTCGGCTAAATATTGCATTTTTTGCTGAGTTTTGCGCTCTTCACTGACGTCTTCGAAAACCCAAACGCTTCCAATAAGTAGTTGGCTAGTTTTTTTATTCGAGCCATTATTGGTTTGGGCGTCTCGGTAAACAGGATGGCAAGTTTCAAAAATAATACGACCGTCAGGTAAATCGCGTTCATCAATATGATGCTCGCCCGGCTGTAAAAGCAACGTTGGCAATGAGTCACACCATATGCGGTTTGCGCTTTGATTTACGTAAATAACTTTGCCGTTAATATCGACGAATATAATGCCCACGCGCATTGAATCTAGGACCGAGGTTAATCGGGCCCGTTCATTTTTAGCTTCATTTAAATAGGCAGTTTGTAGCCGCTCGGAAACATTAAACGCTTCGAATCGTTCGTTAATCGAATCGATCATCATATTAAAAGTTAACCCAAGCTGTCCTAATTCATCTTTAGAATTAACGACGACTCGTGAATTTAATTTTCCCTGCATTGCTAATTTGCTCACCCTAGCTAAATTGCGGACTCGTCTAACTAAACGTGTACCTACAATGCTTGCTAACCCAACGGTTGCCGCTGTGCAAAGAGCGGCGATAATAATCAATTGAGTAATCAGTTTGCGCCGACCAGCTGTTTGTTCACTTAGCGAAATAGCGTAGTGCGCAACGCCCAACGTTTGTCCAGCCAACGTAATTTCAGTTTTCTTGTATACATCTTGCTCAGTATTCCAATTAACCGAATTAATTTGTTCTAATGTGCGAATCGAATCTAATTTTGATAAGTCGCCTGAAGACGCAATCAGCGTTCCCGTGGGACTCATCACTTTAATCATATTGATCGAGCGACCGCGCAGGCTATCGTCTAAAACAGCTTGTAACAACGCATAGTCTTTTTTTAGCATTGCATCTGTGATGATCGACGATAGCAACACGTCAACTTCGCGCTGTAAGTTGCTGGTATACATTTCCAGCGCTGTATCCGATCGGTGAACAACAGCGCTAACCAGCATAACGGCCAGACCCACTTGCGCAGCAACAATGCTGACAATCATTTTGACCTGCATCGGCCAGTCTTGGGGGTTCAGTAGTTTCTTAGAGTGCATGTGTTTAAAACGGCAATCGCAAAGTTTAGTTCAGGTAAAAGACGATTCTTAATGATTGCTCATGTCTTCCGATGCGTCGAACGACTGGTGATGACTGGTTTGACCGTGGGTTTGAAAGGTTGTTAGTTTTGTGGTCTTTTCTCCGCTGTTCGATGTAAGCGAATTGGTTGATAATTGTAATCTTCGCTTTTGGATGGCTTTACAATGTTGTTTGTTAGTTTTTCTCGTTTTTCGCCACTTTTTTAGGATTAACTTTGAATCATCCAATCGAAGTAATGAAGGCACTGCGCCGTCCCATTCCGGCCGAAATGCATGAGCAGCTAACCAAGCGATTTTTAGGGGCTTATTCAACCGCACAGGCCGTGCGCGATCATCATGGTCGTGACGAGTCACCTTACTTGTTAACCGCCCCTGAGGGCGTGGTGTTCGCAGAGAACACACAAGATATTGTCGACTTAGTAAAACTTTGCAATCAATTTGGCTATCCCTTAATTCCTTATGGGGCAGGTTCTTCGCTAGAAGGGCACTACTTAGCCATTCAGGGCGGTATTTGCCTCGATGTGTCCAAATTGAACCGGATTCTTAGCATCAACGCCGAAGATTTAACCGCTACGGTAGAGCCGGGCGTCACCCGTAAACAATTAAATACCGCACTCAATGGCACTGGTCTGTTCTTTCCTATTGATCCTGGCGCAGATGCTTCTTTGGGCGGAATGAGTTCAACACGAGCTTCTGGTACCAATGCAGTGCGCTACGGAACGATGCGAGAAAATGTACTTTCACTTTCTGTCGTTACGGCAGAGGGTAAGTTAATCAAAACAGCACAACGGGCAAAAAAATCTTCTGCAGGGTACGATTTGACACGCGTTTTTGTAGGCTCCGAAGGTACGTTGGGAGTTATCACCGAAGTAACTGTCAAGTTATATCCGCAGCCTGATGCAATTGCGGCCGCAATTTGTAATTTTCCAACGACCGAGCAAGCCATCAATTCGGTGATTCAAATTATTCAAATGGGTGTGCCGATTGCACGTTGCGAGTTTTTATGCGAACACGCGATTCGGGCGATCAACGCCCACAGCCATACAACGCTAAAAGAACTACCCACTTTATTGTTTGAATTTCATGGCTCCGATTTATCGGTAAAAGAGCAAGCCGAATTGGTTGGCGGTATTACCCAAGAGTTTGCAGGTCAAGATTTTGAATGGGCGACCCGACCCGAAGATAGAACGCGCCTTTGGAATGCACGCCATAATTTTTATTTTGCTGGTTTGCAACAACGCCCAGGCGCTCGGGCAATTTCTACCGACACCTGTGTACCCATTTCAAAGTTAGCACAAAGTTTAGTTGGTGCCCAAGAGATTTTAAAAGACTGGCCTTATCCTTGCCCAATCGTAGGGCATGTGGGCGACGGTAATTTTCACGCGATGATTTTGCTGGACCCAAATGATCCGGCCGAAGTTGCTCGCGGTGAAGCCTTAAATGAAAAAATTATTCGCCTGGCACTTCGCATGGATGGCACCTGTACTGGTGAGCATGGGGTGGGGTTACATAAAATGGATTACCTGATCGAAGAACTTGGCGAAGACGCGGTTGATTTAATGCGCGGAATTAAACGCACTTTTGATCCAAACAATATTATGAATCCTGGAAAAATATTTAGGCTTTGAGCGACGGTCAACGGCAGGGCTGGGCTGCCGATTTACATTTAAAAGTAGTTACTGGACCCAATGGTTCAGTGCCTTCGATTCGTCGCCATTCGGGGCCCTTGCGTTTGCAAAAAATGCTCTACCCCGAAGGGCCGGATGTGATGCACGCTATTTTAGTTCATCCACCAGGCGGTGTTGTAGGCGGGGATAGTCTCGACACTACAATTCAAATTGAACCGAGTGCGCATTGTTTAGTGACCACACCGGGCGCAGCGAAGTGGTATCGCTCCGAACAGCTGCCGTCCTTGCAAAATATTCGTTTAGAGATTGCCGCTGAGGCTAGCCTTGAATGGTTGCCACAAGAAAATATTGTGTTTAATGGCGCTTTAACGCAATGGCAAACCAGCGTTCATTTGGCTCACAACGCAAGCGCAATTGGAATGGAAGTGACGATGCTTGGGCGCAAAGCGCGGGGTGAAACATTTTTCTCGGGGATACTATCGAATCAATTTAATGTTTACCAAAAAACAGATTCGTCAGAAGAAAAACTACTATTTACAGAGCAATGGAAATTAAACGGCAACGATCAACGGTTAGCGGCATTGCAAGGCTTAAGCGCTGCGCCTTGTTTTGGGCAATTGTGGGCCGTCGGAAGTAAAGCGGGCTTGCAAGCGGCGCGTCAGCAACTGCACGATTTGTTGGCTTTGGATGATGGCAACGCTAAAAAAAAGAATCTGCAAAGCTCTTGGGCGGTCACATTAATTCGTGACCAAATTTTATTAGTCCGTGCGCAAGGTGCTGGCCCTGAATTGGTGCGTGGGTGTTTAGAAAACGCTTGGAAGGCGATTCGATTACCGTTGTTAAATCGAGTTTGCATTCCGCCACGAATATGGTCTACTTGAGCCAACAAACTACTGACTTGAAAGCAAAGTTCGCATGGAACTGACCCCCAGAGAAAAAGACAAGTTACTTATTTTTACGGCTGGTCTTTTGGCCGAGCGTCGCAAAGCGCGTGGTTTAAAGCTAAATTATCCCGAAGCGATTGCGTTTATCTCAGCAGCAATTTTGGAAGGGGCGCGCG
Organism: Betaproteobacteria bacterium; assembly: GCA_031429355.1. Classification (GTDB taxonomy): domain Bacteria; phylum Pseudomonadota; class Gammaproteobacteria; order Burkholderiales; family Burkholderiaceae_E; genus JANOZM01. The sequence continues at coordinate 36,058 of JANOZM010000014.1, read as the reverse complement.
ATGGTAAGACTGTGGCCCAGCTAATGCACTTCGGAACAACTTTATTAAGCCGTGCTGATGTTATGGACGGTATTGCAGAAATGATCCCCGAAATTCAAGTAGAAGCTACTTTCCCTGATGGCACAAAACTGGTCACTGTGCATCAACCAATTGTTTAGTATCTTTTGTCCGCCGCTAACTCACTTACCATAAGCCGCAAACAATGAATCAATCAACTAAGCGTATTGCAAGTCCGCCTCGCGCGCGTTTAATTCCTGGCGAACTGCTAGCCGAATCTGGCGAAATTGAAATTAACAAGGGACGCAAGACCGTGGTTCTTGAGGTTGCCAATAGTGGCGATCGCCCGATTCAAGTGGGTTCCCACTATCATTTTTTTGAAACCAATAGCGCGCTCGAATTTGATCGTAAATCAGCACGCGGTTTTCGCCTAAATATTGCATCGGGAACAGCGGTGCGTTTTGAGCCAGGCCAGACCCGAACCATAGAGTTAGTGCAGTTAGCCGGAGATCGAATTGTGTACGGATTTCAGGGCAAAGTCATGGGGCCGTTGGCAGCACCAAAAGTTGCGGCTACTGCCTCAACTAAAGCAGCGCCAAAAGCAATAAAAAAGGCGAAAAAATAATATGGCCAAGTTTATTTCACGGCAAGCCTATGCCGAAATGTTTGGACCCACTACAGGCGATCGTGTGCGCCTTGCCGACACAAACTTAATGATCGAAGTCGAAAAAGATTTCACGGTATACGGCGAAGAAGTTAAATTTGGTGGTGGCAAAGTCATTCGCGACGGGATGGGTCAAAGCCAGCGCGTTAGCAAGTACACAGTCGATACCGTAATTACCAATGCTTTAATTGTTGATCATTGGGGCATCGTTAAGGCCGATGTCGGTCTAAAAAATGGTTTTATCTCAGCCATTGGTAAAGCCGGTAACCCCGATATACAGCCCGGCGTAACGATGATTATTGGGCCTGGCACCGAAGTGATTGCCGGGGAGGGCATGATCCTTACGGCTGGTGGTGTTGATTCGCATATTCACTTTATATGCCCCCAGCAAGTCGACGACGCACTCATGTCCGGCGTAACGACTATGTTAGGCGGTGGCACTGGCCCCGCCCACGGCACTACAGCTACAACTTGCACGCCTGGACCGTTTCATATGGCGCGTATGCTAGAGGCCGCCGAAGGCTTGCCGATCAATTTAGGGTTTATGGGTAAAGGCAATGCCAGCCTACCCGCTCCGTTGTTGGAGCAAATAAAAGCTGGAGCAATTGGCTTGAAGTTACACGAAGATTGGGGCACTACACCTGCGGCGATTGATAATTGTTTAACCGTTGCCGATAAGACTGATACACAAGTTGCGATACATACCGACACCTTAAACGAGTCGGGCTTTGTCGAAGCCACCGTGGCCGCATTTAAAAACCGCACGATTCATACCTTCCATACCGAAGGTGCTGGCGGGGGGCATGCGCCCGATATTATTAAAGTCATTGGCTTGCCCAATATTTTGCCATCGTCTACTAACCCAACGCGGCCCTATACCGTTAATACCATCGACGAGCATTTAGATATGTTGATGGTGTGTCACCACCTCGACCCAGCGATTGCCGAAGACGTGGCGTTTGCCGAAAGTAGAATTCGCCGCGAAACAATTGCGGCAGAAGATATTTTTCACGACCTCGGTGCAATCTCGATGATGTCATCCGACTCGCAAGCGATGGGGCGGGTTGGTGAAGTGATTACACGTACTTGGCAAACAGCCCATAAAATGAAAGCGCAACGAGGGGCATTGCCCTGCGACACCAACCGCCACGACAACGCCAGAGTAAAACGTTACATCGCTAAGTACACGATTAACCCTGCCATCACGCACGGCATCGGGCATATTGTTGGTTCCGTCGAGGTCGGTAAGTTTGCCGATTTAGTGTTGTGGAAACCGGCGTTCTTTGGTGCCAAACCGGCCATGATTTTAAAAGGAGGCAACATTGCCGCCGCTGCGATGGGCGATCCAAATGCTTCTATCCCAACACCACAGCCCGTGCATTACCGACCGATGTTTGCAGCCTATGGCAAAGCATTGGCTAGTTCGTGTATTACCTTTATGTCCAAAGCAAGTATTAAAGCGGATGTACCAGAGTCCTTAGGTTTGCAGCGCAAAATAGAGGCGGTTAAAAATTGCCGCGATGTAAAAAAGAAAGACATGATTCATAATAGTTTGCAACCCAAAGTAACAGTCGATCCAGAGACCTACGAGGTACGTGCCGACGGCGAGCTAATGACATGCGAACCGGCAAAAGAATTGCCATTGGCTCAAAGGTATTTTTTATTTTGATGATCAATAACTTTAAAGCGATTTTTTTAGGGCTTCTCGTTAGTTTAACCGTGACTGGTTGTACTGCGCTCCTTACCGCTAATAAACATCAGGGAACAATGAATAATCCTGCACTCGATCAAGCGCTTTCGGCGATGTTGCAAAACACAGCACAACCCATTGTTAGTGTGTCGGCATTAGCCATTAAAGATGGGCAAGTCGTTTACCATAATCAGTTTGGACGTCGCTCGATACAAGATTCTGCATCGGGTCTAAAAGAATTACCCGTCGACCAACGTACCTTGTTTCGAATTGCCTCAATCTCTAAGCTGGTTACCACTATCGGCGTGATGAAGTTGCTTGAAGAAGGCAAACTCAACTTAGATGAAGATGTAAGCCAACTATTAGGCTGGAAATTGCGAAACCCTAATTTTCCAAACGATGTCATTACATTGCGGCATTTGCTGACGCATCGCTCGTCGCTAACCGACGGCCCTGGCATGTACTGGTGGGATGTTGGCGTCGACTTAAAAGATGTGCTGGTCCCTGGTGGAAAACTATACAAAGCTAACGAATATTGGAGTCGCGATAAAGCGCCGGCCACTTGGTATCAATACGTTAATTTTAATTTTGGGGTAATCGCGACGTTAATGGAAAAAGCTAGTGGCGAGCGCTTTGATCGTTTAATGCAGCGCTTAGTGCTAACGCCTTTGCAAATGCGGGGTGGTTTTAATCCTGCCGATTTTCCAGCCGCCGATATTTCTGACATCGCGGTGCAGTATCGCAAGCGCCGCAACGAAGGTTCGCGTGAAGTATGGGATCCCAAAGGTCTGTGGGTTGTGCAAGCGGACGATTTTGCAAAAACAGCTGTTTCGCAACCGCCCAATATTGCGCAATATGTCATTGGTACTAATGGCACCGTGTTTGGTCCGCAAGGGCGGTTGCGAGTCTCGGTGGCCGACTTAAGTCAGTTAATGTTAATGCTGTTAAATCAGGGCAAGCATAAGCAGCAGCAGTTTTTAAAACCCGAAACTTTGGCTTTAATGGTCAGCGAGCAATGGCGCTACGATGCCAACAAACCCAATGGCGACACAATGGGTGAAGGGACTTTAGCGTGGTCGCTTGGTATCCAAAAGTTTATAGATCAAGGTAAAGATCGCGTCACGGAAGGCGGCGGATTTTCTGGCTACGGTCATTACGGTGATGCCTATGGTTTGATGGCAACTTTTGCATTTGACCCCGCACGAAAAATTGGACAGATCGTGGTAATCACCGGCCCGGGCATTAACCCTGACCAATACCCAAGCCAATTTTCGACTATGTATCGATGGGAAGAAATCGCCAATACTGCAGTTTACAAATTGGCGATTCAACCCTAAGCATTAGCAAATGCTAAGCACAATAGCGCTCGCGTCAATGATCGACTCGTAGCGTAGTTTCGCGCAATAAAACTTAGCGAAATTCCAGCTATTGCGTAGCGACCCATTCAATTAACGCGTCTAACACTTTGCGACTTGCCGCGCCACCCGCCTTATCGTCATTTAAAATCGCAACGATAATTTGCGGCTGACCTTTACTATCAAATACATAACCCGCAACCGAAGTCACATTGCGTAAGCCTCCTGTTTTAATGCGTCCCCGCCAAGTTGCAGGGCTTTCTTTTAGACGGTTGCGCATTGATCCGTCTAAACCTACGATAGGCAAGCTAGCAAGAAATTCTGGTTGCCAAAGGCCGACGTAAGCGCGTTGCAGTACTTTCGCTAAAGTCAGTGGTGCAATCTTTTCACTGCGTGACAAACCCGAACCGTTATCTAAAACTAATCCGGTAGCATCAATGCCATTAATGGCAAGCCACTGTGTAACCGCTAGTTTGCTAAGTTCAGCCGTGCTGGCTTCGTTTTGTGGAGCCGCCTCTTTTTTTCGTTGTGCTTCACCAAGTGCCATAAATAACAAACGAGATACCGGGTTGTCCGAACTTTTGTTAATGGTGCGAATAAACTCTGCCAGTGGGCGCGATTGATGCGAGGCAACCACATTTAATGGGCCGTTAAGCGTGCCGACTTCGGCTGCAACAAACTCTTTAACTTGCCCAGTCCATTGCCCCCCTAAATTCTTCCACGTGTTGCGAATTGCTAATTCTGCAAACACAGTGCGATCAAGCAAATTTAAGTTCAGTTCAATACGGCAATTGCGCGGAAACTCGCCGGTAAAGGTAACTTGTTGTTTATAGGCTTGCGGAACTTTCCACGTGCTCTCCCAATTTTTGCAAGGTGCATCAATAAGTTTCATGTTCTGGATAAACTCTAGCCCCGCAAGCATTGGGTCGCTGCTTATATTTATTTGATCTTTGGTCGAGTGAATCACCAAAGGCAGCATATTCATGTTTAAGGATAAGGCGTCAGGAATAAAGTTGTATTGAAACTCAGGGGCTTCATCAAAAGGTGGCAAACCAATATCAGGGCGTTCTGGGTTTTGAGCCCGACGATCAATGTAAATATTTCCGTTAATTAGTTGAATGCCACTGACACGCAGTTGTTTAAATAGGGCTTCTAGCGAGCGTAAGTCGAAGTCGGGATTTAAACCGCCACGTAGTAACAAATCTCCAATTAGATTGGCGGTGCCCGCTTTGCTAGCACTTAGTATTTCCGTAGAGCCTCGAAATTGTGGGCCTAACTGATCTAGAGCAATGGCCGCCGTAAGTGTCTTAATGATTGATGCAGGTTGTTTGGCGAGCTCTGCGTTAATGGCTAAGCTAGTTTGTTCAGCACCGCCGATTGCTGGCATTACAATGACACCAATCGAAGTCTCGGGTAGTTTTGCCTCTTGTAGTAATTTTGCGACGTTCGGCGGTAACACGGTTTGAGTAACGCGCGGATTGACTACATTTTGCGCAACCGCAAAACTTAAGCAAAAACAATGACTAATAGCGATAAGCGCACTTTGAATCGCAAGTTTTCGTTTAGTTTTCATGAATTTTTATGGTCGGAAAATTTATTTTTCATCAGGACGGCCCAAACCCCTTCACGGATCAAGACCATACCAGTAGGATGCCAGTTTGAACTTATTCTGTAATTAAGTTGTAACAGGTATGTCAATCAGTCATAGGAAACGAATAATGAAACTTTCACACGTAGCACAAGCTGTTGGTTTGGCTTGTATTTCAATGCAGGTCGTTGCGCAAACTACGCCAGCTCCAGTCCCTGCCGAACTTGAAAAAGTAGAAATTACTGGTTCGAGTATTAAACGCACAGCGGCTGAAGGTGCTTTGCCTTTGCAAGTCATTACCCGCCAAGAATTAGACAAGGCCGGTATTGTTAGTGCAGAGCAATTGCTCAGTATTATCACCGCTAACGGCAATGGTTCTGATAACTTAGCCAGCAACGCAGACGTTACTGGTGGTGCAAACCGCGGTAACAATGGGCTTTCCGCGGCTAACTTGCGTGGCCAAGGTTCAAACTCTACCTTGGTGTTGTTAAACGGTCGCCGCATGGCGTCCCACGGCCTAAGTGGGTCGGTGGTTGACTTAAACTCCATTCCAATGGGTGCGGTGCAGCGGGTTGAAATCTTAAAAGATGGTGCATCTGCTGTTTACGGCGCTGATGCGGTCGGTGGCGTTATTAACTTTGTACTGCGCAAAGATTTTACCGGCTTAGAAATAGGTGCATCAACCAACATTACGCAAGAAGGTGGCGGTTCGATTTCACGCGTTTCGTTGCTGGGTGGCTTTGGCGATTTGGCCAAAGATCGTTTTAACTTATTAGGTTCTTTATCGCACCGTAAAAACCAGCTTCTTGCAGGTTCGCAACGCGATTTTGTAAATACCTTCCAACCCGACCGCGGCTTGTCTGTTGACACACGCGGCACTCCTTTCGCCACCGCAGTGCCGATTACATCAACTCCAAATGCCTTAAGTTCGTTTGCTTCGGCGACTGCCACTTCTCGAACAAACGGCCGAGGTCCAGCAGAACCCGGTGGCACTATTGCTAGAAGCGGTGGTATTAACGTTCTAGACTTACCGGGTCAGCCGGGTTGCAAGTCAATTGACGGAATGGATGCCTACGATGAACTTTTGTGGGATTTTCCTGGTGCTAAGTTCGCTTGTGCGTGGGACACAGGCCGTGCTGCTGCGATTCAACAACCGGTTACAAATACCAACGGCGTTTTGCGCGGTAACTATGCGTTAACGCCAGATATTACGTTGATTGGCGAAGCAGTTCTGGCCCAAACCACAACCCGTAAAATTTTTTCAAATAATCAAATTTCAAGCAGCAACTCGACTGCTAGCCCGTTTTATCGCTTGACCTATCCGAGTTCAGCGCCAGCTTACAATCGGGTGTTTAATGCCTTGGCAGCGGCCTTTCCTTCAATCGAAGGTAATCGTGGATTAGGCATTACTTATCGCTGGCGTTGTATTGGTTGCGGACCACGTCAAATTGAGACCGACTCTTCCTCACAGCGTGTACTGTTGGCATTAGAAGGTACGCAAGGTACTTGGGATTACCGAGTCGGTGTATCGCGCGCTTCTAGTGATGTTAGTTCCGTTCTGGGCGGCGGTTATTACTACAATGATAAGTTTGCTCCATTGCTCCGCAGTGGCACCTTAAATCCGTTCTTGTTTCCAGGCGAAGCGCAAACAGATGCAGCGGTACAAGCCCTAGCCGCGGCTTCAGCGACTGGTGCAAAGTTGTACGGTGGTAAGACTTCCATCACACAAATTGATGCGTCGGTCAGTGGTCCCGTTGCTAAGATGGGTGCTGGTGATCTTTTAGTTGCTGTTGGTGTTGATAAGCGTACAGAAAAGTTTGCTTTTAACGGTAATGCTTCGGACGTTGCCACGCAAACGAACATTTTTAACGCACCGTTTGATGCGGTAAATACTTTGGATGGTGTCAGCCGATCGGTTACTGCGGTTTACGCTGAAGCAATTATTCCTGTTCTTAAAGAATTAGAACTTTCTGCTGCTATTCGTCATGACCGTTATTCCGGTTTTGGCGGTACAACAAACCCAAAAGTTAGTTTCAAATATGTACCCGTCAAGGAATTTTTAGCTCGTGGTTCGTACAATACCTCGTTCCGAGTACCAACCTTCGCGCAGCAGTTCTACGGTGTAACCGAAGAGCCGTACTCGGGTAAAGATTTGGTTGATCCATTAAAGTGTCCTTCATTAGTAGTCAGTTCAACTAACCTGAATTGCGCTTCAATTTCCCCCACCACTTTATTTGGTGGAAAAGCGAACTTAAAACCAGAAACAGCCAAGCAATGGTCTTTGGGTTTTGTGGTTCAACCGTTTGCAGAATTTAGCGCGAACGTTGACTACTGGCAAATTACGCGTGAAAACGAAATTAAGAGCCCTTCCGCTTTGGATACGTTGCTACCTAACTATCAGTTGTTTCCCGATAACTTTATTCGCGATGCAGCCGGTAATTTGGTGACGATCGATGAGCGCTGGATTAACTCTGGTGGTGCCACAACAAAAGGTGTTGAAATTGGCTTTCGCTATAACACCAACGTTTCTGGTGGCAAATTTGGTGTCAGCATGGACGGCACTTTAATGCTTAGCCGTAAGACTAAATTGCTTTCGAACTCAATTCCAGGTGACAACGAAGTTGGTAGGTATTCGTATGATGCTGATATTCCGGTACGTTGGAAGCACAATTTGACAGTTAGCTACAGCCGTGGAGCGTGGGCAGGATCTCTAGGCCAAAGCTACACCAGCGGTTATTTAGATCGCGTAGCGCCTGGAATTGAAAATGGCACTGTAACGCCAATCAATTACAAAGAGCGCGTCAGTGCTTGGGTCAGTTACGACTTGTCGTTAACTTACACAGGTATTAAGAATCTTGCGATCAACATGGGTATCAAGAACCTGTTTAACAAGGCTCCACCATTCTCGGCAGCTTATGATTCAAACTCCGGTGCAGGTAGCTCGTGGGAGCCACGAATCGCTGATCCGCGTGGTCGCGCGTTCTTAGTTGGTGGAACTTACAGCTTTAAGTAAATCATTAACTTGAAAAATAAGGAGGCGGCACTAAGGTGTCGCCTTTTTTTATGAACCGCAGAAACATTGTGGCTTTGCTCGCTGGATCATCTTCGCTAGCGGCTTGTGTAAGCCGTTTTCAACTGGATGTGTTGACAGATGCAAAAGCCCAACTATTGATTAAACCGGCGAAGCTTGAAATTGGGCAAACGGTTGGATTAATTGCTCCATCCGGATTTGTGTCCGCTGATGCAATTGGGCGCTACGTAAAAAATCTAGAGAGCTTAGGCGTAAAAGTAAAACTAGCCAAAAATCTCACCGCTCGGTGGGGTGGATACGGGGGTTCAATTCAAGAACGCGTCGATGACTTGCATGCGATGTTCTTAGATAAAAATGTTCACGCTATTTGGGCCGCGCGCGGAGGTTCAGGTGCAAGTAGTTTGCTTCCATTCATTGATTTTGAAATGGTTCGTAGTTACCCAAAAATTGTGGTGGGCTATTCTGATCTAACAGTTTTACACTTGGCGTTTTATCATCGCGCTGGACTAGTTACTTTTCATGGACCAGTAGCCGGCTCGCTATTTTCCGAGTTTACGACCCAGCATCTAAAAGCCGTGCTAATGCAAACCCGACGTGAAACCGTTCTACCTTTGTCGTCAGAGCATAGCGCGATGGCCAATGAACAAACGCAATTCCAGAGACGAACTATAGTAAGTGGTGTTGCTCAGGGCCCGCTTTGGGGGGGTAACTTAAGTATTGTGACAAGCTTGTTAGGTTCTGAATTTTTAGGCTCAAGTCCACGCAAAATACTTGAGAACAAACTGCTTTTTTTGGAAGATGTGGGCGAGGCGCCTTACCGATTGGATCGGTTACTACATCAATTGGCACAGTCGCAAATAACCGGTTTTAAAGCCGCAGCAGGCGTCATGCTTGGCGTTTATTCACGGATCAAACCACAAGACGATGATCCTACTTTAACTATGCACGAAGTGTTTGATCACCATTTTAAACAGAACCAACGTCCAGCTGTTTACGGCTATTCCTTTGGGCACGTTCCTCACCAATGGACATTGCCCATCGGAATACAAGCTAGGCTAGATACGAATGAACAAACCCTTACTTTGTTAGAGTCGGCGGTTGTTTAAAAGGGTGCGATTAGGCAATTTTTTCCTAACCTTTTACTTCATATTTTCAGTCAGCACTTCCAAAATTGCAGCCGAATGTGCATCAGCGACTCCACTAAAATTACCCGGCCTAAACCGCATTTGAAACGCCACCAAAACATCTTTGGTGTCCTGATCCAATTGACCCGACAACGGTGGCGCATACCCAAACAATTTCAGTTTGTTTTGAAACCAAGCAATGTCGGGTAAAGCCGATTGGTGTTTCGCCAGTAACGCGTTTACTTTTGTTTCATCCGGCCAAACGGCAAGTCCCTCATCGGCTAGGCGCTTCCAAGGAAACTTTGGTCCGGGATCGGTCTTTCGGCTGGGGGCGATATCGCTATGTCCAAGCACTCGGTCGGGCGTTATACCGTGACGTTGCATAATTTGGCGAACCAATTGCACGATGACATCTACTTGCGCTTTTGGATAATCCGTATATATCAGTTCGCCGTTGGCGTTCGGGCGTGGCCCCGCATTGACAATTTCAATGCCAATTGAACTTGCGTTTAAAGCGGTTGCACCTTTCCATTGGCTAACGCCCGCATGGTAGGCACGCTTATCTTCGGGAACCAGTTGCAGTACCTTCGGTGGATCGATATCGACCCAATAGTGGCTACTGACTGGCCCCTCGGTTAATGTTTTCAGTGAACTATTGGAATCACCATAGGTGAAGTGGATGATAACAAAGCGAATACGGCTGTCTTGCCCAACGGCCGAATAGCTTTTGTCGATGATTAAGTCCGTGCTAGCACAACCGCTCATTACAATTCCCAGGGCGATAAGTGCGCCACCTTTTTTAAGCAAACTAACGTGTTGCAAAATTGTGTGGGCCATGGATTGAAAATACTGCCGTAGGATTTGGATAAACATAGTTCTGCAACTTTTAGTGGGTTTTTCATAGGCGACAATACGGGTTTATTGCAACGCGTCGGTTTCTGCAAAGTATTGCTGCAATTTGTCGGCAATACCGTCGGTATTTTGCATAATGGCCTTCATACTAAAATGAATATGGCCGTTAATGTAATTATCCGTTTTACGCTTACGGTCGATTATTTTTAATTGCTCCGTAATTTCTTCGGCGGGCCATACTTGTGCCCCAGTTCCGGCGAGTAATCGACTAGTGTATAGCCCCGAATAAATCAGTTTGTTTTTGGTATTTTGCGAAATCCAATAGTCGAGCAAAGGTTCAAAACCTTGGTTGACAGCGTCACGCTTCCAATACAATTGCGGGGCTAAATAATCTAACCAACCTTGGTTAAACCATAACTCTACGTCAGCGTAAAGTGCATCGTATTGGCTAAAGCCTTTTATGTTTGCCGGACGTAAACTCGGTTTGCCAATGCCAAAGGGGCTAATGCCTAACTGTACTTTTGGCTTAATGGTTTGAATCATTTTATATAAGCGTTCAACAAACTGATTCACATTATCGCGCCGCCAATCGGGCTTGCTTAATGGTCCTCCGGCAATAACATACGCTTGCCAACTTAAGTCGTCGGGAAACTCGATATTGCCGGGACTTGAAACATCTTGTGCCTCTGCAGCCGCAGCGGTAATTGGATACGGATAAAAGTAATCATCAATATGAACGCCATCAATCGCATAGCGCGTTAGCACATCACGAATGACGGCTAGGGTATGCTCACTAGCTGCGATTTGCCCCGGATCTAGCCATAAAAAGTCACCATAGCTTTGCACTACGTTGCCTAATGTTTTGCTGACATGATTGCTGGCTTTAGGTGAGCGTTCTTGTGGATGACCAGCTCGGTAGGGGTTGAACCATGCGTGAATTTGAATGCCAGCTGCGTGAGCAGTGGTAATCCAATATTGCAATGGGTCCCATGGTGTACAGGGTAGTTTAGCGCATTGCGGTGCCAAGCCTTGCGAGCCACTTAAAAACTCTGACCATGGTTCAAGTGCTGAGGGGTAAATTGCATCGGCGCTAGGACGCACTTGCAATATCAGTGCGTTTAATCCGACTTGTTTTGCCCGATTGACTATGGCTGTAATTTCGGCCGCTTGTTGTTCTGCAGTTAGCCCTTTTTTGCTAGGCCAATCGATGTTAGCAACCGTTGCAACCCAAGCGGCTCTGAAGCTCTTACTTGGGTTGCCGTTGGCCTTTTTAGTAAGGGCGGGTTTGTCAGTTGCAGATTCTTGAGCCGAAGCTGCAAACGAAAACGTGAGGGCGCTGATAACAATTGCAAACAATAAAATAGGTGACAGGTTCATGGCTAACTTTAAACTTTTACAAACCAATTGCGTTTCCACATCGCCCAAGCAATTGCGTAAAAACTTAACAAAAATAAAATGGCAAACAGCAACGAACTATTTACTGGGCTAAAGCCAATCGCCTTCAGTGGTGAGTAAAGCATTTGCTTTAAATTAATTTGTTGCCCGATTTCCCCAAACTTAATAAAGTTCAAAGCCTTGGCGACCAGTCCCGAGAGCGCAAATAAAAATAATGCATTCATTCCCATAATTGTGAGCGGCTTGAACCAGCGCTGGGATTGTTCTTTTATTTTTCTATCGTTACTTGCATCCATCAACCAATAAAATGCGGCGAACACAATTAAAGCCCATCCCGTCATAAAAATTGCGTACGACGGGGTCCACAAAGGTTTGTTAATTGGCATTAAAACCGAGTCTAAAATTGCGCCAATCCAAAGCGCTAGCAAGCCGACAAGCAACATCCACACGGTTTTTTCAGCACCGTCTTTAGGGCTTAGCAAATAACGACCTGCGATAGATCCTAGCAACAAACTAGCAATGGCCGGCAACGAGCTTAATACCCCTTCGGGGTCCCATGTTTTAGCGCTTGCCCACAGATGGCCCGATAGAAGCCAACGATCAACAAAAGCACCGGTATCGCGCCCCGCCTCTAAAAGCCCAGTATTAACAATGCCGTTGGCATCTGGCACCGCAACGTGAAGCATTAAGAACGAGTAAATGCAAAGTAGGGCTAAGCTGCTGACCGCCAGCGTTTTAGTCGAGCAATAAATAACTAGGGGTGCAGCCAACATTGTGCACAGCGCAATACGTTGCAATACGCCGGGAATACGAATGGTGTTTAAATCAAAATTTGGAATCCAATTTAGAAACAAACCAATTGCGAAAATAGTCAGTGCGCGTCGAGTTAACGAAATTAAAGCCGCTAAACGTAAGGACGATAGACTGCTTGTGCTTTGATTGTTTTGGCTGGCTGTGCCTCGACTTGAATTTTTGTTTAGCAAATTTTCCGTTGGACTAATGCCTTTTGCTTGCAAGGAAAATGCCATCGACATGCCAACAATAAATAAAAAGAATGGAAAAATCCAGTCGGTAAACGTCCAGCCATGCCACTTTGCGTGAGCCAACTGCGGATACAAATTACTCCAATCGCCAGGGTTATTGACGATCAGCATGCCAACAATCGTAAAACCACGAAAGGCATCTAGCGAAATTAAACGTTGATTCATTGGATTGATTTAGTAATTGCCAATTTAGACTTGTTCTTTACGACCAAAGCTTGGGTCTATCTTTACAAAGACGGCTGCTACTAACGATGGCAGCGTTGCAATACAAACCCAAATGAAAAAGTTTGGGTAGCCCAGCTGGGCCTGTATCCAGCCACTAACCATTCCTGGCAGCATCATGCCAAGGGCCATAAACCCGGTGCACAACGAGTAATGTGCTGTCTTGTGAGGGCCCTCTGCAACCATCATCATGTAGAGCAAATAAGCCGCAAAACCGAACCCATAACCAAACTGCTCTATCGCAATCATGCTGCTAATGAGGTAGAGATTATTGGGCTGTGCGGTTGATAAATAAACAAAAACTAAATTGGGTAGATGGCATGAAATTAACATGGGCCACAACCAAAAGCGTAAGCCCTTGCGTGAAATTGCGTAGCCACCTAATAAACCCCCGCACACGAGTGCTAACACACCAATGGTTCCATACACCAAACCAATTTGCGCGGTGGTTAGCCCGAGACCACCTTTACTAATAGGGTCTAATAAAAATGGCGTTACTAGTTTTAGCGCTTGCGCTTCGCCCAGCCTAAAGAGCAACAGAAAAGACAAAATCACCCAAATGTCTTTACGTACAAAAAAACTGCTAAATGTGTGGCCGAAATGGCTAATAACTTCTTTGAAGGTTAACCTTGGTTTGCTAGCGGTTTCGTTGGTTTGAACAACTGGATACGGCAAAAATGATCGGTGATAAATGGCCGATAATAAAAATAACGCAGCCAAAAATAACATTGCCCAAAGCCAAGCCTGCTTTGGGTCGCCAAGTTTTTCAATGGCAATACCAACTAAGTAAACAATAAGGCCTTGGCCAACAATATTGCCAACACGATAAAAGGTACTACGGACTCCTACAAAGGCCGCTTGTTGGTGCGTTGGAAGGGCGGAAAGATAAAACCCGTCGGCAGCAATATCGTGAGTGGCCGAACTAAAAGCCATTAGCCAAAAAATCGCCAAACTTAGGCGCACGCCAAATTCGGTAGGGATAATAAAGGCCACTAATGCCAGTGCAATTCCAACTAAACTTTGCATCACCCAAATCCAGCGACGGGGCGTACTGATTAACTCGATTAAAGGGGCCCACAAGGGTTTAATCACCCAGGGTAAATACAACCAGCTGGTATACAGCGCGATATCGGTATTCGACAGCCCCAAGTTTTTATACATCACAACGGACAAAGACATCACCACTACATAAGGTAGGGACTGAGCAATGTATAAGCTGGGAATCCACTGCCACGGCGAAACTGATTGGCCGTTTTGCGCGGAGTTGGTGTTAGGGCTGCTTGGGTTCATAGATGGAGTGTAACAAAAACCAACTCCACAACAATGCCGAAAAGCTGTGCAGTAATAATTAGTAAAAATCGCAAAGGCCAGGCAAAAGCTTGCAGAATCGTTTACAGTGCGAACTATGGCTCTTACCTATATTTGGACCGCGTTTTTTGTTGTTGGTTTTGCCGCCGCTTTGGTTCAGTGGCTATTTTTTGGCGACAACGAAGTTTTTAAAAGAATTGTCGATGGTACGTTCGATTCCGCAAAAATTGCGGTGATGGATATTGCCTTGCCTTTAGCTGGGGTAATGACGTTTTGGCAAGGCATTTTAAATGTAGGCGAACGGGCTGGTGCCATTGCGTTTGTGGCTCGGTTTATTGCTCCTTTCTTCTCACGTATTTTTCCTGAAGTGCCTAAAAATCACCCCGCAACTGGTCTAATGGTGATGAACTATTCGGCTAATTTTTTGGGCCTAGATAATGCAGCCACACCAATTGGCTTAAAGGCGATGCAAAGTTTGCAAACCTTGAATCCCAAACCCGATGAAGCGAGTAATGCGCAGTTAATGTTTTTGGTATTGCAAACCGCTGGCCTTACGTTAATTCCGTTAACCGTTATTGCACAGCGGGCGGTTTTAGGTGCTGCAGATCCTACCGATATTTTTATACCAACTTTAATCGCAACTTATGCCGGCACCTTGGTTGCACTAATAGCCGTATCGCTTAAGCAGCGTATTAATCTTTTAGATCCAGTGCTTTTAGCTTGGTTGGGTGGGATGACTGCGTTTGTGGTCGGTATTGTTTGGTACTTCACACAGTATTTAAGTCGCACAGAAATTCAATTAGTCTCGAAAGTATCTAGCACTCTAATTTTGCTCAGCATTATTGTGGCGTTTTTAATTGGGGCCGTGATTAAAAAAGTAAATGCCTACGAGGCGTTTATCGAAGGGGCTAAGGGCGGTATCGAAACCTCCTTAAAAATCATTCCGTACCTAGTGGGGATGTTGGTGGCTATTAGCGTGTTGCGCAACTCGGGTGTGTTGGGGATGATCGTCAGCGGCTTTAGTTGGTTGTTTTCGCTGCTGGGCTTAAACACCGATTTCACGCCCGCATTACCAACTGCGTTAATGAAATCGATTAGCGGTAGTGGTGCGCGCGGCATGATGATTGATGCTATGAAAACCTACGGAGTCGATTCGTTTGTCGGTAAGTTAGTTAGCATTTTGCAGGGCTCCTCGGATACAACGTTTTACATTATTGCGTTGTACTTTGGTTCGGTCGGAATTAATAAAACACGCTACGCAATAACTTACGGATTGTTGGCGGATATGGCTGGGGTGATTGCAGCGATTTGGGTGGCGTATGTCTTTTTCCATTAACCCAAAAACTGATTCGGTAAGTGATAGTTCAGAAAGTAATAGGTCAGTAGTTGGAACGCCACTGCGCATAGAAAAATTAGCAAACAATCATTCTGCGGTTAAAACAGCCGCATCGACCACGCTTGAACTGCCATTTGATCGCCGCCAAGTGAGTCGCCAACTGGTCACCTTAAGCAATGGTCGCGAAGCCGGTTTGTTTTTACCGCGCGGCACCGTGCTTCGCGGCGGTGATGTATTAGAAGCCGAAGATTCAAGCACTGTTCATGTACTCGCCTCGCAAGAAGCCGTTTTGTTGGTGAAGGCCACCGATACAATAACCCTAATGCGCGCCACCTATCATCTTGGTAATCGCCATGTTCCAGTAGAAATAGGCGATGGTTATCTCAAGCTTGAATATGACTATGTGCTAAAAGAAATGTTGGTCCGTTTAGGCGTTACAGTGCTAGAACAAATGGCCAGTTTTGAACCGGAAGCCGGTGCGTATGGCGGTGGACATCGGCACTCGCATGATTAAGGTCAGTGTGCAGCAACAGGGCTTGGGACAGCAGAAGGGCTCGCTACAGGAGCAAAACATTTCGCGGCCTCACGAGACCTCGCAAGAACAATTGTTGGCGGCCTTGCAACTCAGTTCTCCGGCGTTGCCAATAGGTGCCTTTAGTTACAGCCAAGGCCTAGAGTCGGCAGTCGCGGCTGGTATTGTTAACGATGAACTTAGCCTGCAAAATTGGGTGGCCGAGGGCCTACAGTTTGCGTTTGGCCTGTTGGAGCTACCGGTTTGGTGTTTGCAACATCAACATTGGTCTGGCCTTCAAATTGATAGGGGTCAACGCCAAGCTTTCGAATTAGATGATTGGTTTTTAGCGTCACGAGAAACTGAAGAATTGCGTTTAGAAACCGAGCAAATGGGTTGGTCGGCGCAAGCGTTATTGCGCGATTGGGCACATGGTAATGCCCAATGGCAAACCTTATTGGCTCGGCGTCCTGTTGCCTTGCCAACGGTCATGTCAGCACTAGCGGTTTTCGAAGGGGTTGATATTAGGCTTGGCGCTACAGCCTATGCATTTGCTTGGCTCGAAGGTCAAGTGATGGCTGGTAGCAAATCGATTCCTTTAGGGCAGGCTGCTATTCAACGAGTCATTCGTGCACAACGGGTTAATTGCATCGCGGCGGTTAATAGTGCGTTAAAGATGGAGCGTGGCGACCTACAAACTTTTTCACCAGGTCTAGCGCTGTTGTCTAGCCAGCACGAAACTTTGTACACACGACTTTATCGCTCGTAAAATTCTATTAATTCGATTCAATATGAAAGTTTGCAAATGACGATTCGTACTAAAAAAAATCCGCCATTACGCGTTGGCGTTGGTGGGCCGGTTGGTTCTGGTAAAACGACTTTGGTTGAAATGCTCTGCAAAGCAATGCGGGATCAATACGATTTAGTGGTGGTCACAAATGATATTTACACCAAAGAAGATCAGCGACTATTAACGGTAGCTGGTGCCCTAGAGGCAGATCGCATTATGGGTGTTGAAACGGGTGGGTGTCCACACACTGCAATTAGAGAAGATGCCTCCATTAATTTAGAAGCTGTGGATCGGATGTTGCAAAAGTTTCCCGACGCGGATGTCGTGTTTATCGAGTCTGGCGGCGATAATTTGGCGGCTACTTTTAGCCCGGAGTTGTCTGACCTGACTATTTATGTGATCGATGTAGCCGGTGGCGAAAAAATACCTCGCAAGGGCGGTCCAGGTATTACTAAGTCAGATTTGTTGGTGATAAACAAAACCGACTTGGCACCCTACGTCGGTGCTTCTTTAGAAATTATGGATGCTGATACCCGCAAGCAGCGCGGCGAGCGTCCCTGGCAGTTTACAAATCTAAAATCTAAAGAAGGGCTTGCGCAAGTTGTGCAGTTTATTGAAAAGCGCGGGATGTTGGTTTAGTTGTACTTGGCTAAGCCGACAAGCTAGCCAACCAAGGTGCGGCTTGTTCAATTGAAACGCCGTTACGCAGCTCTTTGTTGCGCAAGTGGCGCACTAGTTGAACAGCTTTTGCCTTTGGCCAATAGGGGATAAATTTAGTGAACGCTTTATGTGGAGTGGAATCATTCCATTTGCATTCAATCATGTGAGTGAGTGATTGATTTTCAGAAAGAGCGAAATCGATTTCGTTACCTTCTTTGTTTCTTAAATAGTGCAAGTCCACAGCTTTAGCTTTACCGTCCTGTAAAAAGTGAACGTGCTTTAGTAACATGCAAGCCGCTGCATTCTCAAAACGTAGACCGTCAATTTCGGTCCCTTCGCCACGTATCATTCCCGTGTCGTAAAAATAAATTTTTGGAGCTTGTAAAATTGATCGTGCAATATTGAAGTGCCAAGGTTGCACAACAAAGACGATAAAGAGCGCTTGCAAAATATCAATGAAACGTTTGACCGTTGGTTGAGAAACATTAAGATCACGCGCTAACGAAGCTAAGGACAGCGGCGAGCCCACCCGCTCGCGCAGTAGGTCCAACAAAATGCGCATTGTGTTTACTTCATGCAGGCGTGAAAACTCCAAAATGTCTTCGCGGATTAGACCTTTCGTGTATTGATCTCGCCAACGTTCGGCGTTTTCCGTACTGAGCGATAGACACGGTTCCGGAAATCCACCGTGCAACATAAGGTGAGTTAACAGAGCATCGTGATCGAGCGGCTTGTTAATTTGGTTTGAGGCACCCGCACTTGTCGATGAGCCAGCCAGCGAGCCAGTAAAGTTTTGGTCAGCAAGCTCTTTAATTGAAAATGGATGCAAACGCCAACTTAAGAACCGTCCCGCAAGTGATTCGCCGCTTTGCCGAAAGGTGTCCATTCTTGCGCTACCGGTTACCAATATTTGTTGCTTTTTTACGCTTGTATTTTTTAGTGATGCAACGCTGCTTGCTTGCGAGTCAATTACCCCTTTTAGCCATGGTTTCCAGTCGGACATTTTGTGCAGTTCATCCAAAACTAAAAGCTTTGAATCAGGGGACCAACTTTGGCGTTGGATGGTTAATCTATCGGCAGCGACGTCGTAATTGAGGTATTGAAAAGGGCGCGTGGTCAGCCCTAGTTGGGTGCTAAGTGTCGTTTTACCCACTTGGCGCGGACCCGTGAGGAATACTAATTTTCGTTGCAAATCGTCCGCAACAAAATCATCAAGATAACGTTTCATGCGACTAATTTAACTCATTTATTAAAATAGTCAAGACTAATTTAATAAATTGGTTAAATTAGTCAGCGACAAGTGTTGGTTTGATTCAGTTTATTGAAAAACTAAGCGATAAACCCAATTTGCCCATCATTTTGTGCGCGCATGTAAAACCGTACATACGAATGGGGTACAAACAACTCTAAATTTGGGCCATCTTCACCGTCAATACCCATATCAACTAACATGTAAAAGTACGGGCCATTCGGGTCTACAGCTTCGCATTTAAAGAACGAACCAATTGAATTTTGCTTTGCGTAGGTCAGTAACGAAGAACCAATTTGTTTGGTCCCTTCGTCACTTAACTGAACCATCATGCGAATTTTTTTCTGATCCATTTTTTATTCTTGGCCTATTTTAATCAACGTTTATATTGTTTCTGAACGAAGGGAAGTTTAACCCGTTCAAGAGGCAATTGCTGATTTCTAACTACGGCAAAAATCGCCTCGTCGTTGCCGACTGTTGAATTTAGATAGGCTAACAAAACCGGTTGGTTTAAGGTTGGCGATACGGTGCCGCTGGTTACTTCACCGACCGAAGCACCGCTGGCATTTACTAATTGAGCGTGCGAACGTATAGGAACGGGACTACTCGATTTTAGGCCCACCAATTTTTGGTCAACACCTTTGCGCCATTGATCAAACAAAATGTTTGCACCGGGAAAATTGCCCGCGCGTTCACCACCTTCGCGTCTTACCTTGGGAATTGCCCAGGCGAGATTCGCCTGGATCGGTGTTTTACTTGCGTCGATGTCGTTGCCATGAAGCGGCAGACCTGCCTCAAGCCGTAAGGTATCGCGTGCGCCAAGCCCAACTGGTTTTACCCGGTCGTCCGCAAGCAGTTTTTTACAAACATTAATTGCTTGGTCACTAGGTACTGAAATTTCGTAACCATCTTCGCCGGTGTAGCCGCTGCGGGTCGCATAACATTGCAGGCCATCAATGTTCAGCCAAGCACCATTCATGAAGCTCATAGCAGCGGCACTGGCATCGTAGTGGGCTAACACTGCTTCTGCGGCAGGTCCTTGAAGAGCGATTAGCGCAGCATCAATCCATTCGAATGTTAAGTCGGGAGCCAAGGCTTTAAACCATAAAATATCTTTAAACTTATTACCTGCATTCACCACTAGGCGGACTTCATCGACGAGCCGTACCGCCATTAAATCATCTTCGATGCCACCAGTATCGTTAAGCAAAAAACTGTATTTTTGTTTTCCAATAGGCCAATCGTGCGCATCAATTGGAAACACTTTCTCTAGGGATTCACGCGGGCCTGTCACGCGAATTTGCCCCATATGACTAACGTCAAACAAACCCGCTTGCGCGCGGCAGTGCAGATGCTCGGCCTTTAGACCTGATGGGTATTGAATAGGCATGTCATACCCCGCAAAGCCGCCCATACGGGCACCCAGCTCGCGGTGCAAGGCATCTAGTGGGGTGTGCAACAAGGCAGGCGTAGCGGCTTCACTCATCATTGTTCCTTTAAACGTAATCAGACAAGGGTGGGCAGCTGCAAATTAAATTACGATCACCGCCGGGACCATCCACCCGTTTAACTGAAGGCCAAAATTTATTAGCCCGTATCGAACTTAACGGGTAAGCGGCTTGCTCGCGTGTATAGGCGTGCTGCCAATCACCAATGACCTCCACGGCGGTGTGTGGAGCGTTTTTAAGCGGGTTATCTAATTTATCAAATTGGCCGTTTTTAATCTGTTGCAACTCGCCGTGAATCGAAATCATGGCGTCGCAAAAACGATCAAGCTCGGTTTTCGATTCGCTCTCGGTTGGTTCAACCATCAGGGTATCAACCACAGGGAAAGATAATGTTGGCGCGTGAAAGCCATAATCCATTAAACGCTTGGCAATGTCCTCTGCAGTAACGCCATATTCGGCTTTAAATGAACGCACATCCAAAATACATTCGTGCGCAACTTGCCCTTCTAAGCCCGTATACAAAATGGGGTAAAACGGGCGCAAGCGTGCGGCAATGTAATTGGCATTTAAAATTGCGATTTCAGTCGCTCGACGAATGCCAGTGGCACCCATCATCCGAATGTACATCCACGAAATCGTCAATATTAAAGCGCTACCGTAAGGGGCTGCCGACACGGCATCAAAATGATCCGAAGGTGCATTAAGCCCAACCGCAATTTCTTGCATGCCATGCTCTGGCAAATGTGGGGCCAAATGGGCAGCTACAGCAATAGGGCCCATGCCGGGTCCTCCACCGCCGTGAGGGATGCAAAATGTTTTATGCAAATTCATATGGCAAACGTCGGCACCAATTTCACCGGGTTGGCACAGACCAGCTTGTGCGTTTAAGTTAGCGCCATCCATATACACTTGGCCACCAGCCTCGTGCACCATCGCGCAAATATCTTTAATGGCATCTTCAAACACACCATGCGTCGATGGGTAAGTCACCATTAAGGCCGACAAATTTTCGCGATGTAAAGCGATTTTTGCTTTTAAATCCACCAAGTCGACGTTGCCCTCTTTATCGCAAGCGGTTACTACAATTTGCATGTCCAACATTTGGGCGCTGGCCGGATTAGTGCCGTGGGCCGATGATGGGATCAAACAAACATTACGATGCCCTTGGCCGCTGGCTCGTTGATAGGTGCGAATGGCTAGCAGCCCTGCGTATTCGCCTTGTGCGCCTGAGTTTGGTTGAAAGCTTACTTTTGCAAAGCCAGTAATTTCTGCCAACCAATCGCCCAACTGCCCGATCATGGTGGCGTAACCTTGGGTCTGTGCTGCTGGAGCAAACGGATGCAAGTTAGCAAACTGGGGCCACGTAACTGGTGCCATTTCGGATGCAGCATTAAGTTTCATCGTGCAAGAGCCCAACGGAATCATGCCGTGAACTAACGAAAAATCTTTATTCTCAAGGCGCTTGAGGTAGCGCATAAATTCGGTTTCGCTATGGTAGCGATCGAACACTGGATGGGTTAATACCGCGTCTGTTCTGGCTACCGGATTGGCGTCTGTTTCTAAGCCGAAAGATTGCGCGGCCTCAGTTGCAGAAACTTGTTTGCCAGTGAGGACATAAGCCAAATCAGATACGTCGGCTAATGTGGTTGTTTCATCTAAGCTAACACCCCAAGTTGCATTGCCAAACGAGCGTAAATTCATTTGCTTCGCACTGGCGCGTTCTTGTACGGCTTGATCGCTGCAAGCGCTAAATAAAACGGTATCGAAAAAGCTGTTATGCACTAATTTCGCGGCGCTGTTTTTAACGACTAAGCTGGCCAGCAAGCGGGCCAAAAAGTGCGTACGAACCGCAATCCGTTTTAAGCCTTCTGGGCCATGCCAAATCGCGTAAAAAGCAGCAATATTTGCTAGTAACGCTTGGGCTGTACAAATATTTGAAGTGGCCTTGTCGCGGCGAATATGTTGCTCACGGGTTTGCAGCGCCATGCGTAACGCGACGTTGCCTGCGGTGTCTTTAGAAACACCAATTAAGCGACCGGGCATCGAACGCACCAGCTCTTGACGAGCCGACATAAATGCAGCGTGTGGGCCGCCATAACCTAATGGCACACCAAAGCGTTGCGCCGAACCAATGGCTAAATCGGCGCCCATCGCACCAGGCGATTTAATTTGCATAAGCGCAAGTAAATCACTGCCGACGCAAGCCATACCACCACCGGCATGAATTTTTGAAATTAACGCGCTAAGATCGCGAACCAGACCTTGGGTGTCGGGGTTTTGCAAGTGCGCACCGAAGCATTTGCCCATTTCTAATTCGGTATCGGGGTTGCCAATTTGCAAATCGATTGCAGCGCCCCGTGCACGAGTACGAATAACATCAATGACTTGTGGATGGGTTTTAGCATCTACAAAATACACAGTCGCTTTAGACTTTACAGAGCGACGAATTAAAGTCATTGCCTCAGCGGCCGCTGTAGCCTCATCAAGCAGTGACGCATTGGCTACGGGCAAGCCGGTTAGCTCAATAATCATTGTTTGGTAATTTAACAAAGACTCTAACCGACCCTGTGCAATTTCAGCCTGATAAGGCGTGTAGGCGGTATACCAGCCAGGGTTCTCAAGTACGTTGCGGCGAATCGGTTCTGGCAACAAGGTATTGTAATAACCACAGCCAATGTAGCTGCGCCAAATTTGGTTTTTATTGGCAATGCCTTGTAGTTCTTGCAAGGCTTCGTTTTCGGTTGCAGGCGCTGGTAAATTTAACAAAGTATCGCGCAAAATTGAGGCGGGCACGGTCTTTTGTACCAACTGCCCAATCGAGTCCCAACCAATTGTTTTTAACATGAGGTGAGTATCGCTACCTACCGCACCTAAGTGTCGTCCGTGAAATTCGTCTTGCGCAAATAATGCGGCTAGACCACTTTGAGAAATGGCTTCGTTTAGTTTCATTTTTATTCTTCTTAAGCTTGTGATTTAACGTGGGTTTCGTACGATGCCAAATCCATTAGGCCATTACGATCGCTGGCATTAGCAAGCTTTACTTTAAAGAACCAACCCTTGGCGTAGGGTGCTTCGTTAATTGTTTGTGGGGAGGACGATAGCTCGTCATTGGTTGCTACTACTTCGCCAGTTACGGGCGAATACACATCGGCTGCTGCCTTAGTGGATTCCACTACACCACATACACTGCCGGTGATTACTTCGCTGCCGACTGCGGGCGGTTCTGCGTAAACCACTTCGCCCAAATGATCTTGTGCGTAATCGGTAATGCCTATAGTGGCAGTGCCATCGGAATGTAACTCAACCCATTCGTGGGATTGGGTGTATAAAAAATGTGCAGGTGCAGAATTTGTGCTCAAGGGTGGCCTCGTGACTTCGGTTGATCAAAGTTGAGCCCCCTCTGTCCTTTTGCCTGAGATATGAATCCTTCGGCGTCGTGGTCACTTTTGCAACAAATGCAAAGCGCTACGCTCTCTCCAGAGTGCCAACATCAAACAGTCCTTTTGCCTGAGAGTTTCTGGGGCGATTCCCCTTCGGCGCTTGCTAGCCTGCCTAAAAGCAGTGCAAGTCTCTCCCGTTTGATTTTCAGCTTCGAGTATTCTATCTGGACATTAATTGTTTCCCTATCAAAAACTTTAAATTTTGTGAACTTAGTCCTGCGGCCAAATTGCAAGATCGGATTTAAATAGTTCCAATACACAAAGTGGTTAATTTTTAAGAATGTTGCCCGATGATCAGTACTTCAAACGCCCCTGCTTTAATTTTGCATATTGCCAACAAAAACTACTCGTCGTGGTCGTTGCGCCCTTGGGTGTTGATGAAACACTTAAATATTGAATTTCAAGAGCAGATACATGTGTTTGCACCTAGCGATGCCGAAATGGCATCAAATTATTTAGCGTTTCGCGGGTTTTCACCCACCGGAAAAGTGCCGTGCCTACAAATTGGCCCGCAGGCTGTCTGGGATTCTCTAGCAATTATCGAATATTTAGCGGAGCGCTTTACAGGTGTTTGGCCCTCCGATGGTGCGGCCCGCGCTTGGGCACGAAGTGCTGCTGCCGAAATGCACTCGGGTTTTTTACCCCTACGATCCACTTGCCCAATGCACTGTGGCTATCGTGTGCAACTAAACGAAATTTCTAGTTCTTTACAAGCCGATTTAAATCGGCTCGAAGAGTTGTGGCAAGAGGGTTTAAACAACTTTGGAGGCCCATTTTTGGCAGGATCCAACTTTACGGCGGTGGATGCATTTTTTGCGCCGGTGGCTTTTCGGATTCAAGGCTACGGCTTAAAACTTTCAGAGAACTCGATGCAATATGTTGGTCGGGTACTGGCCTTAGATTCAATGCAAACTTGGTATCAACAAGCCTTGCTTGAAACATCGGTTGATCCGGCTCACGATAAAGCGGCTCTACTGCAAGGTCGTTTGTTGCAAGATTTACGTTCGAAAGTTTAACGATGCCAATGACTTTAAAATCTAAATTTTGGGCCGATTTAACCACGCTCGATTTTCAAGCGATTGCGCAATCGCAGCAACTTGATGAAGTCGTTGCTGTGTTACCTGTAGCCGCTATTGAACAGCATGGGCCGCATTTACCTTGCAGTGTCGATCAAACAATTATCGACTCGGTTATAGCGGCTTGCTTACCTAAGCTTGCAAGTACCTTACCTATTTTGTTTTTGCCAACCCAGGCGATTGGAAAAAGCAATGAGCACATTCAATTTCCTGGCACCTTAACGTTAAGCACGCAAACAATTATTTCGTTATGGACTGACATTGGCGCTAGCGTTGCGCGCAGCGGAATTAAAAAATTACTACTATTTAATTCGCATGGTGGACAAGTAAGTGTGATGGATCTTGTGGCGCGCGATTTACGCACCGAGCACAATTTGTTGGTGTTTTCTAGCAATTGGTATTCTTTACCAATTGGCGATGCGGTAATGAACCAATTTCCAGCTACCGAACATCGATTTGGCATTCATGGTGGTGCCATTGAAACTTCAATGCTGTTGGCAGCACGACCGCAATTTGTAAACATGAATGCAGCTAAAGAGTTTAGAACCCAGTCACAGGATAGATCGCCGCAATATCCAATTTTAGGAAATGGTAAAAGCGCAAAAATGGGTTGGCAAATGCAAGATTACAACCCCGAGGGAGCAGCGGGTAATGCGGGCATGGCAACGGCTGAAAAAGGCTCGCAATTAATATTTAGTGCAGCTGAACAACTGGCTTTAATGTTGGCGGAAATTTCTAGTCTACCTATGACCGCCATTTTCAATAAAAAGTAAAGTTGCAGCGCCCGCGCTACTTGAATAAACCGATAGTCTGTTTGCGCAGGCCACTGATTCAAGCGAATCTGTTTTGTTCGGCCAATCCGGAGTACCTTGCGAATTCAAACTTTTAGTCGAATTCCGTTGTTACACCATGTTTTTATCCAACCCTCAATTAAATCAACCTAGCCCAAGCAATACGCGAGAAAGTGTCGACGCCGTTGTTGCGGATATTGGCGGAGCGCAGTCTGCGCAAGGTCATCGGTTGCGCGGTGTTATTGGCGCGACGATTGTTAGCTTAATTTGGGCAACTTGGGTCGCACTAGGCGCAAGCCAGGGCCAATTTCCTTGGGCAATCGCAATCGCAGCAGCTCTATGGGTAGGTTTCTGTGGGGTCATTTCCGTGACTTTGATCAAGACAAACCTTAATTTGCGTTTACCCGATGCTGGTCTATCGATGTATTGCATGATCGCAGCCAACTTTAGTGTTTTGGTCGCAATGCACTTTGGTTCCGCCAACCTAAGATCAGCATCCTATCTTTGGGCAATTATTGCTTTTAGCGTTGGTAACTTAAGTTCTACTTTTCATTCTGTCCGTTTAACTGCCGCAATTGTAATTTCAATGGCGCTTGTCGAAGGTGTAATTTATTCGATGAAAACAGGTTTTTCATTCGAATCAATTTGGCAATTGTCAGTATTTTTCTTTGCTGTGCTATTTATCGCGTATGCGATTGTTGTAATCGGTAAAAGAGCTGCTGCTTCAACTCGACGTCTCCAGCATAGCGCGCAAGTTTTAGACACTATTAGCGAAGCCGTCTTTACTTTAGATTGTTCGGGTAATGTTCAAAGTTTAAATCAGGCAGCCCTTGGATTGTGTGGAGCGAATATTCAAAATTGCGTTGGAAAGCAATTAACGACACTTTTAAGGCCCACCAGCGGTCAAGATCGGCAGATCATTGACAGTATCGTGATTGCTTTTTCTAAAACTACGTCCAATCGCCGACGTAACGACGCCAATTGGAATCAATTTTCAATTCAAGTGGAGCGCGACGGCCAAGAGCAATCGGTGAAGTTTGAGTCCCACATGCGAACAGTTTCCGACAGTTCTGGCAGGGCTCCTCGCCAAGTTGTTGTGTTACGAGATATTTCTCATATTAGTTTATTGCTTGGTCGTTTGCAGCATGAGTCAACACATGATGATTTAACTGGTTTACTTAATCGACGTGGATTGAAAGTAGAGCTTCAAAGTGTTGCTGATGAAGCGCGTATTCAAAATCTGAAGGTTGAGCACGCTTTACTCATTATTGATCTAGACCAGTTTAAAGTCATTAACGACGCGTGTGGACATGGTGCCGGCGATCAGCTTTTAAAAGAAATCGCCCTCATCTTGACAAACTCTGTTCGTGTAGGCGATTGCGTTGCGCGGCAAGGCGGCGATGAATTTGCCGTATTAATGCGCACAACTTCCGCGAGCGAAATTGATGAAGTAGCGCAGAAAATTTTGAACGGGGTCGCGCAACTTGAATTTAAGTGGATGCGCAGAAAATTTAAATGTGGTGCTTCAATTGGAGCCAGCTTAATCGATCAACGCAGTTACGATGTGAATCAAGCGCTTTTACGATCTGACTCGGCGTTGTATTTAGCCAAAGAATTAGGGCGTGGTCGCTTTCAAATGTATTGCGAAAACGATACCAACGTTATTAAAAAGACCCGCGAATTGGCTTGGGCAACTCGCATTCATCAAGCGTTAGCCGATAACCACTTCGAATTGTTTGCCCAGAAGGTGCGAGCCGTTGGAAACGAAAACGGCGGCCACTATGAAATTTTTCTACGTCTACCCAACGAACATCATGGTTTCGATTCGCCTAGCGACTTTCTTCCATCAGCTGAACGCTTTGAACTTACGCCGATGATTGATCGTTGGGTTGTCAGCCGAACAATTAGTGCAATTAATGCCCAGCCAAACTCTGCTCACAACTTTAAAATTAGTGTCTCCCTTAATTTATCTAACCAAACGTTATTTGATTCGGAGTTTGTACCTTTTCTTGAAAAAGTTTTACTGGAAAATAAATTTGCTGCAAATCGACTGTATTTCGAAATTACCGAGTCTATTGCTTTGGAAAACTTGGAAACAGCACGACGATTTATTGCGGCTATTAAGCAGCTTGGCTGCCATTTTGCGCTAGACGAAGTAAGCAACGTATACAACACGGTGCCGGCTCTTCGAGATTTAGATTGCGATTTTGTTAAACTGAACAGCCAGCTTTCAAGCGATCTAGAAAGCAACCGTGTCAATCAGGATTTAATTTCTTCTATAGTTAATTTTGCTCGGGTTGGTGACGCCGAAGTTGTGGCTAAAATGGTCGAGCGACCTGCAACTGTGGCAACTTTACGGTCTATCGGTGTCGATGCAATGCAAGGTTATTGGATCCATAAACCAGAGCCATTACGGGCTGTGTTAGGGCGCAATGCGTTGTTAGCGAAGGCATCACAAGTAGCTGCCCTGCATTCGGCATAAGTAGGCTACACTTGCTTTTTAAGTGCTTGCGAAGCACTGGTCGACAGTGTCGTTTTTACTTAATACAAACTTATGTCAATCCTAGAACGTGTGTTAGTGCCCACCCAATTACTTGGTGATTCGGGCTGGCCAACCGTTACGTCAGACCCAACTGGGCTTGTGTTGTTCGATATCGAATACACCCCGCAACAAATTGTTTCAATGCAACCGGCTTTTGGCGAGCCCACTGGTTTGGTTATTAGCCCTACGGTAGATATTCA
Source organism: Betaproteobacteria bacterium (assembly GCA_031429355.1). GTDB lineage: Bacteria > Pseudomonadota > Gammaproteobacteria > Burkholderiales > Burkholderiaceae_E > JANOZM01. The sequence goes on along the minus strand of JANOZM010000014.1, from coordinate 7,746 downwards.
TACACATATCGATAAAGCGTTTGTTGTCGATGAAGTTGGTCCAGCAGAAGGTAATTTGTTTTCCGCAATTGATCGCATGCGAGAATGCCACGAGCGCTCTACCAGTGACGAAATTGAACAGCGGATGGAAAACTCGTTGCGTTTAGCTTATCAAGCGGGCACTCGCGCAATGCGAACTCATCTAGATTGGCCTACTGCCGATTGCCCACGTTCTATTGCCGTGTTTCAAAGCAAACGCGAAGCGTGGTTAGGGCGTGTTGATTTGCAAGGCGTGTCGTTAACCTCGCTAGACATTTTAGCTAACCCTGTAATTGGCGATCAAATTGCTTCGCAAGTAGAGCAGGCCGGCCTAATTTTAGGTTGCTTTGTTTACAGAAACAGCGACCTAACGCGCAAATTACAAGCCGTGTTCGAGTTAGCAAAGCGGTACCGTTTAGCACTCGATTTTCATGTAGACGAAGGTCTTGATGATGATGCTGTTGGGCTTTGGGCTATTGCCAGTTTAAAGTCGGTCAATCAGTTTGACGGTTCGGTTGTTTGCAGCCATGCTTGTTCGTTAAGCGTTCAAGACGATCAACAAGCAATTGACACTTTGCGGGCTTGCGTCGATAGTGGAGTCGAACTGATTAGTTTGCCGACTACAAATTTGTATTTACAAGGCGATTGGCAAGGCACGCCAATCGAACGCGGAATTACCCGACTTAAGGAGGCTCGCATAGTGGGGCTGCATCCTTGTATGGCCACCGATAATGTGCAAGATGCTTTTTACCCCTACGGTGACTACGATTTAATGGCTACTTTTTCGCTAGGGTTGTTGGCTGCACATTTGTCACCAATTCACCGTTGGTTTGACACAATAACTTTAAATCCCGCTCGCATAATGGGTTTGTCGTGGGATGGTTTAATTGCCCCCGGATCGCCTGCAGATTTTATGGTTTTTGAGGCTAAACGCGGCGGCGATTTGATGACCGATGCCGGACGGCGCCGAAAAATTATTCGGCGCGGTGTACCTCTTTAAAATCGGGTAGATAACGAAACAAAAAAGCTGCGAGCACCACTATCTGTAATCGATTCTGTGCGTAGTGAACCAAGGGTGTTGTCGACGTCATAGCGCACGCGGTTGCGATCCGTATTGCTAACATTGTTAACGCCAATTTGCACCATCCCTATGCCTGCAAATACATAGCCGCCACGTAAATCCAATCTTGCAATTGATCGGGCACGCCCGCTACTGCTACCGGTATCGGCTAAGTCACTCGCCCCGGTTAAATTAACGATAGCGCCACCAAACCAACCCCCTGTGCGAGGGAACGGTTTATTCACATTAATATTTACCGTGTAATGCGGTTGCCCAGGAATGCGCCCATTTGCGTTTGCACCGGAAAGCGCGGTACCAAAGTCAACTTTTGAGGCTAACCAGCTGGCACTGGCATTAACAAAAAAACCTTGTAAACCCAAGGGCGTTAATGGCGCGCGAATATCCGACTCTATTCCCCAGGCTTTTGAATCTACACCGTTTACGGGTTGTTGAACCCAGCGGCCATTAGTAAAGAGCGTGGGGCGAACAACGGGGTCCTTGCCGTTACGTAAAAAGGCATTTAAACCAACTTGGATGCCTTTTGTATTGCGGTACTCCCAACCGGTATCCAACGATAAAGTTCGTTCAGCTTTTAGTAGCGGATTGCCCAATGTATCGGGTCTAGTCGAAGAATTTAAACCAGTGCTCAACACCACACGATCAATCACGTCACCCAACGCGGGTATTTTATTTAAGCCCGAAAGCCCGACCCGAAACTGTTGCTCTTTATCAATTGGTAAACGCAAATTAATATTCGGTTGAAAGCGAGTCCATTTATCTTCGAACTGATTGCCTGCGCTAATTGTGTTTCGGTTTAATCGCTCTACACGCAAGCCCGTTGTAAACGTGCCATCGTTAAACACGGTCCATTCGTCTTGCGCAAACGCTGATAGACGGGTTTGCCCCGATGTATATAAATTTGTACTATTTAAAGCATTGATATTGTTCGTTGTTGTCGTATCGAAATCACGCTTTTCGATTTCCCCGCCAAAGGTCCAAATGTGCGTGGTTTCGGCTGCAGTTAACTTAGAGTTCAGTGTCCATGATTTTTCGTTGCGATCATCGGTTTGTTGCGTGTTAACCAGCCCTAAGCCCGGCAAGCCGATGGTCGACGAGGTAGCTTTACGATCATTTTTCTCTCCACCTTTTTCGATGGTGGCGCGTGTTTCTAAACGAGTACTTTCAAAGCGATGGTTCCAAGTGGCCGAGACGCGTCCTAAGCTTCGTTTCGCTTCGTTGTATTCTGACGAAGTCGAGGTAAATTGGTTGCCTGTACGTTGACCAACCGATTCGGAGTCGGCCCAATTATTAGTGCGGCCCGCATTTACAAAAAAGTTTAAAGCGAGCTGGTCTTTAGCGCTAATACGAAAATTAGCGCGCGGGAATAACATAATTTCTTTGGTGTGTTGCCGATAAATTTCTTCGCGAATTTCCGAGTCGGGGTTGTTTGCAAACGGGCCGGTTAAATAGCTTGTGCCTACTTGTGCGCTTCTATCATTACCACCAAGGCGTTCATAGACCGACATTCCAAAAAAATAACTGGGCGGAATAACACGTTCGTTGGCGGGTCGTTTGTTGTTATCGGCTGGTGGGTCGTAAAAGGGACCGGTTTTTCCAACAAACAAAGCCGCAGCATTTTGCCCAAATTGAAACTGATTGCTTAAACGCATAGTGGTTTCACGTTGAACCACGGCTTGCTTTAAAACAATGTTAATGGTGCCGCCGCTTGCGCCGCTAAATTCTGCCATCGGCGCACGAATGACTTCTACTCGCTCTATTAGATCTGCTGGAATTTGATCGATCGGCAGCCCGCCGCCGCGTCGTGAATTGTTTTGGCGTTCGCCATCAACCAAAATTTGGGTTGCCCCACGATCCATACCGCGCATGCGAATTTCGGTTTGCCCGTTGGCACCGGTACTAGTAGTTACACCTGGCAATCCCTTTAAGACGTCTGTGACTGTGTCAGCGCCCATGTTCTCGATGTCTTCTTTAGTGACAATGACACGCGAACCGGGAGAATTGAACCGATCATTTAACGAACTTCGTTGGCCCCGTACTTCAACTTCGGGCAATTGGTCTGGGTTTGTTGGGTTGCCACCGCGCTGCTGGGCTAGGGCAGGGACAGCAAATGTGGAAAGTACAGCAACGCAAAGTGTGCTGATGATGAATGTTTTTTGTGGGCTTTTGTTCATTACAAAAATTATGGCTTGTTGGCTGAGGAGTTAGATCAAGCTTACACGCTCTAATAGTTGTGGTTTGTATCAAGTTGTTTCTAAAAATGTAGTAGCGCTATCATGGCACCATATGTTGAAAATAAACCCGTCAAAACCAGAGCCATCAAAAGCGAATCAGTCAAAAATCGCCTCTTTTGTGGTGGTTGATTTAGAAACCACCGGAATCGACCCAACCCGCGATCGAATTACCGAAGTCGCTGTCATTTGGGTGGAGGACGGAAAAGAAACCCAGCGCTGGACAACCTTGGTAAATCCCGGCGTGAGTATTCCGTCAGAAATTCAGGCCCTAACCGGCATTAGTAATTCGATGGTACGGAGCGCGCCCAAATTTGAAGACATCGCCAAGCAGCTGTTAGAAAAAATTGAAGGTTATTTGTTTGTAGCGCATAACGCACGATTTGATTACGGGTTTTTAAAGCACGCATTTGCTCGTTCGCAGCTGGCCTTTAGTGCGGACGTGTTGTGTACCGTAAGGCTCTCGCGCCGCCTCGAACCCGAGCATCCAAAACACAACCTCGATTGTCTTGTGGAACGGCATAATCTAAAAACTGAGTTTCGTCATCGCGCAATGGGTGACGCTGAATTGCTAGTGCAATTGCTCGACCGATTAACGCAAAGCCATGGTGACGAACTGATGGAAGCTGCAGTACGGCGCTTATTAAAAACGCCCAGTCTTCCACAACAATTAAAACCCGACGCGTTAGATGCTATTCCGGATGCGCCTGGCGTGTATGTATTTTATGGCGTTAACGACATTCCTTTGTATATTGGTAAAAGTGTAGCGTTACGCGAACGCGTTCGCTCGCATTTTTCAAATGATTATCGCAATGCCAACGATTTACGTTTGTCTACCGAGTTACAACGCATTGAGACCCATGTCTGTGCTGGCGAGTTTGGTGCGTTGCTTTTGGAGGCGCGTTGGATCGGCGAGCGTTTTCCAGCGTTAAATAAAGCCTTGCGAAAAAGTGAGCAGTGGCATGTGCTTTCGGCAACGGGTAAGGTGGTTGCTTTAAAAACTTTAGAGCAAGCCAGTTTAAGTAGCTACTTTGGTCCATTCACAACTAAGCGCAGTGCAAAATCGGTTTTACAAAGTTTGGCCGATTCCGATAAATTGTGTTGGGCGCGCTTGAAACTAGAAAAGCGCGAAGGTGCCTGTTTTGGCTACCAAGTGCGCAAATGTGCGGGGCACTGCGTAGGCCAAGAAACCGATCAAGCGCATGACAATCGCTTGGCACTAGCCCTACGGCAATGGCAAATCCCCGATTGGCCGTTTACAAACAGCCAAGGTGCGTTAATGGCTGTAGTAAGCGAAGACTCGGTATTAACGGGGCCGCAGTACCATGTGTTCGATCGGTGGTGCTACGTTGCTACGGTTAAATCGCTCGACGATGTGCGTCCCAATTTAGAGCGTTTTAATACCGAGTTTGGTGCCGCAGAACTAAAGTTCGATCCGCATATTTATCGGCTGATTCACTCGGCTTGGAAAAAAGGCCAAGTGCAAGCGTTACAGTAAAACCTGTCCTTCTACACAAGTAGTGCTGTAACCACCGACCCAAATATCGGTGCCAGATTGTTCAATATAAACTCGTCCGTTGCGCTTTAAGTTTAGACCTTGGGACGCGATGTAGCGTTCCGGTGCCCGTCCCGAACCTATCAGCCATTGCGCTAGGGCTGCATTAAGGCTGCCGGTTACTGGGTCCTCTGCAAAGCCGCCCGAACCGGGAAAGAAGGCGCGTACTTCTAAATAGGGTCGCTCAGCATTGCTGGTTGCTAAATTTTGTTTTTTTTCGGAAGTTTGATTATTTAGTGCCCCACTGATTGCACTGACGCCAATTTTTAAGGTTGAAGCAAGGCCGATAAACTGCCCCGCAATTTTGTTTGGATCGGGTTTAATACTGCGTAAAAGCTCGACAGAATTTAATAAGATACCGCGCCAGCCCGGGCCGTTATCGCACCATGCGCTTGCCACAATATCGGCCGTATTAATGCCCAATGCTTGTGCCGTTGCCGTTAACTCGTCCGCGCTTAGTTCGCCAGAACGACGCAAAGGCGGGGCTGCAAACGCTAGGCGTTTTTCGTCGCGTTTAATCGAAATTAAACCAGCCGCACATTGCTGGACAATAAATTCTTTAGTGGGTGAGCCGCTGGCTTGGTTAGCAAGCCAAGCATGACAAGTGCCTAGGGTTGGGTGACCCGCAAAAGGTAACTCCATGGTGGGCGTAAAAATGCGTACTTGGTAGTCAGCTTTGCTATCGGTTGGCGGCAACACAAACGTGGTTTCAGAAAAATTAGTCCAGTTTGCAAACCCTTGCATCTGCTCGGTGCTAAGGTCTTGACCATCGAGCACTACCGCTAGAGGATTTCCTTGATAAGCTTGGTCGGTAAAAACATCAATTTCTTTAAACGGGCGTTGGCGCATAATAGTATTAGGTTGTAGTTATTATTAAAAAACAAGCAGTGTGAATTGAGAACCGAAGGTGAGAACTATTATGCAACCTTTTAATAAAAGATTTAAATTAGCAGTGTGCAAAGCTATTGGTAAAGCAATTAGTGTGATGCTTTTAGTACTGACGTTAGTCTGGGCATTGCCAACTTTAGTGCAAGCGCAAACTGTAGCCCCTGCGGTCGCGCCGGATTTTGAACGTGAACTACGTTGGCGCAACGAGGTGGTCCCTAGTTTAGTGGTGGGCGACGCCATCGATTTAGACGTCAATGGAAAAAAAGTGTTGGCCTTATTAACCAAAGGCAAACCCGATTTGCCCGCGGTCGTTCTAGTGCATGGCGTAGGGGTACATCCCGATCACGGCATCATTGGCATACTGCGTAGCAATTTAAGCGATCTCGGGTACACCACGCTATCGGTGCAAATGCCGGTGCTATCTAAAGAAACAACCGATCCGGCGCAATACGCGGCCATTTTTTCGCATTCGACCGCGCGCATTGTTTCGGCCTCTCAGTATTTGGCAAAAGAAAAGTTAAACGCCACTGGTATGGTTTTGTTAAGCCATAGTATGGGTAGCTGGATGAGCAATGTGTATCTACAAGACTCAGCGCAAGTGCCCTATGCAGCGTGGGTTTGCCTAAGCATTACTGGCCGAATTGGTAGCACTGGCGAACATCGCTTGCCGATATTGGATATACAAGGCGAAAACGATTTAGAAGCGGTGCGTAAAGGTAGTTGGTTACGGGCAATAAAGGTAATGGGCCACCCTGGATCTAAACGCGTTGAAGTGGTCGGCGCGAATCACTTTTATGAAAAGCAAGAAGCGCAATTGCTTAAAGAAGTTGATGGGTTTTTAAAGGGTTTGGGTAAAAAGTAAATTACAACGAAGTTCGCAACGTCCAAATTTCTGGAAACAAAACCACATCAAGCATTTTGCGTAAATAGCTAACACCGCCCGTGCCACCTGTGCCGCGTTTAAAACCAATCACACGCTCGACTGTAGTCACGTGCCTAAAACGCCACTGGCGAAAAGCATCTTCTAAATCGGCCAACTCTTCGCCTAGTTGATACAAATCCCAATGTTCTTTTGGGCTTCTATAAACGGTGAGCCAAGCGTTTTCTACCGACTCACTAGCCTCGTAGGGTAGCGTCCAGTCGCGTTCTAAGTGCTTCGATGCGATGGCGATGCCACGCCGCGAAAGCAGTCGCAACGCTTCGTCATATAGCGAGGGCGCCTCGAACGCAGTAACGACTTGCGCTAGTAAATCGGCGCGATGCGCGTGGGGCTTTAACATCGTTGCGTTTTTGTTTCCAAGCGCGTATTCGATACGTCGATATTGAAAACTTTGAAAACCACTAGAATTAGCCAAATAGGGGCGAATTGCCGAATATTCTGGTGGCGTCATAGTGGCAAGCACATCCCACGCATGCACCAGTTGTTCCATAATTTTACTGACCCTTGCCAACATCTTAAAAGCGCTATGCAAATCGTCTTGTGCAATGCAAGCAATAGCAGCAGTCAGCTCATGCAGTAGCAGCTTCATCCACAGCTCGCTCGTTTGATGCTGAACGATAAACAGCATCTCATTATGGTCCGGCGATAGCGGCGCTTGTGCGCCTAAAATGGCATCTAAATGAAGGTAATCGCCGTAGCTCATAGATTCTTTAAAGTCGAGCTTTGCACCATCGGCAGCGGGTGGGTTTTCGGTTTTCATAGCCTCAAGGTAGCATCGAAGAGCTGGTGGTTGTGTCGGTTATAACCAACAGACGCCACGAGTCCAGTGACATTTACCGCTAAAGCGTTTGCCGTGGCGAAGAAAGAACGCGAGCAGCCGTTGTTTGGCTTGCAACTGCAAGTGCCTCATGTCCTCGCGAGCGCGAGTTAGATCACGTAGCGCTTCGTGAGCGCCGTCAGGTACCAAATTGCAGTTAGCTCTCCCGCACGGATGCAGACGTGCTAACGACAGTGCATCACGTCGATCTGTCTTGAC